>CAWGPN010000006.1:0-521227 GCA_963824515.1 uncultured Acidobacteriota bacterium
CTTTTCCGCCAGTACGGCTGGGCCCTCGCCGTCTATTTCGGAGTACTGTTTCTTAACATTTTCGCGGGCGCGTTCGTCCTCATTCGCAAGTCCTTCCTCAAAGACACTGGCCGGAAGCTGTCCCACATCGACAAGCAGTTCCATGTTGGAAACGTGAATCTACCCGCAGACTCAGATTACGACGAGAGAACCTGAACAATGTCCCGCTACGACTTCGATCCAGAAGACTACCGCGCTCCCGATCCGGCGAAACCGGAGTCGGCACGAAAGCCCGAGGATGCCAAGCCGGAGCCCGGCAGAGGCGGTGCTAGTGGTGGTGAACAACCGGAACCGAGGAACCGCGCCGAACGCCCCAGAAACATCGAGCGCGGGAATCGTCGCCCACGTCAGGATCGAGAGCGGGAATACAACTTGCGTGACTCGGAGATTGCTACCCTCATTGAAATTGCCAAGTTCCGCACCGTTAAGACGGACGACCTCGTAGAAATCCAATACCGAGGCAACGCGGACCAGGCCACGCAAGACCTCAGGAACCTCACGGCCCAGGGACTCATCCAGCGAAGAACTTTGTCGGGCACAGAGAAAGAACAGCTTCTAACAGTCACCCGATCAGCGCATGCGTTCCTGGACCGTAACCGACCCCAAGGGCTTGCCGCGAATCAATCCCTTCATCACGGCTTCGTCAAACCCCGTGAAGCCCGGCACGATGCCACGCTCTATCGTTTGTATCAGAAGGCATCGGAAAAGATTGAAAAGGACGGCGGCACGAATCTCAGGGTTGTCCTTGACTATGAACTGAAACGCGACCTCTATCGAGAACTGGCAAAGCTCAAGTCATTGCCACAGTCGGAGCAAGAGGCGAGGCGGGAACAAATCGCCCAGGAGCACGGACTGAAAGTTGTAGACGGCAAGATTCCGCTGCCCGATCTGAGGATCGAATACGAGACGCGAGATCACGAGCAGTCCCGCGTCGATTTGGAACTCGCCACGCGAGACTATCGCGGGCATCACCTCGCGGAAAAGGGCAAGGCAGGCTTTTCGATTTATGCACCGGCAGACGACGCCTCTCGCGTGCGTGCCGCCGCGCAAGACCCACACCTCATTTCGGAGATCCTCTCGCTATGAAAATCCAACAAGAACACCTCACCGCCATCAAGAGCTTCGGATACACGGAGCGCGAAGCCCGCTTCCTTTACATGGTAGCGATCCATTCGGGCTATTTCACGCAGACACACTTGCGGCAGTTCAGCGGCAACAGGTCAGGCCGCACTGTCCGCGCATTCATCAAGAGAGCTCTCGAACAGGAGCACGTTAAAGAGAGCAAGCATCAGAACAACGCTCGCGTCTATCAACTGACCTACAAGCCGATGTACGCAGCCATCGGGCGGGCGAACATTCGGAATCGCCGCGAGCACTCGTTTGATTTCATCAAGACCAAGCTCGCTTGCCTGGATTTCATCATTGCCCATCCTCACCATGATTACTTTGAGGGCGAAGCCGACAAGGTCCAATACTTTCAGGATCATTTCCAAATCCGCCCTCAAGAGATGCCCGGAAAGACCTATGCCGGAGCGAATCGCGTCCCTGACACGATTCGCTACTTCGTGGACAAGTTCCCGATGTTCCTCGACGAGGCTCGCCCCGGAGAGGCCGTGCCCACGCTGACCTACGTTGACCCAGGCATCGGCCATCTTTCAGATTTCAATACGCACCTTGAAACCTACTCGGGCTTCCTGAAACGATTGCCACTCTTTGCATTCGTCTATGCAGGACCGCGCACGGCATTCTTTTCAAAAGCAGAGGCGCTCTTCAGGGGAACGCTCGACCCTCGGACCGGAAAGCTTTCCTCGCAGCTTGCCCGGTACTTCGCTCTACGTGCCGCGTGGGAAGCAAAACGATATGAAACCCTGACTAATAGCGACCTCGAATTTCTGAATCACGCAAAGCAATGCTTTCCCGGCGAGCCGTTCGAGTCCGCGTACAAGAAATGGCAGACGGGCCAGATCAGCGAAAAGCAATTGGTTGCGGAAATCGAGAGCCGCCCGTCTCACAGGCAGGAAGTGCAATTCAAAACCTGCCTGCTTCCTCGTGACTATTCTTCGTTCGGGCAGAACTCGAAAGTCACTGGAAAACCGTGCTGAAAACGGTTTTCCTCACGGTTTTCCTTTCGGTTTTCCGCACCCGCCAATCCTAAGGCCCGAACAACCAGCGAGATACAAAGTCCCGAGAGCAGAAAACGGGACGCGGGCAAAATCGCGGAAAGGGCGGGAGCGACCCCACCTGACGGACCGCTTCGCGGCCCTGGTCCCTTCGGGCTTCGGGGGTCGCTCCCGCCCTTTCTCTATTTCGCTCAAAGCTTTTGCCCGCGTCCCTCGAATCGTTCGGAAACAAAACCAGCAAAGGAGATCAACGATGTCCATCATCAAGAAGCCAGCCGAGCCACCCAAAATCGTCTCGCTCGAAGTCCAGATTGAACAACCTATTCTCGACACACTCGACCGTTACGCGGAATTCATCGGGACGAGCCGAGAACACATCGTCGCGTCCGCTCTCCGGCTCGTCTTCAAGAAGGATTACGACTTCAAGCGTTGGCTCCGTTCACAAAACTCATCTGACTCCCAAGCGACGCCTCGCACAGCGAAGAAGTCATGATCCAACGCATCCTCAACTCGAAGAACTTCATTGCGTTCGTTCTCGCTTCGGCAACAGGGATGACTCTCTACTTCCTGTTGCCGTTCCCAGAGGGGAACCTTTTCTTGCGGCTGATCGCCGTCAAGGCCCCACTCGTCTATTCGGGCGCGAAATAC
This sequence comes from uncultured Acidobacteriota bacterium, assembly GCA_963824515.1. GTDB lineage: Bacteria > Acidobacteriota > Terriglobia > Acidiferrales > UBA7541 > Acidiferrum. Next base: position 2,808 of record CAWGPN010000006.1, read on the forward strand.
AGCTACACCGCGATGCTGTTCACGACGCCCTACATCATCCTTTCGATTCTGCTTTCCGGCTTGTACATCTTCACCCTGAAGATCCGTAAGCGAGTCTCTCCGGCACGATTGCCTGCCTATCCTGACGCACAACACCGGGACAAGCTCTTCCTCGTCGTCGGCGAGGTTCACGACCCGCGCAAGCCGGTCCCGGCTGAGAACCCTCACTGGCTTACGATCCCGGAGCGTGGCCTCTACACCGGCATCGCAATCTTGGGAGCAGTGGGCACCGGCAAGACGAGTTGCTGCATGTATCCCTTCGCCGAGCAGCTCATCGCCTACAAAGCCCAGGACGAAGCGAAGCGCATAGGCGGCCTCGTACTCGAAGTCAAAGGCGACTTCTGCCACAAGGTCAGAGGAATTCTGGAAAGGTATCAGCGGGCCGAAGACTACATCGAAGTCAGCCTGCACTCCGAGTACCGCTACAACCCCCTACACAACGATCTGGACGCGTACGCCCTGGCCTACAGCATCGCGGCTCTTCTGAACAACCTTTTCGGTAAGGGCAAAGAACCATTCTGGCAGCAGGCCTACACGAACCTCGTGAAGTTCATCATCCTGCTTCACAAAGTCGCCTACGACTACGTAACGCTCTTCGACGTGTACGAATGCGCGATCTCACCCGAAGTTCTGGAAAAGCGGATAGAGGAAGCGGAGAAGAAGCTATCGAAGTTCTTCATCGAAGTGACGCCGGAGACCTACACGGCATGGGTGAGCGACCTAAAGTCATTCTCTTTCGAACTCGACAAGCCGAACAATGTTTATCGGGCCAAGGCCATCACCGAACTGTGCGACATTCTGCGAAACAAGAAGGTCCCATTCCAGTTCAATGCAGATTCATCCAGTGACCGAGACTTTCGCAAGTGGGAGCAGCTCGAAGCCGTGAAGCGATGGTTTCATTACGACTGGAAACGGATCGAGCCCAAGCTGCGCACCTCGATTGTGGAAGGCATCTCCGTCTTTCTTTCTCTGTTCGATGACAACCCCGACGTGAAGAGGACGTTCTGTCCTCCCGTCGAGTGCTATGACCCGGTAGCCAATGCAGATCACCGATACGGGAAGCCTTTGCCTTCGTTTACTTGGCTCGTTGAGACTGGCAAAGTCTGCGCCCTCAATTTTCCCATCGGCATGAACGCCGGCCTCGCCAAGGCTCTAGGCGTGATGATGAAATTGGATTTTCAAAGGGCTGTCCTCAATCGCGTCCCAGAGATGGAAGCTCACCGAGAGCGCTACTTCCGCCAAGTCTTCTTCATCTGCGATGAGTACCAGCACTTCGCCACCGTCGGAGAGAACGAGCCCACGGGCGATGAAAAGTTCTTCAGCCTCTCGCGACAGCCGAGGTGCATTCCCATCGTGGCCACGCAGAGCATCAGTTCGCTCAAGTCCTCGCTGCCCGGAGACACCTGGCGCTCGTTGCTCCAGACCTTCCGCACCAAGATATTTCTGGCACTGTCGGATGACTTCTCCGCTCAAACGGCAAGCGAGTTGTGCGGGAAAGAAGACCGCCTCAAAGTCAGCTACAACTTCTCCGAAAGCGGCCACGATGCCCGTGTGAGCTTCCTGTCGGGCAAGGCTATTTCGAACCGCGCCAACGTAACGGCCTCGAAGAGCTACAACACCCGCACGGACTACCGCTTTGACATGAAGACCTTCACGGAACTCAAGAACGCGCAGGCAATCGCCATCGCGTATGACGGCCTGAATCCAATGCCGCCGATGTTCTGCTATCTGAAGCCCTACTACAACGACGTGAACCGCTCGTATTTCGAGCAGCTCGCCAGCGGAGAAATCTAATGCTCGGTTTTGAAACCATCCTCCCATTCTTGCGGCCCATCGAGCACCTGATCCGCGACGACTCCATAAGCGAAATCATGGTCAACGGCTCGACTCATGTCTTTATTGAACGGGCTGGCGTACTTCAAGAAGTGCCTGACCTCACCTTGAGCGAGAAATCTTTGATGGTCGCCGTCAAGAACATCGCACGGCGGCTTGGCGACGACATCTCCGAGCAGAAGCCCATCCTCGACTCCCGACTGCCTGACGGTAGCCGCGTCGCAGCCGTCATCCCGCCGTGCAGCATCCACGGCGTCACACTCACAATTCGAAAGTTCAACGGTCGCCATTTCACGATTGAAGACCTGGTGAAATGCGGAAGCCTTGATGCAACTCTCGTTGAACGGCTGAACGACTACGTTGAGAGACGGCAGAACATTCTCATCAGCGGCGGAACCGGAACCGGCAAAACAACACTCTTGAACGCCTTGGGAAAGCTCATTTCGGACGACGACCGGATTCTCCTAATCGAAGACACGTCCGAGATTCAACTCGAAAAGCCAAACCTCGTCCGTTTTGAAGCTCGTCAGGCACAGGCAGGCCTTCCGGCTGTCGCGATCCGCGACTTATTGAAGGCATCACTTCGACATCGGCCCGACCGAATCATTCTCGGTGAGATTCGCGGAGGTGAGGCATTCGATTTGCTTCAGCTCCTCAATACCGGCCACTCAGGGACGCTATCAACCGTCCACGCCAGTTCCGCGCAGCAAGCGATCTCGAGATTCACGAGCTGCGTTCTGCAAAGCGGCGTCGAATTGCCTTATCGCGCTATCAAGACCAACATCGGCGACTCGCTCAACGTCATCATTCAGCTCGAACGTCGCCCAGGCATTCGATTCGTGTCCGAAGTTCTTGAAATAAAGGGATACGACGCAGAGAGTGACCGCTACGATCTATCTCCCGTCTTCTCCCCGCAAGTCTAAGACCCGCTCGTTAAGCAAACATTCTCATTTGTATCCGCCGAGCAGAACCAATGGAAACCAAACCACAGTTGCCGTCTGTCGAAGTCGCTGTTACAGTCGCACAAGCGACGCCAGAAAAGCGGACAGGGAGAAAATCCATGTCACGTCGATCTGGTCAGAATGGCTGTATTCAGGAGGATGGCAACTGGTACGTCGTTCGATTCTGGAAGGATGTCGAGGGCCAAGAAAAGAGGCAGCGTGTACGCGAGAAAATCTGCCCCATCTCCGGTCCCGGCAAACTCTCGGCGTCTGGACGGAAACACAAGGCCAAGGAAATAATCGCGGCCAGCGGGGCCGATACCGTGGAGCATTTCGAAAGGGTCGTTCGTTCGAACCACGGCATCACGTTTCGCAAACAGGCCGAGATATGGTTGAAGCAGATGAAGAATCGCAAGCGAAAGCCGGTAGCTCCGTCTACGCTTGACAATTGGGAACGCTGCTTGAGGAACTGGCTCAATCCGAATATCGGTGATATGCCTCTCAGCTCCGTCGGTAATCTCGCGTTGAGGAATCTCGGCGAGACGATGGTGAAGGGCGGCTTAGGTGCTTCCGCGATAAGGTCATACGCAAACGCGGTCAAGATGGTTGTGGCTTCAGCGGTCAATGAAGAAGGGGACGCGCTCTATCCTCGAACTTGGAATCACGACTTCATCGATCTGCCCGAGGATAGAAATCCGAAGCAACCTATCCTGGCCAGTAGTGTAGTGACCGCCATTGTCGGTGCACCCAAAGAGAAATATTACCGTATGTTCTACGCGCTCTGCGCATCTGCGGGGTTGCGATTTGGTGAGGCTCTAGGGATAGACATAAGCAATATCTCCCCGGACTGCACCACAATCAAGATCTGTCAGAAGGCGTGGAGGGGTCAGATTCACGATTACCTGAAGTCCGAAAGCGGCAAGCGTGAAGTCGATCTGCACCCAACGGTGGCGGAGATGCTCAAGGATTTCATTGGCGAGAGGAAGTCTGGCCTTCTCTTCTGCAATAAGAGGGGCCGACAGCTCGCACAGTCGAACATCTTGCGCCGCTCTCTTCATCCGATATTAACCAGCCTCGAACAGCCGAAAACTGGATGTCACGCATTTCGTCGTTTCCGTATCACTTGGCTTCGCAGGAACTTAGTTCCCGATGAACTCATCAGGTTCTGGCATGGCCACGCGGGAAGGACGATGACCGACAGTTATTCCAAGTTGAAATACGATGTGGAGTTTCGCAAGCAAGTAGTCGAAAAAGTGGGTTTGGGTTTCGACCTCCCGTTCGAGAAAGCCGCTGTTGGACCGAATGGACCGAAACTCGAAGTTGGACCCGTTGCAGAACTCGCTGTAAACTGTTGAGAGTAATATTGGTTGCACCGTGTGGGCGTGTAGCTCAGCTGGGAGAGCACCTGCTTTGCAAGCAGGGGGTCGCCGGTTCGATCCCGGCCACGTCCACCAACCATCTGCCTGCAATTTCAATTACTTACTAATTCGGCCTTCCCGCGACTTCCTCAATTTGGGTCCATTTGGGTCCAACTAAAAGCTTCTCCACTTCCTCGACCGCTCGGCGTTGTTCCGCCGGAATCGCGTGCAGATAGATTTGCCTCGTGATCTCCGGCGAAGCGTGGCCCAGAAGCGCCTGGACCGTTCCTAGCGGTGCTCCTACAGCGTCCAGCAAAGTCGCGTGACAGTGACGTAGGCCGTGCCACGTAATTCGCGGCAGGCCAAGCTTCTCGCACGTCGGTCGCAAGTAACGCTGCAAGAGATTTCGCCGGCACAGTGGCTTGCCCGAGTGTGTTGCAAAAACTAACTGCTCGGGTTCACAACCGTTCCTGCGAAGAGCGGAAAGAATGGAGACAACTTGTCGGCACAATGGAATTGCGCGGACACTTCGTTTCGTCTTCGGTCTGTCGAAGTGGCCGTCGTACACCGTCTGCGTTACGCTCAGCACTTGGCCGTCTAGGTTCACGTTTTTCCATCGGAGCGCGAGCAATTCGCCGATTCTTAGTCCAGTCAGCACCAAAAGAAGTGCGATGGACTTTGCTGGTTCCGATAGGGCCGCGGTTAGACGTGTTACATGCTGCGGCGTAACGACAGGCAGTTCCGAGTTGTATTCCCGTCTTGGGAGTCGCGTCTTTCGCACTGGGTTGTTGGAGATGTAGTTCCAATCCTCCGCCGTGCCCAGCACCTTGCTCAATGCACATCTGAAGTGATGAACCGACTCCCAGGAATAATCCTCGCGAAGCTTTGCCAGAAGGAAATTCTGGATCGCTTCACGCGAAATGTCAGAGAGTCTGCAATCACCGAAGGCCGGAAACAGATGCGCCTTGAAAATGTACTTGTAGTGCTGCTGTGTTGCGTATTTCAGGGTCGGAAGCACTACGGGTTCCCATTCCTTTTGCACGAATTCCTTCAGCGTGCATGCAGGACGTGGGCGTTGGTTCCCGCTGTTCAAAACACGAAGCCGCTCTGAGAGAGCATGCATTGCGAGACGGCGCGTGGCGAGTTCTGCGACTGTACCGATCACCATCGACCGGCGCACCCTCGCTGCTGTTCCGTCTGCGTGAATGACATCCTCCCACCAGCGGGCAACCCAAACTTTCTCTCGTTTGCCGCGCTTGAAGAGTGAGCCTCGTTGATACCGTCTGCGAACCATCATTCCTCCTTCGATGGTTCGCCTAGCTTGTTCTGTGTCGCTTCTCAGTGTAGTCGGCATGTCAAGCGGCCTCGCGGTTGGCCTGGTGGCGAGCGACCCATGCCAAAACTTCGTTTCGATCGAAGCGCCAGTACTTTCCGAGACGGTAAGCGGGCAATTGTTCTAGCGAGCGTTTCCGCATGCGTCCGTACACCCAGGACGCGGGCACTTGCAGCAATTCGGCGACTTGGTGAACGGTGAGCAATTCGTGTTGCTCAGACACACTTGTCATGGCGACTCCTTTGGCGGCATTTGCTATGAAAGAATGAATTCCGAACAGACGTGATTAGGAAAACGTGGGCAAGACTCGTTAGTGGCTACTTCTTCGAGAGATCTACGGATTCGGTGCGCGGCTGTGGCTGCTTCTGCTCTTCCTCCCTGTGGTCCGCTGACTCCGACGGTTTCCACCTCGTTAGATATTCTTGAAACTCGGCGTCCTTGTTGAACAGCCGTTCGAGGGTGGCACTTACGACGTATGAGGCGTTCGCATGAATGAATTCGGCGTAGCGCGTCAACCGGAACTTCAAATCCTGCGAGACGCGGAGTTGCAGGGTTTCATTCTTGGGTTGAACGGGAGGTGCTTTCAGTATTGGCATGCAATGCTCCTTTCGGTGTGTGAGATTCGAAACTGATAATGCGATGACGCGGGACTAAGCTCTCTGTGGATGTTCGTTCCGTGGCGACATACCGTTGCGCAGTTCAGGTCAGTCCCGTAATACGGGTGGAATGAGCCCTCTATGTACCTATAGCCGCGAACCGGAAGAAAGTGCTCAAAGAAAAAGTGCTCACACAAAGTACAAGATTCTCGCGGCGTGGGATGTAACGATTCGTGCCATACGGTTCTTGGAAAGCCGTGCGGGTCCGGCTCGGGAAACCTGGCCTCTACTTATACCAATGGGCAAGAAGTCGGAAAAAGTCCGCACCTCAAGTGAAATATTCTTGTTGGAGGCGAAGGAAGCTGTCGCGAAGCCCTTCTATACATACTAATGGGCAAGAAGCGACCGAAACATTTCAAAGAAAAATCTTTCATCCAAGCGACCACAGCGAGAGGACACGCGGACAAGTCTCGGTCTATTCCGTCGCTTGTTAGGCCGCGATTTAGCATCGAAAAGGACTCGCATGTGCACCGTGAAATATTGGCGCTGAAAGGGCACGTGTATTGGTGCAGCGATCTGACTCAGGGGAATCAGTGATTTGGGCTCATGTTGCTGAGGCAAAGTGGCGTGGCTTCGACCATGCGGATTCGTGAGCGAAAAAGCATTACGAGATGGACCTTGAAGAGCCATGAAAAAATTAAGCGAAAACTAATCGAGAAGTACCCCGGAGCACGTACACCAAAGGCTTGCTTGTTAGGTAAGGTTTTGCGGTTTCAATTTGGCCGTATGGGTTTGCCAGTCGATCCGCGCACTGCCGGGCCACTCTGAGGGTCCGGTATGCCTCTACTACGCGCTGCACGATTTGATCGTGCAGCGCATGACCGTGGACGAACTACGCGGCGCATGACGCGTAGCGTTTGGGCGGTAGCGACCCCCTGCAATACATTTGGGTGGCAGATTCGCCCAAAATAGGGGGTCGCTACCGCCCAAACGAGGGCTTCCGTCCGCGGTCTTTTTTCAGACCTCGTCTCGCGGATTTGCTTCGCGCCTCGGGGCTTATCATGGGCATATGGGTGAACGCGAGGCACTTATTTGAGGGTGAACACTGCGAATATTCCTGTGTTCACCCTTTCAGCGAGCTGAACCAGCATCTGAACGGGGTGCTGAACCGGCACTTTTCCTCCCCGTTCAGTCAAAGAGATGGAGGAGCGTTGGAAGAAAGCAGGCTTCTGGGGAGGCTCGATTGAGCCAATTGCTGACTCCGTGGCTCACAGGTAAGATGCTTTTAACTTGGACTGACTCGGATTCTGAGCCGCGAGCGCGAAATTGTTCGACTTCTTCAGGACCTCCGACTGGTCTCTCGATAAGCTCACACCGCCATGGGGCAGTGAAGTCTCAATCTACGTGTATCTTCGCGACAATCCGAAGGCCACGGAACTTCCCGATGCTCCCCGACCAAGGAAACCGAATGAGTTGAGCTGGAGTTCGGGGGCACTCGACGGTGTGTTCGGTCACCACATGGCCTCGCCGAAGCCGGAGGAAATCACTCGCCGGATTCAGAAACTGCTGAACTCGCTCAAACGATTAGTGCAAGATGCCACTGATACGAACCTCAAATCGCTCTACGACGCGGTCGTCGAAGAATCAATTCTTCCAATCGCGGACGCATTCCAGTCAGAACTGTCGAAGATTTTACTTGCGCATAAACCGAAAATTGCGCAGGTCGGGAGATACTTCGCCGCCGAAGGAGACCGGAGAGAGGCAACTAAGTTTGGGCTTTTATTGCTGGAAGTGAGTGGGAGCCGAACTGACGCACCTCTCTTGGAAACACTCGCGCTGAATGACGAATTCACTTTGTTCGCGGCCCTCGCGCTAGCCCATGTCACGGGTGATCGCGAGGGGGCATTGTGGAACATCGCGAAACGAGTTCGCGGTTGGGGGCGCATACAGGTTGTGGAGCGGCTAAGCGGAACACGTAATCAGGAGATTCAGGCGTGGATGCTGCGCGAAGGCTTTCGTAATGATGTGATGGACGGTTACCTCGCTCGAATCTGTGCGCGAACCGGAAACCTCCACCGAGCGTTGGACAGCTCTGAAATTGACCGGCCACTGCTCGATGGGGCTGCTGGAATCGTTCGAGCTCTGATCGAAGGTGGTGCAGCGGACTCTATAGATGATTACGAGTACGCCCCCCTCGTAATTCAGCGCTACATTGGCCACGTGCTTAGAGCCGATGATCTCAATTTGGAACATTTTCTTTGTGTTTCAGAAACCCTTGATTTTCTCTCTACTGAACAAGGGTGGGAATCGCGCCATTCAAAGGAATGGACCAAAGACGTCAGAGATCAGCTTGGTGGTCAGTGTCGTGAGATCATCGGTTGGGAAGTGTGGAGGAGCAAAGTTGCCACAGGGTTGAGGTCTGAAGATCCGATGGTCTTCTTTCGGGCAGATCTCGCGGCAGCTAAGTTGAAAATTGACACTCGCGATTTGCATTTTTCGAAGGTGCGCTCTGCTCCCCTTACCTCGGGTTCGTGGTACAGACTTCTACAACAAACGGATGAGAATCAAATCGACGAAGTCATCGCCTTCGCGCTGAGCGTACTTCCGCTGGAAAAGATCGCGACAGGCCCGGATAACCATCTCGGATTAGGACCAGGGTACGAAGCGCACGGCGCTCTCGACTGGCTACTGCAAGACCTGAAACGCTTCCCAGGGCGCGGATGGGAACTCATCAGAGCCGGATTGCGAAGCCCGGTCGTCAGGAATCGGAATATGGCCTTACAAGCCTTCTTAGCTGGGCCGCGTGATCAATGGCCCGCAGAAGCACTCGGGGTGCTTAAGGTGGCCGCACACGCGGAGCCCGACAAGGGTCTTCGCGAGCGAATCGAAAAGGCGATCCGTTCAAATTGACGATGAATGATATGACAAAGCGCTTTAAAAGCCGCCCGCTTGCAATTGATGCCAATGCAAAAAGCGTTTCTCGCGCGGAGCCTGCATTCACTGCAAAGCCCGAAGGTGCGCCCGTCTATCATGGGTTTCAGGTGCTAGAAGATGTCGTCGTGGATGGCTTCCAGTTTGGCAAGATTACCGATTTCGAAGCCGAGCCCTCGCAAGGGGGAGACGCATTTGTCGTCGCGCCGGACGATAGTCGCGCGGTCCTGGTATGGGAGGTCACAGGCAAGGTGTCTATGACAGAGATCAGCCCACTCGAGCCGGGCCGCTGGGGTGTTTGGGCTGTTTCGTTTCCTAATCCGATGAATAGCCGCGAAAACGTGCGCCGCAATCTGGAACTCATCCTTCCAACTCTCAAACAGAGGTGGGAGGAATGGCGCGAGAAGTTCCGAGCTTAGAGACGGCGCATCTGGGAACAATCTGAGACGCCGTGGTGTCATCTTTGACAGATGAATCGTCGAGCGCGAATTCAATGGACCGTGGCCTTGGGCTCGCTACTAGTGATTGCCTGCGTTGGTGTGTGGATTCTGCACTGGAGGGCTGAGGAATATGCCGTCTACAACGCAGCCATTCGGGAGGCGTTCAGCGGAGACGGTGTCTCTTACTCTGTAATCCTTGACCGCACGGAGCCTGAAGGCCATTTCGGTATTTCCACTTTCCATTCGAAGAAACTGGGCTTGCCTCTCACCATGAGAGCGGACTACGCCGCCAAGAACCTTTTTCGGTTTCATATCGCGCCGAGATTCGATCTTCCTAACCCATTCAAAATGGTCCGCCAGGACGAACTAGAGAACGTTTTCGGTCCCGACAAAGCAAATTCTCCGAATTCAAACGAACTCAAGGCTCTGCTTCGAAACAGTTGGGGCGTTATTACCCTTTCACGCGTCGGGTTTGATCTTGGCAGAAAGCACGCGATTGTTTACGCGCAGTTGACCTACTGCGGCCTGTGCGGGGAAGGAACGTACCTATACCTTGCGAAGGAAGGCGGTGTTTGGCACGTCGTTGGGCGCGCCGGAACTTGGATTTCCTAGGCCGATTGGGGCCACGTTCAGCTATCCCTTTCGTATTGATTTCCGACATAATCTGATCCGTATGGCCCGCGAAGGCTACTTCCGTTTCAGATGGACTGGAGTGGTCATCGGTCTCTTCTTCTGCCTATCAGGGGCGCTCGCTATCCTGCTGCTTTTGTTGGGAACACCGAGCTTCTGGTACTTTCCCTGCGCTGTCCTTTGGACTGGTTTCGGAATCACCTGGACGATTCGACCGTCGCTGGCGGCGGGGTTGAGCGTCTTCCCAGTGCTGGGAATCGCCATCATGTTGTTGCAAGCTCTGCCGAACTTTTGGCGCGCGGATGTCCTGTATCGTGTTCTTATCCTCTGTGTTCTCGCTGCGTTGGCTTTGATCGCGGCGACTTTTCGAAAACCGGAAGCTCGAAGGCTCGTTCCGCTCCTGATCTCCCTCAGTCTGGTTTTGGCGGCATTCCTTGTGGATCGAGCATTCACAAACAAAGTGGCGATCCACACCTACTCGATGAGTTGGTCAACGAACGGATCGGCCCCATGGGGGAGCGTTGAAAGAGATGAAAGGGGTCAGACGCCTGTCGTTGTCTACCGAAGCGTTGGCGGAGGTTACTGCTACGATGCGATATTTTCTCCCGAGCTCAAGGGCAAATTGTCTGACTCGAACAGACCCGTCGTCACAGTGGAATACAATGTGTTTAGCGATTTTGGCCGTGAACGGGGCTACAACATACGCTCAGTCGACGGCCTCGTTTTCAATGAAGGCTCGCGGCCAGTGCGATCTAGCGATGGCTACGGCGGATATATCATGAACGGTCCGAACTCCAACTGCCAGCGATAGAGGACAAATATGGCGATCCCTGACTTTCAAACTATCATGCTTCCCCTGCTCAAGATGGCGTCCGACGGTCGAGAGCATTCCGTTCGGGAGGCCCGTGAGGCTCTGGCCAGCGAGTTTGAACTAACCGACGAAGAAAAAAAGACGCTTCTTCCAAGTGGGCGTCAGGCGGTTTTCGACAATCGGGTCGCGTGGGCCAAAACATACCTACAGCAAGCCGCCCTGCTTCATGCCCCTCGGCGCGGCTGCTTCCGAATTTCCGATCGCGGCCGCTCGATATTGGAAAGCCATTCAACTCGAATCGGCATCAAGGATTTGGAGAACTATCCAGAGTTCCTCGAATTCCGAACTTCAAGGCGGGACCATGAGGAGGCTTCTCCCGCAGCTGAGGAAACCGGTCAGACTCCCGAAGAGATGCTGGAACTTGCATATCAAAAGCTTAGGGAGGATATGATTTCCGACCTGCTAGGTCGGGTAAAGCAATGTTCCTCGAAATTCTTCGAAGGGCTGGTTGTCGAGCTCCTCTTGAAAATGGGCTATGGCGGGTCCCGCAAGGAGGCAGGTGAAGCAGTCGGCATGAGTGGAGACGAGGGTATCGACGGTATCATCAACGAGGACAGGCTGGGGCTCGATACAATCTACTTGCAGGCTAAAAGATGGGATGGGACTGTCGGGAGACCGGAAATTCAAAAGTTCGTCGGTGCGCTACACGGAAAGCGAGCACGGAAAGGCGTTTTCATTACCACAGGGACGTTTTCGGCTGATGCGATCGACTATGTTGCGAAGATCGATCCAAAGGTTGTCTTGATCGATGGTCGCCAACTTACGGCCTTGATGATTGATTTCAACGTTGGTGTGAGCACCGCAACCGCTTACGAACTGAAGAAAATCGACTCCGATTATTTCGTCGAGGAATAATCGTATTGACCCGAGACGTTGGTAAGCACCGCGAGAGCCAACCGTCGTGTGGAACGATATTGGGGATTATTCAGGCGATTCCTAGAATCCAGCCTTCAATTGCGGCGGCTTTGCGTTCTTGCTCGGTCAGGCTTGGGCTTAGAAACCGTGCAAGGCTGCCGTCTTGGTCGCTGCGGCGCAACCATTCAGCTGTGGCATAGGCGTCCTGTTGGTGAGAGTCTCGACCATCGCGCGCGAAGCTGTGGCTCCATAGCGCGGGATAAACTTCGACGACTGCTGATTTGCCTGGCGGCACTGTCCAGCCATCGAACGGCCAGAAATGCACGCGAGTTCCCACGTGCGTGCGGAGAAAGCGCAGCCACGGAATCCCTGCGTGTGTGGATTTGGCGACGGAGCCGGGCACGTCGAAGTGAAATACGGATTTCGCGCCCGCGCGCGTTTCCGTAACTCGCCTCCAGCGAGAGTTACCGCAACGGGCGGCACCGTTTCCGCACTCGCCTTCACGAACGAAATCGACGTAAGTGTTCGGCTCGTCTGTCGGCCAGTGCTTTTGAAAATCGTCCAAGAAAGCCGGCCAATCGTGGGGAATGTCGTACTTCTCGAAATATTTCAACGGGAAGGAAAACCCGTGGTCAATGCCCACCAACGTGGCGATGGGCTCGGATAGGCGTTCGACGAGCCAATGAGCAATCTGCTTGCGACTCGAGTACCAGCGAGGGCTGGGAGGCGGCGCGACTTCGTGCGGCTCGTTCGCGCGATCTGCCATGTACACGCGGAGGCCCTTCAGGCTGGACTCGCACGTCTCAGCCCCGGAGTAGTCAATCCCGATGTATCTCTCAAATGCCGCAGTCATATTTACCTCAGAACCTAAGTCAGACCGTGTCGGGCCAACGATTATTGCAGATATGCCCTTCCTGAACGTCGGGAGCCGTATTGAACCAGTCGCTAACGAAACGCCGCATCTTTAACGCTTGCTCATCCGCAATCCGTTCTGCAGCGGGGTCATAGTCACTAAGATCGCTTACCAGGTGCGCAACATCCCCGTGGGCAATTTTGTTTCGAATCTCGACGAAGGCAATTGGTTTTTGTACATCGAGGTCTTCGCCCGATGAGAGCAAAGCATTTGATGGCAGACCGCGATCGCGCGCAAGCCGCAACGTCCGATTGTTTAGGTATGCCCATCCGTCTGAGCTCTTGAAATTGGGGAGCGTTCTGAGACGTCGGTCGCGGTTTAAGATGATCTCCACAGCGGTGGATGCCATTGCGATACAGGCCAGAAATCGTCTTTCGTGAAAGCAATGCGTGGCCTCTCTCGTGTATGAAAACACGTCTATCGGATATCTGTCGGGGCAATGTCGGAACAGTCCCCAATTGCTGCTCATCCAAGGTTTCTTTTCATCTGGAGCGTCGATGTCGCTCATCGGGCCTGTCCTCCTGCGCGTCGCACAATCCGCAGCAACGATATCGCATTTTGCAATCTTGCGAGTTTCGCAAGGCAGGCGGTTATCGTGCCTCAGGGCTGTGATTGATGCGGCATAACGCTATCGCTCAGAATATGGCATAATATGAGCGATAGAAATATGCTCTATCGCTCATGACTTGGAACTGGCAAAAAGCGGATTGGCCCAACTTCCGTTGGGATCGCGCGCGGCTGGAGGCTGCCGAGAAGCAGTTTCTGGTTGGCGGCGGTATGTTCGTCGGCACCGTTCGACACCTGGGGAAGGACGAACGCGACCAGCTCACCATCGAGGCGATGAGCACGGAAGCGGTGACGACTTCCGAAATCGAAGGCGAAATACTGGATCGCGCGAGCGTGCAGTCCTCACTCCGCAAACAGCTAGGCATTGCCACAGGTGAACGGCGGGTCCGGCCTGCGGAGCGCGGGATTGCGGAGATGATGATTGACCTATATCGGTCTTTTGCTGAGCCGCTCTCCGAAGAGACGCTGTTTCGCTGGCATCGCATGGTCATGAGCGGCAGCCGCAATCTGAGGGATGTCGGACGCTACCGAACGGGCGCGGAGCCAATGCAAGTGGTTTCTGGCTCCGTTCACGAACCAAAGGTTCATTTCGAAGCGCCGCCGTCGTCGCGCGTGCCATCGGAAATGAAACGATTCATCGCCTGGTTTGTTCAAACTGATCCGGGTGGCGAAAAGGCTTTGCCGGCGCTATCGCGGGCCGGAATCGCTCACCTGTACTTTGAGAGCATCCATCCGTTTGAGGATGGCAATGGGCGCATCGGACGCGCCATCGCGGAAAAAGCACTCGCCCAGAGCCTTGGCCAGCCGACTCTTACGGCGCTGGCGGCAACGATTCTTGCGCGGCGCAAGAGCTATTACGAGGCACTCGAAGCGGCGAACAAGGAAAATGAGATCACGAGCTGGCTGATGTGGTTTGCCGGCGTTGCCATCGAAGCGCAGCGCCGAACTATCGCGCTGGTGGAATTCCTGATCGACAAAACGAAACTGCTGGACCGGCTGAAAGGCCAACTCAACGCGCGACAGGAAAAGGCATTATTGCGCATCTTCCGGGAGGGCCCTGAGGGTTTCAAAGGCGGTCTTTCGGCGGGAAAATACAGCACGATAACGGGAGCCTCGCCAGCAACCACGACGCGCGACCTGGCAGACTTGGTCGAGAAAGGCGCTTTGGTTCGCGAAGGCGAGCGCCGCTACGCCCGGTACCGCCTCGATGTTCCCCTGCGGCCAGTTCAGCCGGTCATCCTCACTGAACGGGGTGATTTTCCAGATACTTAGCCAAGACCGAAGGCGCGCTCCAGCTCCAGGCAACAAAATTAAGAAAACTCTTGACATAGTGTCTCTGTTACACTATATTTGTATCCGTAAGACACTATAGGAGGCGTCCGATGGCCACCATCCGATTCATGAAAGCAGCGCCGACCAGTTACGTGATGCAGTTTCAGAACGGGCGTATCCGCCGTGAAGGCCTGGGGCTCTCATTCTTCTACTACGCGCCAACGTCGACGATCGTGACGGTGCCGTTAGCCAGCTCCGATGTCCCATTCGCGTTCCAGGAAAGCACAGCAGATTTTCAGTCAATTACAATACAGGGACAATTAACGTATCGTGTTTCAGACCCTAAAAAGCTTGCATCGCTACTTGATTTCAGCATTGGGCCGCAAGGCACATTCCGGTCCGAAGATTACCGCAAACTACCCGAACGGTTGGTTCACACGGCGCAGACGCTGATGCGGGCGGAAACGCAGAAACTTGCACTTCGTGAGGCTCTGACAAGCAGTGGTCCATTGAGCGAAGCCGTTCTCGCGGGATTGAAATCGTCCGAGGCCGTCACCCAGCTCGGTGTAGAAATACTCAACCTGTCGTTGCTCTCCATTCGCCCTACACCGGATATGGCAAAGGCTCTAGAGGCTGAAGCGAGGGAAGCACTGCAGCGACGGTCGGACGAGGCGATCTATGCCCGTCGAAACAACGCGGTCGAGCAGGAACGCAGAATTAAGGAGAGTGAGCTGAATACCGAGATCGCTGTTGAGGAGAAGCAGAGGCAGATCCGAGAGACCCAAATGGCCGCGGACATAGCGCTCGAACAACAGAGGGCCTCTCTAATGGAAAAGCGCGTCGAAAACGACCGCAAAGAGGCGGACAGCCGTGCTTATGCCTTAGAAGCAACACTGAAACCTGTTCGGGACGTCGATTGGAGAATTCTCATGACGCTGTCTCCACGCGGCCCCGAAGCAAAAACGATGATTGCCCTGGCCTTCCAGGAAATGGCATCGAACGCACAAAAGATCGGAGAATTGAATATCTCTCCCGACCTGCTACGAAGCCTGATTGGAGCAGCTACCACAACCGCAGCGGTTCCCGCGCAGCCGAAGGGGAAGTGAGCATGCAGCAATCGAGCCATGCAAGTGACCGGCGAGGCGGGTTCGAGAAGATTGTGCTCGTTACGCGAAAGACGCGCCTCGCCGAGCTGATAGAGCGCTTCAATACTTTAGGCCAAGCGAAATTCTACATTGAGCATGCAGGCGGAAATTTCGATGAATACGTGCTCGAAGACGAAGCATACCGCCGTTCCGCCGAGACTGTTCGACGCGAAGTAGAACTGGGCTTGAAAGTACAGGAAATTGACAGAGGGCTGGTGCCAACGTTCGTGTTCCTGCCCCAGGATATTGTGATAACGCTGGGTCAGGATGGACTGGTCGCGAATGCAGCGAAGTACGTCGGGAGTCAGCCGATTATAGCCGTCAACCCGGACCCTGTGCGATTCGACGGAATTCTTCTTCCCTTTTTTCCGAACCAAGTCAGGCAGGCGACCGAGAAATTGATTGAGCGCAAAACTCGAATTCGAAGGGTCACTCTCGCAGAAGCCTGCTTGAGCGACGGTCAGCGACTACTGGCTTTTAACGATCTGTTTCTCGGCGCACAGTCTCATATTTCAGCGCGATATCGAATTAAATGGGGCAAGGCCGAAGAGCCTCAGTCTTCCAGCGGTGTATTGGTGTCAACCGGAGCAGGCAGCACGGGTTGGGTATCGTCGGTCTTTAATATGGCCTCGGGTGTCGCAACCCTGGTCGGCGGCCACCGCCTGAACCCAATTCGTCTGGACTGGGAGGACCGACGCCTGCTGTTCATTGTTCGCGAGCCCTTCATCAGCCGTCATTCGCAAGCCAGCATAGTCGCTGGAATCGTTGAGCCGCAACAGACGGTGGTGCTTGAGTCGTTGATGCCATCGGGCGGTGTTATTTTCAGCGACGGCATCGAAGCTGACTTCCTGCAGTTTAATTCGGGCACGAGCGTTGTCGTCCGGGCCGCGGAATCGACAGCTCAACTCGTTGTGGGGTGACCTTTGGCAGACTTGCGCGTGACCGTAGATATCGTAATCTTCACCGTCAGAAATGGCGGCCTTGAAGTGCTATTGATGAAACGCGGCGTGCCTCCATTCGAAGGCCAATACGCGATCCCAGGCGGTTTCATTCGAGACGGCGAATCCATCGAGGATGCGGCGTTGCGAGAGCTCTATGAAGAGACCGGCGTGCGCAACGTGTTTCTCGAACAGCTTTATACGTTCGGCGACCCCAAGCGCGATCCGCGAGGGCGCGTGATTACGGTTAGCTATTACGCGCTGATCGCTTCCGACAAGCTATCGTTGGTAGCTGGGGCAGATGCTGCGGAAGCGAGTTGGTTCCCAGCCAACGACCTCCCATCTCTTGCCTTCGATCACCAGTCGATTCTCGACTACGCGCTGGAGCGGCTGCGCAACAAGTTGGAATACACGACCGTGGGCTTTCAGCTTCTCCCGGAGAGGTTCACGCTGGGCGAACTTCAAGCGGTCTATGAGGCGATCCTGGGCCGACAACTGGACAAGAGGAACTTCCGCCGGAAGATCGCCCTATTGCGAATACTCAAACCATTGCGGGAATGGCAGCGCACAGGTCGCAAACCGGCCCAACTGTTCCGGTTCTCCGCCACCCGGTTCGAAAAGCTAAAGGACAAGGGTATCTTATTTCCTTTCTAGCATAGCGTGGGATTGAGGGGATGAACGGCAAGAGGGCGGCCGGTATCAGATATCACTCAAGGTCACGTCTCCGGGCGCGGCGACAGGAGCACGAGAGGAGCTTTACGGCGGTGAGCGATAGTGGCGGGGAGTCAGCAGGGTGTCAGCCTGCTCGCGCAGAAAATCCGGAAAATCGACGATGTCTAAGTGCCTAGGACGTTACGATACACCGCGCATACTAGGTGGGTCCAAGTTGGGTCCGATAGGTGCCAAATCAGGTCTAAAACCGGATACTACGACACAGAACAAAGCCAAGCAAACCAATCAGATAGATTTTTCTTTTTCGCTTTGCAAGCAGGGGGTCGCAGGTTCGAGCCCTGTCACGTCCACCAAACCTTACAATGAGAGACTTGGTGAATTCTCTTTCGGTGCGCATCCCCGCATGTGCATGAACTGTGCAGGAAAGGACCGAAGCGAAGCACTGTGCACAATCACGGGAGCTCGTAAGCCACTGAAATCTAGGAACGCGTTTTGACAATCAGAAACGCAAAAAAGGGACGACGCTGCTTAAAAGGCACGTGCGCTCCGTTTACTAGCAAGTACAAGAATTCCAACCTACGCAGAAGATTACAAAGACGAGTTGACGCCGTTGCGTATTCGACTGTCGGCTCTGTTTAGGCGGCCGTGACGACGATAGCACTGCAGGGTTTCTGACTGAGCCTTCTGTAGGAGTGTGGAACAGAGGAATCGAAATAGATCGAGTCTCCCGATTCGAGAATGTGATCTTCCGTTCCGATGTGCATCTCAAGTTTGCCGCGCAATACGGTCAAGAACTCGACGCCGAAATGATGGTGCGGACGGGCCTTTCCGTGCGGAAGCGGCTGAAATTCGGCGTAGTAAGCATTCAATCTCGGCTCCACGGCCGCGAAGTCGAGCGATTCGAAGTAGTACGAAATGTCACGCGCATCGGGACGTTCGGGAAAGCGCTTTCGCTCGGCCCGGCGCACAATGGAGAGGACCCGTCGCTTTTGGTCGTCGGAGAAAAAATATTCCAGTCCAACGCTGAAAACCAGCGCAATGCGCAAGAGCGTTGGAAGGGTGGGAAAAAGCTTCCCCCGCTCGACCTTAGACAACATGGCCGCAGATAGGCCCGTGTGGCGGCCCAGCTCAACCAGTCCAATCTTCTTTCTCAGCCGCAATGCGCGCAGCTTTTCACCGATAGCGTAGCGACCCAATCCTTTGGTCAGCGTCTCTGAAAGCACCCGTTATCCTCCTGATTTAACTGGGAAGCAAAAAACTCACAAACATTTGAGTGCGAATCACTCGACTTTCAGTTTGCCGCTGTTTTTCATTGATGTCAAATTAGTTTTCTCTATAGTTAAAGATGTAGTTCGCTAGATTCACTTGAAAGATTGGAGGAAAGCATCATGAAGAAACTAGACGTTCTCGCGGCCGTCCTGGTTGTGGTCGGAGCTCTCAACTGGGGATTGGTGGCCGTCGCTCGCTTCGACTTGGTGGCGGCCATCTTCGGAATGAAGTTCGGGGAGGTCTCCGCGCTCAGCGCCATCGTTTACGGGTTGGTGGGCGTGGCCGGCATCTACCAGGGCGTGAGCTTTAAGGCTATTCAGCGCCGTTGGCATGGCCAGCCGTCCCTTCAGCACTCGCGATAGCAGAATCGGAAGTTCTGAATCACTACGAAACACGCGTCAAGAATCAGAATCAAAAATCAACTGAAATCTGAGGAGAAGAAAAATGAGAAGAGGTTCCAATCAAAGTCTAAGAGTTGGTTTTCTTGCAGTGGCGGTTGCGATGGTGTTGTCGTTGTCCCTCGGGGCACTCGCGCGTCCCAAGGCGACCCCGAGTAAGGACATCGTCGACACCGCAGTCGCCGCAGGTTCATTCAAGACTCTGGCAGCGGCACTTCAGGCCGCCGGTCTTGTGGATACTCTGAAGAGCAAGGGTCCTTTCACGGTCTTTGCTCCCACAGATGAAGCATTTGCAAAGTTGCCTGCAGGCACGGTGGAAGATCTCCTGAAGCCGGAGAACAAGGAAAAGCTCGTCGCGATCCTGACCTACCACGTCGTTCCTGGAGAAATTTGGCGGCGCAAGTCGCCAAGATGAATACAGCGAAGACCGTCAACGGCCAGTCTCTGATGTTCAGCGTCAATGGCGGAAACGTGATGGTTGACAACGCCAATGTGACCAAGACCGACATCCTCTGCAGCAATGGGGTCATCCACGTCATCGATTCCGTCGTTCTGCCAAAGTAAAGCCTAAGGTGACACCAAAAAGGGGGGCCGTTCGGTGTCATCGAATAGGCCCCCGTTTTCTCAAGGATGAATCGTGAAAAGGGACCGAGGTGAGCGATGAGTACGACATTGCAATCTGAAATTCAGCCCAACCGAAGCGCGGCATCTGATATCGAAGACGAGAGCAAAAACGGATCGCTTGCAAATGATTGTCGGTGAATTGATGGCCGAGCTGGGTATGGATCTGACCGATCAACACTTTAGGGGAACGCCAGCCCGTGTGGCACGGCTTTACCATGAACTCACGCGCGGTCTTGGGATGGATCCAGCCGCTATTCTTAAAACTTTCCATTCAAAACACCGTGAACTCATTGTTGTTTCAGACATCAATTTCTACTCCCTGTGTCCGCACCATTTGCTCATCTACAGAGGGAAGATGCACTTTGGCTATGTGCCAGACGGCGAAATCGTGGGCCTGTCCAAGATTCCCCGCCTGATTCAGGCGATGGCGTCCCGTCCGATCGTTCAAGAGGATCTTGTTTCAGAGATAGCGGACACGTTCATGTCGATCGTTCAGCCTTTAGGTTGCGCGGTGCGCGCAACTGGCAGTCACGACTGCGTTGCCGTCCGTGGTGTGAAATGCCACGAGGCGCAAATGACCACCGTGGCTTTGCGCGGCCTATTCCAGGAGAAGCATTCCTTGGTCGAGGAGTTTAATCAGGTCCTGGCAAGCGCGGTGAGATAAAAATCTCATTACTGCGCATAGCTAGGAAGGAGGACAAATTGCTGGAAAGGCGATTTGTACTGTTGGCCCACGGAAGTAAGGACACCCGCTGGCAGCTTCCCTTCAAAGAATTAACGACTGCTCTAAAGGAGCGGCTCGGCGCTGATACTGTGCGCTTGGCTTATATGGAATTCACTCCTCCCGCGCTTTCGGATGTGGCAGAGGAGGCGATAAAGGATGGCAAGAGGGAGCTCCTGGTTCTTCCTTTGTTCCTTGCCGCAGGTGCTCATCTTGCCGAAGACATCCCCGCACAAGTTGCTGATGCGAGGACGCGCTTTCCGCAATTGCAGATCGAGCTGCTGCCTCCGATTGGCGAACATCCTCGGGTAAAGGCACTGTTTCAGGAGATCGTTTGCGAGTACGCTCGCGCGTGAAGTGGAGCACACTTAAGGCGTGAGTCCTTTGACTCTGAAGAAAGACCTATGCGACTTACCGTTTGTATCACCGTATGTCTCGGAGCTGGCTGGCTTGGTTCCTTACTAACGCGGCCTGCGCTGAAGGCCTGGTACGAAGAATTGTCTAAACCCCACTGGACGCCACCGAACTGGTTGTTCGCTCCTGTTTGGACAGCTTTGTACGTGGCAATGGCGGTCGCGGCTTGGCTGGTCTGGCGGCGAAGCAGCTTAACTTCAGTTCCCATGCGGCTTTTCCTGTTGCAATTGCTTCTCAACGTCGCATGGTCGGCAGTGTTCTTCCGTTTCCGCTCGCCCGGATGGGCCTTCCTTGAAATTGCCATTTTGTGGTGCGCCATTCTTCTCACTGCGATTGCCTTCAGAAGAACTGCTCCGCTCGCCGGCTGGCTGATGGTTCCGTACTTGATGTGGGTCAGCTACGCGGGAGCGTTGAATTTCGCGATATGGCGACTGAACCCCTGACCCAAACAACGATGCCTCGAGGATGATGAGCCTGACTTCAGTTCCCGACATCCGCATCCGGTCCTGCAACTCCGCACCAGTGCGCCCGGCTGGCGAGTTCGTTCTTTATTGGATGATCGCATTCCGCAGGGCTACCTGGAATTTCGCTTTGGATCGAGCCGTGGAGTGGGCCGAAAAGTTGCGCAAGCCCTTGGTCGTTCTGGAGCCACTGCGGTCTGACTACCCTTGGGCAAGCGATCGCATGCACAGCTTTGTCCTCGACGGAATGGCCGAGAATGCCTGCCAGTTTGAGGGCACGGGAGTTTTTTACTATCCGTTTGTGGAATTCGAACCGAACGCAGGGAAGGGATTGCTTCACGCAATGGCTGCGCACGCCTGCGTAGTAGTAACCGACGATTTCCCCTGCTTCTTCCTCCCGCGTATGGTTGCCGCTGCGGCGCAGCAAGTCCCAGTGCGAATGGAGGCTGTCGACTCGAATGGCCTGCTCCCCTTGCGGGCCTCGGACCATGCTTTTTCTACAGCCTACGCGTTTCGCCGCTTCTTGCAAAAGAATCTTCCTCTTCATCTGCTGGAATTCCCTGAATTCCAACGCAATGGCAAACGCGACGTTCCCCGCCACCAAGGGACTCCCCCGTGGGATCACGGGCCGATGGCCAAGGGTATCCGCGAAGCTGCTCAATGGCGACCGCAGTTTCTTAGCGAAGATGCCGATCAACCACAAAATTCCTCCAGTTGCGGTGCGCGGCGGCACCACCACGGCCCAGGCCCATCTGAAAGAGTTCTTGCGAAACAAATTGCACGGATATCTCGAAGAGCGTAATGAGCCCGAACAAAGCGCCACCAGCGGACTCTCACCTTATCTTCACTTCGGGCACATCTCTTCCCACCAGATTTTCGCCGAAATAACAAAACTTGAAGGATGGTCTCCGGATAATCTGGCATTGCGTGCCACAGGCAGCCGCACGGGCTGGTGGGGTATCAGTCAAGTCGCTGAGGCCTTCTTGGATCAACTTATCACCTGGCGAGAACTAGGATTTAACTTTTGTCTTCTCCGCAAGGATTACGATCAGTTCGAATCTTTGCCGACTTGGACCCAGAAGACGCTGAGTGAGCATGCGGACGATCCACGACTCTACCGATATGGACTTGAAGAGTTTGAGAACGCCCGTACACATGATCCGCTGTGGAATGCAGCCCAGACACAGTTGGTCCAGGAAGGACGAATCCACAACTATCTCCGCATGCTTTGGGGAAAAAAGATCCTGGAGTGGACCCGGTCGCCAGCCAAGGCCCTCGAAGTTATGGTGGAGCTGAACAACAAGTACGCACTCGACGGACGTGACCCCAATTCTTATAGCGGTATCTTTTGGTGTCTCGGGCGCTACGACCGCCCCTGGGGGCCGGAGCGGCCCGTCTTCGGGACCGTGCGTTATATGAGCACAATCAATACGGTGAGAAAGCTCCATGTGGAAGAATATTTCCGCAAGTACGCACCGAATCAACAAAACCGAAAGATAGAGATGGATCGAAGGACGCGAAGGAAAGCGAGGCGATGAATCGGTCTCAAAGTGATCGGGAAAGATCCGGATCCGTAGAGATGGCCAATGACCTCATCCTGTTGACGGGGGCTACAGGCTACGTGGGCGGGCGCTTGCTCCGTGCCCTCGAACAAGCTGGGCACAGAGTGCGCTGCCTCGCTCGCCATCCCGAAGGACTGCTTCGCCGAGCAGCACCCACTACGACCGTGGTCGAAGGTGACGTTCTAAACCGTGAATCTTTGTGGGCGGCAATGGAGGGAGTTCACACGGCCTTATATCTCGTGCACTCGATGTCTTCTAAGGTGGGTTTTGAGGAGGAAGACCGGCGAGCGGCGACTGCTTTTGGATCAGCGGCTCATCGGGCCGGCGCGAAGAAGATCATTTATTTGGGCGGCCTCGGCCAAGGCGAGGGGCTATCCGCTCATCTTCACAGCAGACAGGAGGTCGGGCGCATTTTGCGGGAGTCGGGAACCCCAACGATTGAATTTCGTGCCTCGATCATCCTCGGGTCCGGAAGTTTTTCTTTTGAAATGATCCGCGCGCTTGTCGAGCGGTTGCCGGTTATGATTACGCCCCTTTGGCTGAAAACGCCAACGCAGCCGATCGCTATTGAGGATGTAATTGCCTATCTTTTGCAGGCAATTAAACTGGAAATCAGCGAGAGCCGAGTTTTCGAAATTGGCGGCTCCGACCAAGTGAGTTATCAGGATCTCTTGCGGGAATATGGCCGGCAACGAGGCTTGAAACGGTTGATGATCCCGGTTCCGGTGCTTTCCCCTCGCCTTTCAAGCCTCTGGCTTGGGCTCGTGACACCCGTGTTCGCGCGCATCGGAAGAGAGCTGGTCGATGGGCTGCGAAACGAAACTGTGGTGCGAGACGATTCCGCCTTAGAGGCCTTCCCAGTACGTCCACGTGGATTTCGCGATTCGCTCGAACGAGCGCTAGCCAATGAAGATCGGGAGTTTGCCGAGACGCGCTGGTCGGATGCCTTTTCTTCGATCGGTCCCGAAAGGAAATGGGGCGGTGTCCAGTTTGGACGCCGTTTTGTTGATTCCCGGACGATGCGCGTGCCATGTCCGCCCGACGCGGCTTTCGGCCGGTCGAACGGCTGGGCGGGTCGACCGGCTGGTATTATGCAAACTGGCTGTGGAATCTCCGCGGGCTGATTGACCTCGCGGTCGGAGGCGTCGGCATGCGGCGAGGGCGCCGTGATCCTGAGCGTGTGCTTCCAGGAGACACTATTGATTGCTGGCGTGTGGAAGCTGTTGAGCCTGGCCGCTTGCTTCGCCTGTCGGCAGAAATGCGTCTTCCTGGAAGGGCTTGGCTGCAATTCGAATCTGGAACCGGACGCTTCGGGAACACTATTACGCCAGACTGCCATCTTTGATCCCTTGGGTTTGCTGGGCCGGCTTTACTGGTACCTTTTGTACCCACTCCATCAGGTACTGTTCCAAGGCATGCTGCGCGGCATCGTCACAGCCACGGGAGAGGCTCAGTGACGGAGTTTCCCAAGCTGAAGGTGGTCATCATCAAGTACCTTGGCTTTGACCGTTGCCGATTTGACGGCGCAATTCTTCAAAATATCCATTTCAGCCCTTGCCGGACAGTTGCTTACCCGTTAAAAACTTCGTCAAAGGAAGGCAACTCTCCGGCAGGTACGTGACCTGATCCAGAGGAAAAGTACGCGCCTGCTGCCGAAGTGGAGTGTGTCAGATCGTCGTGCTTGGATAGCAGACTTTACTAAGAACAAAAGGGTTTCGATGAGAATTTTTCGCTTTCAGTCCAGACTGTGGCTGCCCCGCCAAAGAAGCGAGGTTTTTGAGTTCTTCTCCAACGCGTTAAATCTCGAAGGAATCACCCCGCCTTGGCTGCAGTTTCGAGTAGTTTCGACGCTACCGATTCAAATGTACGAAGGTGTGGAAATTGAATATCGACTGAGAATCCGAGGTGTTCCGATTCCTTGGCGGAGCAGGATAACGGTGTGGGATTCGCCGCACCGCTTTGTTGATCAGCAGGTGCGCGGCCCATATCGCATATGGATTCACGAACACCGGTTTATCGAGGATTCCGGTGGAACCCTATGTGAGGACCATGTGAAGTACGTCCCGCGCGGAGGTGCGCTCATCAATATGCTATTCGTGGAGAGGGATATTCAGAAGATTTTTGCCTACCGGTCGGTACAGCTTCGGAAGATTTTCGAAGTAGGCTCGTCAACATTTGTTCTGCCCACCGCCGTGAATGGTTCGGCGGACATGGCCAAATCGCCTAGGTCTTCATAGTCCGATCGGAATGCTATTGTTGCGTTGTGACAACCAGAGCGTGGTTCTAGACCAAAATCCTATCTAGCCGAAGTTCTGGAAGGAGAAGTCAGCATGATGAACGTGAACCGGCGCACGGTGGACCTGAGCACCTATCCCGATCTGGTGGTCATCTATCTGGCAATGCGCGCTAATGCCGTCATGGGCATTAAGACCCGGCCAGGTTTCGGCCCGAAGATTGTCGACTCTGTGGGCGCTCAATTTGTTGGAAACGCTGGCACTCAAGGTTAGCCAGCGCGGTTGTTGGAAGCGACTAGCGCGCTTTGCAAGCAGGGGTCAGGGGTTCGAGCCCGGTCACGTCCACCAATCTTCTTCTTCTCTACAACTGTCTTCGCTGGCTTTTTGCCTTTGCCCTCTGAGCGGGCTTTTGCTCGCTGTGCCCAATTTTGTGCCCACCCAGACGCTCCACCGCGTCATGTCCTTCGCAGGAGCGTCAATCATTGGAAATGCCCAGAGAAATGGCGCGCGTCGAATCCCGAATCACCAGTTCCGGATTCATTTTCTGCTGTACGGTATTCCATTCGCGCTTCTCAAGCCCGGCTTTGATTCCTTCCATCACCACTTCGACGGCGTGCGTTCCCATTGCTTCGAGCGGTTGCCGCACCGTCGTCAAGGAAGGCGCGCTCAGCGCCGAGAGTGCCACGTCGTCAAAGCCCGTCACGGAGCAATGCTCCGGCACTTTGACTCCGGCTTTCGTCAGTGCGCGAATCGCTCCCAGCGCCGTCAAGTCGTCGAACGCCATCAGCGCCGTAAACTTCTTCTTCTTCTGTAGCAATTCCTCGGTTAGGTGGTGGCCGCCCTCGAACCCTGAATTCGGGTCGAACGAATCCGGCAGTTGCAGCACCAGTGCCGGATCGATTTCGATCCCCACGGTGTGTGCGAACTTTTGTACCCCGCGCCAACGCGGCGCGCTGTCGATAATCATCTTCGGCCCGCGGATGAACGCGATCTTGCGATGGCCAAGCTGGTGCAGATGTTCGAGTGCCATCCGTCCGCCAATTTCGTTGTCTACCATCACGGAGCTTACCGTGTCGCCCGGTAGCTCCCAGCCGATCGTAGCCGCCGGAATATTGAGCTTGCTCACATCGGCGAGCAGGTGGATGTCCACCACCAGCCAGTTGGCCACCACGATCAGCCCTTCCACGTGGTGCTCCAGCAGCATTTCCAGATAGCGCTCGAATCGGTTCCGTTGATTGTGCGCGTCGGCAAAGATCGGAATGTACGACGATTGGTATAGCGCGTTTTCAATACCGCGCAGGATCGGCGTGCAAAAAGGATCGGTGATGTCAAAAAACATCAGCCCCACGGTGTGGCTGCGCTTGCTCCGCAGAAAACGCGCCATCGCATTGGGGCGGTAGCCGAGCTTTTTGGCCGCTGCTTCAATTCGCTTCTTCGTTGCGGGAGCGATATAGCGCGCCAGCGGCGCATTGTTCAATACAATCGAAACCGTCGCGGGAGAAAAGCCGCTGTCCTCGGCGACGTCTCGCATGGTCACGGTCTGAATCTTGCCGCTCGCGCGCTTCACCGGCATTCCTCCAGGTTCCATCATTCTGCCAGAGTCTCCCGGTTTACACGAAGTTTCCCCGACCTGAGCGGCTTACTCGGCGGGAATATCGAACGACAGCGGTTCTCGGAATCCTCTTGTCTTCCATGCTCCATACGCGATGCCCGCCGCCATCCACGCGGTTCCCAATATCTTCGCCTTTACGCTCAGGTTCCACCACAGCCCGAGACAGACGAAAAATCCGACAAACGGCACGCTAAAATTCCAAACGGTTCTCACGCGCTTCCTCACGAAATAGTGCGTAAAGGACGACGCATTCACTCCCATGAATGCCAGCAGCGCGCCGTAATTCAGCAGCCCGATTCCTTGCTCAAACGTCAGAAAGTACGCGCCTACGAGCACGATCGCGCCGATAAACAGCACATTGTTTTGGGGAACGCCGTGCCTCGCGCTCACCTTGCCGAAGAACGACTTCGGCAGCGCGTTGCTCCTTCCCATCCCATAGAGCAATCGCGCCGCGCCAATCTGCGCTCCCATTCCGGATCCAAAGTTCGCAACAAGCAACGTCGCTCCCACAATCGAAAAGAGCGGCGCCCAAGCCCTCGCCGCTGCATATACATAGGCGGTATCCTGATTCGGAAATGGCTGCGATGCCGGCCAAACAAGTTGCGCCACGTAAACTTCCGCCGCCGATAAAATGCCCACCGCCAGGCAGGTTAAAACCGTGGCCAGCATGATATTCCGCCGCGGATTTTCCACCTCCTCGGAAAGCGTCGAGATTCCGTCAAATCCGATATAGGTCAGCACCGCCAGCGACGTGCATCCAAACAGCCCATCGAATGTGAATGTCTGCGGATCGTAGAACGGCCGTGTAAAAAAGCCTGGATCGCTGTGCGGATGCCCAAAGATGTAGCGAATCGTCATCACAAAAACAAGCACCACGACTGCGCCCATGCCCGCCGCAAGCCCCGCGTTCACGCGCGCGGAGGTCTTGATGCCTTGTAGATTCAGCAACGTGAACACCACCGCGAACACAATTTTCCACGCCCAGATCGGCAGTCCCGGCGCAAATTCATGTGCTTGCCCCGCGCACCAAATCGTGCAAATCAGCGGGTTCACGATGTAGTCCATCACCATGCTCCATCCGGTGATGTATCCGGCGGCAGGATGAATCTCGCGCGCCACGTACGTAAAAGCCGAGCCCGCACTCGGATACACGCTCGCCATTTTCCCGTAGCCGACCGCCGTTGCCATCATCGCGACCATGGCGATCAAAACCGCCGTAACAACGTGCCCCCGTCCGCGGTCGCTCAGCGCGCCAAATGCGGACATCGGCGCCACCGGCTGCAGCACGATGATGCCGTAGAGCATCAGGTCCCACAGCGTGAGCGTCCGCCGCAGATGCGGCCCGCCGCTGCTGCCCGTTTCGTTGCTCAAGCACTTCTCCTTTTCGCCGGCGTTTCATGGCTCGAGCCGAGCACCACCGCGCGCGTCAGGTTTTTCGGCGTATCGGGATTTAATCCCTTGCGCAAACCAACCGCCAGCCCCAAAAGTTGCCCGGGAATCGCGGTCATCGCCATGCGCGCAAATTCCGGTTCCTCCATGCCTAGCTCCATCAGCAAATCGCTGTCGCGCCGCAAGGCCGGTGTCGCGCGATTGGCTACCACCAGCGTGACTGCCCCCAATTTTTTTACTTCGTCAAGCATCGCGCTTTCTTCTTTCTCGGCCGCTTCCGAAAGCAGGAACGTAATTAGCGTCTCGCCGCTCGCGATTGATTTCGGCCCGTGGCGGAATTCCAGCGTGTGGTACGCCTGCGCATACGAGGAAGACATCTCCGTAATTTTCAGCGCAGCCTCCTGTGCCAGCCAGTAATGCGCGCCTTGCCCGAGAAATACGAAATCCGCGAATCGCCGCCTTGCGCCGAGCGCCCGAATCTTATCAGCATTCTCCGCAAGCCATCGCGCCGTCTTTTCCGGCAAGCCATCCAGCGCGGAAGCCAGCCGGGCATCGCCTGCGAACTTCGCAGCCAGACGTTCGAGCAGCAGCAGGATGGACGTAAAGGATCTCGTCATCACCATGCTTTTTTCATCTGCCCACGGCAGTTTCAGCGTGTGCGTGCACAATTCCTGAAGCACGCTGCTCTCGCTGCAGGTCACACCCAGTGTGCGAATCGTCTTGCTCCCCTTCAGCAATTCCGCCGCTCGCATGACCTCGGTGGTTTTCCCCGAGCGCGAAATAAACACCACCTGACGCGCGCCCGTTCGCCGCAGCGCTTCGCCCGGCGCGAAGAGCAGCTCCGATGCCGGCAAAGCCGTGCACACCGTCTGAAGAAGTCCGGCCCATTGCGCGGCGATCGCTTGCGAAAGGTAGTAGCTGGATCCGCATGCGACAAACAGCCAGGGTTCTTTCAGGGAAATGGTTTGAAAAAATCTCATCAGTTCGGGGTTCTGCTCGAACTGCCGTGCCGTTTCCCGCCACGTGGCCGGCTGAGACAAGATTTCACGAAGCGTGTGTTGTCCCCTAACCTCCGAACCGGGAGGTCCGCCGCGCGGGCGCGCCGCAGTTTTTTTGCTAGTTCGCTGCTTATGTTTTTTCACGCGCGCCCCAGGTTTCTTTCGCCCGCTCGGAATTTGCCGGGCGGCAACCAGCCATTGGCTTGGAGAGATTCAAACGCTCGCATACTGCAGGCTTGCAGCATTGAATCGTTTCAATTCAGGCATTTTCCAGTAGATTTACTCCTCGTGCAAGCGAAAATGTTTCCGCGCTTTCTGCTTTTCCGCGTCCATTGCTGCTCGCCCCACTTTGCCCTGTGGATTTCAACTGGTCTCCCGTACAGGTGGAAAAATTTGCACGCGCAGTATCTCTTGGTTAAAGATCACTCACTTTCTTCGCAACGCCTGGCTCGTGCACGTAGTCTAATTTAGTAGCACCTCGTCCCGGTCGAGGTCCACGGGTATGGGCGAGGAAATACGCACGAACGGCCGCAGTCCCGCCAAAGTCGTCTTTTGGCATGTCCTCGGGTTCTCCCTGACCTTCCTCGTGGCTTACTGGTTGCGCCCCCTTTCTCTCGAACCAGACCCCGTTCTTCAAGGCTACCTTCAGGTCATCAGCGCGCTGTTGGCTTTTGTTTTCGCCGCCCTCGCACTCGTCCGCTTTCAGGGCACCCAGGACCGCATCTCGCTGATCCTCGGAGGCGGCTTTCTTCTTTCTGGCGCTGTCCTTTCGGCGTCCAGTGTTCTCTTCTTTCAATTCGCCGAAGCCGCTCCGGGGCGCGCGACTTGGGCGCCTGTCGCCTGGTGGCTCAGCCGAATCGTCCTGGCTCTCTTACTTCTGGTCGCCTTGCTTGTAGAACGCTTTATCCCCCGGTCGCGCCATACGAAATCGGAAATAGCCGGCGCTTTGTTGGCGGTCGTCGCTTTTGCATATCTCATCGCTGCGGCGCTTCGCCACCTTCCTCCGGAAGTTTCCCGTCACCCAGTTTCCTTGATTCCCAATCCTCAGCAACTCTTGCCCGGGATCATTTTTCTCGCTGCGGTGATTTGGTATCGCCGCCGGCTCGATTTTGAGGATTCCGCCTTCGACCGCACCATTTACGCCGCGGCTTGGATGAACTTCGCCGCACAACTCGCCGCCTGCCAGTCGGAACAGCTCTTGGACGCGCCCTTTGTGCTTGCGCAAGTGCTCACCGTCAGCAGCTATGCCCTCGCTCTCGGCGGCGCCCTACTCGATAATGCGCGACTCTTCGAACAGGTTCGCCATCTCGCCGTCAGCGATCCGCTCACGGGCCTCGCCAATTACCGCCGCCTGCTAGACGTCCTCGAAAACGAAACCGAGCGCACCAACCGCACCGGCCGGCCTTTCGCGGTGCTGCTGCTTGATCTCGACGGCTTGAAAAAAATCAACGACCGCTATGGCCATCTGGTCGGCAGCCGCGCTCTCTGCCGTTTGGCCGCCATCCTGCGCATCCATTGCCGTGCCATCGACACCGCCGCGCGTTACGGCGGCGATGAGTTCGCTCTCGTCCTGCCGGAATCGCAGGATGCGGAAGCACAGCATGTCGCAAATCGTATCCGGGTGGTCCTGTCCGAGGACGAGGAACAACCAAAGCTCTCCGCGAGCATCGGCATCTCGATTTACCACGGGGAAGGGGAAAGAATCGAAAAGCTGCTCTCGGATGCGGACCGCGATCTCTATGCGGAGAAATCCCGTCGCGTAAAGCGCGGCATCGCCGCATTCCATGCCCGCCGCCGCATCCCAAAAACCTGAGTCGCACCATCCTCTCCGCGGCGCTTCGGCCTAATACACGGCCCGCCGCTGCACCGTTTCTTTCGTGGCCAGCGAATACCGAGGTTCCGGTGCTTCTTGATCCAAAATCTGCCGCGCAAGGTATTCGCCGACCGCCGGTCCGTGCTTGAATCCGTGCCCCGAACCGCCGCCGGCAAACCACACGTTTTCCATTTCCGGATGACGGTCGAGCAGGAAATCGCCGTTCGACGTATTTTCATACTGGCAGACGCGCGTTTCGACGACCGGCGCATTTCGCAGCGCAGGAAAACGGCCGGCCACGTACTTCTGGACGACTTCCGCCTCCGCCAGCGTCGCCACACGCGATTGCGTATCGGGATCCACGCGCTGGCCATGGTGGTCGAGAGCAATCTTCAGCCCGCGGCCTTCGAGATCGGGCATGCCGTAGTATTCGTCCTCTTGAAAAAGCCAGGTCGGCAAAGCGGGCGGAGCGAATCGCCCGTCTCCCGGCGGCACGCCGAAAAAGAAGACTTCCTGACGCGTAGGAAAGATTTTCTCGCCAAGAATTTCCGGAAAGACTTTCCCGAGCCACGAACCACACGCGAAAATGAATTGTCCCGAGGCAATCGATTCACCGTTGCTGCACTTCACCTCCGTCAGCCGCCCCGTTCCCCGCGGCGTCTCCATCAACGCGATCCGAAACTCAACGCCTAGCTTGACGGCATCTTCCACCACCGCTGCAACTGCCCGGCGCGCGAACAGCACTCCGCTATTCGGCTCCAAAAATCCTCGTGTCACTCGCTCGAATGAGATTTGGGGATAGCGCCGCTCAAGCGCCGCACGCTCCATCTCTTCAAAGGGCACCTCGCATCGCTTCAGTGTCGCCATCGTCTGACGCACGCGCGAATCATCCTCGCCCGCGAGCCAAAGCACTCCCGTCTCGTGAAACAGTCGCTGGCCGGTCGCAACGCAAAAGCTCTTCCACTGCGCCAGCGACCGCTGCGACGACCGCGTGTAAATTTCGTCCGTTCCATAACCCATGCGAATGATGCGCGTCTCCCCGCCCGAGCTGGCCCGCGAGTTGGACGGTCCATAGGCGTCCAGCAGCACGACCCGTTGCCCTCGCCGCGCGAGGTGCCACGCCGTCCACGCGCCAAACACACCCGCGCCGATCACCGCCACATCAAAAGTTTTCGTCGTAGCCATGGTTGCGGCTTCCTGGGTTCCTTCCCGATGGACGGTCTTTTTGATGCCCGCTCTTGATTTTGTCCGACTCCCGCCCAGGTGTTAGTTATTTGACAATCTATCTAAAGTATGCTATAATGTTTGAAGGAGAACTGTGGCGCCTGCTCGCGGAGCCTGCTGTATGGGTTCAAGGTATCAAGTCCTCCTCCGTCTCCAGGACCGCGAGGCCGGAAGACGGAACTTCCGCGTAAGAAAGGGATCAACATGACGACTGGCACCACCTTCCCAACCAGACTGTATCTTCTCCAACTTTCCACGTCCACCGTGCCCCTCTCCGGCGGACGCTTTCTTGAGATGTCTTGCGCCGCTTATCTGGTCGAGACACGGGATGGGAAGCATATCCTGATCGATTCGGGGCTCCCGCACGATTTTCCGAAGGCTGAGGGGCTCCCAGCGAGTCGAGACAATAGGAGTGTGCTGGAGCACCTCGAAAGTCTACGTCTCCGTCCCTCGGACATCGACATCGTGATTTCCACGCACTTCGACGTGGACCACGCCGGCTATCATGACTCATTTGCTGCGGCCGAATTCTTCGTTCAGCGCGAGCACTACGGCATAGCTCGTGCCGGCCACGAGCGCTTTGCACCAGCTCGCGCTCACTGGGATCATCCCTCGCTGCGCTACCACTTCGTCGACGGAGACTCGGAGCTTCTTCCGGGTCTCATGCTCATTGAGACCAGCGGCCACTGTCCCGGTCATCAATCTGTCCTCGTTCGGCTGCCGCGTGCTGGCGCAGTTCTACTTGCAATTGACGCAGTTATGATGCAAAGCCAGTTCAGTTTGGAACGCAAGCCCTGGCCAACTGATGACAATCCGCTGAAGCTTCTTGCCAGCACTCAAAAGCTGCTTAGACTCGTTGACCGAGTGCGAGCTTCGCTGGTCGTTTTCGGTCACGATGGCGCCCAGTGGCAATCGCTCAAAAAAGCGCCCGAATACTACGATTGATTTACTTCCGAAGGATATGGCAAAAAGTGGAGTCCGTTGGCCCTCTAGCGGTTAGCAGTGTTACCATGCAGGGCTTCACCAGTTGTCCTCGGAGGGTTTCGTGAAATCGCTTCGCCAGCCGCTTTCTTGTCTGCTTGCTGTTTGTGCGTTATTTATTGCCGCTACGACTGCTACGAATGCTCAGCAAATCGATGTCAAAACGTATGACGGCATGAAGTGGCGTCTCATCGGGCCATTCCGCGGAGGCCGCGTGCTCACCGTGGCCGGGGTGCCCAGCCAGCCAAATACTTATTATTTTGGCGCGGTCGGCGGCGGTGTCTGGAAGACGACCGACGGCGGGGTTTCCTGGAATCCGATCTTCGATAAGGAGCCCATCTCCTCGATCGGCGCGCTTGCCATCGCCGATTCCGATCCCAACGTGATTTACGTGGGAACGGGCGAAGCGTGCATCCGCGGAAATATTTCTTACGGCGATGGCGTTTATAAATCCACCGATGCGGGAAAGACGTGGACGAACGTCGGCCTGAAGGACACCCGCCATATCGGCGCCGTGATCATCAATCCCACGAATCCCGATATCGTCTATGTCGCCGCACTCGGCCACGCTTACGGCCCCAATACGGAGCGCGGCATTTTCCGCACGCGCGACGGCGGCAAGACTTGGGAAAAAGTCCTCTATCTGGACGATCGCACCGGAGGCATCGAAGTCGTTTTCGATCCGCACAATCCTCACGTTCTTTTTGCAGCGATGTGGGAAGGCTGGCGCAAGCCCTGGGATCTCAATAGCGGCGGCCCGAAGGACGGCCTCTATCGTTCGACCGATGACGGGACAACCTGGAAGCGCATTGAAGGCCACGGCATGCCCGAAGGCACGCTCGGTCGGATCAGCGTTGCGGTTTCCGGCGCGGATTCCAACGTCGTTTACGCGCTTATTGAAGCCAAGAAGGGCGGCCTCTACCGCAGCGAAGACGGCGGCGCTACCTGGTCCTTCGTCACGGACGACCACCGCTTCACGCAGCGCGCCTGGTATTTCACGCACCTGTGGGCCGATCCCAAGAACGTGGAAGGCGTCTACATCGCCAACACCGGCTTGTACGAATCCACCGATGGCGGCAAATCTTTCGCTCGCATCAACGCGCCTCACGGTGATCATCACGCTTTGTGGATCGATCCCAATAATACCAATCGCTTGATCAACGGGAACGACGGCGGCGCCACCGTGAGCGTCGACGGCGGAAAAACCTGGACAACGCAGGACAACCAGCCCACCGCGCAGTTCTATCACGTTGCCGCGGACAATGATTTTCAGTTCCGCGTCTACGGCTCGCAGCAGGACAACACTTCCATCGGCATCCGCACGCGCAGCGACCATGGCGCGATTCTGCCGGGGGATTGGGATGCGGTCGGCGGCGGCGAAAGCGGTTACATCGTGCCCGATCCGCGCGATTCGAACATTGTCTATGCCGATGATGAAGGGCCCATTTTCACGCGCTTCGATCGCCGCACCGGTCAGGCGCAAAGCATTCAGGAATGGCCGGACGATCCCGACGGCTACGCCGCTGTCACGCAAAAATATCGTTACACCTGGACCATGCCCATCGTGATTTCCTCACACAATCCCGACGTGATTTATCACACTTCGCAGTACGTTTTCCGTTCCACCGACGCCGGGCGGACCTGGACCACCATCAGTCGCGACCTCACTCGCAACGATAAATCCAAGCAGCAGGATGCCGGCGGCCCGCTGACGAAAGATCAGTACACCGTTGAATACTACGACGTGATTTTCAGCCTAGCAGAATCGCCCAAGCAGGCCGGCGAGCTTTGGGCCGGTACGGATGACGGGCTCGTTCAATTGACACGCGATGATGGCAAGAGTTGGGCCAACGTCACGCCAAAGGACATGCCCGAATGGGCCATGGTCAGCTTGATTGAAGCTTCGCCTTTCGACGCTGGAACTGCTTATGTTGCCGTCGATGCGCACAAACTCGACAACTTCAAGCCCTATATTTTCAAAACCGGCGACTTCGGCAAGTCGTGGACAAAAATCATCACGGGCTTGCCGGACGACTCCTACGTTCACGCCGTTCGCGAAGATCCCAAGCACAAAGGCCTTCTTTACGCAGGCACGGAAACCGGCATCTGGGTTTCGTTCAACGACGGCGGGAACTGGCAGCCCCTTCAGCTCAATCTTCCGCCTACCCCGATCCATGACTTGATCGTTCACGATGACGACCTCATCGTCGCCACGCACGGCCGCTCTTTCTGGGTGCTCGACGATCTCAGCCCATTGCGCCAAGAGAGCGCTTCCGTCGCCGCCGAAGACGTCCACCTTTTCACGCCCGACACCGCCTTCCGCACGCGCGAGGGCCACATGAATCGGCGCCACTATTCCGTCGGCGAAAATCCGCCTTCCGGTGCGATCCTCTATTACTATCTGAAAGATGAGCCGAAGGAGCCCGCCAAACTCGACTTGCTGGACGCCGACGGCAAAGTCATCCGCTCGTACACCAGCGAAAAAAAGAAAACGGATAACGGCCCCGACGAGGGCGAACGCGATGTGCCCGTCGAAAGTATTCCAGTCAAAGCCGGACTGAATCGTTTCGTTTGGGATCTGCGCTACGAATTGCCCAAGAAGGTTCCTGGTTTGATTTATGACGCCGGCGAACCGACTGGTCCGCTCGCGCTTCCCGGCAAGTATCAGGTGCGTTTAACCGTCGCGGGAAAATCCCAAACCGCCGCATTCGAAGTGAAGATGGATCCTCGCGTGCGAACTTCGCCCGAGGATCTGCGGAAGCAGTTTGACCTGATGCTCAAAATGAGCGAACGCCAGGACCTGATGAACAAGACGGTTCTCGCGATCCGCGATTTGCGCGCACAGCTTCTGGCCTTCGAGAAACGCATCGGCGCGGGCGCCGATGCAAAACTCCTGGCCGCCGAATCCGCCGAAATACGCAAGAAAATCAGCGCCATCGAGGAGGAACTGGTGCAGGTAAATTCCAAATCGACTGAGGACCAGGCCAACTATCCGACGATGCTCAACAGCAAACTGGCTCACTTGCAGAGCCTCGTCGACAGCGCCGACACCGCGCCCACGCCCGCGGAAGAGGCCGTGTTCAACGAACTTAATCAACGGCTCGAAGGCCAACTGACAAAATGGCGGGAAGTCCTCGCCAAGGACCTTCCCGCGCTCAACGAGTCCATGCACAAGGACAAAATCCCGGCCATCGCGCCGGCTGCCACGCCCAGCCGTTGATAGATGTAGCTTGGAGGGGCACGATATATCGTGCTCCTACGGGCACAGTGGCAATGCCGCGCCTGCTTTTTGAGTTGGGTAAGCTTCGTTGAAGGGCAAATCAAGGGTTGAGCGCGCCGGCGATCGTCTTTCCCCAATACGAAAGGTGATTCAAAGACTTGGTGTCCGTGGGATCGAGGTGCAACGGCGTCACCGAAACCGCGCCATCAAAAATCGCGGCGTAATCCGTATCCGGCTCGACGTCCTTGTCCAGCCTCTGCTCGTAAAGCCAAAAATATATCCGCCCGCGCGGGTCTTTGCCTTCCGTCAACTGATTCCGCGTAATTTTCTTCGACTGCCGCGTAAACTTCACGCCGCCTTTCCACGGCTCCGGCACATTCATGTTCAGCAGAACCTGGTCCGGCAAACCTTCCTTCAAAATTAGTTCCGCCGCCGCGCGCGCCACTCGCGCCGCTGGTTCAAAGCTTACCTTTGGCGTCTTCGAGCACAACGACATTGCCAGCGCGGGCATGTGGTGCAGCGCCGCTTCCCGCGCCGCGCCCACCGTTCCCGAGTAATACGCGTTCTCTCCCAGATTCGCGCCGTGATTAATCCCGGAAATCACCAGGTCCACTTTTTCCGTCAACAATTTGTGCAGCGCCACAATCACGCAATCCGCCGGCGTCCCATCCACCGCCCATTCCCGTTCCGCCACCGTGTGGCAAACAATCGGCTGCCGCAGCGTCAACGATTGCGCCGTTCCGCTCTGCTCTCGGCTGGGGGCCACGATGCTCACGGTAGCAAACCCTTCAAATGCCGCGGCAAGCACTCGCAATCCTTCCGCTTGGATCCCGTCATCGTTCGTCAGCAAAATATGTGTCATAGCCCAATCGTCAGAGTTTTCAAATTAGCCAGCCAATCTTGAGCAATCTCTGCACTGTGATCAATGTCCTCAGCCAACAAATCTATCAAGTCTGGTGATGCAAGCTCCGCGTCAAGCCAGTTGGGACGAAAAGCAAGGCTCCCGGCCAGTTGGATCAGACAGCAAGCCGACTTCGCTGAACGCTGTGAGAGACCTGCTGGTCCCCACGCGACATGTCGCTCGATCGCAGACTGTCCGAGGACGCGGGATGGATTTACGGGACAACGCGCATGGAGCCTCTTAGCCGCTTGGATCGAAAATGTTGGGTCGCGAACGAACGCCGCCACAGCTAACTGCGGAGTCACCCAACTGCCGGCGTCGAACGCCTCCCACAGATTGTTGCAAGCTTGCGGGTTGTAGGGGAGCGCTGACAGGGCGACTGCCCCCACGAGATTTGGCCTCCAGTTAGGATGAGCAAATAGCTTCGCAATTTCCTCATATTGGTTAGAACTCTTTCGGCAGCACTCCAACACCAAACCGAATACCCGCTTGGTGTCCCGTCCCCCCAAATAAAGGAGCGAAAGATAGCTGCCAGAGGATTCGAAGACCGGAGAGAAGACGCGAAATTCTGCAGCCATCTTGCGTGAGTCCTCGAATGTGGGCAAGAGAGGAGGCCAAGAAAATGGTCGGGACGACTGGATTTGAACCAGCGACCTCACCCACCCCAAGGGTGCGCGATACCAGGCTTCGCTACGTCCCGACCGACTGCTTGCGAAGTGGGCTTTACAGCTTTATCAGGCTATCACTTGCGTTCGAGAAGCGTCAAGAAAGCGCGCAATGTATCTCGCAGGTCCAGCAACATTTTCCGGCTCAGCAGTTGCGCCGCGCCGCCGCCGCTACTTTCCAGTGAAGCACTTCCACTCGTCGAGACTTCGCTTTCCCCGGCGCCATTCTGCTCTCGCAAATGCCGTCGCGCGCCAGCAATCGTGAATCCTTCGTCGTAGAGCAGCCGCTTGATCCGCAGCACCATCTCTACGTCTTCCTGCCGGTAAAGCCGGTGCCCGCTCGGACTCTTCACAGGCTCCAGCATCGGGAACTCCGTCTCCCAGTAGCGCAGCACAAACGGCTTCAGATTTGTGAGTCGGCTGACCTCACCGATGCGATAAAAATCCTTATCGGTTGTGGGCTGCGTCGCGGCGGCGGTGCTCGGCATAGCGAATCCAGTCAGAGGGGGACGCCGCTATCGTAGCAGTTTCCGATGCTTTCCTGTAGAGGCGTAGTTTGCCGCGCCTGTGACGGAGACCCCGCGTGAGCCAACACCCGGGGCTGGCCGAGTTCACTCCTCGTCTTTATCTTTTCGCGGCCGGGGCTCGCGTTTCCGCAAGCGCTGCACAAACCGCACGGGCGCCCCTGGAAATTCATATTTCGCACGAAGCTGGTTTTCCAAAAAGCGCTCATAGCTGAAATGCATGGGCTCTTTCTGATTTGTGAACAGCAAAAACGTCGGCGGCGCGGTTTTCGCCTGCGTGATGTAATAAATTCGCACGGGCCGCGCTTTTGGCGTAGTCCCGCGCTGCAAATCGACTTCTTCCTTGAGCCACCGGTTCAGCTCCGGCGTGGGAATGTGGCGCCTTCGTGCTTCGGCCACCTGATCGATCAATGGATAAAGTTTATTCGCGCGCTCGCCGGTCTTGGCGGAAAGAAAAACAATTGGCGCGTAGCTCAAAAATTTCAATTTTCCGCGAATCATCTTTTCGTAATCGATCAGCAAGCGTCCTGCATCAAAATCTTCCGGCCGGTGCCGCTCTCCCGCCGGCCTTCTCGATTTTCCTTTCGCGCTGTCCGCATCGTAGGCAGCCGCATTTCGCGCGGCCACAACCGCCAAATCCCACTTGTTGATAACGATGATTACCGATCGCCCAGACTCCTCCGCATAACTGGCAATCTGCGCATCGCCCTGCGTCACGCCCTGCGCGCCATCCACTACCAAAAGCGCCACGTCGCAGCGCTCGAGCCCGCGGCGCGCCATCACCACGCTCAATTTTTCCGCAACCAGGTTCGTCTTCGCTTTGCGCCGAATCCCCGCGGTGTCCACGAAACGGTAAATATGTCCTTCGTGGGCCACCTCCATATCCACATTGTCCATGGTGGTCCCCGGAATCGGAGAAACGATCGAGCGGTCCTCGCCCGCCATGCGGTTCAACAGCGTGGATTTGCCAACGTTCGGCCGCCCGATAATCGCCACCTCGACAGTATTTTCCTTTGTTTCTTCCTCCACGGACTCCACGGCGTCCACCTCCGCCAGAGCCGCGTCCAGCAAATCATCCACGCCAGTGCCGTGTTCCGCCGCAATCGGAAACACGGGCACTCCCAGCGAATGGAACACCGCGGCATTCACTTCCTGCGAGACCGCATCCACTTTGTTGACCGCCACCACAAAAGGTTTCCCCGTAGTGCGCAGCAGCCGCGCCAGCTCCTGGTCCAAGGGAGTGATACCCGCCTGGCTATCCACTACGAGCACCAGCAGCGCAGCCTTCTGAATGGCCACATGCGCCTGCCGCAAAATCTCCTGCGGAATCAGCGCTTTGTCATCGGGAACAATTCCCCCGGTATCGACAATTTCCAGCGCCTTCCCCCGCCATTCCGCCTTGCCATAAATGCGGTCCCGCGTAATTCCCGGCTCGTTCGTAACAATCGAGCGTCGCGTTCCGGTCAGCCGGTTGAAAAGCGTGGATTTGCCCACATTGGGCCGCCCCAGAATCACCAGTGATGGAAGTATTTGGGTCATGAATTCGAGCCGCGGGCGGACATGCAAGAACCGCAACAACGCTGCAATCTTCCACTGTACCCCATCCAGCCCCTGCCCCCTAATCCGGAGTGGTCTGTGATGCCGCCAGTGGGGCGGCGCACCGGAAAGCTCGTCCAGCGCCCCATATTGCTTGAGGCTGCTGCCCGGCTCTGCAATTCTGATAGAGTGCTGAGCAGAGAAGAGATAGCCCCGCACTGCAATATTGCTATTTGTTAAGATCGTGTAAGTTTTAGGGGCTCCCTTGCGTACTAGTCTATGGAACCGCTGAGACCAGGCCAGAAGAGCGTGCCGGGAATGACGGAGACCACGGAGGCAGTAGCCCGGGCTCGTGCAGGGGATGCCGATGCCTGGGGAGAGCTTTATCGGTTTTTCGCGCCGGCCATCTTCCGCTTTTGCAGGCGGGCGTTGCCGACGCGAGAAGACGCGGAAGACGCGACCATGGATATATTCATCAAGCTGCAGAAGAACCTGAGTCAATACGACGAGGCGCGTTCTTTCTCGGCGTGGCTTTACAAGGTTGCTGCCAACCATTGCTGGGATATTTTACGGCGGCGCAAAATTCGGCAAGACAAAGAGACAGAAGATGTGGATGATGTGCCGCTGGAACACCCGGACCCCAGCCAATTGGACCGGATGATCGAGCAGAAAACGAGCGAGGAAGTGCGGCACGCGCTGGACAAGCTGGGGGCCAGGGCGCGCATGGCGCTGGTCTTGCGCTACTACTCGGACATGAGTTATGACGAAATCGCCGATGCGCTCGGTGTGCGGCGCGCCTTCGTGGGCGTCGTGCTGTTGCGTGCGCGGCATGAACTGCGGCAGGCGCTGGAGGGGAAGAGTGCGCTGGCTGCGGGAGGGACCTCGTGAGTGACCCTGCAAACCCAGTGCCGCAAGCAGGTCCAGGCGGCTCGATGGAACATCTGGATGAGATGACCTGCCTGCTTTATTCGGAGAACCAACTGGATCGCGCCCGCGCGCAGGCCGTTTCCGCGCACGCGCAGGATTGCGCGGCCTGCAAGACCCTGCTGAGAGCGCTGGAGCGCGAATCGCGTTTGCTGACCCGCGCCATGCTCGAGGAGGACGAACCGCTGCCTTCGCGGCTGGCGCAATTTCAGGAGCGCGCGAGGCAATCGTTCCAGTGGATATGGGGCGTGATTTTCGGGCTGGCGGCAACCGGCGTGTACGCGCTCTATACGGGCTTCGTCGAACCCTGGCAGCAGCGATTGGAGCAAGCGGGATTCGGCGGCACGAGCCTTCTGAGCCTGCTGGTTTTTCAGGGCGCCTTCTGGAAAGGATGGCAATCCGTGATGACACTCTTTGAAGTGCTGGCGATGGTAACGGTGGCAGGATTTGGCCTGGTCATTTTCCGGAGACGTCTGCGGCGGGGCTCGGCAATGGCGCTGGTGCTCGCGGGATTGTGCGCCGCGCTGGCTTTGCCGGCGCCGGCGAGCGCCACGGAGTTTCACAAGGGCGGGACTTATGAACTTGCCAAAGATGAGACGGTCAAGAGCGACGTTTTTATTACCGGCGACCGGGCACGGATTGACGGCACGGTGGATGGAGACGTCTTTTTCTTTGGCCAAAGCATTGACATCGGCGGTCATATCAAGGGCGATGCCATCATTTTTGCGCAGTCGACACGCATCAGCGGGCAAGTCGACGGGAACGTGCGGTCCTTTACGAACAATCTGACCATCACGGGAACCGTGGAGAAGAATGTCCTTACTTTCAACGAGACAGTGAATGTCGATTCGGTCGGAAAAGTCGTAGGCAGCCTGACGGCATTCGGCCAGATGGTTGGCATTGACGGCCAATTGGGCCGCGATTTGGTTCTTTGGGACGACCATACAACGATCTCCGGGAACGTTGGCGGTGCGGTTCAGGTTAGAGGACATTCGATGTCTATCGCGTCCTCCGCGCAGGTGGCCGGGCCGATCCATTTTGAGGGCGACAGACCCGCGAACGTAGCTTCCGGAGCCAAGCTGGCTTCGCCGGTGCAATACACCAAGTTGACGCACGAGTCGAAGTACAGAGAGGGGCATTACTACGTTTGGCGGATCATCTGGACGGCGGCTTTTGTGCTGTTTGGGATGGTGCTGTTCTTGCTGCTCCCAAAATTCGCCGAGGAGACCGTCAGAGCCGGCGAACGCTTTGGAGCGCCGGTTGGGCTGGGCGTGCTGGTATTTTTCGGGGTGCCAATCGCGGCGGTCATCGCGTGTATAACCGTCGTGGGCATA
The DNA here is from genome assembly GCA_963824515.1 of uncultured Acidobacteriota bacterium. Lineage (GTDB taxonomy): Bacteria > Acidobacteriota > Terriglobia > Acidiferrales > UBA7541 > Acidiferrum. Next base: position 44,946 of record CAWGPN010000006.1, read on the forward strand.
CCGTTAGGAGTCCTTACGCTGGGGCTCTGGTTCCTGGCGATCAATTGCGCGGAGATCGTGGTGGGGACGGTGGTCGGCAATTGGATTCTCGGAAGACCGTCCGATACCTGGGGATTGATTGGCAGAATGGCGCTCGGCTTCGTAATCGTGCGCATCGTGTACACACCGCTGGCGCAACTCCATGTGATCGGAGCGCTGGTCGGGCTAGGGATATGGATTTGGGGACTGGGCGCCATCGCGCTGGCGCTCTACAATCGGCTGCAAACGAAGAGTTCGCCGAGCACCATAGCGGGACCAATGCCGCCGATGTCGTTGCCGCCGCATACGACGGTGGGCGGAATCCAGCCAGCATAGTTGAAGAGTGACAGCTAGCTGCGAAGAATGGTTGCGGCAGTGTGGCCGGGTTCGTCGCCATGTTAGCAAGAGGTCAGAATGAGCTGTTCGGCTACCCCCCCCTCCCGGTTTTTTTTGTAAGTGCGGATGGCTCTGTTGACATCCTCGGCACAGTCTCGATTTTGCGGGGTCGACAAGGGGGCGGCGTGCGTGTTTTCTGATCAAGCAGGAGGGACGATGGCCGAAGTGGGACTCTTGCCCTTTGCTCGCGTGGCCTTGCAGGTGGCCACGCGGGTCTTGCCGCCCTACCGCAGTCGCTTCAGCAAACATCAGTTCACCCAGCCGCAGTTGCTGGCGGTGCTGTGTCTGATGCGCTACGAAGACTGGACCTTTCGCGAAGCCGAAGTGCGATTACACGAGCATGGCGAGTTGCGCGCAGCGCTGCAGTTGGAAAGCGTGCCCGATTACACCACTTTGTATCGTTTCCTGAAACGGCTGGACGACGACACCATCGACCGTGGACTGGAAGAAACCGTGCGCCAGTTGCGCCGCGGCCGGCGCTCGGCACGGGTGACGGCCGGCGTGGACGGCACGGGGCTGTCGCAGAACGCCGTCAGCACCTTCTTTCTCCGCCGCATCGAACAACAGGCCCATGGAAGGGCGCCCCATCGTCGCTGGTTGAAATGGCTGGTCGTTGCAGATTTGCAGCAACAGATTTTGCTGGCGCAGCAGGCCCATCCCGGACCGCGTTGCGACGCCCCGGCGCTGCCCGGGTTGCTGAATGTGGCCGGAGCACGTGCGCCCCTCGGCTTGGTGCTGGCCGATGCGGAGTTCGATTCCGAAGCCAACCATCAACACATTCGCCAACGCCTGCGCGCGCGTAGCATCATCCCGGCGAACCTTCGCCGCGGCCTCCCCCGAGGAGCGATCCGTAGCCAAATGCACCGGGCTTTTCCACGGAAACAGTATGGGCCACGCGCGAAGAACGAAACCATCTTCTCAGTAGTTAAACGGAAACTCTCCTCGCGCGCTCCGGGGCGCTTGTTGACATCGCAAATTCGCCAAGCCTTGCTACTCGGGCTCACTTACAACCTCTATCGCTTGAGGCACCCCAGCCGTTCGCAAGGATGTCAACAGAGCCAGTGCGGATTCTAAAGAACTTTAAGTGCTGTGTTTTGGAAGTGCGGATTCCAAAGGGTTTGCGAAGCAGCTCTTCCTAAGTGCGGATTCCAAAGTGTTTAATTTTCTGCACCGCGAACGGCGCCTTCTTTCGGTGACCTACCCCACCCCGGTGTTTTTTTCAAAGAGTGCGCAACGGATTGAATCCCAGAGAGTTGCCGAAATGCTCGCGTAGGGAGAGTGCGTAAGAGCATGATTCTAAAGAGCCGAAGTTCTGTAAAACTGCCCACGGAGACGACAAAGCACGCAAGCAATTCCAGGCAAAAGAGTTATGGACTTCAATGAAGCCAGGAATGTGAATCGATCAGAACAAAGAGGTCGCAAACTTACTTGCCTGGCAGTATAGCAGAAAGTAAGAGATTGTCAATGCCAGCAATTTCCGACAGTTTGCGCTTTAGGCGGGGGAAAAAGAATGGGCCGGAGCAGCTAGGATGCTCCGGCCCATTGCCTTTGCGGAGGCGGGTAAAGGCTTGAGAATCGTTAGTGCTGGCGAACCTTGGCCGCAACGAAGGCCGGATTCGCGTTGTTCGTTGCGTTTTGAAGATAGAGGGCGCGGACACCTACCGGAGGCGTTGGCGTCGCAGGACCGTTCTGAGGTGCAATTCCATCTAAATTGGTAACGCCCGGTGCGCCCTGTGTTCCCATAAAAGATTGCACCTGGAAGACACTTGCCTGGGTGAAGCCAAAGTAACCCGGAAGTGAGTTCAGGTTGAAAAGGGTATTGGACGAAGGGGCGACAGGGGAGGCAATGAATCGGGACCAGCGGAGGGTAACAGAATCCGTGTTTGCGGAGGCCGGTGTGGTACCGCTGGCGGCGGTGAAAGATGTGATATGAACGGCGACTGACTGGCCCGGGTGGATGGCAGATGTAGTTGTTTGACCGAAGAAGTCGTTGTAGCTCGCGGGAGCCAGGGAGGCCACTTGCAGGCCTTTCGTGTCGACATAAAAGCCATTTGCAATCACGTTGCTTAGAGTCATAGTTATAGGATCGCCGAGACCTAATGTGCCGATCTTCGAACTCGTCGCGGCCGGAATGATGTCCGTTGTGACGATGTCAAACTGCGTTTGATTGTTCGGATTGATGTACACGACGGTGCCTTCGACGGTGTCCTGCAATGTGTGGAGCAGAGGTTCGATTTCCCGGACGGTGAAAGTTCCATCGGAATTGAGAATGGCATCCATGCTAGCGGCGCCGTTGGTGGTGACGCAGCCGGACAGGGAAGTAGTTCCACCTGGGCAGTAAGACTGAGTGGGATCCTGGTCATAAACTGTGCCCGTGGCCGACGATGCGGCGATCGAACCACGACCGTCAGATGCGTCGGATGTAATCGTGACACCCGGGCTGCCCAGAGTGACAACACCGGTAAAGTCCTCGATGAGATCGAGCTGGCCGGCGGAAAGATTGGAATTCGTGCGGGGAAGCGAGAAGGAACTAACGACATTATTGTTGCCGGAGTTGGTGAGGTTGATGCTCAGAGAGGTCCCGCTAAGCACAAGGGAATTGGCGAGATTGAAATCGATGCCGATGCCGGTGTTGCCGCTGATGGTCTGGGAAGCTGTGATCGTGGGCGTACCGACTACGGTATAAGTAGCAGCGCAGACCTGTCCAGGGGCGCAAGTGGGGTTCAGACTGGTGATGGTCGCGCCAGTGCCATTGTAGAAGGCGAGTTTTGCAGTGGTGCCAAAGGAAAGCGTGATGGAACTATTGGTGCCCGTCGGAACGCCGGTGACTGTACCCAGGAAAGCAGAATCGGATTGCAGGCGAGCGAGGTCGACGGTGATGCCTTTGCCGCCGTTGAGAGCGAGATTAGTTTGCACACCTGTCGAGGAAGTGAGTTGAACAGAATTAATGGTGACAACAAAACTCACGATGCCAATATTTGCCGGAAGAGTGTCGGAGACCATCACAAGACTTACATCGGCCGTGTTTCCGCCGCCACCCCCACCTCCGCCTTTGGGCACGCCGCTGCAGGAGACCAAGGCTAGCGCAGCAACTAATATGGCAAGAAGAAAAGACTTGTCGGATTTCATCGAACACCCCACGTCAAATGAGAATGCACCATCCACGCGAGCCGCTGCGAACGGAGTAAACTCCAGCCTTGAATGTAACCTTTACGGGGAGGTAATGGGACTTCTAAGAGGAGGGGCCTTGCCCAACTATTAAATGTACGGAGCAGAGTTTGCCGCGCAATCCTGGTGCGCCGCCTTGAGTAAGTTATCGAGTGCGTCTCTCCCCCAGCCAGTCTCTCACCCAGCCAATTGATTGCAGACATCAGTGGAGATGCAGACGCTCCACGAGAGAAGTTGGAAAGACTTTGGCGTGCTTGGAATCGCGCTGCTATGGAACTGGTGACTTTTCGGCAGAAACTCTCCAGCTTGCTGCAGTGTGTAGAGCTTCAAGCTATAGCCGGGTCTCAAAAAGATAGAGAATAAGCGGGTGGGCTACGCCGAACCCCAATTGCGGCGTTCAATAAAGATTGGCGGTTCGTAGGTACGTCCAGCCGCCAAGCGCTTTTCTTCGCGGCGCGCGGACCATAACAAGATGGGGCCGAGGAACGCGGCGGTGAGGCGTGCGGTGACCGGGAATTCCTCCTCGACAGCGCGCCGCAGGTCGTGAATCTGTTCGCTCACGCTTCGATTGACCTTCCTGAATTCCCGCTCCATGACCCAGAGCGCGGCATTGTAAGCAGTGCCGAGCTTTTTCATCTGACGTGCAAATCGCTCGCGGACGCGTGGATCCGGGGAATTTTTATAGCGTTGCCAGCCCTGAAGCATGGTTTGACACATGCGGTAAAGGCTGGGTCCATTGCGCTCGAAATCGCGGAAGAACGCGCGGTCCAGAAAGCGTTTCGAATCATCGCGAGAGATGGCGGCGTGGCGGAAATTGAATTTGAACTGGCCATGGGTGTCGGCGAGGTCGACGCTAGGGAGCAAACGGTGCTGTTCGGCCATTTGTTGATAGAGCGGCGTGCCGGGAACCGGGGTATAAAGCATGAACTGGTGGAAATCAGTCTGGTAGCTGACGGCTGATTCGATTTCGCTGTAGATGTTTTCGGGGGTGTGGTGCTCGAGACCGATGATCGTGGAGCCCTGCACGCGGATGCCGTGTTTGCGAAGCTCGCGGGTCAATTGCCCGAGGTCAGCATCCTGCAGCTTCGCATAATGGGCCGCGGGAGATTCCAGGCCCATCCACACCCAGGAGACGCCAAGTTCAACGAGTTCCTGCATGGTGTATTTTCGAATGGCATTTGCAGAGGCAAAAACCGAAAGCTCCCAGCTTTTGCCGGCCTGTTTCATGCGCTCGAGCAGGCCCAGGGCACGCGCGCGGTAGAGCAGGAAGTTCTCATCCATCACAAAGAAAGAGCGCACATCAAGCTCGGATTCGATCCGGCACATCACGTCAAATAACTCATCACCGGTCTCAAAAAAATTTACGAACTTTCCTTTGCCGCCAAAAAAAGCCGAAGTGGTGCAGAAGTTGCATCCCATCGGGCAACCTACGGACGGAATGATGGTCGCAGCCGTCCCACCCCTGCGCTGCGGAAGACGGACGCCCATCATGCGCGTCTCCAAACCGGAAACGATGGCAGGATGACGGATGGGCGCGCGGTCGTCTTCTCCCAAATACCGCCGCATCCAGGAGATACCCTCTCCGCGCACGATATGGTCGGCGTCGATCAGCGTTTCCAGGCCGGGAATGGCAGCCACGTGTCCGCCCACGACGATTACCGAACCAGGCGATAATTCCCGCACCATGCGGCACATTTCGCGGACCTTGCCGATGTTCACGATGATGGACGAGATGCCCACGACGTCGTAGTGGTTCGTGGACAATTCGCGGGCTAAGGCTTGGCGTGTGGGGAAATCCAGCACCGTGCAGGGCGCCGAAATATTAGCCTGAATCAACATGATGCCCCAGGAGCGATGAAACATGCGCAGAGAGAAACTGCCTTGCGCGCGGGTGACCTGGTTGTGATAAAGCTCCATCGGATTGATAGAGCGGCTGCCGAATTCGTCGTCTTGTGCATAAGGGCCGAAGACGGAGCTCAGCAGGACGCGCGCGTGACTTCGCTTTGGATGAGTTTCCATACGGTATTCATTTCAACGCTAGATCGCGGTTAAATGCTTCACTGTGATCCAGGACACACATTACAAAACTATTACGTCCGCCCAAGACGAATCCGAGGGGGCTTGCACGCAGAAGTTACGCGCAGACATTCCTCGGCGTGCCCCAGAATGTTGCAACGGGTGTGCTATCGTAACGGAACTGACTAGTGTGGACTTCGGTTTGCGACGGCGCCGTGTTCGACGGACTTCCGCAGGGAGAGGCAGGTTTTCTGGCAAGAAAAGCAGCCAAGCCGGTGAGTGATGCCATGGAGACGAGGCGAGCCTCGGCGTCGCGGGAGCGGGAAGAGGTGTTTCTGGAGGAGAGGCCGGAGGCAGGAGAGAGCGAGGCGCTGCATCGAGAAGACGACGCGGTGGAAAAGGGAATGGAAACGGCGCCCGGTAAGCCTTCGATGCGGGAGGTGTTTGGGCCGGGGGGATTGCTGGAGCGGTGCATGATTGGCGGATACGAGCACCGGCGCGGGCAGCTAGAGATGGCGGAGATGGTGCATGACGCGTTTGAGACGCACCATCACGCGATTTTGGAGGCGGGGACGGGAACGGGAAAGACGCTGGCGTATCTGGTGCCGGCGATTTGCAGCGGGCGGCGGGTGGTGATTTCGACGGCGACGAAATCGCTGCAAGAGCAGCTCTATCAGAAAGACATTCCCTTTTTGCAGAAGCATTTTGCGCCGAATTTGAAAGTTGCGGTGATGAAGGGGCGCTCGAATTTTTTGTGCGTGGCGAAGTTGAATCAAATGGCGGACCAGGCGCTGCTGAAGGGGATGGAAGAGTTGGATGCGTTCCAGCAGATCAAGCAGTGGGCAAAGCTGACGGAGACGGGCGACCGGGCGGAGCTGACGTTTTTGCCGGATGATTCGGATTTGTGGACGAGGCTGGACGCGAGGAGGGATACGTGCAGCGGGCAAAAGTGCCCGTCGTTCAATCCGTGTTTCGTGACGGGAATGCACCAGCGGGCAAAAGATGCGGACCTGATCATCGTGAATCACCATTTATTTTTCGCGGATTTGGCGCTGAAGCAGGACGATTTTGGGAGCATTTTGCCGGAGTACTCGGCAGTGGTTTTCGACGAAGCGCACGAGATGGAAGATGTGGCGAGCGATTACTTCGGGCGGCAGATTTCGAATTTTCGGTTTGAAGAGCTGGCGCGGGACGCTGATCAGACTTTGCGATTGCTGCATCTCGGGACACCGGCGCTTTTGCGGAGGACACAGCGGATTCGCGAGAGGAGCCGGACATTTTTCGAGGCGTTTCCGCCGCGCGATGGGAAATTCCCGTTTTCGCGGAACGAGCGGGAAGCATTTCTCGAGCAAAATCGTGAGGCGTACGACGCGCTGGCGACGGCGTTGAAGGGATTCGAGACGGAATGCGCGTCGTTGACGCAGAAGCCGGAAGAGATTTTGCGGATTGCGCGGCGCAGCTTCGAATTGCGGCAGGAGCTTTCGTTTTTGTTCGAATCGAACGAACGTAATTTTGTTTATTGGTATGAGCGGCGGAATAAAGGCGTATTTTTGGCGGCTACGCCGATTGACGTGAGCCAGATTTTGCGGGAAAAGTTGTTCGAACAGTTTGATTCGGTGGTGCTGACTTCGGCGACGCTGACAGTGGGGAACCGGTTCGAGTTTATACGGCAGAGGCTGGGGTTGGATCACGCGAAGGAGCGCGGCTTGCCGCAGGAGTTTGATTACAAAGAACAGGCGATGCTGTATTTGCCCGCGGCGATGCCGGACGTGCGGAATCCGACGTTCACGGCGCGGGCGGCGGACGAAATTGTGAATCTGCTGGAGACGAGCCAGGGACGGGCGTTTTGTCTGTTTACGAGCTACTCGCAGATGAATGAATTGTTCGAAAGAGTGAGGACGCGCGTGCCGTATCCGCTGCTGTTGCAGGGAACGGCACCGCGATCGGCGCTGCTGGAGCGGTTCAAGAACACGCCGGGGGCGGTGCTTTTTGCTACGGCGAGCTTTTGGCAAGGAGTGGACGTACCGGGGGAGCAGCTTTCCTGCGTGATTGTGGACCGGCTGCCGTTTGCGGTGCCGAGCGATCCGGTTGTGGCGGCGCGGGTGGCGGCTTTGCAGGAGGAGGGGAGAAATCCGTTCGCGGAATTTCAGGTGCCGGAGGCAGTCTTGGCATTGAAACAGGGATTTGGGCGGTTGATCCGGACCAAGACGGATCGGGGAGTGCTGGCACTCTTGGATAACCGCATCACGCGGATGGCCTATGGTAAAATTTTTCTGGAGTCGCTGCCGAAGTACAGGATGGCCCGGGATTTGGCGGAGGTTTCGAGGTTTTTGAGTGTGGGCGACGGGAAGAAAAAGTTTTAGGAATTTACACAGAGGCCGCAGCAGACCTAGAGAGTACGTAGAAGAGAAGAAAGAGACAAATGTTCCAAGTCAGTGTGGAAGAGACATTTTCGGCGGGGCATGCCTTGCGCGGGTATAAGGGGAAGTGCGAGAACGTGCATGGGCACAATTACCGGGTGCGCGTGACGCTCGAAGGACCGCAATTGGATTCGATCGGATTACTAGTGGACTTCACACGGTTGAAACAGGTGATTCGGGAGGTTATAGGCAGACTGGATCACCAGTTCGTGAATGATCTGGAGTCTTTCAAGACAGTGAATCCTTCGGCGGAAAATATGGCGAAATATTTTTATGAGGAAGTGAAGCGCGGATTGACAGATTTGCCGGCGGGCGCGCGAATTACGGATGTGGTTTTGTGGGAGACGGATACGAGCCGGGCGATGTACCGGCCGTGAAATTGAAAGGTTTTCTCCTGATGAGAGTAGTGCGGCTTTGAATCGCGCGCTTTATATCATTTTGATTCCGGTGCTGCTGGTGGCGATTGGATATGTCGTTGTGTTCCGCGCTATGGGAGTTTCGCCGGCATATTGGAAATTGATTTTGTTGGCGATGATTATGGGGAGCGCGATGTGGTGGCTCGGCCGAAGGACGGGACGCAAGGTGAGTTCGAGCGCGCGTTAGAACGCGAGGAATTGGCCGGATTCGCGCGGGCTGATGCGGATTGACCGAGCAGAAGAAAAGCGGCAGCAAGCTGCCGCACTCCAAAGACATGTTCATCACCGAGATATTCAAATCGATACAAGGGGAAGGCACGAGAGCGGGTCTTCCGTGCATTTTTGTGCGGCTGACGGGATGTAATTTGCGGTGCACGTGGTGCGATACGGTGTACGCGTTTCACGGCGGGACGAAGATGAGCGTGGAGGATGTACTGGCGCGCGTGGATGAACTTGCGGGCCGGGGGGCGGGAGTAACGGGGGCGCAGGTGAGCGTGCCGTTGGTGGAATTGACGGGCGGAGAGCCGCTGCTGCAGGAAGAGGTTTATCCGCTTGCGGAGAAATTGCTCGCGGCGGGATATACCGTGATGATTGAGACGAGCGGGGAGCGGTATGCGGGGCGTCTGGCGGCGGAAGTGATCAAAATTATGGATGTGAAATGTCCGGACTCGGGCGAAGCGGATACTTTTGAGATGCGGAATCTGGAAGTGCTCGGCGCGGAGGACGAGGTGAAGTTTGTGCTATCGACGCGGCGGGACTACGAGTTTGCGCGTGAATTCACGGCGCAGCATCGCCTGGCGGACCGTGTGCGGCAAGTTTTGTTTTCGCCGGTGTTCGATGACCCGGCAGGGAAGTGGAAGGGGCTGGAGCCGCGCGAGCTGGTGGAGTGGATCCTAGCGGACGGTTTGCCGGTGCGGCTGGGGCTGCAACTGCATAAGTTCGTCTGGGACCCGGCAACCAAAGGCGTTTGAGAATTCCTTGCGGAAGGAGATGGAGAGCCTAGCGGCAAAGCCGGAGTTTCCGACTAGCGTTATAATAAGAAACAATGAAAGAAAAATCGCAAGCTTCGAAGGCCGTGGTGCTGCTGAGCGGAGGAATGGATTCGTGCGTATGCGCAGCGATTGCGCGGGAGCGACACGGGGCGGGGAATATCTCGCTATTGCACGCCGGTTATGGGCAACGCACGCAGGAGCGCGAAAGGCAGGCGTTTGACGCGATTGCCGACTTTTATGGGGTGGGGAAGCGATTGATCGTGCAGCTCGATCATTTCCGGGCAATTGGGGGTTCGGCGCTGACGGATCAGAACATCGCGGTGCCGGAAAATGAACTGGGAGCGGCGGGAGCACATGGCAGCACGATTCCAGTGACGTACGTGCCGTTTCGCAACGCACATTTTCTTTCCGTGGCGGTGAGCTGGGCGGAAGCGATTGGGGCGAGGGCGGTTTACATCGGAGCGGTTGCGGAAGACAGCTCAGGGTACCCGGATTGCCGGGCGGAGTATTACAAAGTCTTTCAGGAGTTGGTGCGTGTAGGGACGAGGCCGGAGACGCAGATTGAGATCGTGACGCCGGTAATTGCGATGAAGAAAAGCGAGATCATCCGGCGAGCGATGGAGTTGGGCGCGCCGCTGCACTTGACGTGGTCTTGTTACCAGAATGAAGACAAGGCATGCGGAGTGTGCGACAGTTGCCTGCTGCGATTGAAGGCGTTTGAGGAAGCCGGAGTGCCGGATCCCATAGCCTACCGGCTGGCGGTATCTGCGCGCCCCTAGGACTTGGAAAAGAGCTAAGATTAAGGATAATAGGGCCATCCCGCCAGCCAGGCCAGGCAGGGAATGCCTCGGCAAAAGGAGAATGGAGCATGAGGAAATTTGTGAAGATGTGGGCGGTGGCCGCGGTAATCGCCGCCGCGCTGATTTGCGTGAGCGCGCCGGGAGCGGAAGCGCAAGGCGGTGGATCGATCTCCGGGACGATTCTGGATGTCGTCGGCAAGCCCTGGTACAACATCCCCATGCAGTGTGTGAGCGATCAGGGCGCGAAGCAAGAGACCAAAACAGATGCAGATGGAAAGTATCACTTCCTTAACCTGCGCCCGGGCATATATCACGTCTACATCATTTTGCCGGCGCCGAATAAACCCTATGACATGCAAGTCCAGGTAGCGAGCGACACCGCGAGCAAGGCGGATCTAAATTTCAAGGATGTTGTGGCCAAGCAAGGTGCCGCCGCGGAGGAACAGGTCAAGAAGCAGACGGAGGAGAAGGAAAAGTTCGAGAGCATGAAGGCGCACTTCAGCGCCGGGAGCGCCATTCTCGACCAGGAGCGCAAAGCGAAAGAGGACTTGCTGAAGGCGACGCCCGATCAGCGCGACGCGCTGAAGCAAAACCTGAAGGGTCTTTCGGACAAGGCTGCGGCTGAATTCCAGGCGGCGCAAAAGGCGGAACCGGAAAACGACGCCAACAAGCACCTGCTGTGGGCGATGTTGGGCCAAGCATATGACATCGCGGGCCGCAACGAGGAAGCGGCCGAAGCGTACCAGCAGGCTATCAACGCGAAGCCGGATGATCCAGGGTATTACAACAATTTGGGGAACGTGTTGGCGCGCGAGGGGAAAATCGACGAGGCGAAAGCATCGTACACGAAGAGCGCGGAGCTGGATCCGACGCATGCGGCGACGGCCTGGCGGAACTTTGGAATCAGCCTGTACAACGCCAACCGGTTGGGCGACGCCGTCGAGCCACTGCAAAAATCGGCGGAACTCGATCCGAAGAATGCACAGACGTGGTATCTCCTGGGCGCTTCGTTGGTGTATAAGATGACGGTAAAAAAAGAGGGCGACAAGGATGTTCCCGTATTTGCGCCGGGTACGATCGAGGCTTATCAGAAGGCGATAGAGCTCGATCCCAACGGGCCCTACGGACAGGACGCCAAAAAGGGCCTCGAACAACTGCAACTGATGTCACCGGGCATCGACATCAAAGTCAACGTCAAGAAGAAAAAGAAGTCCTGAGCTAGCTCGCTGCTTTGAATGAAGGCCGGTCCCCCAAGCGGGACCGGCCTTTTTTTGAAATGGGCCTGCGATTGGATTTGGCATGTGCGAGAGGATCCCTGAAAACTTGAGACCGACCAGCAAAATGCCTAATTCCGCTGAGCGATTACCGGTGCATCAACGTTCCAGTGGTTTTGGTGCGTCGAAGAGCCCAGGCGAAGACAGCCATCGAGAAGGGCAGGAGGAAAGCGGCGAAGAGCAGCAAGACCAGAAGGGGCCGCCAGACGGCGTGGAAGCCGGTTCCGGCAAGCAGAGCGGCGCGCATGGCGTCGAGCGCATAAGTGACCGGATTCAGCCGCGCCACAACTTGCAGCCAATCCGGTAGGACACTGATCGGAAAGAGCATGCCGCCTACCAGACTGGATATACCGAGGAAAAACCACTTGGCGGGATTGCCGCGTTTGAATAGCACGAGATAGCTCGCGGAAAGAATGCCGAGCCCGGAAAAGGCCAGCAGCGTGGCAATAAGAACCGCGGCAACGGCCGGCCAGTTCACTCCGCGCAACGGAAAGCCGAAGAGCACCGCGCCCCAGGCGACGTAAACCGCGATTCGAAGGGTGGATGCGACGAAGGGGTAGATCGCCGAGCCAGCAAGAATTACGGGGAGCGCTGTCTGCGTGACGAGAAGGTGTTCGAGCGTACCGGAATCGCGCGCTTCCATCAGACTGCGGTCGAAAGAGTCCATCGCCGCGTTCAGATAATCGAGAAAGACGAAACCGATCAGCGAAAAGGCAAAGTACGTTTCGCTATGCGGGAGCGCGTGCCGAAGCTGGGGACTGTCGACGAAGAGCGCGACGTAATAGAACATGGCTACGCCGAAGAGCGCCTCGATGGCCTCGAACAAGAAAGCGGTGCGGTAGGTGCGGGCGATGGAGAGGTCGCGCCGGAAGAAAAGCCATATCTCGCGAAGCATGGTGGTCATTCCCGGGTATCCTCGGCGGCCCAGCCTGAGCCGTGCCCCGTCAGGTGCAGAAAAGCGTCCTCGAGGGAAGCCGCGCCGGTGCGCTGCTTCAAGGCAGCCAGCGAGTCGCAGGCCAGCACGCGTCCCGCGTCGATCACGACGATGCGATCCGCGAGGAGCTCGATTTCTGAAAGGGCGTGGGAAGCGAAAAGCAGAGTAGTCTCGCCACGGCGGAGAATTTCGGTTTTCAAGAAACGGCGAAACTCCGCGGCGCCAATGGCATCCAGGCTGCGGGTGGGTTCATCCAACAGGAGAACGCGAGGCTGGTGGAGGAGCGCGCGGGCGAGGCTCAAGCGCTGCACCGTGCCGGAAGATAGCGTGCGCACCTGGCGGTCGAGTGCTTCCGAGAGATGAAATTGTTCCGCTAGCCGAGGGATGCGCTTCGCGGCGGCGGCGTTCGAAAGCTGGTTGAGGCTGCCGAAAAATCGCAGATTCTCGCGGCAAGTAAGTCGCGAGTAGAAGCCCACGTCGCTGCCCGCGTGATAGCCTAGCTCGCGGCGGACGGCGCTGGGGTCGCGGACGGCATCGTGGCCGGCGATTTGGGCGCGGCCTTTCGTGGGGAGAATCAGCGTGGCGAGAATCCGGATCAGGGTGGATTTGCCGGCGCCATTCGCGCCGAGCAGCGCCAGCGCTTCGCCCGGCCGCACTTCAAAGGAGATCCCGCGGAGAGCCAGGACGGTGGGCTTTTCAAAGGGCTGCATGAGCGAGCGCCAGCCGCTGCGCGCAGGAGGAAACGATTTTTCGATGGCTTCAACGCTAATCGCGGTTTCAGGCACGAGGGAACTTATAGCGTGTCTGCCGCTCGAAGACAATCGGCTGGCGAGGAAGAGCAACCGTCGCCGAATCGGAAGCTGGTAGGCAGCGTGAAGCTGCTTGAGTAAATGGCTGGAGAGTTAGGCTTTTCCAGCCCTCGTTGAGACGTTTGAAAATGGTACAGAAAATCAGATCCAAGTTCCCGATATTGGTGAACACAATCATAGGCCGAGTTCTCTTGCGCACTTCCACGAAGCAGCTCCCCATTGGGTAGGAAGTCCGCGGTTTCCCCAAGAAGTGGCAGGGAGAGGCAAAGCAATGCAAAAGTTCCAACAGGCTAAGGTTCAATTCCGACGCCATCGCTAGCGCTTCCTTGCCGTTTGCAGCTACCGTGTGCATTGCAACCCGGGCAGCTTCGAAGTTAGCTAGGAGTTGTTTTCCTTTCTCGAGGTTATTGATTATCTGGAGAGATGTGAGCCACGTCTCATATGCGTTGCTAGAGCATTTCCATAAATGATGTAGCTTAACAACGGACATTGTGTGGCAGAGTGGGGGCTATGACACCCATTCCTGTGCCGGTCCGGCAACGCATTCTGGAACTGTACGAGCGAGGCAAGAGCACTCGTGAGATCGCGCAATTTTTCGGTTTTTGCGTGGCGGCGGTGCGCCGCGTGCGCCAGCAGTTTCGCCAGCGCGGCACGCTGCAGCCGCGAACCCATCGCAGCGGGCGCCGTACGTTACTGACCGAGGAACGCAAACAGCGGCTCGAAGAGTTGCTGTCGGAGCAGCCCGACGCCACGCTGGCCGAGTTGGGGGCTGGTATGGACCGGCGGTTCCGGACTTCCACGATCGATCTATGGCTGCGGCGGCTGGGCTGGAGGTATAAAAAAAACTCTGGTCGCCGCCGAACAAGACCGGCCCGACGTGGCCGAAAAAAGAGCGCAGTGGCATGAACAGTTGGTCGCGCACCCCGTGCACCGCTTGGTGTTCGTCGATGAAAGCGGGGCCAATACGAAGATGACGCGGTTGCGGGGCCGGGCCCTGGGAGGACGAAGATTGGTGGCCCGCATTCCCTGCGGGAACTATCAGACCAGCACGCTGATCTCCGGTATCCGCCTGGAGGGCCCTTGCGCCCCTTGGCTGTTTGAGGGTCCCATGAACGGCGAAATGTTTTTGGCTTGGGTGGAGCAAGGACTGGCACCCGCTTTGCGGGCGGGCGAGCTGGTGATCCTGGACAACCTGGCCACCCACAAAATCCGGGGCGTGCGCGAGGCGATCGAAGCGAGGGGTGCAGGGCTGCTGTACTTGCCGCCCTATTCTCCGGATTTCAATCCCATCGAACCGATGTGGAGCAAGATCAAGCAAATGCTTCGCAGCCATGCTCCGCGCAGTGACGAGCAACTGCTCCTGGCCGCCAAAGCTGCCTTTCAATCCATCTCCGTCCGCCGATTGCAGAGGCTTCTTTTTTAGCGCCAAGTACGCTACATCATTTATGGAATTGCTCTAGTGCTCTAATTTGGGATGACTTCTCGAATGCGAGGAGCATGGCAGCCAGCCCCAGAGCCGTGAGTGTTCCACCGAGCAAAATATATTCGTCCGCTTATAGCCCCGGATGATGAATGGAATCGAGCAAGACGTACGTGCCGAGCAAACAGAAGAAGATTGACAGTCCAATCCAAAAGTGTCGAACTTTATTCATGAAAACCACCCCGGCCCCGATGAGCAAGGTGCTGTATTACTACAGGCTTCCTCCGATCTTCGGATCGTTAAACTGTTTACTTATATTATATATAATAATATATATTAGTTAACAATATATTTTATTAAATAAGATAAGATCAGAAGCTGCCGCCGCCAAAAGCAATATTAAGCCTCAGGTTCACAAAGGTAGGATAAGTAAAACATTGCAATCTCCGGTCCCACCGCCTAGCCTTGAGAGCCAATCTTGCAGCACTGCCAGCTGGTCCGTCCCCACGCTCGTGAATTCGACCCCCATTCCCATGTTGGGGAAGACAAACACTACTCGACCAGTTGCTGTGAATTTGGCGCTCTCTTGAGAGATCGTGACCCGGATTTCTGCGCCTTGCGGGCAAGGATTCAGCATGTCCAGGTAACAACCACCGATACTCAGATCGCCGGTCTTGGCATTGAACTTCATCTCCGAAGCGATCTCAGTCACTTGTGCGTCTGCGATGAATTGATACCGTGTGGCACGGCGGCGCTCTAAGCTCATATCTTACTGCTTTCTTTGTGACCAATCAGCGAGGGCCGCGAATTCTATCCGGTTCCGGCCGAGTCGCTTAGCAGAGTAGAGAGCAGCGTCCGCTTGCGATACAAGTTGACTAAGGTCTGGAACATGCCTGCCCTCAAACCCGGCTACTCCAAAGCTCGCCGTTATCCTCATGCTGTTTCGGTCGAAGTAGAACTTAGTTGCCCCGATCTCTGTACGAATCCGGTCGATCGCGAGCCTTGCGTTTTCTTTCGTTGTGTGCGTTAGGGCAAGGAGGAATTCCTCACCCCCGACACGGCCACAAATATCACTCTTACGAGAATTAGCTTTCAGAATCTCCGCAAATCTCTTGAGAACGGCATCCCCGGCTTCATGGCCATAGGTATCGTTTACGTTCTTGAAGTGGTCCAAGTCAGCCATCACAATCCAAAATGAGAATCCATACCGGACGGCTCCGCTAAGTTGCCTTGTTGCCCACTCGTCAATCGCCCGACGGTTGGGCAGGTTCGTTAGAGAGTCCGTAAGGGCTAGCTGTTCCAGGAGGCGATTCTTTGCTTCAATCTGACGGTGGAGATCGATTATCCTCCGGCCAACTCCCACACGCGCTAAGAGCTCTTCGCGGTCGAATGGCTTTGTCAGATAATCATCGGCTCCGGCCGCTAATCCCTTCACAACTTCACTCTTTTCGGTCATGCCGGTCAAGATAATAATGTACGTGTAAGTTTTTTGATAATTTCGCCGGATGTTTTCGCACAGCTCAATTCCCGAAAAATCCGGCATCATCCAGTCAGTGATCACCAACGAGGGTTGATGTTCGGCGAAGACATCAATCGCTTCACGACCACTTTTTGCGAAGAGGATCGCATACTGGTTCTCGGTGAGAGTTTGCTCGACAAGTTTTCGGTAGACCGCAGAATCATCGGCTATCAATATTTTGAAAGCTTTTTCCGGAGTGCTCATCAATCCTCGTACGCGACTTCCCAGGCCAAGCACCAATCTAGAGGCGGGAAACTAATAGGCCAAAATTGCGGACTGCGTTTATCAAACTCGAAAGCTGTTGCAAAGCATCCCCCTGATGGCTCTTCAACCAGGACCACCCGGCAAGCCGCTTCCTTTGCAGAATGAGGTTTGACGAACGTAATTCTTTGGCTCGGAATCATTCTGAAAGGTGCGTCCAGCAGACCACCGTGGGCATTCATCACGAGGGCGAATGCCTGTGCCGGCACACGATTTCCTTCGGGCATCTTTGCCTTAATAGGAACTGCAACTTGCAGCATAACCCGCTGTCTCCGCCGCCGGTTTTGGAGATTAGGTTGCATCATAAGCTTTGGCTCCTAAGGCCTGACCCCCTCCAGTTGTACCAGCTGATATGAGAGTCTAACGCCCGGGAGGGCGGGAGGACTCGATGAAAAGGAAGCGACACACGCCGCAGGAGATCATTGCGAAATTGCGCGAAGCGGAAGCGGACCTCAACCAGGGGGCCACGATCGAAGCGGTTTCTCGGAAGTTGGAAATCAGCGAACAGACATTTCATCGCTGGCGGCATCTGTACGGCGGGATGGAGGGGCCGGAGATGGCGCGGATGAAGGAGCTGGAAAAAGAAAATGCGCGGTTGAAGAAGATCGTGGCGCAGCAAGCCATGGACATCGACGCGCTGAAGGACATGAACCGAAAAAACTGGTAAGCCCGGCGGGCAAGCGACGGGCGGTGAACTATCTTTGCGAAGAGCACAGTTGTGGGGAACGAAATGCTTGCCGGCTGGTGCAGCAGCCGCGCTCGACGCAGCGGTACCAGGCGAGGATCGATTATGAAGAGCGGCGGATCCGCAAGCGGTTGCACGAGTTGGCCAAGAAGCATCCGGGATCGGGGTATCGGCGGATGACGCGGCTGCTGCGCAGAGAAGGGCTGTGCGTCAATCGCAAGCGCGTGCAGCGGCTGTGGCGGGAGGAAGGCTTGCGAAACCCGCTGCGGAAGCGGCGAAAACGCGCCCGTGGGCACAGCGAGAATAGCTGTGCCGTGAAAAAGGCGGAGTACAAGAATCACGTATGGTGCTGGGATTTCACGATGGATGAAACGGCGGATGGCAGGCGATTGAAGTGGTTTTCGGTGGTGGATGAATTCACGCGAGAGTGTTTGGCACTGGAAGTGGAGCGGCGGATGAAAGCGAAAGATGTAGTGGCGATCCTGACGTGGTTGGAAGCCAAGCACGGCGCGCCAGGAGCAATTCGCTCAGACAACGGCCCAGAGTTCATCGCGCGAGCCATCCAGCGCTGGCTGGCGACACGGAAAGTTGCGCCGTTGTATATTGCCCCGGGCAGTCCGTGGGAGAACGGGTACAGTGAATCGTTCAACAGCCGGATGAAGGCAGAGTTTGCGGACCGCGAAGTTTTCGGTTCGCTCGTGGAGGCCAAGGTTTTGGAAGCGGAGTACAAGCGGTACTGGAATCAGGAGCGGTTACACAGCGGGATCGGGTACAAGACGCCGGCCGAATTCGCCGCCGAACTTGTGCCGGACTCCGCTACGCTCCGTCCGCCCCAAGTTCGATCAACACCACAACGAACTCTCATAAGCACTGGTACATAAAACGGGGTCAGGCCATCGTCCTTTTGAAGCCACTTAAGCTCGACAAATGGTCTTGCAATCTCTGTCAGCGGTCAATTTGTAGCCATCGTGAAGTGCTACAAGCTCCTTCTCCGTAGGAATAAAGTCATCAACAAGCTATATGTAGTGCCGTCTTGGAGTAACGAAGGGTCCGTGAACAAGGATATGCAGTTTCTCTAAACTCCGAAGGGCTACATTGATATTGCCCTCCGCCGTTTTCTGGCCTGGGGCTGACACAGACACGGCACCTCTGTAAAGAGAGTATGTTACTTGGAGCTGAAATCGTACGGCTACCATAAGCGATCTTCTTAAATTATTCGTGACGAGTAGTATGAGAACAGTTAATGATAAGCCGCCATCACTCTATTTCGACGAAGTGATCCCAGCGGCCGGCTCGAAGGCACCCGACGCCTAAACGATGAGATCTTAATTTGCGTGGCCAAGCGGAGGATTCCCCGGTAGAATGGTGCCACCCAGATTCATAACCCAGCCAGGATATGGGGGCGACTTTCGGACGGAGAAAAAAAGGAGCCGGTCTAATGGTGTCATTTTCAGACAGCGTGGAACCGCCGGACACGTATTGGTGCGGTTTCTGGATCAGGCCAGATGCTTGTAGGCTTCTCAAATGTGGCAAGAGCGGCAGCCGTTTAGCGCAACGGAGCGCATAGCGCGAACTTTCTTCCTGATCGTGATTGTTTAGTTTGTGCAGGCTGCGAGAACGTACGGATTTAAGATACTTAGATGAAGCGTTATTTAGGATGATGTTCACTTTGGAAGAAAAGCGTGCTAGCGTTCCCAACGGGTTCATTCATTCGGTGTCATTCCTATGGGAGTGAGGCTTAATATGAAACTGCTTACTCGGGGCAGATTGATCGCGGCTATTGGAATTGTCGGGCTCGGAGTCGTGCTGGTTGCGCGCGGAAAAAGCAGCCCACATCCCGCCCGCGTCGGGACTCCCCTCGACTGGAGTCACAGACACGTCGTCTTTTCTCGGCCGGCGAATATTTCGCAGGCTATTCAGATTGAGAGAGAGCCTCGTTATTGGCAGCAAATAGCGCGCCGCAGTGCGGCGGCTCAATGGCGGGCTACTGCACCGGAAGCACAGGAAAACTTGGATAGGATTATAGCGAGGCTCCGGAGGAGGACACGGCGTTCGCCATTTCAGCGGGATTGGGCTGAGTCGTTGGGCCCAGGAGCTTCGACGGGTTCCGCCATGTATCCTCAATTCCCAGCAAAATACTCGTATGATATCAGCGTTGACAGTGAGTCTTGTAGCGACTACGTCGTCTATCCCACGAACGTGCCCGGAGTGACCGGGACCAGCTTTTCAGTTCCGGGTCAACCCAGCATCATTGCCTATCAGAACCTCTACTCGGCGGGTGACGGCAGCGGATCTTGCGGATTCGCCCCAACCATTGCGTGGGCCTATAACACGAATGGCGCAGGCGATGCGGCAGGTGTGGTCAGTGCCTCGCCCGTGCTTTCCCTGGACGGAACCAAGGTGGCGTTTGTGGAGAGTAATGCGGGTGGCTCGTTTCTTCGTTTGTTGCGTTTCAAGGTTGGTGAGGGCGCCGACATTACCGGTGCTTTGCTGGATACAACTACGCCAACCAACCTTCTTTCCAGTGGCAGTGGGTGGAATGCCTGTCCGAATGACGGGTCGTCGTGCATGATCAGCCTGACGTTTGGCACGGCGACGGCAGTCAATTCGTCACCCTTCTACAGTTTTCTCACAGACGAACTCTACGTCGGCGACGACGCAGGCGTGCTTCACAAATTCACGGGCGTGTTCAACGGAACGCCGGCCGAGGTGACCGCCGGATGGCCGATTACTGTGGATGCGGGTGCCATTCTCACTCCTCCAGTATTTGATGCGGTTTCTGGCAACGCATTTGTTGGCGACTCGAAGGGGGTTCTCAGCTACGTCAGGGATGGCGGGAGTACGGTTGGTTCGTGCGCGACGGGCACCCCGCCTTGCCTCGGAGCAACCACCGTTCTCATCTCGGACGGCAGTGTTCCGATCGTTGACTCTCCTATGTTGGATCCCACCACGGGAAAGGTATTTGCGTTCGTGGGCGACACTGGAGCTAACAGCGTAGCGATCTTAAGCGTCGCCAGGGCCGCCAATGTAGTCCAGGCGAACGTGGACCTAACTGGGGTGGCTCGCAGGTCGGTGGGAGCATTTGGCGCTCCTTTACATAGTGGAGCCTTTGACAACAGTTACCTGAATAGTTCTCCACCCTCCATCACTGGCTTCTTGTACGTGTGTGGCAAAACAACGTCTATCGACCGTCCAACCTTGCGTCGAATTGCATTCGCAACCGACGGTACATTAGGCGCCGTGGGCCTACAGTCGCTTCAAGTTGGAAGCGTCTTGGGTACTGCGGGCCAATGTTCTCCCATCACCGAGATATTCAACCCTACTGCTGGCCTCGCCATGGTTCCTACAGATTTCTTATTTTTTAGCGTACAGTCTGGTGGCCAACCAGCAAACTGCGCCGGAATCGGAAATGGTTGCGTAATGTCGGCAACCGTCACGAGCGGAACTTTCCCTGGTTCCATTGCTGCTTCGCTGGCCGAGGCCGGCGGGACGAGCGGCATCGTTATCGATAACGTGGGTATAGCCGGGCAAGATTCCAGCCTCTATTTTTCGAGGCTTGGCCAAAGCACGTTGACTAATTGTGGTAGTAGCGGAGTCACTTTGGTAGGATGTGCAGTGAAGTTAACGCAATCGGGGTTGAACTAGCCCATTCCCTGGGGGAGATCCCTTGAACCAAAAGAGCAGTGAAACGCCCGAACGGGACGCGAAAAAACCTTACAAAAAGCCGGAATTTCGTTCTGAGCGGGTGTTTGCGGTGGCGGCAGTCCAATGCGGCAAAAACAACTCGACCGTGGCACAGTGCCGCAGCGTGCCGAAGGCTTCCTGACCCTCTGGGGCACTTTGCCATGGACGGGTTGAATCGAGTTTCGAGCGGGGCCGTCTGCCGGCTTCTAGCCGAGTCAGTCCGTAAGTGTGGGGACATTCGATTGCCCGCCGAGGGTACCAGCATGGTGCCCGCCATTCAGCCCGGTGATGTGCTTACCATCCAGCCAGTAAGTTCAAAGGAAGTTTCACTTGGAGACGTCGTGGTCTATTCGCGTGAGGGAATGCTGGTTGTACATCGAATCGTTCGGACCTCCCCGGACTCGAGCGGCCACAACCTGGTCACGCGAGGCGACCGGTTGATGCGCGACGACAACGCAATTCTTCCGGACGAATTGATCGGCCGAGTTGCTTGCATTGAACGGCAGCACCGGCACGTGAGTCTCCAAGCGTTCTCGAACCGGGTAGGGCAAGCGCTTTGCCTGGTGTTGCGGCGCTCGAACCGAGCGACGTGTCTGTTTCTGCTGGCGAACCGGTTGTGGAGCGCATTTTTTTATAAAGGAAGCGCGTGACGAACCTCGTTGCTGAGAGCACTCACACTGGCGTGGTCATCGACATAGGAGGATTGCCTATACGATTGTCCACCGATGATCCATCATTTATTCAGATGTTGAGGGAGCGCTATGCGGGCTTTATGACTTCCGGGACTCATGCCCAGATTGAGTTCGACGTCGTGCTGGCACCCGCCGACGCCATGTTGGGTCATGGGGAGGTGCTGGTCGAGCTGCATTCCGGTACATGGTCGATGGGCAGGGGCGACTTTCAAGCGGATTGGAATCCAAGCGCGGCGAAGGGAATCATCCGCCAGAGCGCCAATCCGTACTCGCTCAACTCCGTGCTGCGGATCGTCCACACATTGTTGCTCGCGGAGCAGGGCGGTTTCCTCGTGCATTCGGCCAGCGCGGTGCGGAACGGCCGAGCGTTTCTGTTTACCGGAGTCTCGGGCGCCGGCAAGACCACCATCGCGGGACTGGCGCCGCCGGATGTTACCTTGCTGACTGACGAGATTTCCTATATCAGCCGGCAAGAAGATGTCTATTATGCTTATGGAACGCCCTTCGCAGGCGACATCGGACGTCTTGGGGAAAACATGCGCGCACCGCTCGACGTGCTTTACCTTTTGTCAAAGGGAGCGGAGAACAAGATAGAAGATATCGGTCCGGCCGAGGCGGGCCGGGCTCTCCTCGAGAATGTGCTTTTCTTCGCCAGGGATTCCGAGATGGTGCGGTCCGTTTTCGAAGCAGTATGCGATTTTGTTTGCCGCGTGCCTGTTAGGCGGCTGACGTTTGTGCCCGACGCCCGGGTTTGGGAGATGATCTCATGAGCGAAAAATGCTATGTGGCGCGGTCTTCGAAGACCGCAGCTCGCATGATGGGCGACGAGTTGATGATCATGTTGGCGCCGGACTCAACTTTATTCACGCTGAACGAAGTGGCCGCCGTGATTTTCAACGCGGCGGATGGCGCGACACCTCTCGACGAGATTGTTGCGGAGCGGGTATGTTCGGAGTTTGACGTGAAACTCGAAGTGGCTTTGAAAGACGCTGAATCCTTGGTAAAGGAACTCGCCAACCACGGTGTTCTCCTTGTGTCCGGGGAACCGATCACAACGCCACGTGGTTTTGCGCAGGCTGCCCGATGAGCCAATTAGTGGAAGAGATGGGCGCCAAGGCGCTCAAGATGGGAATTCCGCTCAGCGTACAACTGGACCTGACCTATCGCTGCAACGAACGGTGCATTCATTGCTATCTCGACCACGAAGATCACGGAGAGATGACGACCTCGGAAATCAAGGATCTACTCGATCAGCTTGCGGAGGCAGGCGTCTTTTTTCTCTCGTTAAGCGGCGGCGAGATCCTGATGCGCAGAGATTTCTTCGAGATTCTGGAATATGCGCGCCTTCGTGATTTTTGCGTCAAACTGAAAACCAATGCTGTCTTGATTCGCGAAACAGAAGCGGAGCGAATCCGCGACCTGGGCGTGGAATCCATACAGATCAGCATCTACTCGCATCGGGCCGAAGTGCATGACGCGATTACAAAGATGCCCGGCTCGTTGAAGCGCTCGATTAATGCAGTTCGCTTCCTGCGCTCCAAAGGATTGCGGGTAACCATTGCGAACGTTTTGATGATGCAAAACATTCAGGATTATTCGGGCGTGAGAGCCCTGGCGGCTGAGCTTGGCGTGGAGATTACCATCGACCCCACAATTACGCCGAAAATGGATGGGGATCGGTCGCTCTTGGATTTGAACATTGACCAGCAGGCGTTGGAAGATATTTTCCGAAAGGAAGGCTTGCTGGCCAACGCCGGAGACGCATGCGTGCCTCCGATTGGGCCCGATGACGAAGTACTGGACTCTCTGCCTTGCAGCGCGGGTCATACGGCCTGTTATGTATCTCCGTATGGAGATGTCTATCCTTGCGTTCAGTTTCCATTGCCGAGCGGCAATGTGCGGCGCGACAAGTTTCTCCAAATTTGGCGTCATTCTCCTCAGCTTAACGAAGTTCGATCCATCACCGCGCGCGATCTGACCGGTTGCTCACACTGTTCCAACCTCAAGAGTTGCACGCGTTGCCCGCGGTCTGGCGTATATGGAAGGGAACATGCGCGGGCCCTCGACTCAGGACTGCGAAAAATCTTTCGTCAGGACCGGAATTCCATCTGTCAATCTAATGTCCAAGAAAGCCGCTCCCGCGGGGCTCGTGCAGATTCAAGTTGCGCCCGCAATGATGACTGCGGCGTCCGCCTGATTCGCGTGCATTATTTCTCCGAGATTGCGTGCTATGGATGTGCCTCGGAACGGCACGGGGCCATCCCGCTGAACTTCCCCGCCAAAGTGGCAAACACTTGCTGACATATCTGGGCGCAGATTAGCCACGGAGGACCGCCTGACGGAGAAACCACCCATCGGCACAGGGGCTTTCAGCGCGGAGTGGGTGTTGCTTGTCGAATGCGCGCGAGCGAAACCGGATAAGCAGCGGTTGAGCGAACTGATCCGCGCGCGGCTGGACTGGTCCGTGTTGTTGAAGCTGGCCGAAGAGCATGGCGTGCTCGGGCTCGCGGCGGTGCGGCTGCGAGAATGTGGCGAAGCAGACGTGCCGCCGGAGATTTTGCAAGAACTGCGGGAGCGACACCGCGCGCAAGTGCTTTTCACGCTGCGCTTGACGGCGGAATTGTTCCGGCTGTTCGAGTGCTTCCACGCGGCTGGCCTTGCGCCGTTGGTGATCAAGGGGCCGGTGCTTTCGGTTCGCTGCCATGGCGATCCGGGCTTGCGCCAATATGGCGACCTCGATTTGATCGTGCGCGACCGTGACATTCTGCGCGCCACCGAATTGATGATTGGCCTCGGATATGAGCCGCGCGTCACACGGGAAGCGATCCAGGCGAAGAAGGCTCCCGGCGAATATGCTTTTCGGCAGGCGAGTGCGAAACTGCTGGTCGAGTTCCATACGGAACGAACGTTTCGCTACCATCCGCGGCCGCTTCCTGTCGAGAAACTCTTCCAACGGAAAGTTCTGGTGAAAATCGATGCGCACGAAATTCCTGCGCTGTCGCCGGAAGATGAGCTCCTACTGATTTGTATTCACGGCGCAAAACATTTTTGGGAGCGGCTGAACCATATCGCCGACGTGGCGGCGTTTGTGTCGCGGCAGGGACTCGATTGGGAGCGTGTCGAGTCCGCCGCCGAAGAAGTCGGCGCGCAACGCATGCTCTACGCCGGATTGCGATTAGCGCAGGAAGTGCTCGGAGCTCGGCTTCCGGAAAATATCGCTCTCGCCATTTGTGCGGATCCCGCGATTGCCCGGCTCGCCAGGCAGATTGAGGGGTGGCTCCCCGCGGCAGGCTCCGCGCCGCCCGAGATTTTCGAGCGAGCGATGTTTCGAATGCGCATGCGCGGCGGGATTTTGGCCGGGCCAGCCTATTTGTTCAGACTCTCTTTTTCGCCCACCGAGGATGACTGGGCCGCCTCAGGAACTAAGTGCCACTGGTTCCTGGAAGCGCTCGGGAGGCCTTTCCGGCTCGCTCGAAAGTATCGCCCCCCTGAAAAACCCTGAAGCGGCTCCAGGTGAATGGGAGAGCGGCCCGCCCATGCGCAGTGAAAAAACAGAAGGCCCGGACAAATTGTCCGGGCCTTCTGTTCGGAGAAGCCTTATATATTTGTCCGGCGCGAAAGAACGTGCCGTGTCTTCGAGGGCAGCGGCGGCAATTCAACCGTGATTGAGATCTCGCTCTTGTTCCGCAGAACGCCGAGTTTTACTGTCTTGTCTTCCCGCTTGGCGGCAAGCTGTTCGCGGAGATCGCCGAGCGAGCGAATTCGCTCGCCGTCGAGCGAAGTGATCACGTCGCCGCTCTTCACACCTGCTTTTTCCGCCGCGGAGCCGGCGTTCACGTCGCGGACGAGAACGCCTTCGCCGTCCGGTGCGCCAAAGTACGCGCCCAACTGTCCGCCCAGGTCTTCCGCATCGATTCCGAGGCGAGGCCGCGCGCCTGCCAGAACGCCAAACCCTTCCCAGGACATGCCCGGCAGCATCGGCGCGACTTCCGGCGTTTCGATACGCGGAAGCTGGAAGGAGAACGCGCGGGGCGCGGACTTGAACCACACATTGGCACGCTGTTCAGACTTGCCAAGCGTAACGCTAATCGTTTGCGCGCGGCCATCGCGCCACACCGTCAACTGCGCAGTGCGTCCGGCGGGTATTTCGTGAATCATCCGGCGGAACTGCACCTCGCCTTCCAGCCGCTGGCCGTCAATCTCCGTGATTACATCGTTTTCCTTCAGGCCGGCTTTGGCGGCGGGACTGTCGGGCACGATGTGTTCCAGCACGACCCCACGCTCCGCGGGCAACTTTAGCTCCTTGACGGTGTCCGGAGTGACTTCCTGCGATTCGACGCCCAGCCAGCTCATGCCCTCGTTGCCAAGGAATAACATGGAGTCAGGACCGTCCGGCGCGGGCATGGTTTCCACCCCTCCTTGTCGCTGCTTCTCCTGTTCCTGCTCCTGGGCCTCGCGATACGCGGCGCGTAGGGTGGATTGCATCTCGCGATTTTGTGCGATCTCGGCCATTCTCTCTTGCGCGTCCTGAAGCCGTTCCGCCAGGCGTGCCTGCACTTCTTCCAAATGCTGCTGCATCTGCGCCATTCTGGCATCCACGGAGTCCTGCGGCGGCGCGGACACTCCGGGTATCGCAACCAGTGCGAGCCCCAACGCCGTCGTCCCGCCAGTCAGCAGTAAATTTCGTTTTCTCATGATCTTTACTCTCCTCCTGCTTTCCTTAGACGCGGCCCGCTTCAAACCGTCGACCGCAAAATCACAATCTGGATCCCGCCGTTCACGGTATTCAGCCGAATCGGAGGGCCGCCTTTGCCGAATTTCCCGCGCATTTCACGCGGAAGCTGCGTCGCCTCCTGCGCAAACGGCAGCTCCGAGTAAAAGTTCCCGTTCAAGGGGCGCGCTTCGAGATCTGCTTGCGTATCCTGCGGCACGGCCAGAAACACGGAACCGTTTGTGGTCTCCGCCACCAAGCCTTTTTCACCCAGAAAATGCGAGAGCTCGAGATGCACGTTGCCGTTGGTGGTTCGTGCATGGATGTTTCCGCCGCCCTCGTAGACCTCGATGTTTCCGTTCACAGTGTGCATATCCTCGATCGCATCGACTCCTGCGACTTTCAGCGTGCCGTTGACCGTACCGATATGTTCGACGCGCGCCCCATGGGGAACACGCACAGTAAATTCCACGGACACTTCGACGCCTTCGTTCTGGGGATAGCGCGTGACAACGGATACGTCGTCGGGCTTGGCGTCGACTTCGATTGACACGCGGTCGAGGTCCGCCACTTTATCCTTCGCGATTTTCACGGCCTCGATTTCGATGACGTCGCGGTCCCATCCCTGGACTTCGACGGGTCCATTCACGTTTTGCAGCTCAAAGGAGCCGCCGGGCTTTAGGGGATAAATCTGATGGAAGTCCTTGCTCTCCGCAAGGCACGGCGCGGCCGAGGCAGCCGCCAAAATCAGGATGGACACTAACGCTGAGCGCGAACCAGGACGAAGTCTCATGTTCTACCCCCCTTCGAGTGCTTCTTACGAGCGTTTGCTCGTATTAGTGAAGTGGCCGAGGAACCCGGGACCCTTACAACAAATTCGGTCGCGCTTCCGCAGCGGCGTCGTTCGCCGTCAGCGGTGCAACGCAAAGTTAAATGTGACCGTCGAGATGGTCTCGACGCGCGTCCCGTTAATGGACGCCGGATTCGCGCGCCACTGTCTCACCGCATCCATCGCCGCATCCACCAGAACGGGCTCTCCCTGTAAAACCTTTTGCACTTCGATGCTCCCGTCCCATTTCACCCTCACTTGCAGCTTTACGAGCCCCTCGATTCCCGCGCGACGCGCCAGTTCGGGATAGACCGGACGTGGCGAAACGGTGAGCCGCTTGAAAAAATCGCCGGGATCCTCACGCAATCCCCCCAGCAGCGCAATCTCGACCCGGTCCATCCAGCTCTCGAACCAATCACTTTTTTCATCGAATGCGCGGGGTTCTGGGGCAGGTGCCGCCGATTCCACGGAACTGACCGGAAGAAAATCGGGACCGTGCCATCGATTGATCCGCTCGCGCTGCTCGCGAATGAGCGAATCGCGCAGGCCCGTATCCGCGTCCAGGTACTGCAGCCGGATTCGGCCCCCGGTCGTGCGCAATTTCAGGACCTGGCCTCCCCCGTTCAACTCGCCGACCGCGCGCACGGGGCCTGAACTGCGATTGCCCAATTGCTGAATTTTCAAGAGAAGCGCCGGGTCGGCATCAATCCGGCTCAAACCCCCATTTTCGACCAGCGCGTCGATGTTCGCTGCGAGATTTCTCGGCAAGAACACGACGATGTTGCCGGCTCCGGAAGAAAGCTGCGAGGCACCCGGAAGGCTCACCTTGCCGCTGGAGGAGGTCGCGTCGGGATTTATCCATGCCTGGATGTTTCCTCCTGCCGTGGCCGCTTGTACCGCGCCAGCTATGCGCGTCAGACAGATGCTTCCGCCGTTCGATTCCACTTCCATCGGCCCGGAGACCGTAATGATTCGAATGCCTCCGCCGCCCGTCTGAGCTCGCACTGAGCCGCGCACTTCGCCGAAATCAATCTGCCCGCCGCCGGTTCGCACGCTCACGAAACTTCCTGCCTGCTTCAAGGTAATATTGCCGCCGTCGGTTTCCAGCCGCGCGCGTCCGCCGATCTGGCCTGCGCGGATGTGGCCGCCGCCGCTGCGCAACACCGCGTCTCCCGTGATATTCCCTGCGACAATGTGCCCGCCCGCAGTAAACGCATCCAGGTCGCCGGCAACGTCTTTCACCTGAATGTGCCCGCCTTCGGTGGAAAGCTTGGCCGTCGGATGGCCATCCGGCGCGCCGCGAAACCCGATGTACCCGATGCGTCCCGTTCGAATGTTGCCGCCTTGCGTGATCAGGCTGGCTGTCCCGCCGATGTCTTGCGTTTCTATGTCGCCAACGCCCGTATTGACGTCCAGGCTGTACGCCGCCGGCACTGCCACTTCAAAATGCACGTAGAATTGCGCGTTCGCTCCAGTGCGGCCGGACTGGGTCGGAGACGTTCCGTTGATTTCCACCCCGCTGGCGGTCGCTTTGGCCGTCAGCGAATAACGATCCAGAAGGCTCTGCGCCAGCGGCTCGCGAGCGTCGGTTTCAATGTGCACGGTGTAACGAACCACTGGCGGCGCTCCTCGCTCGAGCGCCACGATGCGCACCGAGCCGAGGTCCGTCGTCAAATGCAGCGTCAGGCCGTCTCGCGTTTGCAACGTGCCCGTACGATCCACGGCCACGCGCGGCGCCAGGTTGCTCGGCACGGGGGGATCGATAGCAGGTGGGTTTACCGTGCTCGCGCCCACGGCCAAGCCCGGCAAAAGTGCGGCACAGAAAAATAGCGCGAGCGCGAGGCGGGAACCTCCAGCAAAGTGGCCGCGAATCGGTTTGATAATCGTACTTGTGCTCATTTCTGGCCGGAGTCGCTATTCAATCTATTGAACTCCGCGCTGAACTTCCCGCTGAACTTCGCGCGGGCCGATCTGCCGCAGCGCTGCGGCGCTTCGCAGCCGCACGTAGCGGTTCGGATCGCTGCGTTGAAGTTCCTCGAGAGTACGCACTACGCGTTCCATCGCGGGATCGAGGGAACGGTCCATGCCGTCCGGCGCAAGAGCGGGTTCGGGAGCTTGTGCAATAGCGGGCGCGTTTTGCTCCAGCGAGCGTACCAGCAAGTTCACGGCCTCCACGCGGACGCCGGGATTTGCATCGTGTTCCAGCGCATCGACCAGCGTTTCGCGCACGTTCTTATCCGCCACCGCGCCTCCGAGGGATTCCAGCGCCTTCATTCGCACCGCCGGATTTTGATCCCGGCGTGCGGCGTACAGCAGGGCGCGCCGCACGTCCACATCGCTGGCGCGAGCACGCAACGCTTCCAGGCAGTCCAATCGCACCCCCGGATCCGTTTGGTTGCCGTTCTCAACCACATAGGTCAAAACTCGCCGGAGGTCGGGATCATCGACACTGCCAGAGAGCACCAACGGTTCTTCCGTGCGCACGCGCACCTGCACGGTTCCCGGCGCGCCGTCTGGCGTTGGCGCCAGATTGATCCCCGCAACGGCCATCTTGGCAAGCTGTTCGTCCGTGAATTTAGCCGGAGGCGTTACGTTCACCGTCTGCCCGTTGGAAACGGGCTCAAGACGGGCCGAAATCCACGGCAACAATTGGGTGCCGAGAGCTGCGCCGAGCAGGAGCAGCAGCGAGCCGCAGAGCACCGGCCGCATCGCCATCCAGCGACGCAGCCAGCCAAACGGCTGCCAGCCTTCACGCAGGGGCGGGGCGGACAAATCATCGAGCGCTTCGGCAAGCTCGCTGCGGCACTGCGAAAGCAGGATGCCGCCCGTGTCACTCTGCTCGGATGCTTGCAGCGCTTCCATCAAGGATTCATGGAGCGAGCATTCCTCAGCAAACTGCGCGGCGCACGTTGCGCACGTTCCCAAATGCGTTTCGATCAGCGCGTTTTCCTGCGCGCTGGTTTCGCCGCAGGCATAGAAGACCAGCAACCCTGCAACTTCCTTGCACTGCGGCCGTTGAGGTGCGCTCATCGCAGTCCTCCCAACTGGCTTCGCAGCTTGCGCGTGGCGCGGAACAGCGAATTCTTCACTGTTTCTTCTGTCGTCCCTAGAGCGTCGCCAATGGCCCGCAATTTCAGTCCTTGGTAGTGCTTTAGTTCGAAGACGATGCGTTCGCGCGGCGAAAGGCGTTCCATCGCGGTGGTGATGCGCGCCTGAATCTCTTTGCCGAAGAGCTGCCTCTCGGGATCCAGGGCCGGCCGGTGCTCGCGCTGGCGTTCAAAGAAATCCGTGATGCTTTCTTCGTGATGCGCGCCGTTCGATTCCGGCGCTTGATCCTCGGGGCGCGCCTGGCGCCGCCGCAGCTGATCCAGGCAAACGTTGGTCACGATGCGGTATAGCCAGGTGTAGAAGCTGCACTCGAAGCGAAAACGATGCAGATTCCGGTAAACCTTGAGGAATGCTTCCTGATAAACGTCTCGCGCATCTTCCGGGCGCTTCATGAGGTTCAGCGCCAGCCGCAGCACGTCGCGGTCGAAGCGGTGCACCAGTTCTTCAAAAGCCGCCCGGTTCCCGGCTTGCGCTTCCTCCACAAGGGTGCGCTCGTTTAGGTTGGGCAAGGTGTCCACCGCGGCCAGGGAGGCGCCGGTGCCACCCGCCAAGCCAGCATTGTTAGCCAAAGCTAGAGCCCATCTGGGAAGCGACATATTTCGCTTTCTCTTCTCGTGTGCTGGCGTTGGCGCTTTGTTTCAAACGCTTTAGGCCGGACCTTGCCGCCCCGCTACACACGGAATATCGCGCGACCACCCGGTTTGGACGTGCCAGGACGCCCTGGGGTGAGCATCTGCTTCCCAATTAGAGAACGGACCTCGATGGCTATTTGTTTCCGATTTCCACAGTGTGCAAGAGGCTGGCGCGTTGCTGCTCCCCGGATCGGGTCGCATCGCCCTTAACCACTGGTGGATGCCCGCATTCGCCAGACGGAAAATGGCCAGGCAAGCAGCAAGAGGATCAGCATTAACACGATATAGCCGTTCGTGCGGTAAAACGCGTCCGGTTGCGCGAGCAATGAGGCCGCGGCCCCCAGCAGCGAGACACCGGCCACCACCAGGAGGCAGCCTAAGACATTGAAGCGGATGATGCGCCGAACGGCGAACACGATCACGCCCAAGAGCAACGCCTCGGCGAGAAATTGTTTCGCGAAATCCGCGCCATTTCCCCAGGCACTCCCCGTGAGCGATAGTGCACCCAGTAGAAAAAGGGCGAACCGCAGCCACCGCGCCCTCAAGACTCCGGCCACGAACGCAGCGACAAAGGCGATCAATCCGGTCAGCAAGAGACCGCTGATTAGCGCGTGCCCGAAGATGGCGGCAGAGGGAAGAATGTCATCGAAGTTTTGCCCGAAGGAGGCTGGTAAGCTGCGGTGCAGCGTCGGCCAGTGCATTGACGCGGTCTGGACGGCGCGCTTGATTCCCAAAAATCCCGCCGTCCCGCACACCCCGATCCACAGCGCGTCGCGGTAGTACACACCGGGCATGGAGGTTCCGATGGGAAGCCGCTTCTCTCCGAACGCGCGATTGCTGAAGTAGGAGGCAATTCCAAATAACAACATGGGCCCGCCACTATAGAGAACTGCGCCAAACAAAAGGCCGATGACCAGGCCGCCGAGGATCGTCTTGAAAGGAATTGCCGTAGGATAGTTGTTCAAGAATTGCTGCAAATTGTTGCCAAAGCCAAAGACCAACGCGTACCCGATTAGTCCCCAACCGGCCCAATAAACCAATCGTTTCCAGGGAATCGCGCGCACGGCTTCCCCGCGCAGATCCTTGAAGAAGATGATGATCGCTGCTATTCCTAACGCGCCAAAGAGCAAAATGGGCATCGCGAGACCGTACACGGTTCGGAAAAGTGTCTGTTCCTCCTGTTTGCGGCGCCACTCGTCCGGAATCTTTATGTACGTGCGGTAGTCGGCGGGTTCATTTCCAAGAATATCCAGATCGATGCGCGCGTGGGCATGGTTTGCGGAGTCCGCTGGCGAATCGCTGCCGCCATCGAGCGCCGCATTTTGCTGCCAGGTGAGTGTGTGATCCGTACGGTGCGGCCGCTTATCGGAGCTGGAGTCGACGAGTGTCCAGCCCGCCAAATCCAGATGTTTTTCTTCGCGCAGGAATTTCTCGGCGAGGGCGACCGCCTCTTCCTTACTCAACGATTCTCCCGGCGCGTCCTCTCCCAGCGTGTGGTGTACGGAATGCAATGACCCGTCTGGCTTAAGAATGACCGCATATTCCTCCGCTTGGCCGTCCTTAAAATACCGCACCCGCCACAGCGCGCCCGGCACTTCCTTGGCGTAGATGGCATTTAATCCCGCTATGCCGATGCGCCGCCTCAGAAATTCATTCGCGATTGGATCCGTTGTGTTCACAAGAATCGTCGCATGACGATAGCTATGGGGATCGATGCCGCGCTTGCTTAGGATTTCATCCGCGCGAGCTCGCACCGTTTTCGCATCCACCGACAACTTCAAGTAATCGCCCACCGAAGGGGTCTTGAAGCGCCACACTGCCACTCCCCCCGCAACCAGACACACAGTGAGAAATATCATCGTTGCTGGTGTCAGTGCGTCGTAACTACGGTCTGCAGCTTCCGGGGCGGCCGCCGCGGGAGCGGCTGTAAAGCTGATTTGCTCTATGGGCTCCGCGCTATTGAGCAAATCTTCATCCGGTTCGAATCGGCCTCGCGCCAGATACGACACGCCCGCAAAAATAAGCGGCGCGAGTGCTGCCGCACCTACAATCACTCCGGAAATCTTGAAGTACAAGCTGTTCGAACGAATGAGCAGTAAGCCGACCAGCGAAGCGTCCACCGTGTAATGCCAGATGAGCGTGGCCATAATGCCCCAGCGCAGCATCACGATGCCTGCGACGATCCCGATCAAGCCGACTTCGAGGCCGCGGATATACGGTGGCTCGTTCGGATACGCCGAATGCAGAAAACTCCAGCAAAACGCGGGCACAATCACCGCAATGATGCTCGATCCCGTCAGCCGCTTTAGAAAGGGAATGGCAAACAACCGAAAGAGAAATTCCTCGCTCGTCGCCGCTAGCAGACCGATGGCGATGCCGGAAATCCACGGGAATGCCGTGTTCACGGAGTTCTCGTAGTTCAAGTCCTGCGGCGCCCACGCTCCGAAATGCCCCGCGACGATGTAGAACGCCACAATAAACCCTATGTGCGCCGCGGCGAGCGACAATCCCACTGTCGCTGCCGAAAAGAATTCCTTCGAACGCAATCCGCGCAGCGTGAGCAATTTTCCGAGCCGCAATTTTCTCGGCTGCGACGCGCGGTACAGCGGCTCGGCTCCCGGAAGAACAAGGGAAATCATCAACGCGGAAGCCACGCCGAATAGAAGGGCTTTTGCAATTTCCTGGAACACAAAAGTGCCGTAGGTCGAGTTCGTGTCATAGCCCATGCGGTCCAGCGGCCAATTGTTCAGCTGCATGAACGTCAGCAAAATCGCAACGACTATCCCCAGCTTGATGGCCAGGCCCCAACTCGTTTCCCCGCGCCTCGTCAGCAATATTCCCAGCCAAAG
Source organism: uncultured Acidobacteriota bacterium (assembly GCA_963824515.1). GTDB lineage: Bacteria > Acidobacteriota > Terriglobia > Acidiferrales > UBA7541 > Acidiferrum. The sequence goes on from CAWGPN010000006.1 coordinate 78,579, forward strand.
CGCGGACCCCAAGAGCAGGAAATACGGAAGGATGGCGATCTGGTTGTAAAGAATATTGGTGGAGCGCAAATGCTCGTAGCTGCGTTGCCAGGCTTCCGGCACATGCAGGTATTCCTCGGAGCTACCCGTGCGGTCGCCCTGAAGAGTCACCCGCAAACGGTACGGCGCATCTTTGGCCTTGAATCCATGCTTTTCCCACGTAAACGACCAATCCAGCCGGTTTGGTTTTTTGCTCGAGTTCGCTTCTTCGGAAAGAAAATCCCACTTGCTCAGGTCCACGCCCATCTTCGTGCGCAAGAAATTCTGCGCATCCGTTTCCGCCGTGGCGCGATCCAGCGAGGCGCCCGCCCGCGCCTCTTCAATCTTGTGTTCGTAGCCGACGATCTCTCCGGCCGGGCTCACCCGTACTCTGAACTCCTCTTCTTTCCCCGGCTGGAAGAACCGCACGTTCCAATACCAGATGTTCAGCTCGCTAGACATCAAGTGGTTCGCTTGCTGCAGCCCCACTTCGCGCTCCAGGTACGTTTTCGCGTTGTCGTCCACGTCGAAAACGATCGCCGATTGGTAGCTGCTGATGTTTTCGCCGAGACCGCCAAGAAATGTCCGCGCTCGCGCCAGTGCCTCGCTTCGCGAAACCTTGAAGTCCACCGATGCTTCCGGAAAGGCACGGAAGAAATACTTGTGCGCAAACACTGCGCCCACGATGCCCAGCAGCACCCACAGCACCAGCGCGCGCTTATCTGATTTCGTCAGCCGGTCTTCCGCCACCGCGGCCTCCTGCAGGTTTCGCGATATGAATTGCTCACTCTAATGTCACGCAGCAGCATAACGCAAGTATCGCCGTCCCGCTTTGCCGCTATCCCGGTGCGTTTCCAGTGGGAATGATATAAAGAAGTATTAATGCCGCTCAGTCTCACAACCGAAGTGCGCATGATCAAGGGCGTCGGTCCGCAGCGCGCCGAGCTCCTCGCCAAGCGCGGCATTTACACCTTCGAGGACCTCCTCGTTTACTTGCCTTTCCGTTACGAAGACCGCATCCATTTTTCAAACATAAAGGATATCCAGCCCGGCGGAACGTACACCATTCGCGCCCGCGTCATGAGCGGCCAGGCCATCCCCAATAAGCATGCTTACAATGCTATTTATCACTTGCTCGTTCAGGATTCCGCCGGCGGGCTGCTTCCTTGCAAATTCTTTCATGGCGGCTATCTCGAAGGCCGCCTCAAGCCCGGCCAGCTTCTCGTCCTGCACGGCAAAGTCGAAATCGATAAGCTCCGCCCCGCGCGCCTCGAAATGATTAATCCGCAAATCGAGTCGCTCGGTTCGGATGGCGAAGCCGATTCCACCGAAGTCGGCCGCATCGTTCCCATTTACGAAGCCATCGGCACCTTCGGCTCGCGACAGATTCGCCGCGCCATGTACGCCGCCGTCCAACAACTCGTCGAAAGCACCGTCCCCGACATTCTCCCCGAAGAGCTGCGCGCCCGCCTCGGTTATCCTTCGCGCCGCGAAGCTCTCATCAACGTCCACTTTCCCGCGCCCGATGAATCACTCGATGCCCTCAACATTTTTCGCACCCCCGCGCAGCAGCGCCTCATCTTCGAGGAATTTTTCCTTTACCAGCTCAGCCTCGCGCTCGACCGCCAGGCCACTCGCAAGGAAAACGCCATCGCCTTCCGCGTTCGCGAAGAAAAAGTCCGCGAAGCCGTCAAGCGCATCCTCCCCTTCAAGCCCACCGCAGCTCAATTCAAAGTCTTGAAGGAAATCGTCGCCGATCTCGAAAAGCCCGCGCCCATGAACCGCCTCCTCCAAGGCGACGTCGGCAGCGGCAAAACCATCGTCGCGCTCCAAGCCGCCGTCATCGCCATCGAAAACGGCTACGCAGGCCGCGCTCATGGCCCCCACCGAAATTCTCGCCGTCCAGCATTATCTTTCCGCGCGCCGCATTCTCGCTCCCGGCAATTACAAAGTCGAGCTCCTCATCAGCGGCCTCAAGCACGCCGAAAAAGCCGCCGCGCTCGAACGCATCCGCACCGGCGAAGCCCAACTCGTCGTCGGCACGCACGCCCTCATCGAAGACCAGGTCCAATTCGCGCGCCTCGGCTTCGTCGCCATTGACGAGCAGCACCGCTTCGGCGTCCTCCAGCGCAAACGCCTCATGGACAAAGCCGCCGCCCACGGCCACGCGCCGCACGTCCTCGTCCTCACCGCCACGCCCATCCCCCGCACGCTCTCGCTCACGCTCTACGGCGACCTCGACGTCTCCGTCCTCGACGAGCTTCCTCCCGGCCGCACGCCCATCCAAACGCGCCTCACCTCCGAGCCGCATCTCCCCGGCGTCTGGGAATTTCTCCGCAAGGAAGTCGCCGCCGGCCATCAGGCCTACATCGTCTATCCGGTCATCGAAGAATCGAAGCTCGAACTCAAAGCCGCCATCGACGAGTACAAGCGCCTCTCCAAAGAAGTCTTTCCCGCAACTCAAACTCGGCCTCCTCCACGGCCGCCTCTCGAGCGAAGAAAAAGACGCCGTCATGGAAAGCTTCCGCAAAAACGAAACGCAAATCCTCGTCTCCACCACCGTCATCGAAGTCGGCGTCGACGTTCCCAACGCCACCGTCATGGTCATCGAACACGCCGAACGCTTCGGCCTGGCCCAGCTTCACCAGCTTCGCGGACGCATCGGCCGCGGCGCCGCCAAATCCCACTGCATCCTGGTCGCTCCCGCGCGCAGCACAGACGACGCCCGCGCCCGCCTCGAAACCATGGTCCGCACCGCCAACGGCTTCGAAATCGCCGAAACCGATCTCCAACTCCGCGGCCCCGGCGAATTTTTCGGCACCCGCCAGTCCGGCGACCTCGGCTTCCACATCGCCAACCCCCTCCGCGACAAAGACCTCCTCGAAGCCGCCCGTCGCGAAGCCTTCTCTTTCGCTGACAACGCGCAACAATCCGCCGCCCTCCAGCGCCTCCTCCGTGTTCTCCCGTGCGAATGGCAACGCCGCTACCACCTCGCCCGCATCGGTTAGTCTTGAATGGGTTTAAGTTTTAGGTTTTCGGGGGAAGTTCTATGTCAACGAACGAATCTGTGCCAATTGTCTCGAATTCGGACCGTGGGAGCATTCGCTCCAAGGACCTTAAAATGTCTCCCACCTTCTTTACAGACCCCGGGGGAATAACCTGCACTCTTGTCTCAGAAAATTCAAATGGTTCGACGTACCTTTGCAGCAATTCGTTGAAGGTCTCTTGGCTAATTACGCCGACCTCTGGCTTTTTCTTCGGCTTGAGGAAGCCGTTCTTACTGCGGACGACGAAGACCCATTCACTCTCGGGAACTATCGTGGGCACTCTTTCAGTGCAAGTGAAAGCTCGACCAACGACTTTAGAATCCTTCTGATGGACCGGTGCTAAGCGTGGTACGAAGAGTTCTGCGCCGCAGGCGTGCTTCAGTTGCTCCTTGGCCATCCTGAATCGCCAAAGATACAAAGACTGTTCGATTGGCATATGGAACGGATTAGCAAATTCAGGTCCCGGCTCCATCAGCGCTAGGATCGCCCAGCGGTTGTGATTCAGCCACGACTCGATCAGATTCTTGGCTTCGGCCTCGGTCGCAATCTCAGGCTCATTCGCTTGCGGATTGAACACCCGCAAGTTGAAACGTCTAGCCAGCTGCTCAACATAGGGCATTGCCTCGTACCCGAAGTAGCTTGGCCGATTGAAGTTAAGATTGAATGACAGACCAGAATCAAAGACGCCCTCGGGAACTCGCGCATCCTCGGAGGTTTCCGGCCCATCGGGCTCGAAATCCAGGCTGAAATATACGCCCGTATCCTCGTTGCTGTATCAGAGTTGATCAGGACTTCGAACAAATGGTCCTCGCTGCTTGGCCCATTCCGCGACCGCCTCGAAATTGACCCGTGTGCCGTCGGGCGAACAAAAATGGAGGTCAAAGCTCATCGTTCAAGCGCTGGCGAAGGCAAAGTGTAATACGGATTGTGAGAGATGTCTTTGAACTCTTGAACCTTGAACTCTTAAACCTGCTTCCGTGTACTATTTCTCAGCCATGCGCATAATCGCCGGCAAATATCGCAGCCGTATCCTGAAAAGCCTCAAAGGCCTCGCCCTACGTCCCACCAGTGACCGCCTGCGCGAAACGCTCTTCAACGTCCTCGGCCCCGCCATCGTAGGCTCGCGCTTCCTCGACGTCTTCGCCGGGACCGGCGCCGTGGGCATCGAAGCCCTCAGCCGCGGCGCCGCCGAAGCCATCTTCATCGAAAACCACGCTCCCGCCGCAAAACTAATCCGCCAAAATCTCGATTCGCTCAAAATCACCACCGGCTACACCATCCTCACCGCCGACGCCCTCACCGCTCTTCAAAAACTCGCCGCGCGTCACACTCCGTCCACTCCGCCGTTCGATTTCGTCTTCGTCGATCCACCGTACGCCGCGCACGATGACTATCTTCGCACGCTGGAATTTCTCGGCTCGAACTCCGCTTCGCTTCTTACGCCCCGCGCGCTAATCATCTTCGAGCACCACCACAAATTCCATCTCCCCGAACAATCTGGCCACCTTCGCCGCACCCGCCTCCTAAAACAAGGCGACGCCGCCCTGTCTTTCTTCCGCTTTTCCGCTGGCCCTTGAGCGGCTCCAGTGGCACAGCCATTCCTGGCTGTGCGCTTCACTCCTGAGACGCGATGAAAACCGCACAGGCAATAGTGCCTGTGCTACCGGCACCCGCCTGCCAGTGTTGGAAATTACGCGGCAAATCGTGCTTGACACTATTCTCTATATATGTAGACTTTAGTTGTGCCCATGAAAACTCCTCGCCTATCCCCGCAAACCCTCCGCGTCCTCGAACGCTTTATCGAGCGCCCCACCGCCTGGCGCTACGGCTACGAGCTCAGCCGCGAAACCGGCCTCAAGTCCGGCACGCTCTACCCGATTCTCATGCGCCTCGCCAAATTCTCGCTGCTCGAAACCAAGTGGGTCACGACCGAAGACGGCGTCCCTCCGCGCCACACCTACCGCCTTACGCCCAAGGGCGCCGCACTGGCCCGCGCCCATCAATCCACTTCGTCGTCCGCCGCGCGCGCAGCCGTACGCGCCCGCCGACTCGCCTTCAGCGGAGGCAAAGCATGATTCCCGCCGCCTTTCCCCGCAGCCTCGCGATTTTGCTGTTGCGTTTCGCAATTTGGATTGCGCCGCACGACACGCTCGACTGGGGCCGCGGCATGCTCAGCGAGCTCCATCACGTGGAAGGGAACTGGTCCGCGCTCATCTGGGCCGTCGGCGGAGCCGGCGTCCTCGCGAAGCACGCTATGCTCGCCCTGATCCTTCCCGGCAGCCAACGCCGCACTGTTTCTTCTGCCAGCGAACTTTTCGCCAAGGAGCTTCCCATGCGCAAAGCCACTCTGACTGCCACCGCCGCCTGCGTCCTCGCGTCTCTGCTTTTTTTCCTCGCTCCGGTCTTCCGTCAAGCCTTCCAGGTCTCCCTCGCCCAGTGGCACGACGTCCTGCACGTCGACCAACCGCCGTGGAGCGGCCAGGTGCCAAATTCTGAGCTGGACGCGCTCGCGCGAAAAGTCGAACAAAATCACGACGCCGAAGCCCTCGCTTTTGTCGCTACTCGCCATTCGGATGAACTCCAAAGAGAGCGCTTCGCCGACGAGGCTGTTCATCTCGATCCGAATCTCACTTGGATTTACGCAATAAATGGTGCGTTGGAGTTGTCTTCCACTGGGACCGATCGCCTCTCCGCGCTCAAGCAATGGGATCCGCAAAACGCGTTGCCCCATCTGTTCGCCGCTCAGAAAATCAAGGTGACCATCATTCCTAGTAAAGAGTTTCCGCTGGGCAAGGTCGAGGAAAACCCTGCCTGGGAAATGGAAATGGCTGCCGCGTTTCATTCCCCCAAGCTCGACGACTATCGAGACCGCCTAAAGGAGTTGGATCACCGGGTTCTCGCTCGCTATCACCTCGATGACCCCTTTCTGGCTGCGTCCGATGCGAATTGGTATGGCTTTCCAAGCTATGGAATTTGGTATTGCTCTCTTTATGCGGAGTCTCTTCTCAAATCCGGCCAATCTCTCGAGTCTCAGGGTAATCGCAAAACTGCTATTGAAAAATATTGGGATGTGGCTCGTTTCGGCCAAATGATGAGCGCTGATGGCGAATTCTCATTTTTCATGAGAAAGGATATGGACGAAGCCTATGCTCGGCTTGGAGCGCTCTCTCAATTGGAAGGCAACAAACCAGAAGCTGCGTTCTACGCCTCGCTTGCCGATCAGTTTGACAAAGTTGCGGACAGGGAGCGCACGCTACTGCGCAACAGAGTTCAGGGCAGCGATGTCTCTCACTGGAACGCCCTCTTGGTGCGGCTCTCCGGATTGCTAATGCTCTCTTGCGGTACCCTTTTGGTTCTTTGTGCACTCGGCGTAGTGATCCGGAACCGTTCGGTCAGATTCGGTTCGCTTCAACCCAGCCGGATTACGCTCGCGCTTGGTTTCAGCGCAGCCGTCGGATGGCTGGTTTCAAGCGCCGTACTTTTTGTGACCTACAGGCCCTACTCCGAACTCCTTCAGCGTTTCCTGAGTAAGGGCGATGATGCCCAGCTGTTTGAGCTCTCGGCCTTTCTCCGCGACGCCCAGCTCCCCTTCGGCTCGCAGTTCAATCTTGGCCCAGGCTCGGGGTACGTAGCCTCCTCCAGCGCTGCGTTCTATTTCTGGCTCGCGGTCACTCTGCTCTGCGCTTGTGCGCTCTTGCTCGCCGTGCTGCTCCACTTCCGGCACCGCCGTCCAGCTACCGCAACCGCAGGCTGAGCTCAATTAAGCTGTCCGCGTCTATTGCCCGCAACCCGGGCGTTCTTCTACCCACTATTCACTACCCCCTATCCACTGCCTTTGAGGCATCCCGGCCGCTACGGCTCGAATCCATACTCCCTGGTCCCCAGCCACGCTATACTACGAACCTTCATGTCTCTCGGTCAGGTCAATAGTGGGCTAAACCTCTTGGGACAAGGCGGCGCGGCCACAGCTGCGCGCATGGCTCCTATCCCTGCTCCTCCGTCTGCGCCGGAGGCGATCGCCGTCGAACCCAAGCTCGGCATTGCTTGGGGCGACTTCCATCAAGGCGTCGCAAGCAGCGTCCGCACTTTGCTCTCCTGGCCGCTCATCCCCAAAAATCTACTCGGCGCCGATTATTTCAAAGAGTGCTGGATCGAACGCCGCATGCCCTGGCGCGCCGTTTTCGCGGCTGCACTTTGGCACGTCGTATTTTTTCTCTCGCCATTTTCGCTGTTTAACACCGCGCTTCCCCACAATTCCGCCTTCGACAACACCCAGATCACCTGGTCCGGCCCCGTCCAGGATTTCCCGGCGCTCGAAATCCCCGTCGCCAGGCCAAAGCCGACTCCGCGCGCAGAAGCGGCCAAGCCGCTCGCGCCTAAAGGTGCCGACGCTTTCCATCCCCGCCAGCGCATCTTCACCGATCCCGTCCATCCCAATCATCCGCGCCAAACGCTTCTCAATCCCGTCGCGCCGCAGATTGCGCCCAAGCTTCTTCCAAATCTCCCCAATATCGTCGAGTTGCAGGCTCCCGTCGCTCCTCCGCGCCCTCATATCGAGATCAGCGCGCAAGACCTCGCTAAACTCCATCCCCGTCAGCATCGCGCAGCCACGCTGAAGGCTGTCCATGCGCCGGATGTTCCCACCATCGAGCAAAAGCCCGCCGACATTACGCTCGCCCTCGATCCAAGTGGTCCTGCGCGCCCGAAACTCGATCTGAACGCCAATGCCGCGCCGCGCGTCGTCGAGCGCACGCATAACGGGGCCACGGTCGCCGCGCCGCAGCTTTACGCAGTCGCAATCTGCCGCTGGAAGCGCCTCCAGCCCTCATCGCTCTCTCCTCGGAGCCCGCTCCTCCCAAACCCGACGTTCAACCGCCCGCCGGCAATCTCGCCGCGCGCATATCCATCTCTCCGGAAGGGAAGAAGTCAGGCGTTCCCGGCGGTTCTCCAAACGACTCTGCGAATTCAGGCGGAGGGAAAAGTCCAGTAGGTATCAGCATCAGCGGTGGAAATCCTAAGCCAAATGCCGCGATCTCTGGTCTCGGCGGTTCTTCCCTGAAACTCAGCCTGCCATCTTCGCGCTCGCTCGACATGCGCCCCGATGCGGACAGCAAAACTCCTGACACTCCTGTCCGCACCGGCCCCCCAAACTTCGCGATACTTCCGCCCGGTGCGAAGCCCGAGCAGATTTTCGCCGACAAGCGCGTCTACACCCTCAACGTCCAAATGGCCAACCTGAACAGCGCGAGCGGAAGCTGGATTTTGCATTTTTCGGAGCTTGATTCTTCGTCGGGCGCGAGTGGAATAAGCCCGCGAGCTTCCGCTTCCGCGGATTTGACCGGCCTCGCTCCCATCCGCAAAGTCGACCCGAAATACCCGCCCGACCTGATCGATCAAAATGTCGAAGGCGAAGTCATCCTCTACGCCGTCATCCGCGCAGACGGCTCCGTCGGCAGCATACAAGTCGTCCGCAGCGTTGACCCTCAGCTAGACGCTAATGCCAAGAGCGCCTTCAGCCAGTGGAAATTCCGACCCGCAACAAAGGCAGGTATCCCCGTAGCCCTCGAAGCCATCATCCACGTCCCCTTCAAAATCCGCGACGACCGCTGACTCTGCCCTCTCTTTAAATCATTCTTAACTTATGGAACAGTCTCAACCGTCAGCTTTAGTCCAACGACCTTCGTCACCGCGATTAGCGTGGATAGTCGTGGATTCCCTTTCTCAGACAAGGCCCGGTAGAGGCTTTCCCGTTCGATGCCCGCCGCCTTCGCGACCTTCGCGATCCCATGCGCTTGTGCGAGGTGGCGTAACGCCACTAGCAGAACGCGTGGCTCGTCGGATTCCTCAAGCGCTGCCCTAAGATACTCTGCTGCGAATTCCGAGTCGGTCCGAAGGCGCCGCACCATCGCTCCATCATGAGAAACACTCGCCTTGCGTTTCATTTGCTTTTTGTCCTTTCCCTGTAGTCCTTCAAATATCTCCGCGCACGCTCGATGTCCGCCGCCTGCTTTCGCTTCTCGCCGCCGCTCAAGAGCAGCACGCATTCTCTGTTTGTCAGAGTGTAATAGACCCGGTATCCGGGCCCCCAATCGATCCGCAATTCCCACAATCCATCTCGCAGAGGCTTGCAGTCTCCAAAATTTCCGGCCGCCAGTCGGTCAATTCGTACCGCGACCTTGGCTTGCGTGAGTGAATCGGCCAGCCCGGAGAGCCATTCATCAAACAAGTCTCTGCCGGCGGGACTGATGTAATGGCGAATCTCCATCACACCTGCATTGTAACTTATAAATTACAATCCTGCGAGTGCGAACTCACGTTCTATCCCCAATCCTCGGAATCCTTTCGTCTCCTCGGAAAGAAACCCCAGTCCATTTGCGTTTAATCGGTTATAGGGGTTGTTCTATGGCCGGCTCGCGGTTCGAAAATCCATGCCTCATTCGTATCTCAACGCTACTATTGGATCCACGCGCGAAGCCCGCAGCGCCGGAAGATAAGCCGCCGCCCAAGCCACTGCGCTCAGCACGAGGACCACGGCCAGAAATACCGTCGGGTCCGAAGTCTTAACTCCAAACACCAGCGAAGCCATGTACCGCGAGAGCGCCACCGCTGCCGCCACCCCGATCACCAGCCCCACCAGCACCAGCCTCATGCCTTGTAGCACCACCATCCTCCGCATTTTTCCTGGGCTCGCTCCGAGCGCCATGCGCACTCCGATTTCCTGGGTCCTCTGTTGCACTGAATAGGCCATCAGCCCGTAAATCCCGATCGCCGCCAGCAGCAACGCCACCGTCGCGAAGATGGTCAGCAGCGTCGTATTGAAATCGCTCCGAGCCGTGGATTCCGCTTCCACCTGATCCATAGTCCGGATGCTTCCTACGGGCAATCCTCCGCTCGCTTCGCGCAGTTGCTTTTGAATCTCCGCGCTCAACGAAAAAGGCGCAACTTTCGTTCGAATCACAAACTGAATGGGCGTGATCCGCGCGTTCAGCGCCGTCACTCCGTCCGGCACTTGCGCCACGGGAATGTACATGATCGGGCCGGGATCTCTTTCCAGCCCGCCGTTCCTCGCGTCGCCCACGATCCCGATAATCTCCCGGGGCGGCTCCGCGAATTCTGGCCCCACTCCCTTGCCGATAGTGATCTGCGTCCCCACCGGGTTTTCCTTCGACCAATACTTCTTGGCCATTGACTCGCTGATGAGCACCACCCCGGGCGCTCCACCGTCGTCATGGATCGTGAACATCCGCCCCCTAAGCAACGGAATCTTGAACACCGCAAAGTATTCCGGCGAGACAAGGTCGTACCCCGCTCCGCCGTCATACGGCCCTTTGGTGCGCGGCCTTCCTTCGATAGTAAACGGCAGTCCTAAACCTCCCTCCAATGGCAAACAGCACGTGGTCGCCATCGCTTCCACTCCCGGCAGGGCTTCCACGCGCCGCCTCGCTTCCTCCACCAGTTGCGCCACGCCTGCCGTCTTCTCGAATCGCGGCCCTGTCACCGACATATTCATCGTCAGCACGTTGTGCGTGTTGAATCCGGGATCCACGTTTCGCAGCGCCGCGAACGTCCGGATGAGCAGCGCCGCTCCCGCCAGCAGAATCAGCGCCAGCGCCATCTCCGTGATCACCAGGAGCGACCTCGCCTTGTTTTGTCTGATCCCGCTCCCCGAACGCGTCCCGCTTTCCCGCAGGATGATGCTCAAATCCGATCGTGACGCGCTCAAAGCCGGAATCAGCCCGAACAGCACTCCCGTCAGCATTGAAATCAGCAGCGTGAAACCCAGAACTCGCCAATCCATCGTCACGTCTGCTCCATGCGCGCCGATGCGCGGAATGTCTCCAGGGTTCATCGCCAGCAGTGCCCGCACACCAAAATATCCCAGCACGAGTCCCACCGCTCCCCCCGCAAGCGAGAGCAGCACACTTTCTGTCAGCAGTTGCGAGATCATCCTTCCTCGGCCGGCTCCCATCGCCGCCCGGATTGCGATTTCCCTCCTTCGAATCGTCGCCCGCACTAGCAGCAGGTTCGCCACGTTCGCGCAAGCTATCAGCAGCACGAAGCTCACCGCCCCCAGCAATACCAGCAAGGAAACCCGTGCATTTCCCACTTCAGCCTCACGCAGCGGCACAGCTGTGAATCCTTCCTCTGGGCCCATCGCCCCGGGAAACTTTCTCTTGAATTCCTCCGCGGCAACGTTCATTGCTGCTTTTGCCATGGCCACTGTCACACCCGGTTTCAGCCGCGCCGTCGCCAACAGGTAATGCGACTGGTCGGTGCTGTTCGGATCAGCCTTCAGCGGAAGGATGACGTCTGTAGGCGACTCGGGATGAAACGCTGCCCCCAGCACTCCCGTCACGACGTATGGATCGCCTCCGAGGTCGATGGTCTTTCCGACAATCTTCGGGTCCGCGCCAAAATGGCTTTGCCACAGTCCATTGGCCAGCACTGCCAGCTTGGGTCCGCCGGGCCGGTCTTCCTCCGCCGTGTAGGGACGTCCGATTTGCATCGGCACGCCAAATACACGGAAGTAATCCGCAGACGCACGAATGCCTCGCAGTTGCTCCGGCCTGTCTCCGCCGGTCAGATTCACGCCCGGTCCCCCTTGGTCATAGGCCGCCACGGCCTCGAAAACCTGCGTTTGCTCTTTCCACACGTTGAATTTCGGAATGGACGTGACGTTCGCGTTCCCGTGCGGATCGCTCAGCTCCAATTGCACCAACCGGTCCGCTTCCGGATAAGACAGCGGCTCCAGCAGTACCTTGTTCACCACCGTGAAGATCGCCGTGTTCGCCCCAATCCCTAGCGCCAGCGCGAGGATCGCCGTAATCGCAAATCCCGGACTCGCCACCAGCATCCGCACCCCGTACCGCACGTCCTGCCACAAATTCTCTAGAAAAGTCGTTCCGGTCATGTCGTCGCACTCCTCTCCAACGTGGTGCCCAGTATTCCGATGGGGTAGCGTCGCGGTACGTTCCCGTCTGGACCCGCTACCTGGTCTTCTAACCAGTAGACGCGATTTTTGCAGGATAGTATGGCTCTGTTGACATCCTCGGCACAGTCTCGATTTTGCGGGGTCGACAAGGGGGCGGCGTGCGTGTTTTCTGATCAAGCAGGAGGGACGATGGCCGAAGTGGGACTCCTGCCTTTTGCTCGCGTGGCCTTGCAGGTGGCCACGCGGGTCTTGCCGCCCTACCGCAGTCGCTTCAGCAAACATCAGTTCACCCAGCCGCAGTTGCTGGCGGTGCTGTGTCTGATGCGCTACGAAGACTGGACCTTTCGCGAAGCCGAAGTGCGATTACGCGAGCATGGCGAGTTGCGCGCAGCGCTGCAGTTGGAAAGCGTGCCCGATTACACCACTTTGTATCGTTTCCTGAAACGGCTGGACGACGACACCATCGACCGTGGACTGGAAGAAACCGTGCGCCAGTTGCGCCGCGGCCGGCGCTCGGCACGGGTGACGGCCGGCGTGGACGGCACGGGGCTGTCGCAGAACGCCGTCAGCACCTTCTTTCTCCGCCGCATCGAACAACAGGCCCATGGAAGGGCGCCCCATCGTCGCTGGTTGAAATGGCTGGTCGTTGCGGATTTGCAGCAACAGATTTTGCTGGCGCAGCAGGCCCATCCCGGACCGCGTTGCGACGCCCCGGCGCTGCCCGGGTTGCTGAATGTGGCCGGAGCACGTGCGCCCCTCGGCTTGGTGCTGGCCGATGCGGAGTTCGATTCCGAAGCCAACCATCAACACATTCGCCAACGCCTGCGCGCGCGTAGCATCATCCCGGCGAACCTTCGCCGCGGCCTCCCCCGAGGAGCGATCCGTAGCCAAATGCACCGGGCTTTTCCACGGAAACAGTATGGGCCACGCGCGAAGAACGAAACCATCTTCTCAGTAGTTAAACGGAAACTCTCCTCGCGCGCTCCGGGGCGCTTGTTAACATCGCAAATTCGCCAAGCCTTGCTACTCGGGCTCACTTACAACCTCTATCGCTTGAGGCACCCCAGCCGTTCGCAAGGATGTCAACAGAGCCGGATAGTATTATTATTTCAGTCAGTTTTCTGAGAATTTGTTTGCGGCGGCTCTGCTGCCGCTTTCTTATTTTAGGGCCCTGTTTCCGCCCATACTTTAGCGTCGGCTGGCCGCCTGCATGCACCAAGTCCTCACGCGGCTCGGAGGCCTGGCAGGCTGTATTAGCCTTGCATTATGTTTCTCTCTAACTCATTTAGAATCAACACTTGCAAAAGTGTATCAAAGTAAAGGGGTTTAACTCCCTGTAGAATGAATATTTACGCAAAATTGGGGGGAGGGTGGATACGGTCAACTAGCTCCGCGCGAGACACATAAGGTACGCGCGCCAGGTGACCGGAAACCCCGCGGCTGCCCGCGAATCACGCGTTGGACCCCCGAGGGAGCTGAGCTCTGCCGCTCGGGCGGCGATCTTGGAAGATTCCAGGAGAGTCACCCGCAGCTAGGCTCACGTTGCGTTCAGGCGGTGATCACCGAAATCAGCCGGTCGATGTCGCGCGCCGTGTTGTAGAGATGCGGCGACACGCGAATATTTCCTTCGCGCAGGCTCACGATGATATTTTCTGCGCGCAGTTTCTGGTAAAGCTCCGCCGTCTTCTCCGGCGTTCGCGCCGCAAAGCATCCGTACGCGCCGCGGCGCGCCGCATTCAGCGGGCTCGCCGGAACGCAGCGGTCCTTCGGCAGCCGTTCGTACATGAATTCGATCAAGGCGCGGTTGTGCGCCCCGACCGTTTCAGGGCCAACGCGCAACACAAAATCCGTGGAAACATCCATCGCCACAAGATTGAAATTGAAATAGCTGGCCGGCTCCGCCGCGTCCCACCGCTTTGCGGCTGCGGCAGGTTTCGGATTGTCAAAATTCAGAGATGCAAAATTATCCGAGCCCGCCACGGCCATCCAGTAAAACGGCCCCGGCCGCATGTTGGCGATGTGCTCGCTCTTGGCCCAGAAAAATCCCGTCCCGAACGGGCTCAGCAGGCCCTTATATCCCGCGGATACCATAAAATCCGCGCCCAATTTTTCAACATCGATGGGCAACGTGCCGCAGGCTTGACTGACATCGAGCAAGAGCAGCGTGCCTTGCGCATGGCACGCCGCAGCCACCCTTGCCGCATCCAACAGGGAAGCGTCATTGAAGCGCACCAGGCTCACTGACACGACGCGCGTCCTGGGAGTCATCGCCGCAATCAAGTCATCCGCCGTAATGAATTTCTCGTGCGGCGCCACGATCTTCAGCTTCAGTCCTTCGCGGTCTTCCATCGGCTTCCACGCCGTGTATTGCAGCGGAAATTCGCCTTTCGCTGTAATCACTTCGTCGCCGGGTTTCCAGGTCAGTCCGTACGCTACGGCTGCCACTCCGGTGCTTGCTCCCGTGGTAATCGCAATCTCTTCCGGCTTTCCTCCGATGAGTTTTGCAATCGTCGCGCGAATCCGGTTCGGCACTTCGAAAAACGTAGCGTCCGGTTTGTGGTGCGGGAATTTCTTCCATTCCTGCGCAGCCTGCAGCGCGCGCAAGGAAACTTTGGGCATCGGCGACTGCCCCGCAAGATTCAAGTAGGTCGCGTCCTCGAACTCGAACCATTCCTGCCGCCAATCGATGCGAGGTGAAGCGCTTGTCGTGGCCATGAGGATCTCCTTTCACTGAGCCTTGAATGAAGAGGCTCGCGCAAAGCGAGGCCGTCTCCAACATCCAATTTGGACACAATTCCACGGCCTGGAACTAACCGCGTAATTCGTCGCACCTGGATTTCCCGTTTTAGAAGTGCCCGCGCAGCTCGCGGAACGCCGGAACGATGACCAGCTTGCCGGAGCCCGCCTGCACAGGCTCGTGTTCGAGGTGCCAGGTGTGCTGGTGCGGTATGTACACGGCGTTCAGCCCGATTTGCAGCGCGGGATTGATGTCGCTGCGCGGGCTGTTGCCGATCATCCAGCCATGCGATTTCACGATTTTATGCTTGCGCACCAGGCTGCCGTACGTCTCAGGATCTTTTTCGCCCACGATTTCGATGAACTCAAAAAAGCCCTGCAAGCCGGAGCGCTCGACTTTCGCGGCTTGTTCGGCGGGCTCGCCTTTCGTGAACAAGATCAGGCGATGCCGCTCGGTCAGATAAGCCAGCGTCTCCGGCACGCCATCGAGAATCTGCGGCGGCGTGCGTTCCAGCTCCACCACACGGCTGTGGATTTGTGCCAGTGTTTCGCGGCGGACCATCTGGTCCGCGAGCTTCAGATAAGTTTCCTCGAGCGAACGGCCGAAGCTGCGCACCCCGTAGCCGTACTGGCGGATGTTTTTCCGCTCCGTCTCATTCAGGATGTGCCGGATGTAGGCGCGCGTATAGCCGCAGGGCTCGACGAGGGTGATGAAATCCTCGATCAATTTCTCGAAAAACACGTTGTTCTCCCACAACGTGTCGTCCGCGTCGATCATCAGTGTGTTGCGTCTCATGAATATTCGTTTCTGACCGCGCTCGATCCGCGTCCCGTGAATTACCTGGCCGGGCAAGGCTACGTCAGTCTACCAGTGTCAGAGCGTCTTCGGCGATGGCTACCGCCGCGCCGGGCTTGGCCAGGCCGCACGAGGTTTTGGGCTTTTCCGTAGCCTGATTCGTCTGCAGCGGCTTGCCTCAGGAAGCCTTGCGGCGGCCTGTGGCAATTTTCTGGAGGATGCCGCGGGCCACGCTTTGCAGCTCGCCGAAACGCGTCAGATAATCCTGGAATTCGTGGTTTAGAGATTTCGCTTCTTCGGGGCCGAGCTGCGTTCGCAGGATCATGTCGCGCAGTTTGACGGGATGCGGCAGAAGCGCGTCCTCTTGGAGCTCTTCCAGAGCAATGCTCGCGTCGTAGTGATACATAAGCTCCTCCGCGGAGAAACGAGGCGCTGTCTGGCCCGCACGGGATGGACGGCCCCATCCATTCTACTCGCCAGGTAACGCCGCAAGCGAGCGTTACCTGCCAACTGGGAAGAACCTTCGAAACGAGGATGGCCCCGCGGACTGGGGAGAACCGGGGAAATCTATGCTGCGGTAGCCGTGGCCGGCATGAATTCGTAACGTTCTATCTTTGCGGCGACGCCCAGGCGCCCGTTGTCCGTGTGTTCAACGCGCACGATTTGGCCGAGGCAGCGGATATTCACGTCGCCGGATTGCTTCACTTGCTTCGGCAGGGTGATGACAAATTCAATCTCGCTGCCAATATTGAAATTGGTTTCCGCGAGGAAATAAAGCCCGCGGTAACTGACGTCCCGCGTTTGTGCGGAGAGTTCGTGCCCATGAGGTTCGTGCGGAAGCACGCGCAGCGGTAGCGTCATGTTGAAACGCCGTGCTTCGCGGCGGTCGGCTCCATCGCTCATCGCTCCTCCCACTAGGGCTGGAATTTCAGGAAACGCTAACATCGGGCCCGGCAAACTGCAACGCGAAAGTCCGGAAATTACGTCCTAGTACGAGGATTGAGACCAAAGTGGAAAATATATCGTATCCATCATCCCGAGCAGTACTGTTACTCCCACGAATTTCCTTTAGCCTAAAAAAAACGTGTTTCACATTTGGAGACGTCTCCACTCTGGAACAGAGTGCGAGGGAGTGCCCCCGCTACGCAAAGCCAGAGTCGATTCTTAAGATCATCTCGGTCGTCATGGAATTCGGAGTTTTTGCGGCGGTGCGGTACACTCACAATTCTTTGACTGAATCCATGAGCGCCGCACACGAATCTCGCAATCTCTTTCTCCCAGGTCCTGTCGGGCGTCTGGAAGCAATTCTGTGGAGTCCCAGCGCGAGCACTCCGACAATGGCCTCCATCGTATGCCACCCACACCCACTCTTCGGCGGCACGATGCACAACAAAGTCGTCTATCAAGCTGCGAAATCGCTGGATGCTCTTGGCCTGCCCGTCTTGCGCTTCAATTTTCGCGGAACAGGATTGAGCGAAGGAAAGCACGACCGCGGCGAAGGCGAGCGCGGTGATGTTCGCGCCGCGCTGGATTTTCTCGCTGCGGAATTCCCGAACATTCCGCTGCTTGTGGCGGGATTCAGCTTTGGGTGCTGGGTCGGGCTCCGCGTGGGCTGCGAAGATGCGCGCGTCGCTTCGTTGATCGGGCTAGGCGCGCCGGTGAACAACGTCGACTTTTCTTTTCTGTTGCAGTGCAATAAGCCGAAGCTTTTCGTGCATGGCGCAAAGGATATCTATGGCGCGGTGGACAAGCTGAAGAATCTGGTCTCATCGCTGCCGGGCGAAAACAGGGTCGTGGTTGTGGAAGACGCCGATCACTTTTTCGTAGGAAAGCTCGACCAAGTGAACAAGGCCATCGCCGGATGGTTCACCGAGCTCCATCCAAAATTATTTCCGCTTACGCTCCCTCGCCCTGCGCAAAGAGCTGAGTGAATTGATCCACGGTTGCAGGTGCAACGCTCACTAGCTTTGTGTTGGCGTGAACATGCTCGACGCGCGACATTCCCACCAAAGCCGTCGTAATTCCCGGTGACGACCTGACGAATTGCAATGCGCGCTCCGCGTCGTTTTGGAGACCGAAAGCCTGACCTACGAATGCCGGCAAATTATGCGCGACCTGCCCTTGCAGCAACGACGCGCTGGCGACCAGAGTAATTCCCAGTTCACTCGCGGCTTCCATGACGGTGCGGTCCTTGCCGCCGATGGACTGATTGCCGAGCGTTAGCGCTTCCGTCATTCCCAGATTGAAGGGGAGCTGCACGAAACGGAAGCGGTGCTTTTCGCCGGCAATGTCCGCGGCGATTTGCGCCAGTTCGGGAAGCTGCATGGCGTCGTGCGCTTTGGCATCCTGGCGGAAGCCATTCCAGGTGGCCATGCCGTAGAATTGAATTTTGCCGGCGGCGGCGGCGGATTCCAGATAGATGAAGGCATCGCGCACGCGCTCCAGAAAATCCGGGCGGGAGACTTCGCTGAGCTGCGTTTCCGGATTGTGAAGGTAATAGACGTCGATGCATTCTAGCTCGAGATTGCGGAGGCTACGGCCGAGCTGATTTTCGAGAAAGCGCGGCGTCATGCAGTGGCTGCCTGCAACGATGTCTTTCGCGGTGAAAATGCCGGGCTGGAGATATTCGCGGAAAAAATATTCGTTCGGATCTTCGGGCATGGAGCCGTCTGGCGTGAGATAGCCGCCTTTGGTGCAGACGACCAACTCGTTGCGGGAGAATCCTTTTGTTGCAAGTTCTTTGATGGCTGCGGCGATGTTGCGTTCGCTGCGCTGGAAGCGATAGTTGATGGCGGCGTCGATGAAATTGATGCCGCTTTCGGCGGCGGCGACGATGGACGCGGTGTAACTTGCGTCGGTCTTCGCGTCGGGCTGGCCGAGGTACGTGCCGATGCCGAGCGACGACATGACGAGGCCGTGGGCTTCGCGGAAGTGGCCGTCGGCGGCGCGTCCGGCGAAGCGATTGGCGTAGCGCTTTGTGGCCTCGAGTGTGGCGGATTTGGTCATTGGTTCCTTCACGTTTGCGATCACCCCAAGAGGGCACGGCATGCCGTGCCCCTACGAAGATGGAGGGCCTTTGCTTTGCCCGGGCTCGCTTGCCGGTGGTTCGGCGGCTTTGGGATTCAGGAGCCGCGAACAGGCTCTGAGAATCTTACGGTAGGGCCAGTCTTTTTCGCGAAAGAAAATCTCGCCGTCGCGGGGATTGCTGTAATACCAGCGTGAGAGCAGAGCGAGATGCTCGCTTAGCTCTTCGCGCGAGACCGCCGCCGAGGGCGCGGAGGAGATCTCTCCACTTTGCGCGAGTGAGGCGTGGCCTTCGAGATAGTCCTTGAAAATGTGCTCGGCGGAGCGCGGCTGGCTGGCGATTTCTGCGAAGCGGAGGAAGAACGGCTCGGCGAGCCGTCCGCCATGGACCGCGAAGACGCCGATGGTCTGATCTTCGGCGGCGCGCTGAAGGATGACGGCATTGAGATCGGCGATGCGGCGTGCGAGCTCGGGGCGGAAGCGCAGCGCGTCGTCGAGTTTTTCGATGCGCTTGTGAAGTTGCGCGGCGCGCTCGAAATCGAGATCGGCGCTGGCGCGTTCGCGGTCGGCTTCGATAGTGGCGCGGAGAGAGTTGCCGCTGGTGTCGAGAAACTGTACGAGGCGAGCGACCTCGGCGTCGTATTCCTCCTTGGTGCATCCGGCGAAGCATGGCGCGAGGCACATTTTCATTTCGGAGTAGATGCAGCCGGGGAACGCGGGATCGCGGCGGATTTTGATCTGGCAGCGGCGGACCTTGAAGAGGTCGAGAGCCTGCTCGGAAAAGGCGAGCGCGGATTTTCGGGAAGGGAAGGGGCCGTAGTAAGCGCCTGCTGTGGGCCCGCCGGAATCGTCGACGGGGATGCGGCGCGTGACGTAGCAGCGCGGGTAGGCGTTGCGCAGGCTGATTTTGAGGACGGCGGGCGGACGCAGGCGCGTGAGCTTGCGATATCGGTTTGGGAAAAGATGCTTGGCGTGCTGATAGTAAGCGAAGGTTTGCTCGAGCGCGGAGCCGGTGAGGCGATAGCGGATGGCGCGCGCGAGTTCTCGCAAGTTGAGGCGTTTGCTCGCTGGATCGGGAGGACCAAGGAGGCGCTGGAGGCGGCGGCGCAGGTCCTGCGTGCGGATCAGAAATGGCTCGGCATTTTCCGCGCGCGTTTCGATGACGCAGACCGCGGGGCGAGGGGGCACGGCGGCGAAGAAGTCTTCGTCGCGAGCGGGGTCGAAGTCCTGGCCGCAGTCGAGTTCGAGCACGAGGACAGGATATAACGGAAGTGCGGAGTGACGAGTGGTGAGTGGCGAGGGCCGGGACCGTCTGTTTGAAATATGTGACCCCCACCCCGGGTTTTTTGTAAGTGTTGCATCTACAGGATTTGGTGTTTTTGTAAGTTGTTTAGATGCAATAGTTGGGGGAGGGTTCGTAAGTGTTGCATTCAGAGGAGTTAGTAAAGCGGAAGTGAAGAACGGGGTATTTTTACCTGAGTCGTGTGACCCCCACCCCCGGTATACAGAGAACTGTGAAGTAAGCGCATGAGAGGAAAAGGGTTGCGGCGTTTGCTGTGCGTGCACGGAGGACGGGGAGGTTAAGGAGGTAAAGGATGTTGAGGAGGCAGAGATTTTGAACGGAGTGAATGCTTTGCGGGAGTTTGGCGGGACAAACATAGGGAATGATAGCAAAGAATGTGATTACTGTCAAGGTACAGTACTGTAGTTTTATCATTCGAACGTGAGACGGGGAAGTGGTGTGGATGGAAGGAGTTGGCGGGAATTTTGTAGTTTGGTCAGACGGTTTTGGGCGGTGCGGATCTAAAACTATGAGCTAGCGATTGACGACGGCGGTTTGTGGGATTCGGTGATGACCTTCAGGCCGCGGATAGAAGCGAAGTGGCTGGCGTTGTGGGTAATCAAGGGGATGGAGTGACGCACGGCGGAGGCCGCAATCCATAAATCGTTGGCCGCAATCGGGTGGCCTTTGTCCAGCAAGGCGGCTCTCAGCTTTCCATAGGTTTTGCACAAAACCAGATCGTACGGAACGATGACGGCGGCTTTCAGCCGCTGCTCAAAGGCTGCGACGTGTCTTGCGTTCCAGCGTCTTCGGATCGTCCACACGTACAGCTCACCGACGGTGACAAATGAGAGCGCGATGGTTTTTCCCTTTACATGAGGGCGGTAGAGTGCGGCACGTGTGTCGCCCTCTTTCATCAGGATGGAAAATACGTCCGTGTCGAGAAGAACGGCGTTCATGGTTGAAGTGATTAGCGCCTGGTCCGGCGAGTGAGGTCGAGGAATTCATCAATGCTTTCTTCCGCGGGCCATCCGCCGGCCAAGTCGTTCGGACTCTTCAAGGAAGTCACTCCCTGAGCTTCCGCCAGTTGTTCAAGAGTCCGCGATTCAAAGAAGTCTTTTGTGCCGGAGGCGAGGGCTTCGGCGAGGCGATTGGAAGCGGCCCTGAGATCGGAAATGTCGGCAGTTTTGGAATGCTTTCGGCGTGCGGGAACGTAGACGCCGAGGGTCTCGCCGCGGCGTGTGACGGCAACTGGAGTATCAGATTCGAGGAAGCTAGCGATGCGTTCGCGGAATTCGCGGACGCCGACTTTGATGGTGGGCATGATTAGCTCCCTGAAGAATAGTGTACACATCTGCGTACACAAGAGCAAGTCGGGGGATGACGCCCTAAAGGGCGTCGCTACGCGCGGAGGAGGACGGTGTTACGAACGCAGGAGCCAGGAGGAGATGACGAGGCGCTGGATTTCGGAGGTGCCTTCGTAGATTTCGGTGATGCGGGCGTCGCGGTAATTGCGCTCGACGGGATATTCGCGGGAGTAACCGTTGCCACCGTGGATTTGGATGGCTTTGTGGGTGACGCGAGTGGCCATTTCGCTGGCGAAGAGTTTGGCGATGGCGGCGTCCATGGTGAAGCGCGCGCCGGTGTCCTGCTTCCAGGCGGCTTTGCGGACGAGGAGGCGGGCGGCGTCGAGGTCGGTGGCCATATCGGCGAGCATGAATTGAATGGCCTGGAATTGCGAGATGGGATGGCCGAAGGCGAGGCGCTCCTGGGCATAGGTGCGGGCGGCTTCGAAGGCGCCCTGGGCGATGCCGACGGCTTGCGCGGCGATGCCGATGCGGCCGCCGTCGAGCGTGGAGAGAGCGACTTTGTAGCCTTCGCCTTCCGCGCCGATGCGATTGGCGTCGGGAACTTCACAGTCGGTGAAAATCAATTCGCCGCAGGCGGTGGCGCTGATGCCGAGTTTTTTCTCTTCCTTGCCGCTTTTGAAGCCGGGCGTGCTTTTTTCGACGACGAGCGCGGTGATTCCTTTTTCTCCTTTTTCGGGATGCGTGTTGACGTAGACGATGGCGGCATCGGCGGCTCCGCCGTTGGTGATCCACGCTTTGGTGCCGTTGAGGATGTACTTGTCGCCGCGAAGGATGGCTTTGGTTTGGAGAGCGGCGGCATTGGAGCCGGCTTGAGGCTCCGTCAGAGCGTAGCAGCCGATTTTTTCGCCGCGAGCGAAGGGCTCGAGGAATTTCTTTTTTTGCTCGGCGGTGCCGTAGCGGTGGATCGGATCGCAGTAGAGAGAATTTTGCACCGAGAGGATTACGCCGGTGGAAGCGCAACAGCGGGAAATTTCCTCGATGACGATGGTGTAAGCGATGTGATCGAAACCGGCGCCGCCTTCGGATTCGGGAAGAGCAATGCCGGTGAGGCCGAGCTCGGCGGCTTTCTGAAAAGTGGCGCGCGGGAAGTGGCCGGTTTCATCCAGCTCCTTGGCAAGCGGACGGACCTCGGATTCCGCGAACTCGCGCACGGTTTTTTGCAGCAGTGCTTGCTCTTCCGTGAGATCGAGATCCAACGAATGGCTCCCTGCGTCGAGTGGCAATAGTTTAGCGCAGAAGGGGAGGTTACCACGGCGCGTCTTGAGCTTTTCGGGTTAGACCGAGGTTGAAGTGGAAGGGGCCCTTAACACAGAGGGCAAAGAGAGGAAAAAAACGGAGAGGTGAAGAGAAACGCGCACTCGGAAACGCGATCAAGTGGCGAGAGCTTTTCGCAGGCGCTCGTAGGTCACAGTCAATTCTTCCGGATGAACGCGGGTTTCGCCGGTGACGGTCATGAAATTGGAATCCCCGAACCAGCGCGGCAAGACGTGCAGGTGCAAGTGGCCGGCGACGCCGGCTCCGGCAGCGCGACCAAGGTTCATGCCGAGATTCATGCCATCGGGTTTGTAATTCGTTTGGAAAGCTTTTTCGACGCGCTGGGCCAGCTTCATCATTTCGTCGAGCAAGCCGGCATCACACAAATTCAGTTCCGCGACGTGGGCGTAAGGAACAATCATGACGTGGCCCGAAGTGTAGGGGAAGCGATTGAGAATGATGAACGTTTTCGCGCCGCGATAGACGATGAGCGTTTCGTCATCCTTGCTGCGCGCGACGGCGTCGCAAAAAAAGCACTCGGGCTGCTTGCCGCCCGACACTTGCGCCATGTACTGATAGCGCCAGGGGGTCCAGAGATAGTCCATCGCGAGGTATCCTCAGGAGCGAGAGTTGAGCGGACAGGATAACGCAAAAGAGGTTGAGACTGGTGGGGTTGCTTCCGGCGGTATGGAAATCGTCCGTGATTTGAAAATACGCTTGCCAGCTTAAGCTTAGACTATTCGAGATCTAAAGAGCACAGACTTAAGCCTGTGCCACTCAGGAAAGCTTTGCGTCGCCAGACGCCGGCGCAGCAGCGGGCGTTGCACCAGCCGATGCGGCGGCTTCCGGGCTGTTCACAAAATCCTTGAGTTCTTTGCTGGGTTTGAAGAAAGGAATCTGCTTTGGCGGCACTTCGACTTTCGCGCCCGTTTTGGGATTACGGCCGATGCGGCCGCGGCGCTGGCGCGTGCGGAAGCTGCCGAAACCGCGAATCTCGATTTTTTCGCCCTTCTGGAGAGATTCGATGATGCTGTCGAAGATGGTCTCGACGATGGTCTCGGAGTCGGAGCGCTTGAGCTCGGTGATGCGTTCCACCTCTTGGATGAGGTCGGCCTTCGTCAGTGTGAGTGGCTTGGTCATCGTGCCTTTGCCTCGTTGCAGAGCTAAAGTATCAGCGGCCGCAGGTTCATGGTGCGAAACGGCTTAAGGGGCGAAACAACCCCCGGTTGCCCTTCTTCCTACACTAAATTGACCCGCAGGTAAACGAAATTGTGATGCTACCCCTCCGAGCGCCGCTGGGACGAGCAGCCCGGTTTGTTGCCAGAAATCTTCCGTCAAGCTCGACTATCGAGCAGACAACTTGGACTTCAAGGCATCGCCAATAGTGGCCGTCGAGGAGGTCTTCGAAGTCGAGCGATATTGCTCGATCTCCTTGCGTTCGATCTGCTTGGCGGCGGCACGATAACTCAATCCGATGCGGCGTGTCTCCGGGCTGATCTTGATGATCTTGAAATCGTACTCCTTGCCCGGCTCGAGAGGACCGGCGCTTTTCAGCGGCCCTGTGCTGGTGCGGTGCATGGACATGTGGCCGTCGTCGCGGCGCTTGCGGTCTTCGATTTCGGTGTTGTGGCAGAGAGCTTCGATGTTTTCGCCGAGTTCGACGAACGCGCCGAACGTGGCGATGCGCGAAACCTTGCCCTTCACAATCTGGCCGACCTTGTGCTGCTTGAACCATTCGCCCCAGATGTCGTTGACCTGCTTGATGCCCAGAGAAACGCGGCGATTATCCGGATCGATTTTCAGGACTTTTGCGGTGACCGGTTCGCCCTTCTTGAAAACTTCGTGGGGATTCTTGATGCGTTCGGTCCAGCTGACGTCGCCAACATGCACGAGGCCGTCAAAGCCTTCCTCGATTTCGACGAAAGCGCCGAACTCGGCGATGTTGCGGACCTTTCCGGTGACGAGGGTGCCCACCGGATACTTCTCCGCAATCAGCAGCCACGGGTCAGGCAGAGCTTGCTTGATGCCGAGGGAGACGCGGCGGTCGCTGGGCTTGATGTCCAGAACGACGACGTCGACTTCATCGCCGACTTTGAAAAGTTTCGAAGGATGCTGGACCTTCTTGGACCAGCTCAGCTCGGTGACGTGCACCAGGCCTTCGACGCCCTGTTCGAGTTCGACGAAGACGCCGTAATCGACGACACCGACGACTTTGCCCTTTACTTTGCCGCCGGCGGGATATTTTTCCGCGGCGTTGACCCAGGGATCGGCCATCAACTGTTTGAGGCCGAGCGAGACGCGCTGTTTTTCCTTGTCGAACTTGAGGATGATGACGTCGAGCTCTTGTTCCGGCTTCACCAAGTCGGAGGGATGCTTGACGCGGCCCCAGCTCAGGTCGGTGAGATGGAGCAAGCCGTCGATGCCCCCGAGATCCACGAAGGCGCCGTATTCGGTGACGTTCTTCACTTGGCCGTGCACGATCTGGCCTTCATTGAGCGTTTCCATCAACTGGGCGCGCTTGGCGTGCAGCTCTTCCTCGAGAATGGCGCGGCGGCTGACGACGACGTTGCCGCGGCGGCGGTTGAGCTTGGTGACGCGGACCTGGATTTCGGTGCCGAGGAGGTCGTCGAGATTTTGCGCGGGGCGAAGATCAAACTGCGAGCCAGGCAGAAAGGCGCGGACGCCGATGTCGACGACGAGGCCACCCTTGATGCGATCGACGACTTTGCCGGTGATGTTTTCCTTGGCTTTGTACGCGGCTTCGATTTTTTCCCAGGTGCGGCGGCGCAGAACTTTTTGATAGGAAAGAATCGTGAAACCGTCTTTGTGCTCGCCGGTGCGCTGCACTTCGATGGTGGCGTTGGGCTCGGGGCGCGGGATGTCCGTCTCCGAAAATTCGACGGCGGGAATCAGGCCCTCGGTTTTTCCGCCGAGGTCTACGACCACGCCGTGTTCCGTGTAGGCGACGACTTTCACTTCGATAATTTCGTTTTGCGAGGCAGCTTCGTGCTGTTCGTCGTACTGCTCGAGCAGCTTGCTCATCTCTTCGGAGCCGGCTGCTTCTTCGGCGGCGGCCGTGGCTTCGGCATCGGCGGGAGATGGAGCGGCGACGGCGGCCTGCTCGTGGGCGGCATCCGTGGATTGCGCTACCGGAGCGGAAGCACTTTCGGGCGCAGCAGGTTCGGGAGTGCTCGCCTGAACGGCGTTCACTTCTTCCTGAGCGCTGCTTTGAGTTGGCGTTGGTTCCGAATCAGGTGCGGGTGCAGCGGCGGCTGCTGCGGACTGGTTTTCCTGGTCAGAAAGCATGGTTGTTGGCCTCCGGGAGATTACTTCTCTTGTGTCTATGTCCAACCCCAGACGAGCCGGGGTCACGCCAAACGTCGATAAAATTCCTTGCGAATTCCCCAAAGGGTTGGTGCAAGGAGGTTAACCGCCAAGCGGTCTTACGGGACAATGCTGCGGGCGTTTCGAGGCGCGCTGCAACCTCAAAAGGATACTCGCCGCGTCGCGCTTGTGTCAATGAAACGTCGAGAACCGAGCTAGGCGCGGGCGCGGCCGGCTTGCCTTACTTCGCGACGAAAATCAGGAGCGGATAATTCCACAGTGCGGCACATTTCGAAAAGGCGGGAACGCATCCGCCCGCCGATGCGATCCTCTAGAGTCTCCCTTCGAGTAATCGCGAGCTTCCCGCCTGGCAGGGTCGCCTGTTTTTCCTCGGAAGTATCGAGATAGTTGGTCGTAATGATCGTGCAGCGAGAATGGCTCAAATCGCGCGAACCCTCTACGTACCGAGTGTTTAAGATATAGGCGATCGTGTCCCTGACCCAATCGGATGGTTTGATACAGCCAAGATCATCCAGAACCAAAACTTCAACGGACAGTACAGGATCAAGGAGCTTTATTTCCGTGACTTCACTATCTGCTCGATAGCTATTCTGAATCTCTCGGAGAAGACCGCCATACTCACAGAAATAGCCCGAATGACCACGCTTTATCAATTCTTTCAGGGCCGCGACAGCCAGATGGGTCTTTCCCGCCCCCGGGGTCCCCATGAAAAGAAGCCCTGAATGATCGCCGCCCGGGTACTCCCGAACGAAAGATTGCACGGTCCTCTTTGCGTTTTTTAGTGAGACGGCATGCTCAGGGGTGTAGCTCTTTCCATCGGCTAAATCTGTCTCATAGCTCTCAAAGTCGCAATTCTCGTAGCGCTTGGGGATGCGGGCGCGTTCGATGACGCGCTCGGCGCGCTGCTCCATGCCGCAATCGCAGTTGACGGCCACCTTCCCGGCGGCTCCATCAGACCGCGGAACCAACTTCCAGCCTGTTCCTCTACAGAGCGGGCAGTTCTCTAGCGCCATGCGGACAGCATACGT
Source organism: uncultured Acidobacteriota bacterium (assembly GCA_963824515.1). GTDB lineage: Bacteria > Acidobacteriota > Terriglobia > Acidiferrales > UBA7541 > Acidiferrum. The sequence continues at coordinate 105,411 of CAWGPN010000006.1, forward strand.
TTGAGCGGGTTGCACGGCAAGCCGGTACTCTGGGAAAACTGTGGAAGAGCTTCGGCTAGGGGTTGCGAACCCCGCGCGGAGTGGCGCGAACGATGGCGTGGCGGGATTCTTTGTCTTGCGCGTGCGAGGAGGCTACGCGAGAAAGTTCTTGCTGCACGACAGTGGCAAATTCGGTCATTTGCTTTTCCATTTCAAGCATTTTTTCGCGCATGTTCAGGATGATTTCGATGCCGGCGAGGTTGACGCCCATGTCGCGGGCGAGAGTCAGGATGACGTCGAGACGTTCGAGATCGGAGTCCGTGTAGAGGCGGGTGTTGCCTTGCGAGCGCGACGGTTTTAGCAAGCCCACGCGCTCGTAAAGGCGCAGGGTTTGCGGGTGCAGTTTGTAGAGCTCCGCCACGGCACTGATCATGTAGCCCGCTTTGGCCCGTTTTTTCGCTCGCTGTGGCATTGCCTTGTTCTCTCGACCGTAGAGGCACGATATATCGAGCCCCTACACTCCTGCTTTGCTGAATAAATCCTTGCGCGGATCTTCGGGCGCGATGGTTTCCAGTTCCTTCATGAGGTTGCGCACGCGCTCATCGGTTGGCTGCGGAACAACCACCTGGATTTCCACGTACTGATCGCCGCGAGAGCCGCTGCGTGCGCTCGGCACACCCTTTTCTTTCAATCGCAGCGTCTTGCCGCTGTTCGTTCCCGGCGGAATGCGTACCAGCGATCGGCCGTCGATAGTGGGCACTTCGACCTTTGCGCCGAGCGTGGCTTCCGTCACTGTCACCGGGACTTGCGTGTATAAGTCGTTGCCGCGGCGCTCGAAAAAAGAGTGTGGTTTCACGTCTACGCGCAGATACAAATCGCCTGGAGGCGCGCCCATGGTTCCTGCGTTGCCCTTTCCTGGCACACGCACGCGAGAGCCGCTCGCGACGCCCGCGGGAATGCGCACGTCGATAGTTTCGGTGCGGCGCAGGCGGCCTTCGCCGCCGCAGGTCGCGCACGCTTTGCGCATTTTGCCTGCTCCGCCGCAGCGAGTGCAGGGAACGTTGAATTTCATTTTTCCGGCGGCCTGCTGAATCGTTCCCGCGCCGTGGCATGTTGGGCAGGTTTGCGCAGACCCAATCGCACCCGTGCCGTGGCAGGTGTCGCAGTTATCAAGGCGCGTGATGGTCAGTTTTTTGACGGCGCCACGCACGGCGTCCCAGAAGTCGATCTCGATGAGATATTCGAGGTCGCCGCCGGGCTCGTGTTCCGGCTCGGAGCTTACACCGCGGCCGCCGCGGAAAAACTGGCTAAAGAGATCGCGGAAACTCGAGCCGCCGCCCTGCGCACCGGAGCCGCCGCCAAAATCAAAGCCGCCAAAATCGAAATTGACGTTTTCTCCGCCCGGCTGCGGCCCGCCACCATGTCCGCCGGGGGGAATGTTGTCGCTGTAAAAGCCGTACTGGTCGTACATCTGCCGCTTTTTGGAGTCGGAAAGGACATCGTAGGCTTCCTGCAACTGCTTGAATTTTTCTTCCGAGGATTTGTCGCCGGGATTCAGGTCGGGGTGGTATTTGCGCGCGAGTTTGCGGAAAGCACTTCGAATGTCTTTCGCGGTCGCCTTGCGGTCGACTCCGAGAAGATCGTAAAAGTCTTGTTTTGCGGTTGTGGCCATGAGAATTCAGTTAGAAGTCGACAGTGGAAAGTCGAAAGATCAAATCTGCTGCGATCAGCATGAAAGCAAGCAGGGGCGCAGCAAGCTGCGCCCCTACAAGTTAAGCAGCATTAGTTCGGACGCTTGGTTTCGTCAACGTCAACGTATTCGGCGTCGATTACGTCGCCGGGTTTTTTGTCTTGCGCGCCGCCGGCCGAGCCTGTCGCGTCGCTCGCTCCTGCACCCGCGCTTGCACCCGCCGCTTGTTCCGCGCCGGGCTGCGCCTGGTTCGCCTTGTAAAGTAGCTCGGCGATCTTGTGCAGAGACTTCTCGAGGTTCTCCGTGGCAGAGCGCAAACGAGCCGTCCCGCCTTCGGCGATGGCTTTCTTCGCTTCCTCGATGGCTTCTTCGGCCGTTTTCACGTCCGATTCCGCAATCTTCTCGCGATTCTCTCGGACCATCTTCTCCGCCTGGTACATGATGCCGTCGAGGCGATTGCGGGCTTCGACTTCCTCCATGCGGCGACGGTCGTCTTCCGAATGGGATTCGGCTTCGACGCGCATTTTTTCGGCCTCTTCCTTGGTCAGGCCGCTCGAAGCAGTGATGGTGATCTTCTGCTCCTTGCTGGTGGCCTTGTCTTTCGCGCTGACGTTCAGGATGCCGTTGGCGTCGATGTCGAAGGTCACCTCGATTTGCGGCGTGCCGCGCGGCGCCGGCGGAATGCCGTCGAGCTTGAATTTGCCAAGGGAACGGTTGTCCGTGGCGAACTTGCGCTCGCCCTGGAGAACGTGGATTTCCACGCCAGGCTGATTGTCTGCGGCCGTCGAGTAGGTTTCGACTTTGCGCGTCGGGATGGTGGTGTTGCGCGGGATTTGCACGGTCATCACGCCGCCGAGCGTTTCGACGCCCAGAGAAAGCGGCGTCACGTCCAGCAGCAGGATGTCCTTCACATCGCCCGCGAGAACCGCACCCTGAATCGCAGCGCCTACCGCAACGACTTCGTCCGGGTTCACGCCCTTGTGCAGTTCTTTCTCGCCGAAGAACGTGCGAACAAGCGACTGCACTTTGGGGATGCGCGTCGAGCCGCCAACCATCACGACTTCCTGGATGTCGTTCGGCGACATCTTGGCATCTTCAAGAGCCTGCTTGACCGGCTTCATGGAGCGTTCGAGCAGATCGTTCATCAATTGCTCGAGGCGCGTCCGCGTGAGCTTTTGCTGCATGTGGATGGGGCCGCTTGCGCCCGCCGTAATGAACGGCAGGTTAACTTCCGTTTCCATCATTTGCGAAAGCTCGATCTTGGCTTTTTCCGCAGCTTCCTTGAGGCGTTGCAGGGCCATGCGGTCCTTGCCGAGGTCGATGCTGTTCTCTTTCTTGAACTCGTCAATCAGCCAGTCGACGATGCGCTGATCGATATCGTCGCCGCCGAGGTGCGTGTCCCCGTTGGTGGATTTTACTTCGACGACGCCCGCGCCGACTTCGAGGACGGAAATATCGAATGTCCCGCCGCCCAGGTCGTATACGGCGATGGTTTCGTCGCTCTTTTTCTCCAAGCCGTAAGCCAGCGCTGCCGCCGTGGGCTCGTTGATAATGCGGACGACTTCGAGGCCGGCAATCTCGCCCGCCTGCTTGGTCGCCTGGCGTTGCGCGTCATTGAAGTACGCGGGCACGGTGATGACCGCTTTGGTGACCTTTTCGCCCGAGGAAATCTTCCGCGGCGGACTTCAATTTGCCGAGGATCATCGCGGAAATTTGCGGCGGGCTGTAGACCTTGCCGAAAATCTCGACACGCGCATCGTCGTGGTCGCCTTTGACGACTTTGTACGGGATACGCTTCATCTCCTCGCCCACTTCATCGAAGCGGCGGCCCATAAAGCGCTTGATCGAATAGACCGTATTCTCGGGATTCGTCACCGCCTGGCGTTTCGCTACTTGGCCCACGAGGCGCTCTCCGCCCTTGGTGATGGCGACAACCGATGGGGTCGTGCGCGCGCCTTCCTGGTTGGGGATCACTACCGGTTCGCCGCCTTGCATGACGGCAACGACCGAATTGGTGGTTCCCAGGTCAATTCCAATAATCTTGCTCATGTGTCCTAATCTTTCCGGAACGCGTCTGCATCACTGGCTGCCCGAAAGCTGAGAATATGGGCGCGCCGAGGTTAATGGCGTGCTCCTGGTGCAGTTCGAAGGGCAGTATACAACTTGAGTGGGTTCTTGTCAACTTTTCTTATAGCAATTATAAACGATTTATTTTCATCAATTTAGAATAGAAAATCGGCTCTGAGCTGCTCAGCTTCTCGCATGGAGCGTCCCTGAGACTCGGTTACCCTTAAAGCGTGAAGGTGGCTTCTTGGAATGCAACAGAAGAAACCTATGATAACCTGACCAAGAGATTGCATCTCAAAGATAGAGGCTTTTGCTGGAGGGTGGTGTGAGCCAACGCACAATGTTCGTCATCGCATTGATTTTCGCCGCGGTGGGGGGGTGGTTTCTCGTCAGTAGCAGCATCAATCCGGTAGACGCTGCACGTTCGGGAGCGGCGAGCGCCGCGAGGAAGCCGCTGGTGACGGAAACCGTAGACGGCGTGAATGACATCGATCCGCATAAGGCTTTTGGCTCGAAAAGCGCGCCCATCGTGATGGAGATTTTCAGTGACTACCAGTGTCCGGCCTGCCGGCAATACTTTGAGACGACCAACCGGCCGCTGATGGACAATTACGTGAGCACCGGCAAAGTCTTTTTGATTCACCGCGACTTTCCGCTGCCCATGCACGCGTACTCACGCATAGCCGCACGTTATGCGCGGGCTGCCGCGGAGATTGGGAAGGTCGAACCTGTAGAGAGAGCCCTATTCGATAATCAGGAGAAGTGGGAGCAGACCGGAGATGTCGATGGCACGGTGGCCGCGGCGCTGACCGCGGCGGAAATGTCCAAAGTGCGGGCGTTGGTAAAAGGCGGAACGCTCGAGCCGCTTATCAATAAGGATTATGAACTTGGGGAGATGTATCGCGTGAACCAAACGCCGACGACGGTGTTCCATTGCAAGGGGCAGACCTATCCTTACTCCGGCGTGATGAATTACGACAGCCTGAGCCAATTTCTGAATCAGTTGCTGAGCCAGAAGTAGGAATGTCTGAAGTTCTGGTGTCTCGAGGCATGAGCAGCCGTTCATGATGGAATCCAGCCCGCTCAACTTTCGGCGCGTGATGATCTGGATCGGCCGGCTGGTTCTCGGCGGAATTTTTCTTTACGCGGGCTATTCGAAGCTTTTTTACCCGAATCGGAATCTGTGGCCGTATTTCTTTCTGAAGCTTTCCCTCACCATGAACATTTCGAACTTTGCGGCCCAGGTGGCGGCATTCAAGATGCTGCCGCCCTGGGGAGTGCAGTTCGTCGCGCACACGCTGCCGTTCACGGAAATGATTCTCGGGTTGCTCGTTCTAATTGGCTGGCGCCTGCGCATCTGGGCTACGCTGCTTACGCTGATCATGCTGGGTTTTTTCACGATTGTTCTGCGCGCGTATCTGCTGCACATGGACATCAATTGCGGGTGCTTCGCGACTCCTGAACCGATCAATCTGAAGAAGGTGCTGGAGGACGCGGCGCTCGCCGGGCTCGCGGTGCTTATGACCATCTTTGCTTTTATGGAAGCGCGCCGGACGCATCCGTGGACGGCCAAGGAAACGAATTAGGTGCATTCCCTGCAAATTTCATTTCTGAAAATCGTTATGCGCTAGAATTAACCTTCGATGCTGAGATTGCCCCCGATCACGCTACGTTTGCGCGGCTGGAAACTGATTGACCGCGTGGCACTGGCTTTTCTTCTGCTGTGCTCCATTGCGATTGGAGCGGCTTGCGGATTGTTGTTCGTATATGCCAGCGACTTGCCGGAAATTCGCGCGCTGGAAACGTATCGTCCTACCGTGGTTACAGAAGTTTATGCCGATGACGGGCAGCTCATCGGCAGTTTTGCGCTGCAACGGCGCATTCTGATGACTTATGAGGAGTGCCCCAAAGTTCTCTACAACGCGGTCACGGCCATCGAGGACCAGCATTTTGAACAGCACTGGGGCATCGACTTTCCGCGCGTGGCGGGGGCGGTGTGGCGCAAGATAATCAAGGGCGGAAAACCGCAGGGCGCCAGCACCATCACGATGCAGCTCGCCGGCAATCTGTTTCTGGACCGCAGCGAGATCAGCCTGCACCGCAAGATTCAGGAAATTCTGCTGGCCCTGCAAATCGAGCGGCATTACACGAAGCCGCAGATTTTCACCATGTACGCCAACCAGGTGTACCTGGCGCACGGCAACTACGGCTTTGCCGCCGCTGCGCAATTTTATTTTGGAAAGTCCGTCTCCGATTTGAAGCTCCAGGAAGCCGCGCTGCTCGCCGGGATGATTCGCGGACCGATTTATTCGCCTCTGGCTGATCCCGCGCGCGCGCTGGCGCGCCGTAACCTGGTGCTCTTGCGCATGGAGGAGGAGGGCAAGATCAGTCCTGCCGAAGAAGCGGCGGCCGTAAAGACTCCCTTGGGCCTGCACCTGCAATTTCCGCGCAACGACCTGGCGCCATACTTTTTCGAGGAAGTTCGCAAATATCTGGAGTCAACCTATGGGACGGAGGCGGTGCACGAGCGCGGCTTGCGCGTGTACACGACGCTCAACGTAAAGATGCAGCAAGCGGCCAATCAAGCGCTGCGCGACGGCTTGCACAGTTACGACCGGCGGCACGGTTGGCGCGGCAACCTTCCCAATATCCTGCGGGACAATTTGGGGACGCTGGATAGCTATGAAGACGAGGACTGGCATCATCCGATCGAGAAAGGCTCGTATGTCACGGGACTGGTGCTTGCGGTAGACGACCGCTTCGCCACAATCAAGATCGGTTCGTATCGGGCCATTCTTTCGCCACCGGACTTCGCTTGGACGGGCCGCAAGAATCCCAAGGAGCTCCTGAAAGTCGGCGACCTGGTTCAGGTTTTGATCCAGGAACTTCATGAAGCCACGGCTCGTGTGCAGCTCGAGCAGCAGCCCGGGCCGCAAGCCGCGCTGTTGGCGATCGACAATTCCACCGGCGAAATCAAAGCCATGGTCGGTGGCTACAGCTTTGAAGATTCGAAATTCAACCGCGCCACGCAGGCCTACCGGCAAGTGGGCAGTTCGTTCAAGGTTTATCTGTATGCCGACGCCCTCGAAAAGGGCGCGTCGCCGTTCGATACTATCTCGGACACGCCGTTTACGACGATCAGCGGCGGCCAGGCGTACTCTCCGCACAACTATGACGACCGGTTCGAGGGCACGATCACATTGCGGCGGGCGCTGGCCGCTTCTCGCAACGTTCCCGCCGTGAAACTCGCGGAGAAGGTGGGCATCAATTCGGTGGTGGATATGGCGAGGCGCTTCGGGATCACCACTTCGCTCCCGCCTTACCTGCCGCTCGTGCTGGGAGCGGCGGATATGAAGCTGGAAGAGCACGTCTCGGCCTTCACGGTTTTCCCGGATGACGGCATTCGCATCGACCCGCACATGATCCGCCGGGTGACCAGCTACGATGGCGCGTTGCTCGAAGAAGCGCATCCGGAAGTGCACGATGTGATTTCGCCAGCAGTGGCCCGGACGATGACGGCGATGCTCGAGGAAGTCATTCAGTTTGGCACCGGCGTTCAGGCCAAGGCGCTGGGCCGCCCGGCGGGCGGGAAAACCGGTACGACGCAGGATTACACGGACGCCTGGTTCTTGGGCTTTACTCCGCAGCTCACTTGCGGCGTCTGGGTGGGATACGACGATAAGCAAATTTCGCTAGGAAAAGGGGAAACCGGCGCGCGGGCGGCGCTCCCAATCTGGGTGGAATTCATGAAGGCCGCGCTGGATGGCCAGCCCGTGCTCGATTTCGCCAACGTCATTCCACTCGAGCAGCAAGCGCTCGATCACAAAGTGAACGTGGATACGCCGGATACCGCCCCGGAACACGATGAAGCCCCCGAGCCCAAAGCAAAGCCCCCCGCGGCGGTTCCGCCGGTCAAGACCACCGGGGCACCCACAGCATCAGGCGTTCCTCCGGGCGCCTAGTTCGAACGCGGAACCGTAGCCCACTACATTTTCTGAACGACCACGTTCAGCGACGAGCTCTGAACGCCACCGAGATTCACCTGCGCAGGATTCATTCCCAGGTTCATCTGCCAGAGGATGTGCCCAGCGGTATCCGCCAAGCTCAAGCTCACCTGAAATTGCGCGCTGATGCCCATCGAACTGGGGTTGGCAAAAAGCTGGCATTGGGCATCGCCGTTCACGAGCGGCTGGCTGCCCTGAAAGCTAAGCAGGGAAGAGGAGACTGTGTAGTTCAGGGTTCCCGGGACGGGCGTGCCATCCGGGTAGGCGAAATGCAAGGTTAGAGCGGGACCCGTCGCCACGTTCGGGGCCGGGAGAATTTCGATGGCACTGATTTCAGGAGCCTGGCCGGCCACCCGATTGAACCCGAGGGTCAGCGTTCCATCAGTCACGGAAACGTTTGCGGATTTGATGAGAGCGGCATTGGCCCCGGCGGCGGCGAAGATATCCACTTCGGGAAAGACCACGGTCTGCTGGACACTGACATTGAAGACGCGGCCGCTGATCCTCTCCGCTTTAGGGGTCGCTTCCTCGAAATACAAATTCAGCTGATACTGCCCATTGGGAAGCTTGAAGGAATAGCTCGTGGGATTCCAGCGGTATTCGCGGTAGAGCATAGGATCGGACGTGCCGGCCACTGCGGTGCTGCTGGACGCCGCAAAGCCGCCGCTATAGCCGAAGTCCGCTTGCCATACTTGACCTTTGGAATCCGTATAGTCAGGGCCGCCGCAATTCACGCGGATGGAGGTTTGCGCCACCGCCGGGAAAGACCAAGCCAACGCCAGAACCAGGAGACAAAAGATTTTCTGCACGAGCCCTCCTCGAAACGGATTTGTGAACTTGCCTGCAATTCATAGCGAGGAGGGCCGGGGAGAAAAGCTCCCGCTTACACAACAGGCGTCAAAGTAGCTGGATAGTGGAGCGGGTGCAATGGTTCGCAAGAACGGAATTGGGGCAGGACTGGAGACAGGTTTTCTCCTGTCCGATGGATTGCACCAAAGTGGACCACGGCTGAAATGTTTCACTGCCGGCGAGTGTGTTCAGCAAGCCGCGCGCAAGGCAATTGGCTCTTAACGATAATTGCGATTGCGGAAAGGGTCCCAGCCGCGGTTTGGAAGGGGGTGTCCGTGACCGGCTTCGTCGATGAGGAGCAGCGCCGGCTCCTTCGTGATTTGACCGATGGCTGTGAGCGGAAGACCGTGAAAGGAACTCGGGATATGCCGCAGTTTCTCTCGAGGCACGGTGAAAAGTAATTCGTAGTCGTCGCCCCCGTGTAGAGCGAGCTCCAGCGGACTGTGGCCGTGTCCTCGCCCGGCTTTTCGAGCGCGTGCGGCGGGGATCTTCGCAGCTTCGATGCGCGCACCCACACCGGAGGCCCGGCACAGTCTGGGCAGATCGGTGGAAAGGCCGTCGGAGAGATCCATCATCGCCGAGGCGTGGCGTTTTTCGGCTAGCCAGCGGCCCAGTTCCAGTCGCGGTTCAGGGTACAGATGCTTCTTTAAAATTGGGTCGCGGCCATGGGCTCGCCCTTTGCTCTTGCGGATCAGCTCGAGGCCCAGCTCTGCTTCGCCTAACCGCCCGCTTACAAATAAAGCATCCCCTGGCCGGGCTCGAGATCGTAAAATCGCTGTTCCCGAGTCAACCTCACCTACTACGGTCACACTAATAAGAATCTCGCGTTTCTGGGTCGTATCGCCCCCGGCCAATATGCACTCAAATCGCTTGGAAGCCCGCCGCAAGCCGCGTAGAAACTGCTCGAGCCACATCCCTGTGTGCGTGGCGGGGAGGGCGAGGCTCAATAGGAAGCAACGCGGCACGCCTCCCATGGCTGCCACGTCGCTCACGGCCCTTGCGAGACATTTCCATCCCACCGCGTCAGGCGAGTGCTTATCTCGCAGAAAGTGCGTGCCTTCCAGGAACCAGTCACAAGTCAGAATTTCGTCGCAGCCCCTGGGACCCCTAAAAAGCGCCGCATCGTCTCCTATGCCAAGTCGCAATGGGAGCTGGCGAATCTCCGCAGAGGCGGCGCTCAAGGCGATCTTCTCGATAACGGCGGCCTCTCGGCATACGTTGTTTTTCAGAGTCACACGCCTTCGCTTGTGCATTGCTGGCGTCGAGTATAGCTCCAGGCGCGTCTTTTCGCGGGCACTGATAAGGGACTCAGCGAAGGCAGCCGATAAGCTATTCAGGTCTGGCTGCTGCCACCCTGTACTTCCGGGCAGGTAGCCGGTATTTAACAGCCTGTTCTTCGTACAGCAAAATACAGGGTTGACGGGTACCCCTACAAAATTTAGTATGAGCAGGGTCGCGGACCGAGGCTTACGGTTCAGATTTGCAGTTTGTAGGTTTCAGAGTGGTTCTCTTGCGCGGGTGCCAGGGCACGTAGCCCGCTTTGATTCACTGGAAGGCCTGAGGGGCCAAGTACGTGATTACGAGCAAGAACTATACATTTTATATAGCGACGACGCCCGGTAAGCTCAGAAAGCTTATCGTGCCAGCGTACCTTCTGCACGGGCTCGCCGCCCTGGCGATGATCGGCGCTGTAACCGTCGCAGTTGCGGTTGGTTCTTACTCCAGGATGCTCTGGAAGGTCGGCAACTACAACGCCCTGCGCCACGATCAGGAAACACTTAAGAAGCAGTACCAGCAACTGCAGAGCACCGTCACCGACACCAACCAGCGCCTTGATTCTCTCCAGTCTCTGGCTACTGAAGTGGCCATGACCTACGGGGTGCTGCGTTACCACCCTGCGGCGTTTGACACCACCGACAGCGAAGTGACCCCGGAAGACATGTTCGACCGCTCCATCGAGCAATACACATTCTTGAAGCGAAATGCGGCGGTGATTGCAGTCTCCTCCGGCGGTTTGCGTCTGGTACCGGCGATGAGTTTTGCCGATTCGAGCTATACGCCCTCGATCTGGCCGGTGATGGGGCACATCACGGACGGTTTCGGAGAGCGGCTCGATCCGTTCAGCGGTGAAGGCGCGTTCCACACGGGCGTTGATGTGGCCTCGGATTATGGTGAGCCGGTGCACGCCACGGCGGACGGGATCGTGACCATCGCGGAAAACCACGCCGGTTACGGCCGCCTGGTAGTGATCGACCATGGTTTTGGCATCACCACCTGGTATGCGCATCTCTCGTCGTTTTCGACGTTGCCGGGCACGCGCGTTAAGCGCGGCGAAGTTATCGGCTACACGGGCGTGAGCGGCCGTTCGACCGGCCCGCACGTGCATTATGAAGTTCGCATCAACAACGCGCCGGTCAATCCCTGGCGCTACATGCAAGGAAGTGTCGTCGGCGATTGATTGCAGTCTTTTGGTGGAGTGAATTTCCGCGCCCCGGTTTTTTTCGGGGCATTTTTTGTGGGCGGATTCAATTTCGAATGGAATTCCGCTTCGGCGAGCTCTTCTTAGGCAGGACCTTGTTTGGGGGAACCGCCGGCGCGGCTGGTATCGCAGATCGTGCAGCCTCGAGGAACGCGGTCGTCAAATCAAATACCAGCCGGACCGATTTTGTCTCGCCGCGGTCAATTTGTGAAACATCCGCACTTTTCAACATTTCCACGTAGGCTTCTCGCACACCGGGTTGGAGCTGCTGCCGCATTTTCGGATCGTTGAGGCCCGCCTGGGCCAGCACGAGCAAGCCGTTGAGTACGTCGGACAACTGCCGCGTGGGTGCGTCCGGCGGACCTTCGCCCTCGATCACGATGCGCATGGCATCGGTTTCGGGTTTTCCCGCAAAGGTGATCCACTCGAGTTGGCCGATCAGAGAGGAGAGCTCGGGCGAGCGCAATCCGCCGGGCGCTTGGATGCTCAGGGCGGCGCCGAGGGCGGCGCCCCGCCGAACCACGGCAAAGAGAGGTGAGCCGGCGAGCCGCCGGAAGCGTTCGCGCCAGGCCTGGGTGTCCGAATCTACCTGCGGCGGGGACAAGAATGATTCGAGGTTCGCGCCGTTGGTCAGGGCGATGCGGTCGTTCCGCAAGAACGCGAAAGTCATCCGGCGCGCGCCGCCGTCGACTGGAACAGAAAAGATCTCCCTGCCGTTTCGATTTTCACGCGTTCCCGATTGCAACGCGTAGGCGCTGATTTTCTTTTGATCGAATCGCCCGTCGGCCACGGCAAAGAGAGTTGTCTCCGGGCCGCGGTTGAAGATTGCAATGCTTACGAGGTGTAGATCGCGCTCGTAATCGAATCCAGTGGATTGCAGAAATTGTCTGTAGTCCGCGTCGGCCTTGGTTTGCGGCGCCCACATGTAGAGATCTGCGAGAAAGGGCGATTTTCTCAGCGCGTCAAAGTCGATGAAGAGAACCGCACTGGCATCCGCAGGCATGAGCGCAAGTGAGTCGTTGCGCGCGCTGGATCTTGAGGCGCCCCAGCGCTGATAGCCGTAGAGGAGACTCGCGCCGATCACGACCGTCGCCGCGAATATTCCGGCTAGCCTCCGTTTGGTCATCCAGTTGGCGCGCATTTAGAAAGTGTTCAGTACTTGATGATGGATGCTTTTGTACCAGAAAAAGAGCGGCCCATGCGGCCTATATTTTCAGAGCCAGAATGGCGTCCCCGGTCTCTGCCCGATAACTCCGTCTCGGGACGACAGGATTCATGCTAAACTATAGAGGAATCGAAAGATAGACTCGCTAGAACTCCGACACAGGGATGCAGATTTTCCACAGACCTGGCACCCCACGTGCTCCAAAATCGAATCAGCCCCTTGCAATTCCCTTGCCCCTTCTGCTATTATTTCTAGGTTTGCGCGGTGCTGGCGTAGCTCAGCTGGTAGAGCATCTGATTTGTAATCAGAGGGTCGGGGGTTCAATTCCCTCCGCCAGCTCCACCGGAAGTTGAGCAGGGGAGCGAGGCGGAACGGATTTTCTGCGGGATAGAATTTTAAACGGGCTGGTGTCTTTTGACACGAGTCCTTTTTGTGTTTTCGCTTTGCGCGCCGATGGGGGCTGCGGGGATTTGCCTGGAAATGGTTTTCGGGGACATTGGATTCACGTCCTATTTCGTTTTCGCGGGACGGGTGGGTGAGTGGCTAAAACCAGCAGACTGTAAATCTGCCGCTCCTTGCGGGCTACGAAGGTTCGAATCCTTCCCCGTCCACCAGTCGCTCGCTGCTTCGATCCGGTCGGCCGCTTGCCGAGTCGTCCGTGATCCAGGAAACCGCAGGGCAATCGCATCAAGCGTTGATGCTTGCGATCACACAAAGCGATGTTCGAGCGCGGTCCAATTCGCGGCAAAGGCGCTGCTCAGAAAGGTGCGCCACGAACGGCTGATTTTTGGGGGAACACGGGTTAGGCCTGGGTAGCTCAGTTGGTAGAGCGCGTCCTTGGTAAGGACGAGGTCACCGGTTCAATCCCGGTCCCAGGCTCCAGAACTTCGAAGGTCGCAGATTGTTGGAAAATTTGCAGCAGCAGGGCGGGGGTAACTCAACGGTAGAGTCTCGCTCTTCCAAGGCGATGGTTGCGGGTTCAAATCCCGTCCCCCGCTCCAAATTTGCAGTAGTGAGTAACTCGGCAAGATTCGCGCAGAAGAGAAGACTTGACGCAGAGGGCAAAGGAAAATGGCGAAGGAGAAATTCGAGCGCAGCAAGCCGCACGTGAACATCGGGACGATCGGTCACATCGATCACGGCAAGACGACGTTGACGGCGGCGATCACGAAGGTGCTGTCGAAGCACAACCCGAAGGTGGCGTTCCGGGCGTTCGATTCGATTGACAACGCGCCGGAAGAGCGCGAGCGGGGCATCACGATTGCGGTGTCGCACGTGGAGTACGAGACGGCGAACCGGCACTACGCGCACATGGATTGCCCGGGGCACGCGGACTACATCAAGAACATGATCACGGGCGCGGCGCAGATGGACGGCGCGATTCTGGTGGTGGCGGCGACGGACGGGCCGATGCCGCAGACGCGCGAGCACATTCTTCTGGCTCGCCAGGTGGGCGTGCCGGCGATCGTGGTGTTTCTGAACAAGTGCGACATGGTGGAAGATCCGGAACTGCTCGAACTGGTGGAACTGGAAGTGCGCGAGTTGCTGAAGAGCTACCAGTTTCCGGGCGACACGATTGCCGGTGATTCGGGGTTCGGCGCTGCAGGCGCTGAACGGCGACGCGAAGTGGGAGAAGGCGATTGACGAGTTGATGGAAGCGGTGGACAAGAACGTGCCGCAGCCGGTGCGGGAAATGGATAAGCCGTTTGCGATGCCGATCGAAGATATTTTTTCGATTTCGGGCCGCGGGACGGTGGTGACGGGCCGGGTCGAGCGCGGCAAGGTGAAGGTGGGCGAGGAAGTGGAGATTGTGGGCTTCCGTCCGACGCAGAAGAAGGTTGTGACGGGCGTGGAGATGTTCCGCAAGCTGCTGGACGAAGGCATTGGCGGGCGACAACGTGGGGTTGCTGCTGCGCGGCACGGAAAAGGAAGAAGTGGAGCGCGGGCAGGTGGTGTGCAAGCCGGGATCGATCACGCCGCACACGAAGTTCAAGGCGGAAGCGTACGTATTGACGAAGGAAGAAGGCGGGCGGCACACGCCGTTTTTCACGGGGTACCGGCCGCAGTTTTATTTCCGGACGACGGACGTGACGGGGGACGTGAAGCTGCCGCAGGGAGTGGAGATGGTGATGCCGGGAGACAACGTGAGCTGCGAAGTGACGCTGATCACGCCGGTGGCGCTGGAGAAGGGTTTGCGGTTCGCGATTCGCGAAGGCGGCCACACCGTCGGCGCCGGCGCCGTCACGGAAATCATCGAGTAATGATTTTCCTCTCGCAGAACGAGGGCTGGGCGAGAGAAGGAAATTAGACCATGCGAGAAATCATCACGTTACAGTGCGGCGACTGCAAAAACCGGAACTACACGACGACCAAGAACAAGAAGAAGCACTCCGAACGGGTGGAGACCAAGAAGTTTTGCAATACGTGCCGGAAGCACACCGGCGCACAAGGAAGTGAAGTAGTTTTTCGTTATTGGAGCGGGCATCGGGCGGATCGGTTTTGGGTTTTTAGGGGAGTCGGTCCAACGGTAGACTCCGGTCTCCAAAACCGGGTATGGGGGTTCGAATCCCTCCTCCCCTGCCAGAAATTGAAACAGGCGGCTGCGCCTGTGCTGCGAAGAGGGCGAATGAGTACGCAGGCGGTCAAAGTGAAGAACGACGAGTCGCAAAGCAATGCAATCACGGGAGCAGCGGCCGGAATCGGAGAGAGAGTCACCGGCAGCTTCAGGGACGCGCGTCAGTTTCTGCACGAAATTCGCGTGGAGATGAAGCAGGTCACCTGGCCGACCCGCGAGGACGTGCTTTCGACGACCGGTGTGGTGATCGCCACGGTTTTCTTTTTCGGAGTTTTTCTGGCGACCGTTGATTGGCGTCGTGCAACTGGGCGTCCAGCGCATTTTCAAAATTTTCAGGCGTCTGAAGGGGATCATCGCTTGACGGCAATGCAGTGGTACATCATCCATACGTATTCGGGCTTTGAAAAGAAAGTCAAAGAGAGCCTGGAAAGCCGCGTGTCCGCGTTCAGCTTGCAGGACAAAATCGGCCGCGTGCTCATCCCGACCGAAGACGTCATCGAAGTGCGCGGCGGCAAAAAGGTGGTTTCTTCGCGGATGTACGTATCCGGGATACGTGCTCGTCGAAATGGATATCGACGAAAACACCTGGCACATCGTGCGCTCGACGCCGCGCGTCACCGGGTTCGTCGGTTCCGGCCACGGCGCCGTCGCCGCTTTCCGAGCCGGAAGTGGACGCCATCATCAACCGCGTGCACGTTCCGACGGACCGGCCGAAACCCAAGGTGGTGTTCGAGCGAAACGAACAGGTGCGCATCGTCGACGGCCCGTTCGCGAATTTCAACGGCACGGTCGAAGAGATTGACAACGATCACAGCCCGCTGAAGGTTTCCGTCACGATTTTCGGACGTTCGACGCCGGTCGAGCTGGATTTCGCGCAGCGTCGGAAAAGCTGGGCTAAGCCGCGGCGCGAAAGGCCGGGTAAGTAAAACGAAATTGAGGCAGGGATATGGCTAAGAAAGTACAAACGACAATCAAGTTGCAGTTGCCGGCGGGCAAAGCGACACCGGCGCCGCCAGTTGGCACCGCGCTCGGCCCGCACGGCGTGAACATCATGGATTTTTGCAAGCAGTTCAACGCCAAAACGGCCAAGGAGCCGGACGGAATGATTTTCCCCGTGCTGGTGACGGTTTATACCGACCGCACGTTCACTTTCATCCTGAAGACTCCGCCGGCTTCCGAATCTGCTTGCAGCGCGCGGCGGGCATCGTCAAGGGCTCGGCCGAACCGAACCGCAATAAAGTCGGCAAGGTGACGAAAAAGCAGGTTGAAGAGATTGCGAAGATCAAGCTTGTCGACCTCAATACCACGAATCTGGACTCCGCGATGCGCACCGTCATGGGCACGGCGCGCAACATGGGTCTGGAAGTCGTGGAAGCCTAGAAGTTCAGGCGCAACGAGGTCGCAGAGGTAAGAGCAATGACAGAAGTTGGCAGGAAAAAACGTCGAGAATGCGCGCAAGAAGGTGGAAGCGCGCCCGTACAAGCTCGCGGAGGCCAGCGAGCTGATCAAGAAGACGCATCACACCAAGTTCAACGAAACGGTCGAACTGGCGATCAATCTGGGCGTCGACCCGAAGCATTCCGACCAGATGGTTCGCGGCACGGTGGTTCTGCCGCACGGGCTCGGCAAGTCCGTCCGCGTTCTGGTCATCGCGAGCGGCGAAAAAGTTCGCGAAGCGCAGGAAGCCGGCGCGGATTTCGTCGGCGGCGACGACATGGTGCAGAAAATCATGGGCGGCTGGACGGATTACGACGCCGTGATCGCCACGCCGGACATGATGAAGTCCGCCGGCAGACTGGGCAAGGTGCTCGGCCCTCGCGGCCTGATGCCCAATCCGAAGACCGGCACGGTCACTTTCGACGTGGCAAAGGCGATCAAGGAAACTAAGGCCGGAAAAGTCGAATTCCGCGTCGACAAAGCGGGAATCGTCCATTGCGCGATTGGCAAGATTCAATTTGACGCAGCGCATATCGCCGAAAACGCTCACGCGGTCATCGGCGCGGTCATTAAGGCCAAGCCCGCGGCGGCCAAGGGCAAGTACGTGAAGAAAATCACGTTGACCTCGACCATGGGTCCGGGCATTCCGATCGATCTACTCGAATCGGAAACACTCGCGGCAGCAGCTTGAGCGAAGAGTTTAAGGAAACGGGAACATGAAAAAGCGTAGCGAAAAACAGCAGGACCTGGACAAGCTGAAAACCGAACTGGCAAATGTCTCGACCGTGATTCTTACGACTTTCCAGGGGATCACCGTCGAAGCAGATACGAAGCTCCGCCGCGCAGTGCAGGCCGTCGGCGGCAAGTATCAGGTCGTGAAAAACACGATCGCGGAGCGAGCCGGAGCCGGCACGCCCGCGGAAGGTTTGCTCAAGAACCTAACCGGCACGAATTCCATCGCCTATACGCAGACAGACGCGGTGGCGCTGGCCAAGGCGCTTACCAAGGTGGCCAAAGACGTTCCAGCGTTTAAGTTCAAGTCCGGAGTCGTCGAAGGCCGTGTCATCTCCATCGCCGAGATTCAGCAACTTGCGAATCTCCCGTCGAAGGAAGAGCTGCTCAGCAAAATCATGTTCCTGCTGAACGCTCCCGCGCAGCGGATCGCCATGGCATTGAACGGCTTGCCGCGGAACCTTGCGGTTACCGTCAACGAAGCGATCAAGGCAAACAAGTTTGGGCCCGGCGGAGCTGGTTCTGAACCGGCTCCTGCAGCAAGCCCTGAAGCGGCCCAGTAAGTTTATTATTTAATTTTGAGAGGAGAAGAAAGAGTCATGGCGAAAGTGGATACGATCCTGGAAGAAATCAAGGGGCTGACGTTGCTGGAAGCGTCGGACCTTGTCAAGAAGATGGAAGAGACCTTCGGCGTCTCGGCAGCCGCGGCTACGGTCGTGGCGGCAGGCGGCGGAGCGGCAGCAGGGGCGGCGCCGGCGGAAGAGAAGACGGAATTCACGGTCGTTCTCACCGACGTCGGCGGCAACAAGATCAACGTCATCAAGGCGGTCCGCGAAGTCACGAGCCTGGGCTTGAAAGAAGCCAAGGATCTCGTCGACGGCGCACCCAAGACCGTCAAAGAGGGCGTCAACAAGGAAGAAGCCGCGACTATCAAGAAGAAGTTTGAGGACGCGGGCGCCAAGGTCGAAATCAAGTAGTTTTTGTTTTACGGGCTTCGAGAGGGGGCGCGGCTGCTTGCATCGGCCAGTTTAGGGGCTGGAACAAGCATGATCCGCCGCGCCAAAGGAACTCACATACGCTAGTCGAGGCTGGTTACACCCGCAACTCCATTGGTCCGTTTTGGACCCACTGCAGTCGTGTGCTCGCTGACTTCGGGCAGGAAGCGCATCACACCGGCTGCGCGCATTTCTCCATTTTTTCCGCGATTCGCCCGAAAGGGAAGAGGTAGACCAAGCAATGCCAAATAGTCACCAGCACGTCAGGGAACGCGAGCGTCTCGATTTCGCGAAAATTCAGGGCTCGATTCAGATTCCGAATCTGATCGAAGTCCAGATGAAGTCCTATCAGCGTTTCTTGCAGATGGACCTTCTGCCGAGCGAACGCGATGACGGCGGTCTGCAGTCCGTCTTCACGTCCGTGTTTCCGATCAAGGATTTCCGCGAGATGTCGCAGCTCGAGTTCGTGGACTACGCGATCGGCAACTGGGAGTGCAAGTGCGGCAACCTGAAGGGACTGCACCACCTGCGCGCCACTTGCCGCAATTGCGGCGCGTCCGTGGTCACCAATCCATACCAGACCGGCGACGTCATCTGCCACAAGTGCGGCACGTTCAACAAGAACACGCCGACCTTTTGCAACAAGTGCGGCGATCCCGTGGCCATGCAGCTCAAGTACGACGTGAACGAGTGCCAGGAGCGCGGCATGACGTATTCCGCGCCACTGAAAGTCACGATTCGTTTGACCATTTACGACAAGGATCCCGACACCGGCGCGAAAACCATTCGCGACATCAAGGAACAGGAAGTTTTCTACGGCGACATTCCGCTGATGACCGAGAACGGCACGTTCATCATCAACGGCACGGAGCGCGTCATCGTCAGCCAGTTGCACCGCTCCCCAGGCGTTTTCTTCGAAAGCGCCAACAACCGCTCCTATTTTCTCGGCAAGATTATTCCCTATCGCGGGTCGTGGGTCGAATTCGAATACGACACCAAGAACATTCTTTACGTGCGCATCGACCGCAAGCGCAAATTCCTCGGCTCGATTTTCCTGCGCGCGCTGGGTATGAAGTCCAACGAAGAAATCCTCCGCACCTTCTATCAGGTCGAGCGCATCTCGCTCCGCGACAAGGATCTATTCTGGAACATTTCGCCGGGCATTGTGGACCGCAAGCTGGCTCACGAAATCCGCAACCCGCGCTCTGAGGAAGTGATTGTCGGCGCACACAAGCGCATCACGGAAACGCTCTTCAAGGAACTAATCAAGGCGAAAATTTCGCAGGTCCGCGCCGCTTTGGCCGATCTTGAAGGCGCTTATAGCGTCGCCGACGTGGTCAACCGCCAGACCGGCGAAGTGCTTCTCGAAGCCAACAAGCCCTTGACGCCCGAACTCTGGCAGGCTTTTGCCGAGGGCGGCATCACTGAAGTCGACGTCTTCTTTCCGGAGCGCGACGACATCGGCCTGGTGCTCTCGCGCACATTGGATAAAGACGCCATCCGCTCTTCGAAAGAAGCGCTGATCGAAATCTACCGCAAGCTCCGTCCCGGTGATCCGCCGACGCTTGAAACGGCTACAAATCTCTTCCGCGGAATGTTCTTCGATCCGCGCAAGTACGATTTCAGCCGCGTCGGCCGCCTGAAGTTCAACATCAAGATGGGGCTCGATACGCCTCTCGACAACCGCACGCTCGATTCGCCGGACTTCGTTTCAGCGATCAAGTACCTCTTCAAGCTGCGCAAGAACATCGGCGTGGTGGACGACATCGACCATCTCGGGAACCGCCGCGTCCGCGCGGTCGGCGAGCTGCTCGAAAACCAGTTCCGAATCGGCCTTGTCCGCATGGAACGCGCCATCAAGGAAAAGATGAGCGTGTACCAGGAAATGTCCACGGCCATGCCGCACGACCTGGTCAACGCCAAGCCGGTCATGGCCGCGATTCGAGAATTCTTCGGATCTTCTCAGCTCAGCCAGTTCATGGACCAGACCAACCCGCTCAGCGAAATCACCCACAAGCGCCGTCTTTCGGCTCTTGGGCCCGGCGGTCTCTCGCGCGAACGCGCGGGATTCGAAGTGCGCGACGTTCACCCGACGCACTACGGCCGCATTTGCCCGATTGAAACGCCGGAAGGTCCGAACATCGGCTTGATCAGCTCGCTCTCCTGCTTTGCGCGCATCAACGACTACGGCTTCATCGAGTCGCCGTATCGCCGCGTGAAGGGCGGGCGCATCATCGACTACGTCCAAATCGTCAACGCCGGCGACAGCGAATTCAAAGCCGGCGAAATCGTCGAGAAAGACAAAGTCGAGGAGCTCAACGAAGAGCTCAAGCGCCGCAAAGTCGTCTACGAACCGTACTGCTTCTACTTGTCTGCCTGGGAAGAAGACAAGTACGTCGTGGCGCAGGCTAACGTTTCGCTCGATGAACGTTTGAAGATCACAACCGAGCTCGTCAACTGCCGGCAGGCCGGCAACTTCGTGCTCAAGAGCCGCGACGAAGTCGATTATGTCGACGTTTCGCCGAAGCAGCTCGTCTCCGTGGCTGCCAGCTTGATTCCGTTCCTCGAGAACGACGACGCCAACCGCGCGCTCATGGGTTCCAACATGCAGCGCCAGGCTGTGCCTTTGATTCGCGGAGAAGCTCCGCTCGTCGGCACGGGCATGGAGCGGGTCACGGCGCGCGATTCCGGCGCGGTCGTGCTTTGCAAACGCGAAGGCATCGTTGATCAGGTTGATTCGGAGCGCATCATCGTGCGCGTCGAATCCGACCACTCCGGCGTTCTCAGTCGTGAAGTGGGCGCGGACATCTATCAGCTCATCAAGTTCAAGCGCTCCAACCAGAACACCTGCATCAGCCAAAAGCCGTTCGTTCGTGTTGGCGATCGTGTGAAAAAGGGCCAGGTTCTTGCCGACGGTCCTTGCACCGAGCGCGGCGAACTCGCTCTTGGCCGCAACGTGCTCGTGGCCTTCCTGCCCTGGCGCGGCTACAACTTTGAAGACGCCATCCTCGTCAGCGAGAAGCTGGTGAAGGACGATTACTACACTTCGATTCACATCGAGGAGTACGAAATCGAAGCGCGCGACACCAAGCTCGGTCCCGAGGAAGTCACTCGCGACATTCCCAACATCAGCGAGTCGTTCCTTCGCAACCTGGATGAAAGCGGGGTCATTCGCATCGGCGCGGTCATCAAGCCGGGCGACATTCTGGTTGGCAAAGTCACGCCGAAGGGCGAGACCACGCTCACCCCGGAAGAAAAGCTCCTGCGGGCCATCTTCGGCGAAAAAGCCGGCGATGTTCGCGACGCATCTCTCTACTGCCCGCCGGGCATCGAGGGGACCATCGTGGACGTCAAGATCTTCACCCGCAAGGGTGGAGAAAAGGACGAGCGCCACAAGGCCATCGAGGCCACGCAGGTTTTCAAGCTGGAGAAGAACCTCGCCGATGAAATCCGCATCCTCACGGATGAGCGCCTCAAGCGCCTCTCGGATTTGCTGGGCGGAAAAATTCTGCAGGCCGACCTACACGACGAAAAGACCAACAAGCGGCTCTTAAACAAGGGCGTCGAGCTGACGCGCGATCTGCTTGAAAAGATCTCCACGCGCAACCTCAAGCGCCTCAAGCTCAATGAAAAAGATCCTCTGCTCATCGAGAAAATCGAAGAAATCGAGGAAATGACCTCGCGCCAGATTGACGTGCTCCGCAAAATCACCGAGGAGCGCAAGGAAAAGCTCAAGAAGGGCGACGAGTTGCCTCCCGGCGTCATCAAGCTGGTCAAGGTCTATATCGCCATGAAGCGCAAGCTTTCCATCGGCGACAAAATGGCCGGACGCCACGGCAACAAGGGAGTCATTGCCCGCATCGTGCCGCAGGAAGATATGCCGTACCTTCCCGACGGCACGCCCGTCGAGATCGTTCTCAATCCTCTCGGCGTTCCTTCGCGTATGAATGTGGGGCAGGTTCTCGAGACACACCTTGGTTGGGCTTCCAAGGAGCTGGGCAACAGCCTCAAGCGCCTGCTCAGCAAGGAAGTGAAGGCCGAAGCTTTGCGCCGCTGGTTCCGCGAAGTTTTCACCGAGACGACCATCTGGAAGAGTTTGTCGAAGCTTAGCGACGACGAATTACTCGATTACGCCGAGGGCTTCAAGGACGGCATTCCCTTCGCAACGCCGGTTTTTGACGGCGCCCGCGAACCGGAAATTCGCCACTTGCTCGAAGTCGCCGGGTTGCCCCACGCCGGCAAGATCAATCTCTTCGACGGCATGACCGGCGACCAGTTCGACCAGCCGATTACGGTCGGCTACATCTACATGCTCAAACTTTCGCATCTCGTCGACGACAAGATTCACGCGCGCTCGATCGGTCCGTACTCGCTCATCACCCAGCAGCCGCTCGGTGGCAAAGCGCAGTTCGGCGGCCAGCGCTTCGGCGAAATGGAAGTCTGGGCACTCGAAGCGTACGGCGCCGCGCACATCCTGCAGGAGTTGCTCACGGCGAAGTCCGACGACGTTTATGGCCGCGCGAAAATTTACGAGGCCATCGTCAAAGGCGAGCCCGGCATCGAGCCCGGCATCCCCGAATCGTTCAACGTCCTCGTGCGCGAGCTGCAGTCGCTCTGCCTGGATGTCGAGTTGATGAAGCGGCAAAAAGCCCCGGCGACGGAGAAAGCCGCCGATTAGTTAAAGTCAAGCCTGTAAGGGTGCAGCATGCTGCGCCCCTACAAGGCAAGAAGCAGCGAATTTGTAGTTTCCCGTAGTTGGGTTCTCAGCCGGCCCGGTGCAAAACATCAGGCCGCGGCCCCTGGCGAAAGCCGGGGGAGGGAGGAAACAACCTTGTATCGCAGCAGCCCTTATGATCGCGCCAGTTTGATCGCCGATTTCGATTCCATCCGAATCAGTTTGGCGAGTCCAGAAAAAATCCGTTCGTGGTCGCACGGCGAAGTCACCAAGCCGGAGACCATCAACTACCGCACGTTTAAGCCCGAGCGCGACGGACTATTCTGCGCCAAGATTTTTGGCCCCGTCACCGATTGGGAATGCCTGTGCGGCAAGTACAAGCGCATGAAGCACCGCGGCGTTATCTGCGACAAGTGCGGCGTGGAAGTCACGCTTAGCAAAGTCCGCCGCGAGCGCCTCGGCCACATCGAGCTGGCTTCGCCGTGTTCGCACGTGTGGTTCTTCAAGGGCCTGCCCAGCCGCATCGGCTACTTGCTGGACATCTCCATGCGCGACCTCGAGCGCATTCTGTACTTCGAAGCCTTCGTGGTCGTCGATGCCGGTGAAGTGGCCGTTCTTCGCGAGCGCGAAGTTCTTCTCGAAGATAAGTACCGCGAGCTGCAAAAAGAATATCCCGGCCAGTTCACCGCCAAGATGGGCGCCGAAGCGATCAAGGAACTTCTCCGCCGCGTCGAGGTGGATAAGCTCTCGGAAGAACTCCGCGAGAAGATGAAGAACGATCCGTCCTTGCAAAAGCGCATCAAGTTCGCCAAGCGCTTGAAGGTGCTCGAAGCCTTCCGCAAGAGCGGGAACAAGCCGGAGTGGATGATTCTCGACGTGGTCCCGGTGCTTCCCCCGGAATTGCGCCCCCTTGTGCCTCTGGACGGCGGCCGATTTGCTACGTCGGACCTGAACGATCTCTATCGCCGCGTCATCAACCGCAACAACCGCCTGAAAAAGCTCATGGAGCTTCGCGCTCCGGACGTCATCGTGCGCAACGAAAAGCGCATGCTGCAGGAAGCCGTCGACGCGCTCTTCGACAACGGCCGCCGCGGCCGCGTTCTGCGCGGAACCAACAACCGCCCGCTCAAGTCCCTCAGCGATACGCTCAAGGGCAAGCAGGGCCGCTTCCGCCAGAACCTTCTCGGCAAGCGCGTGGACTATTCCGGCCGCTCCGTCATCGTCGTCGGCCCGGAGCTGAAGCTCAACCAGTGCGGCCTTCCCAAGAAAATGGCGCTCGAGCTTTTCAAGCCCTTCATCTATCACAAGCTCGAGGCGCAAGGTCACTGCACCACCATCAAGCAAGCCAAGGAAATGGTCGAGCAGCAAGAGCCCGTGGTTTGGGACATTCTCGAGGACGTCATCCGCGAGCATCCCGTGCTTCTCAACCGCGCTCCGACGCTGCACCGCCTCGGCATTCAGGCGTTCGAACCGGTTCTCGTCGAAGGCAAGGCTATCCGCATTCATCCCCTCGTCTGCACCGCGTTCAACGCGGACTTTGACGGCGACCAGATGGCCGTGCACATTCCGCTCTCGCCCGAATCCCAGGTTGAAGCGTCCGTGCTCATGCTCAGCTCGCGCAACATCCTTTCTCCCGCGCACGGTCTGCCTCTGGCCGTTCCGTCGCAGGACATGGTCCTCGGCATCTATTACCTGACCAAGTCCAAGCCCGGTGCCAAGGGCGAAGGCCGCGTCTTCGGCGGTGCCGACGAGGTGGTCCTCGCGCTCGAAGCGGGTGAAGTCGAACTGCTCACTCCCATCCGTCTGCGCTACAGCGGCGAAATGATCGACCTCACCACTGCCTACGACGATCAGGACGTGCCGCACACCGAGCCCGTCAAGATGGAGCGCCAGTTCATCCAAACCACCGTCGGGCGCGTCATTTTCAATTCGCACCTGCCGGCCAAGTTTCCCTTCGTGAACGGCCTGCTCAAGAAGAAGGGCGTTCAGCAGCTCGTCTATTACGCGTACTTGCGCTATGGCCTCACGGACACTGTCGTCCTACTCGATCATCTCAAGGAGCTAGGCTTCACGTATGCCACGAAGTCCGGCATCTCCATCGGCATCGACGACATGCTCATTCCCAGCGACAAGTACAAGCTGGTCGAAAACGCCGAAAAGGAAGTCGTCAAGGTTCAGCAGCAATACCTTGATGGTGCCATCACTAACGGCGAGCGCTATAACAAAATCATCGCCATCTGGGGCGACGTCACCGAAAAGGTCGCCGACGAAATGTTCAAAGCCCTTGAAAATCAGGATAAAGAGGGCAACATCAACCCCGTCTACGTCATGGCGGACTCCGGAGCACGCGGTTCGAAACAGCAGATTCGCCAGCTTTCCGGTATGCGCGGTTTGATGGCCAAGCCTTCGGGCGAAGTCATCGAAACGCCCATTACCTCCAACTTCCGCGAAGGCCTTACCGTGCTGCAGTACTTCATCTCGACGCACGGCGCGCGCAAGGGCTTGGCCGATACGGCGCTCAAGACCGCCGATTCCGGCTACCTCACCCGCCGCCTCGTCGACGTAGCTCAGGATGTCATCATCAACGAGCGCGACTGCGGCACCACCGACGGCATCTACGTCGAGCCTATTATCGAGGCCGGCGTGGAAGTCGAACCCCTGCGCGACCGCATCGTCGGCCGCGTCTCCCTCGATAAGATCAAGGACTTCGAGGGCACCGTGATCGTCGACATCAACCAGGAAATCACCGAAGACCTCGCCAATCAGGTGCAGGCTGCAGGGATCGAGCGCGTTCGCATTCGCTCCGTGCTTACCTGCGAGTCCCGCCGCGGAGTTTGCGCTCTCTGCTACGGCCGCAATCTCGCGTCCGGGCGCATGGTTGAGCTTGGCGAGGCCGTCGGCGTCATCGCAGCACAATCCATCGGCGAGCCTGGCACACAGTTAACCATGCGTACGTTCCACATCGGCGGAACCGCCACCCGTGTTTCCGAGCGTTCCACGCTCGAAGCGCGCAATAACGGCGTCATCAAGTTCGTGGACCTCAAGTTCGTCCAAGGCCGCGGCGGAACTTCCATCGCCATGAACCGTGCAGGCCTCATCTCTATCGTGGACGAAAAGGACCGCGAGAAGGAGCGCTATCACGTCGTCTACGGCGCCCGCCTCCGCGTTCAGGACGGCGAGCACGTCACCCACGGCCAGATTCTTGCCGAATGGGATCCCTTTACGTTCTCGATCCTCACCGAGACCGCCGGCTCCGTGAAGTTTGACGACCTGCGGCCCGGCTTGACGATCGAAGAGCAGGTGGACGAAGTGACCGGGCTTTCGCAGGACGTTGTCACTCTGCCGCCTGGCGATGAAAAACATCAGCCCGCTATCCTTGTCCGCGATTCTTCGGGCAAGGTCCGCAAGAAGTACCTGATGCCGTCGCGCGCTCACTTGATGGTCAAGGACGGCGACGAAGTTCAGGCCGGAGACGTGCTCGCGAAAATTCCGCGTGAAACCACCAAGACGAAAGACATCACCGGTGGTCTCCCGCGCGTCGTCGAACTCTTCGAGACCCGCAAGCCTAAGGATCCCGCCGTAATCAGCGAAGTCGATGGCGTCGTCCGCTATGGCGACATCGCCAAGGGCATGCGCAAGGTCTACGTCGAGAGCGAGGATGGCAAGACTACCAAGGAATATTCCATTCCGCGCGGCGTGCACATCAACGTTCAGGAAGGCGACCATGTTAAGGCGGGCGAGGCCCTCATCGATGGTCCGCTCAACTTGCACGACTTGCTCGCCGTCCTCGGCGAAAAGTTCACACAAGCCTATTTGGTCAACGCCATTCAGGAGGTCTACCGCCTCCAGGGCGTCAACATCAACGACAAGCACATCGAGACCATCTCGCGTCAGATGATGCGCTGGGTCAAGGTCGAGGACGTGGGCGACACCTCGTTCCTTCTCGAGGAGCAAGTGGACAAGTTCCGCTTCCGCGAAGAGAACGATCAGGTCATCAAAAACGGCGGCCGCCCGGCTACCGGCCGTCCGCTGCTCCTCGGCATCACCAAGGCCTCGCTCTCGACCGACTCCTTCATTTCGGCCGCTAGCTTCCAGGAGACCACGCGCGTGCTCACCGAAGCCGCTGTCGCCGGCAAGGTGGACTACCTCCGCGGCCTCAAGGAAAACGTCATCATGGGCCGCCTTATTCCTGCTGGCACGGGCCTCGAGCACTACCGCAGCATTCAGTTGCTGACGGAAATGCCTGCGCCCGCTCCCATCGAGGAAATTCCGGAAGCCGCCGAGCTTACCGCGGAAGAAGCCGCGGCTCTCGACTTCCTGCAGAAAGACTCCGAAGCCGACGCCGCCACGGAAGGCTAGCCGGTTCGACGGGGCGGGGCTCCTGCTTTCAACGCGTTCAAAATAAAGCGTCCCGGCCAAATCGGGACGCTTTATTTTTTGCCCGAATTCTACAGGTACCGTTCAGGCACTTCGCGGAGTCCACGTCATTGCCCGGGCTCGCTGCTGTTCCTACAATGGTTGAGCAACTCTTACGAGGTTTCCTGATCCGTTTTGTCGGGCCCCCGCGCGCTTATGCCCAAACACGGCGAGTTCTCACGAAGTTCATCGAAGAATTCTCCGCCGGACGGTGCAAACCGCCCGACGGTCTCCACACGCCTTGAGCAATTCGAAAAACGCCAGAGCGAGCTTTGGCGTCTGACGTTTCTTCTTCTCCTGATTCTTTCGGTCGTCTTTGCCTTCACCTCTTGGGACACCATCCGTTCTCTGGCGCACCGCTTTGAAGCCCTGCCGATCGGTCTTGTCGTCCTCGTCGCCCTCTTTGGCTTCTATGCTTGGAAGCGCACGCAGGAAATCTCCGAGCTACGCGGTCTCGTCCGCGGCCTCGAGCACCACGACGCCGTTCCTCCCAGCGATAGGCAGATGGACCAGCTCTTTGAAGTCATCTCCCGCTCCCAGCAGGGCTACCGCGACCTCATCGATTCCTTCGACGATATCCTCCTCGCCATCTCTCTCGAAGGCGAAATCCGGGCGGTGAACCGCAGCTTTGCGGATCTTGTGGGCGCCACCTATCAGCAGATTATCGGCCACCCCGTCACGGAGTTCCTCGAAGAGGGCGGAGGTGAAGGCGCCGAGCTCATCCGCCGCGCCTTGCCTCGTTTTCTCGAGCGCCGCCACTGGTCCGGCATCATTCAGGTCCGTCTCAAGAAGCAAAATTCTGTCTGTTATTTTGATTGCGTCGCGCATGCCATGACCCGCGACAACAAGGTCCACGGCCTCACCGTTCTCGGCCGCGACATCACCGCGCTGCGCAAGAATGAAGCTCGTTTCACCGAACTCTTCGAGAGTCTTCAGGAAGGCATCTATATCACCACTCCCGATGGCAGCATCCTCGACGCCAATCCCGCCCTTGTCCGCATGCTCGGCTACGACTCCAAGGAAGAATTGCTCTCCAAGCACGTTCCAGACATCTTCGCGGACCCCGCCGAAAGAAAGTCGCTCGAGGAAGAGGTCGGCCGTCAAAACGCGCCTCAGGGCCGGGAAATCACCCTGCTTCGCAAGGATGGCTCTCCCATCGTTTGTCTGAATACCGCCACCGTAGTGCGCGACACCGCGGGACACGTCCTTCGCTATCAGGGTTCCGTCATGGACATCACCGCCCGCCGTCAAATGGAGCGCCAGCTTCACAAAGAACAGGAATTCGCTCGCCGCCTGGTCGATAGCTTTCCCGATCTGATTCTCGTCGTGGATTCTGCATCCCACTACACGTTTGTCAGCCCGCGATGTAAGGAAGTCCTCGGCTATGAGCTCTCTGAAGCCGAAACGATGGAATTCGGAGGACAGACCCATGCCGAAGACCGCCCCTTCCTCCTTGCTCTCTTCGCGGATATCCTGGCAGGACGCCGGAATCTTGGCTCCCTCGAAGTTCGCGTTCGTCACAAGCTTGGGGATTGGCGCCGTATCCGTTTCAATTTCAGCCCTCTCGCCGATGAAAATGGCAAAATTGAAGGCGTCGTCCTTTCCGGGCGCGATGTCACTGAACTCAAGCGCCTCGAGGAACAGCTTATTCAGGCGGAAAAGCTTGCCGCGATGGGCCAGATGCTCGCCGGTGTCGCGCACGAACTCAACAATCCCCTCACTGCCATCCTGGGAGTGACCGAGCTGTTGCGCGAAGGCCAAAGCGACCCGCAGGCCACCAAGCGGCAGCTAGAATTGACGCATCGCCAGGCCCGCCGTGCGGCGCGCATCGTTCAAAATCTTCTCGAATTCTCGCGGCCAGCCTCGCCGCAGAAAAAGCCCGTCGATCTCAATAGCATCATCGAACGCACTCTCCAGTTGCACGAACACTCGCTCCGCAGAAACAACGTCGAAGTCGATTTCCGCCCCCAGCCGGATATGCCAAGCGTCATTGGGGACGCCAATCAGCTTATCCAGGTCTTTCTCAATCTGGTTACCAACGCCGAGCAGGCTATTCGCGAAGTCCGCGAATCGGGCCGCATTCAAATCCGGTTCACTCGTCTTGGCTCACGCGTATTGATTACCTTCCAGGATGACGGCGTGGGCATTCGGCCCGAATCCGTACCCCGCCTTTTCGATCCCTTTTACACCACGAAGCGTCCGGGAGGCGGCACCGGCCTTGGCCTCAGTATCTGCCTTTCCATCATTCGCGAGCACGGCGGCACGATTGAAGCGGAAGCTCTCCCCGCAGGCGGCTCTGCATTTACCGTCTATCTGCCGCTTGCTCTCGGAGAGAATCCCGCTCTTTCTGCGTCGGCAGCCTCCGCTTTTGCTGCGCCCGCGACCCCGGCCGCGCTCGATCTCTTGAAAGGCCGCTCCGTGCTCGTCCTGGATGATGAAGAGAGCCTGCGCACTTTGCTCTCCGAGGGCCTCACTGCCCGCGGTTTGCATGTGGATTGCGCTGGCTCCTTGGAAGAAGCGCTCATTTTTCTCGCCAGGCGCACTCCGGACGTTCTACTCTGCGACTTGAATCTTTCCAAGGATGGTGCCCATCTCAGTGGCAAGATCGCGGCGGAACAGCTCCTCACTGCGGCGGGAGACCGCAAGCCAGCCGTGCTCTATATGACGGGAGAACTGATTGAATCCGTGGAAGCTCCGGGCACTCCCGGCGCGCAGCGCTATTTACAGAAGCCATTCCGCGTTTCCGATGTTCTTGGTGTGCTTCTGGAAGTATTCGCCGTCGAGCCGCCCCCGAATTAGCTTCTGGGATGAAATGCGCGCCGAACCGCTTCAATGTCTTGGGCCGATTCGGGCGGACCGCCGAAAACTGGCGGAATCCCTGGATCATCTCTTTATCAGCTCGGACTTTTGTTTGAATTACTGCAGGTCGGCCTTTGTGGTGGATGTCGCGTCCACCCCGAAATCCCAGACGTACAGGTTTAACCCACCTTGCAGGATCTCGGCGAGAGCGTATTCTCCCGGTGGCAGGGCAGAACTGAGCGTAAATCTGTAAACGTTCGGTGCCACCACCCATCGCTGGATGACAATTTCGTTCCGCGTGTCCGATACTTCCTCGCCGAACAGCTTTCGGATGGATTCCAGCAACCGCTTGTGCCCTTTCACTTTCGCGCGCACCAGGGCCACATCCGGCCCGGAGTCGCTCTGCCGGCCGCTCCTTGAGAAGCCAGAGTCTTGGCCCGGGTTTTCGGGCGATTCGCGCAAATAAAACTCTGGCACAGGACTTGTCAACCGCAATTTGGCTCTCGCTCCCGGGATTTCGATGTTATGTTTGCTGGGAATGATGGGGAGTGGCGAGAGGACCCGCTTCAGCGCCGTGAGTTTGTCGGTTTTCTCCTCCGCGCCGACCTCAGTGAGCCGCCGCACGGTTTTGCCCTCGAAGACGAACATGCCCTCTCCATCTGGCAGGAACACTCCCGGAGCGACCAGCAAACTTGCGTCCACATCCACCGGCGCCTCCGCCCGCGATGCCGCCTCCTGGATCTGAACCTTCTCCAAGAGCGCCGCTGACTTTTTCTGTTGCGCTGCCTCTGCCTTCTTCGTGGCGTCCCAGTCCACCATCGAGGCCGGGATCACTTCCCAATCATCTCTCTCCACGCTGAAGTATCGCACTCGATCGCCGACTTTTTCATAGTTGCGAACCAGCTGGAAGCTGCCGTCCTTAAGAACAAGCTTTTTGCCCCGAGGAAGCCCTGTGAGCTCCTCCTTAGGAGCCTCCTGTGTCGCCGCAGCCTGTTTGGCGCTTGGTTCGGGTTGCTGTGTGGAGGACTCAATGGCCGCGGCGCTCGGACCGCTCGTACTGCTCCAGCCCAGCAAGAGCATTGGAAAAAGCAGCGCAAGTGTGCAACCCGATCTCATGGTGGTTTCTGCCCTCTCAGATGCCATCCCGAAGGCTCTTTTTGCCCTTCGGCGAGCATACCCCGCCCCCTCCGCCCTCGCAACTGTCCCAAAAAAGCGAAAAGCTCCTTCCGGCGTTCCGGAAAGAGCCTTTCTAGATTTAGAGTTGGTTGCTGTTCTCAGTGGGTGCAGCGCGGGAACAGCGTTACCAGAACCATCAGGTCCGACAGCGTGAAAAGCCACTGGTCCGCTTGCTTGCCTGCCGCTTCCGCAGCCCGCGCGATGAAGCCCAAGTGCCGGCTTTTCGCGAAATTGCGGATATGATCGACGCAAATCCCGGTCAGGCTGGCGATCTCTGCATCCGTGAAAATCTTTTGGCTCGATTTAACTGTAACCATTGCCTTATTTCCCTTTTCTATCCCGCACCACGCTTCCAATATCCAGTTCCAGCTTTTCGATGCTATTGCCAGCCTACGCGATGCATCTTTCTAAGAGCAATAGTCGTTCCGTTCTCGTACTCTAAAACGAAATGTCTAGTACTTTTGTTCCAACCCCCTGTGTAAAAAGACATTATCTCTTTTCCTTCATCTGAGCGGCCGGTGGTACGACCGAAACGGGAAGGGAAGTAGGGGTGCAAAAATGTCCCACTTTTGCAAACTCTATATGGGTTTCGGTAGCCTTGCTGCAATTTCTCGCATCTGTTTTGTGTGGCGCGTTTCGTGCGCTGCGATGAACCGCATCCATCCGTATGTGTTGAGCATTCCAATCGCGGGATGCTTCCAGCGGTGTTCCCCCAGATCCCGGCTCTTCGTTTCTTCCAGAAATGCCAGCGATCGTTCCCTCACCTCGCGCAATCCCGCAAGCATCACCTCTTTATCACTCAACAGATCCGGGTCGATGGGAATCGGCGTCTTTCGGCGGATCCAGCGCGATTCCACCAGCGCCATCGGAATGTGAATTCTCTTTAACAAAGGGATTCGCTTCGGCGAGTTCTGGGAAACGCGGTCCGCTTTTCCGATGACTGCACGTTCCACCATCATCAGATGCGCCACCAACTCCGCCGCAGACCAACTTCCCTCGCTTGGCCTTGTCTTCCATTCTTTTGCGGGCACGCCGTCCGCAACGCGCAAAAGCGCCCCTTGCGATTTGGCCATCTTGGCAATGAGGGCATCGAGTTCGGGTGGCACGGTTATATCTCGCTCCCGCCGATTAGACGGAACCGCCGCCTGCCTGTTCGAAAGCATGTGCCAGTTGAAGCACGCTGGCCTCGCCGAACGCGGGTCCGAAGATTTGCAGTCCAACAGGCAGCTTTCCACCGATTCTTCCGCAGGGCACGGAGATGCCAGGCACGCCTGCCAGCGATCCTGTAACTGTATATATATCAGCAAGATACATCTGGAGGGGGTCACTTGTTTTCTCCCCCATCTTGAACGGGGGAATCGGCGAGGTCGGCGTCACAATTACATCCACCTTCGTAAACGCGTCGCGAAAGTCCTGGGCAATTAAGGCCCGAACCTTTTGCCCTTTGAGGTAATACGCATCATAGTAGCCTGCCGACAAAACGTAAGTTCCCAGAACGATCCGTCGCTTGACCTCGGCTCCAAACCCAGCGCCGCGCGTTTTTTTGTACATGGCCAGCAGCGAGTCGTCTTGCACTCGCAGGCCATACCTCACGCCGTCATACCGCGCCAGGTTCGAGCTCGCCTCTGCTGTCGCGATGATGTAATAAGTCGCTATCGCATAATCCGTATGCGCCATGTGGATTTCATGGAGCTGGCACCCCAGCTTCTTGAATACCTCGATCCCCGCTTCGATCTTTTTCCGAACCCCGTCATCCATGCCCACGCCGAAATATTCCTTCGGAATGCCGATGCGCAATCCCTTCACCGGCTTTCCCAGCGCCGCACGGTAGTCCGGCACTGGCGCAGTTGTGGAGGTAGAATCGTTCGCATCCCGCCCTGCGATTACCCCCAGGATGGCCGCAACATCCCAGGAATTTTTCGCAAAAGGCCCAATCCGGTCCAAGGAGGAAGCAAAGGCGATGAGCCCGTATCGCGAAACCCGCCCGTAACTCCCCATCATTGCCGGAATTCCGCAGAACGCCCCCGGCTGCCGGATGGATCCGCCTGTATCGGTTCCCAGCGACGCCACCGCCAGCCCCGCAGCCACCGCTGCCGCCGACCCGCCGCTCGACCCCCCCGGCACACGGTCCATCGCCTCCGGGTTTCGCACCGCTCCATACGCGGAGTTCTCATTCGAACTCCCCATCGCAAATTCATCGCAATTGGTTTTCCCGAGAATTACGGCGCCAGCCGCCTCAAGCCGCTCCACCGCGGTCGCGTCGTAAGGCGGGACATAATTTTCTAGGATCTTCGATCCGCA
Source organism: uncultured Acidobacteriota bacterium (assembly GCA_963824515.1). Taxonomy (GTDB): domain Bacteria; phylum Acidobacteriota; class Terriglobia; order Acidiferrales; family UBA7541; genus Acidiferrum. The sequence goes on from CAWGPN010000006.1 coordinate 138,750, forward strand.
GGTAGTCCGTACGCCGCGCGTGCTGATGACATCTTTAATTGCGATCGGAACGCCCGCCAGCGCGGGCAGTGGCTTCCCCGCCGCAACCAACGCATCGATTCGCTCCGCCTGCGCGTAGGCGCGCGCTTCGCAAAGCGTCAAATAGGCATTCAATTCCCCGTTGCGCTCTCCAATCCGCTTGTAAAACTCCGCCGCCAGTTCCCGTGCCGAAACCTTCTTCGCCGCCAGCTCTTCTTTCACGCCGTCGATCGTCCAATTTGCCGTCATCTCGCCACTATCTTTCTATCACCTTCGGCGCTCGAAAATACGGCGGCTCCGGATCCGGCGCTCGCTTCAGAACTTCAGTTGCCACATCGCAGGCCACGACTATATCGTCCCGCAAAGTCGCGTCGGCAGTCTGATCATCTGCCAGGACCTGCGCCATTGGCTCGACGTTAGCGGTGTCCAATTCGTTCAGTTTTCCTATGTATTCGAGGATTTCGTCGAGCTGCGCGCGGTAAGTCTCAAGCTCGGCCTCGCTCAATTCCAGATAGGCCAATTCCGCTACTCTCTCCACATCTTCCCGGCTGATTTTCATGGAGTCCTTCAGTTTCCTGCAGGAGCCACGGCTTCCGCGGTCTTGCGGGGGTATTTGTTCTCAATATATCTGTCGACTAGAGCCTGGAACGCCGCCGCCAGCTCGTCATACGTCCCTTCGAGCGTGACATCCTTCTTCCCGTCAATATAGATGGGGCAGCGGGGTGCCTCTCCGGTCCCTGGCAGACTAATCCCGATATTCGCCGCCTTCGATTCGCCCGGCCCGTTCACGATGCAGCCCATCACCGCCAGCGTCATCGTTTCCACGCCTTCATACTGTGTTTTCCAGATCGGCATGCTGTCGCGAATGTATCCCTGGATGCGTTCCGCCAGCTCCTGAAACGTCGTGCTGGTCGTCCGCCCGCAGCCGGGGCAGGCCGTCACGCTCGGCGAGAAGGAGCGCAGCCCCAATGCTTGCAGCAGTTCGCACGCCGCATATACCTCTTCACGCCGGTCGCCCCCCGGCTTCGGCGTCAGCGAAATACGAATCGTGTCGCCAATCCCCTCATAAAGCAAAACCCCGAGCGATGCCGCGGACCATATCTGGCCCTTCATGCCCATGCCCGCTTCGGTCAGGCCGAGGTGCAGAGGCTGCTCGGTTTTGCTGGACAGGTCGCGATAGACGGTGATCAGATCGCGCGGACGCGAAGTCTTGCACGAAATAATAATCTGGTCGTGTCGTAGCCCGCATTCCAGCGCCAGGTCCGTCGATTGCAGCGCCGAGAGCACCATGCAATCATTAATAATCTCTTCGGACTCCTTCCCCAGATTCTTGTCCGTGTTCTCCTGCATCTTCTGCATAACCAGCTCTTGATTCAGCGAGCCGCCATTCACGCCGATACGCACGGGCTTGCCGTTGTCGCGGGCAATTCTGCAAATGGTGGAAAATTGCTCGTCGCGCCGCTGGCCGGCGCCCACGTTGCCCGGATTGATGCGGTATTTGTCCAGCGCTTTCGCGCACTCTGGATACTTCGTCAGCAGCACGTGTCCGTTGTAATGAAAATCCCCAATGATTGGCGCTTCGCATCCCGCGTCGCGCAGCCGCTTTACAATCTCCGGCACGGCCGCCGCGGCGTCCGGCACATTCACCGTCCAGCGCACGATCTCCGAGCCGGCTTCGGCCAACTCCATTGTCTGTTTGAACGTCGATGCGACGTCCGCTGTGTCCGTGTTCGTCATGGACTGCACGACAATGGGCGCGCCAGCGCCGACGAGGACGTGGCCAACGCGCACGCCATAGGTCTTGCGCCTAGGCCGCCCAGCTGCCGTTGCATCCGTGTCTTTAATTTGAGTGAGCATTACCCTTTCATTTTATCCCGAACTTGCGTTGAACACGAACGCCGGTGCGCAATCTCCAGACACTTCCTCTAAATCAGGAACCAGCGGCTTGGGCGGCGATGTTGCCGCGGAGCCCGAGGGCGTCGGCTTGGTCGCGCATGGCGGTGATGCAGAAGGCAATGTGCTCTTCGAGCGGGATGCCGAGCTCCTCGGCGCCTTTGCGAACGTCTTCCCGGTTGACGCCTTTAGCGAAGGCTTTATCTTTCAGGCGGCGCTTCACAGAATCGACCTCGAGATCAAGGATGCTTTTCGACGGGCGGACGTAGGAGCAGGCGGTGAGAAAACCGGCGAGTTCGTCGCATGCGAAAAGAGTGTGCTCAAGCGGCGATAGGCGCGCGACACCGGAATAATCGGCGTGAGAAAGGATGGCGCGAACGAGTTCGTCGGAATATCCACGTTCGCGGAGAATTTTTGCGCCTTCCGCGGGGTGTTCCTTGTCGGGCGCGTGTTCATTGTTGGGCCAGCGCTCGTAATCGAAATCGTGGAGGAGCGCGGCAAGGCCCCAAAGCTCTTCATCGGCGCCTTGCTTGCGCGCGTATGCGCGGACGCAGGCTTCGACGGCGAGCATGTGCTTGCGGAGACTCTCCGACTCGGTAAATTCGCAGAGCAGTTTCCAAGCGTCATCGCGTGTGGGCATTGTTTCTCCAAGTTGCGGAGCTAGTAGTGTAACGCAGGAAAGGCGATCTCGCCCAGGGCGGGCAGCCGGATGCGCACGCGGATGGAGATGGGTGAATGCGGCCGGCAGGAATTTTTTGGCTGGGGACAGGGTTGCACGTTGCCTTTGTGCGAACCTGCTTTTGTTCCGAAATGGCCCTTCCTTGCCGCTATGCCTTCCATCGATTCATCAAGAATAATCCGCGTGGACATCCCTGTGTCTTGCGCCGCCTCTTTGCTATTGTCTCTTGCCTTCCGGCTGGTTTGACGGTTGCCGGCGCATTGCGCGCGTTTGGGTCAGAGAAGCTTATTGCCGGCGGAGATGGCCGCGTCCAGGAGCTGTTCGCCGGATTTGGCTTGCTCATCGAGATATTGGAAGACGTCGAATTGCGCGGGGGTAGGTCTTCCGTAGGCGAGGTCGATATCGGCCGCAAGATAAGCGAGATGGCTGTGGAGTTTGGTTTCGTGTAGCAGGCTGCCTTCGCTGGATTTAATGTCCATTTGGACGAGATTCGCAATCTCACTGCTTAGTTGAGAGATTGCCGGGCCGGCCTTAGCTTCGGACAGGCGATGCTGGCTCACGGCGGACTGGAGTTTCTCGCGAACGTCCATGGCTTCGTTGATTTTTTTGTCAAGCGCATCGAGTGCGTCGTGGATTTTGAACTGAAGAGCGAGCGCCGCGGAGAGATCGTCCTGGGTGGCTTTGAGGCGCGGGTCGAGAGCGACCTTGAAGTTCTGCTGAGTCTTCTGGCCGCCGTAGTCGAGGGTCGCGGTGTAATCGCCAGGGACGACGACGGGACCATTGACGTTGTCATCGAGACCGCCGGCGGCGATGGGGGCTTCGAAGCCCTTCACATCCGTGGCGTCAGCATAGCGGAGGTTCCACTGGAAGCGGTTCAAACCGGGCTCAATCGCGGTGAGCTTTTCTTCCTGTTCTTTTTTAAGCTGGTCGGGTGTTTCCGCGCCGGCTTTTGACGCGCTCTTCTGCTTCGGTTCTTTTTTCTTGAGATGCAGGGCGAAACTGCGGACCACTTTACCTTGCGCATCGGTGAAGGAAAGAGTCACAGGCGTCTTGCCGCTGTAGGAAGCGGGGACATGGAAAAAGACGGTTGCGCCGAAAGGCGGATTCTGGCCGGCATCGCGCGCGGGGAAATCGGGGGGCGGCTGGCCGTAGGAATGCGTGAGCCAAGCTTGTTGAGGAGCGAAGAGGTGCGGGCTGTCCGAGTCGATGGCCGGAGCGTTGGTTAATTGTTCGAGCAGGGAGAGATTATCGAGAATCCAGAAAGAGCGGCCGTGAGTGGCAATTACGACGTCGCCCTGGCGAGAATTGATGGCGATGTCGCGGACTTGCGCGGGGGGCAGGTTGAGCGTGAGGGGATGCCAGTGTGCGCCGGCGTCAAGACTGACGTAGACGGTGCTGTCCGTGCCGAGGAAGAGAAGATTGGTGTCTCGCGGATCCTGCAAGATGGAAAACACGTAGGAATATTCCGGCAGGCCGTTCGTGAGGGGCTTCCAGTGAGCGCCGAAATCGGTGGTCTCGAAAACATAAGGGCGAAAGTCGTCCCACATGTAGCGTCGCGAAACCAGATAGGCTGTGCCGCGATCACCATAGGAAGGTTGAATGGAGCTGATCCAGGATTTTTCGGGAAGGCCGGAGGGGTTCACTGCTTTCCAGTTTTGGCCGCCATCGGTGGTCACGTGGACCAAGCCGTCGTCGGAGCCCGCCCAAATTACTTTGTCATCCATGGGCGAAACGGCGATGACCGAAAGGCCGGGATAAATTTCCGCGCCGGAATGGTCGAGATCGACGGGCCCGCCGCTTGGGGCTTCGGTTTCGGGTGCGTTGCGAGTGAGATCGGGGCTAATGCGCTGCCCAGGTCCTGCCGAAATCGTCGCTCTTCATGACGTACTGCGAGCCGATGAAAAGTTCCTTGGGATTCGTAGGAGAGAAAAGAATCGGATGGGTCCAGCCGAAACGGTATTTGAGTTCGGCGGAGGACACCCCTTCCTGGTAGTTGGGCCAGGGGCTCACGCTCTCGTACTGGCCGGTGGCAAGGTCGTATCGGAGGAAAATGCTGTAGTAGCCGCTGCCATAGGTGATGTTGGGATCGCCGGGTTGCGGGACGGTGAAAGTACTTTCGCCGTAGGCTACGCGATGCCAGTCGGAGAGCGGAATCGATCGGCCGTTTGAGGCACTGGGTCCTTCGAAGGAGCCTTCGTCTTGCTGCGCGCCGTAGATGTGGAAGGGGAACTGGTCGTCAAGATTGACGTGATAGAACTGGCCGGTCGGTTGATTATGCTCGGTGCTCCATGATTTTCCGCCGTCGGTGGAGACGGTTGCGCCGCCGTCATTTCCTTCAAGAAGGATTTTGGGATTGTCGGGGTTGATCCAGACGATGTGGTTGTCGCCGTGGGGCGTTCTGAGTTTGGAGAAGGTTTTGCCACCGTCGCGAGAAACCCATAGGGCGTCCACTTCCGGGACGTAGACGGTGTTGGGATCTTTAGGATCCACGAAGATGGACATGTAATAGAAGGCGCGCTGGCGTAGTTTCCATTCGGCGTTTACGCGGGTCCAAGTCTTGCCCGCGTCGTTGGAGCGAAAGACGCCGCCTTCCTTGGCCTGAAATATGGAATAGATAACGTCTGGGTTGCTGGCAGTGACGCCAACTCCGATTCGGCCGATGACGCCTTCAGGCAAACCTGAATTGCGGGTGATATTCGTCCAGTGCGCGCCTGCGTCCGTGCTTTTATAAAGACCGCTGCCCGGGCCGCCGCTGGAGAGCGCCCAGGGCATGCGGGCGGCTTGCCACATCGCGGCATAAAGTATATTGGGATGATTCGGCTGCATGACGAGATCAATGGCGCCAGTCTTATCGTCAACAAAGAGAATCTTGTGCCAGGTTTTGCCGCCGTCGACGGACTTGAAGACGCCGCGCTCAGGATCAGGGACGAAGACGTGGCCCATGGAGGAGGCGTAGACGACTTCCGGATTGTGCGGGTCCACGACGATTGCGCTGATGGTGTGCGTGTCGCGCAGTCCTGCGAAGTGCCAGGTGTCGCCCGCATCGGTGGACTTGAAGAGGCCGTCGCCGGGAATCATGTCACTGCGGATGTCGCTTTCGCCCGTGCCTGCATAAATAATTTTGGGATTGGAGGGCGCCACGGCGATGGCGCCAATGCTCGGGCTAGGGCCCGGCAACTTGCCGTCGGAGATATTCTTCCACTCGAGGCCCTCGTCAGTGCTCTTCCAGATGCCGCCGCCGACCGTGCCGGCATAATAAAGATTCGAATTTCCGGGAACACCGGTGATGGCCACGACACGTCCGCCGACGTACGGGCCGACACTGCGCCACTGCAACTTGCTGAGGAGCGTTTCGAGCGAGACGGGGCCCGCGCTTGCGCCAGCAGCCAGAAGTAGAAAAGCGCCTGAGAGAAGGAATACGGTTAAGGCCAGGAGCGGCGACTGACTGGCCGCGCCGGATTTGGGAATAATTCTGCTGCGCAATGACATGGGAAACGCCTCCGCATTGAAATTTATTCGCCCAGCGCGACTGGGTCAAGAGTAAATCGGTTGAGGAGGCAAGAAGAAAAAATGAGAATGGCCGCTGTTGCTTCAGAGAAGGAAGCGAGATGCGGTTTGGTTTGTAAGGGGGAGTAGAAGCGTTCTAGGCGCTCGCGGAATGGGAAGGATGGCGCGCGGTCTTGGCTTCCCACGCTTTGCGGAGCATTTCGCGCTGTTTCAGGACGAAGGCTTTAGCTTCGCCGAGGTTGGCGTACACCTTGGTGCCCTTGATGGTGTTGCAGGGAGTACAGCAAGCGACCAAGTTGCTGGGATCTTTCTTACCTTTGCGTGCGCGAGGATGGATGAAATCGACGCGCATGACGAGGGCGTTTTCGAAGCTGGCGCGGCCGTCGAGGCCGCAGTACTGGCAACGATAGTCATCACGCTCGAGAATCTTCAAGCCTTCATGCATGGACACCGGGGAAGAAACCAAGGAAAGAGTCAAAAGGCTTAACGGCATGGGGGACCTCCAAAGCGGAAATCATCAGGAGCAGGGGGGAACTTGCGACTTCCACTCTCTAGAACGATGACAGTAAGTCAGCGGGGGTGCGGTGTCAAGCAGCGAAGGGTGTTGAAGGTCAAAGTGAACTCGAGAATTTCTGAGGAGCGGGTGAAGGGTCAGACCAAAATAGAATCATGATCGAGGATGTACTGAGACTGGAGCCGGCGCCGCATTTGCCATTTCTTTGGATTGGGAACGTAGGTCTCGTCGGCATGGACTCCGGCCGATGCCATCTCCGCCTGGATGACGTGACCGTCGTCATCCAGCAGTGCGATATGAGAGAAATGCCGGCCTTTCTCGTCATCGTAGTAGCGGATCAGAATATCGCCTGGAACAGCGGGGTCTTTGAGGGGAACGTCGGTGGTCCATAGCGTGGACCAGTTATCAATGCTGCCGTTCCAGTCACCCCACTCTTGTATCTGCTTACCCTTTTTCTGCTTTGGCTTCTCGCTGTGAGTCCAGCCAGGAGGATTGGTGGTGGCAGTCAAAACGTAGTTCACAAAACTGATGCAGTCGAAGTGCCTGACGTTGAGGCAGTTTTCGCCAAAGACGATCTTACCGGCAGAAGGAACTCCCACGCCCACGACCCGTCGAGGAGTGAGGCGACGAGGAAAAGCCTCCCAGAGGCCCTGTTGAACGTTCTCGATGCCTTTCACGAAATTCTCGAATTCGGGGTCGTTTTTGGCAACGATATGACCATGCACTTTTTCGAATCGGCCGGCGCAGACATAGTTACCCTTGACATTGCAAAAGGCCGCAAAAAGAGCGAACTCGGGGGGTTGTATGGAGGGCGTTGCCCATGTGACGGAGCCCGGCCGGTGAGCCGAACCATTTAATTCCCCGGGGCAGGCGCCACCAGAGCCCCAAAGATAGTGGGAGCCAACAAGAGTACGGGCAAAGTTCGTGATGATCTTTCGATTTTGCACGAAACTACTCCTCAAATCGCCGAGCGCAAGCGGCATGCGGCCATTCCGTTTGGGGATTATATCTCGGGCACACAACTGTCGGCAAAAGGTTCGTTTCCTGGCTACTGCGAAGATCCGGCGGCAGAGCGCTCCTACAAGGTCTGAAGTGGATTTTTGCGATCCGACTGTTTCTCATAGGCTTTCTGACAGACATCCAGGGGACTCGAGAGAGGCCGATAATCTCATGGTGCAGGAGACGGCACGAAGGAGGATTTTCAGTTACTCTGGTAGAATGCGGGAAATTCCTTTTTCAGCTTGGTGAGCTTCGGAAGGTCATTGATCATGATGTAGGGCTCGAAGGAATGATGCTTGAGATAGTCCTGATGGTATGCCTCGGCGGGGTAGAAGGCTTGAAGCGGAATGACTTCTGTGACGATGGGCTGCGAATAGATTTTTGCAGCGCTGAGTTGAGCAATGTAAGCCTCCGCGATTTTCATTTGCTGCGCATTCGAATAAAAAATGGAGGAGCGGTACTGCGTGCCATAGTCCGGACCCTGGTAGTTGAGTTCGGTTGGGTTGTGGCCGACGGAGAAAAAGATCATCAAGATTTGGCCGTAGGAAATTTGCGAAGGGTCGAACACGATCTTGACGGATTCGGCGTGGCCGGTGGTGCCGGTGCTGACATCTTCGTAGTGGGCCGTAGTGGCCGCTCCGCCAGAATATCCGGAAGTGGCGGAGAGAATACCTCTTACATGCTGAAAGACGCCCTGAATCCCCCAAAAGCAGCCACCGGATAGAACCGCAGTCTCCTGACCTGTTGCGGCAGCGAGCGGGGCATCAACGGCGGGCAGCGGGAATGCGGCTTCAGCGTTGGCGCGGCCATCCTTGGGCTTGGCGGTGGCCCACACGAGGACACCGATTCCGGCGAAAATCAAGGCAGCAAAGAAGACAGCGCGCACGATAAAGACTCCCTTAATATCACTCCAACGAAGTATACGCTTCGCGAAAAGGATTGGATGTTTTGCGGGATCGTTACGTTATGGAGTTGAATTGACAGGGCCAAAACACATGCGTAGTCTGCGAGACTGCGGACTATTCTGACACCGGATTCTTTCCCGAGGGCCATGGTGCGGAAAATATTCCTGACATTTGTCGTTTTAGGAGGGTTGCTGGTTCCGCTGGCGCTGATGGTGGTGCGACGGGGACAGTCAACCGGCGAGACGAAAACTCCTCCGGCTGGTGTGCCTGAGGGAAAACGACTGTTCGAGCGGCACTGCGCTGTGTGCCACGGAATTGGCGGGAAGGGAGGCCGGGGCCCGGCGCTGAATCGAGTACATCTTTCGCATGCGCCGGACGACGCAGCGTTGAAAGCGGTGATTGATGACGGCATTCCGCCCAAGATGCCCGAGGGATGGTTCCTTGACGATGACGATGTCGCAAACGTGGCGGCGTACGTGCGGTCGTTGGGCAAGATCCCGGCTGCCCCGCTGCCCGGCAATGTAAATCGCGGAGCCGCTGTCTACGCCAAGAGTGGTTGCAGCGGGTGCCATATACTTGGAGGAGCGGGCGCGGCCTATGGACCGGAATTGACGGGGATCGGAGACGTGCGCAGCGCCACGTACCTTAAACAAGCAATCAGCAATCCTTCTTCGGCGCTGCCGGAAGGTTTTCTGTTCGTCAGAGCAAGAACTGCTTCGGGGGAGACGATAGAAGGGATCCGGGTGAACGAAGATACTTTCACCATTCAGATTAGAGATAGCCGAGGGAACTTTCACAGTTTGCGGAAGCGGGAGTTGCCGAAATTGAGCAAACTGCGCGGTGAAACTCCCATGCCGTCGTTCGAAGGGATACTGAGCGCGGCGGAAATGCAGGATTTAGTGGCATACCTGGCTTCGCAGCAGGAAAAACCATGAAAGCATTCTATGCGGGACTAATGGGCGCCGTCTTTTGCGTCGCGGCTTTTGGGCAAGTCCCGTTCGAACGAATTGTAAATGCCGACAAAGAGCCGGGGAACTGGCTCACCTATTCGCGAGATTTGCTCGGGCACCGATTTTCGCCGCTAAAGCAAGTGACAACAGGAAACGTCGGAAAATTGCAGGTGAAGTGGGCGTTTCAGTTTCCGAATGAGTCGAATGAAGTTTCGCCCATCGTGGTGGACAACATCATGTACGTCACGGGACCGAACTGGGCTGCGGCGCTGGACGTGCACACAGGACGAAGACTCTGGAGCTGGGAGCGCACGATCCCAGCGGACTATCACAACATCGGTTTTGGACGGGTAAGCCGGGGACCTGCGGTGCTCGATGACAAGCTCTATGTAGCAACGCTGGATTGCTATTTGGTGGCGCTGGACTTGAAGAGCGGGGCGGAGCGGTGGATCACAAAAGTCGGGAACTATAGGTTGGGATACAGCATGACGGTTGCGCCTCTGGCGATTGAGGGAAAGATTGTTGTGGGAGTGAGCGGCGGGGAGGCAGGAATCCGCGGATTCCTGGATGCGTATGACGCCAAGACGGGCAAAAGGGCGTGGCGCTTCTGGACGATTCCCGGTCCCGGGCAGGCAGGCCACGAGACGTGGCAGGGTGAGAGTTGGAAAACCGGCGGCGGGCCGACGTGGGTCACGGGAGCTTACGACCCAGAGCTGAAGCTCGTGTATTGGGGAGTTGGCAACCCGAGCCCGGACTGGAATGGAGACAATCGGCAAGGCGACAACCTCTACACGTGTTCGTTTGTTGCCTTGGATGGCGAGACCGGGAAGCTTCGCTGGCATTTTCAATTCACGCCGCACGACACGCACGATTGGGATGCCGCACACACGCCCGTGCTTTTCGACGCTGAGATTGACGGACGCCAACGTAAACTGATCGCGAGCGCAAATCGGAATGCGTTCTATTACGTGCTCGACCGCGTGACCGGGGAATTCATTGCCGGCCAGCCGTATGCCAAGCAGACGTGGGCGCGCGGTTTAGATGCAAAGGGGCGGCCCATCCTGGCGCCAAACTCCGAGCCAACGGAGGAAGGCACCCTGATCTGGCCAAATCTCAATGGGGCAACGGTCTGGTTCAGCCCTTCCTACAGCCCGGATACAGGATTGTTTTATGTCGCGGTTAGAGAGATGGGGTCCAAGTATTTCAAACGAGATGCCGAATACAAAGTGGGCACCTTTTACGGGGGAGGCGGAGAGGATCAGCTGCCTTCGGATGAAGCGTGGGGAGAGATCCGCGCGCTGAATGCGGAAACGGGAGATACCGAGTGGATGTTCAAATTGCATGAGCCGCCGTGGGCGGGAATCTTATCCACGGCAGGTGGACTGGTTTTTTCCGGATCGGGCGGAGGGAATTTTTATGCACTCGATGCCCGGACTGGTAAGGCGTTATGGGATTTTCAGACCGGCGGCGGAATAGGCGCCAATCCGATTTCGTTCACAGTGGATGGCAAGCAGAGGATCGCGATCAGCGCCGACCGCGTTCTCTATGTTTTTGGGCTGTGAGGGTGAGAGTTCGCCCAAAGAGCGGAGCTGCCACCGTCCTTGGTAGATTTCCCGTTCCATTCAAAGCTGGCGACAAGCACGGTTCCACGGCATTATACAGAAGAGTGAGAGAAACGAATTGAGGAGAAGCACATGACAATAGGTAATCGCGCTGTTTCCGCGATCAGCAGTCTCCTGATTTTTCCGGCGATTCTTTGCGCTCAGCAAATTACGCATGGGCAGAAGCCGCAGCTTCCACCACCTTTTGCAACCAAATCTGCGGGCAATGGCCCGGAGAAGGACACTCCCCCTCCTGGTTTTCTTCCCACGGTGCCGCAAGGATTCCGGATTAACGTGTTTGCGTCGGACTTCAAGGTGCCTCGGTGGATGATGGTGGCGCCGAATGGAGACATTTTTCTGGCGGAAAATGGCGCGGACCAGGTGGACATCCTGCGTGATCCGCACAACACGGGCGGCGCCCAAGAGCGCGAAGTGTTCGCCAGCGGGTTGCGGCGGCCCTTCGGAATTGCGTTCCACGATGACTACGTGTACGTCGGAGATACGAACGAGCTGTTGAGATTCAAGTATGACCCGAAAACCTCGAAGAGGCTCGGTGAAGCGGAGCATTTAATGGATTTGCCCACTGGAGGACACAGCACACGTTCCGTGGCCATTTCGGCGGATGGCAAGCATGTCTTTGTTTCCGTGGGATCTGGGTCAAACATCGGAGTAGGCGAGCCGCCGATCCGTGCGGCGATTACAATTTGCGATTTGGATGGAAAGAACGCGCGCCTCTATGCGACCGGGTTGCGGAATCCGGTGGGCTTGGCGATCGAACCAGTCACGGGAGAAGTGTGGACGAGCGTGAACGAACGCGACGAACTGGGAGACAATCTCCCTCCAGATTATCTGACGTCCGTTAAAGACGGAGGATTTTACGGCTGGCCATATAGCTATATTGGGAACAACGTTGATCCGCGAGTGAAGCCGCAGAAGCCGGAATTGGTGGCGCGAGCGATTGTCCCGGATGTGCTGCTGGGAGCGCACGTGGCTCCGCTGCAGTTTGCGTTTTATACCGGGAAGCAATTTCCCGAGAGGTATTGGGGCGGAGCGTTTCTTGCGGAACACGGATCCTGGAACCGGGCATCGCGCGCAGGATACCAGGTTGTCTTCGTGGCCTTCAAAGATGGGAAGCCATCGGCCGATCCTGTGCCGTTTATGACGGGACTGATACCCGATCCTAAGGGCTCCGCAGTTTATGGCAGGCCGGTGGGAGTAGCGGTTGCGCCGGATGGATCGTTGCTCGTGGCGGACGATGGCGCCGGGAAAATCTACCGCATCTCAGCTGCGAAGTAGAACGCGCGGCTATTGAACCGTCAGCGTCAATTGGATTGGTTGCAACTGAAGAGCCTGGCCGTTGGCGGCCGTTGCCGATGGGGTGATCGTGATCGTCGAGGTTCCTTGGGGCGTGACGATTCGCGGCGGAATTGCCAGGGCCTGACTCCCGCCGCCGCACCCACCAGCACCCAATGTCACCAGCATAGTGACTAGCGCCACTCCAGCGAGAAGGCCGCCAACTGAGAGTTGCCTTGGGTGGTGACTCGAGCCGCGTCTTGCGCCGAAACCGAACGCCAGCATCATTAACAGGAACACACACGCAATCAAGCCTGGTGCTTCGCGGAGACGGATAAGCGGCAAGGTCCGCCGAACATTCGAGAAGGGCAAAATTACAGCGCTTCCACCGCTGGTGGTCACCGTCACCACGAAGGGGCGGCGTTGCCACTTGCGATTTGCACTGTGGAGGGCAATTGGCAGATTGCACCAATCGGCGCGCCGCTACAGGCGAGAGAAATCGTGCCGGTGTAGCCGGGGCCGGGAATCATTTGAAGATTGAACTGCGCCGTTTGGCCCGCTGTGACGCTGGCTGAAGTTGACCCGTTTGGAGCCGGGCTCGCGGTCACTGCGGGATTTGCGTTGCCCCCTACGTTAATGACCTGCGGCGAATCCGGCGCATCATCCGCAAGAGTGATGGTTTCCGTGCGCTGGCCGGCCGCGAGCGGGGCGAAGGTCACGGTGATGGAACAGGCGCCATTCGCGCTGATTGCTCCCGTACAGGAATTTGCAGTGGTGAAGTCACTTACATTGTTTCCGCCAATCGAAACCGAAGAAATGTGGAGAGTAGCGTTGCCGGAATTCGTGACGGTGACCGCGATGGAATTGCTCGTGGTGCCTTGTGTGATCGTGGGAAAGCTGACGGGGTCAGGCGACACGGTCACAGCGGGAGCGGGCGGGGGCGGGGCGACGCCCGCGCCATTGAGCGTCACGGACTGGGGGCTGTCTGGAGCATCATCGACGATTGAGAGGGTGGCCTGCTGCGAGCCCGTGCCGGTAGGCTGAAAGGTGATGCTGATAGAGCAGAATTTTGTGGGCTGAAGGACCGAGGGAGTTTGGCAGGTGTCCATTTCCTGAAACTGGCTAGGGTCAGCGCCGCCGAGAGAAATGGAGTTCACGCTAAGAGCTTGCCCGCCGTTGCTGGTGATCGTGACGGTTTGTGGGGCGCTGGCGGAACCGGTTTGAATGGTACCGAAGGAAAGGCTCGTGGCTGAAAGCGACGCGGAAGGGCCGCTGATCCCTTGTTGACCGGGCGGAATGCTGAAAGTCAGAGCGCCGTTGATTTGGGGGACTGTGAACGGGGAGTTGGGTGTCTGGATTAAATAGCCGGTTTGTGGATCAACAGTGTAGGCAAGCGCTGTGTTTTGGTCCGTAGAGAATCCATAGTTGAAGGAGCCGGTGGGGTCGGGATAATACGCGGGGACAGAGGTGAAGCCCAGCAGGGGAGAACTCGAAGTTTCGGTCAGCTGGCCGGTTTGCAGGTCGACGGAATAGACGTCCACTACGACGGGATTCGCCAGATTCGAAGTGGCGACGTACAGACATGATCCGGTGCTGTCAATCCAAAGGCCTTGTGGGTAGTTTTGTTGAGGCAGTTGGATGTTGCCGAAAAGTCCATTTCCGCCAACTCCTAGTAGCTGTACGAGGCCGAACTCGAGGAGATTATCCTGGGTGCCGATAACATAGTAGCGGCCTTGGGGATCCATGGCAAAGCTGTCACCGCGCTGGGAGAGGGCGGCATTCTGCTGGTAGCCGGTAAGGAAACCGGTTTGCGAGTCGATGGAAAGAGATTGAAACTCCGAGCCCGAAGCAATCGTGGGATCCTGCGATTGTGGATTCGGACCCATGAAGATCAGAAATTCTTTGTTATCGGGAGGCTGGGCGGCACCGATGGGGGCGGAGTCGAGTTCGGTGGCGGACCCTGCCATTGGTATGAGTGCGGGACCGCCGGAGGCCGCCGGCGCGATTTGGAAAGTCTCGACCATCCCGTCTCCTGGGTTTTGTCCCACTCGATTGACTACGGCAATGTACAGTCCCGTGGGCTCGACGGCGATGAATGCCGGCTGGTTCGTGTACGGAGACGCGAATGGCGAGTTGGCAACCTCTTGATAAGCACCTGTGGTGGAGTCGGTAATCTGAAACATGCGAATGCTGTTGCTGCCGATGGCGAAGAGGAAGCGGCCTTGAACATCGATGGTGAAGGGAGATGAAGGAGCTTGATTGGGAGCGAGAAAAGGAGAGCCTGCGACGGCAGTGAGTGAGCCGGTTGGATCGTTGCGGACCGCGACGGCACCTGAGGATGAGAAAACCAAAGGCTGCTGGAACTGGGCGCGCGAAGAAGGCGTGCAAATGGCCGTGGAGGCGAGGCCAGAGAGAATTATTAAAGTTTTCCAATAATTCTTCGAGCGCGCAGGGGATGGACTTATAAAACGAAGAGAGAACGCGCGTGGTTGGGCCATGCGTCTTCCTGGGCCGTCAGAGAAAGCGGCGCCTCGTCGGATTCCGAGAGGGAAACGACAACAGATCCAAGGTAAAGCGGAAAGAGAGCGGAGTCAACAAAATATATTTAAAGATTCAATACACTGAACTGTAGATATTTAGGCCTCTTTTGCAGAGCCCGTGACAGGACGGAATGTTAGTGGATTCTAATCTTTGGAACGGCGTTGCCCTGCCATCGCACGAAGCCTATGAGCCGGACCATCCTGGCTTGGAAAGCATTCTTCTTTGCATGGCGTCGACCGCCTAAGCAGGATAAACGAGGAGTTAAGCCTCGAAGCGGTTCGTAGTATCACCCAGAACCTCTGTGCCCAAGCTTACGGGGGAATTTCAGGCTTCTCGCAAGATGCGAATTAGCTCAGCGGCGGCGTGAGGCAAGCGCGCGCCGCGACGTGAGACTAAATAGACGTGGCGCGGCATATTCAGCTGCCGCACTTTAACTTCCTTCATCCAGCCGTGCTCGATCTCCCATCGCACGCACATGCGTGGGACGATGGCCACGCCCATGCCCATTTGTACGAAGCGCTTGATGCTTTCAATGGTGGGCATTTCGATGGGCATTTTCAGTTCGGTGCGGTTTCGGGCGAAAAGCTCGATGACGCGGCGGCGAAAAGGGGATTCCACGCTGTGGGCGATGAAGTCTTCCTCGCCGAGGTCTGCGACATCGACTTCGCGCTTTTTGGCCAGCGCATGTTTCGGCGGCACGACGAGCGTGAGCTCGTCTTTCAGGATTTCGGTGGCCTGGAGCTGCGGATCCTGGGGCACGTAGGAAATTGCGCCCACGTCCAGGCGATAATTGAGGACTTCGTGGGGGATATCACGGGAGAACATGCGATGCACGCGGACCTGAATGCCGGGGTGAAGCTGGCGAAATGTAGCGAGAGCAGGAAGGAGAGCGTGGATAGAACTCTCGTTTACGCCGAGGGACAATTCACCGCGGCTCAGGCCTTCGAGTTCGCTAAGTCCTTTCTTTACTTCATCGCGGAGGTTGATCAGACGCTCGGCATAGTCTTTCAACAGCGTTCCAGCGTCGCTAAGGCGCACGGGACGGGCGCCACGGACGAACAACGGCTGGCCAAGGTCGTCCTCGAGTTTGCGAATCGTGAGGCTGACCGCCGGTTGGGTGCGGTAAAGCCGCTCGGCCGCGCGCGAGAAGCTGCCTTCTTTCGCAACCATCAGAAATACCTGGAGTTCCCCAAGGTCCACACCGGTTCTCCTTGATGGAGAGTATAAGGCAAAATTATCAAAAGCAGAACAAAGATAAATTTGACCGTGAGGCGCTCTTTCTGTCCTACTACTAGCCTAGGGGGACTCCATGGACTCGGTACGCATCTTCGACACGACCCTGCGGGACGGCGAGCAATCGCCGGGATTCTCGATGAACACCGAGGAGAAGATTCGCATGGCGCGGCAGCTTGCGGCGCTGGGAGTGGACGTCATTGAAGCGGGGTTTCCGATTTCCTCGCGAGGGGACCTCGAGGCGGTGCAGCAGGTGGCGCGTGAAGTGCGGACCGTCCCCATTGCGGCGCTGGCACGGGCGAAACAACACGACGTGAATGCCGCGATTGAAGCTTTGCAACCGGCGGCGGCGCCGCGGCTGCATATTTTTCTGGCGACCTCTGACTTGCATCTCCGCGCGAAGCTTAATATGACGCGCGAGCAGGCGCTCGAAGCGATTGGATCGATGATTCGGCTCGGGCGGAAGCATGTTGGTGAGGTGGAGTTCTCTGCCGAAGACGCGGGGCGCACGGACATTGGATTTCTCTGCCAGGTTTGCCGCGTGGCGGTGGATGCGGGCGCGACTGTTCTGAATTTGCCGGACACCGTCGGCTATGCCGTGCCGGATGAATATGGCGCGATGTTCGAGCAGGTACGCGAGCATTTGGACGATCCCCAGGGGATTACGCTGAGCGCGCATTGCCACGACGATTTGGGACTGGCGGTGGCCAACTCGCTGGCCGCGGTTCGCGCGGGCGTGCGGCAGATCGAATGCACTGTCAACGGCATCGGCGAACGAGCCGGCAACGCGGCGCTGGAAGAGGTCGTCGTAGCGCTGGCGGTGCGCAAGGAAAGTTTTGGCGTGACCACGAACATAAAATTGGACGAGCTTTTCCGCTCGAGCCGGATGCTTTCGGAGATTACTGGAGCGGTGGTGGCGCCGAACAAGGCAGTCGTGGGCGCAAACGCGTTCGCGCACGAAGCGGGGATTCATCAGGATGGCATCATCAAGAATCCGCTGACGTACGAGATCATGACGCCGGAGTCGGTGGGAGTGCCATCGCGGTCGTTTGTGCTGGGGAAACACTCCGGGCGGAACGCGTTGAAAGTGAGCCTGCGCACGCTGGGCTATGAGCCGAGCGAAGAGGAATTGGCGGAGTGCTACAAGCGCGTGACGACACTGGCGGATAAAGCAAAGCAGGTGCGTCCGCGGGACTTGGTGGCGATTGCGCATGAAGTGATGCGGCGGCGGCCTGCGGGGGTTGCGGCGGAGGCCACTTCGGCGGCGTAATTTTGCGAGCAGCAAGCTTCGTGTAGAGTGTTTTTAGCAAGTGGGGACCCATATGAAAAAGACAATAGTTCTGCTGCCAGGGGACGGCATCGGGCCGGAAGTGACACGCGCCGCGGCCACCGTGCTGCGCGAGTGCGCGCACGAATTCAATCACGAGTTTGATTTGCACGAATTTCCACTGGGCGGAGCGGCGATAGATGTCGCGGGCACGCCGCTTCCCAACGCGACACTGGATGCTTGTAAGAAGGCGGACGCGGTTTTTCTGGGAGCGGTCGGAGGAGCAAAGTGGGATGCCCTGCCGGTGGGCAAGCGGCCCGAGAGCGGCTTGCTTGGTTTGCGCAAAGGGCTCGGTCTTTACGTGAATCTGCGCCCAGTGAAGTTGCTGGAGCCGCTGCGAGGTATTTCTCCGCTCAAGCCGGAGCGATTGGGCGATCTGGACATTGAGATTGTGCGCGAGCTTGCGGGTGGAATGTATTTTGGCGAGCGCGGCAACGTTACAGAGAATGGCGTCGAGCGGGCCTGGGACACGGAATCCTATTCCACGCCGGAAATTGAGCGGATCGCGACGTTTGCGTTTGCACGGGCGGAGAATCGCTCCCGGCGCGTTTGCTCGGTGGATAAGGCCAATGTGCTGGCAAGCTCGCAGCTTTGGCGGCGGACCGTCAGCGCGATAGGCGGCGTCTATTCGTCGGTGAAGCTCGAACATATGTACGTGGATAATGCGGCGATGCAGCTCACGTTGAAGCCCACGCAGTTTGACGTGATGTTGACGAGCAACATGTTCGGCGACATTTTAAGCGATGCCGCCGCGGCTCTGGTGGGTTCGATCGGGCTGATTCCTTCGGCGAGCTTTGGGACGGGGGCGCCGCTCTTTGAGCCGATTCACGGTTCCGCGCCGTCGCTTGTGGGCACCGATTCCGCCAACCCGATTGGGTCGATCCTCAGCGCGACGCTGATGCTGCGCGATGCGTTTGGGCTTTCGCTCGAAGCGGACTGGGTCGAACAATCGCTGCATCGCGTCCTCGCGGGCGGCTACCGTACGCCAGATATCGCCCAACCCGGCGCCAGCACTATCGGCGGATCAGTCTTCACCGAGATGCTGCGCGAGGAGATGCAGCGCACCCTCGAGCACGCCGAGAGGTATGGCTGGGGTGTGTAACGCCTTCGTGCCGGATTCGGTCTATTGGCTGAAGTGAAGGTCTGAAGGTGTTACCTCGACACGGGGAATACCGCCGCCTACAATTCTGCAGTTTTTGCTGGTTCTGCTAGAGCATTTGTGGTTCGTCACCAATCCTACGGCTATCATGTCCTGATCTTCGCCAGAGCTGTCAACGATTCGTACATACGTGACAAGTCGGTCTGTTGTGACGAACAATCGGGTCCTTGCAGTGAAAACGGGAACATTAAACTGCCCTCCGGTCTCGACGGAAAATACGACTTCCCTCGCGGGGAAACATGCAGGTCGGACCGAAGACATCAGAGCACACCAATCAGGGCCGAATTGCAGGATCGCCGTTCGCTTCTATCCCGCGCGCTAAACGTGAAGAGAATGTAAGACACGAGAATAGGTTTCCAGTCGCGAAGACAAATCGGGCTGGCGTGTCGCGGCCTGAGGGAACCTGTGGAACGGATTCAACTTTCGCGCAACTACCATGAGGGGGGCGAGACTACCGAATGGGAACCAGACTGCCCTAAGTCCACGATTTACTCGTATGGTGCGGCGAGTTCCATTGCTTAGGATTAGAAACCGGATCCCAGACGCTTGTTTCCAAAACTATGTACACAGATAGCGGTTGCCGACTATCTACGGGGCCATTTCATGGGCAGACGAGTCCCATGCGTCTTGCCGGGCAAAAACAGCCTCCACGCAGGCGGCTGTCTTGCGGTAAACCGCTGAGGATGCTACTTTTACACTTTCTTAGGCTGGTCACGCCCGCCCAGGTCGGGGACACACAGACGTGTCGAGGCGGGCAGGAGCTTGGCATTCGATCCTGAATGAAATGATTTAGAGTGCGAATCATTATTCCATCTTTCAGCGCAGATTGGCTTCTCCTTTCACGAGCGGCCAAGCATTGGCCGGGCATTTCCAATCGCAATGGCTAACCCAGCTACGAACTCGAAAAGCGCAACCGTGGATACTTCGGCTCGGCCGGCAACTTACTGGCGCGTCGAAGGTTCATTGCTAGAATTGGGAGCCCTGCGGCCAGTGGGATTCTTCACCTGGAACGCACAGAGTTTTGCCGAGCGCTGGGCGCGGCGCGCGGGATTTGCTTGGATGACGGTCACGCGCCCGATCGATTACGCGGTAAACCGTACGTTTGCTACGAGGCTGCTCCATACGCTGCTGCGAGGCGTTAGCCGCGACCGCTTGGATTTGCTTGGCGAAGAGTACTTTCATTATGTGCTGAAGCCGCAGCTTCGGCGTGAAGCGGTCGAGAAGTTGCTCGCGGCGGGGCAGGACGGCGAGCGGATCGTGCTTGTCGGCCAGCTCCTTGACCACATCCTGCGGCCGCTGGCGCAGCATCTCGGCGTTGAATCGTTTCTTTCCAACCGGATGGAATTTCGCAATGGCCGCGCCACCGGGCGTTTGCTCGATCCCATCGTGCGCCCGCGTGGGCCGTTTGCCTGGCTGACCAGCGGCGCAACGGACGGCCATATCACGCGAGAAAAATTGCTGCGGCAGCTTGGCTGGAAGAAGAATCCTGCACATCTGGAGGCCGCCATCCAGACGGCGGTGCGTCCCGCGCCGCCAGCGAGCAAGTCCGTGGCATTGTTTGCGGAAGGAGCGCGCAATGGTGCGCTTTCGGTGCGCGACACGCTGGCGAACCGGCATATTTTGTTGATCGGCGTCACTGGATTCATCGGCAAAGTCTGGCTTGTGGACCTTCTCGAAAATGTGCCGAATATTGGGAAGATCACGCTGCTCATTCGGCGAAACAGGACGACTTCGGCGCAGAAGCGTTTTCAGAAAATTATCGAGGAATCGCCGGCCTTCGATACGCTGCAGGAAAAGTATGGCCGCAATCTTGGCGCGCTACTCGAGGACAAGGTGGAGGTTGTCGAGGGCGATGTCGGCTTGCCGGGCCTTGGTCTGGATGAAGCGACGCAAGCGCGATTGGCAAGGTCGCTCGATTTGGTTGTGAACAGCGCGGGACTGACGGATTTCAATCCGGACTTGCGCGATGCGCTTGCTTCCAACGTGGATTCCACGCGTCATCTATTGGACTTTCTGCGAAAGTGCGATCACGCCGGGCTCATGCATCTTTCGACCTGCTATGTCGTAGGCATGCGCGACGGCCGCGTAACGGAAGAGTTGCAAGTCAATTACAATCCATCGCAAGACCCGGCCTTCGATGCCGAAAAGGAAATCGCCTCGTTGCGCGAAACCATCCGCCGTGTAGAAGAGCGCGCGGGAAGCCCGGAACTTACAAAAGGGCTTCGGCGGCAGGCGCTCGGCAAGGGTGGCGACCCATCGGCGGTACCTGCGACGGAACTCGACGGCGTCTTGAAGCGGAATCGGTTGCGCTGGGCGCGCAACCGCCTGGTGCGTATCGGGTTGCGGCGCGCGCAACATCTGGGTTGGCCGAATACATATACGTTTACAAAAAGCCTCGGCGAATCGATCCTGGCGCAAAGCAGCGGTGAATTGCCGATCGCCATCGTGCGTCCTTCGATTGTGGAAAGTTCCGAGCGCTCGCCCTTCGCCGGCTGGAACGAGGGAATCAACACATCCGGCCCGCTCTCCTACCTGCTGGGGACGAATTTCCGGCAACTGCCCTCGAACGAGCGCAAGTGTCTCGACGTGATTCCCGTGGACATGGTTTCACGTGGCATGACGCTGATTGCCGCGGCGGTGATTTCGCGCCGCCATGCGAGAATGTATCAACTGGCCACATCGGCCATCAATCCCGTGAACATGGGGCGCAGTATCGAATTGACGGGCCTCGCGCACCGCAAACACTACCGCACGCAGCAGGGGATCGAGCACTGGCTCAAAGTGAAATTTGAGACGATACCGGTTTCCAAGCAGCGCTACGAGCGTCTGTCCATTCCGATGCAGAAGGCGGTCATCTCGCGCATCAACCGCGCCGCAGTTTCACTGCACATGAAGAAGGCGCCGCTTGCGAGGCAGGAGCGCGACCTGATCCGCGCGGAAAAACTCATCGAGCTGTACGAGCCCTTCATTCTGCACAACGAGCACGTTTTTGAATGCGAGAATGCGAGATTGCTTTCCGCAGCGCTCTCGCCCGAGGAGAGAGCTATTTTTGATTTTGCTCCCGAGTCGATCGACTGGTGGGATTATTGGATCAACGTGCACATCCCGGCGCTGCGCCGGTGGTGCTATCCCTTGATGGAGGGCCGTCCGCTGGAGTCGCGTGCTCCGCGCGAGCTGGACTGGTCTCCGGAAAGTGCTCCGGCCCCTGTGGTCACCAATTCCGCGACGCCGTCGGACCCACTATGGCGATCTTCGTAACCGGCTCAACGGGATACTTGGGAAGTTACGTCGTTGCCGGATTGTTCGCTGGGCATGCCGACAAGCTCAATCTTCTGGTTCGCGCAAAGAGTGAGGAAGAAGCGCGCGAGCGTCTGTGGACTTCGTTGCAGCTCCATTTTGAGTTTCGTGATTTTTACGAGCATCTCAGTTCGCGCGTGCGAATTTTTTGCGGCGACCTGACGAGCGAGCGATTCGGCCTTCCCGACGACGAGTATCACGCGCTGGTTGATACTACCGACTCGATCATTCATTGCGCGGCTTCCTTGAACCGCAAATCGGAAAGGCAGTGCCTCAACGTCAATCTGCGAGGCGGCCTCGAAGTGATTCAATTGGCCCGGCGCGCGCAGAATCGCAATGGATTGCGGCGGTATTCGCATGTGTCCACCGTGGCCGTCGCCGGGAAGCGCCGCAATGAAGTCGTCGCGGAGGATGTGTCGATTGATTGGGCGCGTTCGGACTACGACCCTTACGCAAGAACGAAGAAATTCGGCGAACACATGATTCACCAGCTCCTCGCCGATGTGCCGCACACGATTTTCCGGCCGGCAATTATCCTGGGAGACAGCCGCCATGCGGAAACTTCACAGTTCGATATGGTGCAGGCCTTCGACGTACTGGTGCGGCTCCCTGTTCTTCCCCTGCGCTCCGGAGATAAAATCGATATCGTGCCTGCGAATTACGTCAGCAAGGCCATCGTGGCCATTCATCAGAAGCCTGAACCTGCCCACGGCATCTATCATTTGTCGTCTGGCACGGGCTCGCAAACGTATAAGGAATTGACGGATGCGCTGGCGGAGGCTGGCGGCTGGCGGCGACCCGCGTATTGGCCCTGGATGGGCCGCCCGTTTTCCGGTACCGTGAACTGGCTTGCGGAACGAAAAGGAGGGGTCGCGCACGGAGCATCTCTCCTGAAGGTTTTTTGGCCGTATTTGGACTGGAACACCGTCTTCGACAATTCGCGCGTGGTGGCGGAGCTCGGGGAAGCGCCGGCAAAATTTTCGGCATATGCTTTTCCACTGTTGAAATTCTGCCGCGAAAACAAGTTTCGTTATCCGGCAAAACGGTGGCCGGAGCTGGACATGACGGAACAAACTGCAGCGGCGGGAGGCGCTCGCGCATGACGGACTTTCTTCTGGTGGCCTGGGTCAGCGCGATGATCGAGTTCAGGCGGCTGAGCTGGATGCTTGGGGTGGGCAAGCGCTGGACCCCGGGCGAAAAATTGCGGTTGTTCTTCGCCGGCTATAACGGCACTCGCAACACCGGCTCGGACGTGCGCGTACAGGAAATGTTGCGGCAAGTGCGGCACGTGCTCGGCGCGGAGAATGTTGACT
Source organism: uncultured Acidobacteriota bacterium (assembly GCA_963824515.1). GTDB lineage: Bacteria > Acidobacteriota > Terriglobia > Acidiferrales > UBA7541 > Acidiferrum. The sequence continues at coordinate 161,979 of CAWGPN010000006.1, forward strand.
TCAGCGTGATCCACAATGAACTTCGATCGGACTCGCGGCTATTTCGAGGGCACGCGACAAACCCATCTTCCGGACACATTTCCGCCGTTTATTTTTCGCGAAGTCGGCGCGCATCACGGCGTGATCGCGTGCGAAGGGTCGATGTTCAAGAGCAAATTCGCAAATGCACTCACAACTTTCTTTGTCGGCGCGCTGGGATTAGCCTCCGCACAAAATAAGCTTTCGCTCGCCTATGGTGCGGAAGCTGGGCACATGGATTCGCTCATTCGCCGTATGTGTGCGCGCTACGTGAAGGGATCGCTGGTCATCACGCGCAATCTGGAATCGCAGACAGTGCTGAGCGAACTTGGGATTGCCACCGAGCTCGGCACGGACACGGCATGGACTTTTGAGCCGCGTCCGCCGGACTACGCGCGCAAGGCGTTGCACGACGCGGGGTGGGACGGAAACACGCCGATCCTCGCGCTCTGCCCGATTCATCCCTTTGTGTGGCCGGTGCGCGCGTCGCTCGGGAAACTCGTTGCGCGAATGACCACCGGCGCGTACAAGGAAAGCCAGTATCGCGGACCTTATTTTTTCACTTCCGGACCCGAGGTCGACCGCAAATATCGCCACTATATCTCCGCTTTCACGAAATCGACCGCAGCGTTTCTTGAACGCCATCGCGTTTTTCCGATTCTCGTGGCGATGGAGCGTCTGGACGCCGTGGCCTGCCGCGACATCACCGCCGGACTGCCGGGATTGCCGGTTTTCACGTCCGACGAGTACGACATGTTTCAGATGGTGTCCATCCTGCGTCAGTGTTCGTTCATGGTTTCGTCGCGCTATCATGGCATCGTGACGTCGATGCCCGCGCTCGTTGCGTCCGGCGGTGTAACCATGGACGAGCGCATCCGCAATCTGATGCGCGAGCGGGGCCACGATCATCTGTTCCTTACCGTGGACGATCCAGAGCTCGAGCCGAAAATGCTGCAAATGATGGAAACGCTGGTGGCCGAGGCGGAATCCGTGCGCGACGGCATCGGGAAAACCGTCGTGCGCAATCTCAAGGTCATGGCGCGAATGGGCACATTCCTGGAAGACGCCGTGCGCCGCACGTATCCGGAATTTCCGCTCCGCTCCGGCGTGCTCTCTTGGGAGGATTATCTTCCGCCGTTGAATGACACCCTGCTCGAACTCGTTCAGCGCTACGGCGCTCCCGCTGCTATGCCGCAACACTCCATCGCGGGTACCGCGTCGCGATGATTTCCGCTGGCCGCCATGCCTAACTTCATCGAGGATATTTTCGCGCAACTTAAGCGGGCCGATAGCCGTGTCGTCCTTCGGGAAATTCACGGGCAGAAGTTCGTCAGTGTTTCAGGAAGGGAATTGCTCGAGAAGGTGCAGCGTGTCCGCGTGCATCTGCGCCGCAGGGGGCTTCAGCCCGGCGAGCGTTGCGCGCTCTTGGCGCCAAATTCTGTCCTCTGGGCGGCCTTCAACCTCGCCCTGCTGTCCGAAGGCGTCATCGTGGTGCCGCTGTACGCCCGCCAGGCGCCTGCTGAGTTGGCCGCGATGATGAAGGATTGTTTGCCAAGATTTCTCTTCTCGAGCGACGCGGCGCTCGGCGAAGCCGTGGCGAAGGCGTTGCCCCCGCAATGGTCGGAGGCGCGACGGCTGGTCCTCTTTGACGAAGTCCTACAAGAAACCGCGTTGGATGGGCCACTTCCCGAAGGGCCGAATCCCCGCCAGGATTCCGACCTGGTGACCATCATCTACACTTCCGGCACGTCCGGCGAGCCCAAGGGTGTGTGCCTGAATATCGGCAATGTGACGCACATGCTTTCCTGCACGCGGGAACGACTCGAGTTGCTCATGGGCGCGACGCACGAGCCGGACCGTGTCTTCCATTATGGGCCGTTCAGCTTTGCGGCCTCGTGGATTACCATGCTCACTTGTCTTTCGAGAGAAAGCGTTCTAACGCTGTCCACGGACTTGACCAAACTTGCTGACGAGATTCGCCTCGCCTCTCCGCACTATTTTTTGAATGTGCCGACGCTCCTCGAACGCGTTCGCCGCGGCGTTGAAGAAGCCCTGTCGAAGCGAGCTGGGCTGGTTCGTTTACTGTACGCAAAGTCGCGCGAAGCATGGCTGCGAAAACACGTGGGACGCGGACGCGCCATGGATTCCTTCTGGCTGGGACTCGGCCGCAAGTTCATCTTCAGAAAGATTAAGGAGCGTTTTGGCCCGAACATCAAGGCGCTGATTTGCGGATCAGCGCCGCTTGCTCCTGAAACGCAGCAGTTTTTCCTGATGCTCGGCATTCCCGTGCTCCAGGCCTACGGCCTTACGGAAACCACGGCCATCTGCACACTCGATGATCCTCGCGTTCCCGTGGAACCGGGCTACGTGGGCACGGCCGTTCCGGGCGTTGAGATGAAGGTCGGCGAAGACGAAGAAATTCTCGTTCGCGGCCCGAATATATTTCCGGGCTATTGGAACCGCCCCGAGGAAACTGCGCGCGTTCTGCGAGACGGTTGGTTCCACACCGGGGATCAGGGCGAAGCGAACGTCCGCGGCAATTGGCGCATCGTCGGCCGCCTCAAAAACCTGATTGTGCTCAATTCCGGCCACAAAGTTACTCCTGAGCCCATCGAAGAGAAACTGTCTCGCCTGCTTCCCAATGCGCAGCAAGTCGTTGTGCTCGGCAATGGCCACGGTTTTCTGTGCGCGTTGGTCACCGGCGGTGTCGAGCGCGCCGCCGTGCAGTCGGCGCTGGACACCTTGAATCCGGAGCTTCCCCACTACCGCCAAATTCGCAATTTTACCGTGCTTCCCGAGAGCCTTACGCCCGAAAGTGGACTTCTTACCGTCATGGGGAAGCTGCGCCGCGACGCCATCAGCGCCCGATTCGCTGCGGAAATCAGCGCGATGTACGCTGAGGCGCTCGAAAGCAAAGCAGCCGCGGGGAGCCAGGCGTGAAGTCGTTCACTGGGAAGGCGCTCCGCTGGGAATGGCGCGAGGGTGTAATCGAGCTAACGCTCGATCGTGAGCCTGCCAACGAAATCGGACTTATCATGCTGGCAGAACTGGAACAGTTTGTTGCGGCGTTTCCGTCGCTCATTCCGGAAACCGCTGCTTGCATTATTTTCAGCCAGCGCAAACACGGCTTTTCTGCCGGTGCCGACCTTCGCGAGCTATATCACAGCGCATCGCAGCTTGCCGAGAAAGAGCGCCTGGTCGGTGTACGGTCGTTTATTGAGCGCATTCATGCCGTGTTTAATGAGATAGACAGCGCGCCGTTCGCGACCATAGCCGCGGTTCACGGCGTGTGTTTCGGCGGTGGTTTTGAACTCGCGTTGACCTGCGACATCCTTGTTGCCGACAAGATGGCGCGTTTCGCGTTTCCGGAGCTACGCCTTGGTTTGATCCCCGGATTCGGCGGCATCCCCCGGCTGAAGCGCGACCTTGGCAATGCGTTTGTCCGCGATCTGCTCTTGACCGGCCGCAGCGTCAATGCCGCACGCGCGCAATCCGTCGGCCTGGTCGCCCAACTCGCCGCTGAAGGGCAGGCTCTGCGGCTCGCCCGTGCCACTGCGGCCCAAATCGTGAAATTCGATAGCGTTACGCGAGCGGCCGCGAAAAAATTCATTAAACCTATCCCTTACGAGGAGCTACGGCGCGAAATCGATCTGTTCTGCGAACTCTTTATGCGCCCCACGGTCATGGCTGCGCTAAAAAAGTTTGTCGAGTCCACCGACGCCATGCCCTACCTTCCCTAAACTGCTCGCCTGCATCAAATGCCGTTACTCGCGGGCTTGGTATTTTCATTCTTCGTCCGGAAAATGGTAAATTTAGACTTCCATGCGTACACTCGAGCAAACCACCCAGGAAGTTCTCGATTTGGCATCCAAGCACTTCAACGTGCCCCCCGGCTCGCTGGCCCCCGAGGACGACTTCTTCAAGAAGTTGGGGATCGATAGCCTCCAAACACTCGAGATGCTCAGCCGGCTTGAAAATCATTTCGGCATCGAGCTGCCCGATTATGAAGTGCAAGGCGTCAGCGACTTCCGCACGCTGGCGTCGAGGATTCAATCCCGCCTGTAATGCTCGACCTATCGAAATATCAATCTATCGGCGCAGCGCTGAAAGATGCGTTGGAGAAATTTTCCGGCGAAGTCTGCCTGATCGAAGCCGACCGCGAGCGGGAAAAAGAGCGGCTGACCTACCGCGACTTCCAGGAGCGTGCGCCACCCGCTTGCGAAAGCGCTGCAAGACGCCGGCTTCGCCGCAGGTGATCGTGCCAGCATCATCATGACGAATCAGTCCAAGTGGCTGATTTCCGCGTACGCGATTTTTTACGCCGGCGGCGTGCTGGTTCCGCTCGATTACAAGCTCACGCCGGACGAGCAGTGGCAGTTGCTCAAGCACTCCGGCGCAAAAGTCCTGATCACCGAATATCCCATCTGGCGCCAATTGAGTGCAGCGGCAGGCCGCGCAGAGGCGGCCAATGTGCGAACCGTCCTGGTAACGGAAGCGCCGCCCAACGCCGATCTCGCCGGCGCACTGCGTTGGGAGGAGTCTCGCGGAAGCGGCGAACCGGTTTTCGTTCCTCGCGCGCGCCAGGACATGGCGTGCATCGTCTATTCCTCGGGCACGGGCGGACGTCCGAAGGGCTGCATGATGACGCACGAAAATTATCTCGAACAGTGCGTCGCGCTCACCTCGCTGTATCCTTTTTGGCCCGGCGTGCGTTATCTCAGCATCTTGCCGACGAATCACGCCATCGATTTCATGGTCGGCTTCTTCGGGCCTTTCACTTGCGGCGCCGCCGTCGTGCATCTGCGCACGCTGCGTCCGGAGTATGTCCGCGAAGCGTTTTCAAAGTACAAGATCACCTACGTCAGCCTGGTTCCTCTCGTGCTGAAAAATCTGCAAAAGGGCTTGCAGGCGCGTTTCGATGAGCTTCCCTCCGCCAAGCGCAAGGTCCTCAATGTGCTCGTTGCCGTCAATAAAGCGTTCACGAAAAGCCGACCTCGCCTCGGACTGAGCCGCCGACTGTTGAAACAAGTCCACGAGCCTTTCGGCGGCGAACTGCGCACCATTATCGTCGGCGGCGCATTCACCGAGCCGCAAACTCTGCAGTTTTTCTACGATCTCGGCATTCCGGTCGCTAACGGTTACGGCCTGACGGAAGCCGGCACTGCGATCACCGTCAACGACCTCAAACCTTTTCGTGCAGACACCGTTGGCAAGCCGCTTCCCGGCATGGAGGTTCGCATCGTCAATCCGGGTGCCGATGGCATCGGCGAGGTCGCCGTCCGCAGCAAGACAATCATGTCCGGCTACCTGAACGAGCCGGAGCTGACGGCCGAAACGATCGTGGACGGCTGGCTGCATGACCGGCGATCTCGGCCGCTTCGATGCGGCTGGCCATTTGCAGCTCTCCGGACGCAAGAAAAACATGATCGTCACCGAGGAAGGGAAAAATATTTATCCGGAGGACATCGAGGCGGTTTTTGAGGGTCTTCCCGTGAAGGAATTCTGTGTTTTCGCCGCAAACTACATCTGGCCCCAGCGCTCGATGGCCGGCGAGCAGCTCCTGCTTGCGCTTCATCTCGAGCCCGGCCAGACTTACTCAGAGGAGCTCCGCCGCGATATTTCCGCGCGCAACAACAGGTTGCTGAACTACAAGCGCGTTCATGGTGTGGTCCTCTTCGGCGAAGATTTTCCGCGCACCGCTTCACTGAAGATAAAGAGAAACGTGCTTGCCGAACAGCTCGCCATGCTCGACCGCGCTACGGCATTTCTGCCCTTGTAACGAAGGTCAGGCAGGGGCTTTTTGTTTGAGGAACTAAACTGCTTTTGAAAAATAGCTTCCTTGCTATCGTCAACCCGGCCGCTGGTGGCGGCCGCTCCGCCAAGCTGGCCGGCCCGGCTCTCGCTGGGCTGCGCGACAAAGGCCTGAAGGTCGACGTCCTTGCTTCGACGGGCCCCGGTCATGCCATCGAGCTGGCCCGCGAGGCCTACGAACAGGGGTATCGCCATTTCATCGCCGTCGGCGGCGACGGCACGGCACATGAAATTCTCAATGGAGTTTATGAACGCGCCGGCGGCAAGGACCGCATCGCACTGGGCTTTTTGCCCCTGGGGACCGGCAATTCGTTTCTTCGTGATTTCACGAAAGACGGCGCCGAAGCCTCTCTGCAAGCTTTGATCGAAGGCCGTAAGCGGCCTGTCGATCTCCTTCGGCTGACGCACGCGAAGGGGAAAATTTACTCTTTCAATCTTCTCAGCTTGGGCTTCACCGCCGATGTGGGGGCTTTGACTAACCGCTATTTCAAGCCCCTTGGCTACTTTGGTTACTTGCTCGGCGTTTTCGTGCGCGTGATTCAGTTGCGTCGCCGCGCTTTTCGCCTGCGCTGCGACGAGGACAAGGATTGGGACGAAACCCGCTGTCTTTTTCTCTCCTTCAACAACAGCAAATTTACCGGTGGCACGATGCTTATCGCTCCCCAAGCCGATCCCACCGACGGCTTGATCGAGTTTGTTCGTTGGGGGCCGATCGGACGCATCGGATTGCTTCGCATGCTCCCCAGGCTCTACGACGGTACCCACATCCAACATCCACTGGCATCCCGCCGCGCCGTCCGCCACGTCGAATTTGGCATTCCCGTTCCACTGGATGTCCTCGTCGATGGTGAAATTGCCGCGCTCGAGTGCGTTTCCCTTGACGTTATCCCCGCCGCCGTGGACATCTATATATGAAGCGCGCATTGCTGGCGCTGCGCAGCGCGTGTCTTTGGATTCTTAGCGGCTTGCACTTCTTCATGGTTGCGCCGCTGCTCGTCTTTTTGGGAGTCTTCCTGGACCCGCACAAGCATGATTGGCTCCAGCGCAGCTTCTGCCGCCGCATCGCATTTCTTTCCGGCGCGCGCGTCCAGGTTATCCGATCGCCGGGTTTCGATCCCCGCCGCACGTGTTTTTTCATGGCGAATCATGTCAATCTCTTTGACCCCTTCGTGCTGTACTGCGCCATCCCGCAATACGTTCGCGGATGGGAACTCGAATCCCATTTCAAAATACCTGCCTATGGCTGGCTGATGAAGCGCTTCGGAAACGTTCCTGTCCCCGACGTGCGGCGCCCTTCCGATCTCAAGCGCATGTGGCGGCTCACGCAGGGCGCCATCGATAGCGGCACGAGCCTCATCATTTTTCCGGAAGCGAAACGCAGTCGCGACGGCCATGTCGATGAATTCGAGGAAGGCGGCTTCCGCGTCGCGCAGCAGCTGGGAATTCCGATTGTGCCCGTAAGTCTGGCCGGTTCTTTCCAGCATCATCGCACGGGACACTGGATGCTTTGGCCGGCGACCGTCACCGTGCATCTGCATGACACCATCGAAACAAAGGGAATGACGAAACAGGAAGTCCGAGCGCTGCGCGACCGCGTGCGTGCAATCATCTCTGCGCCAGTCGAAAAGGGCTTGGAAAAACACGAATGTAGTTTTTCGAGTGGATGCCGTTGACGAGAACGCAGACTAAGAGGGAAGTTTAATCCCCGGAATGGTCCGGCCGGCTTTCGTTTCCTGCCAGGTAAAGACGATGCGATCGATCACCGTGATCGTGGAGACGACGGCAATCACCCAGAGCACCGCACCCATGCGGTTGAAGGTTCCGCCGATAATCAGCAACACCAGGCGCTCCGGGCGCTCCATGAAGCCGACCTTGCACTGCGGTATGAGCGACTCAGCGCGTGCCCTTGCGTAGCTGACCATCACCGAACCGGCGGTAGCCACGGCCGCCAGCACCACGTAAGGCGTACGCCCGCTCACGGAGTAATAGACGAGCAGGCCCATGTATAGCGCCATGTCCGCATAGCGGTCTAGCGTCGAATCGTAAAAGGCCCCGAAAGCCGTCACGCGGTTCTGCCGCCGCGCCACTTGGCCATCCAGAATATCGAGGAAACCCGCGCAGAAAATGATCAGAGCGCCAATCCTGAAATTTCCCAAGGCAAAATTGGCAGCCGCGAAGAAATTAACTACCAGGCCGAGAAACGTCAGAAAATTCGGATTGACGCCTGTCGCGGCCAGGACGCCAACGATTTTGTCGAGCAGCCACTTGCTTCCGGTTCCAATCGCGCCTGTAAGGGTAGCCATTCTTTTGCTGCAGCCAATCTGGAATTTGGTTTTTCCCCTGCGTGGACAAAATCGTACACTAGCCTCGTTACACCATGCAAACGAGCCGGCCAATTCGGCCTAAATTGCTTGCGCGTTTGGCCGCTTTCTTCTTGACCCTGTCCGGTCCACAGCATACATTCACTTCGCTCGTCTTTAACTGACGATCTTATGAAAAGCACTTTCACACGCAGGGAAATTCTGTCTCGTGGTTTGGCGGGAATGTCCGCCGCGTGGGTATCCGCGCATTGGCCCGCCATGCTCTCCGCAGCTAATCACGCGCGGCAAGCTGCGAAATCCCCGCATCCGGCCAAGTTTGATTTTTTTTCTCCCGAGCAAGCCGCCGAAGTCGATGCCATTTCCTCCTGTATCATTCCCACGACCGATACCCCGGGCGCTCACGAAACGGGCGTCGTCTATTTCATCGACCGCGCCCTCGTCACGTTTGAAAAAGGTCATCGGAAGAAATATAGAGAGGGTTTACCCGAAGTACAGGCCGTTGTCCGCGAAATGTTTCCAGGCACGGAAAAATTTTCCGCCGCCACTCCCGAGCAGCAGGAGAAAATCCTCCAGTCGCTGGACCGTCATTACGTCGGTAACAAACGCACGTCGTTGCACCCTCACGCTGCCGCTCAATCTTTTTTCGAAACGATCCGCGTGGATACGATTGTCGGTTTTCTTATAGACCCCGACTCCGGTCGCCTCGGCAATCGCGATGGCCTCGGCTGGAAAGCCATCGGCCGCGATCCGGAGCACATGTTTCAGCCGCCCTTCGGCTACTACGACAAGGACTATCCCGGCTGGCAAAAGATTCCTGCCGACGCGGACAAGACAAAATCATGACGCCCGAGCAGCCTCAATATAAAACCACCGACGAGGTCGATTTCGTCATCGTCGGCTCCGGCGCGGCCGGCGGCATCCTTGCCAAGGAACTTTCCTCCAACGGCTTCCGCGTCGTCGTTCTCGAACAGGGACCCTACCTCACTGAAAAAGACTTCGTTCACGACGAAATCAAAGTCCTCGGCCAGGACCTTCTCACCAATCATCCCGATCTCCAGCCCAACACTTTCCGCAAAACGCCTGACCAAAAAGCCCGTCACCAGCGCGCCATCATGTACGGCCGCCTCGTCGGCGGTACCAGCGTGCACTTCACCGCCAATTTCTGGCGCTTTCACGAAATTGATTTCATCGAGCACACTAGATTTGGTCCCGCCGCCGGCGCCGATATGGCCGATTGGCCTATCACCTACGCGGACCTCGAGCCTTACTACACCAAGGTTGAATGGGAGATTGGCGTCTCCGGACAAGCCGACGCCAGCCCCTTCGATCCGCCGCGCTCCAAGCCCTATCCCATGCCTCCGCTTCCCGTGAAATCGTCCGGCGTGCTCTTCGAACGCGGCGCTCGCAAGCTCGGTTGGCATCCCTTTCCCGCGCCTATGGCCATTCTTTCGCAGCCCCGTCCTGGACGAAGTGCTTGCATCAATTGCGGCTTCTGTCTCGCCTTCGGTTGTGAAGTCGGCGCGAAATCTAGCTCTCTCGCCGCCGCCATCCCCATGGCGGAAAAAACCGGCCGCTGCGAAATCCGTCCGAACTCCTATGTCCACCGCGTCGAGATGGACTCCAACGGCCGCGCTACCGGCGCCGTTTATTTCGACGCTAAGCGCAACGTTCAGCGCCAGAAGGCCAAAGCCGTCATCCTCTCCGCGAATGGTGCGGAGACTCCGCGCTTGCTGCTGCTATCCGCCAACAAGCAATTTCCTCATGGCCTCGCGAATAGCAGCGGCATCGTTGGCAAACATCTCATGTTCAATAGCGCCGCCATCTCCCGCGGCCTTTTCGAGCATCCTCTTAACGACTACAAGGGCTTCGCCGCCAGCCGCGTCCTTCATGATTTTTACGAGCTCGATCCCGATAAAGTCGGCTTCCGCGGCGGCGGCGGACTCGACGCTCGCTTCACCGACACTCCGATTCAGTACGCCATGAACAGCTTGCCTCCCGGCACTCCGCGTTGGGGCAAGGGCTTTAAGGAAGTCTTGAGCCACGATTTCCCTCGCACTTTCGACATTTTTTGTCACGGCACGTCTCTTCCTGTCGCGAACAACAGCATCTCCCTCGATCCCGACCTGAAAGACGCCTGGGGCCTTCCTGCGATGCGCATAACCTACAAGGATCATCCCGACGACCTCAAGCTGTGCAACTGGATGAATGTCCGCGCCGCCGAGCTTCTCGACGCAGCCGGCGCCCAGAAAAAATGGTCCTTCCCGGCCCGCGAGCAGCAATTCGGCGTCCATTTGCTCGGTACCTGCCGCATGGGGAACGACCCCAAGACCTCCGTCATCAATGCCGACCATCGGACGCACGACGTCAAGAATCTCTTTCTCTGTGATGGCAGCAGCTTGGTCACTTCCGGCCGCGGCCAGCCCACCATGACCATCGAAGCGCTCGCCTTCCGCGCCGCTGACCGCATCACCGCTCTCGCCAAACGCGGCGATCTCTCCTCCTGAACGCGCCGCAAAGATTTTCGCTCGCGCGGATTCGTCCCTCTTTCTGATACACTTTTCCTCGCAAAATTATTGTCCAGGGAGCTGAGGATGAATTCGAATCGCCGAAACGTCACTTTTGTTTTTTGTGGACTAGCCTTGTCCGCGGGCTTGGCCATCGCTGGAGCGCAAGCCCAATCCACCGCGCCGCCCACTGCTGCTCCCAAGCTTGCCGGGGACGAGTTCAAAAATCTCAAGGTCCTCAAAGACGTTCCCGCCGACGAGATTTTCCCCACCATGCAGTTCATTACCGCTTCGCTCGGCGTCGAATGCGAATTCTGCCACGTCCGTGAAGGCCGCAAAATGGAATTCGATAAGGACGATAAAAAAACGAAACTCACCGCGCGCAAAATGATGCAAATGGAATTCGCCATCGACAAGGACAATTTCAAGGGCCACCTCGAAGTCACCTGCTACTCCTGCCATCGCGGCGCCGCCGAGCCCGTCGGCATTCCCATCATTTCCGAAGAAGCGCCCAAGCCCGAAGCGGAACGCGGCAATCCCGCTGCCGAAGCAAAACCCGTTTTTCCTCCCGCCGATCAGCTCCTCGATAAATATCTCAATGCGATCGGTGGAGAAGCCGCCCTCCTGAAAGTCACCAGCCGCGTGGAAAAGGGCAATATCACCGCGATGGGTCATGAGCTTCCCATCGAGGTGTATTCAAAAGCCCCGGACAAGCGCATTTCCATCATGCATTTTCCAAATGGCGAGAGCATCACCGCTTTCGACGGCACGCAAGGCTGGCTGAGCAACAATGGCCACCCGCACATGATGTCCGCATCGGAGAACGAAGCCGCCCGCATTGACGCCGACTTGCATTTCGCCTCGGACGTCAAAACTCTCTACAAGAAATTTCGAGTCGTCCCCGGCGATAAAATCGACGGCCACGATACCTATCTCGTCGTCGGCTTCACCGAAGGCCAGCCCCCCTTGCGCCTGTACCTCGACCAGCAATCTGGCTTGCTTCTTCGCCTCGTCCGCTATTCTCAAACCGCCCTCGGCCGCATGCCCACGCAGATTGACTACGCCGATTACCGCGACGAAGGCGGCGTAAAGATTCCTTTCCAATGGACGCTTGCTCGCCCCGGCAACCGCTTCACCATTCAAGTCACCCAAGTCCAGCAAAACGTCCCCGTCGACGACGCCAAATTTACCCCTCCTACCATGCCGCCAGCTCCAGAGAAGAGGCCAGCAGGCCGATAAGTCAGCCGCTTGGGTGTAAGCTATTCCACTTGGAGGCCTCCGCCAGGCCGAATCGCTGTAATAGTTGCGCTGGATTACTCGTCTTATAGCTAAGGATCAGTCTGTGGCTAATCCACGTACTCAGTACGCCCGAACCTGATGCTCCTCGAGGTGTCTCATGAAGACGCTCTGGCAAGACCTCCGTTTCGGCCTGCGTGTTCTGGCGAAATCTCGGTCGTTCACCTTTATCGCCGTCCTGACTCTCGCTCTCGGCATCGGGGCGAACACCGCCATTTTCACCATCGTCTACGGCGTCCTGCTCCGCCCTCTGCCATTCCCCCATCCGGAGCGCATTGTCCAATTGGCGGAAACTTATAAGCAGCAAACCGATGAAATGGACGTTACAACTCGAGAACTACGGCGCCTTCAGGAATACAAAGAGCCCTTTGAAAGTATTGCCGGATACACCTCGGTCGGCTACAACCTCGCCGTCGGAAACGCCGCCGAGCATCTTCGGGGCATGCCCGTCGACTCCTCTTACTTCAGCGTCCTCGGAGTCCACCCTGCCCTCGGCCGCGACTTTACTCCCGATGACAACAACGGAGATGGGCAGCGCGTCGCCATCATCAGCTATAGCTTGTGGGCACGCCGCTTCGGTTCTGATACCGCGATGATTGGCCGCAACATTCTGTTGAATGGCGAGCCTTTCACATTGATCGGCGTCATGCCTCGCGGTTTCTCTCCCATTGCCGCTGCTACGGGGCTGCCGAACAGCGGGGCGCCGGACGTTTGGACTCCGCTCGCGCTTGTCGCCAAAACCGCCGGTAGCGGTGAAAACATCGGCGTGCTCGCTCGCCTCAAACCCGGCGTCACTCCCGCGCAACTTCAGGCGCAGATGAATATTGTCACGCAAGACTTCCATCGCGAATTCTCACGCGAAATCAGCAAAGGACTCGTCATCATCTTTCTTCCCTACCAGCGAATGATTGGCGCCGACGTTCGTCTTTATCTCCTGCTCCTTCTCGGTTCCATCGGCTTCGTCCTGTTGATCGCCTGCGCCAATGTAGCTAATCTCTTCCTCGCCCGCGGCGGATTGCGCGGCCGCGAGATTGCCGTCCGCATCGCCATGGGCGCATCCCGAGGTCGGCTCTTTCAGCAGTTGCTAACAGAATCTATGCTTGTCGCGCTGGCCGGAGGCGCGCTCGGTTTGCTCGTCGCTTATCTTGGCCTCGGTTCGCTGCTCGCCCTCGCTCCCGTCGATCTCCCGCGCTCCTCGGCTGTTCATCTCGACGGATGGGTATTCGCCTTCACGTTCTTCATCTCGCTCCTCACTGGCGTTCTCTTCGGCCTTGCCCCGGCCCTCGAAGCCAGCCGCACCGGAATCAACGAAGCCCTCAAGGAAGGCGCCGGCCGATCCAGTGCCGCTCCTGGTCGCGCTCGCCTGCGTCAGGTCCTCATCATTGGCGAATTCGCTCTCTCGGTCATCCTTCTCGCCGGCGCCGGCTTGATGATCGCCACATTCTCAAAACTGCTTCACACCGATCCTGGCTTCAATCCTCATCGCATCCTTTCCGCGCAATTTTGGCTGATTGGCTCGAATTACAATTCCGAATCGCAAATTGCGACGTTCGATCGCGCCATCGTCCAGCGCCTCGAGTCCATTCCGGGCGTGGATGCCGCTGCTGTCGTCGCAGCAGGCCTCCCGCTCGAACGTGGCGGAAACAACGGCGTCCGCATGCCGAATTCCCCGGATTGGCACAGCGTCGACTACCGTGAGATCACACCCGGCTTCTTCCGTGCATTGGGCATCCCACTGCGCCAGGGCCGCACATTTTCCGAATCAGATTCGGAATCGGCCGACAAAGTCGTCATCGTCAACCAGGCTTTCGTTCGCAGATACTTTCCCAAGAGCAGTCCGGTAGGTGAACACATCTTCCTGGGCAAGACTTCCTGCGAAATCGTCGGCGTGGTCGGCGACGTGAAGTCCTACCTAGACCAACCCGCGCCTCCGGCCACTTTCGTTCCCGCGGCCCAAGCCTCTTACGGCACCTCGGCTCTTTTCGAGGGTTGGTTCCCGCGAATTGTCCTCGTTCGCTCGAATGTCGATCCTCCCAGCCTCAGCCGTTCCGTGCGCGACGCCATCGCCGCAGTCGATCCCACCGTTCCGACAGGCGCAATTCGCTCTATGGAGCAAGTTCTCTCTCATTCCCTCGCCCTTCGCAGCTTCATGATGTTTCTCTTGGGGTTGTTCGCGACTCTCGCACTGGTCCTGGCCAGCGTCGGCATTTACGGGGTAATTTCTTTTGCCGTCTCTCAGCGCACCCGCGAAATCGGCGTGCGCATGGCCCTCGGCGCTCATCCGCGCGACGTATTACGGCTGATCCTGGGGGAAGGCCTGAAGTTGGTACTGGCCGGAGTCGTCCTTGGCATCATCGCGGCTCTTGGCTTGACCCGCCTTCTCTCCACTTTGATTTACGGCGTAAGCGCGACGGACCCCCTCATCTTCTTGTCTGTCATCGCGCTTCTCGTCGCCGTCGCCCTCGCCGCGTGCTTCGTTCCCGCACGCCGCGCCATGCAAGTCGACCCCATCGTCGCTTTGCGATATGAATAGCCGGGGTTTTTAACGAAGATGAATGGTATCGACTGCCTTTGCGCTGAATGAGCGGAAATATACGGCCTGCCAAGTCAAAGTGAAATCGAACGCTAAGTCGTACCCACACGAGTAATCGCTACGAGTTGAGAGAGAAGAAAATGCGAGGTAACAAGGTTGGATTTGTTGACGCAGAAGGACACTTCAAGATCAATCCAGTTTTTGACGACGCGCTACCGTTCTCTAGCGGTTTGGCAGCGGTCAAGGTCGGCGAAAAATGGGGATTTGTCGACGCGATCGGGACCCAAGTCATTCCACCGAAGTTTGATGCGGCTTATTACTTCCGAGATGGCGTCGCCGTGGCAGAACTGGATTCTGGTGAAGTGCTCATAGACAAAACGGGAAAGACTGTCGCGACTGGCTACGGTATCGTCGACCTTATTACGGCTGGCCGGGTTCCTGCGTCGCGTGAAAATAAAGAAGGCTACCTCGACGCACATGGCGGAGTTGCCATTCCATTTCTCTACGAAAGCGTCAGGAGCTTTTCGGGGGGACTCGCGGCCGTAAGGCAAAACGGTAAATGGGGATACTTGGACCGCGATGGCAGGGTTGTTATTCCTTTTGCATTTGATGATGCAGGACCATTTTCAGGTGGGTTGGCACCTGCAAAACTTGGCTCCAAGACGGGGTTCATCGAAAAATCGGGCAAGTTCTCATTTCTCCTACCATACAGCTACGCTCCGGGATTTTTCACATCTGACAAAGATGGTTTGTTCCTTGCCGAATCGGATGTTTCTCGATTTTGGACGGATGACGGAAAATTCGGATATGTAAACAAATCCGGTAAGGTGGTGTGGGGACCCATTGAGGGCAGCCCAGACCATCCTCCTCTGTTGGGTTGGACGGACGAAGCGAACTTGAAGAGTTGCGATGGTATCCCCGAAGCATTGAGAAACAAGATCTCGACGTTCAAGAAAAACTGAGTGAGCGGCACCACGCGAAGCGTTTTGGCAAGAATAGGCGGTTCGTGTTCTGCGATACGCCCACGATGGTGAACACAGGAACACACGCAGTGTTCACCGCTAAAGATAGGCGTTCCGTTCACCTAGGCCGCATCGCAAGGCTCTGGCGAAGAACAGAGTGCGGAAATTCGCTCTGAAAAGAGACCGCGGACGAAAACCTCGATTTGGGCGGGAGCGACCCGGGTGTTTGTGCGATTTTGCCGCCCAAACGTGCTCACCGGGTCGCTCCCGCCCAAATTTTCTTTTTGAATGCGCCAGGTGTTTCACCCGCGGTTTCGGAAGGGAGAAAACGAAACCACAAATATTTCTGAAATCGCGTGCGTATCTTTTCTTTGGGGAGTTTTTCCGAGTTCTTGCCCATTAGTATAAATAGAGGGGGCACTCCGCCAAGTCATCCCTCCAATCTTCCTCAGATTTCCCGTCAGCCATGCGCTCTACCGCCGACACTGCCGACTCGTCTCATCTCCAAGGAGTCCAAGGGACCACAGGAGGGGAACACCTTCCTCCCGACGATTTGCTCGCAATGCGCGCCTTTTTTCTTCTGCTCGACGCATGGGATCGAAACAGCAACCCAGCGACTTCCGTTGACACCCAGACGGAACCGGCGCAAGGTGAGCGTCACACGTGCTCTGTCGGCGCACGTCGTGAGAGGGCCGCATGAGACCAGCCGTCTTGTACGCAAGAGTGTCGAGCAAAGATCAGGAGCGCGAAGGTTTCTCCATCCCCGCGCAACTGAAATTTCTCCGCGAATACGCGCAAACCCACGAGTTCAATGTCCTGCGCGAATTCATGGACGTGGAGACGGCCAAGACGACGGGCAGAAAACAGTTCGGCGAGATGGTGCGGTTTCTTAGCAACCACAAGACGTGCCGCATTGTCCTGGTCGAGAAGACCGACCGGCTATACCGAAACTTCCGCGATTGCGTAACACTGGAAGACCTCGACGTTGAAATTCACCTGCCCAAAGAAGGGCAGATCATCAGCAAGGACTCGAAATCACAGGCCAAGCTCGTCCATGGCATTCAGCTTGTCATTGCCCGAAATTACATCGAGAATCTGCGCGACGAAGTGCGCAAGGGGATGCGCGAGAAAGCGGCGCAAGGCATTTACCCGAGCCGGCCGCCGCTCGGCTACCGGAACAACAAGCTGCTTCGCACAATCGAAGTTGACCCTGACAATGCGCCGATCGCGCAGCGAATGTTCGAGCTATACGCGACGGGTTCTTATTCGCTCGCCACCTTGCGTTTGTTTCTCAAAGCCGAGTACGGCAAGGTCATTTCGAAGTGGCACATCGAAAAACTTCTGAGAAACCCCTTCTATATCGGCACCTACGAGTGGGAAGGCAAGAGTTACGCAGGTACGCATTCTCCCCTTGTGAGTCCTGAAATATTCTCCCGCGTGCGCGACGTGCTCAGCGGCAAAGCGCGGCCTCGGAAACAGATACACGAGTTCGCATTTTCCGGCTTGCTCCGCTGCGCTTACGACAACTGTGCGATTACAGCCGAATTCAAAAAGCAAAAGTACACCTATTACCGCTGCACGGGCTATCGCGGCAAATGCGATCTACCGTACTTCCGCGAAGAAGTGATGGCCGACCGTCTCGGCCAGGTGTTGCAAGCGATCCGAATCCCGGACGACGTTCTGACGCAGCTTGAAGGGTCCCTGCTCTCCGATAAAACCCACGAGGAAACGCTCAGGAAGCGCCAGGCCGAGCGAACCGAACAGCGGCTGGCCCTACTGCGCAAACGGCTCGAACAGGCTTACGTTGACCGCCTGGACGGAAAAATCACGGAGGAATTTTGGGAAGCAAAGTCCGCCGAGTGGCAAGAGGAAGAGCAATCGCTCTTGGCGTCGTTGCGCGAGCTCGAACGCGCGGAAAACGCCGAGCGCGCGCTCGACCGCGTTCGCATTTTAGAACTCGCGAATAAGGCGCATTCTCTGTACGTTACGCAGACTCCGCAGGAAAAGGCCAAATTGCTGAGAATGGTGCTATCGAACTGCGCCGTGGATGCGGTAAGTGTTTATCCCACCTACAGAAAGCCGTTCGACATGATCTTCGAACGGGCCAAAACAGGGGAATGGTGGGCCTGGGTGGACTTGAACCACCGACCTCGCCCTTATCAGGGTAGCGTGTTTAGGTTTTACAACAACTTACAAGACCGCGGGGACTGCCAATATACGCGGAAGTCGCACAAGACGGCGCACTTTGTGGATTGAGTTGTGGGTTGGAAACAGTTAATAAAGTCCTGAACAACGCGACATGCATCTCTCCGAATCCGCTTCTTGCTCGTTTCCGAGTTGTCGCCGACACGCCCAAAACATCCTCTTATTTGACGGAACCTCGTTTTGGCCAGATGAGGCACATGTCCTGAAACGCGACCACCAGGAGTTATTCACCTGGGCGAATGATACCGAGCAGGCACGTGCGATGGGCCGTTTGGTATGGAAGGATTTACTAGCCTTCTCACGCGCTGAAAGCGGGCAGAGTGATTCGTGGTGGAGGAAGGCAATTCACGCCGAGACCCTCCTTCAGGAGTTTGCGAAGTTGCGCGCGGGCCCTGTGAAGCCGAGATTTCGAATTCCCGATGGAGCAATTCATAATTTTTGCGATCTCGGTATGCTTGTAGCCCTGAACGTCATGAAGAATGACGACCACCCTTTGGAGAGGGCGGAGTTGTTCCAGCGCGCGTTCCAGAAGTAGGCGGTCGAGCGCGCCAGTTAAGAACAGATCAATGCCGGAAAGCTCCTGGGCAGGTCCGGGACGATCTGTGTCCGGCTCACCTGTTTCCTCAAGGGGGGTTTCGAGTAAGTTTTTCTTGCGGAGACACATGAGGACAAGGTTGACCGCGATGCGGTGCAGCCAAGTGGAGAAAGCTGATTCGCCCCGAAATGTGTCAATCTTGCGCATAACCATCAGAAATGTTTCCTGAGTGAGATCCTGGGCTTCAGCGGTATTTCCGACCATGCGCAAGCACAGTGCGTAAACGCGTGGGCTATGCAATTTGTAAATGCGCTCAAATGCGAAGACGTCCCCATGTTGAGCGCGGTCGATGGCTTCTTTCTCCGAAAGATCGAATATGCAGCGACGATCGGGTCCGGAGACTTTGGCAGCATCCGCGAAATCTTGGTGTTCCGTATTTTGTAGATTTACCATTTTGCTTCCCCAATAAGAATTGATCATGAGTTCTTCCGTGCTTCGGGTGCGAATTGGGTAGGGCGCTGCACAACTAGTGGAATGAGGGCGGATCGAAGCCCGCTGAAAGAAGTGGCGGTCTCATGCGCGTGCGTGAATTAAGAGGAGACCGGAAATTCTCCGGCCTCCTCCAGGCGACTGGAGCTAATGCTTGAGTTGCGGCGATGAATGTTGAAGCGTAGCAATCAGCTCATGGGCAGACGGCGGGGCTGAACGACCGGATTCGGAAACAATCTTGGCTGCGCTGGCCGAATCGCCATATAGTTTGTGATTGGCATCTTCATCCGGGCGTAACGTCGAGCCTTCGAGGGAGACGCCAGCAAACACTCCGCGCGCGCGGGAATAGCTCAGAATTTCTGCACGCATATAAGCGTCAGTGGCAGCGGCAGCTGAGCGTCCCTTAGGACCGGCGGCCGCTGAAGCATCTGCGCCTAGTTTGACTTTGCTATGCAAAAGGCTGCTCGCGCCACGATCGTTCATGATCAGGAATACAAAATCAGTAGCTTCACCGCCTATTTGAAGGCCCACGCTTCCGCCTTCCAGAGCATACATCGCTGGAGCACCCCACGGACCTGTGAAGTTCTTGCCAGTGCGGCACACCATTGTGCCACGGCCGTAGCTGCCTCCAACGACGAACGCGGCCTTCAACACCGATGGCATCACAACGACGCAGCGAGCTTTGTCCATCAGATCTTGGGGAATATAGTCGGGAACGTTGAGAATTTCCTGCATGACTTTGCCTGAATTTTGAAGACGATCCTGTTCATCTTTCGCACTGACGGGTTCTTTTGCAAACGAGAGTGACCCGATAATGAGCAGGCTCGCCGTGAAGAAAATCCGGCTGTTTGCGTATTTCATTTTTTGCGCCTCCTTGCGCGATACGCTTCGGCATTCTTTCGAGCGTGCATCTTCTCGAGTGGGCGGATTCTCAGAGAATATTTCTTGATCCCGCGATTTGGTGAGGCAAGTTCATAGCCAGAAACAAAGCAAATCTGATAAAGAGCTGAAAATTCAACAGAATAGAACGGCCGGGGGAAGCAGTGTGTAGTTAAACGTGAAATGCGAAGTGTGTAGATTTTTCCGGGTGGGCGGAGTTATTGCTTGCCGCGAGTGGGTCCATCTCGAGTGCGGAGCACAAGAATCTGCGCCCTGGCTAGATAGTGGCAGCCACCGATGCTCGGGATGACGAACGAGTGATTGCTCCATTCGTTTTTGACCAATTCTTGCGAAGCTCCTCCGCGCGGCGGATGACCCGGTCGATCACATCGTGCGAAACAAAGCCCGAGGGCTCTGGACTTGCGGACGTACCGGTTGGCGGAATTTCCAGCATCTCAAGTTTCTCGAAGACGGGCTTCATCGCGCGAGCGGGGTTGCGTAGAAACTCCGAGCCGCGGATACGCGTGAAGAGCCAGCCCATGCGTTCGAGAACACACTGCCGCTCCATGTCCTCGGGCAGCTTTTCGAGTGTGTAATAGCGATCGCCGTCGCACTCGATGGCAAGGCGCTTGCCAGCGCCTTCGACGACCAGATCGATTCGAAAGGTTCCAATCCGCCAGTGCGGCGTGACGCAGTACCCCGCCGTCGCGAGACGCTTCATGACTTCTCTCTCGAAATTCGATTGTGTGCGCTTCTCTTTCTCCTCAAGCCCGCGCATGAGGCGTACCGGATCTTCCGCATGCTCGATCAACTGGCGGCGAAGGTCGTCGGCTTTTAGATCATCATGGGGACTGAGCGAATGCACGATCCACATCTGGTCGCGCGCGCGGCTGGCGGCGACGTTAAAACGCTGCTTGAAGAGTTCCTGGTCTCGCAATGAGAGTGAACCGCGCTCCGCTGTGTCAACCAGAGAGATAAACACGACGTCGCGTTCGTCTCCTTGGAATTGGGCGGCGTTGCCGCAGAGTACGCGGTGGATCTCGTAGCGGTCGGGCGAGACGTGCGCCCGAATAAGATTGTCAATCTCGATGGCTTGTTCGTCCCCAACGAGAGAAACAACTCCAAAGCTAAGCGGGTGACCCGCGTCATTCTTCTTGTATTCGGGTTGCTCCATCGCGGAGGTCAGGAGCGACGCAGTAGTAAGGGCTTCTTGCCGGTTGATTTTTCCGTCGCGGCTGGATCCAGAAACCCGGTGTGCGATCGTGTGTGGACGCAGATGGACGCGACTCGCGTCGCGCAACGGCTTGATCCTGCCGTCATAAGAAATCACGTTGCTGAACTGGATGATTTCCGGGACGCACCGGAAGTGTTCGACGAGGCAAGTAGTGCCGCCAAACGACTGGCGCGCGAGATCGTAAATCGAGATTTGCCCATCGTATAGATCGCAGTTCGGAATCCCCCGCAGGTACTGGAAAATGAGGTTTTGAATGACGCTCAAGTCTTGCCCAACTGCCGACGGACTGACTTGTTCGTGGTCGCCGACGACGAGCACCGTCTTGCCCAAATATAGAGCTACGAGCGCCATCACGTCGCTCTGACTGGCTTCATCGATGATGACCACGTCGAAGCGAGTGGTTCGCGGATCGAAGTTTTCGACCACGCGCGATAGCGGCATGACCCAGACGGGAACGGCGCCGCGGCACTCGCTCATTTTTCTTGCGGCTTCCGCTCTCAGGAGAGCAACGCGGATTCCGTGACCCTTGCCGATACGGCGAATAGTGTCTAGCCAGCCGACGAGCGCCTGACGCTGACGAGAAGTAGTGCGGCGGGCTTGTGAGCTCCATGCGCGTTTGTCGATAAGTTCGACAGTCACTCGTCTCAGCTGCTCGCGGTGTTTTTCGCTCTTAGCTTGCAGAACTTCGAGCGAAACGCTGGCGCGGCGGTCGAGTTCATCGTTAAGCTGGCGCCAGGTCCAGGCGGAGGCGGGATCGCGAGGCGGATCACCCCGGCCATGTACTCCCGTGCGATTGCGAATCGCGCCGGCCCACGCTGGCGCGGCGGTGTCGAGCTTGACGAGCAGGGCGCGACGCAGGTCCAGGTCGGCCTGTTTGCTTTTTAATTCCAGCAGGCGCTCAAACGCTTCTCGATAGCGGTTGGAATCCTCATCGCCTACCGCTGCCAAAAGTTGGGCAATTACTTTCGAGGCCTTCGCAGCGCGCGCGGCCAGTTTTAGGCGGTTTTTCAGATCGCGAAATTCTTCTTCGAGTAGTAACAGCCGCAGCTTCTTGAACCGGGAATCCAGAATGGGCAAAAGAGATTCGGTCACCGCGATGTGGACACGGGTCAACTCCCCATCGGCGCCAACGATCGCGGGCTGCTCAGCGAGGAATTTATCCCACCGGAGGCCGCTGTCCTCGAGCCGCTGCTGAAGCGGCAACCACGTGCGCTCCTGCCAGAACAAACATTCTTCAATGGAGTCGCAATACTGCATCAGAGTCTTCTCGACCTCTTCACCCATTTCACTCGAATGGGGAGCGCCGAGAGTTGCGACCTGGCGATCCCACCGCGCACTCAAGTCCTCGCGAATACCCTTGAGGTGCAAAAGTTGGCGCAGGGCGTGAAAGTGTTCGGGAAGGCGAGGCCGAGCGTCGTTTACTTTTGTTAGTTCCAGAAAGTGGCTCCAGGACTTGTGGGTGAACAAAGTGAACGAGCTCAGTTTTCCGCCGCTCTCCAGATGGAGTAGGATTTCGCCGGCCAGGCGCTCCTGCTCTTTGAGCGCGGTGCAGTTGGAGATCTCCGGTCCGTACTTGACAAACGACTCCCGCGCATTGGCGGCTTCACGGTGGACCAGCCGCACGAGGCTGATGAGGTGGTCCCACGGCTGGCGATGCACGTCGCCGTACCTGCCGGCGTAAACTGCGGCGAGTTTCCATTTGTCTTTGCCAGAGAGAGGCTCGACAGCCTGCGTCAGAGCGGCCGCTAATCCTTCAATTTCTTCCGGCGAAGTGTGCACCGCGCCGGACTCCCACAAATCGGAGCGCAATTCGAGATCCTCCATGCCGATCCGATTGCGCTCGCTCACGCTGGCTTCAAACTCTTCCGCTCTCGGAAGATCGTGAAGCTCCGGAAGATGAGCGGAGAGTTCCTGCTCGTCCTCGAGGGGAATGGAAACGCCCGTGCGGTAGAGGTCGGCCAGTTCACCTGGAGAAAGTGGCAACGGCGCCACGGCGGTGACTGGGCCGGGAATCCAGCCGTGCGCTTCCTTTTCCCGCACGATCTGGCGTGCGGCATCTGCGGGCGCCCACGATTTTCCGGCAATGGAAATGTCCCGATACTCGTCGGCGCGGGCCTCGGACAGTAGATTTTGGATTTCGTCGAGTTTCTTTAGAAGTTCGGCGCGCTCGGATTCCAATTTCTTCGCTTGCATTTCAAGCGAGCCGGCATCAGCCCGCGACAACCTCTCCGCGATCGATCCGACGGCACTCTCGAGCTGCTTGCGACTGTCCAGATCACTTTCGAGCACGCTGACACAAAGCGGGCGTAGTTCGGGAACAATATGATGGCGCACCATGCGCAGCGCTTTTGTCGTGTGACTTGTGACCAGAACGCTCTTGCCTTGGGCGAGCAGATGGCCGACAAGATTGCCGATCGTATGCGTTTTTCCAGTCCCAGGAGGACCTTGCACTAAAACACCTCCATTTTCCTCAAGCTGTTGAGCAATGCGGATTTGCTCGGGATTGGCAGGCTTGCTGAGCAGGACTTCGCCATCCGGTTGTGTGGAGCCGCTCGAGGATGGTTGCGCGTTTCCCGCGCCGGGAATCGGTGATTCTTCCCCGACGATATTGAGGAGCGACCACGGAAGATCTTCGCGCGTGCGAAGGTCTGCGAGGATGCCCTCGATTGCGGCGGCAAATCCTAAAGTGCGCGAGCGTAGGAAAAGGAGCGGGTCGCGGCCAATGCACGGGTCGCTTACTTCCGCATCGGGAGCGCGGTCTTCGAGAAATTCTCCGCGCGGCGATAGCTGGATGACAAGCCGCTTCAAAAAGCCAGAGGTCGAACCATTAATCAGCGGGTGAAAGCCTCCTTGTTCCAATTCCTCGCGGCAGCGCCCGATGGCGCGTCCATCCACATCGCTCATCGATTGAAACAATGCAGAATAGAGTTCAACAGGATGGTCCGCTTCCGAAAGCGTGAATTCGGGCACAGACGCGTCGAAATGCAACTGCAGGCGTTGAAGCAGGATCGGATGATAGATACCTCCATCCGCGCGCCACCAGCTCAAAATACCGTCCCCGAGGACGAGGTCCACGCGTTCCGCCTCGCGATCAATGCGGCCGTAGAGTGCGTAAAAGGATTCGAAGAGTTTCATCGCCTCGCGGGCGGGCTTTTCGGATTTTACCCACTCGTCAAACAAAAGCTTCCATCGTTCCAGGCTAGCGATCCTGGCTGGATCGTCCGCGAATTTCACAATTCTCTGTTCTGCGCGGTTCTGCGATTCCTCGAGAGTTTGCTTTACGTTGAAGGCATGGGATGGCTCGTCCCACCCCTCTTCCAGCCAGGCGGCGATCTCCTCGGGCGGTTCGGGCGCTCGCGTCAGGCGCGGACGCTGCACCTTCAGAACGTAATTCGTGCTCTCGTCCGCGCTCTGGCTATTCCCATTCTTAGTTTTTGACGAATTGATCTTCGCGGCTCCTCGCCGAATCGAGGCGTGCTCGGGAAGATCGCGCAGCCAGAAACTCCACGGTTGTTCGCGAATCTGGCGTTTCGCCGGATTACGATGCTGGTTCAGAGCTTCCAAATAGCGGAATACGCGTGTGAGTTTGTCCCGCGCTACGCGAAGTTTTTCTGCATCCATGCTCGCAGCCTTTTTAGAGAAAGATCCCGAAATCCGAGGGCGGGTAGCAGGGACACTAGAATATCAGCGCCGCGAGACGAAGCTCAATGGTACGTCGATAGTACTGCCCGAGTGACCCCCGTCGCGTTCTAGTACGTGTTTGAATTCACGAAAATATGGGACGCGCCTGCAGGCGTGACGGGGGAACGTTCCATATGACTACACCCACTCTACGCTGATCTCACTTGGATCAAACCGTACTCGCACTTTTCTGCCAACTGGATGCCGATTCGGAAGAGAGTGCCAGTTCAGGGAATCTCCTGAATCGGCATACTCCGCCGGAGAATTCATACTGGTTTCCAATCCTCGATGGGTGAGTGCAATTGCAATCCAATGCAGAAATGTCCGTCGGTGAGAGGCTCGCAGTAAACCACCTTTGCCGGCGCGCCAAGCTCCCCAGATCTCGACGCAAGTCGCGGTTCCTCTTCGAGCTGCCATCGGCGCCTTGTTACGACGCGAGCCCCATGGAGGCTAACGTTTACCGTCATCGCCTGATCGGCAAAGAGCAGCTTTTTCGCGGTTACAAGGCATACTGGGATTGCCAAGGTGACGCGCTTTTCATTTCTTCCGTCGAAGCGCATATGACCAAGATTTCTCCAAGACCGCCCTTGCCGGTCGCATGGGGCGGTCAGAATTGCTCACAAATTGTCCTCACACGACTTTCTGAGTCGCACGTTTTTTTTCGTACATGGCTCTGTCCGCTTTCAGCATGAGTTCCCCCAGCGAAATGGCACACTTCGGATCGAACCGCGCCACTCCCACGCAGAGGGATAATGCGTAGCGCGGTTCTGTTGCGCTCGATTTTTTGAGATTTTTCTCTAAGCGGCGAAGTATGACTTCCCGAGTTTGATTCGACGTCTCCGATGCCAGGACGACAAACTCATCGCCACCCAGGCGAGAAAGGATGTCAGAACCACGGAACGATAGCTCCAGAGCATCTGCCGTCCGAATGAGCGCCAGATCCCCTTCTTGATGCCCGAAGCTGTCATTTATCTTCTTCAGGTTGTCCACGTCACAGAACAATAGGAGCAGACTCTGGCCATTGCGATGGGCGAGCTTGAGTTGCTGGGTGGCAGCAGCAAAGAAACCGCGCCGATTGAAGAGGCAGGTTAAATCATCCGTGAGGGCGAGATAGCGCAGTTCTCTGTCGAGAAGAGCCTGCTTAACGGCGCCCCAGACTGCCGGGTGGGTTGCCACGCGCATCGTCTGGGTGTCGGGGCGGTCCGACTTCAGAAGTTTAGAAATCTCGTCCACCTCCTTCAATATCTGACCAAACTCGGAATCCGCAGCGCGCAAAGCGGAGGAGAGGTTTTCCGTGAGGCCGTTTTCTGGAGAACCGTTCTGCCGCCCCATGGATAGAACTCTCCGATTGGAAATCTGGTTCGGCAACTCCGAGGTCAAGCGAGTTGCCCGCGGACTCTTTTCAGCATGGAATTCTTGTATGGGCATTACCCCTCCTGCCAGCAAGTGCACAGAGCTGCCTCACTGGAAGGCCCATGGTTGCATTCATACGGAATTACGCCAAGCGGGTTGAGCCCGTACAAATGATGCAGGTGATTACACTAGGACTTCGAGTGAGCAAGCGTTCGTGAAGCACAAGAGAGGAGACCGATGGATCAGCTCTCACAACCACTTAGGCCTCAACTAAGGTATTTACCCGATGCCGATCGCAGGGGTTTGCTCGCTTGAGGCTGCAGGTAACTGATGGTATTGATTTCGAATCTGCAACGGAACCAGCCAGTTCGGCGGTAATGGTCCATGCCGTTCGGGGCAAGGAGAATGGATTCATGGCCAAACGAGAGCTAATTTCGAAAGACTCAGGTACTCGGAACAATTCAGGGGTGCAATTAGTGCGGAGTGAAGCGCCTTCGGAACTGCTTCGTGAGCTGGTGGCGCACTTGCGTCAGAACCGTACCCAATTACGCGAGGAATGGGTCGTGCGCATTTCGGAGACGCGCCTGCTCACCGCGATGACGAAAGAAGAGATCTTCGCGGAAGCAACATCAGTGTACGACAGCTACGTGGAAGCCCTCGAAACGGAAGCGTTCGAAGCGTTGCAGGCTTACGCGCGCAACCTCTCGGAACGCATCATACCGCGGGGCGTCGAGACGCACGAAGTCGTAGGCATCGTTCTGCTGCTAAGAGACGTTCTGGCGCGCTCGCTATTTGCCAAATACCAGACGGATTTCAAGAAATTGAATCGCATCCTGGACGCCTATGAACCTGCCGCCAACCGCATTGCGAACACTGTCGCGGTAGGTTTCGTGCAAGAGCGCGAACGTGTCATCCGCCAGCAACAGGAGGCCATCCGCGAACTCTCGACGCCGGTTTTGCAGGTTCGCGAGCGGTTGCTGATTCTGCCCATCATCGGCGTGATCGATCCGCAGCGTGCCCGCCAATTGACGGAACAACTTCTGCGAGGAATCCGCACCAATCGTGCGAAAGTCGTGGTCATCGATATTACCGGTGTGGCGGCCATGGACGTGACGGTTGCGAACCACCTGGTGCAGACGGTCGAAGCTTCACGATTGCTTGGTGCGACGGTGATCGTCACCGGCCTTTCCCCGGAGATTGCGCAGACCTTGGTGACGATCGGAGTCGATCTGGGCAAGATGAATACGGTGGGCGACCTGCAAGGCGGTATCGAGCAAGCGGAGAGACTGTTGGGATACAAAGTGATGACACTGGCGGAAACCCAGTAACTGCTAAGGAAGAAGGGCGACGTGGAAGTCCCCATTCTGAAACAGGGAGAGGTGCTGATTGCCACCTTTCAAGCAGCGCTTTCGGACGCGGATCTGGAGCATCTGCGGCGCGGTCTTGTGCAGCAGGTGGTAAAGCTTCGCTCACGGGGAGTCATCGTGGACGTGACGGCGATGGACGTGATGGATTCGTTTGCATCGCGGACGCTACGGGAGATCGCCCACATGATCCGATTGCGTGGTGCGGAAACGGTTATAGTTGGGATTCAGCCGGAAGTGGCGTTTGCGATGGTGCAGCTGGGGCTGACCCTGGAAGGCGTGGCGACGGCGCTGGACCTGGAGGAAGGTCTGGCTTACTTGACTCAAAAATTCAAGAACATAGACTGAGAGAGTAAAACAGTGAGGGCTGGAGAAATCCGGGTGGCCATCCTCTCGGACCAAGATATAGTGACAGCCCGCCAGGAAGGCCGTGCTCTCGCCATCGATCTTGGATTTTCCACCGGAGACGCCACACTCATCGCCACCTCTATTTCCGAACTTGCGCGTAACATTGTGTCGTATGCGCGCAGGGGCGAAATCACTTTGAAAGTAATTCAGGCTTCGAGCCGCCAGGGTATTTCGATCATCGCGTCCGATAACGGCCCTGGAATTCGGGACATACATCAAGCCATGCGAGATGGATTCTCGACATCTGGGAGCCTTGGTCTTGGACTTCCGGGAGTGCGCCGATTGATGGATGAGTTTGAGATTGCCTCGGAACCAGGCCGGGGCACAATCGTGACGGTGAAAAAGTGGAAGCAATAAACGTGCCACTGGTCGAATATGGCGTGGCGAAGTTTGTTCTGCCGGGCCAGGGCGAATCGGGCGATCGCCATCTGATTTGCTGTGCCGGAGATGGAATCCTGATCGCCGCGATGGACGGAATTGGGCATGGTGAAGAAGCTGCATATGCAGC
Source organism: uncultured Acidobacteriota bacterium (assembly GCA_963824515.1). Classification (GTDB taxonomy): domain Bacteria; phylum Acidobacteriota; class Terriglobia; order Acidiferrales; family UBA7541; genus Acidiferrum. The sequence goes on from CAWGPN010000006.1 coordinate 190,080, forward strand.
GGAGGCGGCGATTTCCATTCTCAAAGCGAATGTGGAAGAACCGGTCATTTCTCTGGTGGAGCGATGCCACGAAGAGCTTCGTTCGACGCGCGGAGTGGTGTTGAGCCTTGCTTCCATTGACCCAGAACATGGCATGATGACGTGGCTTGGTGTTGGAAATGTTCAAGGAGTCTTGATGCGCGCCGGCGCCCAGAAGGGAAGCGTGCAGGAAGTGCTGCTCTTACGTGGTGGGGTCGTCGGTTCGCAATTGCCTGCCCTGCAAGCGGCCGTGCTTCCGATTGCGAAGGGGGACACTCTCGTTTTTGTTACAGATGGGATTCGAGGCGAGTTTGTGGAAGGTCTTTCCGCCTTGGAATCCCCGCAACGAGCCGCGGACAAGATTCTCAAACGGCATGGCAAAGGAAATGATGACGCGCTGGCACTGGTGGTACGGCTAACCGGGGTTCGCGAATGAAAACGGCGACCAAACGGAAGAGGAAGTTGCCGCCAGCTTTTGAAGAAGAATATCGTTCAGCGTTTGCTGAATACATCAAGAGGGGTGGCGAGGCGGCACTGGGCCGCGCCTACGAGCTCGGACGACGCGCTATCAACGAAAAAAAGAACCTCATGGAGATGGCTTCCTTCCACCATCAGGCTCTCCAGCGGATGCTCGCCGATACGCGGGAGGCAACGCGCGGTCAGCAAATGTTGGCAGCTGCCGCGGAATTCCTGGCGGAGACCCTCTCTCCTTATGAAATGGCGCACCGTGGAGTTCAGGATGCGATCTCAGCTCTGCGGCGACTCAATGAAACGCTGGAGGAAGAGATCAAGCGCATCGCTTATGCCGTGCACGACGAGGCCGGACAACTTCTGGTGGCCGTGCATCTTGCACTTGCAGACGTAGCGCGCGAAATGCCGGAGCTCCAAAGAGAACAGGTGGGACGCATTGAGGAATTGCTCAATCAGGTTGAAAAACAGTTGCGGCAGTATTCCCATGAACTACGGCCAACTGTCCTGGATGACCTTGGCTGGATACCGGCGCTTCGTCTCCTGGCGGAAGGAGTATCAAAGCGCGCCAAACTCCGCATTCAAATTAAAACGACGGTTGCGGGCAGGCTGCCAGGGGCCCAAGAAATAGCCCTCTACCGCATCGTTCAGGAAGCGCTGACCAACGTGGCGAAACATTCGAAAGCAAGCCGGGTATGGATCCGAATCGGTCGAAAAAAGCGCAAGTTTTGCTGCTCGATTGAGGACGACGGAGTGGGCTTTGACGCACGGGAGTTGCCATCGGATGGCAAGCGAAGAGGATTGGGACTAATCGGCATGCAGGAACGTTTGAATGGGATTGGAGGAACGCTGTCGATCGACTCGGGACACGGGCGTGGAACCAGACTTTTGATCCAGCTTCCTGCGGAGGCGCCGAATGCCAATTCGCATCGTGCTAGCTGACGACCATGTCCTTGTACGACAGGGTTTGAAGTCCTTGCTTGAGCGGGAAGGATTTCAAGTGGTTGCGGAAGCCTCTGATGGGCAAGAGGCACTTCGTCATGCGGAGTCGCTCCAGCCGGACATCGCCATAATGGATATCAGCATGCCCACCTTGAATGGGCTGAATGCGGCCCGGCAAATGAATCGTTCATCTCCCAAGACCAAGACCATTCTGCTCACGCAACATGACGAAAGTCAGTATATCCGCGAGGCCCTGGAAGCGGGTGTGAAGGGCTACGTGCTGAAAAACCAGATCGCCAGCGATTTGCTGCTGGCTATCCGCCAGGTTTCGCGAGGACAGGTTTACCTGAGCCCTGGCGTGTCCAGCGCAGTCCTGGAGGCGTATCGGTCCAAGTCCGAGAAATACGAGAGTCCTTTGACGCCGCGAGAGAGGCAAGTGCTCCAATTGATCGCTGAAGGGAAATCCACCAAAGACGTTGCCTCTTTGCTTGGGATCAGCACGAAAACAGCCGAATCTCATCGCACAAGACTGATGCAGAAGTTGGATATCCACGAAACCGCGAGCCTCGTGCGGTACGCAGTCCGACATGGCATCGTCCAGGCCTAATCCTTCCCACCAAGAGCTTCCTTCCCCACGGGAGACGCGAGGCATTTTCAAAATTCTAGCGGGCCTCGCAGTCCATGATCCAATTTCGCTAATCCTCGCACTTGCGGTTGGAGCGGGAAGAAGAATCTGCAAGGGGACGGCAAGGAAGCCCGCCAAAGTTTAGAGTGCGGAGGAGACGGAAGTGCCGGCGGCGGCGAAGACGGTGGTCATTTCCGCGGGGGCGAAGGAAAGGAAGCACCGAACGACCATGGAATCGAACTGTGTGCCACTGCATTGCACAAGCCGGCGGGCGGCTTCCTCGACGGGGAGACCCGTGCGGTAGGGCCGCGAGGAGACCATTGCATCGAAGGCGTCGATGACGCAAACGATGCGCGAGACGATGGGAATTTCTGAGTCCTTCAGGCCGGCAGGATAGCCTTTCCCGTCAACAGATTCGTGGTGATGAAGGATATCGAGGGAAGCGCGCTCGAAACCCGGGAGCATCCGCAGAACCGCCCAACCGTATTCCGGGTGCTTTTTCATCAGGGAATATTCGTGGGCGTCCAGTTTTCCAGGCTTTTTTAGAATGGCGTCTGGAATTCCGACCTTGCCGATGTCGTGGAGGAGAGCAGCGACCTCAAGATTCTGGAGTTCAGATTCTTCGAGGCCGAGCTCCTGGCCCACGCGCATGCCCCATTCGGCGAGGCGGGTGCTGTGGACGCCGGTATTGAGATCCTTAAGATCGAGAAGCTGGTTGAAAGCGCAGATGACGGAGGTGCGGAGGGCGGAGACTTGCTCCTCGACCTGTTTGACACGGAGCGAATCCGCCGTCCAGATGGGAATCGAAGTCATAGTAGACACCGGAATCATAGCGTTGACCCGGAAGGTTACCAACGCCAGCCGCTACCGCTCGAACTATTCACCCACGCGGAGACGGCCTGATAGACGTCGAGGCGGCCATGGTTAAGCTCCGGCGTTAGACGAATTGCGTGTGAGAACGCGCTGGAGGCGCTCGATTGGCTGAGAGAAGGCTTGGCACTCAGAAGAAGATCGGCAGAGCCTGCGACCAGAGGCGAACTGAAGGACGTGCCAGAAGCGGCGGCGAAGGTGCCACCAGGGTAAGTGCTGATAACGTACTCGCCGGGAGCTGCGATCCAAACGTCGGTGTTGCCGTAGTTGGAGAAGCTCGAGCGAGTATCGTAATCGGTAGTCGAGCCGATTCCCATTACGCTGCTGCTCAAGGCGGCGGGGTAGACAGGAGCACTGGTACATTCGTTACCAGCGGCAGCGACGAGGACAACGCCTGCCTGGTTCGCATAAGAAATGGCTTGAGAAAGAGCGGCAGACGGAGTGGAGAGGTCGAAGCTCATGTTGACGACGTTGGCGTTGTGTTGCACGGCGTAATACAAGGCGGCGACGATGTTGGAAAGATAGCCGGTGCCGTCGGAACCAAACGCTTTGAGCGGAAGTATTTTGGCGTTGGGCGCGACCAAGTGCACAAGGCCGGTGGTCATCGTACCATGGCCGAAGTCCGCGCAGGAGCAGCCGCTGTCGTCAAGGATAGCGGCGGAAGATTGATCCAGGATGGCGGCGCTGGACTGTTGAACGAAGACGGGCTGCTCATTCTGAGAGCCGTTATTGAGATTGCCGTTTTGCAATTGGGGTACATCGAGCCATTCGGAGGCACCGGGCTGGTTGCGGGTAAAGTCGTAACCGGGGAGAAGAACCGGGGCAAGGGCAGGGTGGTAGATGTCGACGCCGGTATCGATGACGGCGACGATTCCCGTACCGCTGATGCCAAAACCCTGCTGGGCATCCGTTAAGCGAATAATTTGGGTGGCGGGTTGCGTGGCGTAACCATGAGTTACGACGGTACCGAAGTAGTTGACGGGGGCGTTGTCATAGAGGCCTGCGGGAATCGAGTTGATCGACTTCTGGGGGAGAGGTAGGAGCTGGTCCGGCTCGACACTCTGGATTCCGAGCATGGATTTCAGGAGATTCCCGACAAAACCAAGGAGATTTGAGATCAGGTTTCCAGAGGAAGTGACAAGATAGGTTTGGCCAACATTGCCATCGAGGGAGCCTTGCACCTGACAGTTTGCGGACAGGCATAGTTTAAGGACGGAGCCAAGGCCGCCCGTGGTGCGGACGATGTAGCGATTTTGCGCTGCGGCGGGGGTCGTGCCAAGAGCCACAAGCATTAAAAGAATCAAGCAGATGCCAAGGGTGCGTTTCATAGAGTTTTGGTCCCTCTTCAGGGTCTCCTGCATACGAACCAGCCCAAATTCGCACAAGGATACGCAAGCTAATTCTGACGAATTCCTTGCTTTGTGCGAATAGTACGGCTGGTCTCTTTTAGGCACTCAACAGCTACAAGGGAATTTGGTACCCTCGTACCAAAGTGGGAGACCCTTGCAAAAAGCGTGGCGGAGGGCAGTATCAAGCCGCGCCTCCACGTGAATTGCCGAGAGCATTCCTCAGGGAAATGACGATTGGTGCTTCATCACCGCCCGGGATGGAGAGCTCGAGATCACCGGAATTCTCGACTTCGCCAGAGAATTCACCGAATTGATTGGTGGCTGCAATGACGCTATTCCCGCGGCGATTAGAGATTGTGACGGGAATCTCGTGGATGGCGACACCGGAATGGCCGAGATCGAGAATCTGGCCCGTGACCACGAGACGGTTCCCGTCCGGGCGGGGCTCTATTTGAATGTCAATCTGATAAGGGTCGGCTCTATAAAGCATTTGTCGTGTTCCGATTACAACTGAGCGAGCTCCGGCGAGGGCTGGCTGCAAGAAACTGTCGAAGAGGACTTCGATCAGCCTTGGAGAGCCCTTCACGGCGTGAAACAAGCTCGAAGCAGCGAAGGACGCCTTGGCGAGGCGCAGCGAATCCGCTGGAGGCTGGTACAAAGCCTCGGCGGCCGCCGAGTTGCTGACTTTCTGCCATAGCGAAACTGTCTCCTTGCAGGGCTTGCACCCGGTAGCGAGGTGCTTTTGCATTGCTACTTGCCGGGCGCTAGTGGCTACGTGGTTCACGAAATCGATCCACTCCTCTGTCGAATAGTGCTTCATTTCACTTCCCCCCATCACTTTCTTCCTTGCCCACCGCTCCCCAGCGGCGGCACTGATTGAACTACCCTCGGTGCATAAGGGAGGGGAGGAGGGCCAGAAATATAGGCTGGAGGAGATCAGGTAAGTATTTTATTTGCAGCAAGTTGACCCACAAGAACGAAGGGGGCCCAGAAATAGGGGTGAGGATTTTGGGCGCGGAGCTGTCTCATAGAGGATTGGAGGGAGTTGGCCATGTCGCCGGTTTCGATGAAACCCTTGTAGAAACATTGCATGAGTTCGGCGGTGCTGCGGTCGTGGACATCCCAGAGGGAGAGGAGTAAGGAAGCCGCACCGGCAGAAAAGAGGCCCCGCTGGAGGCCGAGCAGCTCATCCCCGGCTGCGACAAAGTTCATACCCGTGGCGCAGCCGCTGAGAGTGACATGGCGTGCGGATAAACGCATTTGGTAGAGATCGTAGAGATTAACGTAGCCGTCGCCGAGACGGATGCCGGAGAACATAGGGTTGTCCTGGCGGTAGGTGCCGTGGGTTGCGATGTGGAGGAGAGCGCTCCGGGATCCATTTCTCTTAAGGACATGGACAGTGGCTTGATCGCCGAGAAAAAGGTCGGTTTGCGGGAGGATCGCAGCGACGGATTGGACCTCGGCCAGAATTTGCGGGGCGCGCTCGTCGGGGATGCCCATGACGAGGGAGGCGGCCATGTTGCTCCGTGGCTTCTCCTGGCAAAGTGCAAAGACTGTGGCGCTGGGAGCGTAGGAGATGGTGTGCGAATCACAGAGATATGAGTCACCACTTTTGAGGGCATGAAAGGGAAGGAAGTGAAGAGGGCCATGAGGAACGAAGATCAAGTGTTTGGCTTGAAGTTGAGGGCGCAGCGGAGCAATGAGCTCGGTGTGGAGGACTTCCAAGTGATTTTGCGTGGCTTGGAGCAAGGGCTCTGCGAAGCGCTGGGTGTAGCCGACGCCCATGCGGAATTTGGAGAGCTGGAAGCGGAGAAGTTGCAAGAGATGAAGGACGCGGGCGAAAACGGTGATGGGAGTGATGTTGATGGAATGGCGGGTGACGACGGCGGCAACGAGGCGGTCCGCCGTCGAATAGTATTCGATGAGAGCGGCATCGGCGGGGAGAACGGATTGTACTTTTTCGAGTGAGAAATCCGCGGGGGCTTCCAGGGTGGCGTTTTCGCGCTCATGGGCGGGCAATTCGCGGAGAGTGCGCAGAAGTTCATTTTCGTGAGAGAGGGCCCTTTCCTGGAGCTGCTCGAGGCGTTTGGCGGTGGCCTGTTCCGGGCGGAGCTGTTCGAGTTCGATGCGGTGGTAATACCAGTTGAGTTCTTCACGCAGATCTCGAATTTTTCGCACCAGCTCGCTCTGGCCGGCGTCGCCGAGAGGCAAGCTCTGTCCGCCTTGAAAAATCATTTCGGTCATGCTGCGGGATTTTGCGGCTTCAATGCAGGAGAAGGCTTCGCGGGCGGAGGATTCGCCGCCATCGGCGCTAAGGTGCAAGTCGACGAGAGCTTCATAGACCTGCATGCGGTTTTTTACGAAGGAGATTTTTAGCTCCTCAGCATGCAAACGGCTGCGGAGAGCGTCCAGGGATTTGCGGGCTTCTTGAAAGGCTGCAAGGGTGGCAAGGCGGTCTCCGCACGCCTGTGCAAGCTGGCCGCGAAGGAAGTGAGTCTGGTAAGCGAGGACCGGGGCTTGAAGGCCGGAAATTTTGGAAGTGGCCGAGTCGGTCTCCGATTGAGCAACGGGAAGCTCTTCAAGCTTAAGAGCGATCCGTGCGAGGAGAAGGTGCGCCAGCGCGGCTTTGCCGTGAAGCGCGGATTGATCGAAAAACGCAGCGGCAGCTGCACAAAGACGGCGCGCTTCGAAGTAGCGGCCTTCGTGGAAAAGAAGGAGGCCCTGATAGAGATCGAGAAGCCAGGGCCAGACGAGATTTTTTTCGCCGGCGAACATGGCGCGAGCTTCTGTGAAACGTTCGAGCGCTTGGATCGTTTTTCCTTGTTGGCCATAGGCCATGGCCTCGTTGGCGAGCGATTTTGCGGCTTCATAGTCCATGCCGAGTTTTTCAAAGCGGAGGAAACCTTCGTGAGCCATCTCGCGGGCTTCTTCGCTGAGGTTCAGCTCGAGATAGATTTCGGAGAGATCGAGATGGCAAAGTGCGAAATGGTAGGCGTCGCCGGTGGCTTCGCAGGCGCGGCGCGTGGCGAAGAGCATTTCGATGGCGCGGCTGTACTCGCCGCGGAAATAATGGAGATAGGCGATGTTGTAATCGGCTTGGTCGCGAAGAAGAGGCATGTCGTAGCGGGCGCAAAGTTCGCGAGCTTTCTGGTAGCAATCGAGGGAGCGCGGGAAATCGTTTAGGCTGATGAGGCACATAGCCATGTTGTGAAGCGTGATGGCGGCGCGTTCCCAGTCCTGATTCTCGGAGAGGGTTTTGTAGGCGCTCTCGTAGTGGAGCATGGCCTCTTCGAAGCGGTCCTGGCGATGGAAGATGTTGCCGACGTTGTTGTCGAGGTTGGCGATGCGGCGCGTTTCCCCGAGTTTCGTGAATATTTCTCTCGCGCGTTCGGAGGCTTTGAAGGCGCGGTCGTATTCGCCGAGCAGGATGCGCGGTTGGATGGAATTGCTGAGCGTACGGGCCGCTTCCTTCCAGTTCTCCAGGGATTCGTACATCTCGATGGCCTGGTCGTGATGCTCGACGGCGGCGCGATTGTCTCCGCAGGCGTAGAGGGCGTTGGCTTTTACGCGGATGCCGAGGGCCATGTCTTCTTTGCGGCGGAGTTTGCGGCCGATGAGAACGGCGGCCTCGGCAAAGCGCAGGGCTTCTTTGGTGTCGACCCGTATTCTTTCAAGGACTAGATCGGCAAGCTGTTTGAGGACTTCGCTGCGAACCAACGCCTTGTGGCGAGAGAGAAATCTGCCGAGGGCGGCCTCGCTTTCTATGTGAGCCAATTGCTTGAATAGCTTTTCCCGGGAGATTTTTTTGACTGCTGTGGGCATCAGGCAAATCCCAATTCGCCGAGATGCTTGCGGAGGCGGTCCATGCATTTCTGCCGAGTGAAGCCGATGGAGCCGACGGCGAGGCCCAATTCCGCAGCGACTTCCGCGTAAGGGCGCGCCGGAGTTTCAAAGAAAAGAAGTTCGACGAGGCGGCGGCATTGCGGCGAAAGTGCGGCCATCGCTTCGCGGAGCATTTGTTCTTCCTGCGTTTGCTGGACGAGAGTTTCGGCGATGGCGGGCGTCTCGGGAACGGGCAAGCCCGATTCCTCATCATCGCAACTGACGAGGCGTTGCTGTTCCTGCTTCCAGCGATAACACTGATGATGAGCGACTTGTATGAGCCATTTCGGAAGGGCGCGGGGCTCGCGGAGTTCGGGCAGACGCTTGAGGAGTTCCATGCAAGTCGATTGAAAAACATCGGCAGCTTCGTGCGGGGGAAGACGGTACTTTACGGGGAGCGAATAGATGAGCGCCTTATATTTATCAATGAGGAGTGACCATGCCTCTTCGTTGCCGGAGAGGCACTCTTTGACGAGGCGCTCGTCGCTCCAGGCGCGAGGAGATTTTCTTGCCGCATTGGCGAGCACCGGCGTCATTGTGAGGCGCGCTCCGCGCCGTTGCGGAAAAAGAGCTGTTCGACGTTCCAGAGCAGATAGGGTTCGAGCACGGCTGGATGGATATTGCCGAGAGTGTTTTTTGCGCCGACCAAAATGTCAGGGCTCGCGAGAAAGATCATGGGCTGATTTTCGGCGAGAATTTCCTGGACGCGATCGTAGAGTTTTTTGCGCTGCTGGTAGCCGGGAGTGGAAAGTTGCTGTTCCATCAGGCGGTCGATCTCTGCTTCCCAAGGCGTGGCGGGGTGGGCTTGAGACGGATTCCAGAGATGCGTGCCGCTGCTCGAGAGCCAGACGTTAAGATCAGAATTGGGATCGGTATCAAAACTGGCGAGGCCCAGGATGCAGGCGTCGTATTCCTTGGTTTGCAGGATGCGATCGACGAGGGAGCGGAATTCGAGAGTGACGACTTGAACTTGAATGCCGAGTTGCTTGAGATCGTCCTGGATGAGAGTGGCCATTTTTGTGCGGTCGGCGTTGGAAGAGCTCGTGAGGATGGAAAATTCGACGGGGATGCCGCCGGGATCTAGCAGCGTGAGATCGCCGTTCGCCGCGGTGGACCAGGAGAAGCCGGCTTCTTTCAATAGTGCGCGGGCGCGTTCGAGAGAGCGAGCCGGATGCGGAATTGCGGCATCCACCCAACGACGATCTCCTGGCGTCACGGGGCCCCAGAGCGCGGCGGCGCAGCCTTGATAGACGAGGCGAACAATGGCCTGGCGATCGATGGCAGCCGAAACGGCCTGGCGGAATTTGACGTCGCGAAACCATTTTTGTTTGCGGGCCATCTCCGGAGATGATTTTTCGCCGAGGTTGTTCAAATTGAAGAAGAGAAAATTGTATTCGAGGCCGGGGCCGGCGTCGGCCATGGTGTAGCCGCGCTCCTGGCGGGAAAGAGCGGAGAAATTTTCAGAGCCGAGGCGCGTGATGAGATCGGTTTCGCCGGATTGAAAACGCAGAACCTGTGCATCGGCGCTGGGGACGAAGAGAAAATCGAGTTCGTCCAGATAGGGCAGACGATTTCCTGTGCTGTCCGTTTTCCAGTAATAGGGATTGCGTTCGAGGACGAGTTTTTGGCCGGGGACGTACTCTTTCAGGCGAAAAGGGCCGAGGCCAGCCCATTCGTTCGGGGGAGTTGAAAGAGACCAGAGTTGGTCGAGGTTGCCTTCCTCGTAAGGTTTTTCGAGGAGATGGCGCGGCAAGATGGCGACGCCGTCGAAGAGGCGTTCTTCGACGCCGTCGGGCTTTGCGAGTTGAAAAACGAGCGTTTGCGCATCGATTTTGCGCACGGTGATGGGCTTTCCGCCGACCGTCAGCAAATCACGCTGCGCGCCGTGGACCTTTTCGTCGAGGTTGACGCGAAACGAGAAGAGAACATCTTCGGCGTCGAGCGGATGACCGTCGGAGAAGCGCAAGCCTTTGCGGAGAGTAAGCGTGTAGCGCAGACCGTCTGGGGAGATCTTCCAGGACTTGGCGAGGGCAGGTTCGGTGAGTTGCGTGGCGCGATTGATGTGAATGAGATCGGCTTGCATGACGGCAATCACTTCGCGGGAGGGGGCGTCCGCGGCGGTTAATGGATTTAGAGTTTTTGGCTCGGCGCGGAGGGCAACGACGAGCCGTCCGCCCGGGCGGCCAATACCGCCGGGCATGACAAGCAGATCTTCGTTCGGATGGGCCTGTTGCGGGCGCGGGAACGGATGCGCAGCGGGAAAAATTGTCGAAACGCAAGCCAAAAGGAGGCCCAGGATGCGGCAGGCGGGGCCGAAGAGGCGTTCTGTTCTCACGATGGGTTCCAACTATTCCTCTCTTCTATCTTGTACGTGCCGAAGCGCTCCTGCAATGCACTCGAGAGACCTAGGTATCCGAGAAAGAACGGGACAATGGCGAGGGCGGGTAAGTACATCCACCAGTAAGAAACGAGCACACTGTATTGCTGGAGGCTGGCGAGGAGATTGCCCCAACTGGAGGTTGGTTCGGGGACGCCGAGGCCGAGAAAAGACAAAGTCATCTCCGCGAGGACGAATTGAGGAATGAGAATGGCGGCTTGCGTGAGAAGCACGCTGGCGGTTTCGGGAAGAATGTGGCGGCGCAAGACGTAGAGATCGGAAGCGCCGAAGCCCCGCGCGGCGCGGACAAAATCCCGTTCTTTCACGCTGAGCACAACGCCGCGGACCATGCGGGCAGGCCGCGCCCACCCGACCATTCCGATCACGATGACCACGAGAAGAAATGCTTCGAGAGGGCTGACCGCGAGAGGCAAGAAGGCGCGCAAAGCGAAGAGCAGATAGAGCCAGGGGAGGGCCAGGAAGAGTTCGGCGGATCGCATCAAGAGTTCATCCCGCCAACCGCCGTAATACCCGGCCGCCAAGCCGATCAACGCGCCTAGCAGAAGGGTTACGCCTGCGCCGATGAGTCCGGCGAGGAGGGAGACCTGCCCCCCATAAAGAAGGCGGGAGAGTTGATCGCGGCCAAAGGCGTCCGTGCCCAGGAAATAGATTCGGGCGTTCTTAGCTCCGAAGAGATGCAGATGGCAGGGCACAAAGCCGAGCAGCCGATAGTTTGCGCCGCGCGTGAAAAATCTCAAGGGAACGGGTTGGGCTGTGTTTTCTTCATATTGATCGAAAGAGCCTTGGCGCAAGCGAAGCGGATAGAAGATCGGACGCAGATGGAAGTGGCCGCGCGCATCGAGCAAGTGGAGATGCATGGGAGGGAGATAGGGGCGGTCGCGGTCTTGCTCGACGGGATCATAGGGCGAAAAGAAGCCTGCAGCCATGATGATGCAGTGAAGCCCGACGAGGACGACGAGCCAACTCGCAAGTTTCTTGCGCGGCGTCATTGTGTGCTCGCCGCCTTGCGGATGCGGGGATCGGCCCAATAGAGAAGCGCATCCGCGAAGAGATTTCCGCCAACCAGGAAAACCATGGACAGAAGAACGCCGCCGATGACGACGTATAGGTCCCGAGCCAGAATGGCTTCGAGAAGGAGCGGGCCAAGGCCGGGCCAGCTCATGATGACTTCCACGAGGAGAGAGCCGCTCAAAAGCGTGCCGACACTAAAACCGAAAAGGGAAATGAGTGGATTTGCGGCCGCGCGGAGTGCGTAACGGTAGAGAAGTGTGCGGCGGCGGATGCCGTGAGCGACGGCGGCCCGTAAATAGGGGGCTTCCAAAGCTTCAGCTACGGCGGCTCGAACGTGGCGTACGAGCATGGGAAGAGCCACGAGGACAAGCGCGAAAACGGGCAGGGCCATGTGGAGTGCGAGATCGCGCGATTTTTGAAGAGGAGGCAAACCCTCATAGCCGACGGAGACGAGGCCACCGGTCGGAAACCAGCCGGTACGCACCGCGAGGATGAGCAGCCCGAGAGCGAGAACAAGATCGGGTACGACCAGAAGCGCCGCGGTGGCCCAGGAAATAGCGCGGTCGGGAGCACGGCCAAACTTGGAGGCGCTCCATACGCCTAGCGGAAGGGCCAGGAACCAAGAGAGCAAAGTGGCGGTTATCGTCAGCAAGAGAGTATTGCGGGCGCGCGCCCAGAGAAGTGGGCCGACGGGTCTGTTGTAGGCAAAGGAAAATCCAAGTTCGCCGTGCGCGACGGCGATGAGCCAGTGGGCATAACGCACGGGAAGCGGGCGGTCCAATTGATACTGCCCGCGCAGAGCGGCGACGGTTTCCGGAGCAATCTGCGGATTCAAGCGCATTTCGTCGAAATAGTTTCCCGGAGTCAGAGCGGAGAAGAGGAAAGTGAGGAGGGAAACGCCGAAGAGGAGAAAGATGGCGTGGAGCGATCTGCGCAGCAAGTAACGCATTAGAGCTCCACCAGGACGTTTTGGGTTTCGGCGAGGGCGGGCGTCGCCGCGAGGAGAGCACGGGTCGCTGCGTGGCTTGGCGAGCGCAAAACCTTTTCTGAAGCACCCGATTCGACGATGCGCCCGCGATCCATCACGGCGATTTGATCGGCGAGATGAGCGGCCATTGCAAAATCGTGCGTGATGAAGAGGTAGGCCAATCCGAGAGAGCATTGCAGTTCGAGCAAGAGGTTCGAAATCTGAGCCTGGACGGAGCAATCAAGCGCGGAAAGGGCTTCGTCAAAGAGGATGAGCTTCGGTTCAAGCGCCAGGGCGCGGGCAATGGCGAGGCGCTGTTTTTGGCCGCCGCTGAGTTCGCCGGCGCGGCGGTGGGCTAATTTGCGCGGGAGAGCCACGCGATCGAGAAGGTCGTAGGACTTGTCATCGCGTTGCTGTTTCGTGAAACGATGCTGCACGAGGAATGGCTCGGTGAGAATTTCCAACGCGGTCCAGCGCGGGTTGAGCGAACTAGCGGGATCCTGGAAGACGAACTGAATCTGCGGACGCACACCGCGGCACTGATGTTCGGGGAGCGCCGCGATATCGACATCTTCAAACCAGATACTTCCCGAAGTTGGAGGTTCGAGGCAAGCGATACAAAGCGCGAGAGTGCTTTTGCCGGAGCCGGATTCGCCGACTAGACCGAGAGTCGTCTGCGGAGCGATTGAAAGGGAAACTCCGTCAAGCGCGACGAAATTATTTCTCGAGCGCGCAAGTCTCCCCGCCGGGAAGTGCTTCACGAGATTTTCAACCCTCAAGAGTGGCTGCATGGCCTGGTTCCCAAAGACGGTCAGCCGGCAAACTTGAAGCAGGCCACGTTGTGGAGCTTGCTTACGGCGGCTGCCGGCGGTTCGTCGCATCTGCAAACTTCCATTCTGTCCGTGCAGCGGGGCTCGAAGACGCAGCCCTTGGCTTGCACGGAAAGATCTGGCGGATCCCGGGGGATTACGCGCAAGCTGGCGCGGCGATTCCTGGGTTCTTCCGAGATCGGCGATGGCAGACATTGCAACAACGCTTCGGTGTATGGATGTTGCGGCGAAGAGAGAATGTTCGCTGCCGGGCCAAGTTCAGCGACTCGGCCGGCGTAGAGCACGAGGATGCGATCCGAGAAGCCAGCGAGTAGCGCTGGGATGTGGGTGATCAGGATCGTCGCGGCGCCGAACTTCCGGGCGAGGTAGCGGAAAAGCTGAAGGATTTCCTGCTGCGTCGTTGGGTCGAGCGACGCGGTTGGCTCATCGGCGATGATAACGCTAGGCCGGCAGGCAATGGCCTGCGCGATCAGGACTCTCTGACGCTGCCCACCACTCAATTCGTGCGGATAGGAGCGGGAGATACGATCGACGTCGGAGGGAAACACCGTCGCGAGGAGTTCCTCGGTCTTCTCCTGCGAGGCACGCCGATTCAGAGAGCCATGCGCCTGCAGAACATCCCTAACCTGTCGGCCAATCCGCAAAGTTGGGTGCAAGGAGGAGGAAGGCTCTTGAAGTATAAGACCGATGCGACCGCCGCGAATCTTACGAAGGTCTTGAGGAGAAGCCTCGAAAAGATTTGTGCCTTCGAATAAAACTTTGCCTTGTTGGATTTTTCCGTTGGAGGGAAGAAGGCGCAGGAGGGAAGCTGCCAGGGTGCTTTTGCCCGAGCCGGACTCGCCCAGCACGCCCAAGATTTCTCCAGCCGCGAGATTGAAATGGACCCCTGCGAGCGCAGGACAAACCTCGCCTGTTCGGGCGGAATAGGCGACGTGGAGATTCTGGACTTCAAGAATGGGCGTCATGCCATGGACCGTGGGCGAGGGACTTCCCGCCCATGATCCATGGTGTGTTAAGAGGGTCGCAGGGGCAAGACGGACCTATTCTTTGGCGCACGAAAGGTAATGACGTGTAGGAACTTCCTGGCCGAAGGGACAGGAGAGCAAGGCCTGCCGCGGGATTCGCCCGAAACCGCAGGCCCTAGCTCAGTCACAATCGAGGCGTGAAGCGAGGCGGGGATATTCTAGCGGACATCGCGCGCGGAAACGGGCTGGTTCTTCGCGTCGTCTGTTCGAGGGGTCATGGAAATGACGACGTATTGGCGTTCTTTGTCGTCAGACTCAACGATGCGAAGGAGAAGCTTGTCCTTGTGAATGCGAAACGCCGCCGTCTCGCCAATGGGGAGAAGCGCGGGGTGTTTGTCGTCCTTGGGCCTGATACGATAAACGATACGGTCCGTTTGAAGAGTGTATTCCTGGCACAGGACTTCCTGAGTTTTCTTGTGCTGGCCGTCGGTACCCAGGATTTCTCCCGCCAAGGTCTTGCCGTCCTTCTCCGCATAGCCGCAGGAAGACGATTGCATTTGCGTCAGCACACCTCTTTCGTAGACGGGTTTGTCTTTCGCTTGCAGGGGGAGCGCCATCACTGCCAAAGCCCCCATTATGAAAAGATTCCTCATGACTCCTCCTCTAAACCGGCCCGTTCAGGGCACGGTTGCATCGCCGAGAAATCATGTTTTTCGGCGGACTAAGGGAAAAGGGCAGGATCGAGGCCAAAAAATATAGGGCCGGTCTGGGAGTTAACAAGGCGAGCGTGCGCGCGGTGATTCATCTGTTACTGCCGAAATCGATCGAATGGTATTACCAGGAAGCAGCGCGCGCGGGCCGCGACGGCGAGGCAGCGGATTGTATTTTGTTGTGGAAGAAGCGCGATGTGGGATTGCTGACGTGTTTCGTGGACCAGATCGAAGATGAAGGGGAGATGGCGCGAGCGTGGCAGCGGTATCCCGAGATTCGGAGATTCGTGGAGGCGCGGACGGCCACTCGACGCAAACTCTGGCAAACTTCCTGAGCTCCGGCAGCGCCAATGGCGGCTTCAACCCCCTCTACCAAATCGGCGGCCCGCGTTCGATCCAGCTCGCCCTCAAATTCCGATTCTGACCAACGCGCTGGCGCTCGTTCGTCCCTTCAGAGTCCTTTCCCACTCCCACTGTGGTCTCGTTACGTCAATTCCCACTGTCCCTTCCAAGAAGAATGTACTGGCACCAAGATTTTTTCTTACTTTTTCCCTTCTCGATGTTCCTTTAATAGGTAGGGGGTTGTGGCCGGGATTCTGTCTGGCAACCTGCCACCCCTCGAAGGACTAAAGTTTTTTCTCACTTTTTCCCGACTGGATGTTCCCTAGGAAGTAGGGGACGCCGGCGGACTTTTACGATGAAGGGGCTCGCTGCGGTTTCTTGTAGGTTAGGCGGCTAACATTGTTATTGCGCTTTTTCATTTTCGAGGCCTCTTAATAGTGTGGACCACGACTTTATCCATGAGCATCGATCCTTATTTCTCAGCGCGGGAAGGTGAACGGTGCACGCAAGGCCCCGTTCACCCTGTCGTTCACCCTCGCGGTCACCTTGGCGATCAAACAAGTGCCCAAGGAACAAGAGGTTGTGCATGGCGCGACGATCAATTTGGACGCAGGCAAAACACCGGGTTGGGCTGGAGCGACCCCACTTTTTCGGCTTTCAGCCGCCCCAAAAAGTTCGTGGGGTCGCTCCCGCCCGTTGCTGAATTCCGGTGGGCATGTTTATTCGCCAAGGGCGAAGCAGCCTCACTCCTGGCCGTCAAATTCTCAAGTTTCGGTGAAGTGCGCTTCACCCCCCTACTTCACTGCAACTTCCCCTGCTGCTTCACCCTCGGTCGAGCACGGCATTAAGGAAATCAATCAGATAAATAGTCCCGAAAAACGAAATTGTGCGCGGCCCAGACCGCGCCTGAGGCGGGAGCGACCCCACCCTTTGACGCACGGTGCGTCACGGTTGCCGTGGGGTCGCTCCCGCCCTCACACGAACTTCGGGGCCGCGTTTTGCGCGACTGCGTAGGTTGACCTGAGAGTTTGTCAGACGTGGGGTCTGACACTTTGTATGAAAACGAAAGGAGAAGACCGTTGTCTATTTTGAAGTCACCACCAAAACAGCCCAAAGCAGTCAGCATCCAGGCGCGTGTCGAAGAATCGGTCAAGACTTAGCTTGAGCTCTATGCTGAGTTCATCGATGCTTCGCCGTCTTACGTGATCACCGAAGCCCTGAAGCTGCTCTTCCGCAAGGACGACGACTTCAGACGCTGGGCAGACCAACACGCAAACAACCACAACATTGGAAAAGCTAAAGGAGACGTTCTTGCGAAGGCCGTCTAACAAAGATGAAGTCCCGTCCAACCCAATTCGGTGCGCGCGAGAACACAGCGTCCCCAAGACAGCATGCCCCGCGCCTTGCAGTGGATTCGCAGCCTCCGATGTCCCTGGCTCTCCCGAGAAGTTTGCAGCAACCCCCGCCAACTCGCGTTCTAGCATCCCGTACAAGCGAGCGAGAGAAGTCAGCCATTACCATGCTGTTGGAAGCGGCCACAGGGGGAGAAACGGGAGATAGTGCCGGAGCCTTTTCCGCTCCTGCAACGGTTATCGCTGCCGCAGAGTCGAGGCAAGTGCCCGTGACGCCCGAGGCGTTTGTCTCGGCCGACGAGGCGGCGCAGTTTCTCTGCGTCAAGCGTCGCTACCTACTGGAGCTCGCCCGCAGGGGCATCACCGGAGCCTACGCGCTCGGCACTGGGAGCAAGCGCAAGATCTGGGTATTTCGGCTCTCGGAACTCGCGGCCTCCATTGTGCGGAGCGAGACTCCGATTCCAAAACCACCAAAACCGTGTACGATCAGATCTGGCAGTCCCCGCTGAAAGCGAGGAGTTATGGCTTATCAGCGAGGATCACTAAAAAAAGTACGACGCAAGGAAGGAGAAACCTGGGTGCTGCGGTACAGGATCACGAATCCAGGCGGCAGAAGGGTCGAGAACGTCACGCCCATCGGACTTGTCCGGCAATTTCCGAAAGATAAGGACGCATGGCGTGAGGCGGACCGCCTCGGACTCGGAATTCGAATCAACGACACTGCCGCCCCTGGCCGTGCTTCATTCCACTTTCTTGCGGAGCATTATCTCAAGGCCGATTTCGGGGCGGATTCAGTGCGCCCGAAATCGGCGAACACCATCAGTCACGTGGAGCATATCGTGCGGGCATACCTCGTTCCGCGTTTCGGAAACGAAATTGCGGAAGACATCAAACCGCTCGATATTCAGCGGTGGTTCAAGTCGCTCCGCGAGATGGACGGTCTTGCATGGACGACGATTGCGAAGATGCGGGGTGTCATGAGTCGCATCTACAAGGTTGGCATCCTACACGAGGATGTCCAGAAGAACCCGGTCCTGCATGTGGAGACCCGCTCAAAGACCGACTACAAGGCCATCGTCATCACGCCCGCGCAAACGCTTGCGATTCTGAAGGTCCTCCCCTCACTTCTTCACTTCACGTTGGTGCTCACCTGCGCCGCCACGGCGCTCCGTGCTTCGGAGATGCTGGCGCTGCGCTGGAGAGATGTGCTGTGGGATGAGGGAAGGATTCGGATTTCAAAGCGATGGGCGCAAGGTAAAGATGGCGCGACCAAAACGGAGGCATCGGACGGATATGTTCCGCTGCATCTGGTCCTAGCCGCTCATCTGCGCTCGTGGCGGAAACAAAGCCCCTACGCAAAGGACGAGGACTTCGTATTCCCCTCAGTCAAAGCGCGCGGGCGTCTTCCCCTATCCGCGTCTATTTTCGTCGCCGATCACCTAAGGCCGGCGGCAAAGAAGACCGGAGTACGTATCGAGGACGGTCAAAGGTTTGGACTTCACAATCTTCGCCACTCACTGAGCAACTGGCTGGTGAACAAAGCGAAGGTCGAGCCCAAGACTGTGCAGGGCATCCTGCGTCACGCGAAGATTCAGACGACGCTCGACCTGTATACGCAGGACGACGGCGATGAAACACGGGCGGCACAGGGCGAATATCTGACGGCCTTGGGAGTGGGTTCGCAGTTGGTGCAGTGAAATGTGGGTTGGATTGTGGGTTGAGGTTTTTGGGACAACACCCGGTAACCTGCTGAAAGTAAATGGTGGGCCCTGGTTGACGATCTTAGAACCCTTCCGCCGGGTCAGATCCCGTCAGTGATTCCGCACATTGGAGACATCAGAATTACCGACGAATTGGCTCTTTGACCTGACGTCGCCTTTGTCGCTGAATTGGGAAAGAGTGCGCTTTTGTTCAAACGCACTATTGCCGAGTGGGACCAAGTGCGTCAGACGTTCTACAATATCGAAGAAATGAGGTTCTTCCCTCCACCTACGCCGCTCGCTCTGTATTCTGACTTCAGTCCTGAAGAATGTGCGCTCCGGCTGAGCAGGTCGATTGATGTCGAAAAGCCGACGATGTTTGGCTTTTCTGGATATAAGGGATCAAAGCCGTTTCTGGGAGAAGTCGATGGAAAACGGTTTCGCCTAATCCAGCGCGTTTATCGCAATCGCAACACTCTCCCACCTGTTCTCACGGGGGAGTTCGAGCCAGAAGGGACCGGAACCCGAGTGAAGGGCCAGTTCGATCTGGAGCAAACGGCTAAGGTTGCAATTTGCCTGCTCGGGTTTTTCGGATTGTTCATCCTCGTTCTAATCGCTGCGCTTTCGTATGCGGCGCATCCTGCACTTACCATCGGTTTCGTTTGCGGGTACGGCGGGCTTCTAGTTTTTAGCCCCAGAATTTTCCGCGGAATGGGCCTTGATCAAGAAAAGAGTGTTGCGCGCTTTCTGCAGGAAACACTCGTAGCCACCGATGATTTTTCCCCTCCTGCGGCCGGCCGTGATTAGTGGGCCGTCCGAAGCTAGCGCTTCCTTGTGGTTCAGCGTGGCAGAACACTGAAACACAGGCAGTGTTCTGGTCGAAAGACACCCTTCGCGTTCTGATGCGCAAACTGCGGTGAACACAGGAACGCACGCAGTGTTCACCCCTAAAGACAGGCGTTTCGTTCACCCGGACGAAAACCTCGATTTGGGCGGGAGCGACCCCGGTGTTTGTGCGGTTTTGCCGCCCAAACGTGCTCACCGGGTCGCTCCCGCCCAAATTTCTTTTGAATGCGCCAGGTGTCTCGTCCGCGTGTCGGAAGGGAGAAAACGAAACCAAAAATATTTGTGAAATCGCGCGCGTATTTTTTCTTTGACAGGTTTTCCCGACTTCTTGCCCATTAGTATAGATAGAGGGGCACTCCGCCAAGTCATCCCTCCACTCTTCCTCGGAATTCCAGACAGCCATGTGCTCTACCGCCGAAAGTACAGATTTGTCTCATTTCCAAGCAGCCCAAGGGACCACAGGAGGGAAGCAACTCACTCCCGATGACCTGCTTGCCTTGCGCGCATTTTTTCTCCTGCTCGACGGATGGGACCGGAACGGCACTCCTGCGACGCCCGTTGACACGCAGACCGAATCGGCGCAAGGTGAGCGGCACGCGTGCGCTGCCAACGCACGCCGGCAGAGTGCCGCATGAGACAAGCCGTCTTGTACGCAAGAGTGTCGAGCAAGGATCAGGAGCGCGAAGGCTATTCCATCCCCGCACAATTGAAATTTCTCCGGGAATACGCACAGAGCCACGAGTTCAACATCCTGCGCGAATTCGTAGACGTAGAGACAGCCAAGACGACAGGACGAAAGCAATTCGGCGAGATGGTGCGGTTTCTTCAGCGACCACAAGACGTGCCGCATTGTGCTGGTCGAAAAGACGGACCGGCTGTATCGCAACTTCCGCGATTGCGTGACGCTCGAAGACCTCGACGTGGAAATTCACCTGCCCAAGGAAGGCCAGATCATCAGCAAGGACTCGAAGTCACAGGCGAAGCTCGTGCATGGCATTCAGCTTGTCATCGCCCGAAACTACATCGAAAACCTGCGCGATGAAGTGCGCAAGGGCATGCGCGAAAAAGCGGCGCAAGGCATTTATCCTAGCCGGCCGCCGCTCGGCTACCGGAACAACAAGTTGCTGCGCACTATCGAGGTTGATCCCGACAACGCTCCGATCGCACAGCGAATGTTCGAGCTATATGCGACCGGCTCGTATTCGCTTGCCACCTTGCGTCTGTTTCTCAAAGCCGAATATGGCAAGGTTCTCTCGAAGTGGCACATTGAAAAGCTGCTGAAGAATCCCTTCTACATCGGCACATACGAATGGGAAGGCAAGAGCTATGCGGGCACGCATCCTCCCCTTGTGAGCCCTGAAATATTCTCCGCGTGCAGCGACGTGCTCAGCGGCAAAGCGCGGCCCCGGAAACAGATAGCACGAGTTCGCGTTTTCCGGCTTGCTCCGCTGCGCTTATGACAATTGCGCCGTGACCGCCGAATTCAAGAAGCAGAAGTACACCTATTACCGCTGCACAGGCTATCGCGGCAAATGCGATCTGCCCTATTTCCGCGAAGAAGCGATGGCCGAACGGCTCGGCCAGGTCTTGCAAGCGATCCACATCCCGGATGACATTCTGGCGCAGCTTGAAGAGTCCTTGCTCACCGATAAAGCCCACGAGGAAACGCTTAGGAAGCGCAGGCCGAACGAATCGAGCAGCGGCTGGCCCTACTCCGCAAACGGCTGGAGCAGGCTTACGTGGATCGCCTGGACGGAAAAATCACCGAGGAATTTTGGGAGGCGAAGTCCGCCGAGTGGCAGGAGGAAGAACAGGCGCTTTTGGCATCGCTTGCGGGAGCTCGAGCAGGCGGAAAATCCCGAGCGAGCGCTCGACCGCGTTCGCATTTTAGAACTCGCGAATAAGGCGCATTCTCTGTACGTTACGCAGACTCCGCAGGAAAAGGCGAAATTGCTGAGAATGGTGCTATCGAACTGCGCCGTGGACGCGGTAAGTGTTTATCCCACTTACAGAAAGCCCTTCGACATGATCTTCGAACGGGCAAAAACAGGAGGAATGGTGGGCCTGGGTGGACTTGAACCACCGACCTCGCCCTTATCAGGGGCGCGCTCTAGCCACCTGAGCTACAGGCCCTTCCTAAACGCAGGCAAATAGTTTATCACGCCATCGCCGTCTCACAACAGACGTCCTCCGCATTGGTATAACACGGGAACATCTACAACTCACTGATTCAACCCGCTGACTTACGCGCGATGTCCGAATCACCTTTCCGTCTCTGATGTCGCCGGAAACGTAATGCTTTTCTACTAGATGCGGGCAAGAAATTCACACAGCATGTCCTTTTTCGTGACGGCGGTCACAGACCTCCGTAACTTTGGCACTATCCTTGGCAACACCCGCAACCTAGGGTCACGCAAGTTTCCGTGATTACAGGGCCGAATGCACCGCCACAAGGGGGGAAGCATGACCGAAAACTCCGAGAACATTACTCGTCTGAGAAGAATGTCGGGAGTTTTTCTATTTCTCGCATTAAGCGGACTTTTGCCCTGGTTGGTGCGCCACGGAGTATTCTCTCAATGGATTCTTTTGCTCCACATTTTTGTCGGCTTGGTCGCCGTCGTCCCGCTCACCTGGATTTTCTGGAATCATGGCCGGGAAGCACGCCGCGAAAATCCGACGCCGTGGTGGAGTCCCGGTCTATGGTCCGGCCTGGGATGGTTGGCTTTGTGCGCAAGCGGACTCTGGCTGGTGGGCAAGGGTATCTGGGGAGTGTTTGTGCCTTACCGGATGCACTATTTCCACCTCGTGGCAGGTATCGCGGTGGGAGCCGTGGGGTTATTTCACATTCTGTACGGACTCGCAAAAAGCCGGTTTCCCCGCGCACGCTACGCTGCGGTGCTGCGACCGGTCATGGTGTGGACGCTCGTGTTCGTCGCTGGAGCAACGGTGATTGGATTTTCCCGCCGCGAAGGGACGCCGGTGAGGGGCAAGTTCGGCCCGTCGAACGCGCGCACCACCACCGGAAACGTCATCCCGGCAAAGCTCCTTTTGGGCTCCGCCTCGTGCGGGAGTTCGGGCTGCCACAGCACCATTTACGACGAGTGGGTTCCAGGCGCCCATCATTATTCCGCCAGCGATCCTTTCTACCAGGCCATCAAAGCGAATTACATTCATGACCGCGGCCCAAATTCCCCTCGCTATTGCGCTGGATGTCATGAACCCGTTCCACTTGCTGCTGGCGAAGATATTCTGGCGCATACGGAAGCCCGCGGCGCGGAAGGAAGCTCCTGCGTCTTCTGTCATTCGTTGCGCGAAACCGAAACTCGGGGAAACGCGAATTATGCTGTCCGGCCTCCCGACCCATATCTCTTTGAGGCCTCGGCGAGCCCGGTCTTGCGCAGAATCTCTGACCTGTTGATTCGCCTGCATCCCGAGCAGCACAAACTTGACTACAATGTGAAACCATCCCAAACGGCGGAATTCTGCGGCACTTGCCACAAGCAGTACATCAATAAGGAAGAAAACGGCTGGGGTTTCGTGCAACTCCAGGATCAATACGACGATTGGAAAAATGGACCTTGGCACACCGATCCGCGCCGGAATCTGGACTGTCAGGATTGCCACATGCATGAAGTTGCGGCCGATGATCCAGCGCGCAATGCAAAAGGATTCATCCACGATCATCGCATTCTGGCTTCGAACAACTATGTTCCAGCGATGCTCAATCTGCCCGGCGCTAAAAGGCAGATCGAACTGGTGAACGAGTGGCTTGCCGGCCAGACGGTAATTCCGGAAATCGCCAAAGTCTGGCCCAGCGGTTCCATTGTGCCCTTGCACTTGGAGGCGGAAGGGCCGCTAATGCCCGGCCGCCCTGCCAACATCCGCGTTCTGCTAACCAATTTTAAAATCGGCCACCAGTTCCCAACGGGCCCTCTTGACGTCATCGAAGTTTGGCTGGAATTCCAGGCCACCGATGCCCGCGGGCAGACGGTCTATTCCGCTGGCACGCTCGGCCCGGACGGAAACGTTCAAGGCAAAACGGTTGAATACCGCGCCTATTTGCTCGACAAAAATGGCCAGCCCGTCTTTACTCATGCGTTGTGGGACGTGGTTGGTGCGCGAGACAAGAGAGCGCTAATGCCCGGCGGCAGCGACACGGCCGAATTCAGCTTCCCCGTTTCGCGGAACGTGGTAGGCCCGCTGCGGTGCAGCGTTCGATTGCTTTATCGCAAGTTCAATGCGCAAACACAGGCGCAGCTCTTTCCCAACGGCAATGGCCCTCAGATTCCCATTGTCGAGATCTCCCAATCCAGCATTGAGATCCCGCTGGAGGCCGCCAAAAAAACTGCGCGAGTTGCAGCCCCTGCGGACGGCGCGCGAAGCGGCCCAAGCTCGCGATGATGACACGCCGGGAGTGTCTGCGCTGGCTGATGGCCGCCCCGCTCGCGGCCGCCGCTGGCTGCAAACAAACTCCCAAAGAGTCGCCGAAATCGAGTGCGGGCCTCGCCCATGACGGTCTGGTCTTCAAGGACGTCACAAAGCAGGCGGGAATCGATTTTGTCCACTCGGTTGGCCCGCGAAGCAGGTTGCTTCCCGAGGACATGGGTTCCGGACTTGCCTGGGGCGATTTTGACAACGATGGCTTTCCCGATCTCTATGTCGTTAACCAGGCCGGTGCGTTTGGGTCAGGACATCTGGAGGGACCCGGAAACCGCCTCTATCACAACAACGGCAATGGCACGTTCACCGACGTTACGGAAAGTGCAGGTCTTGAACTTGTGCATTTCGGAATGGGCGCGTATTGGGGCGACTACGATAACGATGGCCTGCTCGATCTTTTTGTCACCGGAGTTGGCGGATGCAAGCTCTATCACAACGAAGGCTCAGGCCGCTTTCGAGATGTCACGCGAGAAAGCGGTGTTCACGATCCCCTGTGGAGCAGCGGCGCCATCTGGGTGGACTTCGATGGCGATGGATGGCTGGACCTCTACGTCTTGCATTATGTCGATTATCCCTCAAACATTTCGCAGCTTCACTTCGCCGTGGAAAGCCAGTACGGCGTGGTTGTACCCGCTTCCTTAAACCCGCGTTCCTTCCATCCGCAGCCGAACCGCCTGTTGCGCAACAATCACGACGGAACTTTCACTGACGTCACTCGCCGCGCGGGTGTCGCCGATGCGGATGGCCGTAGTCTCACGGTCACCGCGGCCGATTTCAATCTGGACGGCAGGCCGGATCTCTATGTCGGAAACGATCTCAGCATGAACCGCTTTTATTTGAATGAGAAGGGCGGCCGATTTTCCGATCGCAGCGCTCAGACATTGACCGCGGAAAACAAAGGAACCATGGGCCTCGCCGTCGCTGACTTCGATGGCGATGGCGACCTCGATTTGTTTGTCGCTCACTGGCTTTCACTGGGCGATTCGTTATATCAGAACCTGTACGCCGAAATGCACCAGCTCAGTTTCGCCGACGCCGCCGAACTGGCCAATCTCGCTTACATTTCTCTTCCCATGGTCGGATGGGGCTGCACGTTCTTCGATTACGATAACGACGGCCTGCAGGACCTCGTCGTGGTCAACGGAAACACCCTAGAAAATCCGGAGGAATCCAAACTGTTGGTTCCGCAAAAACCCTTCTTGTTTCACTACGGGGGAACGGATTATCAGAATGTGCTCTCAAGCATCGCGCCGGAACTCGATCGGCCGTTGAACGCTAGAGGACTTGCCGCCGCGGATTTCGATAATGACGGCGATCTGGACCTGGCCATCTCTTGCAATCGAGGGCCTTTGATACTCCTTCGTGCCGACGGTGCGGAAAAACGAAATTGGATCAAAGTGAGCCTGCAAGGAACTAAAAGCAATCGGCAAGGCATCGGCGCTTTGGTGCGAGTGCGCGCCGGAGATCATACTTACTTGCAGGCCGCTGGCAGCCAGGGATCCTACCTGTCCCAGCATGCCGATGCGTTGCATTTTGGCCTGGGCCCGGCAACGAAGGTCGACGAGATCGAGGTTTCTTGGCCAAGCGGCCGCCGGCAAACCGCAACGAATGTCCAGGGCCGGCAGTCGATCCACCTGATTGAGGACTAATTAATTAGAGAGACTCCCCGTCGTCCTCGGAGCGAATTCTTCGATTTGTGGATGGAAATACAGATCATGCACCCGCCGGTTCTTCTACCCGCTAATCACACCCTCGAATCCCGGCTCTACTGCACAAACCCCACATTCGGCGTCGGAGGTACTCCGCCCTCCGGAGTTTCCTTGATCGGCCCGAACTGCGCCTCATAACGCGAGATGTTCTCTCCCAAGGCTCTCATGATGCGCTTCGCGTGTCCCGGGCTCACGATCACGCTGCTCAGCAGCTTCCCCTGCGCGCCATTCGGAAATATGTAAATAAAATTCAGCGTGAACTCTTCCAAAGTGTGATGCAGCATCACCAGATTGCTGTACTGCCCCTGCAATTCCTTCTCGTCCGCTTTAATCTGCACTTGCCCGGGTACTGGCCGCTGCTCTTCCATCGTTTTCTCCCCTTAGTCTTCCGCCCGTTTCACGGCTTCTCCGAAGGTATCACAGCCTTTCCTCTTCCGCTCGGCCGCACTTTCGCGTTCCCTCGCGGCACTCTCTCTTACGGAACAATCCGTGTGAGTCCTATTGACAACTGCTTTCATTAAGTCTAGTTTAGTATAGATATTTACCCTAGTTAACAAAAATTCAGTTACGAAGTATCACTTTTAAAGAACCATGTCGCCGTCATTTCCTCCCCAACTCGAAACCGAATCCGCCGCCGGCGCCGATTCTGCTTCCGCTCCTTCCTCGGCCTCGACCAAGCCCCGCCGTGAGAGCTTGCCTTCTCTGCCCGAGGCTCATCGCACTATTCCCATCTCTCACTCGGCTTCCTGGATTCGCAAAATGCTCGCTTTTGCCGGTCCCGGCTATCTCGTTGCCGTCGGCTATATGGACCCCGGCAACTGGGCCACCGACATCGGCGGCGGCTCGAAATTCGGCTACACCCTTCTCAGCGTCATTCTTCTCAGCAACCTCATGGCCATGTTTCTCCAGGCGCTTTCCGCGAAGCTCGGCATCGCCACCGGCCGCGATCTGGCCCAGGCCTGCCGCGAGCATTATTCCCGCCGTGCTTCCATCGTCCTCTGGATCGTCTGCGAAATCGCCATCGCCGCCTGCGACCTCGCCGAGGTTCTCGGCTCCGCCGTTGCTCTCCAGCTTCTTTTCGGCTTGCCCCTTCTCGCTGGCGTGATTATCACCGGCCTCGACGTCCTGATCGTCCTCGCCCTCCAAGGCCGCGGCTTCCGCATCATCGAAGCTTTCGTCGTCACTCTCATCGCCACCATCGGCGCTTGCTTTGCCTACGAAATCTTTTTCTCTCATCCGATCTGGCGCGCCGCCGTCGTCGGCCTCATCCCCTCCGCCGAAATCCTCCACAATCGCGAAATGCTGTACATCGCCATTGGCATCCTCGGCGCCACCGTCATGCCGCACAATCTTTATCTCCATTCCAGCATCGTCCAGACTCGCGCCTTCGGTTCCTCCACCCGCGACCGCCGCGAGGCCATACGCTACGCCATTTTCGATTCCACTCTCGCTCTCGGCTTCGCTCTCTTCATTAACGCCGCCATTCTTATCCTCGGCGCCGCCGCTTTTCACACCCGCGGCCTCCATGACGTCGCCGAAATCGCCGATGCCTACAAATTACTGAGCCCCGTCCTCGGCGTCAGCCTCGCCAGCACGGTCTTCGCTTGCGCTCTACTCGCCTCCGGCCAGAACTCCACCCTCACCGGCACTCTCGCTGGCCAGATTGTCATGGAAGGCTTTCTACAAATTCGTCTCAAGCCTTGGCTCCGCCGCCTCATCACTCGCTCGCTCGCCCTTGTTCCCGCCGCCCTCGTTATCGGCATCGCCGGCGAGGGCCAAGTCACTCCCTTGCTCATCCTCAGCCAGGTAATCCTGAGTTTTCAGTTGCCCTTCGCGGTCATCCCGCTCATCCAATTCACCAGCGACCGTCGCAAAATGGGCGAGTTCACCAACTCTCGTCTCACCGTCGTCATCGCGTGGATCGTCGCCGCCGCCATCCTCTTCTTCAACGCCGAACTCCTTTGGCTCATCTTTCGCGGCCAGTAATTTCGTTCCAATCTCCACTTCCTTATTTTTGCTGATTCGTTCTCTTGCGTGTTTCCTGTTCTGGCTTCTCTTTGACCTCTGGGCGCTCTGTGTCACACGAAACATTTCTTTCTTCAGTCTTCCAACTCCGTATGCGAAAATTTCTTCTTGTCCACCGCCCCCAGCTCGCAACGCTCTCTCCGCCTCCGCAAACTGCTCTTCGCCGCTCTCCTTGTCCTCATTGGCATCTCCGTCGCCCTCGCTATCTACCAAAGCCGGCAATGGAAAATCCCCGAAGCAGCCAAACTTCGCAAAAATCCCATCCCATCCTCCCCAGCCGCCCTCGCCGCCGCTCGCGCCATTTATTTCGATAAATGTGTCAACTGCCATGGCAAAACCGGAAAAGGTGACGGCCCCGATGCTGCCTCCTACTATCCCTCGCCAGCGAGCCTCGCCGATGCCAAGCGCATGCACGACGTCACCGACGGCGAAATCTTCTACCAAATCACCCAAGGCAGAAAGCCCATGCCCTCTTTCGAAAAGCGCCTGACCGAAGAGCAACGCTGGCAACTCGTCCTCTTCGTCCGCTCTTTAGCCGCTGCCCAGCCCGCGAATCACTAAACTGCGTTTTTCCCGAAGCTATGTCGGGCTCGAAATGCCTCGCAGTCCCTGTCCTTCAGTTGTCCCTGCGCCAAGTTCGCCTGTAGAGTTGTAGGGGCGCACCATGCTGCGCCCCATCCAGGCCAGCCGCCCAATCTCGGCAGGTCCTTCTCCATCCCAAAAATAACAAAGCGGACCCCGCCGAAACGAGGCCCGCTGATCTTTTTCCTTTACGTCCTTTACTTTCTTTATTTCCTTTACCTCATTCTCCTTACGCCGTCGCCGCCTTCACCTGCGACAGCGCCGCCGCCACTTCCTTCACATCCGGCACCACCGGAATGTCATAATCCTTCGCCCACGCCACTTTCCCCGCCTTATTGATGATCACAATCGACCGCCCCGTGATCCCCTTATCCGCAAGGAACACGCCATACTTCGCGCTCATCGCCCCCCGCGGCTGAAAATCCGCCAAGAGCGAATACTTGATCCCCATCTTCTCCGCGTAAGCCTTGTGCGACCACACGCTGTCTACGCTCACGCCCAAAACTTCCGCGTCCAGCGTGTCAAACGACTTCATGCCGTTGACCAAGCACGCATGCTCTTCCGTGCAAGTCGGGCTCCAGTCCAGCGGATAGAACACCAGCACAACATTCTTTTTCCCGGCGAAATCCGAGAGCTTCACGTCTTTCTTTTCCTGATTTGGCAGCGTAAAATCCGGCGCCGTCTGTCCCACTGTAATACTCATTTTTCTTTCCTCCCTTTCGTCTTAAGTCCGCAATTCATCTTACCAATCCTCCATGCCCCTAACAAACCACGCAAACTGTGGGTGCTGTCCTGATTTGGAGTGCGGGAGCCCTGCTCCCGCTTTTGAGAATTATGCTGTGGAGAAAGCTCGCGCTTACTGGCACACGGCACATTTTTGGGAAGCGGCTCAGCGTAGGATCGTTGAGTCCAGAAAACCCAGGCCCAAATTAGGACACTACCAAACCGTGCCCCTGCTGGCCGTCATCCTTGGATGCCCCTTCTAAGATCCATGTCCTCTGTGGCCTCTGTGTTAAAATCCCCATCTAAAATTATCTCTGCTCACCGATCAATTCCATGACTCTTCGCCAACTCGTGGATCGTTACCTTTCCGTTGCCGGAGATTTCGGCAAGCCCGTGGCCCTTTCCGCTTTCCAACTCTCCCAAGCAGAAACCGAGCGCCTCTTCTCCTCCTTCGACGAGGACTATCACATCAGTCGCTTCTTCCACTTCTCCGTCTCCTCCGGTGAAAAATTCTCCATCAACACCGTCCTCGCCACCCAAGTCTCACTGGACTCCGAGATAGAAACCATTCTATAGATTGGCCCTTCCGCCGAGTCTTCGATATAATCCTTCTGAAACATTTGTGTCTTTGCTCCACCCATCGTCACCCTGGAGGTCACTAGATGGCTGGCTCGCCTACCGTCTTGCCCGAATCGCGGCTCGGAAGCACTCTCCGTCGCGACGCCTGGTGGGTCGAACTCCTGCCCGTAATCATTCTTCTCGGCGGTTTTGGCATTTACGCCACGCTCCGCGCTTTTGAAGGCGCCTTCTACGAATGGGGACCATACCTTTCGCCTTTCTATTCCCCGCTCATCGATCCTCAGCATCATTGGTGGCCTTTCTCTCCCGCCCTGCTCATCCTCGGAGGCCCTCTCGCTTTTCGCGGCACTTGCTACTACTACCGCAAAGCCTATTACCGCGCTTTTTTTCTCGATCCGCCGTCCTGCTCCGTCGGTGAACCTTCCAAACGCAAATATACCGGTGAGACGAAGTTTCCCTTCATTCTCCAGAATCTCCACCGTTACTTTTTCTACCTCGCGGTCGTCTTCATTGCCTTTCTCTGGTACGACGCCATCGTCGCCTACGACTGGAACGGCCACTTCGGCATCGGCGTCGGCACCATCATCATGAGCGTCAACATCATCCTGCTTTCGCTCTACACTTTTTCCTGCCACTCTCTTCGCCATCTCGCCGGTGGAAAACTCGATTGCTTCTCCTGCGCTTCCTTCGGCAAGTCCCGTTTTGCCGCCTGGCGTGGCATCAGTTTTTTCAATAATCACCACATGTTCCTTGCCTGGACCAGTCTCATCACCGTCGGCTTTACCGACTTTTACATCCGCATGGTCGCCGCCGGTGTATTCCATGATTTGAGGCTCCTGTGACGACTAGCTACGAGACTCGCGAGCACGACGTTCTCATTATTGGCGCCGGCGGCGCGGGGTTGCGCGCCGCCATCGAATCCCTCGCTCACGGCGCGAGCGTCGGCGTCGTCTGCAAATCGCTCCTTGGCAAAGCTCACACCGTCATGGCCGAAGGCGGAATCGCCGCCGCCCTGGCCAACGTCGACTCTGCCGACGGTTGGAAGACTCATTTCCGCGACACCATGCGCGGCGGCAAATTCCTCAACAACTGGCGCATGGCCCAGCTTCACGCGCAGGAGTCTCCCGACCGCGTTCGCGAACTCGAGCAGTGGGGCGCGCTCTTTGACCGCACCGAAAGCGGCGCCATTCTCCAACGCGCTTTCGGTGGCCACACCTACAAGCGCCTTTGCCACGTTGGCGACCGCACCGGCCTCGAGATGATTCGCACCCTCCAGGACCGCGGCGTCCAACTCGGCTTCGACGTCTACATGGAGTGCACTGTCACGCGCCTCCTCACCGAAAACGGCCGCATCGCCGGTGCCTTCGCTTACTGGCGCGAAAATGGCCGCTTCATCGTTTTCAAAGCCAAGTCCATCGTCATCGCCACCGGCGGCATCGGCAAATCCTGGCCCGTCACCTCCAATTCCTGGGAGTGTACCGGCGACGGCATGACCCTGGCTTACGAAGCCGGTGCCGAGCTGCTTGGCATGGAGTTTGTCCAGTTCCATCCCACCGGCATGGTTTGGCCTCCCGGCGTGCGCGGTCTTCTCGTCACCGAAGCCGTCCGCGGCGAGGGCGGAATCCTGCGCAATAAACTCGGCGAGCGCTTCATGGAAAAGTACGACCCCAAGCGCATGGAACTTTCCACGCGCGACATCGTCGCCCGTTCCATCTACACCGAAGTCAAAGAAGGCCGCGGCACCGAGCATGGCGGCGCGTTTCTCGACATTTCGCACAAGCCCGCCGAGTACGTGAAGAAAAAGCTTCCCAGCATGTATCACCAGTTCAAGGAGCTCGCGGACGTCGACATCACCAAGGGCCCCATGGAAGTCGGTCCCACCTGCCATTACGTGATGGGCGGCATTCACGTCGAAGCCGAAACCGCGCAATCCACCGTCCCCGGTCTCTTCGCCGCCGGCGAAGCTGCCGCCGGTCTCCATGGCGCCAATCGCCTCGGCGGAAATTCGCTTTCCGATTTAGTCGTCTTTGGCCGCCGCGCCGGCGAAGCCGCTGCCGCGCACGCCAAGAAGGTTTCCGCCGCCGGCCTCGCCATCTCCCAAATCGAGGAAGCTGAAAGGGAACTGCTCGCTCCCTTTTCCAACACCGGTTCCGAGAGCCCCTATGCCGTACAGCGCGATCTTCAGGATGTCATGCAAAGCCTCGTCGGAATTTTCCGCACCGAGGAAGATCTGAAGAAAGCTCTCGTTGAACTCCAATTGCTTAAAGCTCGCGCCGCGAAAGCCGGCGTCGAAGGTTCCCGCCTTTTCAATCCCGGCTGGCACCTCACGCGCGAACTCCACTCCATGCTCACCATCTCCGAAGCCGTCGCGCTCAGCGCTCTCGCCCGCACGGAAAGCCGCGGTGCACACAGCCGCCTTGATTTCCCGAATTACGATCCCCTCTGGGAGAAGAAGCACAACGTCATCGTCCGTGATGGCGATAAAATGACGCGCCGCGAAACGCCCGTCGAGGAAATGCCCGAAGATTTGAAGCAGCTCGCAATGTCTGAGTAATTTTTTGCCGTGTGCAGGTGCCGGGTTTTAGCCCGGCGGCAGTTCGCAGCAAATCTCGGGGACAACGCAACTCCCCGAACGCAGTCCGGAGACGACAGATGCCCGAAGCCACTCTACGAATCTTCCGCGGCGAAGGCCCGGCAGGCGGTCAAACCGTTGACTACCAGGTCCCCGTCTCTCCCGGCATGGTCGTTCTCGACGCCCTGCACTACGTCCAGGGCCATCTCGCTCCCGATCTCGCCGTCCGCTGGAACTGCAAAGCCGGCAAGTGCGGCTCCTGCTCCGCCGAAGTCAACGGCCGCCCTCGCCTCGCTTGCAAAACGCGCATGGACGATCTTCCCAAGGACGAGCCCATCATCGTCAGGCCCATGAAAACCTTCCCCCGCATCAAGGATCTCGTCACCGACGTGTCCTGGAATTACTCCGTCAACAAGAAAATCCCCCCTTTCCAGCCCCGCCCCGGCACGGACTGGAAAATGTTCCAGGTCGATGTCGACCGCGGCCAGGAATTTCGCAAGTGCATCGAATGCTTCCTCTGCCAGAACGTCTGCCACGTTCTCCGCGAGCACGACGCAAAGAAAACATTTGGTGGTCCCCGCTTCTTCGTCCGCGTCGCCGGCCTGGAAATGCACCCCCTCGACGGCCTCGATCGCGTCCCTTTGCTCAAGGACGAACTCGGCATCGGCCTCTGCAACATCACCAAATGCTGCACCGAAGTCTGCCCCGAGGAAATTCACATCACCGACAACGCCATCATCCCCCTCAAGGAGCGCGTCGTCGACCGCTTTTACGACCCACTCACCATGCTCTTCCGCAAAATTGCCGGCTGAAACGAGCGCAGGACGGATTTATTCCCGCTTTCTCTTCCTCTGCCAGTTTTGGCCGCGCGTCTATTCGTTTCGCGCTGCCCCCAAACGCTTCCGTCTACTCGACAACGGATTCACTTTCCACCGCGCTGATTTGATATAGACTCTTCCCCGCGTTGGGTTGGATCGCTACTCGGCCTCCCATCTCAAGGATTGCATGGTGCAAACAGCGCGGACATCCATCTCAACGAACGGTCGCTCCTCCACTCTCCGGCTCATCGAACTTTTCATTTGCTTGCTGGTTATCGCTCAGCTCTTATTTTGCGCCAATTCCACTTTGGCCCAGGCGCAACCGCTTGCTTCGAATCTCCCCGAAAGCGGCGCCGTCTTGCGCGATAACCCCAATCCCCTCCGCTTTTTCGATGTCACCGGGCGCAAAGCCGCCGTCTTCGGCAGGCAAGACGGCCAATTCGAAGCCTGGATTTACCCCGTCAAACTCCTCCACAATTTTCGTCTCGAATTTCAGCAGCAAGGCCAATTGGAACCCATTCGCGGCGAATCGCTTCTTCGTCAGGTTGTCACCCGCCCGGAATCCACCACTCTCGTCTATGTCCACCCAAACTTCACAGTCCGCGAAATCATTTGGACGCCTCTGGACGATCCCGCCGTAGTCATCTACTTCGAAGTCGATTCCGCGAAGCCGCTCGACATCACCGCCGCCTTCGTCCCCGATTTCAAGCCCATGTGGCCCGCCAGCTTCGGCGGCCAGCACAGCTCCTGGCTACCGCAGGAAAAGGCCCTCGCTCTCACCGACGCCACCGAGGGACCGACAGCCTTGGTCGGCTCGCCTGGAGTCGGCAATTACAGTGAGGTCACCGATCATCAGCTGGCCGCTGGCGAGATGCTCCTTCGAATGCGCTTCACGCCCGGTGACTCTCGCTCTATGCTTCCGCCGTTGGTGATGGCTCTCAGCATGGAAAACGAAGCGAAGGCCAGCGCGCTCTATCACGACGTGCTCTCTCGCAGCGCGGCGCTCTTCGAGCAACGCGTCGATCACTTCCGCCAGTTCCTCGACCGCACCCTCTCCTTCGAATCGCCCGATCACAATCTCAATCAGGATTTTCTCTGGGCAAAACTCTCTCTCGATTCCGGCTGGGTCTGCCATCCGCATTATGGCTGCGGATTGATCGCCGGCTACGGTCCTTCCGGCGTCGGCGAACGCCCCGGCTTTGACTGGTGGTTTGGCGGCGACGCCATGATGTCTTCCTGGGCTCTCGAGGATTCCGGCGACCTCCAAGGCGCGCTCCAGGCTCTCCGCTTCTTAAAGGCCCGCCAGCGTGCCGACGGCAAAATCATGCACGAAATGACCCAGAGCGTCGATCTCCTCGATTGGTTCGGAAAATTTCATTACGCCTACTACCACGCCGATAGCACCCCCATGTACCTCTACTCCATTGGCCAATACTGGCGCCGCACCGGCGACACAAAATTCCTCGATGAATTCTGGCCCTCCATTCAGCAGGCCTACGCCTACTGCCTCTCGACGGTCACTCCTGATGACGGTCTTATGGACAACACCAAAGCCGGCCTCGCCGCTGTCGAGGTCGGCGTCCTCCGCGGAAAAGTTGTAAAAGACATTTATCTGGAAGGCTTTTGGGTCGGCGCTCTGGAAGCAATGTCCCCGATGGCCTCAGCCAAAGGAGACCAATCGCTCGCCGAGGATGCCACCGCCCGCGCGGCGAAGGCTCGCGATTCTCTCCAAAAAAATTGGTGGCTTCCCGATCTGCACGCTTTCACCTTTGGTATCAGCGCCGATGGCCATCCTACGGATTTAATAGGCGTTTGGCCCGGCGTACTTCTCGCTCTCTCAGATCATCTGAATGCAGAACAAGCCGCTTCCGCCGCCGCCGTTTTTTCCCGGCCCGCTCTCGCCACCGATTGGGGAGTGCGCTGGCTCTCCAACGATGATCCACTCTACGAGCCATTGAGCTACAACAACGGCAGCGCCTGGCCTTTCATGAGCGGCTTCGCCGCTTGGGCGCAGTATCGACAGGGACTTCCTCTCTCCGCTTTTTCTATCTGGAGCAGCATCGCGCAACTCACCGGCCTCTCCTCCCCCGGCGGTGTTCCTGAATTGATGAACGGAGATCGCAATCTTCCCGGCGAGTTCGCCGTGCCCCATCAGTTGTTTTCTTCCGATGGCGTAATCTTGCCGGCTGTGCGTGGCGTGCTGGGTTTGGAAACGCACGGCCCTTCTAGTGCTTCGGATGGCGCTTTGCAACTCTCGTTTGCTCCCAACCTCCCCGCCGATTGGCCGTACTTGCGCTTCCAGCGCTACGCCGTCGGCACCGGCCATCTCTCCGGAGAAATCCTCCAGCATCTGTCCGAAACCATCCTCCGCCTCACCTACGACGGAAATTCTCCAATCAGCGCCATCCTTGCGCCGTCGCTGCCTGCCGCCGCCCGCGTAAAAAGTGTTCGCCTCGATGGCCAGCCCGTCAAATTCTCAACTCGCGATTTTGGCAGCTTCCTTCGCGTAGAAACCGCGCCCGTCACCCTCCGCGCATCGCAGCAATTCGCCCTCGCCGTCGAATACGAAGGCGGCATCGCCATCGTCCCGCCCATGCCGCATCCCCAACCCGGCGACCGCACCTCCTCCCTAAAAATTCTCGCAGTGCAATCCGGCCGCTCCAATTCCTCCGCCGCGCAAAACTCCAAATGTCTCGTTCAGTTGACTCTCGCCGGGCTCGCCGGCCGCACCTACCCTCTCCAACTTATCAGCACGCTTCCGAATCTCCATGCCGCCGGCGGCCTCAAACTCGACAAAACAGAAACTGGCTATCTCCTTCACATCCCCTTCGACTCCGCCAATCCCGCCGCCCTCAACTCCGCCTCCTCCAATTTCGCCCCCTACGTTACCCGCCAGGTCTGCCTCGCCAACGAGCCTTTGTAGCGCCGGGCTTCAGCCCGGCATCCTGATCTCCTGCCGCCACCACAGGATTGTCATCCCGAGCGAAGCGAGGGATCTGCTTTTTCTTTCTTCTCTCACTACTCGCCACTTCCGTTCCCCGCATCGCCACAAAACCTCTCCACCAGCACCGCCGCATTGCCGCCAAACAATCCAAGCCCTACCAAACCCTAATCCACGAACTCCTAGAAAAATCCGCCCGCAAAGTCGCTTAACCCCGCAATGCACACCAGCCTCGCCAACAGACCACCGGAGCTCGCGACCCACCGATTTTTACATCTGCCGACACATCGGGACTCGCGGAGCCACATTTCAGCGCCGGTTAAGGTCCCAGACGATCCTTAAGCCCCTGGCACCGTTGACTGAAGCTTCCGGGCTCAAATGCTTGTCACGCTCCTCCCACGTCAGTGGCACGCTGCCCCAGTGCGTTTCCGGTAAGAGACGCCAGAGATCTCTGTAACATCTATCTTTATGCGTCCATTCCCTCAGTTGATCAGCAAAAAGGTCTGGTTCCTGCTTTTCAACATGCTGACAGTACTGTATCTGTTTCTTAGTGGGGACCTACATCCTAATGCAATTAACTTGTTGAGCTTCGGTTGCGCGCTGCTTTTTATCAACATAATCGCTTTACTGTCCGCAAGGAATTTTCCCGATTGGAAATGAAACTCTCAAATCGCATAATTCCTATCATTTGGGAATTGCCTGACTGGATGACGTTGTCGGCTCCTTCAACCGAGTAAACTTGGCAGCGGGTGCGGGCGCGCCACACGCCAGGTTTGCGCTGGGGCTTTCACGTTTCCTAAGTTCTCGACTTATTCGCAGTGCTGTTTGTCACCAAACTCTATCAAGCATGATATTCTCAAGCCACCGCAATTTAGCAGGGGACGAAAATGCCACAACTCGATCGCATCACTCAGGATCCTGCCGTCATGGGCGGAAAACCCTGCATTCGAGGCATGCGCGTCACCGTCGGCATGATTGTGGGTCAGATTGGCTCCGGCCGCACCATCGAACAAGTTCTCGCCGACTATCCCTACCTTGAGCGCGAAGACGTTTTACAAGCGCTGCGCTACGCCGCATGGCGCGCAGAAGAGCGGGAACTCACTCTGCCCAGCGCATGAAGATCTTGGTGGACATGAACCTGTCTCCCCGTTGGGTAGCTTCGCTGGTCGAGGCGGGGTGGCAAACCAGGCATTGGTCGGAAGTGGGACATGCCAGCGCAAGTGACAAAGAGATTCTCAGTCACGCGGCGGCCAACGACTACGTCCTCCTAACACACGACCTCGATTTTGGCGCGATCCTCGCCATTTCGCACGGGAGAAAGCCCAGTGTGGTGCAAATCCGCAGCATGGATGTCAGCTCCGAACGTATGGCCGCCCAAACGATTGCAGCTCTGCGCCACCTTCAAGCTGAGTTGGAAGCAGGAGCTCTCCTCACGATTGAACCAGAACGAACACGACTGCGTATCTTCCCCCTCCGCGCCGAGGATTGACGATGTTCACCCGATGACATGATCACTGAACTCGGGTAACTCTGGATGTCCGGTTTTTACCAAGGTTTTCCACAGTAGATTCGAATGGCATTTCAGTAAACTCTTGACAGATTATTGACGTATATGGTAACATGGGTTGTGATAGTCGGTCGCCAATCCCGCCGGGCAACTCCAATCACTCTGCGGAGCCTCTATGTTCCCAGCGTCTCTGGCTTAGATTCTTCCGCCCTTTCAACTTTCAAGTGTCGGCCTTCAGCCTGTTCGCACCGGAAACCGGGAGTCCGATAATGTCTCCTGTAACTCCTTTGAAATCCGCACTTCTGCAACTGCTCATTCCAAACTACTTAAAACTGCTCAGAATCAACACTTACGAAAAACCCCGGGGGGAGGGGCCGTTATGGTTAACCGGATTACCGTTAACCAAACTCAGTCCGATTTTGCGGTCCGCCCGGCAAACACCGCAAAAGGCCGCCTCGCGGCCGTCAAGCCTTTCTTCGTCGCACCTGCGTCAGACGAGGTGGACTTGCCGCTCGATTTCGCGCCCGGCGTGCCCATCTCAATCGCGCGGCGAATTGCGGCCAGCGGCGCATCGTTGCTCAACTTCACCGTCGATCCATCCGGCCCAACTTCCACGCCCAATTCCTTCCACATCGCTGGCAGATCCACTTGCACCGGCTTGTCTTTCCACTCCGCATACAATTTCTCCAAAACATCCAGTCCGACCGCCTGGTCTCCAATTTTCAGCGCTTTTTCCAAATCCCAATCCTCGCGAATATCTCCGCCCGCATCGAGCACGCCGCGCAGCGCGTCTTCCAATCCCATTTTATTCTTCGTCTGCTCACGGATCTCCACGTCCGACACAAAACAAAACAGCGCACCGCCCCAGTACGTGCGTCCCCAGGTATGCGTGTGGTCGAGCCCTTGGTCGCCCGCCTTCGGCTCGCCCTTCGGCATGTCGCGCACCAGGTCGTGCCACATCTCGAGCGCCGTCCAATGTCCCGCGCGAATCCGCGCAATCGGCTCGACGTACACCGCCGAACCTTCCTCGATCCAATGGTGCTCATCCGCTTGCGATGGGAACGCCAGGTGCACCATTTCGTGCGTCAGCATCCAGTCGTCCGCAAAATATTCGGCAGGTGTTTTGCTCCCAGCAAAAATGCGGATCAATCCGCCATCCTTGCCCCACGTCGTGCCATGCCGCACGCCGCTTCCATCGAACGAAACAACGCGGAGCGTCAAATGAGGAACAGGGAAGTGCCCATAATAGGTCGCGACGGACTCCGCCGCGTTTTTCACCCATTTCATAACTTCCGCTTGCGGAAGAGGCGCATCGCTCTCGTCGATGGTCACATCGATTCTCGAGCCGCCGATCATCAGCGTCGAAGTCACATCAGCCGCCTTTGCAGAGGGAAGGTAAAAGAGCAGGACCAGGAAAGTGAGCCAAGCGCGTTGACCGAGACCAAGGGTAAATTCCATCCGGAACATGTGTGCCCGGAATCCATCCTATCGCAATTGCAGGAATTACGCGTAAACGATCTGCGCCCGCCTCTAAGCGGAAGTTTTCTCTTGCGACGAGGTTTTCCAGAACACTTTGTTCAGGAGCGCGTCCAGCGAAAAGATTCCGGGTCCGGCAAGCAATATGATAAGCGCGGCAACAAGGAAAACGTAGGGTGCTGCCGCCGCGAATTTGTCCGGATCGGAGAAAAGCGAAAGCAGCGCTTCCCGGTCGCCGAGGACGTAAGCCATGAACAAATTAATCGTCAGCACCAGGGAGGTAACGCGCGAGAGCAGACCCAGCGCCAGAAAAAGGCCCCCAAAAAATTCCACGCAAGCGATAAAAAGAGCCATCTGGTGCGGCATCGCCAAGCCCAGCGACGTGAAATACTCCGCCACTCTGCCGAGATTGTGCAGTTTGCCCCAGCCGCTCTGCATCAGTTGAATGCCCCAGTACAGCCGCACGAAAAGCAGAAATGGGTGCTGGAGATAATCGACGAAATGGAAAAACTTGCCGTGCCAAGTGTGCAGAGTCGTCAGCAGTTTGTTCATGAGAGATTTCGATGCACCATTCTTTGATGAGATTTGGAGTACGACTTGCGATGAAACTTAATGCGCCGCGCGTTTTTTCTCCGGACGGCAGAACCAGCCCAGCGCGGACCAGGTCTCGAACCACGCCTGCACCTGTGCGGGCCGCTCATCGGGCGCGATCGCGCTTTTTCGCAGCGCGGCTCCAACTGCTACACCGAGCGTTTTGCCCGCCCGCAGCGCGGTCAGGATCGCAAATTCTTCCGGCTCGAGCCGGCGAAAATAAACGGAGTTGTCAATTCGATGGACGGCCAAAAAGATTTGCGCGGGCTTGAGTTTTGCGACGGCGCGCACGCGCTTGCGCTTGCGATGCTCAGTAAAAGTGTTGCTCGCAAAATCCGTGTCCTCATCTTCCTTGCGAACTTCAAGAAGAAGATCGTCGACCGGGTAACGCAAACTCAGCAGGCTTATATACGGCTGCAGCGTCAGTTTCAGCTTGTCGCCGGCAGTCCTCGAAAGATCCTCCGGCCGCAAAGTCGGCTCGGCCTTCCCGTCGAACGCTTCGATGTCCGCCCATTCCAGCCGCGTGATATCCAGCGCAAGTATTTTATTTTTTCCAGCCCACTTGGGATTTTTCCGCAGCCACGTTTCGAGCCGCGAGCCCAGATTGCGCAGCGTAAACGAACGCGAAGGGATTCGCGACCAGATAAGCCTTGGCCATCGCGTCGAAGCGCTTTTCGCCGAGCACGGCGCGCAAGCCCGGGAAATCCTCGCTAAAACGCGGAGAGCACGCGGAACCAATAGTGGCGATTGTAGATTTCCAGCCGCTCGAAGGAAGTGAGCCGGTCGTTTGGCTTGATAAAGTCGCGCAGCGTACCTTCATCGAGCCGCCGCCGGGAGCGCGGCGCTGCATGCGATCGGAAGGAGTGAGCGGCTGCATCACCGCGCGCGCCATGCGTGCGCTGCAGCTGCGAGAGTTTCATACCGCCTTCGCGAGCACGGTGCGCCGCAAGAAATTTATTGGCTTTGAGCGCTTCATCGTGAACTTCCTCGAACGAGGGAATGCTGTCGTCCCATTCGAGCAGCGTCGCGGTTGGCCCGCGCGCTGGATGGCGCGCTCGTAGAGTTTCCAGACCGGATCGATCACCGGATGGTCGTGCGTATCGAGAATGTATTTTCGATATTTCGAGTGCCCGGCGATGTGAATCTGCGCGACGCGCTCCGCGGGAACGCTGTTCAGGTAGTCGAACGGATTGAAGTTGTGGTTCCGCGACGAGACATAAATGTTGTTCACGTCGAGCAGGATGCCGCAGTCGGCGCGCTCGACGACTTCGTTCAGAAATTCCCACTCGGTCATTTCCGAAACGTGAAACTCGGCGTAGCTGCTGACGTTTTCGACCGCGATGGGAACCTCCAGAAAATCGCGCACCTCGCGGATTTTTTGCGCGGTGATTCGCGCCGCCTCGAACGTGTACGGCATCGGCAGCAGATCGTGCGTGTAGCGTCCGTCGACGCTGCCCCAGCAAAGATGATCGGTCAGCCACGGCGTTTTCGTGCGCTTCACCAGATCCTTCAAGCCGGCGCAGGTGCTCGCGATTCGGCTTTTCCGCCGAGCCGAA
This sequence comes from uncultured Acidobacteriota bacterium, assembly GCA_963824515.1. Classification (GTDB taxonomy): domain Bacteria; phylum Acidobacteriota; class Terriglobia; order Acidiferrales; family UBA7541; genus Acidiferrum. The sequence goes on from CAWGPN010000006.1 coordinate 230,874, forward strand.
ATACATCGAGACGCCGTGCTGCACGACGCGGTATTGCTCGAGAATCTGGTCGAGGACGTGCAGCGGCCGGCCGCCATCGACCATGAAATTCTCCGAAATGATCTCAAACCAATCGACCACCGGCTTGCGCGTCAAAATGTGTTGGTAATGCGGCACGCGCAGGCCGATGCCGATGCCGTAATCCGTAAATCCATTAAAGCGATTGGCTGGCATTCATTTCTCCGGGGAAAATCGGTAAACGTCAGGACGAAAGGGCCAGTAAACACCACCGGCCCCCCCGTCAGTGGTAAAGCTCTAGAGGATAAGTGACTTTCCGAAGGCTCTGATCAATCCGGCATCTTCGAGCCGTCGGTCGCGCAGCCGCCTTTGCCCTTGCAAGAGTTCTTGCCTTTGCAACCGTTGTCGCTCGACTTGCAACCGCCCTTGCCCTTACAGGAATTCTGGCCCTTACAGGCGTGCTTTTCCTTCACCGTCTTTTCAGCCTTCTTGTCGCTGCTCTGGGTCGTGGCCGAAGCCTTTGCCCCGGTGAGCAGGTTCGAAGCCTGAATGGCCGCGCCGGTTCCCGCGAGCAAGCCCGCCACCGCCGCGCCAGTAATCAGGAATTTATTTATCTTTGTCATTTCTATCTCCGACCTCCGTGTGATTTTGAGTCTACTGCTGCCCTTCCGGCGGATTGCCCGCCGTGAAGATCAAAAAACTCTTTTGTGGACAGCGCTTGCAATCGCCGCGCCGCGCTCTCGTTTCTGTGATGCACTCAGAACCTCATGTGGCTTCCCGCAAGCTTACCCAGTCCAGGTTAGACGCGGTGTGCTTACAGAAGGTGATTCAGGATTATGAAACTTTCGCGAGCGGCAAAACCTGAACGACCTTGGCATGCGTCTTCCCGGATTCCGTTCGAACAGAAAATTTCCGCGATTCCAAACCGCACTTGGAATCCGCACAGGCCCGAATACATGTCTGCCATCGTGATTCGGGTGCTGATTAGTTTTACTCCTAGGGTTGTGGGAGGGCTAGGCCGCGCGAGCGCAGCCGACGTGATACCCCGTCCCTCAATCCGGGGCTGTGGTATTTCAGATATCCTCCCATTGCGGGCCGCCGTCAAGCAAAAAAACGAGAGCAGCCCGAAAGCCGGCTTGCCAAAGCTGCCCGCCGCGGGGCGCAGCGCCATGCATTGCCTGGCCTCTTTCCTATGTACGGCGGTTCCTGCAAATTGGATGAGGCTCGAAACGGTGCGCTGCTTTTTTGGCCAGGTCGACAAGAGCGACGATTGCCAACGAGGAGGTGGAATAAGCTGAGGAACTTGTGGCGTCCTAGAAAAACATTCCGAGCCTGGGGTGCACGATGCGGGGGACGTCGCATCTGTCCCCGATGATCTGATGCCCGTCTCCCGTGATCTAAACGTGGAAAATTACAGCGCCACAATTCCATCGCATCCATCGTGAGCGCGCTAGCCCCAGAAGTCGTAGGGGACGGTGGCGAACCAATTGTCGTTTTCTGTGCGGTTGGGTCCGCGAGGACCCAAAAAGGACTGGGTGATGGAGTGGCCGAAGAGCTTGTTCGCGCGATCACCCGAAGGATTGGCGAGCAAAGTACGGAGGGCTGGATCGGTGGGCGCGCCCATCACCTTCGCCTCCAGCACCTTGTGGAAGGATTTGTTGCGGCGGAGCGCGGCATTCCCGTTGCGCCACATCAATTCGAGATCGTAGCGAACCTGCCAGTGAAAGTGCGCGATGTAGTGGATCTTGCCAGGCGGGTCGGTGGCGGTAAAGATGGTCCAAAATTCACGGTCTAGAATGAGCTGAAAAAGAAAGTTATCGACATTGCTGCGCCCTGAGTTGCGGAGTTTGAGCGGGACCTTGAGGCTCGGATGATCTCCCCAACCTGCGTTGATATTTGGCGGGGTGAAGGAGGGGTTTGGCGTTTCAAACCACGGGTCGGGCGGAGATCCGGTAGCGTCGTAAAGAATCGGACTGGCAAGGCCAGGCGGCACGCTGGGATTGACGGTGATGGATCCCTCGCGCCTGATCCGTCCGGCGTAGAAGATACCAGTGAACGCAGGGTTGATAATTCGTCCAATCTGGACGAATCCGAAATTCCAGGCGCTGACAGATTCACCGGGCCCCGGCACCACAGGCAAGTGAGCGCCAGCCGTAATAGCATTACCCTGGCCGAGAGGGTAAGTAGACGAATTGAAACCCTGCGTGAGGTGGCAGATGATGTTGCCCACCGGGTTGATCAATACATCTGCTTTGGCGCCGCTGTCAACGACCGTGAGTACAAGGTGCGAGTCCTGAATGTTCACGCGTCTATGCTCCTACTTGCCTCTATGAACAGGCTGGATGGCTCAAGGGGTTGAGCGCTACCGGCGGGCATCTCTCCGCGATGACCATCTCGCGATCCAACTCCGCGATGGTCATCTTGCCGACAATATTATCCGCGTGCGTTTGATAGGCTCGATTGACGATGTTTCGACGCCTCTTATAGGCTAGGATCGCGGCGGCTGTGGATGGGCCATAGGTTTGGGATCGAAGCTCTGCAGGCGCGACGGAAACCTCTTCCAATATGAAGATGGCAGTTTGAATCTTCGAAACATGGTGGCCTCGGGCGTGCAACGTGATATGGGCGGAATCCTTTGTGAGACATGCCTGGAGCGCGGGATCCCCCGCGAAGAGCTTGGACTTTAGGGGCATGGCTTGGGATCCTCCGCGATGGTTAGAGCCGCCAGTGCGGCGAGTGTAACAAGGCTCCAAGAGTCTGCCAAGAATTTAAAGGTGCGCGTAGCTACGGGACAGCCCCCCACCCTTTCAAAACCAAGAACGAAAGGGAGGGGCACCCCGACAAGAAAAAACAAATTCAAAATCGTTTCGGCGAGTTTAGGGTGTCCCACAGGCCAGGAAGTTTTAACATCTCTTTGCGGAGTCTGGGAGTTGCGCCCACAAATCTTTCCCGAACGGCGGGGCACCTTGCTGGTAATATACGACCGCAAAACAGTCGCGGGCCGCGAAAAAGCACCGACACAATCCGGCCCCCCAGTCTTTGGAAGAGAGAGCCATGGAGTGGTCAAAGTTCGCTTGTCTTGGTCGAAGTACCCGTACTCGCTCTCCTCAGGTTGTAATGAAGGCTGCCGGCTTCGCTCTCCTACTGACAGCCGCTCCGCTAGCCGCTTGGGCGAACGCGGTAACGCACCTGCCGTCCGCTCGCTCTGAATTGTCCCTGAACGGAGCCTGGACTGTGCAAGGGCCCAATGGCACGACCACCGTGACCGTACCCGCATCAATTCCCGCAGTCGGTGGAATTACTACTTGGAGCCGCACGTTCTCCCTGAGCCTCAGCAGCCGGCCCCTGGTTGCGTATCTGCATTTCGAGGGTATCGTGCATACGGCTGTGGTCCTGCTAAATGGGACCCAGGTGGGAACATTGGTCGCTTTGCAGGACACGCGCATTGATGTCTCGACCGTTCTGAATTACAACGGCAGCAATCAGTTGACCGTCTTGATCGATGACCGATTGACCAGCACCACCGTGCCCGGTGGCCCGACCGATTTGTTTGTTCCCCAGTTCGGTGCGCTCGCCTATGAATTTCCTATCGCCTGGGTTTGGAACCCTGGAATCGTGCGCAATGTTTCCCTGGTTACATCAGACCACGCGGTCATCACTGACGCCTTCGCACAGACGACCTTCAATACCGACCTGAGTACGGCAACTGTCCATATCCGTGTCCGGCCGTTGGGAGCTCCGGCGCAGGCCCTTGTTGCGACAGCCGTCATCGAGGACGGCGGCGTGAATAAAGGGATATGTCTGGCCTTGGCAGATGCGAATAATGAGCTTTCCTGCTCCATTTCCATCTCATCGCCGAATCTGTGGTCGCCATCAAACCCGCATCTTTACGATGTATTGGTCACCTTGTATGACGATTCGGGAGTAGTCGATGGCACCTACGATCGTGTTGGACTCCGAAAATTCGAGATCCGCGGAAACCTTTTCTACCTTAACAACCAGCGCGTCTTTCTGCGCGGCATCAGCCGTCATGATTTGTATGGCAGTAACGATCTTGTCGCCTCCGACGCCACGATTGATTCGGACTTGCGGGCCATCAAAGCGCTCGACGCGAACTTTGTCCGCACCATCCATTACCCGCCGGACGCACGCGTAGCGCAAAAAGCGGACGAAATCGGGTTGTTGATTTCCGAGGAGATCCCTGCTTGGGCCATCTTCGCAGATCCTGGCGTCATCCAGATCGCTCAAGGCATGGTTAAATCGATGATCGAGCGCGATATGAACCGCGCCTCGGTGATTATGTGGTTCACGGGCAGTGGCAGGAATTTGAATTCGGCGGCCTACTATGCGGCGACTGCGGCAACCGCGAAGAGCGTCGATCCACAACGCCCGGTTTCCTTTGTATTTGACGACGGCGCCTATCAAGTCTCACAAATCCAGGCAAACGTGGACGCCATGCGCGCCGCGGGGATGAGCCTCTATGCGCAAAATGCTTACTGGCCGGCCTACATCGTCGATCAGCTCGTGCCAGCGATGCCCACCGATCTGCCCGTGGTGTTCACCGAATGGACCGGCGGCGAGGGCTCCGATCGTGGACCCGTGGGTGAGCCAGGCGTGAAAGTGTTCCCTGACTACTACTCCGCTGACGGCTACTCGAGCGAAATACTCTCGGCCCAAAAGATGTTCGCGAAGTTCAATGGCCTCGCGCCTCACGTGTGCACCGCAAGCGTGACCGCGCCATGCCTTTCTGGAATCGTCTATTTCACCTGGCAGGATGTCAAGTGGCCGGCTATCTTTTTCTTTATGAGTCTACATTACCTTCTGCTGCAGAACGGATTGGTCTACGAAGATCGCACCCCCAAGCCGTGGCCACAGGCGATCTTTTACTCTCTCATGCACTCGCTCCCTCATTGAAACGCGACATCCACTGGTTGGTGCCGATTTTTTCGTTGGTGATGATGGAATCATGCTTGGGGTTGGGCGGAACTTAGCTGGTACGTACGATTCATTGAGGCGGAGTTCTGAAATAAGCGACGATGAAAAGAAGGCCGAGAAGGGAATCGGTGGCGGCGAAGACGAGGTCGGAATGATGCATGCGGCCTTGCGTGACCAGAGAGAAGACAGCGATGGCGTAGGTGGCTTTTTCCAGGATGGAGGGAATCATCAGGGGACGAAAGCGAACGGGATTCGTGGCGATAAAGCAGAAGGCGATTTGCCAGGCGAGGGCGCATCCGACGAATCCATAAAAGAAGCCGGGATGCGTGATCACAGGCGGATCCTTGCGGCCGATGAGATCGAACATGAAATAGAGAGGGGTGATGACGAGTAAGCCCCATACGCCGGCAATCCAAAACACAATTTTTGCGAATTTCATGGCCCGCTCCTGATACCTGCTTGCCGCAAATCAGATGATTCTTGGGGAATGGCGACCCTTCCAGGCCGCGCTTAGTCCTTTTTTCCGAATTTCATGTGTGCCGCCTCGATGAGCCACTGTTTCAAAACCATTAAATAATGTGGATTCACATTTTGAAAATTCACGCCGATGCCTTGGGTTGGATGTGTATAGACCACGAGGCCTTGCGCTTCAAAGTATTTTCCATTCGAGTAGACTTTGAGCACGATTTGCGTGCCTTTCTCGAACGGATCGGGCATTTGCACGTAGCAGCCATAAAGACTTAACTCCGTTACCTTGGCGGAGATGCCGTTTTGCGAACCCTTGAGAATCAGTTCGACCGTTGCGGCGAAAGCATACCTGGGAGTTCGGCGTCGGTCGTCTTGCACGGATGCACCCCGGATCGCAGTCGCGCGATTGTAACTCGACTTGGGCCGCCCCCAGAGCCAAAAGGTGTGCAGAATGAGGCGAAAACAAGGGAGAAAGTAGGCGGGCGAGTTGGCGGGCCGGAAATACGAGTAATTATTACCCCTGAAAAAAACCTTCGTACTATTCAAGTTTTCTGCCGGGATGCCGATGATACGCGAGTATGCCAAACCTCTACTTTTGCCAACCACACACGAAAAATCAGGGGATGTTACGTGCGGTGCTTTCCGTGACGGAATGCGAACGGGTGGTCAGCAAGCATCCTGCTACGTTCTTTGGGGAAGACTTTCCAAGCCTCGGTGCCGGACAGACCAGCGCGAGCGATTTTGCCGTACTTAGCTTCGCCGCCGAAGAGACCAACGGACATTGGCAGCCAGGGTTTTACCGGCTGGACTCTGATCTGGCGGAACTGAATGACGCGCTGCGAGATCTGCAGCGGTAGATGCAATTTCCTCGCATTGCCAGGACTTGAGCGAAAACTGCTCCCGCCCTCTGTGTTCTGCCTAGCTATATGCCGTAGAGTTCCATCCGTCAGGAAGCCGCTTGGCATTTGCGTGCGGCCGCGTGCGAGTGGACTCTGCGTTGGCGAGTTCGGACTATTGGGCGGTCGCCTTCGCGCCAGTGATCTTGAAGTTGTACCAAGCCGTGCCGGTGGGGTAAGCCGTGTCGCGAATCTCGGCATTCTGTTCCGCGTCAGGGGGCAGATTGATTGTGATGGTGCCCTTGTTGACGACCAGGGCCTTGTTGTCCGCGCCCATGTAGTCGGTCTCATACTTGATGTCACTGTATGCGTACGAAGGGGAATTGTTTTCAATGGTGACCAGCCAGACGGCGGTAGCGCCAAGGGCATCCTTCTGCATGGTCGCGCGTTGAATCTTCAGGTCCTTAACAGGGTCGGGTTTGGTTGGAGCGGCCGCCGAAGCGGAGGCCGAAACCGGCGCGGGGCTTTTCGCAGAGCCTTTTGAGATCCAGTAGTACAAGATTCCCAGACCCGCTACCGCAACGACCACAAAGATGCCGATCCAGAGCCGAGTGGAACCCGTTGTTTTCTGTTCTTGAGCATCCTCAAACATAAGGTCCTCCTTGCTTGAAACTGAGCCCGACGCATGCGCTAAAGATAACTCCAACCGGGATGGAAAGTCACACACGGGCGCGGGAAGGGATGCCACTGATAGATTCCCGAACCGGCGACAAAACTATTACACATTTAGCGTCCCTTTCTGATCAGAGATACGCTAACCTCGCTGCAGCAATGATATGGTTGTGATTGCCTAGCAGGACCGTCATTCCAGGCATTCAAGCACTCAACAAAGCAGATCGACGGAGAGATCATGGAATTAGCCGCCACACAAGAAGCACGGCCGTGGGAACGCCCATTTTGGAAGCCCGTGCACGGTAAGGAAGGGGTCTTCGCCTATCTCGTCCTAGTTCATGTGCTTGCGGTCGTGGGATTGATCCTGTTTCCGCTGCCTAGCTGGAAGGTTCTGGGCCTGGCGATCTTGTTCATCGCCTTCGGAGGGCTGGGCACGACGGTCTGCTATCACCGTATGTTGGCGCACAAGACCCTGAAGACGAACAAATTTATCGAACAAGTGCTGATTTTTTGGGCAGTGTTCAATGGCTCGGGCCATCCCGCGAGCTGGGTCGCTTACCACCGGCTGCATCATTCCGCTACGGACACGCCGGAAGACATATCGAGCCCCAAGCAGGGCGGATTCTGGTGGGCGCACTTGCGCTGGCTTTATCAAACGCAGCCCGCGGACAAGAAGCGATGGGCTCCGGAATTGACCCGCGGCATGTACACAGCGTGGGGCAAGCTGGAAACTCCCGTCATTGTTCTTTCGATTTTTTCCGGGCTGATTCTGGGCCTCGGGTGGATGGGTTTTTTCTGGCTGGGCGCCATTCGGCTGGTCTATACGCTGCACATGCAGTGCTTCGTTAACAGCCTGACGCATTTGGGGCAATCCAAAGAGGGCGGGCACGACTCCAGCATGAACGTGTGGTGGCTGGGTCCTTTCCAAATAGCGGCGTGGGGAGAAAACTGGCACGCGAACCATCATTCGCACGCCGGTTCGGCTCGCCTGGGCCTGCGCTGGTGGCAAACCGATATCGGCTGGTACTTTATCTGGACGCTCGAGCGCATGGGTATGGCACACAGCGTCAAGCGGCCGCGCATTTCGTAGCCAGCTTTTATTCCTGCCAAAAATACGGCCGCCGCGATGTTATGATGGCGGCGTGTACGCACAAAAATTCCACGTGGAAATTGTGATTTGCGGCCAGAGCCGCGCCTGCCCGCTCGATTGGCTCGACCAATTCTGCATGCGGAATTTCACGAATTCCGCCGATTTTGACGATACGCTGCCTGTGTCTGAAGGCGCAGTCGAGGCCAGCTTCCGCTTGACGCCGGAACGCTTTGCAGAAGGCTTGGGCGCGTGGCTTACGAAGCGCGGCAAAGGCGGAGGCGAACCGGTCCACGTAAGAGTGACGCGAGCGTAGCTCGCAGGAGACGCTTGCACTGCTACAAAACAGGCCGGCAATAATGGTGCTACGCGGCGGAATCGCGTTTTTCGCCGTTGATGGCGGCGCGAATTTGCGGCAGAGCGGCGAGGGCGGCGGCTTCTCCCGCGGCGACCATCTCCGGAGTTTTCGTGAAGTCGTCCCAGACGAAGGGAGTTACGTCCGGCTCGATGATGGCGTCAGCTTGCTGGCGCCAGGCGAGATCGGAGTGGCGCTGCAGGATGTTGAACGAGCGGCTGAGCACGTCCGTGAAAGTGCGGGGCTGCTCGAGGTTGCCCGCTTCCAGATAGACGGCGATGACGATGTCCGCACCGAGAAGCAGCGCGCCTTCCAAGGGAACGGGCGCGGTCAAGAATCCATCGACCAATGTGCGTCCCTCAAATTGAATGGGCACGAAAAGACCGGGATAGGCGCAGGAGGCTCGCAGCGGCAGAGCAACAGGCCCGCGCGTGTAGTAGACGGAGACGCCCGCGGCGATATCCGTCGCGGCGATTGCCAGAGGAGTGGACATCTCCTCGAATGTATTCACGGGTGTGAAGCGGGCGAGGAATTTTTCGAGGCGCTGATTGGTAGCGAGGCCGAGCCACGAGGGCGTCCAGCGGCCGAAGTCGGCGAAGGTGGTGGTGGCGCCGATGCGCTCCATTTCCTCTAGCGGGGTTCCCGCGCAATACGCCGCTCCGATGAGCGCGCCAACGCTCGTGCCGGCGACCACGTCGATGGGGATGCCGGCTTCGCGCAGAATGCGCAAAACACCGACATGCGCGATGCCTCGGGCGAAACCGCCGGCCAGGGCGAGGCCGACGCGCGGACGCTCGGCGGGTTTGTTTTCTTCGGATTGGGCCAGCGAGCGGAGTTTTTCCCTGGCGGATTGCAGCCAGCCGAGAGGGTCTTTCACTTTGCGAGGGCTCATCCTCATTTTACTGTAACGCGGGCCATGCGGCGGGGCCAGAGTTCGTTTGACCGGGGAGTGGCGGTTTTGTAACCTGTCCCATCGCCTCCATTTCCGGAAAAGGCAAGCCATGAATCGTCGAATCGAGAAGGCAGCAGTGTTGGGCGCGGGGACCATGGGTTCGCGAATCGCGGCGCATCTGGCGAACGCCGGACTGCCGTGCATTTTGCTGGATATCGTTCCGCCGGGCCTGAATGCCGATGCGCCGGCCACGGAGCGCAACAAAATTGTCCGTGCCGGGCTCGAGGCGGCAAAAAAATCAAAGCCTGCGGCATTTTTTGCGCCGGCGCTGGCGGAAAAAGTATCCATCGGAAATTTTGAGGACGACTTGGGGCGTTGCGCAGAGGCCGATTGGATCATCGAAGTCGTCGCGGAAAATCTCGAGATCAAAAGGAGTTTGCTCTCGCGCGTGGCGCAATTCCGCAAGCCTGGCGCGATTGTTACGACCAACACCTCCGGTTTGCCGGTGCACTTGATCGCGGAATCCATGAGCGAAGAGTTTCAGCAGCACTGGGCCGGCACGCACTTTTTCAATCCGCCGCGCTACATGAAACTCGTGGAAGTGATTCCCGGGCCGAAAACGTTGCCCCAAGTGATCGAAACGCTCGGGGAATTTTGCGACCGCCGTCTGGGCAAAGGCGTCGTGATTGCAAAGGATACGCCGAATTTCATCGCCAACCGTATCGGAACCTTTTCAATGCTGAATGCGATCCGGCTCATGGCGAAGCTGGGAATGACGATCGAAGAGGTGGATGCGTGCACGGGACCGGCAGTGGGTTGGCCGAAGTCGGCCACGTTTCGAACGGCCGATCTCGTGGGGCTGGACGTGCTGGTGCACGTGGTGAAAAACATTTACGAGACCGCGCCGAACGACGAGTCGCACGAAATGTACAAAGTGCCCGCCGTGATTGAAGAAATGGCCCGGCGAGGATGGCTCGGCGACAAGACCGGCCAGGGCTTTTACAAAAAAGTGAAAGGCGAAGGCGAAAAAGAAATTCTGACGCTGGACCTGAACACGATGGAGTACCGGCCGCGGCAGAAGGCGAAATTCGCGTCGCTCGAAATGGGCAAAGCGATTGAGGATACGCGAGAGCGGCTGAGATCGCTGGTCGGGCCGTTGCTTGAGGGGCAAAAAGGCGACAAAGCCCAGCAGTTTATCTGGGGCGGGCTGTCGGAGATGTGCTTGTACGCCGCGCGCCGCGTTCCCGAAATTTCCGAAAGCGTCGTGGATGTGGATCATGCCATGCAGTGGGGATTTGCTTGGGAGATGGGTCCATTCGAAATGATGGACGCCATCGGCGTGAAAGCTTTCGCGGCGCAAATCCAGAAAGAAGGGCGCGCGCTGCCGCCGCTGGTCGAAAAAGTATTGGCAAGCGGAAGAAAGGGATTTTACGAATCGGAGAAGGGCAAAACGACGGTTTTCGACGTGTCCAGCGGCGCGGCAAAGCCGGTCGAAACGCCTGTTGGCGTCATCCTTTTAAAGGCGCAGAAGGAAGCTGGCCGCGAAATCGAGCGCAATTCCGGCGCAAGCCTGATCGATCTCGGGGACGGCGTCGTGTGCTGCGAATTTCACGCCAAGATGAACGCCATCGGCGCGGACTTAATCGCCATGCTGCACAAGGGGCTGAAGCGCCTGCGACGCGGATTTCGACGCCATGGTCATCGCCAATCAGGCCGTGAATTTTTCTGTGGGCGCCAACTTGATGCTCATGTTGGTCGCGGCGCAGGAGCAGGAGTGGGACGAGTTGCACATGGCCGTGAAGCAATTTCAAAATATAAATCTTGGCACTGAAATATGCGCCGAAGCCGGTGATCGCCGCTCCGCAAGGGATGGCGCTTGGCGGAGGATGCGAAATCAGCTTGCACGCACGCGAAGATTCAGGCAGCGGCGGAAGCGTACATTGGGCTGGTGGAAACCGGGGTCGGTTTGATTCCCGGCGGCGGCGGAACGAAGGAAATGCTCATCCGCGCGAACGAACACGCGGCGGACGGCGAGGATTTGGATTTGTTTCACGCGATGAAGCCGGTGTTCGAAACGATGGCCATGGCGAAAGTGGGCACGAGCGCGGAAGAATGCCGCGGTTTGGGATTCTTGCGCCGCGAGGATGGCGTCTCGATGAATCGCGACCGGCTGGTTGGCGACGCGAAAGAAGCGGCGCTCGCGTTGGTGCGCGGCGGTTACAAGCCGCCCGCGGCGGGCTGGCAGGAAGGCGCGGCGACCACGCAGATCAAAGTGCTCGGCGAACAGTTTTCAACGGGCGCCAAGCTGGCGATTTACATGATGCAGCGCGGCGGATACATCACGGACTATGACGCGCACGTCGGCCGCAAACTCGCGAACATCTTGGCCGGCGGGCCGCTCACTTCGCCGCAGCTCGTCAGCGAGCAATACGTGCTGGACCTCGAGCGCGAGGCTTTCGTTTCGCTCTGCGGCGAAAAGAAAACGCAGGAACGCATCGCGCATACGCTGAAAACGGGCAAACCACTGCGAAATTAGCGGCCACGCCCCGGGACCACCGTCGTCCCAATCAAGAATCTAGTAGGATGGCAGCCGACCATCCTGCATCGCTCTCCAGTTGTCCGCAGAAAAATACGCCTAAAAACGGCTAGAATCGTATTATACTGTCGTTTCAATCCAGGGGGAATCGGAATTCCGGATTGAGGAGAGTTTAGTGCGCCGAGCCGCTTTGTTGCCACCGAGAGAAGCGTCCCGAATTTTGGGAATTAGCTACCCGACGCTGAAGCAGTGGATCTACGGAGGGAAAATCAAGACGGTCAAGACGCCCGGCGGACACCACCGCGTGCCGGAGAGCGAGATCGACCGCATGATTCCGAAAAAGCTGCAGCGTGGTGATATCGGGATGCGCCGCGGCAATTTTCGGAAAATCAGCGGCCGAAACCAGTTGATTGGCCGAGTGATTTCCGTGAAGTACTGCGGTCTGTTGGCGCAAATAACGATGGCCATCGGCGAGCAGCACATCACGGCCATTATCACCGCCGACGCCGCAAAAGAGATGAGGTTGAAACCGGGAGAACAGGCGGCGGCGCTGATTAAGTCTACGGAAGTGATGATTTTGCGCGTGTGAGGAGAGCGGTGACTCGTGAGACGTGGAGAAACATTACCGGGTAAGTGTCTCGCGTTTTCTGTGGCCGTCCTGCTTCTCTTGCTGTTCCGGGCGGATTCGTATGCACAGCAGCGCGTGATACGGATTGCTGCTGCCGCAGACATGCAATTCGCGATGCAGGATCTTGCAACTCATTTTGAGCAGCAGACGGGAACGAAAGTGGACGTGACGTACGGATCGAGCGGCAACTTCTTCTCGCAGTTACAAAATGGCGCGCCCTTCGATCTGTTTTTTTCTGCGGACATCCAATATCCGAGAAAACTGCAAGCAGCGGGCTTCGCCGAGCCAGGGACGCTTTACGAGTATGCGGTGGGCCGCATCGCGATCTGGGTGCCCATGGACTCGAAGGTGGATGTTGAGCACCAAGGATGGAAGGCTCTGCTGGACTCGCGCGTGCAAAGGATTTCGATCGCTAACCCCAGTCATGCTCCGTACGGCCGCGCGGCGGTGGCGGCACTGCAACGGGCAGGGATCTACGAGCAGGTGAAACCCAAATTGGTATACGGGGAAAATATATCCCAGGCGGCCCAGTTCGTGCAGTCCGGCAACGCACAGGCGGGGATTGTGGCCCTGTCGTTGGCAATTTCCCCCGGGATGAGACAAGGCCAGCGCTGGGAGATTCCCGCGGACATGCATCCGCCCATCGAGCAAGCCGCCATTCTGATGAATGGCGAGAAAAACAAGGACGAGGCGCGCGCATTTCTGGAATTCGTAAAGAGCGCAGCCGGGCGCGCGGCGCTCGCAAAGTATGGCTTCACATTTCCTGCCGCTATCACGGCGCCAGATAGTCAGCCGAAGAGATGACCGTGGATCCGCTGCTGCTTTCTCTCCGGCTCGCTCTCTGGGTTTCCGCCATTCTTCTTGCGATTGGCTTACCGCTAGCGTATTGGCTGGCCTATTCGGATTGGCGCGGCAAGTTTTTGCTGGAAGCTGTCGTGGCCATGCCTCTGGTGCTTCCGCCGACGGTCCTGGGATTTTATGTTCTTCTCGCCATGGGGCCGCGCGGCCCGCTCGGAAAATTATGGCAGGAATTGTTCGGGCATGGCTTGGCGTTCACGTTTGAAGGGCTGGTCCTTGCTTCGGTCCTTTATAGCTTTCCGTTTGCCGTCCAGCCTCTCATTGCTTCGTTCGAATCCGTGGACCGCAAACTGCTCGACGCTTCTTCGATTCTTGGCGCCGGCCGCCTCAAGACTTTTTGGCGCGTCATACTTCCTCTCTCGATCCCCGGCCTCGTAACGGCGCTAGTTCTGAGCTTCGCGCACACCATGGGAGAATTCGGGGTCGTGTTGATGGTCGGCGGCAACCTGGCGGGTGTCACGCGGACTGTCTCCATCGCCATTTTCGATCAGGTGCAATCACTCAATTACGCAGAGGCGAACCGCATGGCGCTGGTGCTGCTGGCGATTTCGTTCAGCGTGTTGGCGATCGTCTATGCCGTCAATCGTCGGGTGGGCCAACAAATCGCGCGCCGTATGTGGACATCGTGGGCGGCGAAGTAAACACCGCGACGCTCGCGGCTCGCTTGAAGCTGGAGCGACGCCGCGCAGGCACCCTCCGTTTTGTGCTCGACGTTTCGTTGCAAATTCCGCCCGGCATCTCCATTCTTTTTGGCCCGTCCGGTGCTGGAAAATCCACGCTGCTGGATTGCATTGCGGGATTACGTCGTCCTGATGCTGGACGCATCGCCGCGGGCGACCAAATTCTGTTCGATTCGGAAATGGGCGTGAACTTACCGCCCCAGATGCGGCGCATCGCCTATGTCTTTCAAACGCTGGCGCTCTTTCCTCACCTGACCGCGGAAGAGAACGTGGCCTACGGACTTGACGGCTTGCCCCGCGCTGCGCGTTCCGCTCGCGTGGACGAAATCTTGAAGCTTTTTCGCGTCAACCAATTACGCGCACGCAAGCCGGCGGAGATCTCCGGCGGCGAGCGTCAAAGGATTGCACTCGCGCGTTCTCTTGTCACGGAACCTCGCGTTTTGCTCCTCGATGAACCTCTTACCGGGTTGGACGCGCCCTTGAAGGCGGCCATCGTCGACGATCTGCGCGCCTGGAACGCCGCGCGGCGCATTCCTATTTTGTATGTAACGCACAACCGTGAAGAAGTGGATGCGCTGGGCGAGCGCGTGATCGCCATGGACCACGGCCGCGTGCTGAGCGAGGGAACGCCGATGGAAGTGCTCGAAGCTCCGCGGCGCGCGCGGCTGGCGCAAGCCGCCGGTTTTGAGAATCTGCTCGGCGGAAACGTCGTGGATATGCGCGAAGCCGACGGCGTGATGCGCGTGCGGCTTGGCGACAGCCGTTGCGAAATCGAAGTGCCGTTGGCCCACGCGGCGGCAGGAGACCCCGTGCGTGTAGCCATTCGCGCCGGAGATATTTTGCTGGCAACCGCGAAGCCGGAAAATCTCAGCGCACGCAATGTTATCGAAGGGCGCCTTGTCTCGCTGGAAAAACGCGGCACTCTGGTTCGTGCGCGCGTGGATTGCGGCGTGGAATTTGTCGTTCACCTCACTCCCGGAGCTGTCCGGAATCTGGCTCTTGTGGAAGGGCGCGACGTGTGGCTGGTGCTAAAGACCCACTCTTGTCATCTCGTCGAGGAATGAGGAAATGGCAAACCCGAAAGATTCTTTGCTCACGATTTAGGTTTGTTCGCCGACGCACCCGGAGCGGCGGAAAACTTGACTTCGGCGGCCTCGAGCGTATTCCCCTTAAGCCTGGCGTGAATGACCACGCGGTCGCCCACGGCCAGATCGGAAATCTTCGCGGGCTTGTCCACACCGCCGCTTCTCATGATAAAGATAGTTGCAGCCACCAGCTTGACCTCGACGGCACTGCCGCTGGCGGTTTTCACCGTAACCGAATCGGCGCTCGTTTTTTCCACCACACCAATGACGTGTTTGAAATCGCCGTGCGCCATCGCCGTGACGCCAAAAAAAGCAATGGAGAGAATCAGTGCCAGAGAGCGCAGTTTCATATCTATCTCCAAGTGCAAGAGAACCGGGTCGAAAGGAAAGTCTCCACCATTATGACTCCACTCGTTTCTGCAGGTCGAGCGCGGCCATGTTCCCCGAACCTTCCGCCAACTCCGTAGTTTGTAGCTCTAATGCGGGTGGTGAGATTCCGGCTTCGGAGCTGGCGTTGCTCCGTTCAGGAAATCGTCTTCCTGCTGCTCTTCCAACCCATCGTCTGGACCCTTAGGATTGTATTTTTCCATTTCCATGCGCTCCTCCTCCGTCAACTGCGGTAAGTGGCGTATGAAATCGACGAGCTTCCAACTGTCGTTTTGCGTGCCGGGGCTGAAGAAGGCCGGCATTCCCGTGAAGCGTACGCCATTTTCGATGATCCAGAAGAGTTCGCCATCGGAAAGTTTCTGAGTTTCCGCCAAGCGTAAATCGGGCGGCTTCGGATAAAGGCCCCGGCCAATTATAGTGTCGCCGCTGCCGTCGTTTCCGTGGCAAGTCGCGCAGTGGTCGGCAAAATGGAGGCGGGCATCGCGAAGATTTACTGCCGAGGCCGGCACGGGATTCTTGAGCGCTTGAGCATTTGCAGGAATCGCCAAGTGCCGCGCTTCTCGAGCCATGATCCTCTCAAGGGCCGTAGGCGTGGCGCGCGCACTGACGCCGTTGTGGAGAATCGAAGCGATTAGCAGGAGCAGCACGCTTGCTGCAAGCACCAATACGGCCAAGATGAGAGTTCCGCGTTTCATGGCTTGGCCTTCATCTTAGACGACGCGCCCCGCGCGGTGCCAGCCTGGATTTTTCGCTCTTGGGCGATTCTCGCACACTCCCGCCTGCAGAGTTGCACCGCCTCTGGTAGGATACGGCGAGATATGAGAAAGAAAATCTATGCGAGCCTGGATGCCGCCGTGGCCGATATTCGAGACGGCGCCCGAATCATGTTCGGCGGATTCGGCGGGGCCGGTTTTCCCAACAATCTGATTCAGGCGCTGGCGCGGAAGGGCACGAAGGACATCATCGCCATCAGCAATAACTGCGGTACGCGCGATGGCGAACTCGGATTGATCTTCAAGAACCGCCAGATCCGCCACATCATTGCGGCGTTTCCCGGTCCGCAGTCCACTTATTTTCAGGAGCAGCTCGCCGAAAAAACGGTCACCATCGAACTGGTCCCGCAAGGGATCCTCTGCGAGCGAATGCGCGCCGCCGCGGCGGGCTTGCAAGGGTTTTACACCACCGTTGGCGTAGGAACGGAAGTCGCGTTGGGAAAAGAAGAACGCGTCCTCGAGGGAAAGCACTGCATCCTCGAGATGCCCATTCACGCGGAGTACGCTTTCATAAAAGCGGACAAGGCGGATGAGCTCGGCAATTTGACGTACCGGCTGGCGGCGCGGAATTTCAATCCGATCATGGCCATGGCCGCAAGGACCACGATCGTCGAAGTCGAGGAAATCGTGCCGGTGGGTTCGATCAAGCCGGAAAACGTGGTGACGCCGGCAATTTTTGTGCACCGCATCGTGCAAGCGAAGGGAATCCGCTATGTCTGATAAACGGCGGCTGACCCGGGAACAAATCGCGCAGCGGGCCGCGCTGGAGCTGCCCGATGGCGCGTACGTGAATCTCGGCTGGGGAATCCCAAATCTCATCTCGGATTACCTGCCGAAAAATGTCGAGGTCTATTTTCACAGCGAGAACGGAATTCTTGGCATGGGTCGGCGGGCGCGGCCGGGAGAAGAAGACTACGACCTGGTGGACGCCATGAAGGTGCCCGTCACGTTGATGCCGGGAGCTTCTTTTTTCACCAAGCGGATGCCCACCTCATGACGCGCGGCGGCCACCTGGACGTCGCCGTGCTTGGCGGATTCCAGGTTTCAGAAAAGGGCGACCTCGCCAACTGGAAAATCCCCGGCGCAAAAAGTCCCGGTGGCATCGGCGGCGCCATGGACATCGCTGCGGGCGCGAAGAAGTTGATTGTGTGCATGGAGCACACCACCCGGGAAGGTGCGCCAAAAGTCGTGCGGCAATGCACCTATCCGCTGACGGGGCTGGCCTGCGTCGATACAATCGTCACGGATCTGGCGGTTATCGACGTGAAGGCGGAAGGATTGATGCTTCGCGAGATTGCGCCGGGATGGAGCATCGAGGAGCTGCAGAAGCTTACCGGCGCGCCGTTGATTTCGCTTGGCCGCGCACCGGAAATACAGTTTGCCTGAGCTAACAGATGCTGCGCCGCAATTCCCGGCGGTGCGTAAATCTGCACGGCATGCTGGTTGCGTGGTAGAGTTTGCTGTTCGGCGGCAAAAGAAAGAATTGTCTGGAGGCGGACATGGCGGAAATTATTCCGGAAAAATACGCGGATCTTTTGGAAAAGCCGGCGTTTGGAAATCTTGGCACGCTTATGAAGGACGGTAGCCCGCAAGTCACGCCGGTGTGGGTCGATTATGACGGCAAGCACGTGCGGTTTAATTCCGCACTCGGGCGCGTGAAAGACAAAAACATCCGGCGCGATCCCCGCGTTTCCATTTCGTTGCAGGATCCTGCCAATCCCTATCGTTATCTCGAAATTCGCGGGCGCGTCGTCGAAATCACGCAGAACGGCGCGGACGACCATATCAACAAGCTTTCACAGAAATATCTGGGCAAGCCTGTTTATCCTTTCCGCCAGCCCGGCGAAGTCCGCGTCCTTTATAAGATCGAGCCGGAAAAAATCAGCTCGATGGGCTGATAGAACTAATTTCATATATTAGTCTGCGCCAAATCTTTCGAAGAGAAACATTACAGCCGTGCCGAGACGCGGGCGGCCATGTGGCCGTCAGGGGTGCGAAAAATCAACACGAGGCTGTCCGTGAGCGGGACGCCCGCGCTCGGAATCTCAAATTCGTAGGACCAAAGATAGCGCCGCGGCAAGTCCGTCGCGGTTGTATCCGTATAGGTATCGTAGGGGTTGACGGAGAAACGCACCAAGGTTCTCTTTTTGGCGGGGAGCAAATCCACCCCGTGTTTCCAATACAGCGAAAGACGCAGCGAGCTCATTACTTCCCGGGTCAGATAGACTCCTGAGCCCACCGGCTGAAGGCCATAGGAACAAGGCTGATCATGAATGAGCAGAGTGAGCAGGACCTTTTCGGGGAACTCCGTGACTTCCTCCGTGCCTACGCGAAATGTAATTCCGTTGCCGCTGTCGTAGGACTTCAGCTGGTCGAAGAAAGTTCCGGAAGTGACGCGGCCGTTGATGCGGAAGCATGGGCCATTGGGAATGCCGCCATCGTCAACGAGAAAGACGCCGCCGAAATAGCTCACCACTTTTACTTTTTCATTTTTGTGATGCTTGTGCTTTTTTTGCGAGGGCGCGGCGGCGAAAGGGAAAAGAAAAAATCCGGCGAGGGCAAGGCAGGAAATTCGTGAAAGATAGGCGCGCATGGGAGAGTCCTTGCACGGTCATTTTACCCCCACGGCCCCGGCGCGGAGAAGGAACGTGATTCCGTTCGTGGTGTAGGAAACTTTTCCCCCCTCGAGCGGCTTGCCTTCGACTTTGCCGGCACGGACAGCTTCGATGGCGTCGACCAGCTTCGGGAGAACGCTGGGATCAGCAACGGGAACATTGTGCGCGCCGAGGACAAGCTTGATTTGCGGCGCGAGCGCGGCAAGTTTTTTGACCGAGGCCACGTAATCGTCGAGATTCGTTTCCGGGCGGAAAAGCCAGATGGGCCCGGGATAGTAGGTGTCGCCGGTGAAGAGCAGGCCGTTTTCGACGTCGAGCAGCGCGATGGAGTCTGGCGTGTGGCCAGGCGTGGCGATGATTTCGACGTCGTGATCGTGCCCGAGGCTGATTTTGAAGCCGTTATGCACCCAGAGAGAAACGTGCCACGGCTTCGTCGCGTACGTTTTGGGATTGAAGCCGCGTGGCAGGTCGCCGCAAATCATGCCGGGCGCGATTTCGGCTTGCGCATCCGCACGGGAGCCTTTGGCGTTCGCGCGCGTGAACGCCGTGTCCATGCCGTAGATAAAAGAGAAGAGGGAATTGCCGCCGACGTGGTCGTTGTGCGTGTGCGAATTGAGGACGACGACGGGGCGGCTCGTCAAATTCCTTACAACGGTGTGGATATTGGCGATGCCCATTCCGGTGTCGAAGAGGAGCGCTTGTTTGGTGCCGACGATGAGATACGAGATGGTCTCTTCGGCTTGGTGCGGCTCGTAGATGGCGAATACGCCCGGCGCGACTTTGTAGACTTCAAACCACGGCTCGTGCGGCAACACACGTTCCAGCGACTTGTATTCCGGGCGCGGGAGATTCTTGCACCAGTCCGGGCTGATGGTTTGCGGAGCCTCCGCAAACGGGCTCGGTTGTAAGGGCACGATATATCGTGCCCCTGCAATCCCTGGAGTCTGCGCGTACGCGACGGAGGCAAGAGCGACCAGGACGCCAGACAAGACGGATATGCGATGCTTCATCAGTTTTTGCCCGCCGAGGAGGAAACAAAGATGGATTTTGGAATCATCATGTGAACGCCTTTATTGCCGTCGACCAGTTCGGTGATGTGCAGATCCGCCGCCACACTTGCCAGCATATACGCATCGTCGCGGGACAAGTGTTTCTCGGTCACCAAAAAATCAATCATCTCGCGCAGGGCGAGCGTGGCGCAGGCGTTCAAATTGTCATTGAAGCCCATGGTCATGTAGTAGGTGGGTGTTTCGGCGCGCGGCCACTTCAGGTGCATGTCCTTGCGCACGATGAATTGAAACGTGCCGACGAGCGAAGTTTCGAGCGCGGTGATGTCCACTTCGCCGTCGCCCTGTCCGGCGTGGCCGTCGCCGACTTCAAAGAGCGCGCCAGGCGCGTGCACGGGAATATAAAGCGTGGTGCCGGCGACGAGGTCCTTATTGTCCATGTTGCCCGCCATGATCCACGGCGGAGCGCTGTTCCAGCGGCCGGCGCTTTCCGGCGGCGCATCGCCCATGCTGCCAAAAAAAGGATGCAGCGGAATCTCGATGCCTGGCGCGAAATCCGCCACCATGCGCTTTTCATCCAGCGGAATAATTTTCATTTTCCTGTAAGGATAATCGTCGGGCAGATAGCCGCGGCCCGGACCGAAGGCGTTGTAAGCGTAAGGAATCGCCAGTTTGATCGCCAGAATCTTCACTTCCAGCACGTCGCCGATTTCCGCGCCTTCGACGTAAATCGGCCCGGTGAGGATGTGCCCGCCCGGCCCTTTGTCTTTCACCTGCTCGGTGATATCGCGCAGCGATTGCTCGACCTGGTCCGGCGGCAAGCCAGCTTTTTCGAGCCCCTCCGGGCTGTTCGTGATGAGCGTCTGAATCTCGACTGTGTCGCCAGATTTGATGCGCAACACCGGCGGCGTCTTCGCGTCGTAGTAGCCCCACTCGACCGTTTTCGGCGTCGGCTTTAGCGTGTACGTCGCTTTCGCCATCATTTGTTGCGCGTGGAGCCAACTCCCTGATAGAAGAAATCCAAGGCCTATCAGAATTATTCTGCAAATCACGTTTCCTCCCAATGTTCTAAGGCTACGAATATCTCCTTGTCATCCGAAGCGGAAAAGTCACATCTCGGGACGGAGCGAACTGAATTTTTGCAAGATCGACTGATCGATGTGATGCGCTTGGCGCAAGATCCTCTGTATGCCCGCTAGTTCGGTTGTACTCACCGTTTTTCCATTGTCATCGTCCCATATTACGGCCGTGTGTTTATTCACGCTGAAGTAGCCGACAGTGACAGAACCCTCGACGTTTGGGCGCTTTGAATTAACGACCCAAAACGTATAGAAGTTCTCCTTGTCCAGTCTATTGCCGGATTCGAGTTCCCATCCGACATCCATTCCTTGATTTCTGAGTTCTTTTGCTTGTGGCAAAAGATAGATAAGTATCTCGGCCTCCTGCAGAGGGATCAGTTCGGGTGGGACAGCTGCGTGGACGGACTGGCTGGCCGGCTGACCAGCGGCGAACGAAACGAGAACAAATAATAAACAAAACGTTTTCATGCTCATCGATTCACCAAGCGCAACTGAAGATCCAACAGATTTTGCTGAGCGGGATGCCGTAGCTGAACCCACCCCGCGTCATCCTATGTGGCTGGGACTTCATGGGTGCGTCATATCTTCGGGTTTGACGAGGGCGTCGAATTCTTCGGCGGTGACGAAGCCGAGCTTGATGGCCGCTTCGCGGAGGTTGATGTGGGATATGCGGGTGGACTTGGCGACTTGCCCTATGTCGTCGTCGTAGCCGATTTTGGGAGCGGAAATTTGTTTCACCGGAAGCCTCATGGATGGCCAGCGGCTTCGGCTCGGACGAGTGTTTGGCGTGCTGCTTCCGCCCAACTGCACATCTCGGTGCGCTCCTGGGCGGTGAGCCCGGCGCTGCGATGGATGAGCGTGTACTTTGTGTCAGGCATCTCGCCTGATTTCAATTCTTCGCAGATTTTCGTGAATCTGCTTTGCTTCTTTTCAGAACTGTACTTTCCCCACTCGTCGATGTTGAAGTGGCTCCGGCCTCCGTTGACGTCGCTCGTGACCATCCAGGACACGGGAGCGACGTGGCTGTACCACGGCCATGTTGTGAGATTCGAGTGGCAATCCTTGCAGGAGCGCTGAAAGATGGTTTGGAAGCCGGTGGGGACCAAGCCCGAGGCCCACAACGTTTGCGCAGGATCGACGGCCGGGTTGGTCTTCTTCACAGGAATAAACTGAACCAGGACAAACGCCCCAAGCAGTCCCAGGGCAAAACGCTTCCATCTAAACCGCATCACGCCTCCCCTTACCACGGATTTTCCGTTTCATCTTGCCGTTAACCTCGCGCACGGCGCTCCACCTGATCCGGCTGCACGCCCGCCGCTTCCAGCCGCTTCGAGCTGTTCGTGATCAGCGTCTGAATCTCGACGGTGTCGCCCGACTTGATGCGCAACACCGGCGGCGTCTTCGCGTCGTAATACCCCCAAGCCACCGTCTTCGGCGTCGGCTTCAACGTGTACGTCGCCTGCTGCACACGCAGGGAGTATCCGGAAAGCAAAATTCCGACGCACAGCAAAATGACTCGACGAAGCATGTGGTCTCCCGTCATCCCAGAGTCAGTCAGACAAGCATTCATAGTTCCTTCAAATAGCACGCAAAGAACGGCTTTTCTCTCAGGGTCTGAGCTTCTCTCATCGCTTCCAAAGAAAATTTCTCCAACCCTCGTTTATCGGAATAAACCATTCCGCTATGTATTCTCAGTATGTCTTCGTAAGTGTAGCCATTTGGAAGATCAAAAAACTCCATGCGAAAGTCTGTGCCGTACGAGTACATCGTCTTGTCTTTCATTTCAGCGACAAACGCGGTCCAGCCCATGGTTGTTTCACCGTGGATAGTCTTCATAATCGCGATTGGCCATGCGAATCGAGAGAGTTCCACGGCTTTCAGATCGTAGTCAGCAACATGAGAGCCGCCAGCGACAAAAGTCTCCACCACCATCCGATACTGTTCGCGCTTCCACCGACATTGCTTGAAGCGGCGCAGCGCGAGTTCCAAGCGTCCCTGTCTGCTCTGAAAGACGATACATGGGAGATACGTTCCATCGATCAAGTAGGCCGCTGCTCTGTATCGTTTCCCGATATTCGGGTCTTCGAGCGGTTCAACATTTGCCACAAGAAAGTCTTTTAGCTCGTTCGGCTTCATTTCACCTCATGGGTGGGTCATGTCCTCGGGTTTGACGAGGGCGTCGAATTCTTCGGCGGTGACGAAGCCTAGTTTGATGGCGGCTTCGCGGAGGCTGATGTGGGATTTGTGGGCGGCTTTGGCGACTTGGGCGGCTTGGTCGTAGCCAATTTTGGGAGCAAGCGCGGTGACGAGCATCAGGGAATTGTGGACGTAGCGATCAATAGTCTCGCGATTGGCTTCGATGCCGGAGACACAGTGGTCCACAAAGCTGCTCATGGCGTCGGTGAGCAGTTCGACGGAGTGGAGGTAGTTGAAAATCATGACCGGCTTGAAAACGTTCAGCTCGAAATTGCCTTGCGAGCCGGCGAAGCCGATGGCGGCGTCGTTGCCCATGACTTGGATGGCGACCATGGTGAGGGCTTCGGCCTGCGTGGGATTAACCTTGCCGGGCATGATGCTGGAGCCGGGCTCGTTTTCCGGAAGCGTGAGTTCGCCGAGGCCACAGCGCGGGCCCGAAGCGAGCCAGCGAACGTCGTTGGCGATTTTCATGAGCGAGGCGGCGAGCGTCTTTAGCGCACCGCTGGCGAAGACGAGTTCATCGTGTGCGCTGAGCGCAGCGAATTTATTGGGATGCGAGCGGAAAGGCAAGTGGGTCAGCTCGGCGATTTTGCGCGCAGCGCGCTCGGCGAATTCGGGATGGGCGTTGAGGCCGGTGCCGACTGCGGTGCCGCCGATGGCGAGATCGTAGAGCCCATCAAGAGCCATGGCGACGCGGGCGCCGTCGCGATCGAGAAGATTGACGTAGCCAGAAAATTCCTGGCCGAGCGTGAGCGGAGTGGCGTCCTGGAGATGCGTGCGGCCGATTTTGACGATATCCGCGAATTCCTGGGCTTTGGCGTCGAGAGCGTCGCGAAGTTTCTTCAGGGCGGGTAGAAGGCAGAGCCTGGTTTCCGTAGCGGCGGCGATGTGCATGGCGGCGGGAAAGGTGTCATTCGAGGATTGCGACATGTTGACGTCGTCGTTGGGATGGATGGGCTTTTTGCTGCCCATGACGCCGCCGGCAATTTCGATGGCGCGGTTGGAGATGACTTCGTTGACGTTCATGTTGGTTTGCGTGCCGCTGCCGGTTTGCCAGATGCGAAGAGGGAAGTGGCTGTCGAGCTTGCCAGTGATGACTTCGTCGGCCGCCTGCACGATGAGAGCGGTTTTTTCGGCGGACAGCTTGCCGAGGTCCTGATTGACAAGGGCGGCGGCTTTTTTTAGGAAGCCGAAGGAGCGGATGAGCTCCGGGGGCATAGTGTCTTTGCCGATTGCGAAGTGGATGAGCGAGCGGGCGGTCTGCGCGCCGTAGTAGCGGTCGGCGGGGACTTCGATTTTGCCCATGGAATCGGACTCGGTGCGGGTCGGGATGGCGTTCCTGGCTTCAGCGGCTTCGGACATGAGTGGCTCCTCGATGTAGTGGACCTGATTTTAGCAGGGAGGCAAAGAAGTAATGAAGTAATGATGAAGGGAAGTAAGGAACAGTGAACAGCCCGAGCGTTGGCCGTGCCCAGATTACACCCGCAATTGTGCCCGCAACTCTTCCGGGGGAACCGCAACCACTTTGCCGTCCCGCCAGATATACAGCGGCAACCCCTCACGCACGTGCTCTTCGATGACTTTCTCAACCGCCGCTCTAAACGCCATCAGCGCGCGCTCTTCTATCGGCAGTTCAAGAACATTTAAAGGCGGGCTAATCATACCTCACCGTAACTCGCAATAAGCTCATTATATAGCCATTCGTCCACGACGCTAAGCTTACCTTCCCTTGAAGTTGCCACCGCCTTCGGCGTCGCCCCCGAGTTGTCAAATAGAATCCATCGGTCCGCCGTCCGCCGATAAGGCCCGAGGAAATTCTGTATTGACCGCGCAAATCTCCTTCGCACCACGCCCTCTGGCACATCGTGCCCGCCCCGCGATACCCGCTCCTTAATCCTCGCTAGCGTCAGCGCTTCACTGGCCACCCGAAGGTAGAAGATATGTATTCTAAACCCTCGCTTCTTCAGCCCCTGCACGACATGCAAATGTCCCTTCCCCGAAAGTGTCGTTTCAAATCCAAAATCCTCGCCCCGCTTCGCCTGAGCCTCGATCTCTTCCAGCATCAATCGGCCTGCCCGAAACGCCGCCCTTTCCGGCGCAAAAGGCGAGAGTCCTTGCGCAATCAGGTCGGCATTGATAAAAATTCTGCAGTTGGCATACGTTGGCAAAAACTCTCGGGCAAACGTCGTCTTACCAGCCCCGTTTGGCCCTGCGATGATGTAAACGTTTGGATTCACAAGACTTTTGGCAGCCAACCCGCGCGGGTCCGCCTTCGCAAGGTCGCCGCGCGCCCCTAACGCGCATTTCTCAGGACGACCCGGCCACTCCCCAGTCGTCGGGGCACGTCAGCCCGTGCCCTCTTTCTTTTTCTTCGAGCACAGCTAAGCATTCCCCCCGCACTTTCATTTGCGCTCACCCATTCGAATCGACAGCTAACCCGCTCACGCCAAGGAAGTTACAAATAACTATTGACATATATTACCTATATGCTATAATGCATTGTGAACGCTGATCAAATCTCGTCTCCGGGATCCTGCCATTCTACTTATGCTTTCACGTCAAACTCGTCCCCGCCACTTCGTCCTTTAAAATATCCCGGAACTCCCTTGGAATCAACACTTCTGCAAGTGTTGATTCCAAACAACTTCAAACCCATTAAAATCAACACTTCTACAAAACCCGGGGGAGGGGGTCCAATTATCGTTAACCACGTTATCGTTTAGCGTCTCAGGTTGCCAGAAGCGCCCCGAGATCAGGCTGCGGTCGCTGCGTTGTGTATAATTAGGCCCTTGGGGATTTCGCGGGATTCATGCCAGAAGAGACCAAAACAGTGAAGGCTAGCGCGGAAGTGTTGCTAGAGCGGCGGCGGAGATTCCGGCGGACGCGCGGGCGCGAGCTGAAAATGATCGCGAAGGCGCTGGCGTCGACGAAACACCCGATCCTGGTGCACATCATTCCCATGCGCCGCTGCAATCTGGATTGCGGGTATTGCAACGAGTACGACAACGTGTCCAAGCCGGTGCCGATCGAGGAGATGAGGCGGCGGCTGGACATTCTGGCGGATATGGGCACGTCGGTCATCACCATCAGCGGGGGCGAGCCGCTGATGCATCCGGAGCTGGAAGAGGTGATCCGGCATATCCGGAAACGCGGGATGATCGCGGGAATGATTACGAATGGATTTTTGCTCAGCAAAGAGCGAATCGGGAAGCTGAATGAAGCGGGCCTCGAGCATTTGCAGATCAGCATCGATAATTTGGTGCCGGATGAAGTGTCGAAGAAGAGCTTGAAGACGCTGGATACGCGGCTGGAATGGCTGGCGGAGTTTGCGGTGTTTCAGGTGAACATCAATTCGGTGCTGGGGAGCGGCGTGAAGGACCCCGAGGATGCGTTGAAGATTGCGCACCGGGCGGTGGAGCTGGGGTTTACGAGCACGGTGGGGATTATCCACGATGGGAACGGGCAATTGAAGCCGCTGGGGCCGCGCGAACTGGAAATTTTTGAAGAGATCATGACGCTGGGGAAGCGGTCGTTTTCGAGATTCAATGATTTTCAGCACAGCGTGGCGAGAGGGAAAGAGCACGAGTGGCGCTGCCGTTCGGGGGCGCGGTATTTGTATGTTTGCGAGGACGGGCTGGTGCACTGGTGCTCGCAGCAGCGCGGGTATCCGGGGATTCCGCTGGCACAGTACACGGATGAGATGCGGCACCGGGAGTATTACACAACAAAACATTGCGCGCCGAGATGCACGGTTTCGTGCGTGCAGCAAGTGGGAATTATCGATAACTGGCGGGGTCCGCAGACCTTGAAGCCGAAGCCGATATCGCCGCCGTCGCCGCAGCCCGAACTGGTGCAAATCGGCAGTACACGAAACGACGCCTGAACGCGAACTGAATTCTTCCCTGCTACGGACTCCCTATTTTCTTTACGCGCACATTGCCGCGTGTGACCGATTGACGCCAAGGACGGGCTTTTGAAGAATGAGAGCATGACCGGCGCAGCGATAGAGATTGAAAATCTGACTAAGGACTACCCGTTCGGGTTCCTACACCTGAAGAAAAAAAGGTCGTTGGAAGGCTTGACCATGCAGGTCGAGAGCGGCGAAGTATTTGGATTTCTTGGGCCGAACGGGGCGGGAAAATCGACGACCATCAAACTGCTTATGAGCCTGATTTTTCCCGATGCAGGGACGGCGCGGATCCTGGGGAAGTCCATCAACGACATTGAGATGCACCGCGACATCGGCTACCTGCCGGAGCAGCCGTATTTTTACGACTATTTGACGGCGGCGGAAGTGCTGGATTACTTCGCGAGATTCCACAACTTGACGGCGGCAGACCGCAAAGAACGCGTGGCGCGCATGCTGAAGAAAGTGGGATTGGAGACGGCGGGGAAGATTCAACTGCGAAAATACTCGAAAGGGATGCTGCAGCGCGTGGGGCTGGCGCAGGCGATTCTGCACGAGCCGAAAGTCGTAATTCTGGATGAACCGATGTCGGGACTCGACCCGATCGGCCGGCGGGAGGTGCGCGACATTATTTTGGAATTGAAGCAGGAGGGGAGAACGGTGATGTTCTCGACGCACATTCTTTCCGACGCGGAGATGCTGTGCGACCGAGTGGGTGTGATCGTTGGCGGAAAGTTGCGGGGAGTGGGGGCGCCCGGAGAAATCGTGGGGATGAAGGCGCAAGGGATGGAAATTTTATTCCATCTGCCGAGAGGCGATTCAAATGCCGCGGGAGTTATCGCGAAGGCGACGAAGACAGGCGACCGGTACAGATTGCAAGTCGCCGAAGAGGAGCTATACGCGGCACTGGAACAGCTTCGCGGTGTGGGAGCAAAGATTCTTTCGGTGGCGCAAGTGAAAGCCTCGCTTGAAGAGTATTTCATGCACCTTGTGGAAGCAGAGCGCGCCCAAGGCGCGGCGGTCGAGGTGAGCGGGAAATGAGGCGCGCGGGAGCGGTGGCGCTAAACACGTTTCGGGAAGCGGTGCGAGACCGTGTGCTGTACAACCTGGTTTTTTTTGCGCTACTGATGATGGCGGCGGCGATTTTCGTAGGGCAGATTTCGATCGGAATCGAAGAGCAAGTGATCAAGAACCTGGGGTTGAGCGCCATCTCCGTGATCGGACTATTGATCGCGGTGTTCATCGGGGTCGGCCTGGTTTACAAGGAGATGGACAAGCGGACGCTTTATGCGCTGCTGGCCAAGCCGGTGCGGCGGTGGGAATTTCTGCTGGGGAAATTCGGCGGGCTGGCGCTGACGCTAGCGGTAAACACGCTGGCGATGGCCGCGGGGCTGTTTGCGGCGCTGCTCTACGTGAAACATCACCTGGAGCCGACGGACGCGGTGCTGCTCATCGCGATCTATTTCATTTTGCTGAAGCTGATGCTGGTGGTGGCGCTGGCGCTGCTGTTTTCCTGTTATTCGACGCCGCTGCTAGCGATACTGTACACGTCGGCATTCTATGTGGCGGGATTGTTCGTGGAAGAGATGCGCACGTTCCATTTTATCGGGGAGAGTGCGGTAATGTCGGCGGTAATGCGCGGAATTTCCTACCTGCTGCCCAATTTTGAAAATTTCAACGTGATGGCGGCGGCAGCGCACGGGAGGGAAATTCCAAGCGCGTTGATTCTGCAGAATACGATTTATGCCGCGTTGTACTGCGCGATCGTGCTGATGGGAGCGACTGCCGTCTTTTCGCGGCGGAATTTGAAATGAGCGGGCGGAACTCGAAGAATTGGCTGCTGGTGGTCCTGCTGCCGCTGGGATTCGCGGGCGTGTGGCATCTGCAGCAGCGCATTGACGTCCAGCGAGCCGCGCTGCACCAGGAGAGCGATGAGTTGGCGCTGCGTTCGGGGAAGTTGGTTAGGGGGCTGAGCCTCGAATATGCGCCATTGATGGCGGACTTTTACTGGACGCGCGCGGTGCAGTACTACGGCGACAAGCGAGCGCGGCACGATCCCCACTTCGATTTGCTTTGGCCGCTTCTGGACGTCGCGACGACGCTCGATCCAAATCTAGTGGTGGCATACCGCTTTGGTTCGACGTTCCTGAGCGAGCCCGCTCCGAGAGGTGCCGGGCATCCGGAACTGGGCATTGAGCTATTGGAGCGGGGGATGAAGGCCAATCCTGAGTACTGGCGATTCTATGAGGACTTGGGATTTATCTACTACTTCGAACTGAAGGATTACGCGAAATCGTCGGCGGCGTTCGCGGAAGGAAGCAAAAATCCCAAAGCGCAGATTTGGATGAAGGTGATGGCAGCAAACATCGCGGCAAAGGGAGAATCCCTTTCGACGTCCATATTTTTGTGGAACGAGGTGTACCACTCGACGAAAGATCCCGAAGTGAAAAAGAATGCGCTGACGCATCTGCGGCTGTTGAGGGCTGAGGAGGATTGCAAGCAGCTTGACGCGCTCGCCGGGGAATATGAAAAGCGAATGGGCCGGCGTCCGGGGCACATCAGCGAACTGATACAAGCGGGATTGCTGCCGCGAGCGCCGGTGGATCCGATGGGTTTTCCGTACGTTTTCGGGCCGGACGGTAAGGCGGCGCTGAATCTGGATAGTCCTTTGCTCGAGCAGCAGTTGATGCACCAGGATTCGAAGTAGATTTCAGAGGGCAGCTTTAAGGAGAGTTGAGCGACCCTTTCGCCAATAATAAAACTGCAAAAGGGAGGCCACCCCAGACAAATTCAAAGCCGTCTGAACGTGTTGGGATTGGTTCGCCAGCTAGCGAGCTAATGCGCGGCCACCCGACAAGTAGCCCTGGGGGATTCGTGGGAGAAAAAATGCGAAAAATTCTTCTTATGTTCGCTGTGTGTGTGGGTTTGGGGATTAGTCCACGGATAAATTCTCAACCTAACCATACATTGAAGAAGCTGATGGAGTTCGGCCTGCCAGGGCCCGGAGGCAAACGGTTCGACTATCTGACCATTGACAACGACGACCATTACCTACTATCGGCCCATTTGGCGGCGCAACAGACGTACGTTATTGACCTCCGCACGAATAAAGTCGTAGCGACTGTGAAAGATACGCCCGGTGTCGAGGGAGTGGAGTACGTCCCCGGACTAAGAAAGTTCTATACCTCGAATGCGTACGACAACACCATCGGAGTCGTGGATTTGCGTACGATGAAAGTGGTTAAGAAGCTTCCAACGGAGCGCAAGCCTGACGGAAGCGCATACGCCGCGCCCTTCCACAAGCTGTACGTGTCCGACGAGCGCGGCAAGGCGGAAGCGATTGTCGACGTGACGAAGGACGAAATCATTAAGACGCTACGTTTCGATAGCGAGACGGGCATGCCGCAGTATGACCCGGTCGCACGTAAGGTTTACGTGAACCTGCAAGACCAGAATATTTTTGCCGTCATTGACCCTGCAACCGATGAGATTGTTGGCCGTTATCCGGTCGGGCGCTGCAAAGGAAACCACGGAATGACGCTTGACGCTGAGCACCACCGGGCGTTCCTATCCTGCGAGGGAAATGACCTGATGACGGTTTTTGATCTCGACAAACACGAACCCATCGCTTATCTCCCGATGGCGGGCGGGCCGGACGTCATCAAGTTCGATCCGGGCCTGGACCGGATCTACGCGGCCTGCTACAGCGGAGCCATCTCCGTATTTCATGAGGACGACCCAGACCACTATCGCAAGATCGAGGACTTCAAAGTCCAACACGCAGTCCATAGCCTCGCCGTGGATCTCGAGACGCACCGTGTGTACACGCCGGAACAGGAAGAAAATGGCAAACCAGTAGCACGCATGGTCATCTATGAGGCCGTCACCGGTCAGTAGGGATTTGCACCCCGCTGGATAGTCCACTGCGCGAACAGCAATTGATGCACCAGGAATCGAAGTAGAATTCCCACGGTGGCGGGGAGTTCGCATAACGAGTGTGCGGGCGCAGGGCTGACCTGCGTCGATGTCATTGCTAGAAGAACGCAGAAGGCAAACGCGCTACCGTGCCTTTCCATGCCGCGAAAATTCTACATCCCAAAGTTCTGAAGAGCATCTTGAGGGATGCCGGTCTGACGGTGGAAGAGTTGTCCAAACTACTGTAACTGGGCGGGCGACGAGGACAATCAGTCCCGAAACAGCGTTGGGTGCCAGCGCGTGGGAGCGAAACCAGTGCAATTGCGAGAATTACTCGGTGGTGCAGAGGAGCGTCATTTGGGGGTCGATGACGAGTTTGTGCGGTGCGAAGCGGGTGTAGAAGTGAAAGGAAGTTTCGGGGCCGGCGGCGACTACGTCTCCAAGAAAGATGAGGCGCCCGGAGCTACTCTTGGAGTATAGCGGGACGCGGGTAATGAAATAATCCGGCACGTCGGTCTGAAAGAGTTTCCCGCGCACGACGTCGCCCTTCTCGGTGTGGTGGACGGAAAACTCGGCGCGATAATGGGGGATTCCGGTGCCGCGCACCCATTGTTCGAAAAACCATTCCATGGAGCGCCCACCTTCGAGATCCATGCTGGGCGTCATGACGGCCTCGACCTCTTTTTGAAAGTCATTGGTGGAGAAGGCGCGGTAGGCATACTTGGTGGAGATCGCGCGAAGCAGGGACACGAAGCGCTCGTCAGGATTCTTTGCGCGGGGCTCGCGAAGCATTTCCCGGAGCATGTGAATCACCCAGGAGCCTTTGCTGTAAATCACGTCCTCGAACCCATTGGGCGATTTTGAATTGTTCAGGCGTGTGCCGAGAGTGAGGGCACCGATATCGCCGGCAGGAGTGTCGGAGCCGGGAACCTTGTCTTCCAGTTGCTTGCGATAGCGCTCGAGCCAAACGCGGAGGGCGTGCTCGGAGGGTTTTCTGCTATCCGCGAAGAGCAGAGCAAGATAATTGGAGATAGCTTCATCGATCCACTGATCGCGGTAACTGGACCAGCCGACGACGTTGCCCCACCACTGATGAGCGACTTCATGATAGGGAACGATGTCCGTGAAAGCCTGTTGGCCGCTGGAAGACAGACCGGCGCGATTCTGAGCTTCGGTGGACAAGAACGAAAAAGTAGAAAGATAGAGCAGGCCCGGCCAGCCCTGGCCGAATGCTCCGGGAATTTGCGAGACGCTCAGCGTGCGGAAAGGAAAAGGGCCGCTGAACGTCTCATAGAAATGGATGGAGGAATCGACATCCTTGGCGAGGCGTTTCAGCGAGTCGGCGGGACTCGGCTGAATCGACGGGAGAGCTGCGCGGCTGACGCCACGCGGAAGACCGTAGGGGACATCGACGGGGGGAAGCGAATCCTGGTTTGAAGCTTCCAGCCGATTGCTGAGGGCCTGTTCGAGTTGGCGGTTAGCGTAGACATCGATGGTGCCGGCGTCGTCGGCGAGAGAAGTGGAAGCATACTCGCCGAGATTGAAGCCGGCGATAGCGAGCGGCCTAACGCTTTGCCAATGGCCCACGCGAAAATCCCCGGAGGTCTGTTCATCAATCTTGGCGCCGGTAGCAACGAGCTTGAGATGGCGCGGCCAGCGCATGGTGAGTTCGTAGGGAGCAAAATCCGCCTGATCGCCGAGGTGGGGATACCAGCTTTCCCGCGCGCCGACGAATAAAACGCCGTTTCCGGCGTCGTGAATCACGTTGCCCCGATAATGAAGGCGAATGGTAAATTCCTGACCCTTCTGGGAGGGAAGCGGGAGCACGACATGCAGGTAGTCATTGCCGCGGACGCTGAGTTCCTGGAGGCTCATGCCCTGGTTCTGGAAATAAGGGAGCGGCTTGTCTTGTGCGTCAGTAACGGTGTCGGCGCGAAGAGCGCGGGAGAGCTGAAAGGTGAGAACGCGCTCGCCGGAAGTCTCGGCGCGGATGCGGATGGAGGCGGTGGCGTCGAGGGAGTTGTCGGGCTTAACGGTTGTGTCGATGGAGTAGCCGAGGGCACGGAAATCAACTTGGGGAAGAGCGACACCAGGGACGCTGTAAGAAGCCCAAACATCGTAATAGGTCACGTCGGCAAATTTCCGCCGTTGACCGAGAAAGACCTGCTCTTTGCGTTGGGGGTCGAAGAGGAGATCGAAGGGGCCGGTCTCCGCACCTTCCAGAGCGGCATAAAAATAGGGCTTGGGATTCAGGGAGAGGCAGTCTTCGAGAATGCGCAGAGACTGGGAGGAATTGGACTGCGCGAGGAAAGGATCCGAGAGAGAAGCAAAGGCGGTATCCAACTGGGGAGAGATATGGGCCTCGTGGAACTGGCGAAGAAGATCCTCGGCGGCGTCATCGGTGAAGCGGACGTAAGCGGTAAGGAAAGCCTGGTCCAGAACGGGAGTTCCCAGAAAACGGGCCATCTGCTGCTTTTCGACGAGTTCGCGGGGGAAGGCGAGGATGTGGCCGCGGCCGGAGAAGACGAAGCCGGTAATGTGGCCGTCAAGAGGAGCGAAAAAAACAAGTTTGCCCTCTTCGAAGTAGAGCTCGACGCCGCCGCGGCGGAGTTCGATGCGATTGGAGGAAACGATTTGGTAGGTGGCCGCGGGATCGAGCCGAAGGGCGTTGAGAGCATCGTAGAGTTGGTGAGGCGATTGAGCGGTGGCGGAAGATACGGCCGGCGTAGAAAGGCACAACAACACGAGCAGTGCCGCGACTGGCCGCATAGAAGAAGTGTAGTCACATTCGGCATCGCGGAACAAGGCCGGAGAGGCGGCGCGGAGCAAGGCGGATAAAATGGAGGGATGCGGCAGAGTTTTCGAGCGGGATGCATCTTGCTGGCGGCGGTAGCTCTGCTTTTCGCGGGAAGCACGGCGCACGCGGATACGATTGTTCTGAAAAACGGACGGCGGATCACGGCCCTGAGCGCGAAAGTAGAGGGCGACAAAGTGACGTACGAGACTTCCGCGGGCGAGCTGAGCCTGCCCAAGTCCATCGTCGACCATATTGAAAAAGGTGGCGCCGTGCCGATGGAAAATTCTCCAGCGGCCGCGGCGAATCTGGCGATCACGCCGCCCGTGATGGAAGCTTCCAGCGAAAGCACGGAAATTGAGAGCGGAGCGGTACACGATGGCTCGATTGACCGGGATTACATCGCAAATCTGGAAGGCGCGGCGCGTGGCGGGGGACAGCGAGCGAATCTGAGCGCGGCGCTTGCGCATCATGCGGCGGCGCAATTCGAATTGTCGCACGGCGATATGGAACATGCGCTGGCCGACGAACGCACGGCGCTTACGTATGCGCCGGATGAGCCGGCGCTGCTGATGAACGTGGCGTACATGCATTTGCGGCGGAGCGAGTACAAGGAATCGCTCGATTATCTGGAACGCGCGCGCGGTGCCGCACCGGATAACGCGGACGTGGCCAAGCTGGCAGGCTGGGCCTACTACGGCATGAACAAGATGGATCAGGCTGTGGCCGAATGGAAGCGCGCGCTGGCGCTGCGGGCCGATCCGGAAGTGCAGGCCGCCCTCGACAAAGCGGAGCGCGATAGGCGGGAAGAAGCAAGTTACAAAGAAAACGAAAGCTCGCACTTCACGCTGCGCTACAGCGGCGCGGCGGAGCCGGAACTGGCGCGCGAGGTGCTGCACACGCTGGAAGCGCATTTTTCGGAAATCGAGTCCGAACTGGATTTCACGCCGCCGGATTCGATCGGCGTGGTGCTCTACACGCAAGAGGCTTTTGCAGACATCACCCGGGCGCCCGGCTGGGTGGGCGCGCTGAATGACGGGCGAATCCGCGTGCCGGTCCAGGGATTGAGTGGAATGACGCCGGAACTGTCGCGCGTGCTGAAACACGAGCTGACACACAGTTTCGTCGGCCAGAAGACGAGGGGTAGGGCGCCGACTTGGATTCAGGAAGGGCTAGCACAGTGGATGGAAGGGAAGCGCAGCGGCGATGATGCCGATACGCTCGCGCAGATTTATGAGCAAGGGCACGCGGATTCACTCGGGAATCTGGAAGGGCGGTGGATGGGACTCTCGAGCAATGCGGCGGCGTATGCGTACGCCTGGGCGCTGGCGAATGTCGAGTACATCGTGGAAACCGGCGGGATGGGGGACATCGAGCGGATTCTCGACCTTATAGCCAACGGGACTTCGACGGAAGACGCGCTGCGCGAAGTGCTGCACAGCGATTACAACGATTTGATGCAGTCCACGGCGGAGTATCTTCGCAAAACCTACGGACACTAGAGCGGTTTAGAGTGTGATGTTGTGTGGCGAGGCTCATGCCGCAGTTGACCGGATGATTTCGGGCGCTGATGCAGGAATCAGCATTTATTGCGCAAGAAGTAATGCGGCCAGAAGAGCCGCGCGGGCTGGCAGGGTGTGGATGAGAATGTGCTCGTTCCGGGAATGAGCGCCGTGGCCGACGGCGCCGAGGCCGTCGAGCGTAGGAGTGCCAACTGCGGCGGTGAGATTGCCGTCGGAGCCGCCGCCGGCGGTACATTCTCCAAGAGATAGTCCCATTTGCGCGGCGAGCGATTTGGCTTTATTGAAGAGTGCGGCGCTCGATTTGCGTTCGAGAGGGACGCGGTTGAAGCCGCCGTGAATCTCCAGGCGCGCACCGGGAAGAATGGGGCGGAGCGCGCGAAGGCGGCTTTCGAGGCGGCGCATGTCCGCGACGCGCAGCGCGCGAAGGTCGAGAACGGCTTTGGCGCGTTCGGCGATGACGTTGACACGAGTGCCGCCCTCGATGATGTCCGCGTTCACGGATACGCCATGGCGAGCGTCGTTCCAGCTCTCCATGCGCACGAGTTGGCGCGCCAACTCGTGAATGGCGTTAATGCCTTCCCGGGGCGCGAGGCCGGCATGAGAAGCGCGACCGTGGACGATGAGTTCGGCTTCGCCGACGCCTTTGCGAGCTGTCTTGAGCAGACCCGTAGGACCGAAGGAAGGCTCGAGGACAAAGACCGCGTCACTGCGGCGGGCCTCCGTCTCGATGAGTTTTCGCGAGCAATCGCTGCCAATCTCTTCGTCGGAAGTCCAAAGGAAAACCAGACGGTGGGTCAGGGGAACTCGTGCCATTTGAAGAGCCTCGAGAGCGTAGAGGGCTTGCACGATGCCGGCTTTCATATCGAAAATTCCAGGACCGTAGGCTTTTCCGCGGGAAACACGGAAGGGCATCTTGGCCAGAGTGCCGGAGGAATAGACGGTGTCGTAGTGGCCGAGAATGAAGTATTGGCCGGCCGGGCGGGATTTTTGCGGCCACCATGTCAGGCGGAGCTGGTCGCCGCGATGCTTCTGTGCGATGCGTTCGACCTGGACTCCGCGTTTACGCCATTCCGCCGCCAAGAGGCCGCAGCAGCGGTCGGAAGGAGTTTTTTCCAGGCTGGGAGATTCCGCAAGTACGAGTCTCCTGAGCGTCCAGAGCATTTCGGGTAAACGAATCTTCAGGCGGCGCAAGAACTCTTTGGAATAATTGGTGTCTGGCATGGCCGGGACATGCTAACAACGACAGGCACGGGGAGCAACGGCGCAGGCGCAAGCCGTGAAATGGCCGGGATTTTTGGACGCCGCGCGCGGGGGCGGCGTAGGAACAGTGCGTATGCCAGCGGGCGCGGGTTCGCATATAATAGAAGGTTTAGCAGCGAAGAGCGGGCCGCCGCAGGGAGGATATGCGGCGCGATGGGGAGCAGGGATGATACTCGACGTGGTGGAGATCCAGAAGATACTGCCGCACCGCTATCCGTTTCTGATGGTGGATGCGATCCTGGAGATGGAACGGCTTAAATATATCGTCGGCATCAAGAACGTAAGTATCAATGAATCGCATTTTCAGGGGCACTTTCCAGGTAAGCCCATCATGCCCGGCGTGTTGATCATAGAAGCCATGGCGCAGACGGGAGGGCTGCTGCTGCTCTTGGAGATTCCGGACCGCGACAACAAGCTGCTTTATTTCGTGGCGGTGGATGGCGCGCGATTTAGGCGGCCGGTAGTGCCCGGGGATCAGCTGCGTTTGGAAGTGAAAGTGATTTCGTGGCGCGGCGACTTTTGCAAGCTCGAAGGCAAAGCCACGGTAAACGGGCAAGTGGCGGCGGAAGCCACGCTGATGTGCAAGATGGTGGATCGTGAGCTGGTTGTGAAGCCCGAAGAATCCACAAAATGAGCAAGACGGAGATTCATCCGCAAGCCGTCGTGTCGCCGAGCGCGAGGCTTGCCGCGGGAGTGAAGGTCGGGGCGTATGCGATTGTAGGCGAAGGAGCCGAGCTTGGCGATGGCTGCGTTATTCACCCACATGCGGTGGTGAATGGGCCCGCGAAGTATGGCCGCAACAATGTGTTCTATTCGTTTTGCGCGATAGGCGGCGATCCGCAGGATTACACGTATCGGGGCGAGTGGACCGAGTTGGAGGTTGGCGACGGGAATATTTTTCGCGAGTACGTCACGGTCAGCCGGGGAACGACAAAAAGGCGGTGGCGTCACACGGATCGGCAACGAAAACTTTTTTTTGGCCTACTCGCACGTTGGCCACGACTGACCAGATCGGGAATCATACGCTTTTTGTAAACGGCGCGACGCTGGCAGGCCATGTCGCCGTTCAAGATTTCGCCACGGTTGGATCCTTTTCGGTCGTGCACCAATTTTGCCGCATGGGGCGGTATGCGTACGTAGGCGCTTGCACGGTGATCACGCAGGACGTGCCGCCGTTTTCGCGCGTGGTCACGGAGCGCGAGACGCAAAGCTTCGGCGTCAACACGATCGGGCTGGAGCGCAAAGGATTTTCGAAGCGAGCGGCTGCATACGCTGCAGCGCGCATTTCGTTTGCTGAACCGTTCGAAACTGAATACCACGCAAGCTATCGCGGAGATGCGCGCGAAGTTGATGGGCTCGGATGACGTTGCAGGAACTGATCCGATTCATCGAGAGCGGCCGAGCGCGGGCATCGTAAAGTAGAAGACCACCGCCTACCATTCATTTCATGCCGGATGCCAGCGCCAACGCGACAGGATGGGGACTTATCGCCGGAAACGGGCGATTTCCATTTCTGGTGCTGGAAGGCGCGCGCAGCCAGGGAATCGAGATGGCGGTGATCGCGCTGAAGGAAGAAGCTTCGCCGGAGCTGGAGAAAAGCGCGACGAGGCTGCACTGGGTGAGCCTCGGCGAATTGAGCAAGGCGATTGACCTGATGCACAAGGAAGGCGTCACGCAAGCGGTGATGGCCGGGCAAGTGAAGCACAACAAGATTTTCAGCGCGATCCGGCCGGACTGGAAACTGGCGAAGCTGCTTTTCTCGCTTCCAAGGAAGAACACTGATGCGCTGATCGGAGCGCATCGCGCGCGTTTTGCTGAAGAGGAAGGAATTCAACTGGTGGATTCGACGCTGTTTCTGAAGCCTCTGATGCCCGAGCCGGGAGTGCTCACGCGACGTGCGCCGGACGAACGCGGAAAGCGCCGACATCGCTTATGGGCACAGCGTCGTCGCGGCAAATCGCCGGCATGGACATCGGGCAAACGGTGGTGATTGCAGACCAGGCGTGCGTGGCGGTGGAGGCCATGGAAGGAACTGACGAAACTATCGCGCGAGCCGCGCGGATTGCAGGCGGCAAGCCACTAGTGGTGGTAAAGGTGAGCAAACCAGGACAGGACATGAGATTCGACGTACCCGTGGTTGGTTTGCCAACCATCGAACAGATGAGGAGTTCCGGCGCCACGGCCTGGCCATTGATGCGGGGCGTACCTTGCTGTTTGACCGCCAAAAACTCATCGAGATGGCCGACGCGGCAGAAATCGCGATTCAGGCGTTTGCTCCCGCGACGGTTGCGGAACCAAAGGGCCCTTCAGAGGGAATCAACAAAAAATGAGCGGGGCGGCAGAAGAATCGAGAAAAGTACGCACCGCTCTCGTCGGGTCGGGGGAGTTTGGGCGCAATCACGCGCGCGTGTATCGCGAACTGGAGGGCGCCGAACTCGTTGGAATTTACGATCGGGACAAAGCGCGCGCGGACGCGATCGCTGCGGCGTTTCAGACAAGAGCGCTGCGCAGCCTCGAAGAAGTTCGCGAGCATGCCGAAGCAGTTAGCGTAGCGGTGCCGACGGTAGCGCACGCAGAAGTGGGCTGTAAGCTCCTGGAAATGGGGCTGGATGTACTCGTCGAGAAGCCCATGGCCGCAAACCTCGCGGAAGCCGATGCGCTGCTCGAAGCGGCGCGGCGGCACAAGCGGATCTTGCAGGTGGGCCACGTCGAACGCTTCAATCCGGCCGTGGCAGCGGTCGAGCCCATTCTCAACCGGCCCCTATTTTTTGAAGTACACCGCCTGGGAGTATTTACCCCGCGTAGTCTGGACGTGGAAGTAATTTATGACTTGATGATCCACGACCTGGACATCCTGCTGGCGCTCGTGAAGGAGCCGGTAACTGAATTGAAAGCGGTTGGCATCCCGGTGCTCACCGACAAAGTAGATATCGCCCACGTCCGGCTGGAATTCGCGGGCGGCGCCGTCGCCAACGTGACGGCCAGCCGAGTCTCCACGGAGCGCGTCCGTAAAATGCGCTTTTTCCAGCAACACGAGTACATTTCGCTCGACTACGCGCGGCGCGACGCCCTCCGCGTGGGTGTGAAACGTCCGGGACCGCAGCCTGAGTTTTCCTTTGAGAAGTTGCCCGCCCCCGACGTGGAACCCTTGCACGCGGAGCTTGAGGCCTTCCTGGTCGCGGTTCGCACTCGCCGGGAGCCGCGGACCAGCGGGACTGCCGGCCGCGCGGCATTGGAATTGGCGAGCCGGGTGATGGCAAGCATCCAGGAACACGGGGAACGCGTCCAAGTAGCAGCATTCGCCCCAAGAGAGAAAGCAGGAAAATGATTCCCCGGACACTGGTCCCGCTTGGCTCCCGCCTGCCTGCGGCGGATGCTACCGCAACGCAGCGCCGCCGCCCGACGACGCTGGATGAGCGCACGCTTGTCCCGTCCATGCTGCCAATCGTTCCGCTGGACGGGCATTCCAATATTCCCAGGTCGCTTCCGCTCGAATCGATTGCTGCGCGCGTCGTGGTTCCTCGCGATGTAAATCAGGAAGCCTACGGCGTCGTGGAAAACACCCAGACACCTGTCCAGCCGACCGACATGGACGAGCGAATCGCCATCCCCAAGGGAGCGGCGCCGCCGGAAAAGATTGAAGCGTCATTGATCCCACCTGCGGACCTCGTCGATCTCGACGTCTTCATGACCGGCGAAGTGAATCTACTTTCCAGGCCACAAACGGAAGAAAAAACAAAATGGGATTTAATCACCCGCGTTTCATCGGTGGCCTTTCACATTCTGCTGATCGCCGCGATTCTGCTGCAGGCTAAACTCTTTCCGCCTCACGCGCTGACGCAGCAGCAGATCGATCTCGCAAACAGGCAGTTGACGTGGATCCCGCCGGAAAGTTCCTACAGCCCTAAACCCAGGGTGCAGCCGCGGCCCGTCCCGCCACCTATCGTCCATGTAGATCCGCGGGTATTGCGCGAAGTGGCGCCTCCGATCCGGCAGCCCGCGCCCCGGCCGGAGCCGGTGCGTCCGAAGGTGGAGTTGCCGGATGCGCCGACGCCGAAGACGCAGGAGGCGCCCCCTCAGGTTCAGCAGAGCGCTCCCAAACCAGATGCTCCGAAAGCGCCGTTAAAGCTCGAAGCACCGGATATGCCGACTCCGCAGCATCAGCTGGTGTTGCCGAAGAATAACTCGATTCAGGACGCTATGCGCGACGCGGAACGAACACCAGCCGCCGGCGGACGGCAGGGTGCCATGGTCGGGCCGGGGCCTCGCTCGAGCCCACCACCCGGCGGAGGCCCGCCGCAAAGCCA
This sequence comes from uncultured Acidobacteriota bacterium, assembly GCA_963824515.1. GTDB lineage: Bacteria > Acidobacteriota > Terriglobia > Acidiferrales > UBA7541 > Acidiferrum. The sequence goes on from CAWGPN010000006.1 coordinate 271,666, forward strand.
GGGTTCGTTCGGGAATGGTTACCAGATTTTGACGCCGACGGAAGGCGTCGATTTTAGCGACTACATGCAACGGGTGCTGACAACTATCCGGCGGAACTGGTATGCGGTCATGCCGCAATCGGCTATGCTCGGAGATCGCGGCCGCGTCATGTTGAGATTCAAGATCATGTCGAACGGCAGCGTTCCGAATGACGACCCAACTCGCGAGATGAGCTCCGGAAAAGAGCCGCTGGACCGCGCGGCGGTCTCCTCCATTCGTTCGTCAAACCCGTTCGAACCTCTGCCGCCGGCCTTCCACGGGCCATTCATCGAGATTCGCATCATCTATCTGTACAACTTGCCCCTCGAAGACGCGTATAAGTGAAACTCGTTCGCCAACAGGTTCTCGGGAGTCTGGTGCTCGCTCTGCTTGTGCTTCTTGTGCTGCTCTTCCGCGCTTGGCATATTCTGTTTCGATGAATTCCGGCACATCCGAGCTGCTTTTGGTTGCGGTCGTCGGCCCCACGGCTTCGGGGAAGTCCGCTCTCGGCGTTTGGCTGGCGGAACAGTTCGGCGGAGAAGTGCTGGCATGCGATTCCACACAGCTCTACCGTGGCTTCGACATTGGCACAGCCAAACCGAGCATGGCGGAGCGGCGCGGTATTCCGCATCATCTCATTGATGCTCTGGCGCCAGATCAGGAAGCTACCGCCGGCGGCTACCGGCAACTGGCGTTGTCTGTTCTGGAAGACTTGCGAAGCCGTGGACGTCTCCCGATTCTTACCGTTGGCACTGGTTTGTACTTGCGCGCGCTGCTCGAAGGATTGGCCGACGTGCCGCAGCGCTCCGAAGAATTGCGCGAGCGTTTGCGTGCGAGCGCGGCGGAGCATGCACCGGGTTACTTGCACCGATTGCTCAAGCGGCTGGATGCCGAAGCCGCGGGGAAAATCGCCGCCGGGGATGAGCAAAAATTGATCCGCGCGATCGAAGTCTGCGTCCTGGCGCGGCGGCCGGTCTCGGAAGTGCACCGCTCCGGACGTACGCCTTTGGAAGGCTGGCGCGCGCTGAAAATCGGATTGCTGCCGCCGCGCGAGGCGCTGTACCAGCGCATCCACGCGCGCACGACCGTGATGTTGGAACGAGGCTGGATGGAAGAAGTGCGCGGCCTTATGCTAAGCGGACTGCCCGAGAACGCCAAGCCCTTCGATTTCATTGGGTATTGCGAACTGCGTGAAGTTCTGCGAGGAGAAAGAAAGATCGACGAAGCTCGCACGGCCATTCAGCAAGCCACGCGCCGCTACGCCAAGCGCCAGCTCACGTGGTTCCGCAAGGATCCCGACGTTCACTGGTTCGACGATTTCGGCGACGACTCGCGAGTGCAGGGTGAAGCGCTTGCCTGGCTTCGAGACGAAGGCTTAGTGCTCTCGCCGATGCGAAGCTGAACGCGTATAATACATTTAGATGGAGCAAGCCCTCTTGTTGATGCCTCTCCCCGCACGATGGCTTCAGGACTGACTTCGTGGCGAAATCATCAGAAACCATCTCTACTTCTACAGCGGATCGCGCTTTGCTCGTTGGGTTGGGTTGGAAGCGTGCGCCGCGTTTTCCAGGCATGCCTGCGGGTGAGCAGGGCCGTGAATCGCTCGCCGAACTGATCGAGCTGGCGCGCAGCGCAGGCGCGGAAATCGCGGGCACGGTTTTTCAGGTGCGCGAATCGGCCGATCCGGCAACGCTCGTGGGGCGCGGCAAGCTGGACGAGATTCGCGCCGAGGCTACCGCGCACAAGAGCGCCACTGATTATTTTCGACAGCAACCTTTCACCCATGCAGCAGCGCAACATCGAAGAGGCCACAGAGCGCCGCGTGATCGACCGCACGCAGTTGATCCTGGATATTTTTGCGCGTCATGCGCGCAGCCGCGAAGGACAATTGCAAGTCGAACTCGCGCAGCTCAACTACATGCTTCCCCGGCTGACCGGCAAAGGCGCTTCGATGTCGCGCCTCGGAGGGAAAAGCGGCGGCGGGGGCTCTGGTGGGGCGGGTGGTGGCGCGGGGCGCATCGGCGTCCGCGGACCTGGTGAAAAGAAACTCGGAGACGGACCGCCGGCGCATTCGCGATCGTATCAGCAAAATTCAAAACAGCATCGAAGAAGATTCGTAAGCAACGCGCCCTCCGGCGCGAAGCGCGCAACGCAGTGCCGCTCGGTACGATCGCACTTGTCGGTTACACCAATGCGGGCAAATCGACTTTGTTCAATGCGCTAAGCCGTGCCGAGGTGCTGGTTTCCTCGCGAATGTTCGCGACGCTGGATCCGACCATCCGCGCGATTCGCTTGCCGTCGAATCGCCGCGTCCTCGTCTCGGACACTGTGGGATTTCATTCGCGACCTTCCCAAAGGCCTTGCTGGCGGCGTTTCGCGCGACACTCGAGGAAGTGCAAGAAGCTGCGCTAATACTGCAAGTGAGCGACGTCTCGAATCCCCATCACGGCTGAACTGGACGACGAAGTGGACAAGATCTTGAACGATCTCGGCGTGGCAGGACCGCCCGAGGCTTCGCGTCTTCAACAAAGCGGACCGTCTCACCAGAATCACAACGGGCCCTGCTCCTTCACCCCCACGCGGCGGATGCCGCGGCAAAACCGCGGACCTGTTTTAGTCTCGGGCCTCACCGGAGAAGGCGTCGAAGAGCTGCTGCGGCGCATGGACGCGGCTCTTCCGGTCGATCCCGTTGTGACCCTCTCATTGCGCCTTCCGCTTGCCGAAGGCCGGACGCTGGCACTGGTTCATGCTCTCGGCCATGTGCTGCATTCGGAAGTCGAAGATTCCCACATGCTGTTGGATGCCGAGGTACCCGTGTCGATTGCGCGTAGGCTTCAAGCTCAGGCACTTTCGCCAAGGATGGAACTTTGAGCCGTCCGCGCACGTATTAGACTGTGAGGAGCGTTGCCATGGCTTGCATTCTTTATGTGGTGCATCCTGCTTTTCTTCTGCTGGCCTCTTGCGCTGCTTGCGCTGATGCTGTATCCCTTCGTCTGGCTCATCTTGCTGCCGTTTCGCGTGCTAGGCATCGCCGTGGAAGGCGTTTTGTCGTTCTTGAGAGCATCTCTTTTCCTGCCGGCGCGTGTTTTACGGGGACCGCGAGCGATTTGAAGAGATCCTGTTGTTTCCGCCAAAGTAACCTCGCTGTAGAGTTCCGAAAAGCGCTGCCCTTGGACGCTAACTGGCTATTTCTTGAGTGATTTGCAGAGATTCTGGAAGACGGTTGTGCTGTGGAAAGCTTGTGGAAACCGAATTGTGAAAGATTTCTGAGCGCCCAATCTTTCCCGTAGAGACGATAGCATTCGGTGAGCTGCAAGGCTCTAACGCATTGATTATAGAGGTCTTATTGGCACCTGTGCACTCGCTCTAAGGTTTCCCTAGCCGCCCAGTCTGCGCTTACTACCTCCCCGACATTTGCACAGGTTTGCAGCAGAGAGCTTACGGATAAGTATAGCGTTTTCCCTCCTGCAACTCATTTCAGTTGTTGACGTTAGAGTACCCGCTCTAGCATCCATCGATTCGTCGGCAGACGTTGACGCACGCCGACCAGGGGTCTATAGTCAGGGAAGCGGTGGCCGAAGCCTGAGGGGCGGCATCCCGCCGCCACGCTTCTATGAATCTCCCCAACTCATTGACGCTTCTCCGGATCTTTTTCGTCCCCCTGCTGATTGCGGTTTTGCTTACGAAGAGTCCCAATGTGGACTTTCGCGGTTTCCCCATGCATTTCGAGTTTTGGGGAGTCCTGATCCTCCTCCTGGCAGCCGCAACGGACTGGGCCGACGGTTTTTTTGCACGGCGACGGCTGCAAGTGACCACGCTCGGAATTCTTCTGGACCCTATCGCGGACAAGTTGCTCATTTCAGCGGCTTTCATTTCGCTCGTCGATATGCACTTGGCTCCCGCATGGATGGTGGTCATCATTATCGGAAGAGAATTCACCGTGCTGGGCCTGCGGAATATCGCGTCCGCCGAAGGATTTACGATTGCAGCTTCGCTTTTGGGAAAAACCAAAATGGTTCTGCAGGTCTGCGCCGTAGCCGTCTTGATTGTGGGTGCTCGCCATCCTTACTTGAAGCCCCTGGCGCTTCTGCTTTTGTGGCTGGTGGTGATCAGCGCTCTGGTTTCGGCCGCGCAATATTTCCTCCGCTTTTGGGGCCAGCTTGACGGCCGCATCAAGCAACGGCGCAAGCTGCGAATGCTGGAGAGCCAGAAAAAGTCCGAGGATGCCATTCCTCTCTGAAGACGATCGCCGGTTCTTGCTCGAGCTCGCGCGTCGGGCAATTGCCGAGGCCGTTTCCCTCCGAGTGCCTGTTGACGCTGTTCCGCGAGGCGGAGTGTTTTCCGATAAACGGGGAGTCTTTGTAACCCTCCATGTGAGCGGACGTTTGCGCGGCTGTATCGGCGTCGTTGAGGCCTTCGAGCCGCTGTGGCAGGCCGTCGTAAGGTGCGCCACCGGTGCGGCCCTGCACGATCCGCGGTTCCCGCCCGTCCGCGCGGATGAAATTCCCCGCTTGCGAGTTGAGATCTCGCTGCTCTCCCCGCTCGAGCCGGTGCTTCCCGAGAACATCGAGATCGGCAGGCACGGTTTGCTCATCTCCCAAGGCGTGAAGCGCGGGCTCCTGCTTCCCCAGGTTGCCGTCGAACACGAGCTTGGCCGCGATGAGTTCCTGAGAGAGACTTGCCGAAAGGCGGGGCTCCCTGCGAAAGCCTGGGAGGAGCAGGAAACAGAAATTCTTGGATTCACGTGCGAGATCTTCGCCGAAGATGAAAACGCCGGCGACCAGGCCCCGGTAAATCGCTGAACGGGCAGGCGGATCTGTGTGGCGCGGCCACATCGTGCGCCAAAGAAAAGGCCCGCGCGAGGAGCATCTCGCAGCGGGCCGGAAGTTTCTGTCTTGCGAGTGGCCGGCTATTCGATTTCGACGTAATCGCCGGCGTACATGTCGATGCTGCTGAACGTGATAAGCACGGTTGAGGAATAGCGGCTCACGTTGATCACGATGCCTTCGCCTAGCACCTCACGCGGCAAATCGTTCCAGTTATACCGCGTTGGCGTGCTCCCGAAGCCATATATCTGGTCCTGAAAACCTTTTATTTGGGGCGCGGTTTCGGCAAGGGTTCCCTGGTATCGGAACACGCGGAAGTAATCGCCCACCTTGACCCCTTTTTCCGTGCCCAGATTCACGTAGACGGTGCTGCCTTGACCGGCGGATTGCTGAAAGTCCTTTGACGCGACGATCATCGCAACGGGCTTGCCGCTGACGGGCGCGAAGTGGTCGAATTTAGCGAAGTCCTTCAGCGTGGGCTCCGGCCTCTCTTCAAAGGGCACAACAATGTCGCCGCGCTGCATGTAGTCGCAAGACAAGGTAACCTGGGCGATCGACACCTTCGGTTGCACGTTGACGACGCGAAGCTGGCCTGCGTCCAGATAGTGCGTCCCCATGGCCTTCATCAGTTTGGCCTGCCACTTGAACCAGTTGACTTCCAATATATCGCTTTGCGCTCTCACGACGGAATAGTGGTCTCCGACGCGCACTCCCTGATCCTGCCCACGGTTAATATATACATAGTCGCCGCGTGCAAACGTAAGTTTGGCGTTTGATTGCTCTCCAGAGATCAGCCGAATGCCATCGGGCACCTTTTGGTCGGTCACGAATCCCGAACAATAGGCAGTGGTATATCCCACCTGGGTGGGACCATTGCCAGTCTGTGCCGAGCAGATCCCGGCACCCGCTATGAGAGAAACGCAAAGTGCAGCTAATTTAGCGCGCATTTTTCCAAGACTCCTTCAAAGACACGCCCAAGTGGCCGTGCGGGGACGTTTCTTTGCGAAAATAGCAGGGCGACCCCTGTGCGTCAACAAATAGGGTTGGACTGCTTTACACTTTTGACACTGCGGGCTAGAACTCGTATTTTCAATACGATGGCGAAAATGACGAATGAGCGCTTACCGTTCGGCTCGGGGATAAGGCGCATTTGCGCTGTTGCTGCCGCCTCAACGGCTGCGGAAATGGCCCATCTGGTCAGCGCGGGGCTCCGCGAAACCCCCACGATTGAGCTGCGCCTGGATTGGCTCCGCGGCGATGGAGAACGTTCCCGCTTCCTCCACTGGCTGAAAAGGAACCGGCCACGCGGTGCAACTTTCCTCGCCACCTGCCGGCGCCGCGCAGGAGGAGGCAAGCTTTCCGGAGGCGTGCAAGCTGAGCTGCACTGGCTCTCGCAAGCTCGCGAGGCGGGCTGCTCCTGGTGCGATCTGGAAATTGAGACCATGCGTGAGTTACCCGCAAAGTCCTTTAGCAGTCTTGGTTTGCCCCCTCACATTTTGCTCTCTATACATGACTTCCAGCGTATGCCTTCGCGTCTCAAGTTCACGCCCTTCACTGCGCGTCCGGAAGTTCACGCCACGAAGATTGCCGCGCATGCCCGTACCGTCTGCGATAGCCTCCGCCTTTTGCGGTTGGCTCGCCGTTCTCCCAATCTTGTCGCCGTGCCCATGGGCGAAATCGGTCTTCCAGCACGCATTCTCGCCTTGCGCGAGGGCAGCGCGCTGGCGTACGCGCCCATCGGCGAGGCCACTGCTCCCGGCCAGCTGTCCCTGCACGCCCTGAAGCATCTCTATCGCGCCCACGAGCTCACACCGCGTACCCGCGTTTACGGCGTGATTGGCGATCGCGTCGGTCACTCCCTTTCGCCCCTTCTCCATAACACCGGCTTCCTCGCCGCCAAAATCGACGCGGTCTATTTGCCTTTTGTCGTGAATGATCTCCGGGATTTTCTAAAAGCCGCGCGCGAATTCGGGATTCGCGGTTTCAGCGTGACCATTCCCCACAAGCAATCCATCTTGCGCCACCTCAAAGAATGCGATTCGCTCGCCGCCGAGATTGGAGCCGTCAATACCGTCGTGGTTCGCCGCGACGGCTCGCTCTATGGATGCAATACCGATTACGTCGGAATTCTCACCGCCCTTGAAAAGAAACTCCAATTGGCCGGCAGCCGTGTTCTGATCTTCGGTGCCGGCGGCGCCGCGAGGGCCGCGGCCTTTGCTCTCGCAAAAGCAGGAGCACACGTTTGCATTTGCGCCCGGCGAGAAAAGGCCGCCAGAGAACTGGCCAAGGTCGTCGTCGGAGAAGTTGTTCCGCGCCGTGCACTCCAAAACGAATTTTTTGACGCTATTCTGAATTCCACTCCGGTCGGCATGCATCCCCACGACAAAATTTCGCCTCTCACATCCCGCGAGCTAAACTGCCGCGTGGTCATGGACCTCATCAACCGGCCGCGAAGGACGCAACTCTTGAAACTTGCTGCCCGCAAAGGGATTGGGACCATCTTCGGCGTCGACATGTTCATTCCCCAAGGCGTCGCCCAATGGGAACTGTGGACCGGGCAGCGGGCGCCAGAATCTGCCATGCGGCGGGCTGTTCTACTTGCGTTGCGCGAGGAAGAAAAGTCCCGCCAGCACGGTTAATCCAGAAATGCGATAATGCCGTCCTCGGATAAACAGCACTTGTTGTGAATTGACCCATGATCCAGCCGGACTTTCGCGAATTCCAGCGCCTTGCCAGGCAGGGAAACCTCATCCCGGTCTACGATGTGTTTCCTGCCGACCTGCTCACGCCCGTCAGCGCCTATTTGCGCATCGCCCAGGGCGCGCGCTATTCCTTTTTGCTCGAAAGCGTCGAAGGCGGAGAAAAAATCGCCCGCTACACGTTTGCCGGCGCGAATCCCGAGGAAGTCTTCCGCTATGCGAACGGCGCTTGCGTGCTCGAAAGCCCCAATCGCATCCTCTGGGAAGAGCGCGATCCCGTAACGTTTCTGCGCGCAAGGATGGATCGGTTCCGCCCTGTGCGCTTGCCGGGTCTTCCTCCGCTCGTCGCCGGCGCCATCGGCTATTTTTCTTACGACATGGTGCGCCTCATCGAACGTATCCCCAAGCGCCTGCGCGACGATATCGGCCTCTACGACGCGCAGCTCATGTTCTACCACGGCATCATCGCCTTCGATCACCTCCAGCACCGCCTCTGGATCGTCCGCAACGTCCACACCGACGGCGAGGGCAGCCTCCGCTCAAAATACAACGCCGCGGTACGCGAGATTCGCAAAACGCGTCAACTGCTCGGTCAGTCCGCACCTGCCGAGCAGCCAAAGAAAGCATCGAAGAAGCGTCTTTCTTCGCTTCGCGTCACCTCCAATTTTCGGCGCGAGGAATTTCAGGCGTCGGTGCGCAAAGCCAAAAGCTACATTCGCGCCGGCGATATTTTTCAGGTCGTGATCAGCCAGCGTTTCTCCGCAAAAACGCAAGCCGAGCCCTTCCAGATTTATCGCGAATTGCGCGCGCTCAATCCGTCTCCCTACCTTTTCTTCTTGCAGATGAACGATGTCGTCGTCGTGGGCAGCTCCCCGGAAATGCTGGTCAAGGTGCAAGGACGCGACGTTTTCTACCGCCCCATTGCCGGAACGCGCTGGAGAGGTCAGGACGAAGCCGAGGACCAGCGCCTCGAGCGCGAAATGCTGGCCAGCGAGAAAGAGCGCGCCGAGCACATCATGCTCGTTGACTTGGGACGCAACGATCTCGGCCGCGTCTGCGAATACGGTTCCGTGAAACCTGAAAAGTTGATGACCGTTGAGCGCTACTCGCACGTCATGCACCTCGTTTCGAGCCTGCGCGGACGCCTTCGCGAGGACGTGGATTGCTTCGACGCGTTGATGGCCTGCTTTCCCGCCGGAACCGTATCAGGCGCTCCCAAAGTCCGCGCCATGGAGATCATCGAGGAACTGGAACGCACCCGCCGCGGCATCTATTCCGGCGGCGTTTTATACTTGGATTTCGCAGGCAATCTGGACTCATGCATCGCGCTGCGCACCATGGTCATCAAAAATGGTGTAGCCCATGTGCAAGCGGGCAGCGGAATCGTCGCCGATTCCACGCCCGAGGGCGAGTATCAGGAGTCCGTGAACAAGTCGAAAGCCTTGCTTACCGCCCTCGAAGCTGCGCACCGCAAGGGGACGGGGCGGAAACAGGAAACTGTTCGGCGAAGGCGCACAAAAAAGTGATCCTGCTTCTCGACAACTACGATTCCTTCACCTACAACCTCGCTCAGTATCTCGGCGAGCTGGGTTGCCAGGTGGAAGTCCATCGCAACGACAGGATTTCTGTGGAGGAAATCGCCCGCCGCAAGCCCGAAAAAATCGTCATTTCGCCGGGCCCTTGCACGCCGCAGGAAGCAGGCATATCCGTGGAGTTGATTGAACGCCTTGCTGGAAAATTCCCTATCTTAGGTGTCTGTCTCGGCCATCAGGCGATTGGCGCTGCCTTCGGCGGAAAAATCGTTCGCGCCCCCAAGCTTTTTCACGGCAAGACCAGCGAAATCCATCACGACAGCAAGGGCGTCTTCCGCAAACTTCCCGAGCCCTTCACAGCCACGCGCTATCACTCCCTCATCGTCGAGCGCAAGTCGCTCCCGCGCGAACTGACGATCACCGCCGAAACTGACGATGGCATCATCATGGGCCTCCGCCACCGCCGCCACAAAATCGAAGGCGTCCAATTTCATCCCGAATCCGTCCTAACCACTTCCGGCAAGCAGCTCCTGCAAAATTTCCTTTCGCTTTGATTGCTAATCCAGTCTTTTCTCGGCGCTTTCCGTGCCTTTGCGTTTAGCCTACCCTTTACCAATTCAAATCCGCCAGAATCGCCGCATAAATCTCCATCCCGCGCCACAGGTTCCCGAGCCGCAAATTTTCATCCGAACTGTGCTGGTTATTGTCGTAATTCACGATGGGCACGCCGATCCACGGCAATCCCAAATCCTCGAAGATATTCATCGGCACGCTTCCGCCGAGCGTCGGCGCAATCACGGTATCCCCTCCCGTTGCTTCCTGCACCACTTTGACGAGCGCCTTCGACACCGGCAAATCCATCGGCGTGCGCGACGCGCGATACCCGCCCTCGTCGATCACTTTCGCGATCAGCGCATGCGTGCGCCGTTCCTCCATCGTCGGCTCGCGGTCGATCACGTAATAGCCCTGCTTCTTGATGAACTCTACGATCTGCTCGAATTTTTTCTGCGGGACTTCTCCTTTCACAAGCCTCGCTTCGAGCGAGGCTTCCGCTTTGTCCGGCACGACGTTCTGCGCATGCGCGCCGACGTACGCACTCGACAAGCCGCGGATGTTCAGCGAAGGCTCCTGCAGCAGTTCGACTAATTTCTTACCGCCGCCCTCCGGTTTCGCGATACCCATCTCTTTCTCGAGGTCGGCGTCGTTTGCAGGCATCGCCGCCAGCGCCTTTTTTTCGAGATCGCTCAAGGGCACAACGTCGTCGTAATAGCCGTCAATCAGTACCCGCCCATTCGCATCCTTCATCGACGCCAGCAGCCGCGAAAGCTCCATCGCCGGATTCGGCGCCCAATTTCCGTAATGCCCGCTGTGCAGCGCCCGCACCGCCCCATACACTGTTACGTCCAGCCCGATGTCGCCGCGGTCTCCGAAGAACACCAGCGGCCGCCCCGATTGATGCACCGGCCCATCCGCCGTGATCAGCAGGTCGGCTCCGAGCAAATTCTTGTGCAGCTGCAAAGCCTGCGCCAGGTGAGGCGACCCCGCCTCTTCTTCGCCCTCGAAAATCACTTTCAAATTCACTTTCAGCGGAATCTCTTTCGCGCGCAGCGCATCGAGAGCCGCCAGCAGCGCCACGATGGGCGATTTGTCGTCGGAAGCGGACCGCGCGTAGATTCGCCAGTTGTCCTGGTAGACCGCGGGCTCCTTCGCACTATTTTCCGGAAACGGAATACGCTTACCGCCGGCTTCAATCGCGTCGCTTCTCAACACGGGTTTGAACGGCGTGCCGTCGGTCCACGCGGCCGCATCCACGGGCTGGCCGTCGTAGTGCGCGTAGAAAATGACGGTGTGCGTGGCTTCCGGAACGATCAATTTGCCGAATACCACCGGCCCGCGCCCCTCGATCGACAGCAGATGCGTCTCGATTCCCCGCGCCTCCAGCATTTCCACGAGGCGTGCGGAGTTTTTCTGGATGTTCGCCGTGTCGCTCGCCACATTCGGGATCGAGAGAAATTCCGCCAGCTCCCGGACGATGCGGTCTTCATTGTCCATCCGGTAGTCGCGCACTTCCTGAACAACCTGCGCTGGTGGAACGTCTGCCGGCGACTGTCCCATCGCCGGATAAATCAAAACACCTGCAAGCACACTCACTGCAAGGATTCTCAAGAATGTTCTCCTCGGATTTTTTCAACGGCGCGATTCCATGCAAATTCTACCGCTCCTGTTTTCACTTCGCGCGCTTTCATTTTCCCACTATACCTGCCTTGACGGTCGGCTGTCCGCCGTTGCGCTTCCCGCGCAAACAGCACCAGCAGGCGTCGTCCTGCAATCGTCGGATGAGCGCTTGAATGCGGCCGATGCGAGCGTGGGAACCACCCTCTACGACGGTGACCGCCTCGAAACGCAACAGCAAGGCGCTCTGAGCGTCCGCTCTGGCCAGATACAGCTTTCCTTGTCGGATGACACCATCCTGTGGATGAAACACGAGAATTCGGTATTGACTCCCACGCTCCAGAGCGGCACCGTGCTCTTCCAGGCGCAGCGCGGTGCGCAATTCGAAATTCGCGCCGATGATATCCGTGTTCGCCCCCACGGTACCGCGCTCACCATCGGACAGGTCACGCTTGAAAAATGCGACGTGTTGGTGACTGCGCGTTCGCAATCCCTCGATGTCACCGCCGGCGAGGAAACGAAGACCATTGAGGAAGGGAAGACTTACCGCGTCGCGCGCGTCAATGCCTGCGGCGCGGCTCAGTATCATCCGCCACTTGCAGGCGGATCCTCGCGTTTCTACATGATGGCTGGTGCCGTCGTCGGCGTAGTCACCAAAGTTGCCGTCATTAAAGCACTCGAAAGCCCCGACAAGCCGTAGGTCGCCCGCCGAAGAAAATCGCCTGCCTGTGGAAGTTCATTGAGGGAGCTGCGTGAACCGCACCAGCGCCGCCAGTTTTTCTCTAGCCGCGCCCGAATGAAGAGCTTCGCCGGAAAATCGCGCCCCTTCCTCAAAATCCGCTGCAATCCCTGCAGCAACCAGCGCGGCAGCCGCATTCGCAACAACGATATCGCGCGGCGGGCCGTCCTTCCCCTCAAAAACGCCGCGGATCATCGCCGCATTTTCCGCTGCGCTCCCGCCCTGCACGGTTTCTATCGGCGCTTTCGAAACGCCGAAATCCTCCGGTGTTATTGTGAATCGCCGCACCTCTCCGCCAGTAATTTCGGCGACCAGAGTTTCTCCGGCGAGCGAAATTTCATCCAGTCCGCCGGCGCCATGAACCACGAATGCGTGATCCACCCCAAGCTCCGCGAGCGTCTTCGCAACCAAATCAATCAAGTCCGGCGATGGAACGCCCATAACCTGTGCTCGCGCGCCAGCGGGATTCGTCAGCGGTCCGAGCAGATTGAAAACCGTTCGCGCGCCGATCTCTTTTCGCGCCGGAGCGGCATGTCGCGCTGCTGCGTGCGCGGCTCGCGCGAAAAAAAAGCCAATTCCGATTTCCCGAATCGCTCTCCCAAAATGTTCGATCGGCAAATCGATTCGCACACCCAGCGCTTCCATCACGTCCGCTGAACCGCTTCCCGAATGAGACGCCCGGTTGCCGTGCTTTGCCACTCGCGCTCCCGCGGCCGCCGCAACGATGGCCGCCGCCGTCGAGATATTGAACGTTGCAATTCCCTTGCCGCCCGTGCCACACGTATCCACAAGATGCTTGGGCCTAGCCTCGCCTTTCGCAAACACCGGCGCCGCGTGCCGCCGCATCACGCTCGCGAACCCTACGAGCTCTTCGACGCGCACCGGACGCGCATTCATCGCTGTGAGCAGACGCACGATATCCGGGGTTTCCACGCGCCCCGCGAGCAGTTCTTCCATCACCGTTTCCGCTTCTCTTTGAGAGAGAACGTGCCCGCATTCCGCTCGATCAATCAGTGATTTCGTCATTTTGATTCTGCCCGATTGTACCGGCAACCTTGCTCCGTTTTGGGCTTTCCGAGTACACTCTTATGTTTGCGACGACAGGAAAATTCTAACACTACGGAACCCCGATGAAGATTCATGAGTATCAGGCCAAGGCCATTCTTGCGCGCTACGGTGTCACCACTCCTCGCGGCGAAGTGGCTTTCTCCAAGGAAGAGGCCCGCGAAGGCGCCGCGCGGCTCAGATCCAGCGTCGTTGTCGTGAAAGCGCAAATTCATGCCGGCGGCCGCGGCAAAGCGGGCGGCGTTAAGCTCGCGCACTCTCCCGACGAGGCCGCGGACATCGCGTCGCACATGCTGGGCGTCAATCTTGTCACCGCGCAAACCGGCCCCGGTGGCCGCACCGTCAAGCGTGTCCTCATCGAAGAAGGCCTGGACATTAAGCGCGAACTCTACCTCAGCATTCTCGTCGACCGCAGCGTGGGCAAAGTCGTTTTCATGGCCAGCGCGTCTGGTGGCATGGAAATCGAGGAAGTGGCTAAAACCAATCCCGAAGCCATTATGCGCGAAACGATTCATCCCGCCGTCGGCCTGCAGCCCTACCAGGCGCGCAAGCTCGTCTTCGGCCTCGGCCTTTCAGGTGATGTCGCCATGAAAGCTGGCCCATTCCTGCAGGCCCTGTACCGCGCCTTTGTGGATACGGATTCCTCCATGCTCGAAATCAATCCCGCGGTCATCACCGGCGATGGCCGTCTGGTCGCTCTCGACGCCAAGATGACCTTCGACGACAACGGACTCTTTCGCCATAAAGAGCTTCGCGAGTTGCGCGACCTGGACGAAGAGGATCCCCTCGAAGTCGAAGCCTCCAAGTACGGCCTGAACTACATCAAGCTCGACGGCACCGTCGCCTGCATGGTCAACGGCGCTGGCCTCGCCATGGCCACCATGGACATCATCAAATACGCAGGCGGTTCTCCTGCTAACTTCCTCGACGTCGGCGGCGGCGCTTCCTCCGATCAGGTGAAAAACGCGTTTCGCATCTTGATTGGCGATCCCGGCGTCAAAGCTGTTTTCATCAATATTTTCGGCGGAATCCTCCGCTGCGACGTTCTAGCCACCGGCGTCGTCGCCGCCGCCAAGGATTTAAAAGTGAAAGTCCCGGTCGTCGTCCGCATGGAAGGCACCAACGTCGAGCTGGGCCAGCAAATCCTCCGCGAAAGCGGCCTGAATTTCACGATAGCCGATGGCATGAAGGACGGCGCCCAAAAGGTCGTCGCGCTCGCGGGAGGTGCGCGATGAGCGTCCTGGTCAATGAACAAACTCGCCTAATCGTGCAGGGCTTCACAGGCCGCGAGGGCACTTTCCACGCCCAACAAATGATTGAGTATGGAACCAACGTCGTCGGAGGGGTTACGCCGGGCAAGGGCGGTACGAAGCATCTCGAGCGCCCGGTCTTCGACACCGTCCAGGAAGCGGTGAAGGGAACTGGCGCCAATGCTTCAGTGATCTTTGTCCCGCCCCCCTATGCTGCTGACGCCATCCTCGAAGCCGCCGACGCCGAAATTCCGCTCGTCGTCTGCATCACTGAAGGCATTCCCGTCATCGACATGGTTCGCGCCTCCGCCACCGTCGACTTCAACAAAACGCGCCTCATCGGCCCCAACTGTCCCGGCGTCATTTCTCCCGGCAAGTGCAAAATCGGCATCATGCCCGGCCGCATTCACAAGCAAGGAAACGTCGGCGTCGTCAGCCGCAGCGGCACGCTCACTTACGAAGCCGTCGATCAGCTCACGCGTCTCGGCATCGGCCAATCCACCTGCATCGGCATTGGTGGCGATCCCATCATCGGCACCTCGTTCCTCGACGCCATGAAACTCTTCAACGATGACCCGGACACGCACGCTATCATCCTGATCGGCGAAATCGGCGGCAACGCGGAAGAAACCGCCGCGCAATGGATCAAAGTCAACGTGAAAAAGCCGGTCGTCGGTTTCATCGCCGGTCAGACCGCGCCTCCCGGCCGCCGCATGGGCCACGCTGGCGCCATCATCAGCGGGGGCCAGGGCACCGCCAAGGACAAATACGCCGCCATGGCTGCCGCAGGCATCCGCACCGTCGAAACTCCCGCGGATCTCGGCTCAACCATCGCCGCCGCCCTGAAGTAGGTTTTGTAGGTGCCGGGCTTCAGCCCGGCCCTTTCGTAGCCCCGGCATCTTGCCGGCGAATTTCTAGCAGTTTACTTGGAGGAATTTTTTCGTGGCCATCGAACGCACTTTCGCAATCATCAAGCCGGATGCCGTGTCGCGCGGTCAGCAAGGCGAAATTCTCAGCCGTATTCATATAGCGGGCTTCAAAATCGTCGCCATAAAATCCATGCGCCTCACCAAGGAAGAAGCTGGTGGCTTCTACGCCGTCCATAAAGCACGTCCGTTCTTCGGCGAGCTCACCGATTTCATGTCCTCTGGCAAGATTTTCGCCATGGTCCTCGAAGCCGAAGGCGCCATCCTCAAGTGGCGCGACATCATGGGCGCCACCGACCCCAAAAAAGCCGCGCCCGGCACCATCCGCCACGACCTCGGCACCAGCATCGGCAACAATTGCACTCACGGTTCCGACGCCCCCGAAACCGCCGCCTTCGAAATCGGCTATTTCTTCTCCGGCCTCGAACTCATCTAGGTGTGCGCTGCCACGTGGCCCGACTTCAGTCTGTGCGACGCTCCCCAAACCAATCATGGGGCCGTTTCGTGAACCTTTCCTTGGCTCATGGCCGATCCGGGCTCTCCACGCCGCTTCCTCCTCCAACTTTCGTCACCACGATAATACCCACAGCCGTTACTACTCCCACTGCGATGATTAAGAATGCTTTGCCATACTTTGCCGGTTTCTTCGTTGTCGCGCCTGCGGGCGCGTCGTCCTCCGAAAGATTCAGCAGCACGCGATAGCACTTTCCCTCCGCGACCGTTTCGCTCTCGCCGTGATAGGAAATAAGCGCCGGCCCGCGCTGCGCACAAACAAGTAGTTCGTGGGCTCCCACAACTCTTACCTGGACCACACCTCGCTCCGCTGACATTGGCCGAATGCGGGCTGATCTGGCATCGATCTCTCCCGTTGTCCCTGTTGCGACGGAGAGTACAACCGTGCCTGCGGCTAGTTCTGCCTCAAACTCGCTTCTCCCTTCGCTTGCGCCGCGACGAACGATCGCGCTGCTGTGCTCCGTGAAGTACACCATTGCCCCGCCGGCCCGTAGTTGCAATGAACCTCCCTCCTCCGTCGACAGCCGGTCTCCCTCGTAAACAGTTGTCCCTTCGGACGCCATCTCGGAATCGAGGCTGGCGTGATCCGCCAGCACCACAACTCCAAGCACATCCGCTTTACTCTTCCCTGGAATCCCGGTCAGAAAAATTGCCATCACGATCGCCAGTAGGCGTTGGGTGCCCGCCATGTGACACCTCCCTGAATCTCTAATTGTCGAACTCTGGGCTTGGGGGAAATCTTCCCAGCCTTTCGGAACATAAACCGATAGATATAGTACTCTTATAATAAATCGTGGCAAGATAATTCAGGGACGTCGCTCCACGCCATCGCCCGCCTATTCAGGTCAGTCAGTTTCCGCCGCAGTAATTTGCGTTAGTTCGGTTGGATTGGATGGGATGAAATCGGCCCGCGTCTGTTTCCGCGATGTGTTCGCAGGGTGCGCAGTGGCTCGCAAATGGAAGTCGTCTATCGCGGCCGGTTTTCCCCGCGGATTTTCCTCTATAATATCGCTATGGCTGACTTCCGCGATCTCGGCCGCACTCTTCTCTTCTTCGGGGCTCTCGTCATCCTGATCGGCGCGCTCCTCTATTTCGGCGTGAAGCTCCCCGTCCGCCTCGGAAAGCTTCCCGGCGACATCGTCCATCATGGCGAACACTCTACTTTTTACTTTCCCATCGTCACCTGTCTCTTACTCAGCGCCGCGCTATCCTTCCTCTTCTGGCTTTTCTCCCGCTTTCGCCGCTAGCCATGCTGCGAATTCTCCCGCGCCCTCCCTCGCCTGATATATAGTTCCCGCGTCCAAAAACGCAGCATCGCAATTCGCGTTTCGAATTTGCAAAGGAGAATTCGCCGTGAGACCTTTCACGAAAATCGCATTTCTCGCCTTGGCCACAATTCTCGGTTCTTCGAATGCCTCGTCTGCACAATCCTCCTCCGGCAAACCTCCAGCCCAGCGGCAGCGCGCTATTCCACCTTCGCAGCAGCCCGCGCCCGATCCCTTCGCCAACGTCCCGCCCGCACAGCGCGATGACGTAAAATCCATCGACAGCATCCTCTTCGCCCTTTATGACGTTATCTCCGGCCCCGCCGGCGAACGCGACTGGAACCGCTTCCGCTCTCTGTTCATTCCCAGTGCTCAACTTACTTCCACCGGGAAGGCTCCCGATGGCGCAGTTCGCGTGCATCCCAATTCCGTCGAAGACTACGTCCGCCTCGCCGGCGGCTATTTCCTTCAGCATGGGTTCTACGAAAAGCCCATCGTCAATCGCATGCAAACCTTCGGCCACGTCTCTCAAGTATTCAGCAGCTACGAATCCCGCCACGCCCTCGGTGAAGCTCCCTTCGCCCGCGGCATTAACAGCATCCAACTCCTCAACGACGGCAAGCGCTGGTGGATTGTCAGCGTTCTCTGGGACGAAGAACGCTCCGACAATCCGCTCCCCCCGGAATTCGCGGCAAAACCCTGAAAAAGCGGCGAGACAAAGTGCCTCTGCCGTCTTCGCGTCTGCCTTTACAGGACTCCGTTCACCTCTTATAGTCGTTACTGCATGACTTTTTCTTTTCTCACTCCGCTTTTGCGGCCCGCTCGCCACTTCACTCGACATTTCCTTTTGGTTTTGCTTTTTTCCGCGCTCGTCCTTCCCGCATCCGCCGAAAAAATCAAGGACATCCACCCCACCGGCTACGTCACCGATCTCGCCCATGTCATTACTCCCGCGGCCACAACTCGCCTCGAAAATCTGTGCACCGAGCTCCAGCAAAAAACCGGCGCCCAAATGGCCATCGTCACCGTCCGCTCGCTCGAAGGCGAAACCGTCGAGGAATACGGCAACGAACTCTATGCCCAGTTCGGCGTCGGCAATAAAAAGGACAGCCGCGGCGTCCTCCTTCTTGTCGCCCCTCTCGAACGCAAATATTGGACCGAAGTTGGCTACGGCCTCGAGCCCGTTATCAACGACGCACGCGCCGGCGACGCCGGCCGCGCCATGCTCCCGTTTTTCCGCCAGGGAAATTTCAGTGCCGGCATCGAAAACGGAGCCTGGCAGCTCGCAAACTATGTCGCCGCCGATCGCCACGTCACCCTTTCTGGAACGCCTCCCGCCGGCCCCGTCCAACCCCCCGACAACAGCCGGCCTTCTTTCCCCGTCTGGCCGATTTTCCTTCTGATTTTCGTTGTCTTTCACATCATCCGGGCTCTCTTCCGGGCCGCCACTGGTCGCCGCGGCGGACCACGAAGTGGTAGTGGTTGGTGGCTCGGCCCCTTCATCGGCGGCTCGATGGGCGGCGGCGGTTTCGGCGGTGGTGGAGGTGGGGGTGGAGGTTTCGGTGGATTTGGCGGAGGGAGCAGCGGTGGAGGTGGCGCCGGAGGCAGTTGGTGAGCGCGGTTTGTCTGCGTGATTCGTATGCTTCATCAGCGAGTGCAGTTCGCGAACGATGTTGCTACAGTTTGAAGAAGGAGCGGGAGTAAAATGTTGTCGACAGAAGCGAAGCTGGCCGATCTCGTAACCCGGATGCAAGAATTTTCCGGAGAGAATTTAGAGTCCATGATTCTCTATGGCTCCGCCGCGCGCGGTGACTATAAGGAAGGCCATTCCGATTTGAACGTCCTCTGTCTTCTGCGTTCCGTCGCCGCCCGTGAGTTGTCGCGAGTCGCACCTGTCGTTCACTGGTGGTGCAAGGACCAAAAGGAACCGGCCCCGCTGTTTTTCACCACTGCAGAATTGCGCGCGTCCGCCGATGTCTTTTCCATCGAGCTGCTCGATATGCAGCAGTGCCGCCGTGTTCTCTACGGCCCCGACGTCGTGCAGGATATTCCCGTGCCCATGAATCTCCATCGCGTGCAGGTCGAGCACGACCTCCGCACGCTCCTCCTCAAGCTCCGGCAGCACTTCCTTTTCAACGGACAAAAGGAAAGTGAGCTGCGCATCGCCGCCGCAAAATCCTCCTCCAGCGCGCTCGCTCTGCTACGGCACACCTTAATCGTCTTCGAAGAGCAGCCCCCAGAGACAGCCGCCGAGGTTTTTGCGCGCATCTCCACGCTCACCGGCGCGGACGGCCAGGCTTTCGCCGCCGCCTTCAAACTTCGGGCATTTCACGCGCATGCGAACGATATCGTGCGCGCCTACGGTGAATACTTAAACGCTCTAAGTGTGGTAATTTCCGCTCTGGATAAACGTATTCCCAAGAGAGAGTGGCAGCGGGCCGGCAAAGCCGGTTCCTGATTTCATGCGGAGGCAAGCCTTATGAAAGTGGCTCTGATCATTCTGGCGGTTCTTCTTGTGATTGCATTGATTATTGGCGGCTGGTATTTCTCTCTGCGAAATCAAATGGCCATCAAGCGCGAAGCTGTAAACGCCGCATGGGCGCAGGTCGATGTCGTCCTTCAGCGCCGCTCCGATTTGATTCCCAATCTCGTCGAAACCGTAAAAGGCTTCGCTCAGCACGAAACCGAAGTCTTCGATGAAATCGCCAAGGCTCGCGCCGGCTATCTGAACGCCACCACTCCCGCCGAAAAAATCGCCGCGAACAATCAGCTCGACGCCTCTCTCGCCAAAGTCCTCGTCCTCACCGAAAATTATCCCCAGCTCAAGTCCAACGAGAATTTCCTCCGTCTCCAGGACGAACTGGCCGGCACCGAAAATCGGATCGCCGTCGAACGCCGCCGCTACAACCAATCCGTTCAGGATTACAACACCTACATCTCGCTCTTCCCGAATACCATCGTCGCCGGCATGAGCGGCTTCACCCGCAACGACGCCTACTTCAAGACCGAACCCGGCGCCCGCCAAGCCCCAAAGGTCAATTTCAGCACTGCCCCAACTCCCGCGCCAGCCCCGTCTAAACCGTAGATCGCGCTGAACCGTACCAGTGCATTGTAGGCGTCACCTTCGGGGAGCCGATTTCGCCTCTAATCTATTGAACATACCATTATAGCTATTGTCCCCGGATCTACTAAAGAAGAGCTATACTGCCGCCGGGATCTTCGAACATGCCCGCGCGTTCTAAATTGATCTCTCTCAAGCTAAGAAACCTCGGCTGTATCGGCCCAGATGGGCTTGAGGTTTCGCTTGATGACATCGTCTGTCTTGTAGGCAAGAACAACTGTGGCAAGTCGACGGTTCTTCGTGCATATGAACTTGCGCAAGGAAGCCAGACTTTGACCGCCCAGGACCGTTGCCAATGGACTCCGGAGGGCGAGTTCCCCGAGATCGAGTTGGTCGTCCACGTTCCCGATGGGATACCGAACGTGGATGCAAAATGGAAAGAGGACAAAGATGGGCTGAGATTGGTAAAAAGTCGCTGGACGTGGAAAGACGCGAGCGGTAAGCCCATTCGCCAAACATGGGACCCCGAAACACTTGATTGGGCCGAGGACGGAAAAGCTGGCGGAGCGGACAACGTATTCAATTCCAGACTGCCACAGCCCTTGCGCGTCGGCTCGCTCCAAGACTCTAAGGAGGAACACGACAAGCTCCTGCGACTTGTAACAGAGCCAGTATTGCGTGAACTGAAGATCCAACAGGAAACGATAGGATCGCCCTTGAGACTTGCAATGAAATCCCTCATAGATGAGGCGATGAAACCGGTAGACCGATATCAAAAGGAAATCGATGCCGTCGGCACAAAGGTCGGGACTGGATTTAAAAGAATTTTTCCTGAACTTGAAATACTTATTCGCGTGGGAATGGAGACTCCGAACCTCGACTTGGCAAAATGTCTTTCCAGCGGATCGAGTATCAGGTTTCTAGAAGAAGCCACCGATACCGCCGTCGGTCAGCAAGGAACAGGCTCGCAACGGGCGTTGTTTTGGGCTCTTCTTCAAGTTCGCAACACAATCGTCCGAGAGCAGAAGGCAAAAAACGAGAGGCTGAAGGAAGCCGAGAAGGCCAAGAAAGAACGCGAAAAAGAATTGGGCAAGAAAAAACCAGACGATGCCAAGATTCTAAAACTATCTCAGGAAATCGAAGCACTTACGGAACCGTTGGCTGGCTTGGATGACGACATAGCACTTCCAGGGCATATTTTGTTGATTGACGAGCCCGAGAATGCGTTGCATCCCATGGCCGTGAGAGCGGCTCGCGACCACCTCTACACTCTCGCGCAGGACCCGAATTGGCAAGTGATGTTATCCACCCATTCGCCGTATTTCATCGATCCGCTGCAAGACCACACGAGCATACTTCGTTTGGAGAGGGACGGGAAACAAACAACGCCGCGTACTTTTCGTACTTCGACGGCCGGTTTCAGCGAGGAAGACAAGGCAAATCTCCGAGCGTTGCTGCAACTCGATGCAGCACTTGCTGAGATGTTCTTTGGGTCGTATCCCATTGTCGTTGAAGGCGATACAGAGCTGGCATCCTTTATGGCGGCAGTTGCGACCGAAAATGATGTCCTGTCAACACAAGTTGCGCTCGTACCATCGCGCGGAAAGAGCCTAATTGTGCCGCTCGTTCGCCTCCTAACACATTTCAAGATCGACTTCGGCGTGGTTCATGACAGCGATTCGCCGATGCTTCTAAGCGGGAAAAAGAACGGCGCCTGGAAGACCAACCTGACAATTGCGGAATCAATTGCGGGGGCTCGGCAAGCTGGTATAACGGTCCGGCACAGGGTCAGCGTCCCGGATTTCGAACGCTACTTAGGGGGTATTGAGGAATCCAAGGACAAGCCCATCCTCGCCTATCGCAAGGTTTGCGAAGACGGGGGTCTAAAGAACAAGGTCAAGCAGCTATTCGCCGATCTATTCGCCTCTCATAGCCACCAACCATTACCCGGTTTAGATGCGAATTCCACCGTAGCCGGCGTTGCTGAAGCGATCAAGCAGAACGTACAGGATTGGGCTAAGGACAACGCCCCCGGCGACAAGCGGTACGAATTCCAGCCATAAAACTCCGATTCACCGCGTCCGACGCGTTCGAATCTCCCGCCAACACTCAGCAAACAAACCATTTATAATTAATTACTTGACAAAGAGTACCGATATGATATAAGTAATGGGTTTTGATGGGGAGGAGAAACGGAGCCGAAAGCCATGTCCACTCTTCCTCTGCGTACTCTCTGCCTCTGCGGTAAGCTTTCCCCTCCTTCCGCGTCGAAAACCAGGCAATCATATGCGGTAGCCACTCCCTTTTCGGGCGCTTTTTCAGGGAGTCCGCATCAATATCATTCCATTCGACTTACGTTTCCTTTATTTTCATACTGTTACGCACTCCTTTGCATCTTCGAAAATCCTATCCCTCGTGTTTTCAATTTCTTGCACACTCTTTCAGCAAAACGCCCGGGTGTGGTGCACCCTTGCCGGACACTCGCCACTTCCTCCTATGACCACTCAACTCACCTTTAACCTCCAACCCACCCGCCGCGCACTCACCGTCAGCGAGCTGACCGCCCGCATCCGCGATCTCCTCGGCAAAAACTTCACCGACATCTGGGTCGAAGGCGAAATCTCCAACTGCCGCGAGGCCCAGTCCGGCCACATCTATTTCACGCTCAAGGACGACCGCTCCCAGGTCCGCTGCGTTTTTTTCAAACAGCAGCAGCGCGGCATCAAGTTCCGCCCCGAAGATGGGCTCAAAGTCACCGTGCGCGGCTCCGTCAGCGTCTACGAAGCTCGCGGCGAATATCAGATTTACGTGGAGAATATCGAGCCCATCGGCCTCGGCGCGCTCCAGCTTGCGTTCGAGCAGCTCAAAAAGCGCCTTGAAGCCGAGGGTTTGTTCTCCGCCGAGCACAAAAAGCCTCTTCCCATGTTGCCGAACCGCATTGGGCTGATCACATCGCCACGCGGCGCGGCCGTGCGGGATGTTGTGCGCATCCTTCGCCGCCGCTTTCCCAACGTGCATCTCACGGTTTATCCCGTGCGCGTTCAGGGCGAAGGCGCTGCCGCGGAAATCGTCAAAGGCCTGAAATTTTTCAATCAGAAAAAACTTGTGGACGTCTTAATTCTCGCGCGCGGCGGCGGCTCCATGGAAGATTTGTGGGCTTTCAACGAAGAAATTCGTTGCTCGCGCCATCGCTGCTTCCGAGATTCCCGTCATCTCCGGCGTCGGCCACGAAACCGATTTCACCATCGCGGATTTTGTCGCCGATGTTCGCGCTTCCACGCCCTCCGCCGCCGCCGAACTCGTCGTCCAGACCCGCCGCGAGTTCGATAAACACATCGCCGATCTGCGAGAAACGCTCGCCAGCCTCGTCCGTTACCGTCTTCTCGATCTCCGCAAGCGCGTCCACGAACTTTCCGCCCGCCGCGGCTTCCGCCGCCCACTCGATCTCCTCCGCCAACAGCGCCAGCGCGCGGATGAAATGACATCGCGGCTCGCGCTCGGCCTGCGCGCGCGCCTCGAACAATCGCGCAAACGCTTCACCGCGCTGCACCTGCGCATCGCCACTTTCGATTTTCGCGTGAAAATCTCGGCGTTCCGTCTGCGCCTCGAAAAACGCAGCTCCGATCTAGGCGTCCGCGCCGAACGCCTCCTCCGCACAAAACGCGAACGCCTCGAACGCCTCGCTATTCAACTCCAGGAACGCAGCCCCCTCAAAGTCCTCGAACGCGGCTACGCCATCGCCACCGATTCCTCCGGCAACCTTCTCCGCGACGCCGCTCAAGTCGCCATCGGCGACAGCATAGCCATCCAGCTCCACCGCGGCCGCCTCACCACCGAGGTGAAGAAGAGGGAGAGCTAATTTAGAGTTGAAATTTGAACATGAAAGGACGCGTGCTAATCGTCGTCAGAGGAAGAAGCGACTTTAAGGACTGCCAGAAAAGCTTCCTGCGGAATATCGACTTGGCCGACACGCTTCATGCGGCGCTTGCCTTCTTTTTGTTTTTCGAGGAGCTTGCGTTTGCGCGAAATGTCGCCGCCGTAGCACTTGGCCAAAACGTTTTTGCGCATCGCAGCGACGGTTTCGCGCGCGATGACGCGGCTGCCAATCGCCGCTTGAATCGGCACTTCGAACATTTGCCGCGGGATCAGTTTTCGCAAGCGCGTCACGAGCTCGCGCCCGCGTTCGTAGGAAAATTCGCGGTGAATGATCAGCGCCAGCGCATCCACCGGTTCGCCGCCGACCAGCACGTCCAGCTTCACCAGGTCGGATTCGCTGTACCCGGCGAGATGGTAGTCGAGCGAAGCATAGCCGCGTGAAACGCTTTTCAGCCGGTCGTAGAAATCGAGCACGATTTCGTTGAGCGGCAGTTCGTAGGTGAGCATCACGCGCGTCGGCGAAAGATACTCGAAATTTTTCTGCGTGCCGCGCTTTTCCTGGCAGAGCTGGAGAATTCCGCCGACGGATTCTTCGTTGGTGATGATCATTGCCGTGATGATGGGCTCTTCGATTTTCGCGATGTCGCTGGGATTCGGGAATTTCGCCGGGCTATCGACTTCGATCACTTCGCCGGTGACGCGCGTGATGCGATAGCGCACGCTCGGCGCCGTAGTGATCAGGTTCAGGCCGAACTCGCGCTCCAGCCGTTCCTGCACGATTTCCATGTGCAGCAATCCGAGAAAGCCGCAGCGGAAACCGAAGCCGAGCGCCACGGAATTTTCCGGCTCGTAGAAGAACGCGGCATCGTTGAGCTGCAATTTTCCGAGTGCGTCGCGCAGCGGCTCGTAATCGTCGGCGAGCACGGGAAAAAGTCCGGCGAAGACCATCGGCTTGATGGCCTCAAACCCCGGGAGCGGTGCGGCGGGACGAGCCGCCTCAGTGACGGTATCGCCCATACGAGCATCCGCCACGCGCTTGATGTTCGCGACGATGAAGCCCACATCGCCGGCGCCAAGTTCATCGAGCGCAATGGGCTTGGGAGTGAGCGTGCCAAGCGTTTCGACTTCGTGGACTTCGTTGCTGTAGCAGAGCCGGATTTTCATGTGCTTCGTGACGCGGCCTTCCATCACGCGCACGAGAATTACGGCTCCGCGGTAAATGTCGAACCAGGAGTCGAAGATCAGCGCCTGCAACGGATTTTCGGAGCGGCCCTTCGGCGGCGGCACGCGCTGCACGATGGCTTCGAGGACGTCCGCGACGCCCAGCCCGCTCTTGGCGCTGATGAGCAAAGCGTCCGCAGCGGGAATCGCGAGCACGCTTTCGATTTGTTCCTTGACGAAATCGGGTTGCGCGGCGGGCAGATCAATCTTGTTGATGACCGGAACAATGATCAGATTGTTGCCCGCGGCGAGAAAGGTGTTCGCCACGGTTTGCGCTTCGACGCCCTGGCTGGCATCGACGACCAGCAGCGCGCCCTCGCACGCGGAAAGCGCGCGCGACACTTCGTAGGAGAAATCGACGTGTCCCGGCGTGTCGATCAAATTGAGCTGGTAAGTGTTGCCGTCTTTCGCGGTGTAGTGCAGACGGATGCTTTTCGCCTTGATGGTGATGCCTCGCTCGCGTTCGAGGTCCATCGAATCGAGCACTTGCTCGTGCATTTCACGTTGCGTAAGCGCGCCGGTCATCTCCAACAGACGGTCGGCAAGCGTGGACTTGCCATGATCGATGTGCGCGATGATGCAAAAATTGCGTATGAACTTCGGGTCCATGGAATTCGGTTACCGCTTTCGCTTCGCGACTGCTTTGATTTTTTCAGCTGCCGGCAGGAGCCGCATGCTTCGAGGAGCCAAAACGCCAGGCCGCGCAAAACCGTGCCGTGTGACTCTTCAGTTTGCCACAAATCACCTCGCCGCGCAGCCCGCCAGTCGAAGCCGCGGAGCCACTTTTCACGCCGTATTCGATACTGCATCGGCACATGGAGAGATTTTTGCCCGCCCTGAGCTTGCGGTATATAGTTGAATGAGGGCGTTCGCGAAGCGTAGCGCGCGCGCCCTGGCAGAAGATCTTCTCGTCAACCGACAAGCGACGCAGAGGCAGACCGGACGGATGGCCGCAGACGTCAGCAAACATTTGGACCGCGCCAAGCGATTCCTCGAGAAGAACCGCGTCGAGGACGCTATTGAAGCCTATCTGGCGGTGCTCGATGAAGTGCCGCAGCATCAGGAAGCGACGCAGGCGCTGGGAGATCTGTACGCGCGGATGGACCAGCAAGACCGCGCCGCGGTGTATTACGGCCTGCTTTTTGATTTGCTGGTCGACCCGCGGGATGAAACCAAAGCTCTAGCCATCTACAACCGGTTTCTGCGAAGCGGTTCGGTCGCGCAGCCTCCCGAACGCATCGCGCGGTACGCCTTCCTGCAGCAAAAGCAGAATCATCCGGAAGAAGCCATCGATCAGTACACCAAGGCCGCGGAGCTGTTCACGACTCTGAACCGGCACGAAGACGCCCTTTTTTGCTGGGAGCGAATCGCGCAGCTCGATCCGGAAAACCTGAGCCGGCAACTGCGGCTGGCGGAAGCGGCGGAGCAGATCGGAAAGAATGCGCTGGCGGCACGCACTTTTCTGCGCGCGGGACAGCTTGCCACGGCAGGCGGTTCCGAGGCCGACGCCCTGAAGCTGCTGAGCCGGGCTTACAAACTTGCGCCGCAAGAACGTAGCGTGGCGCTGCTCTATGCGCAGGCGAAATTACGAAGCGACGAGGCGGCGGAGGCGGCCACACTGCTTGAGCCGTTTGCGGCCACGGAGAGCGACACGGTCTTTCTTGAAACCTTCGGCGACGCGTTAATACGAGGTGGGAATCTCGACCGGGCGCGCGAGATACTCGAGAAGCTGCTGCGCGAGAAAAACGCCGGAGCGGAGCGGCTCTTCGAACTTGCGGACGCTTACGCCTCCTCCGCCGAGACGACAAAAGGCGTGGACATCCTGCAAACCCTGAAGCGCCGCATGTTTGCCGACAAGCGGCAAAATGATTTCGCGACGCAACTGGATGCGGTGGCCTCAAAGCATCCGCACTCGCAAGCCATGATGGAATTGTGGGCCGCGGTCTACAACGAGCTGAACCGCGAAACCCAATATTTCGAAATTTTGGTGAAGCTTTTCGACGTGTACTTCAGCGCCGGCGATTTCCGGAAAGCGTGCGATTCGCTCGAGAGGCTGGTGGACATCGACGCGTACGATTACCGGAATCAAGAGCGGATGGAAAAGCTGCGCGGGCACGTCGACGAAGCGTTTTTGAAGCGCGTTGGCGGGAGATTGTCGAAGTCGACGGGCGGGACGCCTCCTCCGCCGTCCAACACTGGCGCGGGAACAGGGGTGGCGCAACCGCAGCCGAACACGGAAGAGGGCCGGCACGCGCAGGCGCTCGAGGACCTGATCGTGCAAACGGAGATTTTTTTGCAGTACTCGCTGCAGAGCAAGGCGCTGGAACGGCTGCAAAAGATTGCGGCGATGTTCCCCGGAGAAGAAGCGCGCAATGCGCGTTTGCAAAACCTCTATCAGGTGGCGAATTGGTGGCCTCCGGGAGCAGCCAAGCCCAAGCAAGAACCTGTTGCGACGCCTGCCGCACCGGCGGCGCCGGTAGTCGAGGCGCAGCCGGTCGCGTCTCCAGCCACCACGAGGACGGGGGTGTACAGCGCGGAAACGCTGCGCGATCTCTCGAAGATTTCCGAGATCAATCAGAAAATTTTCCGGCAGCAGACGCCGCGCGCCATGCTGAACACGGCGGTGAGCGAAGTGGGATCGCACTTACGGACGGCACGATGTATCGCGGTGGTTGGCGCCCCGGGCAGGCCTCCGGAAATGTCCGCGGAGTTTTGCGGCCAGACGAGCAAGCCGGCGCCGGGAGCGCAAATCGTGCTGCTACTCTCGGAAATGGAGAAAGCGGAACCCGATGAGCTCGGTGGGTTGGTGGTCGACGCCACGGGGGGATCGATTCTTACGGAAATGGGGCTCGCGACGGCCCTCGGCGTAATGATCACGGATAAAGAGACGCAGGCGCCCGCGGGAATGCTGATCGTCGGCCAGGCCGAGCCGCACAAGTGGAGACCGAACGAAGCTTATTTTTTGCAAGCCATCGGCGATCAAATGCTGATGAGCGTGAGCCACACGCGGCTGCGCTCGCTGGTGCGGCGCATGGGCGTTTCTGATGAAAGAACGGGATTGCTGAGCCGCAGCTCGTACCAGAGCTGTTTGCTGACGGAAGCAGATCGTGCGCGCACGCAAGGGACGCCGCTCTCGCTGACCATTTTGCAGATCGACCGCGGCGCAGAAATTCTGAGGCAACAGGGCGAATCGCCGTTGGAGCGGTTTCTGGAGCAACTGGCGCGGTCGTTGCAGCCGATCGTGCGGCAAAACGATGTGGCGGTGAAATATACGTCGTGGTCGCTGGCGTTCATTTTGCCGGACACGACGCTGGCCGGGGCGCAGAATCTTGCGGATAAATTGCGGCGCGCGGCAAGCGGATTGCGGCCGCCGTGGGACACGACGCAGATTACGTTGAGCGCGGGAATCGTCGAAGCCGTGGCGAAACATGAATTCGACAGCGAAGACATCGTAACGGATCTAATCAATCGCGCGGAATTCAGCGTGGAGGAAGCCCGGAAAAAGGGCGGGGATACGGTGGTCACGCTGGAGACGCCGAAGGTTTGATCTGAGGATGTTTGTTCACTGTCGGATTCCTTCTAGTCAGCGCACTTTGCATTCCCGGAAATACACTTCACATTTTCTTTTGCCGACTTCATTGGACGATTCGGGGTGAGGGATAGGAGCGCTCTTTGTTGTTGAGTCCAGAGTTCGATCTACTTAACAAAGTTAAGTATCTCTATCTTCGAGATATATCGGAGCCGAGGCACAATTCCTTGCGGATCGTTGTGCAGGAAGCTGTGACGAATCCACTAGGAGCGCTCCCGGCAGGCCACCCAGAGCTAACGGAAATCATGAAAGGCGCTTCGCCAATTGAATCAACAAGTGATTGCAAAACATTTGAACTATTCTGGAAGCGTTATGCAGCATACCTCGTCACTGAAGAATGTGTGGGCTCATGCGGCGACTTTGGTGACGAGAATTATGAGGGAGCGCTTTTTCGCGCATATACGAAATCGCATTTCCTTGACCATCTGACGCGGGACACTGGCGGGCATGTCCGACAACTCAAACACTATAAGTTGATCTGCTTGAACCATCTCATCGATGTCGCTTCTTATGCCCCACCAGAAATTCATATTCACGACCCGACTGCAAAGCCCGGTGTGCGAATTCAATAGTAGAATTCGCGTGCGGCCGACTTGGCAAGTATCGCGATATGGGCGGGTGAGGGGACTGCCTTGATCTATCGAGGGCGGTCGAGAGGCAGAACTTTGAACGGTCGTTTGCCAGAGATGCGGTAGGTGGCAAAGTCGGCGTGGTCTATCGTGAGGATAGCGGAGATAGATTCGCGTTTGGCGAGGTGGACCAAGGTGGCGTCGGCGAAATCCATTGGACGATCCCAATAACGAGACATGAGGGCGTGGACTTGCGGCAGTTCCTCGTGGTCGATTTTTCCCAGAACAAGCGCACCCGAGCGCACGAATTTCCAGGCGGTTTCCATCTTAGATTGTGCTTCACCGACGAAATGGAATACTTCGGTTAGGACTGCTTCAGAAGTGAGCAACGGCAGGTGGAGTTGGCGAAATGCCTCTTGGCAGAGGGGATGCCAGGGGTCAGTCTTATCGAGGATGGCGACAATCGCGCCGGAATCGATGAGTGCGTCAGCGGCCATAGCGACGCGCGAGGCGACGCCTGACTACACCGCGAACGGATTGTGCGTCGGCTGTATGAAGACCGGAAAGAGTGCCAATAAAGGGTTCGACGGCTGCGTGTAGTTTTCTTTGAGTTTCATCATCGGAGACGCTCGCGGCGCTCTCCGCGAGCCATTTACGGGCGGCCTCTTCCAAGATTGAGGATAGCGGGACGCGACGATGTCTGGCCGCGCGCTCGAGATCGGACTTGAGCTCACAGGAGACGCGCCAGCTATAGACTTCGGTCTTCATGCACTACAGTGTAGTGCAAAACCGTACCGCTGTAAAGCGCGAGGCCGGTATGGCAGAATCATGGAATGAACAAAAAGAAAAAAGGACCGGCGAAGCGGCGAAATCGCGGGGAGAAGGGGCAGCGGCAAGTTGCGCCGAAACTAAGCCGCGTGCAACGGATGAAGGAAGACGACATATTCGGATTTATGGCGGAAAAGACGGAGATAGTTGGCGACATTGAGTCGCCTATCGAAGATTGGAAGTACTGAGATTCGGCGAAGTGCCTGGAGAAATGAGGGAGATATGTTTCCAACGGATGTGGTGATTGTGGCGGGGGCGCGGACGCCGATGGCGCGGTATACGGGGGCGTTTTCGGAGGTGAGCGCGATTGAGTTGGCGGCGGTGGCTTCGAAAGAGGCGATTCGGCGGTCGGGTGTCGATCCGGGGGAATTTGATCACGCGATCTTTGGGAACGTGATGCAAACGAGCGCGGACGCGATTTATGGCGCGCGGCACGTGGGATTGAAAGCGGGATTGAAGATGGAGACGCCGGCGGTGACGGTGAACCGGCTGTGCGGATCGGGGATTGAAGCTGTGGCGCAGGCGGCGCAGCGGTTGCTGCTGGGCGAAGCGACGATGGTGCTCGCGGGCGGCATGGAGAACATGACGCAGGCGCCGTTTGTGATTCGCGGTGCGAGAAATGGATTGAAGCTGGGCGGCGGGGCCTTGGAGGATTTTTTGTTTGTGGGATTGACGGACACTTACTGCGGATTGCCGATGGCAATGACCGCGGAAAAATTGGCGGAGCAGCAAGGGATTTCTCGCAATGATGCGGATGCTTATGCGTTGCGGAGCCAGCAGGCGGCGGAAGCGGCGTACAAGGCGTGCCGCATGAAGGAAGAGCTCGTGCCGGTGGAAGTTAAGCAGGGGAAGAAGACGATTTTGGTGAGTGAAGACGATCACCGGCGGCCGGAAACGACGATGGAGACGCTGGAGAAATTGCCGCCTTCGTTCAAGAAAGACGGGATTGTTACAGCGGGAAATGCCAGCGGAATTGTGGATGGAGCGGCTGCGGCGGTGGTGACCCGCGAGAAAACAGCGAAAGAGCGCGGGCTGAAGCCGGTAGGGCGAATCGTGTCTTGGGCAGTTGCGGGCGTGGACCCGAGCATCATGGGGATTGGGCCGGTGCCGTCGTCGCAGAAAGCGCTGAAGCTGGCGGGGCTTACGCTGGATCAGATGGATCGCGTGGAAGTGAATGAAGCGTTTGCGGCGCAGTATTTGGCGGTAGAAAAGGTGCTGGGGTTGAATCGAGACAAGACGAATGTAAACGGCGGAGCAATTGCGCTGGGGCATCCGCTAGGAGCGAGCGGGACGCGGCTGCTGATTACGATTTTGAACGAGCTGCGACGGAATAATTTGCGCTATGGATTGGCGACGGCTTGTATTGGCGGCGGGCAGGGGATTGCGATGATCGTGGAAGCGTTAAAGAACTGAGGCAAATGAGGCAAAGCAAGTAAAGGACGTAAAGGAACAGCGGCTCTGGTAAACTTTGGTCGCGCGAAGAGGGCACGATGTATCGTGCCCCCACGGCTTCTACGCACGAACAGATCCTTCCGCCAGGGGTTGGTCGGCGGAATTCCAAGAGGAAAAAATGGCGATTCAAAAGGTGGGAGTTGTAGGGTGTGGATTGATGGGGTCGGGGATCGCGCAGGTGTGCGCGACGGCGGGGTTTGCGACGGTGGTGCGCGAGGTCTCGCCAGAGCTTGTTGAAAAAGGATTGAAAGGGATTGAGAAGAATTTGGCGCGACTGGTGGAGAAGGGAACGATCACGACGGCGGTCCAGGGTGAGATTCGCGGGCGATTGAAGGGGACGACAGCGCTGGAGGAATTGAAAGATTGCGATCTGATTGTCGAAGCGATCATCGAACAGTTGCCGGCGAAGCGAGAGCTTTTTTCTGCGTTGGATGCGTTGTGTCCACCATCCACGATATTTGCGAGCAATACGTCGTCGCTGACCATCACGGAAATTGCCGCGGCCACGAAGCGGCCGCAGCGGTTTGTGGGGTTGCATTTTTTCAATCCGGTGCCGGTGATGAAGCTGGTGGAAGTGGTGCGGACGATCGCGACGGCCCCGGAAGCGTACGAAGAGATGGTGGCGTTTGGAGCGAAGCTGGGGAAGACGCCGGTGCGCGCCCACGATTCGACGGGATTTATCGTGAACCGTCTGCTGGTGCCGTACTTGTTGGATGCGATTCGCGCGCTGGAAGAGGGAGTGGGATCGATCGAAGACATCGATAATTCGATGAAGCTGGGCTGCGGGCATCCGATGGGGCCGCTGACGCTGCTGGACTTCGTGGGATTGGATACGACGTATTACATTTCGCAGATTATGTTCGATGAGTTCCACGAGAAAAGATTTGCTTCGCCGCCACTTCTGAAGCGGATGGTTCTGGCGGGATGGAATGGGCGGAAAAGCGGGCGAGGATTTTACGATTATGCGGATCCGGCGAAACCGAAGGCCATGAAGTTTTAGGGTCGATGACGCGATTCTGTGGCTGGCAGAAGGCATGTCTTAACCCAGAGTGCGCAGAGGGCACAGAGAAGAGAAAAACGAGAGAAGAAATGAGCTACGAGAACATTTTGTACGAGAAGCGAGACGGGATGGCGTTCGTTACTTTCAACCGCCCGAAGGCTCTGAACGCTTTGAACCGGAAAACGGTCGAGGAATTGCGCGAAGCACTGCTCGACGCACGCGAGGATGATGCGGTACGCGTCCTGATTTTGACTGGCGCGGGAGAGAAATCCTTTGTGGCGGGCGCGGACATCAGCGAATTGGCGCAGCAGACGCCGGTGCGGGGCAAAGAGTTTTCGTTGTTTGGCCAGAGCGTTTTTCATCTGCTGGAGACGATGGGGAAGCCCTCGATTTGCGCGATCAACGGATTTGCGCTGGGCGGTGGATGCGAGCTTGCGCTGAGCTGCACGATTCGAATTGCGAGCAAGACGGCGAAGCTAGGGCAACCGGAAGTGAAGCTGGGAATCATTCCTGGTTACGGCGGATCGCAGCGGCTGGCGCGGCTGTGTGGCAAGGGCGTGGCGCAAGAACTTTGCTTGACGGGGGAGATGATTTCGGCGGAGGAGGCGCTGCGTATCGGGCTTGTAAATCATGTTTACGAGGCGGCGGAGCTTTTGCCGGCGGCAGAAGCGATGGCGAAGAAAATTATTGCAAATGCACCGATCGCGGTGAAGTACACGATGGAAGCCATCGAGCGCGGCGTCGAGATGCCGCAAGAAGAGGGGTTGTTCCTGGAAGCCACGCTTTTTGGTTTAGCCTGCGCGACGGAAGACATGCGCGAAGGGACAAAGGCATTCTTGGAAAAGAGACCGGCGAAATTTGCTGGCAAGTGAGAGAAAAGAAAGCGGCGTGGGCTGGAGATGGCGGAGAAATTACAACCAGGGGAAATTAACGGCGGGTTGACTGCGGGAGGGTTGCGGTTTGGAGTCGTTGTGAGCCGGTTTAACAGTTTTATCACCGAGCGGCTTTTGGCGGCCGCAGTCGATGCGCTGGACCGCGCGGGGGCGGGGAGCAAAGACGTGAATGTCGTACGCGTGCCGGGTTCGTTCGAATTGCCGCTGACGGCGAAGAAGCTCGCTGCAACAGGGAGCTATGATGCGCTGATTGCGGTCGGCTGTGTGATTCGCGGGGAAACTTCGCATTACGATTACGTTTGTTCGGAGACGGCGCGCGGATTGCAGCTCGCTCAGATGGATACGGGCGTGCCGATTATTTTCTGCGTGCTGACTTGCGACACTTTGGAGCAAGCCATCGACCGCGCGGGGCTGAAAGGCGGCAACAAAGGATTTGAGGCGGGCCTGGCGGCGATTGAGATGGGACATTTGTCGCGGAAACTACGCGGAGCGTCGCAGGCCAAGCAGGCCGCCGGCGGAAAGCCGCGGCGAAAGTAACGTGTCGCTGCGCACCAAGTCCCGCGAGTTCGCGATGCAGATGCTGTTCCAGTGGGACATGAGCCAGCAGGAGCCCGCCAAATTGGAAGCGAAATTCTGGCGCGCCGCGAAAGCCTCGGATTCCACGCGCGCGTTCGCGAACCGGCTGTTCGAAGGAGCCGTGAAAGATACGGCGGCCATCGACGAACTAATCGTCAAGCAAGCCGAAAATTGGCGGCTCGAACGGCTCGCGGTGATCGACCGTGCGATTTTGCGGCTTGCGATTTACGAACTGCGGACTACGGACACGCCGCCGAAGGTGATCCTCAACGAGGCAGTTGACTTGGCTAAGAAATTTTCTTCGGAAGAGGCCGGCGCATTTGTGAACGGGATCCTCGACGCGGTCCACAAGGGCATCGCAGCAAAATAATTTCACCACGCATCGTGAGAAGCTTGCTTTGATCTGGCTGCGCAGAAGCTGGGCCGCCGCCTGGTGCGCGGCGCTGCCCACAAATCAGATGCGGATTACACCCTCGAAAACTTTGACGGCGGCGCCGCTGACGCGCGGCACAAGCTTTTTGCCGCTTTGCGTGACTTCCACTTCGATGTGGCTGGGCCGGCCCATTTCTTCTCCCTGAAGGATGCTGAGGGTGTGGCCGGGCGCGAGTTTGCCGTGTTTCACGAGATACGCGCCGAGCGAGCCCGCGGCGGAGCCCGTGGCGGGATCTTCGTAGCTTTCCCAGGGGAGCATGCCGCGGGAGAAGATCTTGCCGTTGCTGCCCTGCGCGAAACAATAGGCCATCGTGGCGTTTTTGCCGAGCAGCTTGCGCAGGTCGAACATGCTCATTGTAATTTTGCCAAGCGCGGCGCGATTCCGCAGCGGCACCATGAGATTAAAGATACCAGTGGAAACGCACTCGGGATCGAGATGAGGATCGAAATCCTTGGGAGCCAGGCCAAGCGATTTGGCCAGCGCGGCCTTCTTAAACGTGATCGGACGGAATGCCGCTTCCGTTTGAGTCATGGTGACGCGCTGTGGCCGCCCGTCCTTGAAGCGAATCTCGACGGGAAGAACGCCGGCGCCGGTTTCCTGCATCACATGCACGCCGCCTTCCTGCGCGGGGACGACGCCAAGCTCCGCGAGCAAAAACCAGGTGCCGATGACGGGATGTCCAGCAAGTTTCAACTCTTCGCGTGTGGTGAAGATGCGCAAGCGAGCCAAGGCGCGTTCGTCGGCCGGCTTTTGCACGAAGACGGTTTCCGAGAGATTCATTTCGCGGGCAATGGCCAGCATCTGGTCATCGGAAAGGCCATCGCCGTCGGTAATGACGGCGAGGGGATTGCCTTCAAAGCGCGTGGCGGTGAAAACATCGAGCGTATAAAAGCGGTGTTCCATGGAATTATTTGGCCGTGGCCGCAAAGCGCGAGTGAATCAGATACGCTCGAGCTGCGCGACTGTCCTTTCGTTAGTGATATTTCCGGTGTTGAGCGTGGATTTCGGCTCCATCAGGACGAGGTGCACTTCTTCTTCCGCAACCGGGCAATGCTCGACGCCGCGCGGTACGATGATGAATTCGCCTTCGCGAACGACGGATTCGCGATCACGAAACTTCATTCGCAGCACGCCTTTGATAACAAGAAAAAGTTCGTCTTCGTTGTCGTGATGATGCCAGACGAACTCACCTTTCAGCTTGACGGCCTCGATGTGGCAGTCATTCAGCTCGCCGATTATGCGCGGATTCCAGTAGTCCCGAATGAGGCTGAATTTGTTCTTGAGATTGATGGTTTCCATAGGCACGCCTATAAACTTTGCACGAGTTGCGTTACCGCCGAAAGAACGCGGCGCGTGGTCTCGGGTTTCGATGTTTCCGAATACACGCGGAGCACATTTTCCGTACCTGAGGCGCGAACCATTACCCAGCCGATCTCGCCGAGATAGACTTTGCTGCCATCCATATTTTCACGGCGGACGATGGGCCATTCAAGCAGCTTGTTCATGTTGCCGCCGGAGAAGCGCGCAACGGCTTTTTGTTTTTGGGACTGCGTAACATGCAAATCCACGCGGCCATAGTGGTACTCGCCAAACTCGGCATGCAGGGCGGCGAGCAATTCGCCCAGCGATTTGCCGTGCCAGGCCATCAGTTCGGCAAGGAAAAGCGCCGAAACCGTTGCGTCGCGTTCGGGAATATGAAGGCTGGTGCCGATGCCGCCGCTTTCTTCGCCGCCGATCAAGATGTTTTGTTCGAGCATGAGCTCGCAAATGTACTTGAAACCGATGGGCACTTCATGGAGCTTTCGGCCGAACTTGGCGGCGAGCTTGTCGATCAGCTTCGTTACGGAAAAAGTTTTCGCGATGTCGCCGGGGAGATTGCGAGTCCCAGCCAGGTGCCATACGAGTAGCGCGAAGATTTGATGCGGGTTGACGAACGAGCCGTCGCGGTCGATGGCGCCGATGCGGTCGCCGTCTCCGTCGGCGCAAAAGCCTGCATCATATTTTCCTGCCAGCACAGCCTTGCGGAGGGCATCGATGTGCGGCTCGATGGGCTCCGGATGCACTCCGCCGAAGAGCGGATCACGCGTGCCGCGAATTTCCTCGCAGGCGACGCCGTTGCGGCGGAAAAGTTCGACGAGAAGGCCGGCGGCAGAGCCGTACATCACGTCGGAAACAAAACGGAATCTGGTTTTGCGCAGGCGCTCCCAATCTACGAGTTTTTCCAGCGTGTCGAGATAAGGCTCGCGCGGTTCGAGAGCATGAATGAGGTCCTTTCGCGGGGGCAGCGCCAAAACACTGCTGTTCAATACTTCAGCCAGCTCTTTTTCGATTTGCGCGACGATGGAGGGCAGAGCGCTGCTGCCGTAGCTCGCTTTGTACTTGATGCCGTTCCACTGATGCGGATTGTGGCTCGCGGTGATCAAAATTCCGCCTGCAGCACCGCGCTGGCGAACCAGCAGCGAAATCGCGGGTGTGGGACACGGTTTGTCGGTGAGCCAAATCGGCGTTCCCGTCGAGCTAATAACTTCCGCAACCGCCGCCGCGATTCGGTCGGAAGCGTATCGGTGGTCGTAGCCGATGAGCACGCCCTTGCGCGCGTCTTCTCCGCGGACCACGTAACGGGCGATGGCTTGTGCGACAATTCGCGCATTCGCAAAAGTGAAATCCTCGGCGATAACGCCGCGCCAGCCGTCGGTTCCAAATTTAATGGCATTCATAAGAGGCAAAGAGAAGTATACGCGAAGCGATTTATCGGCCAAACAGCCGCATTGGACTGTTGCGCTGCGGAAGCCGGTTACAGGAGTTTGGAGAGTTTTCGCTCTTCGAGGGATTTTACGATCTTCGCCACTTCCTGGGCACGATCGCGAGGGACGACGAGAAGTGCGTCGGGAGTTTCGACAATGATGAGGTCGCGGACGCCGATGGCGGCTATGAATTTCGTAGGACTGTACAGAAAATTTCCAGAGGCGTCGAGCGTGAGACCGCGGCCTGCTAAAACGTTTTCGCCGGGTTGTTTGGCGAGGAGTTCGTAGACAGCGGCCCAGGAACCAATGTCGCTCCAACCGACATCGGCGGGGATGACGAACGCTTTGGGAGATGAGGCGCCAGAGCCAACTTGAACATCTGTTGCCAAATCGGTATCTCCGGAACGAGTGGCCGGCTCGAGAAGGGCATAGTCGACGGAAATGTTTTCGAGTCTCGGATAAATAGCCCGGAGCCGGCGCTCGTAAGTCTTTTTGCCCATGGTTTCAGCGAGGGATTCGAGCGCCTCGTGCGTTTTCGGGAGGAAGCGCCGCAAATTCTCGAGAAAAGTGGAGACGCGCCAGAAAAACATCCCGGCGTTCCACTGGTAGTTGCCAGACGCGACATACTGTTGAGCGACTTCGAGCTTGGGTTTTTCCGTGAAGCGGCGGACGGCGAAGACGGGAAAGCCGAGAGAGTGAAGCGAGTCTCCTGCGCGCTCGATATAGCCGAAGCCAGTTTCAGGGCGCGTTGGCGGGATGCCGAGGACCACCATGCGCTCCGGATCGCGTGCGACTTCAAGCGCGGCGCGAACGATTCGGTGATATTTTTCCGTGTCGGCGACGAAATGATCGGACGGCAAAACGGCCATGAGTGCGTCGCCCTTGGCCGCGTGGCGGATTTGGATAGCCGCGAGGCCGATGGCGGCGGCGGTATTGCGACCGATTGGCTCGATTAAGACGCGTTTGCGGGCAACGGCGGGGAGCTGTTTTTTGACGGCGCCGGCCTGCTCGGTGTTAGTCACCGTCCAGATGTGTTGCGGAGGGATGATATTGAGCAAGCGCTCGACGGTTTGCTCGAGCATGGTGTCTCCGCCCACGATGTTCAAAAGCTGTTTTGGCGTGCGCGTGCGGCTGCGTGGCCAGAAGCGCGTGCCGCGGCCGCCGGCGAGGATTACGGCGTGAGTACTCAGTTTTTCGTCAGGCATAATCGCTGAAAGAATTTAACACAGAGAACACAAAGCAGACAGAGGCACAGAGAGTCGAGCGCGAGCACTCCTGTATCAGCCATGGACTGATTCTTGTTCACCCGAAGACAGATTGGGAAATGGCCGTGGCGGGAATGCCGGCCGCGTGGAGGTGCTTTCGGAACTCTGCGATATCCGGAACGTAGGCGCGGAGTA
This sequence comes from uncultured Acidobacteriota bacterium, assembly GCA_963824515.1. Classification (GTDB taxonomy): domain Bacteria; phylum Acidobacteriota; class Terriglobia; order Acidiferrales; family UBA7541; genus Acidiferrum. The sequence goes on from CAWGPN010000006.1 coordinate 310,314, forward strand.
CGCTGGTGGGTTGCACTGGATGCAACGCGGCTAAGTCTAATGTCGCGGGCAGCAGCCAGCACTGGCCGGGGGCGTAACGCGCGGCACCGTCGGGCCAGCCTAGGTTGCCGCGTCCCGCTAGGATGACGAGAAGTTGAAAATGCGTGGGATCGCCGGGAAATTCGCGCCGGTCGGAAAAGTCAATTCGTTCGGAGGCGAAGTAGCGGCAGGCACACAAGAGTTTTGCGTGCTGCCGTGCAGCTCCGAGATTGAGCGCGGGAACTTTGCCGCCTTGAGAAACGCCGAAATGGATGACCTCGAGCGCTTTTTCGATGTGGAGTTCACGAGGTTTGCCGTGAGAGTCAACGCGGCCATAGTCGTAGACACGGTAAGTGAGATCCGAATATTCCTGGACTTCGAAGACGACCATGTTTGCACCGATGGTGTGGGGCGTACCGGCGGGAATGAAAAACGTGTCTCCTGCATGGGCCGGATGTGCTTGCAAAAGATCTTCGAGCGTGTGCGCTGCCAAACCCTCCAGAAATTTTTCTTTCGTGACGCCAGGCTTGAGTCCGGCTAGCAATTGGGCGCCGGGCTCGGCCGAGACGATATGCCACATTTCGGTTTTTCCGCGGCCGCCGGCGGCGTTCTCGTGGACGGAAGCATACGCATCGTCGGGGTGCACCTGAATCGATAGCTTGTCTTTCGGGAAAATGAATTTCACGAGGAGGGGAAATTCGGGTGTGGAAGCGAGCATTGTGCCGCGCCACTCGGCGGGCATTTTGTGCCAGGCTGCCCCCAGTGTGTTGCCGGCAAACGGGCCGGTAGCAATTTTGCATTCGACGCCCGTGAGCCAAGCTTCTCCCAGCGGTTCCGCGAAGTTAGTCTTTTCCGGAAAGAGAGGCGCCAGCGATTGCGCGCCCCAGATGCGCGGACTGAAAATCGGCTCGATGCGTGTCGGTTCGGGCTTCATTTTGCTCGTAGATATGTAGGATTGTATATCGCGTGAGAAAAGCGGCAGCACGGCTGCCGCACTCCAAAAAAATCGAACCTAGGTGATCGGATCACGCAGGTCAAGCGGCGGCTTCGACGCGCGTGAAGAAGTGCTCGAGGCGGCGAAGCCCCTCGTTGATGCGTTCGATGGAGGTGGCGTAAGAAAGGCGCAGATAGCCCGGCGCGCCAAAGCCTTCGCCGGCTACCAGGGCGACGCGCGCGTGATCGAGGAGGAGCTTCGCAAGCTCCGCCGTGTCTTTCGCGATGGCCCGGCCGCTCGAGCCATTCGCGAGATGCGCTCCGACATTGGGAAACGCATAAAATGCGCCGCCGGGCATTTCGCACTTCACGCCGGGAATGGCGTTCAAGCCCTCGACGATGCGTTTGCGCCGCCGGTCGTATTCCGCCAGCATCACGGGAACGGAATCCATCGGCCCGCTCATTGCTGCAAGCGCCGCGTATTGCGCGATGGAGGTTGGATTCGATGTCGATTGGCTCTGCAATTTGGTCAGCGCTTGAATGAGATCCGCGGGTGCCAGCGTGTAGCCGATGCGCCAACCGGTCATCGCAAATGTTTTGGAAACGGAGCCGATGATAATCACGTTGTTTTTCGAGTCCGGTGCGCTCGCGATCGAGAACGGCTTGTGCGGCGCGTAGGTGAAGTGCGAGTAGCATTCGTCACCCATCAGCCAGACGTTGTGCTTTTTGCAGATGGCCAGAATGCGCGCGTACTCGTCCGGTGGAACGACGCCGCCGGTCGGATTGCTCGGCGAGTTGAGAATTAAGAGCTTCGTCTTCGGTGTGATGGCTTTTTCGATAGCTGCGGCCTTCACGCTGAAACCGTCTTCCGGCCGCGTCTCGACGAAAACGGGCGTGCCGCCCGCGTACTTGACGATGTCCGGAAAACTCACCCAGTACGGCGCGGGAATGATGACTTCGTCGCCGGCCTGAACCAGCACGCTCATCACGTTGAAGATCCCATGCTTGCCGCCGACCGTAACGATGCACTCCTTCGGCCCGTAGCTCGAGCCGAGCTCGCGCTTGTGCCACGCGCAAATCGCTTCGCGCAAAGGCATGATTCCGGGTGTCGGCGTATATTTGGTTTTATTTTCCTCGATGGCCTTGATCGCTGCTTTCTTGATGTGGTCCGGCGTCGGAAAGTCCGGCTCGCCCGGGCCGAAATCGGCGATATCCACGCCCTGCGATTTCAAACGGTCGGCTTCGGCGATGACCGCCGCCGTCGGCGAGATTTGTATGCGGTTGATGCGTTCGGTGAGTTGCACGCTTTCTCCTCGTGGGACAGGCTTCAGCCTGTCTCCGTTTCTAGCTTGTCTTTTCGCGCCAAACATAGCGCATAAAAATTATTCTACGAGACCTTTGCCCGCAGCCGTTCCTCGACGATTGGCGGCACAAGCCCCGTCAGCGGCGCCCCAAGCTGAGCGAGTTCCCGCACCAGCTTCGAACTGAGATAACTGTAAGAAAGCCCGGGCAACATGAAAACGGTTTCCAGCCGTGGTTCGAGTTTCCGATTCATGAGCGCCATCTGCAGCTCAAACTCATAGTCTGAAACCGCGCGAATACCACGGAGAATCACGCCGGCGCGGCGCTTGCGCGCGTAATCCACGAGCAATCCGTCGAAGACGTCCACTTCCACGGCCGTCCATTGTTTAGTGACTTCGCGAAGCATCTCAACTCGTTCCTGCACGGAAAAGAGCGGCTGCTTCTCCGCATTGCGCAGGACGGCGACGATCAACAGGTCGAACATTTTCTCGCCGCGCTCGATCAGGTCGAGGTGGCCGTTGGTTACCGGGTCAAACGAGCCGGGATAGATGGCGATGGAGGTTTTCATTGGCGCATCTTCGAATTTCTTATTCTAGCTCATGCCGGGAATTTCGTGCGTCGCAAACTTTGCTCCTCCCGGCGCCCGGCCGGTGCTGGATCCGCGGATTTTTGCTTCGCGCCGGCGGGCCACTATGACAGTATCTTCGTTGGCGTATTGCGGGCGAGGCGATTCCGTATCGTACTTGCTTGCGATTTCAAGAGGAGTTCTGGAAACATGGTTGCTGGCCCTTCAACGCGAGGTCTCCGTTTACTTTTGTTGGGTGCTCTGATGATTTCTTCGCCGGCTTTCCCGCAGGAGCATCTTCCTCTGAATCTCATGCCCGCTCCAGCGAGCGTCCAAATTGGCTCGGGCCGATTGCTGGTGGATTCCTCCTTCTCCGTCGAATTGACGGGCTACAAGGAGCCACGGCTCGGCCGCGCTGTCGAGCGGTTTCTCCGGCAACTCTCCCGGCAGACGGGAATTCCCATGAGCGGCAAAGCAGCCGCCGATTCGAAAGCCGCCTTGGTAATTCACACGGATCACGCGAGCAAGGAAATCCAGGAGCTTGACGAAGACGAATCCTACTCTCTCGAAGTGACGCCGGCCGGCGCAATGCTCACCGCGCCCACGCCGCTTGGCGTGCTGCACGGCCTGCAAACTTTTCTCCAGCTGGTAGAAGTGTCGCCCGACGGATTTGCCGCGCCTGCCGTCACGATCAACGACAAGCCACGCTTTCCCTGGCGCGGGCTGATGATCGATTCCGCGCGCCACTTTACCCCTCTCGACGTGATCAAGCGAAATATCGACGGCATGGAAGCCGTGAAAATGAACGTGTTTCACTGGCATTTGTCCGATAATCAGGGTTTTCGCGTCGAGAGCAAGAAGTTTCCGAAGCTCCAGGAATTGGGTTCGGACGGCCTCTACTACACCCAGGATGAAGTCCGAGATCTGATTGCTTACGCGCGCGACCGCGGTATCCGCGTCGTCCCCGAGTTTGACTTGCCCGGCCACAGCACGGCCTGGTTTGTCGGTTATTCGGAATTTGCAAGCGCGCGGGGCCCTTACGAAATTGAAAGAAAATGGGGCATTTTCGACCCGGCGTTCGATCCCACGAACGAGAAAACCTACAAATTCCTCGACCAGTTCATCGAAGAAATGGCCAAGCTTTTCCCCGATCATTTTTTCCACGTGGGCGGCGACGAAGTGAATGGAAAGCAGTGGGACGCCAATCCTGAAATCCAGGAATTCATCAAGACTCATGACTTGAAAAACAATCAGGGGCTACAAGCCTATTTCAATAAGCGGCTCGAGCCGATTGTGGCAAAACATGGCAAAAGCATGGTCGGCTGGGATGAAGTTCTCGATCCGACGCTGCCGAAAGACATCGTCATCCAGTCCTGGCGCGGTCCGGATGCGCTTGCGGCCGCGGCAAAACTTGGTTTTCGCGGCATCCTCTCAAATGGCTACTACCTGGATCTCGGCTGGTCCGCGGCGCGCCATTACGCAGTGGACCCGCTAAGCGGCGCCGCGGCGAATCTCACTCCGGAAGAAAAAGCACGCATTCTTGGCGGCGAATCCTGCATGTGGTCGGAGTACGTCGACGCCGAGAATATCGATTCGCGCATCTGGCCGCGAAACGCAGCGATCGCCGAGCGGTTGTGGTCTCCGCAGGAAGTGACGGATCCCACTTCCATGTACGCTCGCATCGCAGTTATGAGCGACCGCCTCGAATGGCTCGGCCTGACGCACAAAACCTATTACCGCCAGATGCTTCAACGCATCGCGGGTCCCAGCAGCCATCAAGAATTTGCCGCGCTCAAAACGCTCGCGGACGTGGTCGAACCGGTAAAGAATTACGCGCGGGAACAACTCGCTACGGTCGAGCCCACCAGCGCCACGCCGCTCAACCGCGTGGTGGACGCCGTCGCCCCGGAAAGCGCGGCTGCCCGGCTTTTCGGAGAGCAGGTCGGCAAATTCATTGCTGCCTCTTGTCATGATCCGGACTCGGAATCCCTCCTTCGCCGGCAGTTATCAGCCTGGCACGATAATGACGCGAAGCTACAACCTCTAGCCCAGCGTTCGTTCCTGGTGAAGGAAGTCTCCGCTATTTCGCAGGATCTTTCGAGGACGGGTAGTGTGGGCCTGGCGGCACTGGATTTTCTCGCCAAAGGCCAGCGAGCGCCGGACGAATGGAAGGCACAGCAACTCGCCGTGCTTCAAGAGGCACAGAAACCGAAAGCGCAGCTCTTGCTGATGCCTCCGCAGGCGGTTCAAAGGCTAGTCGAGGCCGTCGCAGCCGGCGGGTCTTGTTCCTCGGCGAAGTAGCGCCTGGAGCTTGACGCGGAAATCTCATTTCTTCCTGGGCGTTCCCGGACTTCCTACAAACGTTCCTGTCCGCATTTCTCCATCCGCTGGCGAATCGCGGGATTCTAGCAAGAACCTCGATTTGCCATTCGACCTCCAGAATGGGCTATCCGCTGCGAAAAACGACCATTCACTGGAAATCGCTCGCAACTCCGACCAATTCGGTCTTATTATAAGCTGCACGAAATAAAGGATTTGGCTGCTAGAGTGGAGGACGCTGGATTGACTTGAGACGCAAAACAGGGTATCCTTTCAATGCGACTGATTCAGTCTCATATCCTGCGGGGGCGGGAACCAGAGTGAGAAATGTTTAAGTTATCCAAGAAAGCCGATTATGGGCTTATCGCGGTCAAGCACCTGGCGATGCACCGCCACGAACATGCGTGCAGCGCGAACGAAATTTCGGAGGAGTATGGCATCTCCGTTACGCTGATGGCGAAGGTGCTGCAACGCTTGGCGCGTGAAGGCGTCGTCGTCGCGAAGCATGGATCGACGGGTGGGTATCAACTTGCCAAAGACCCGGCGAGCGTCACTGCCCTGGATGTGATTTCGGCCATTGACGGCCCAGTGCTCATTACTTCTTGTGTGACGACCCACGGGAATTGCGAAACCACGGACAGGTGCTCGGTCCGGGAGCCGCTCCGCAAGGTGAATGAGAGCATTTTGGGAGTTTTGAGCACCGTTACGATTGCACAGTTGAGCGAGGATCCCAGTGAGCCCGCCCTCGTTGCCCTGTCGGGCTCGATGAGTTCAGGTTCGCACCTGAGTTCGAGTTAGGAGAGCATGGAAATGTCAGTCAAGCTGCCGATTTACATGGACAATCACGCAACCACGCCGGTTGACCCGCGTGTCGTGGAAGCGATGTTGCCCTATTTTACAGAAAAGTTCGGCAACTCCGCCAGCCGCAATCACAGCTTCGGATGGGCCGCTGAGGAAGCCGTTGAAACGGCACGGCAGCAAATCGCCGCGCTGATTGGCGCCACGCCGAAAGAGATTATTTTCACCAGCGGAGCGACCGAATCTGACAACCTGATGATTAAGGGCATTGCCGAAATGTTTCGCGAAAAGGGCAATCACATCATCACGCAGTCGATTGAGCACAAAGCTGTTCTGGACACCTGTAAGCGCCTGGAAAAAGAGGGCTTTGAGGTCACTTATCTTCCAGTTCAGAAGGATGGCCGCGTCAACCTGGATGAGCTGAAAGCCGCCATCCGGCCAACCACTATTCTGATCACCATCATGTACGCCAACAATGAAATCGGCGTCATTAATCCGATCCCCGAAATCGGCAAAATTGCCAAGGAACACGGCATTTTCTTCGCCGTGGATGGCGTGCAGGCTGTCGGCAAGGTTCCGGTCGACGTCCAGAAGGACAACATCGACCTCCTGGCCATCAGCGGCCACAAAATTTACGGTCCCAAGGGCGTTGGCGCATTATATGTTCGCCGGCGCAACCCGCGCGTGCAGCTTTCCGCCATCATCGATGGCGGTGGCCATGAGCGCGGAATGCGTTCGGGCACCCTGAACGTGCCCGGTATCGTCGGCCTCGGCAAGGCTTGCGAGCTTTGTCAGCAGGAGATGAAACAAGAAGGCGCCCGGTTGGCGGCTCTCCGAGACCGTTTGAAGAACGGTCTGGAAGCAAAGCTCGACGAGGTGTACATCAACGGCTCGCTCGAGCACCGCCTGCCGAACAACCTGAACATGAGCTTTGCCTACGTCGAGGGCGAATCTCTCCTGATGGGCATTAACGATATTGCGGTATCGAGCGGTTCCGCCTGCACTTCGGCAACCCTGGAACCCAGTTATGTGCTTAAGGCACTCGGAGTTGGAGAAGACCTGGCGCACACCTCGATCCGCTTCGGCCTCGGCCGCTTTAACACGCAGGAGGAAGTCGACTACGTCATCGACAAGATGGTCCAGGTCGTCACCAAGCTGCGTGAGCTTTCGCCCCTTTACGAAATGGCTAAAGAGGGTATCGATATATCCAAGATGAAGTGGCAAACCGCCTAGACCCCGCATCTAATAGGGTTAGGTAGGGATGGATCTCAAAAAGAGAAGGAACTACGATGGCAAACGAAGGAACAATCCGAATTCACCGCTCGATTGGCGGCACAGGCGCCGCTTTTCGGGTGACTTTTGTCCCCTATGAAGAGGGCGAAGAGGCTCCCGCTGCGGGCGAACGCTCTTTCCACGAACTGCAGCAGGTTCGAGCCTTTTTGAAGATGATTGGCGTCGGCGCGGAGTTCATTAAGGACGCGCTTCGCCAGCTTACCGCGGGCCGTTCGGCATCCGTGCCAAACGTTTCGCTCACCGAAAAGGCCGTCAAGAGCGCAGGCTTTGGAAATCTCGTCAATCTGGCAAGGAGTAACAGCTAATGGCATACAGCGATAAGGTCGTTGACCACTACAACAATCCGCGCAACGTCGGAAGCTTGCCGAAGGCAGACCCCAATGTCGGAACGGGTCTCGTTGGCGCTCCCGAGTGCGGCGACGTGATGAAGCTGCAGATGAAGATCAATCCCGATACGCAGGTCATCGAAGAGGCTAAGTTCAAGACCTTCGGCTGCGGCTCGGCGATTGCCAGCTCCTCGCTCGCCACGGAGTGGGTTAAGGGCAAGACGGTTGAGGAAGCGCTCTCGATCAAGAACACGGACATCGTGCGTGAGCTTTCGCTCCCGCCGGTGAAGATTCACTGCTCCGTGCTTGCCGAAGACGCTATCAAGGCCGCCATCGGCGACTGGAAGAAGAAGAAGGGCGTCGAAGTGCCGGTATCTGAAAAGGCCGCGCACTGACTCTGCGCCTAACCGCGACGCCAAACTGGCGTTCGTAGGGGCACGGCATGCCGTGCCCGTCTGCACTTGGGCAACAATAAAGTCTCTGGGAGCATTTGAAAATGGCAACAGAAGTCGCCAATCCGGCCATCGCCACGATCCGCCTGAGCGAGCGAGCCGCACAGAAAATCCGCGAGCTGCTCGAAAAGGAAGGCGTCTCGCCCGAAGTTGGCGGCCTGCGCGTGGGCGTCCAAGGCGGCGGCTGCTCGGGGTTGTCTTACGCCATGCGCCTGGATACGCAAGCACGCGATCGCGACAAAGTGTTTGAAGAATTCGGTGCGCGCCTCTTCGTTGACCCGAAAAGCTTTCTCTATCTGAACGGCACGACGCTCGAATACGAAGATACGCTGATGCGCCAGGGTTTCGTTTTCCAGAATCCCAACGCGACGCGCAACTGCGGCTGCGGCAGTTCCTTTACGGCGTAGTAGCACAGACTTTAGCCTGTGCTCTTCGATTTTGTTCTTGATTTGGTCTTTGGCTCTTGACAGATTTCGATGTAGTTCCGGCGGGGGAATTTAAGAGGCGAGTCAGACAAGTGGTTGGCAGCCGCACCCGCCAGCCACTTTTTTTGTGCTCTCAAACGAATAGGACTAAATTTGTCGGATATCCAAAAATGACACAAGCGACGCCAGCCACGAATCCACCTCTGGTCTGTTGGAACTGCCATGAACGCGCCCAGGGAACACACTTCTGCCCAAGCTGCGGCAAGCTCCAGCAGTTGCCCGGCAACGCCGATTATTTCGCGCTCTTTGAAATGCCGCGCAAGCTGTGGATTGAAATGAACGTCCTCGAGCAGAAATTCCTGCAACTTAGCTGGAAGCTGCATCCTGATAACTTCGTGAACGCGACGGAAAAGGAACGCGGACTTTCTCTGAAGCGCAGCTCCGAGCTCAACGACGCCTATCGTACGCTGCGCGATCCCGTCGCTCGCGTCGAATACCTCCTCGGAATTGAGAACGTGCGCAAGGAAGGCGAGCACAAGCAGCAGGCTCCTCCGGAGCTCCTCGAAGAAGTCTTCGAGCTCAACGAATCGCTTGATGAATTGCGCGAAGCGAAATCTGCCGGCGGAGACGTGGCAGCACTAAAGCCGCGGCTTGAAGCCGCTGAAAAAAACTTCGGCGAAAAGCTCGGCGAAGTAGACGGCGAACTGCAATCCGTCGCGCGGGAATGGGACTCCGCCGTCGACGCGCAGGCGGATGACGGAGTTCGCAAGAAATTGATGGCGCGGATGAATGAATTGCTGAATCGCCGTTCGTATATTCGGAATCTCGTCACGAATGTCGCCAGGGAATTGGGAGAGATTTGAACCAAATCATGGGACGCATTGTTGGAATCGATCTCGGCACCACCAACAGCCTCGTCGCATACATCGATCCGCAGACGAGCCAGCCGAAGTGCATTCAAGGACCGTATGGCAGCACGCTTTGTCCGTCGGTCGTAAGCCTCGATGCAGATGGCAGCGTCATTGTCGGAGAAGCTGCGCGTAACCGCCTGCTGACTCAGCCCGAGCGCACCATCTATTCGGTGAAACGATTGATGGGCCGCGGCCCCGCGGACGTGCAGAGCGAATTGAAACTGTTTCCGTTCCGCATCGATTCCGCGAGCAAGAACGTCATCCGCGTAATGCTCGGCGACAAGGTATTCACGCCGCCTGAGATTTCCGCGTTCATTCTGCGCGAACTGAAAAGCTGGGCCGAAGCATTCTTCGGAGAAACGGTCGACCGCGCCGTCATCACTGTCCCCGCCTATTTCAACGATGCCCAGCGCCAGGCCACCAAAGACGCCGGCAAAATCGCGGGACTCGAAGTTCTCCGCCTCGTCAACGAGCCGACCGCCGCCGCTCTTGCCTATGGCCTGCACGAAAAGCAGCGCGGCCGCGTGGCCGTTTACGATCTCGGCGGCGGCACATTCGATATTTCCGTTCTTAAGCTGATTTCCACCGCTGAAGGCGATATCTATCAAGTCCTTTCCACCAACGGCGACACGCATCTGGGCGGCGACGATATCGACAATCTGCTCCAAGCCTTCGTTCACCAGCGGATTCTTCAAGAAGATGAGATCGATTTTTCGCCTCACGGCGAACTCGCTCAGGAACTGCGCAAGGCACTGATCGCCGTCAAGCATCGAGCTATCGGACGCGGAAACGGCTGCGTTGCGCTTCCCGTTGCCGAACGGTGAAGTCTTTGTTCACGAATTTACACGCGGCGCATTTGACGCCCTCATTTCGCCGGTCGTTGACCGCACGATGGGCCCGGTGAAACTGGCGCTCGCCGACGCCAAGCTCAAGCCAACAGAGATGGAAGAAGTCGTGCTCGTCGGCGGCGCGACGCGCACGCCGCTGATCCGCCGCACCGTTCAGGAATTCTTTGACCGCAAACCGCATACGGAACTGAATCCCGACGAAGTCGTCGCGCTCGGCGCCGCCGTTCAGGCCAACATTCTCGATCAGCGGCGTCACCAACATGCTGCTGCTCGACGTGACGCCACTTTCGCTCGGCATTGAGACCTATGGGCGGCGCGGTCGCAAAAATCATCCCGCGCAACTCGACGATTCCCGCAAGCGCGCAGGAACTTTATACGACGGGCGTCGATAACCAGACCGGCATAGACATTCACGTCCTGCAGGGCGAGCGCGAACTTGCGAAAGACTGCCGGTCGCTGGCGCGTTTCACTTTGAGGACGCCGCCCGGCCCTGCGGGCCTTCCGCGCATCGAAGTGAAATTCTTGATCGACGCCAATGGCATCTTGCAGGTTGGCGCTAAGGATCTTCGCACCGGCGAACAGCACTCCATCGAAGTCCAGCCCAGCTACGGCATCAGCGACACTGAAATCGAACGCATGCTCGAGGAATCCATCGAGTACGCCGAGCAGGATTTCGCCGAGCGCCAGGCCATCGAAGCGCGCACGGAATCGGAAGCGATCCTCGCGGCCACTGCGAAAGCGCTTGCCAACGAGCAAGCAGCAAATTTGCCGTCCGAAGAGCGCGCCGCAATCGAAGCCAGCGTCGCCGCGCTCAAGGAAGCTACCGCCGGCGCGGATTACAAACTCATTCGCAGGCGCATCGACGAGCTGAATCACGCAACAGAGCATCTCGCGGAAGTACTGATGAACAGCGCGGTAACCTCGGCGTTGCAAGGCAAGAAACTTGCCGAGGTCTAGCGTTTAACGATTTCCTTCATTTCGAGCGAAGCGAGAAATCTCATTTCGTTTTCGCGATGATGATCAAGAGTAGGCGGGAGGACAAACATGGGCGGAAGCAATCCCTACATCGAAGAAGTCAAATACACGCCCGCCACGAAGAAATATAAGGTCACGTTTCTTCCCAGCGGCAAGACTATCGAAGTCGACCCGGAGAAAATACCCTACGGCCACAATGGTCTTCCCGGCAGCATTCTCGATATTTCGGAAGGTATCAAAGCCGGGCTGGACCACGCCTGCGGCGGCGTTTGCGCCTGCTCGACCTGCCATGTCATCGTCAAGCAAGGCCTCGAGACTTGCAACGAGGCCACCGACGCCGAACTCGACGAACTGGACATGGCGCCCGGTATCACGCCAAAGTCACGACTTGGTTGCCAGACTGTTCCCGACGGCACCACCGATATCGTCGTAGAAATTCCCGAGTGGAACAAGAATTACGCCAAGGAAGCCGATCACTGAGGAGCGACATGCCGCCGACATTTGGTTGGGACAACATCGAAGACATCGCCATCGGATTAACGGACAAATTTCCGGAGACCGATCCGCTTACCGTGCGTTTCACGGACATGCACAAGTGGATCACCGAACTACCGGGCTTTTCCGGCGAACCCACGGCATCCAACGAGAGCAAACTCGAAGCCATCCAAATGGCCTGGCACGAAGAATTTCAGGACCGCCAGAGCTAGCAAACTGCACAGCCAGTGAGCAGCGTCGAAAAGGAGTTGCGCCTGCTCGCCTTGTGAAATGTGGCGGTTTTCCTTATCCTAGTAGAGTTGCAGTTCTTTCCTCCGACGGCGCTATGGTGCAACGGTTAGCACGCGGCCCTTTCAAGGCCGAAATACGGGTTCGATTCCCGTTAGCGCTACCAAATAGTCCAGCAACCCTGGTTTTCGACATCATGTTCACGAAGATTTCAGTCACGAGTATAATTTGCCCGGGTATTCTCGGAATCGAGAGGGCCGTACGCACTTGAGGAGCCGCGTTGAGCTACATTGAGAAACACCTCATCCCCGGCGAAACTTTGCAATATCAGACCAATCTGCATTGGATTGTCATGCTCGGACATGCCGCCCTTTCGGCGTTTTTCGTGGCTGCGGGCGTCGCGCTTCTTGTCTTTTCCTGGAACATGAAGAAGAGCGGCGAATCTCATTCCAACGCTTTGATTTGGCTTGCGGTTGCGGCCTTCCTCGTCGCGTTGATCATTTTCGTAGTCGGCCTCGTCAAGCGCAACGCCACGGTGATGGCGCTGACCAGCAAACGCGTGATCGTAAAGACCGGGATGGCGAGCCGCCGTACCATCGAGATTCTCCTTTCTAGAATTGAAAGTGTCGTCGTTGAGGAGCCTGCCCTGGGGCGAATGCTCGGTTATGGAACGGTCATCATTCGCGGCACAGGCGGAACTCCCGAAACGTTTGACAATATCGCGCACCCCTTGGAATTCCGGGCGCAGGTCCAGGGCCAAATCGCTGATGGACAAAAACAAGTTTGAGTGTAGCGTTCTGCTAAAGACCCATCGTTTGGAATTGTTGATGAAGGCAGAGTAAAATTAGATTTGTATCTTCCCGGAGGCGGTCCATGGCCAGTTTGATGCGCACATCGAATCCAGCTCTAAACGAGAAAGCGTTCCGAGGGCAAGTCGCATTTGGCGATGCGATGACTTTGCAAGGCACCGTCAATAAGACGGGCCTGCTCCTCCTCTGCGTGGTAGCGACCGCTGCGTGGACATGGGGCCTCGCGCATTCGGAAACGCCAGCGGCTGGCATCCCTTGGATGATGGGCGGGCTGATCGGCGGATTTATCGTGGCGATCGTCACGATTTTCCGGAAAAACTGGTCGCCTTTCACGGCTCCGCTTTACGCTCTTCTCGAGGGACTCGTCCTGGGCGGCATTTCCGCGGTCTTCGACAAAATGTATCCTGGCATCGCCGTGCATGCAGTGGGTCTCACGCTCGGCACGCTTTTTGTAATGCTTCTCGCTTACAAGACCGGCTTGATCCGCGCCACGCAGGGTTTCAAGATCGGCGTGATTGCCGCGACGGGTGGAATCGCCGTTTTCTACCTGGTGCAAATGGTGCTGAGCTTCTTCTTTCATTATCAATTTACGGCGATCAACGGCAGCGGCTTTTGGGGCATCGGCTTCAGCATTTTCGTAGTCATCATCGCCGCCCTGAATCTTGTTCTCGATTTCGACATGATCGAGACGGGCGTCCGCGGCGGCGCTCCGAAGTATATGGAATGGTACGGCGCATTCGGCCTGATGATTACGCTAGTCTGGCTCTATCTTGAAATTCTCCGCCTGCTTGCCAAGCTGAACCGCAGGTAAGAGGAATTGGTCGTCTTCTAAGGCAAAGCGCGGGTTTCGAACGCGCTCGCACCCCGCGCTTGCCGGTTCTGCCGCCTTTCGGCAGAATACTGTTTGTCTCGTTGAGTAGCCCTTCCATGACTTCCTCGACTTCGGCGTCCACTTCACTTTTTACAGTCGGCCACTCGAATCTCGACCTCGCTGACTTCCTCGTCGTCTTAAAGAGCCATGGCGTTGGAATCGTCTGCGACGTGCGCAGCCGCCCGGCCAGTTTCCGTTTTCCGCAATTCAATCGCGAGCCGCTCGAAGTCTGTCTTGCTTCGGCGGGAATCAAATACGAATTCATGGGCGAATCTCTCGGCGGCAGGCCGTCGGATCCGCGCGCTTACCACGCGGACGGACTCGTGAACTATGAAGAAAGGCGCAAAGCTGCGGATTTTCGCGCGGCGGTCGATCATACCTTGAAGTTGTCTTGCTCGTGGAACACAGCATTGATGTGCGCGGAGGAAGATCCCCTCCAGTGCCACCGTTTCCTGATGATTTGCCCCGCGCTTCTCGAGCACGGCGTTTCCCCCTCGCACATCCGCCGCGGCGGCGATCTCGAATCGCAGCGGGAAGCGGAAGACCGCTTGCTCAAGCTAAACGATCTTTCGGCATTTGACAGCGGCTCGCTCTTCGCTTTCGAGCGCGATGCGGCCCTTAAAGACGCGCTTCGCCGCCAAGCCCGGGAATTTGCTTTCCGCGCTTCCGCTGAAGCCCTCGAGTATTTCTAATTTATGGAAATTCTGCTTTGCACCATCGGCTTCGCGGGAAAAACGGCTGAGGAATTCTTTCAGCTTCTCGAAGATGCGCAAGTGGAAAGAGTCATCGACATCCGCCAGCATCGCGAAGGGCAGCTTTCCGGTTTCGCAAAACATCCCGACTTGGGATATTTTCTTGAAAAAGTCGCGCGCATCGGCTACTCCCATGAACTGCAACTGGCGCCCACTCCAAAATTGCTCAAGGCATACCGCGAAACCAGGGGCTGGCCCGGCTACGAAGCCGGTTTTCTGGCGCTGATGAAGGAGCGGGGAATTCCGCAATCTTTCAGCGCGGACGTTTGGCCTTCGAGGGCGGCTTTGCTTTGTTCCGAACCCGGCCCGGAAAAGTGCCATCGCCGCCTAGTCGCGGATTTGCTCGCGGCGCACTGGCGGACGCAAGGACACAGCGTTGAGATTCGTCATCTCGTCGTAACCCGCGCAAAAGCTTCAAAGCTGCGCCGTAAAGAAAACAAGTCCAAACCATGACCCGGCTGCTCATCACGGAAATCACCCGCATGGGGCCGGCGTTCTGCGTCATCGGCCTACAGCGGGAGAAGGGCGCCATTCGATCCATTCGTCCCGTTTCTTCGACTGCCAACAGTTGGATGCACTTCCCATATCGTCGCGGCGACGTGCTGAGCTGCGAGCTCGTTCCGTTTGCCGGCTCCAAGCCGCACGTCGAAGACCGCGTTTCGACGCGCGGTTTCCGCAAAGTAGCCGCCGTGCCCGAGGAGGAGGTCGTCACGCACCTGCGCAAAGCAGAAATCGCGGGATGTTTGCCCGAGTTATTCGGCTGTGTTCTCCACGAGAACAAAAACGGCAGCGGGCTATTCGCGGTGCCTCTTGATCCGAAGCGCTCCATTTGCGGAGCGGGAACGCAAAATCTCCGCCTGGAGCTTTGCGGCAACGAACCTCGAGCTACGCTCGCTCTTTTCTCGGGCGAAGTGTTGCGTGATCTTCCCGTCGTGGATCGCGATTGGCGCAATTTCATCGACTCCTCCCTGGCTGAGGATAGAGGCGCGAATCGTGTTTCCCGCCTTGAGCATTTCTTGAATTCTCAATTCCATTACAAGATTTTGTCTTGCCCGCATCATTTCATTCGGCTTGGCCTTACGCGTCCTTATCATGATCTTTGCTGGCTTATGCTGGATACGCTCTTTCCGCTTCCCAAGCGGGAATGGCTCGAGGAGTTTTGATGACCTTGCACTTAGATGACAATCACCGGAGGCTTTTGGTCGAGGAGTGCTTCCGGCGGGAAGCGGGTTCTCAGGCGAACATTCCAGACTCCGCCCAAGATCTCATCGAAACGGGTGTGCTGGACTCCATGGGCTGGGTGAGTTTTCTACGTGCTGTGGAATCCGCGAGCGGCCAGAATGATTTGGGATCGCTCCTCGCGGAGCGTACCCCGTCTTTCGATAGCATTTTCCAAGCTTTCCACGAAGCGCAAGGCGAACGCCGCTCTTTCGCGGTCGGCTCCTCTCCCACGCGGCCGGCTGCGACCTACGCCGAGGTTTTCCTTGCCAGTTCGTGCGCGGCCGTTGGATCTCGCACCATTCCTTCTGCTGAGATCGACCGCGCCTTCGGCATGCCGGAGGGCAAACTCCGTCTCCGCGCGGGAATCGAATCGCTCGCTTATGCAGCCGAAAGCGAGAATGAGCTTTCGCTCGGCGCTCGCGCCGCGCAGCAGAGCTTGCATTCGGCGGATTGCGGCGTTCAGGAACTCGATTGGATCATCGCCACCAGCGAGACGCATCACGGCTATCCATCCTTCGCCGCGCAGCTCCACTCCCAGCTTCTCGCTCGCGAAACTTGCGGCGCGCTCGACGTCGGCGGCGCATGTCTCGGTTTGCTGAATGGATTTGCGGTTGCTCAGGGACTCATCTCCTCGGGACAAGCCCGCACCATCCTGGTGGTTAGTTCCGACGTCCACAGCCGCCTCTTCACCCCGGGGCGCGTGGCCGGCGAATTCGGCGGGTTGTTCGGCGACGGCGCCAGCGCGTTTCTTATGCGCGCAGCAGCAGGCGACCCGCGTCAACACGGCTACGTTCTCGGCCAGTTTTTCTTCGGTTGCTCGGGCCAACATTCGGCGGCGATTCGTGTGGCCCACACTTCGGATGGCAAGCTTGACGTGCATTTTGACGGAGAAGCGCTCTCCCGAGCGGCGATTACGAGGCTGGAAAAGGTGGTCCGTGAAGCCGAACTGCGTAGCGGCATCGCACGGTCCTCCCTGCGGGGCCTTGCAACTCATCAGCCCAATCCCCGTCTCGTACAGCTCCTCGCCAAACAGTTAGGACTGCCCGGGAACAAGTTTCCAATGGTAGCCGAGACCTTTGGGAATCTTGGTTCTTCTACCTGTGGAGTGGCCCTCGATTCCGTCCTGCATGCGGCCTCGAGCGGAACGTCCGAGGGAGCCGGTCCGATATTTCTGGCCTCGCTCGGACCGGGACTACTTTTCGGCGGCGGATGGCTTATCTGCAGCTGAAATTCTCGCTGTTTCAAAGGTCGCGACCTGTAACGTTTTGTTACAATCGGTCAGGAAGACCAATCGTCAGGAAACTCGAAGTCCTTTTAAATAAAACAAAATAAGGTACTTACCGGTAACGAGGCCCTGGTAGTGTACATGCTCTCTCTTAAATATCCGGCATGTGGCCAGAGGAAGTTTGAGGAGTATCGGAATGAGGAAGAGCACTAGACAAGCAGAGCACGGATTCTCTCTACTGGAGATGGTCGTCGTGCTGTTGTTGGCTTTCGTTGTCATGGCCTTCGCTATCATGAGCACGGTAGGCAGCTCCGAAAACGCCAAGGCCAATTCTGCGATGACCACCGTCATCTCTCAGCTTCGCCAAGCTCGGGAATTGGCGATCGCCAAGCGCCGCAACGTGGAACTGGAATTCACGGCACCCAACGAGATACAGCTAACCGTCTTGACGTTACCAGGCGAGGCAGTTCCGACACCCATTCCTCCGGTGTATTTGAATGGCAACGGCACAGGTGGAGCGATTTTTTACGTGTTCCCCACACTTCCCGACACGCCCATGGGTTTTGGTAACTCAACACCGATCAGTCTTCAGCAGCCGACCGGCGGGGGCGCGTGGAGCGTGATGTTCACGACTTCAGGCGCATTGGTTGGCAGTGCACAGGCGGCGGCATCTCTATATCAGGCAACGAACAACAACCCTGTGAATGCTTCTGTCTTTCTCGGGATCCCGGGACGAACCAGCACGGCGCGAGCCGTCACCGTGTTTGGCGCAACAGGCCGAGTCCGCTCCTACTACTGGAACGGCGGATCCTGGCAGGAATAGGGGAGAGAGCAATATGAGAAAACAGCGCATGAACTCCCGCAGAACAGCTGGCTTCACCTTGATTGAGGCGATGATTTCGATCGTCATCCTTTCCTTCGGCGTGCTTTCCCTGGCAGCCGTTTACGCGCAGGGAATCATGTTCGCCAGTCTGACGCAATACGACTATATCGCGGAAAAGAAGGCGGAAGAGGCTGTGGAAACGATCTTCACGGCGCGCGACACCAAGGTGCTGAGCTGGGCGCAGATTCAGAATGTGTCCACGGGCGGAGTATTTAAGGACGGTCCGCAGCCTTTACTCGACCCTGGCCCGGATGGGCTGGTTGGCACCCCGGATGACAATGCTGCGCTTCCCGATACCATCATCCTCGGTCCCGGACCCGACGGATTGCTGGGCACATCCGATGACAAGGTCGTCAATCTGAATCCGTGGATGACGCGAACGATTGCCATCACGCCCGTTACCGGCGAAGGAAATCTGCGGCAGATCACCATTACCATGAACTACCAAGTGGGCCGCATTCAGCGCACCTATACGCTCATCAGCTACGTCTCGGCATTTGCGTGAGGA
Source organism: uncultured Acidobacteriota bacterium (assembly GCA_963824515.1). Lineage (GTDB taxonomy): Bacteria > Acidobacteriota > Terriglobia > Acidiferrales > UBA7541 > Acidiferrum. The sequence goes on from CAWGPN010000006.1 coordinate 328,471, forward strand.
TGGCAGGAGAAAACTCATCATGAAGAAACAGTCTGGATTCACTTTGATCGAGTTTATGGTGGCCATGGGCATTACCCTCATCGCTCTCGCCGCCACCATGCTGGCGTTCAAGGACGCCACGAATTCGAATCAAACCGTCTCCTTAAGATCCGATCTCTCCGACAATCTCCGCGCCGGAGTGAACCTGCTGCAGCAGGACCTGATTCAGGCCGGCACGGGAATCCCAACAGGCGGCATCCCGATTCCCTATACGGCGGGTCCCCCCAGCTGCCAGGGAAGCGGCGGAGCGCCAATTAACAGGCCCAATCTGACAGGCGGCCTCACCTTCCCGGTATGCAACGTGAGTCTTAACGCCGTCGAACCCGGTTACCAACTCGGACCACCCATCACCAGCCCTGATTCCTCGGGGGGAGCAAATACCGACATCATCACCATGCTCTACGCGGACAACACGCTGGCTCTCAACGCCAGAATGATCAACGAGCCGGCAAGCGGCGGCAATCCGGGTTGCCCGGCCGGTTCCATCACCAACAACGGACAAAAAGTGACTTTTGATTCGACTTGCATTCTGTTTTCGCCCACGGGAGTACAGATCAATCCCGGCGACCTGATCATGTTCAGCAACGCCAAGGGCAATGCCATTCAAGAAGTGACCAAAGTATCCGGGCAAACTCTGACCTTTGCAGCGGGCGACGGATTGAACCTAAACGCCCGCTCCGACCCGCAGGGCACGATGGTTCAGCTCGAAAACACGAATACCTCAGGCTCTCCGAACGGGACTTTTCCACCGACGACGGCCACGCGCATATGGATGATTACATACTACCTGGACAATCTGACTGACCCGCTGCATGTTCGCCTCGTGCGTCGGGTGAACTGGAATCCCGGGCAGCCCGTTGGCGAGACGATTGAGAACCTTCAGTTCAAATACAACTTCGTCAATGGCAGCACCAACCCCTCCGGGCAGCCAAGTATTCCGACCGGCGAATCGGAAAGCGAAATCCGCGCCGTGGATATTATCCTCGGGGCGCGTTCCACCAACGCCTGGGGAAAAGACCACACGTTTCTCCGCAACAATTTCATGACCCAGGTCAGCCTCCGCAGCATGGCCTACGTCAACCGGTATAAATAAATGAGGAGCTCCACCATGAACGCCGTAAAAAAGCTGATGCGACGCGATTCGGGCATAGCCCTTCTCACCACCTTGCTGCTCATGATGCTGATGTCCAGCTTGATGGTCGGCTTTATCCTGTTGATAACCTCTGGCCAGAAGCTCAGCGGAGTCAACAACGACTACAGCCGCGCTTTCTACGCTGCAGAAGCTGGCATGGAGAAGATCACGGCCGATTTGGGCACCCTTTTCAATACGACTTACGCACCCTCGGCCGCCCAAATCAATGCGATTTCGTCGGCACCGCCTACTATTCCGGGGATTCAGTATCTCCGATATGATGGCACCTCAGGCTATCAGGTTAAGTACGACACCGACTTGAACGGGAACCCTCTCGCCACCGTGACCACCGTTCAATCGGGCGCCTATCAGGGCATGACCGCACTGGCCACGCAATACACACTTCTGGTGACCGCACGCACGAGCAGCAACAATGAAGTGAAACTGCAGCGCACCACGCAAACTGTCGGTATCCCCATGTTTCAATTCGGAATGTTCTCGGACACGGACCTCAGTTTCTTCCCCGGTCCAGATTTCAATTTCGGCGGCCGCACGCACACCAACGGCAATTTGTTTCTTGCATCGGGCAGCACGCTGAAGCTTTCGGATCGCGTCACCGCTGTGAAGGATGTCATCCGCACAAACCTTTCAAACGGTTACCCGACAACGACCGGATCTTACGCCGGTCCCGTGGATATCACCACGTCGCCGGGCACCACGTCCTTCAGGGCACTTGGTTATACGGAAGGAAGCCTGGTTGGCACCATCGGTTCGGCCGTGAACCCTAATTGGACGAATATCTCCCTTGGTGCAACCAACTATGCCGGCAATTTGCGCAATGGCGCCACCGGTGCGACAGCTTTGAATCTGGGCATCGTGCTGCTTGGGAATAACACAACCCAGTCTATCGATCTGATCCGCCGGCCATTGGCGTCGTCCCTTGAAAACTCATCCGTGCTCAACCTGCGCTACTACGCGGAGGCCAGCCTCAAGATTCTGCTTTCGGATAATGCGAACGACATCATGCAACTCCCCTGCATTGACACGTCCACGCAGCCGTTTGACTTGTCCACGCTTGCACAGCCGGTTGCGAGCTGGCCTGCTGGTCCTGCTACCACTCTCAAAACCTTGATGACCACGAATAACACGGCGGGCTACAGCACTTTGCCGGTTCCACTGGCGGCATCTGGCGCCGTGAAGGGGGCAACGGCCTACAATTCGGCCGACGGTTACTGGCTGCCTACCCCCAACACATCATCGTACTCGACCGCCTCGGGCCTCCCCATTATCAGGGGCTTTATTAAAATCGAAGTGGCGCTGCAGCCTTATGGAAACCCTTGCGGCAATTGGAAAGACGTGACCCTCGAGGTCCTGAGTTATGGGTATGCTGGCGGCAACATCTACCCTCACACGCTAACATCGTCCCAGTACGGCACTTCCGAGCCGCTGAATTCCGGATTGCCAGGTACGCCTGTGACTGCTTCCAATCCCTGCCCTGACGTCCATCCGAATGCGATCATCCGGCTCGAACGCGTACGCGATAATCCATCGGACTACGGCAGCTACGGCTCGTGCGGCGTCCAAGTTTCCGGCGGAAAGGTGATTAACGCGCCCACATACCCGGCGGATTATTGGCCGAATGCATTGTTTGACACGCGTGAAGGCACGCTTCGCGACGTCCAACCTTCCGGAACTCTGAGCGGGATCTATTATTCGCAAATGGTCACTCTTGGCGGCGTCATGCAGTACATCGAAATCGACGCCAAGAACCTGGCCCGCTATCTGGGTGGCGTCTACCCCTACGCGGCTGCATCCGGGCATCTTGCTTTCGACCCCGTCAACGCACCAAACGATTACACCGTCTACATCTCCGACCGGCGCGGGAACTATACAGTATCGCCTCTCACAAACGCCTGGCCGCCACTCTCCCCCAACAATGACGAGACCGGCGAATACGGGTGGGATGATTTTGTGAATTCCGGGACCACAACTGGCTGCCCCGACCAATCACAGAACGTCGGCGAAGATCTCGACGGCCTGGGCACCACGGGTTTCTACAACTATGGGCAGAACCCCACGCACACCATGGGCACACAGGGAAGCCCGAGCGGTGGCCAATATGGAATGTACAGCTTGGCAAGCCCCGGCAATCTCTTCGGGACCTCGACCACCACGAATGCCATTGTGGCTAATCCAAACTGCACCACAGTTACTTCTCCTTCAAAGCTGTGGCAAATGGACTATGTTCTTCGCGCCAATGAGGCACGTGAGAACCCCAATCCCTTCTTCCGGCGCGCCATCAAGATCGTGGACGGAAGCCTTTTGACCGATCTCGGAACGTGCCCGGGCAGTATTTCTTGCGGCTTGGCGATAGCCACGGAAAACCCAGCCTACATCCAGGGGGACTTCAATGCGAACTCCGCGGGCGGCGGATTCAACGACGCCAGCGTGGCCGTGTCCCTCAACGCGGATGCGGTTACGCTCTTGTCCAACGGCTTCAATGACGTAAACACGTTCGCCTTCCCTTTCCGATTCCCGTACAGCTCATCCTCGTCCACAGGGGGCATCGTCCGCAATGCCGTCAACACGGGGAACAATGCGTATTATCGCGTCGCTGTTATGGCGGGAAAGGGGGTCTCATTCCCGCAGCCGTTTACCTCGGATCCTCAGGACTTCGGGACCGACGGCGGTGTGCACAACTTCCTCCGATACATCGAAAACTGGGGCGGCCAACAACTGAATTATCGCGGCTCCATCATCAGCATGTATACCAACCGCCAAGCGACCGGAACCTACAAGTGCTGCACCACGGTCTACTCACCGCCCGGCCGCGGGTACAACTTTGATACGAACTTCCTGACGCCTTCTCTTCTGCCGCCGCGCACGCCGCTTTTCCGCGACGTGAACACGACCGGCTTTACGCAGCTTCTTCTGCCGACGCAGTAAGACGCAGCCGACCGCTGCACCCACGACCGGCCCCGGCACCACGGGGCCGGTCTTTTTTTGTGCGGCGTCCGCCAAGAAACGTCGACTGCGAAACGCAAGCAGCGCCTACTATGGCGAAGAGTTAGGGACCTGGTCGAGTTCGCGTTGTGAAACTCGTATTCACCGTGGGTATCACACAGGCTTGCAAAGGAGGCCAGCCCGCGTCCGTCATCGGATTGCGGCAGAGCGATGCCGTGGCGGGGCTGACCAGAGACGGGTACACGGTATTGTCGAGTGGCTCCGCATAGACCTGATAGATATGCCCAATCGGCAGATGGCCGATCACGTAGCTCCCATCGAATTGCGCGGGACCGGGCGCCGCGCAGCTCCAACCCCCGAGGGTCGCTCCGATGACCGCCCCGGTTGCCGCGTCCACAGCCACCACATGCGCTCCAAAGATTCCCGTGACGCCGGGAGGCGAGGCCGGGAGCGAGAGAGGATTCGCCGGAAGAACACGTCCGCTAAGCGAACCGATATTGAGCGTGTCACCGGGATCGGGATACAGGACGCGCAGGCCCGTTCGGTCGTCGTCCCCCAGCGGAGCGTCGGGTTGCTGGGCGGTGGGCCGCGCCCCCGAAAATGTTCCTGGAGCTGGTGCAAAGGGATACATCATCGCGGCCAAGACCGCGGAATGGCTGAAGCCCAAAGTGTGTCCCAGTTCGTGGATGAGCAAGGATTCAAAGTCGTAAGCCTTAGGCGACGCGGCGAGCGCCGCAGGTGTGGCAAACGTAATCATGGAATTGTTGGAATCGAAATAGATGTCAGCATCGAGGATTTGTCCCACTTGCGTCGCAGGCGGACCGGTTCCCACCTGTACGCCGATGATGTCCGAGGTGATGACGCGCGTAAACGCCAGGATCCCCGGCGTAAACGCTCCGTCCGCCTGATCGAAGCAGATCGAATTCACTCCATCGGCCCCGCAGGCGTTTTGCGTGGAGGTTCGCGTCACCGGCGCGAACGTTCCGGGAACAAGCGTTGTGCCGCTGACCCCCGTCCACACCGCCATCGATTGCGTGATCACCTGTTCGATCTCGTTCAAGCGCCCGGTTGCCGTCTGATCTTGCGTCAGGATGGTCACCGGATTTGTCCCGAGCACTGTACTCCATCGTTCCGCGATGGACCCTGGCGCAACGAGGTCGTGCGAAGCCACAGGGCAGGCGGAACCTCCGGAAACGCTGGCTGGTTGGCGCACGTCTGGAACGATTTCGTTGAACGCATAGCCGTTCGCCCCCGGAATGCCGCAGACACCATAGAAGGCCGCTAGTAGTGCCGCGATGGCTCTGGGAAAGTTGAGTTCTTTCGTTTGCAGGTTCATTGGTCTTCCTCCGCACCTCACTGGCGTTCCTGTCTCAGAGCTTTGTGCAATTTTTCCCGGAAAATCGCCACCGGCAAATTTCGGATGCCTCCGCGACGGAAGCTGTGGGTTCGCGGATCGAAAATCGGCGCCGGGGCGGAATCCTGATTGACGACTTCCAAACCCGTGGCCGGGTTGCGCCCGATGCGGAAAGTTCCCTGCGACCAGCCCAGAACCTTATACGGTTCTCCGCCGCGGCTCCAAAGAAAAAGATAGACCTCTTCTCCTGAGTGGAACGCCGGAACCTCTTCGACACGCGAATGGAGATGCCCCACACTTCCGCCGAGCAGGCGTACTGTGACGATGCCGGGCAGAGCGCCTTTTTCGCGTTGTACGACTTCAAATTTTGTTTCCGTCCAGATTTCGCCCTGATCCCAAAGGCTTGTCGATCCCAGGCAGCGCAGCCGCGCCACGGCTGTGGATTCCTGGGCGAGGTCATCCAGCTTCAGCCGCGAGAGCGTGGTGGCGCTGGCGACCACCGCGATCAGCGCAAGTCCTACGAGAAAGAGAATCCATAAAAAACGGCGTCGTTGAACATAGCTCATTTTCAGTTACCTCGCAGTCTTCACCGGATCACCAACGCGCCGCTGGCGGCGGCCTTGTCCAGGTTGGTGTTTTGAATAAAAAGCGTGCGGGCGCCAGGCAAAGCGCTCGCGGGGATCTGCAATGTCAGGTGGATGATCCCGAGCCCGGCGGGCTGTTTCGCGATGACCGCGACGTCACCGGGTCCGGAGACCGTGTACGTCATGCTGGTGTCCAATCCGCTTTGGGAGAACACGCAGAGATCGAACGTTGCACTGCCGCTGGCTGGCCGTTGCAGCGGGAGCGGATTGCCGGAAAGCGTGCACGAATTATTTGCGACCGAAAACATGCCAAGCGCGGCGACGTTCAGGTCCACGTCGTTGCCTTGAGCACTTACGCTCGCAGTCGTCGGATCCACAACCACGATGTCTTTGCCGGTGGCCGCTGGAGCTGAGCTGCTCAGCAAAATCGCGTCGTCTATGGCGTTCGGGGGAACTACAACCAAGGAGACTGCATTGGATTTTGTCCCGCTGGGATTTTGGATTTGCACCGAAACATTTCCCGCCACTGAGACATCGGACGCCGTGACGGGCGCGGTGCATTCCGTTGCCGTGATGCACGTCGTCGTGCGTGCGGCCCCCCCAATGAGCATGATCGATCCCGGCCCGGGGCTGGACGCCGTGAAGCCGCTTCCGTCGACCAGCAGCGTGAAGCCATCCGCGGCGCCTGCATACACGCTCGCGGGATGCAGCGAGACGATGTTCGCGCCCGTGGAAATGGTGACGTTCGCCGAGCCGGACTGCGTGGTGTCGTCGGAGCTGACGGCTACGACTTGGAGAGCGTCGGGAGTTGGAGCGGTGCCGGGCGCGGTGTAGTTCCCGTTCGCGTCGATCGAGCCGCAGGCGCCGCTGTTCGCGCAGGCCGTCCCATGGATCTGCCACACCACGCTTTGGTTGCTGGTGCCGAGCACCGTTGCTGTGAAGCCCTGGACCGCCAGCGGCGCGAGCGTGATGCTCTGTGGCTGCACGGACACCAGCACGTGATTGATCACCGTGATTTGCGTTGCCGCCGATTTCGTTGCGTCCGCCGCGCTTGTCGCTGTGACGCTCACGGGATTCGGCTGGGGAATTGTTCCTGGCGCGAGATAGTCCACTTGCAGCGCGTTTCCGCTCGTTACGCTTTGGCAGGGATTTGAGCCGACAACGCAGATTTGTCCAAGGTCTGTTTTTCCGCCGGAGACTCCACTCACGCCCCAACTCACCGCCATGTTCGTTGTTCCGAACACTTGGGCGGTGAGCGTTATGCGATGATTTGCGGCCAGCGTGGCCGTGGCTGGAGTTAGGCTGACGTTCACGCCCGACTGAACGGCCATCGTGGCTTGCGCTGCTTTCGTGGGGTCGGCCTGCGGCGTCACCGTGACGGTGACGGTGTCAGGATTCGGCGGAGTAATAGGAGCCGTGTAGGTGGCCGTATCGGCGACGCCTGATCCGCCCGAACCTTGCGTGGTCACAACCGTAAGAGTTCCGCACGCCGTGGAACTGCAGCCGGGGCCGGAAAGCGACCAAGAGAGAATCGCGCTGGGATTGGACCCGGGGACGGGTGTCATGGTCGCGACGATCGAGGCCGTGCCTCCGGCGGGCACGCTTTGCGGCGCGGTGACTTGCAGAGTGAAATGGCTGGTAATGTTGATGACCTCCGAGGATTGTTTCGATGGATCGGCGACACTCTGTGCCGTCAAAGTCGCGCTTGCCGGGGACGGAAGGATGCCTGGCGCCGTGTAGTTTCCGCTGAGGTCCACGGTCCCGCACGCTGTGGGGCAGGTTGCCCCACTGATGCTCCAGCGCACCGTGTTGTCTGGATGGCCGGCGCTGGCAATGGCTGCCTGGAATCCCTGCGTGGCGCCGAGCTCTACGCTGGCGGTCGGCGGACCTAGCGTGATGGCGATGTCGCTTACAATCGTGAGTTGCGCCGTGGCGGATTTCGTGGTGTCCGCTTGGCTTGTGGCCGTCACTTGGACGGTCGTTGGCGAAGGCAAGTCGGGTGGCGCGGTGTAGACGCCGCTTGTGGTGATTGTTCCCGTGGATGCGCTTCCGCCAGGAAGTCCGTTGACGCTCCAGCGCACACTCGTATCGGTGGTATTTGTCACCGTCGCCGAGAACGACTGCGAGTTACCGAGTAAGACAGAGCTGCTTATCGGCGTCACCGTCACGCTGGGGGCCGGAGGAGTTGGGGGCGGAGGTTGGATGGTGCCGGAGCTTCCTCCTCCGCAGCCCAACATCCAGCTTCCCGCCACAAGGGCCACAAGAAAAGGGAAGGCAGTGCGGGCTGCCTGGCCCACCCTGCTTGACTTGGGAAAGCCTTGCGTTTCGATTTGCCGGAGAGGGCGCATGCTCGGCGGAATGCAGGCGAAGGGCCAGCGAAAAGAGCGGAGAGCCCTAGAGGACGCGAGAAGGGATAGAGTAAGCATAAGCCTCTCTAAGTTACTGAACATAAAACCGTTATTGTCCGGATGGGCGGGATGTCTGCACTTGGTCTGAATAACCAGGAAGACTTCAGAATCTAGATCGGCGTGCTGCGCATCCCCAAATGGAACTATTGAACTCCGCATAATATAGGGTCAATCGGGCCATAAGGAAGCCTGTTTCCAGAAGGCGGTGATGAGCGTTGGGCGGCGGCGCATGTTGCGGAGAGCGTGCCGGGCGCCGTGCTTCAATTCGGCGAAGTCCTTGGGGCAAGCGTTGGGGAGTTTGTGGTGTTTGCAGTGGCCCCAGACGTATTCCGTGGGATTTAGCTCCGGGGCGTAGGCGGGCAGGTAGGCGGTGTGGATGCGGCCGTTCTGTGCGGCCACGAACTCCTGCACCACCCGGCTGCGATGCGCGGGCAGCCGGTCCCACACCAGCAGCAGATTTCCAGGAATGTGCCGCAGCAGATGTTTGAGAAAGGCCACCACCTGCGGTGCGCGGATCGCTCCGGGATACAAACGGAAGTAGAAATTCCACAGCGTTATCCCCGCGATGACGGAAAGCGTCTTCCAGTTGAAGTGGTACTGCAGCACCGGTGTGTGGCCCCGCCGCGACCAGGTCCGGCAGCGGTGCGGCCGCTGGCTCAGTCCGCTCTCGTCGAGAAAGACCATCGTTCGCCGCTCTTTTTGGGCTTTTTTTTAAGGTCCGGCCAAGTGACCTTCTTCCAGTGACGGATGGCTTCCTCGTTACGCTCCAGCGCCCGGCCCGTAGGACGCTGGCAGCTCCAGCCGAGCGCCACCAAAATCTTCCACACGTGGCCCGGATGATAGCCAACGCCAAATTCCTTCTCGATCAAATGCGCCACGCGCTCGGAAGTCCACAGGTTGGTTTCGTAGCCCAGCCGCTCGGGGCCCGCAAGGAGGCGCTGTTCGAGACGCACTTTCTGTCGCGGTGTTAAGCGCGGCTGGCGTCCCGCGCGCCCGGCTTGCCGTAAAGCGCGTTCGCCACCTTTACGATCTAGCGCCGCCCAGCGCGCCACGCTCTGGCGCCCCACGCGCAACCGTCGCGCTACTTCGGACTGGTTCAGACCTTGGCGCAACAGCCGCAAAGCTTGGAACCTTCGCCGTTCAAGAGCGTCGAAATCACGTCGTACTCCAGCAGGGTTTCCCATACCACGTTAGACGCACGATACCCTGAAAAGTGTCTCTATATTATGCGGGAATCAATAGGCGCGATCGTTTTTGTTCCAAGATGGGAGCAGCTCCTTGGACGTGTTCCGCGCTGCTTCGCAACTCTCTTTGTGTTTAACTTGCTGATTAAATGAACCAAATTCTACCAGTCGCAGTTTGAAGAATAAATACCTTTTTTCGATACGGACATGCCCGAGTCTTCACTACACTTGGGTTATTTCCAGCGAGTTGGGTATATGTAGATTCAGGTGTTGCAACAGTATCGCCTGGTGCTCGGTCGGTCGACTGATGCAGCGCTTGCGGATGATTACTCCGTTGTGTGTCTGTAATACCACGTCGATGATGGTGATGTCTGCCTACTCTTGGAATACTTTTCGTGGTTCGTTGCCCAACCCAGCGCGCTGGCAGAGTTGCGCCAGCGTCTTCCACAACACGAAGGCGAGAAAGCACACCAGGATGTGCGCTTCCACGCGCTCTTGTTTCTGGTGCCAGATCGGTCGCAGTTGCAGATCGGTCTTCTGGATGCGGAACGCGGCTTCGGCTTCGGTTAGCTGCATGTAGGCACGCCAGAGTTCTTTGACCTCGAATCCGTACGTTGCTGCGTAACACATAACAACCCTCACTGAGTTGTGCCCACGCGCGCCAGCGATCGATTCTTTTCCAGTGACACTTTGCAAAGCCGTCTGTATCTGGATCGATCTTGACCTCAAACGCTCCGGCGGCACGAGAGTTCTTGCCCAGTAATCGCCCGAAGGCTGCTCGACGACGGGCGGCAGCTGTTTGCGCTTTGCAGCTGGCGACGATCTTCCCAGCCCCTCCTCGATTCGTTTCTCGAACCGTTCATGTATGGCCTGCTCTTTCTCTTTCCTCTGCGCACTCGGCACAGAAGAAATACTTCTTCGCCACCAGGGGCGGGACAGCACCGCACCTCCAGACCTCCCGCACTTGATCCAGTCTTTGGCACGCAACTGCCTCTCGAACCGTTTCAGCATGCACTTCGGTGTCCCCACGATGTAACGCCGCTTGGCTTCCTTCAAAAACCGCACGTTCTCTTCGAAGACCATGCCGCGATCCAGCACCCAAATACGATTCGCTTTCCCGTACAGCCGTTCGATCGGCTCCACGATCTCTTCCAGCGTGGTCCGTCGTTGCGGTCCCGGTGAAGAACTGGTAGCCCAGCGGCACCTCGCGACTTACCACCAGAGCGATGTACACCTGCTTGCAGTCGGGGCGATGATCGCGCGAATAGCCCCGCTGAGCTAGAGCATTCCGCTTAGCCTCGCCTTCGAAGTACGTGCTGGTGACGTCGTACAACAACAGGTCGTAGTCCAGATCGAACAGTCTCCCAGCGATTCTTCAGATGTTTTCCAACGCTTCTTTGTGCGGCAACAGTCGATCGAGAGAGCGATACAGTGGTCTTCATTTACCTTGTTGGCGGCACGCCAGCAGATCGCTTAACGCACTGCTTCATAGAATCGTTCTGAGATATGCAACTCGCTGGAAGGATCACAGAGCCGTGCCAGGATCAGGATCTGTGCCATCACCGGCCAGGATATCTTTCTCGTCCGCAGGAAGAGTTCGTTCCAGAAAATCGAGCAGTCCCACTTGCCGACACAACCCAGCCCGATCCAAGGACCGCCAAACGCGCGCTTCCGTTCGATAGCGATCCGCTTCAGATCGACTTCCACCCACTGCGGTTCGATGTCCTGGAATAATCCGCGCTGAGCAAAAGCGGCAGCACCTGCGGCTTGTTAATGAATGCCCAGACGCCTTGCCGCATCCATCTCACCGAGGTAGGCCACCACGCGCTGCCGTGGACCTCGCGACGAACGATAACTCTCGACAGCGCCCAGTAGCCATGACGCTTGCCATCCTTGTTGCGATAGCAGCGACGCAAGTACATGCATCGATCCTACGCATGACTACTCCACTTTCAAGAGAGTTAGTTTTCACGACAAAGACTTTTTTGTAGGACACGAAATACTTCCTGAAGATGTACTGAGGATAGGAAAGTAAGAAATTTAGATTAGAATTATAGAAAATGTGTAAAAAATATTAAATATAGATGGGAAGGTAGCTAGCCGCGCCGTCTGGCAGGTGTACGGGGAGGGCGAGCGCTTTCCGACTCGCATAAGCGACCCAATGCAGGAGCTGGTTCTGATCCAGCCAGGCTGTACCGCCGAGAAAGATTTCGCGCACGAAGCGGCTCAAGCGGCGCTGCGCGGCGAATTTGAGGAGCGCCTCGCGGAATGTGGGCCGCTAGCTTATCGCGTCGCGCGCGGCGTCTTGCGCAACAGCGCGGACGCGGAGGACGTCGCTCAAGAAGCTCTGCTGCGCGCGTACCGCCGCTTTGAACGATTGCGCGACCGCACGCGATTTGGCGCCTGGCTGGTGCGCATCACGTTTCGGCTTGCGCTCGATCGCGCCCGATCTTCGAAGCGCCGGGAGGTGCGCGAAACGCTTTGGTCACAAGCGGCACCGCGGCCTTCCACGGAAGATTTAGCCGCCTCGAGTGAATTTCAGGGGCATCTCGAACGCGCCATGGACGAGCTCGCGGATAAACATAGGATCGTTCTGCTGCTGGCCGCGATGCAGGGCCATTCTCTCGAAGAAGTCGCGGAGATGTTGGGCTTGCCAATCGGAACCGTGAAATCGAGATTGTTTTTCGCCAGAAAGCATTTAGCGGAGAAATTGCGATGTCATGCGAAAAGTATAGAGAAGCGCTGATCGAAGCGGCAGCACAGGATTCATCGCCTTCGCGCGAATTGCAATCCCATCTGGACGCTTGCGCATCCTGCCGTGCAGCTTTCGCCCAAGAAGTGCAGCTCCTTGGTAGCATCGACGCTGGCCTGCGCATCGTTGCCAACGCGGAAGTGCCTGCCTCTCTTTTGCTGCGTGTGCGGGCTAACCTCGGCGAAAATCCTGTTCGTCGGCGTTCATGGCTTCCGGCCCTTGCTGCCCTCGCCGCGGCCGCCGTCATTGTGATGGCGGTTGTTCTTGCTCGGGGATCAAGGCCCGATGCCACTGTATCCAATCCTAATACGAATTCCGCTGGCCGCGCTGTTGTGGCGAGTCGCACTCAACCGGCTCCTGTGGCCACCACTCCGTCTGCACCGCCCCGGCCGTCTGCGAAACACGAGCGGATCGGTCTCATCAAAAGTGCTCCTATTGTCCAGGCTGAAGAAGTTCGTGTGCTAATTCCCCGCGGACAGAAACAGGCCATCGACGCTTTGCTCGCTGGAGTTCAGAATGGCCGCATAAACGCGGACGTTCTGGCGGCTCAGCCGACCGAGCAAAGTTTGCAACAGTTACAGCTCCCGCCCCTTGAAATTTCACCCATCGAGCTGAAACCGCTGACGAGTCTCCGCGTTGAGCCGGACTCCAGGAGTGAAGAAGCGGGGCGTTGAGGATCTTGGAGAATTTGAAAAGGAGCGCTTTATGAAAAAGTATGTTCTGGCGGTGATGATTGCGATTATGGCGTTGGCCATGCCCCTTTCCTGGGCACAGGAAAAGGAAAAACCCGCAGAGGTGGCAAAGCCTGCCAAATCCGAGAAGGCAATCACGCCATTGCGCGTCCAAGTGGTCTTCAACGAATACGACGGCGATAAAAAGATCAGCAGTTTGCCATACACTTTTCTTGTGAATGCCGACGACCACGGAGCACCGGCTGCGGTACGCATGGGCTTGCGAGTTCCGATCGAAACGTCGAGCAACCCAGGCGTCAAGCAATTCCAATATATGGACGTTGGCACCAATCTAGACGGCCGGGCAGAAAAAACTGACGACGGACGTTTCCTCTTAAAATTAGGCGTAGAGCGATCTTCCGTGTATGTGCCAGGCACCGAGGGGAAGTCCGCCGCCGTCGGCGGTAGCGAGATCTCCAGCGCACAGCCTATCGTCCAGCAATTCCGCACGCAGGTAAACCTACTGATCCGCGATGGTCAGACTATCCAATCGACGGTCGCCACCGACCCAGTCACGGGCCGCGTCTTGAAAGTAGACGTCACCGCCAACGTGCTCAAGTAACGGACGAAAGGGGAAACTCCTCAGACGCCGAGAATCGTGGCGAGCGCGCTCTTCAAATCTGGGTGAAGAAAACGGTAGCCGAGTCTATCCAGTTTCTGCGGGAGCACGCGCGTGCTGGAGAGGAGGAGCGCGTCGGCCATTTCGCCGAGCGCGAGGCGCAGGGCAAAGGCTGGGGCGGGGAAGAGCGCGGGGCGATGCATCACGCCGGCTAGAGTCTTCGTGAACTCCGCGTTTTGGACTGGTTGCGGAGAGATGACATTGATCGGGCCTCTGACCTCGCCGTTTTCCAGGGCCAGGCACAAAATCTCGATTACATCATCGAGCGCGATCCACGACATCCACTGCCGCCCCGAGCCGATTTTTCCACCGGCAAAAAATCGGAAGGGCAGCATCATCTTGGGCAAGGCGCCGCCATCTCGCGCAAGAACGATACCGAATCGCGCGAGCACTACGCGAATGCCGATCGCTTCGGCTTTCCGTGCTTCCGCCTCCCATTCCACGGCCAGGCTGGAGAGGAAATCATTCCCCGGCGGGCTTTCTTCTGTTAGCAGTTCATCGCCACGATTTCCGTAATAGCCAATCGCTGAGGCAGAGACAAGCACTCTCGGGCGTGCGTTCATTTTCGCCAGCGCGTTGACTAGCGCGCGCGTCGTGTCGATGCGGCTCGAACGTAGCGCGGCTTTGCGAGCGGCGGTCCAACGGCGCTCGGCGATGGAGGCCCCTGCAAGACTCACAACGGCGTCAGCACCAACTGCCGCGCCACCGAGCTCTCCAGTTGTCGGGTTCCACGCCACCTGAAATCCATCGTTTCTTCCATCCTTCATCACGGTTCCCGGCCTAACCAGCCTGCAGACGGTGTGGCCAGACTTCGCCAGAGCGCGTACGAGCGCGTTTCCCACCAAGCCGCTCGATCCGGAGACGAGAATCTTCATGTCAAGTGTGTTTAGCCCCGGCTGAGAAATGCTCCAATTTGCCCCGTAAAGACGCTACGTAAACGCCGCTCCCCGGTCAAGCAATAGAAAGTTTCTAAGGAGACTTCTATTACGACAAAAACGAACCGCTTGTAACTCCGCCGAGTGTTGGCTCCGAGCGCGCAGGCTATAGCCGGGCACAGCTTGTCGGGTTACAATTCTCGTGTGAGCATTCCCTCGCAAAGTGCGCGCGTCAAAGTGCTTTTCTTCGGCCGGCTCAAGGAAATTATCGGCCATGGCGAGGACTGCGTGGAGATTCCCGACGGCGCGCCCATCGAAGCACTTTTTTCTCGCTATGGCGCGACCCACCCGGAGCTTGTACGTTTTCGCGCTTCGTTGGTTGCCTCGCGCAATCAGGAGTTTGCCGCGTGGAGCACGCCGCTGCATTCCGGCGATGAAGTGGCATTCCTCCCGCCGGTAAGCGGCGGATAACGCGGCTGCCCATGACCGAACCCCTGCAACCCGATCTGGTTCTTCTCGTGCGCGACCCTATCGATCACGACGCTCTCGTTGGCCGCGTCCGCGCGGCCGAAGACGGCGCGGTCGTCACTTTTGACGGCTGCGTGCGCAATCATTCTCGTGGCCGACGCACGCTCTATCTCGAATACGAGGCTTACGAAAAGATGGCGCTGGCAAAAATCCGGGAGATTGCCGTGCAGATTCACGAGAAGTTTCCGATTCACCTCATAGCCATCGCCCATCGTCTTGGGCGTCTCGAAATTAGCGAGACCAGTGTCTTCATTGCCGTCAGCTCGGCGCACCGGCCAGCAGCTTTCGACGCATGCCGCTTTGCGATCGACACCCTCAAGCGAACCGTGCCCATTTGGAAGAAGGAATACTTTGAGGACGGTGGCGTCTGGGCAGACGGCGAAATGCCGCCGGCCCCGGCGGAGACACGGAACGCGAAACCCGCATCTGAATGATTCCATGCTCTTGACGCCCCGTCGCGCGCTCGTCGTTGTCGCTCTTTTGACTGCGTTTTTTGCGGTGGGGAGAGCCGTCTCGCAGGACAAGCCGGACCGGCCTCCCTGGGCGCAGAAGTCCAAAGCAGGCTCCAAAGCTCCTCCGACCGAGCCGGCCGGCGCCCCGGGCGCGATCGTACCAACGCCCACGCAGGCGATCAACGCACCAGAGGATAGTGGAGCGCAGCGAGACCGGATCAACGTCAGAGTGGATCTCGTCAACATTCTGGCGAGTGTGCTGGACGACCACAACCGGCCAGCACCGGATCTGCCTGTCACAGCCTTCCAAGTCTTCGAAGAAGGCGTCCGTCAGAAGATCGAGGTGTTTGAATCCGAAACCAAGTGGCCGCTGGATCTCGTGCTGATGATCGATTCGAGCCTGAGCACGAACATGGACTTAAGCTTCGAGAAAGAGGCCGCCTCACATTTTATCCGCCATTTGTTGCGTCCCAGTGACCGGCTATCGGTTTTTGCGTTCGATGAAAACGTGACGCAGCTCTCGGGTTTTTCGGACAACATTCCGGCACTGCAGGCGGCCGTGCACAAAATCAGTCCCGGCTCCGGGACGTCGATCTACGACGCAGTGCTTCTTGGGGCGCAGGCGCTGGAGCGCCGCGGAGGGGAGCGCCGCCGCGTCATTGTTTTGGTAACAGACGCAGGCGAAACCACCAGCCACACTGATTTTGACGTCGCTCGCAAAGAAGCGGTCCGTTCCGATGCGCTGCTCTACACCATTGTCATCCGGCCGATGAAGAACGAGAGCGGCCGGAACACCGCCGGCGAGCACGCGCTGGAAACCATTACCGAGACCACCGGCGGCGACATGTTCTATCCCGATACGCCGCAGGAACTCGACGTGATTTTCGACATCATCGATCGCGAATTGCGCACGCAATACCGGCTGGGCTACTACCCCCATCCTCGCGGTCCTGCAAATACCTACCGCACCGTCGAGGTCAAAGTGCTCAATGGGGACTATCACGTACGGTCGCGCAAGTCGTACCTTACCGGGCCGCAGTGAATCGTCAGCGAGGACAAATTCAAATTGAGAGCGTGGCGCCAAGATGGACCGTGGCGGAAGTGCGCGGTTTGGCGGATCGTCGGCATCAGAGGCCCCACGGATGCCCAAGAGATTGGGTCACCGCGAGAATGATGGGATGGTGCCAGGGAGGGGGATGCGTCCCCCTCCCCCCGTTTTTCGTAAGTGCGGATTCTAAAGGGCTTATGATTTCCGTAAACCTTTTAGAATGAACACTTACGGAAGGCCATGGAAGTGTTCATTCTAAAGGTGGTTACGTCCCGGCAAAACCGACGAAACACGGCAAAACGCGGTGTCCAGCTGTAAGTACTCATTCTGAAGGATTTGGGTGTTGGGGCAATGCTGATGCCCCAAAAAGCAAATATGGCAGAAGGCCTGCCGTATGGTTCAAGGCGTAGATTTACTCACGAGGTATATTACGACACCAGCTAATTCTTGTCAAGTGGAATTATTTGGGACTAGCGAGTGAATCAGATGCGAAAAGTACGCCAGAACGCAGGTATTTCGGAAAAGACAATAGTTAATGTGGCTTCTTGATGTCCTCGCCGGCTTGTTCGATGCTGCCTTTCACCAATTCGGTCTTCACCTCGGACTTCTGACCCTCGAGGACGTTCACGTCGGTTTCAAAGGTGCGATAGCCGGGCAGCTCGATCTTGATTTTGTGTTTTCCCGGGCTCACCAATAACGAATGAAATCTTCCACCCAGCTCGCTGGCGTGGCCCACGTAGCTGCCATCGAGAAAGACGGCTGCGCGCTTTGGGCGAACGGAAATTTTCAGCTCCGAAGTGACTTCGGGAGTCGTGGCGCCGGGGATCAGGTGCATGGAGACCTGAATCGTCTGGACCTGGCCGGGCTCGACAACGATGTCTCGAGTGACATCCTCATAGCCCTTCTGGCGCACCGCGACATGGTGCTTTCCCGGCAACAAGAGGACTTTCTTGTTTCCCTTGAGCTCCTTCACGTAGCCGACATAGTCGCCGTCGATCCAGACGCCCGAATCGCGATCCAATTGGGTATCGCCTTCAAAGCGCACTTCCCCCATGACTTTGCTGCTCTGTGAGAAAACACGCGCCGCGCCTGCCGAGAGACAAAACGAAGCCAGCACAACTACCGCAAAACCGAGATTCCATCGTTTGAGCATGATCCCCCTCACATCGCGGACGGGACTCCATTTTAACTCCGGAACGAAGGAGACGGACGAGAAAACAGAAGGATTGGGAGAAGATGGCGGAAGACAATTTCAATTGCCGGGAGAAGAGCCATTCGTCCGGCGCAGGTGGTAAAGTGGATAGCGCAAACGCGTGGCGTGCGGGGTGCAGAAGCACGCTGGCAGGCGACATTCCCATGACCAAAGACTATCTAAGCGCCGCCATTGAAATCGCGCAAGAAGCGGGGAAAATCCTGCGCGAGGAATTCGCGCGTCCGGTGCAGATCAGCTACAAAGGTGAAGTCGACCTAGTGACGCAAGCGGATAAACGTTCCGAGGAAACCATCGTCGCGCGACTGACAAAGTATTTTCCGGAACATTCGATCGCGGCGGAAGAGGGAAGCGGGCACGAAGGAGGGACGGAATTTCGCTGGCACGTCGATCCCCTGGATGGCACAACAAATTTCGCGCATGGGTATCCTTGTTTTTCCGTTTCGATCGCGCTGGCCCAGCGGGGCGCCCTGCTCGCGGGGGTGGTCTACAATCCGTTTTATGACGAGCTGTTCGCCGCGGCGCGCGGAGGAGGCGCGACGCTGAACGGCAAGAGAATTTTCGTTTCCAAAGTAGATACTCTCGCCACCAGTCTTCTCTGCACGGGCTTTCCGGTGCACAAACGCCTGGCCACTCCCAACATTCATTACTATTGGGACTTCACCTTACGCTCGCATGGCGTCCGCCGGGACGGCTCCGCGGCGCTGGATCTGGCGAGCGTGGCCGCTGGCCGCTTCGATGGGTTTTGGGAATTCGGACTTAAGCCCTGGGACACTGCCGCTGGAGTTCTGCTTATTGAGGAGGCGGGGGGGAAGGTCAGCGATTTTTCGGGACAACCCTACCAACTGGGGGGCCCTATGATTTTCGCCACAAACGGATTGATCCACGAGGAGGCGCGGGAGGTGGCGCTCGAAATATCGCATCGCGATCCCGCCGCTCCCCTGCGCCGCTGACCAGCGGCCCGCCTAGCATTCCGTTCACAAAAAATCGCCGGATGGATTGTTCCCGGCGAGGCCGGCAAAGCAAGCGTTCCGAAAAAGTCCCAACTGCGGGCGCTTCCGCCTGGGAAGCGTCACGGATACATCACATCGCCTGCGAACTTCCTTTTAAGAAACACAGTACCGATATACCTTAATAAAGACGACCCCGGCGCAATTCAACAGCAATCGGTGGAGGCTTGACGGGAATGTATAAGATCGCAGCATTGCTAACGATGTGGCTGGCACTGTCTCCATCGTGGAGCCCACAAACCAACTCGCTGGCGGAATGCTTCCAACGCTGCCGAGTGTCGCCAACGGGAGGGGATCCGGAGATGGAGCGCCAGGAGGTAGTCAATCTGGAAAGGGAAGCCGCGCGCGCCATTCAGCAGAATGACGGAACGTTTTTCCGCCGGGTGTACACCGATGATTTCGCAGGCACGCTCTCCCACGGCGAGCAGGTCAACAAGCAAGGATTCATTAATGCCGTGCAGTCAGCGGCGGCGAAGTACCAGAGTTTCAACGTTTCCGACATTCAAGTGCGAATTTTCCGTGACACGGCCGTGGCCACAACTCTTTGGTCCGCGCGCGGCGTGGTGCGGGGCCAAATTGTAAACAGCCAGATGCGCGCCATTCACGTTTATATAAACACCGGAAGCGGATGGAAGGTTGTTGCGGGACAGGAAATCCCTATGCCGCCGTATACACAAGCGGTGCTGTAAATTTTATTCGGAAGGAAGAGGCGCGGCTACCGACGCCGCGCGTCAGGACCGCAACCGCCGTGGAACTTGGACCCTTCCGCAACGATCGAGAGGCATACAGAATGTCCCGGAAAAGGGTTTCCATCGCATTCCCCTGACTGCTGCACTGCTAGACGAGTGCGCCGCGCCGCGGTTTCCCCTCCCCATCAGCATTTTAGGATGCCACAGAACCAGGCGTTGCTGTCCTGATTCTTAGCTCGCCACAGCGAGAATTACCTCGCTGGGGGTTTGCGGGCCGGCGCGGGTTCGAACGTGTGATACTGAAACTCCAGCAAGGCGGGCAGGTGTTCCGCGAAATAGCCCCAGTCATGGCCACCGGGATACAAGTGAAATTCGTGAGGGATGTGGCGCGAGGTGAGCAGTTTGTCCAAGGCTTGCGCGCCGGCGTCGAAGCCGTAGTCGTCTTGCGAGCCGCAATTAAAATAAATTCTTAGGCCCGCGAGATTTGCAGTGCGGGCGATGGCCAAAGGATCGTTCTTTTTCCAGAAGGCCGGATCGAAGGGAGAGCCAAAGGCACCGCCGAGAACGCGAAGCACGCCCAGTTGGCGCGAATATTGTGGGTTGACATTGGGCAGGCGCTCGATCAGCGCCGCGCTGAGCGCGCCTACCGCACCGAAAAGATGGGGGTGGCGGAACGCGATATGCAAAGCGCCGTATCCGCCCATGGAAATCCCCGCGATACCGCGGGATTCGCGGCCTGCCCGCGAGCGGTAGCGCTTCTCAATTCCCGGAATGAACTCCCGCAGGAAAAAATCTTCATAAGCGCGGCGGCCATCGCGGGAATTGATATAAAAACTCGCGCCAGCAGCCGGCGTGACGATCAAGAATTTGCCGAGTTGATGCTGCTCCCAAAGATCTTCGACAAGATTCAGACCTCCGGAATGAATCAGCATCTGCTCGTTATCGCCCAAACCGTGGAGAAGATAGAGGATGGGGAAGCGGTGCGTTTTTTCGGTGTCGTAACCCGGCGGCAGAAGAATGCAGTAGGGAACGGAGCGCTTGAGGATTTTGCTTGGCAGGGAATTGCATTCGGCGCGGCCGGTGGTTTGCGCGGATGCCGCCAGGCTCAGAGCGAAAGCAATCAGCAGCGCGGCGAACGCGGCGCTGCAAAATTTATTCATACCGCAGGGCCTCGACGGGGTTGAGCCGGGCAGCGCGAGAGGCCGGATAAAGCCCCGCAGCGAGGCTCACGAACAGTGAAAATGCGATGGCTCCCAGCACAAGCCACCACGGAACGGAAAAGACGTGCGCCGACGGCAAATTCTGCCGGTGCAAATAGAAATTCGTGCCCCAAGTCACGCTTCTTCCGATAAACCAGCCAAAGCCCACACCGAGAACTCCGCCGAAAAGACCCATGACGCCGGCTTCCACAAAAAACAGTTGCTTCACGTCGCCGTCTGCCGCGCCCAAAGCCTTCAAAATTCCAATCTCGCGGCGCCGTTCTAAAATGGCCATAACCAATGTGTTGATGATGCCAAGAGTGGCTACGGCGAGAGCCAAGCTTCCGAAAATCGCCAGGAGAAGGTCGAAGATGGTGAAAAACAGACGCAAGTTGTGAGTCGCATCCAGCAAGGAAAACGCGCGGAAGCCCATCCCTTTGATGGCGGCTTCGATTCCTGCAACTTGCGTCGGGTCTTTGGCGCGCACCGTCAAACTTGCGTAGTCAGGCTTTCCATTGGTGGCGCGGACGGCGTCGCGGAGATCGTTCACCTGCGCCGCCCGCAGAGCTGAGGCCACCTCCAGCGGAATCAGCAAGCGGCCGCTCCCGAATCCGCCGAATCCCGCGGCTGGCTCCGTCGCGACGATTCCTACGATACGCAATGTTTTCTCGCGCGGAATGATGGAAAATCCTCCCGCGCCACCATCTTTCGCCGCGCCGCTCTTGCCACTCTGCGGCGGGAGCGCTTGGCGCTCCGCGTAGCGCACCACCAGGTCCTTGCCAATCAGGGTCGCCGTCTGCGGGGACAAGTCCTTCGCGAATTCGACTTGCAGAATCGCTTCATCCGCATTCGGGCTCGAAAAGAAGCTTCCCTGCATTCCATCGAAGGAACCGGTCTGCTGCGCCGAAGCCGGCACTCCGGCTACAATCGTCGAATAAGGAGTTCCGTTGTAGCGAACTTCGGTGGGAAAGCGAATCTGAGGATAGACTTCCACCACGTTAGGCAGGCGCTCGAATTCTTTTCGCGCGTCCTCATCCAAGACTCGCGTTTCTTTAGGAGGTGCAGGAGTCGCGGAGACGCGCCGCGATCCCGGAAAACTTCCTCGCTGTGTGACGAGAATTGTATCGAAGAGTCCGGTATTCGAGAGCCGCTTCGTGGCCAGCTCCTGCAAACCGACCCCGAGAGAAAGCATGGCCACCAGCGAGGCCACGCCTACGGCAACGCCGAGGGTTGTGAGTGAATTTCGCAGCACCGCTTCGCGCAAATTTCGAAGCGCGAGCTCGGCGAGGTCTCCCGCCTTCATGAGGAGGCTCCGTCGCTCACCAGTTTGCCGTCCGCCAGCGCCACAAAGCGGTCCGCGAACCGCTCGGCTAGAGGTTTTTCGTGCGTCACCATGACAATGGTCATGCCCAACTTCTGCTGAATGGTTTTCAACAGCAGCATGATAGATTCACCGGTCGCGCTATCCAGATTTCCCGTGGGTTCATCGGCAAACAGAAGCGTGGGCCGATTCACAAGCGCCCGGGCCAACGCGGCTCGCTGTTGCTCGCCTCCGGACATTTCGCTTGGCCGGTGCCCCAATCTCTTGTCCAGGTGCACGCGCTCGAGCGCCTCCTGGACGCGCATTGCGCGCTCCCCGCGGTCCACTTCCGCCAGACGCAAAGGCAGCTCGACGTTTTCTTCAAGCGTCATACGAGGCAGCAGATTGAACGACTGAAAAACCATTCCCACCGTCCGGCTGCGATACCGCGCCAGCTCAAGCGAACTCAGCTCCGATAAATTTCTGCCGTTCGCAAAAATCGCGCCACCGGTCGGACGATCTAGCCCGGCCATCAAGTTCAGCAGAGTTGACTTTCCTGATCCCGAGCTGCCGAGCAGCGCCACGAACTCTCCCGTGTGCACCGCAAGCGTCACGTCATCCACCGCGCGAATCACCGTGGAGCCCATTTCATAGTGGCGGGAAACCCGCTCCGCGCGCACGGCCACACCATTGCCAGTCGCCATCATCGCCTCTAGATAGTAGTACGCATGGCGCGCGCTTTGAGTTACCGAGTATTCTGCGCGGAAGGGGTAGCTAAGAGCGGCCAGTAGCAAAAAAGACGGTCAAATGGCAAGGAAACACGAGAGTTCGCAAAACTGCGGAGACTTTCTGCGGACACTATGGAGATTTCCGGGCCAGTTCGCGGATCGCTAGAAGCTGACTTTCGCTGAAATGTTTTGGCGGGGCGCGCCACTCGC
Organism: uncultured Acidobacteriota bacterium; assembly: GCA_963824515.1. Taxonomy (GTDB): domain Bacteria; phylum Acidobacteriota; class Terriglobia; order Acidiferrales; family UBA7541; genus Acidiferrum. Next base: position 351,487 of record CAWGPN010000006.1, read on the forward strand.
ATCGAGCTTTCGCTCTTCGCCCCGCCCCCTTCCGATTTCGAGGCAAACTTCTGAAGTGACTTCAGGATTTCTTGGATGTTGTTTTGGACTTCGCTGGGGTCACTTTAACTTCGGTGGCAACTCTTTGCTTCTTGTCCATGTGATAGTAAACAGTGGCCATCTCGCCCTTGTCCAAGGTCCCTTCCTTCTTGGTGTCTGAGTTCAGAACAAAGTTTGTGCTTACCTCCTTGCCTTTCCATTTGTGTTCGAGAACCATATCGGAATCGGTTACCGATGAAATGGTTCCCATTCTATGGTAAACGGCCGGCTTGGCCTTTGCCTGCGTGGCAGTTTTAGTTGTGGCTTTTGTCGGCGAGGTCGTTCGCGCAGCAAGCGTGACACCCTCGCCGCATAGGAGCACGGCGGCAGCAAACAAAACAGCGTATCTGATTTTCATTAACATCCTCCTGAGGTAGTTGGGCCCAACTTCCGTTCTTTGAGATGCCGATGAGAAGAATTGGGTTGGGAGGCACTTTTCGCGAATCATGCGGCGCGCACTGTCTCCGCCAGTTGCTGCCAGAAGGCGCTCAAGTCCATCTCCTTCATCTCGGTAATCCTTCTGCAGTGCTGGAGCCAGTCGCCAGGGAGAGATCTTCCTAAAGCGAGCAAGTCGAGCGCGCGCGAAGCATTCTGTGACTTTGCCGGATCGAGCTGCTTCAGCAGGTCCGAATTCAAATATTGAAGCAGCTTCGTCACGTGAACTCGGAACGGTCCTGTTTGGCTTGTGTTTCCCTGCGAAACAAAACAAAGCAGGCTGGCGAGCGAATTGGCGACGCGGATTTCCTGGGTTTTGCCGGGCATCCCACCATCCGGCTGGAGCATACCAGCCAAGATAATCAGCACGTCATCTACCGTCAACGGAGGAGCCGGCACTGGCTCCGACTTAGGCTTGCGTGTAACCAGTGGGCCAAAGATGGAATGAGAGCGCGAAGTTTGCGCGTCGGAAGTGGAACTTCCCAAATCGAAAGAATCGCGGAGAGAGCTGAAGAATCGAGCGCGAAATGCCGTTTTGGCGGATGCCCGCGCCAGCATCGCGCCGGAGGCGAGAGTTTCGCCCCATTCCATGTCCATGGGGAAGCCCACAAGGACGATTCGGGTTTTCGGGATTTCGTTGGCCGTGTCACCTGGACGTTTCACCACGGCCACCAAAGACATCTCGGAACTTGCCAAGCCGTATTCGCTGCTCAACTCCTGGAGCCGACTTCGTAGGCGGCCAATTTCTTTTCGGGTGGCAAGGTCAGTAAGTAAGGCCCTGGGCTTGCGGCTTTCGAGGTCGCTGAGGATCCGCGAGCCCTGAAGCGACTTTAAGGTGTTGCCCAGGGCGGGCGTACTCATGGAAATCGGCACCTCTGAATGAGCTTCCGTTTGTGCGGCCTTCCAGCTGACTTTGAGTTGTGCGGTTGTTGCGGACGTGATTTCGCCAGTCACGAGCAAAGGGGTCCCAGAAAAAACGAAACGGCTTGGCGCGGGCAAGATTTGCCATTCGATCGGGCCATCTATGCTGACAATGACGTTTTCGGCGACGGGTCGCCCGATGGAGGCAAACAGTTCGACAGCGGGCAGGTCGACGCGTTCGCTGGGCGTCAGAAAGCGGGTAACTCCGCCGGTGTGAGCCGCGAGCTGCGCCAGGAAGCGATCCTGACTTGCGCTACCAATTCCCAGGCAATGAATCCTTACGCCCGTCGAGCGCGCCCGTTCCAAAATTGCTTCTGTTCCGAAAACCTGGCCGTCCGTGATAATCAAAATGTCTCCGGGCTTGTCCCCCAGAAGCTTTGCGGCGGCTGCTAAGCCGTCAGCGAGTTCAGTGCCGCCGCCAGAGTCAATCCCTTGCAGAAACTCACGAGCTTGCTGCCGATTTTCGATGCTTCCCTTGGCTAGCTCCAGCCTGAAAACTGAGCTACCAGAAGAAAAGGCAACCAATCCAAATAGATCATGGGCATCGAGGGCTCCCAAACAGGCTTCAATGGCTTTTTTCGCTTGCGCAATAGGTGTGCCTTCCATCGAGCCCGAGCGATCGAGGAGGATGACCAGTCGTCGCGGTTGTGAATCGACTTGGCCAAAATGTGTGGACGGAATCACTGCCGCAAATCGTCCATTGCCGGAGGAGTCGACGCCGCCAAAAACGGACGCACGGTCCGATTTGCAACGGACATCGAGCACCAAGTCGCGATTCGGCACATCCCTTTCACGGGCAAGCGAAACGCGACTGCTTTCAGGCCTGCTCGATTCCACTCGGATGGCGTGGGAAGGAGAAGCAAGTTCCTGAATTGTGCCCGCCATCTGGACATCAAGGCAGAAACCGATTTGATGCAAGTGCGAGGCGTCCTTTGCGAATTGGGGCAGAATCAGATCATCAAACTGTTCACCAGGAAGTTCCAGTTCCGCCAGGCCGGGGGAAATTTCAATCCCACGCGCCTGTGCGTGATAGGAGGGCGCGAGCGTGAAAGGGAATCGAAGGCGCAAGCTCTCGTCATGCAGCTCAACACCTGCCAGCATTTCAAGAAGAACCGCCACCTTTTCCCCAGGCCGGATATTTCCGACGGTGAGATTGACGAGGCCATCGCCGTACTGCCGGGCCAGCGACGAGAGCGATCCAGCCAGAATGCCTTTCTCGTACAATTTGTGCGCGGCTTCGGTGGGGCGTAGCTCGGAATCCACGCTGAAATCATCGCCGGTGATACGAAAGCGGCGAAGGGAAGCATCGCGTGGCAAGACAAAGCCGTAAACCACCTCTAAAGCCTTGGAATCCTGGGAAACAAATTCATGGCGAATCGATAGCCTTGCTCCCATAGCCAGAACTTGCCCGGTCAGCCAGAGTTTCTGCATGCTTAGTTTAATTGTTTCTCCCGTCGACGGAAACAGCGGCCCAAATCCCGTTTTCATGCTCATGGTTCTTCATCCTTTCGGTCTGGTGCGTTTTCCGAGGAAAGATCGCGCGCAAGGCGTTCGAGAGTTGACTTTACGCGATGATGACGCCAGGGACTCGTTCCGCTCTTCACGTGGACGACGATGTCGTCAGCAAGGGCATAGGTCAACCAGGCCTCGGGCTTCGGCAGCGACGCGGGCAGAGTTGAAGGACCGGCGAGCCTCTCGATTTCTGTCAAGGTCAGGCCCCGCCGTTGATTCCGCTGAATCTCGCGCAGCCTCTTCAGGTGTTCTCCTGTGTAGAAGGCGTCGCGGCCGCCGCGCGCCGGGCCTTCAAGCAAGCCACGTGAAATGTAGTAGCGAATGGTCCGTTCGGTGAGGCCGGACTCGGCCGCGAGGTCCGTGAGACTGAGCTCGCCGCCCGTTTGGCCGCCGCCGGAATGGCCCCTTTGATTTCCCATGGCTGTAACGATTGGAGCGCAGAAAATAGTCACTGTCAAGTACTGTCTACTAAATTCCTGCGCGTGAGGAAATGTGGTTTTGGTGAGACTCGCGCTTGTTTGCTTCTCGGGGAGTCAGAGTCCTTGAAGCGTGTTTGTGTGCCAGAGTCTTTTCAGCACAGTCTAAGCAAGAAGTTGTCTCCCTGGAGGTGCAGTTCCCCTACACTTTTGTAATCCTGTTGGGATGGCTTTGATTGGCTTGCTTATGCGGGCATTTTCGAGAGAGCGCCCAGCGGCTTGCATTCTGAGGTTAGTGTGGTGACAAACGAGAACTTCGATTTGATTGTGATTGGATGCGGGCCTGCCGGAGAAAAAGCCGGTGCGCAGGCTGCTTATTTTGGCAAGCGTGTCGCCGTTATCGAGCGCGCCCCGGCTGTCGGCGGAAGCTGCATCAATACCGGGACGGTGCCAAGCAAAACGTTGCGCGAATCCGCGCTTTATTTTTCCGGGCTCAAGCAGCGCGGCCTCTATGGCATTGATTATTCGCTCAAAGAAAATCTAACGGTGCAGGACTTCATGCATCACGAGCGCGCGGTGGTCGAAATGGAGCGCCGGCGCATTTTGAAGAACCTTGAATTGCATAACATTGAGCTGGTTCGCGGACAAGCAGCCTTCGAAGACGCCCACACCATCGGGGTCGCTGGAGCAAACGGCACGCGGCACCTTCGCGGCGAAGTCATCCTCATCGCCACGGGCTCGAAACCGCATCGTCCGGCGGAGATTGCCTTCGATGATGTGCACACGTTCGATTCCGACACGTTTCTGCAAATGGAGCGCATCCCGAAAAGCCTCGCCGTCATCGGAGGCGGCGTGATTGGTTGCGAATACGCATCGATCTTCGTGGCGCTCGGAGTTGCGGTCACGCTGGTCGATGGCCGCGACCGCCTGCTGCCGTTTCTGGATGCGGAAATTTCCGATCGGCTGCGAGATCGCCTAACGGCACTCGGGATGCACTTTTTGTTCAACGAGCGTCCCGTAAAAGTGGAAAATTCATCCACGGGCGTGCGCCTTTCGATGAAAAGCGGCAAGACGCTCGAGACCGAGGCGGCACTTTTTGCTGCTGGACGCCGCGCGGCGATTGACGGCCTTGGCTTGGAAAAGGCCGGGTTGGCCATCAACGACCGCGGCTACATTCCCGTGGATGACAATTATCGGACTAATGCGCCGAGCATTTATGCCGCGGGCGACGTGATTGGATTCCCCGCGCTGGCTTCGACTTCCATGGAGCAAGGGCGAGTGGCCGTTTGCCACGCGTTCGGATTCAAATACAAACAGCGTGTGGCGTCCATGTTGCCAATGGGAATTTACACCATTCCGGAAATATCGGCTGCCGGTGAAACCGAAGAGTCCTGCAAGGAAAAGAAGATCGATTACTGCGTGGGGCGCGCCCGTTACGAAAACAACGCGCGCGGCCACATCATTGGCGACACAGCCGGAATGCTGAAGCTCATCTTCGCGCGAGCAGACCGCAAACTTCTTGGCGTTAGCCTCATCGGGGAGATCGCCACGGAGCTCATCCATATTGGATTGACGGTTCTCGACAACGGGCAGACCATCGACCAATTTATCGAGCAGGTTTTTAATTATCCGACGCTCAGCGAAACCTACAAATATGCGGCTTACGATGGTCTCGGAAATCTCGCCGGGCACAAACTCCGCGAAGGCTAGCGACCGCGAGATTGTTCTGTCATGCTCGTAGCGGGGACCGTGATGAAGCTGCGCATTTCATTCTTATTTCTTTCCTTCATGGCCGGCGCGCTGATTCTGCTTTCTTCTCCCGTTGGTATGCGGCCGCATTCGCAAGGCGAAAAAGTCCAGCGCGCGTATCTCGGCTTCGACCTCAATCTTTTCCCTGGCAAGACCGCACTTCCGATCCTAAGAAAGACCTTTGCGTTCGGCGGCTATTGGCTTAGCCTTCCGCCGGGCGAAAAATCGAACACCTGGCTGGGGAAGCGCGAAGTGGTGCGTTCCGAAGGATTTGGTTTTCTGCTCCTTTATCGCGGCCGGGAAACCCGCGAATTGAAGAACAACGCTGCGGCGGTAAGGAAGGGCATTTTCGATGCGCGCAGCGCGGCATCCGCCGCAAAGCAGGATGGTTTTCCGAAGCAGTCGATCGTTTTTCTCGATATCGAAGAAGGCGGGCGATTGCCCGAGGCTTATCACGCCTATCTGCGCGCGTGGGCCAAAGGACTTGCGGAATCCGGATATCGTGCCGGCGCGTATTGCTCAGGAATGCCCGTGAAGGAAGATTCAGCTAGCACGATTACTTCCGCGGACGACATCCGCGCCCATGCACCTTCGCCAAATTTCGCCTTTTTCGTATACAACGATGCCTGCCCACCTTCGCCGGGCTGCACCTTTCCGCAAAATCCTCCCTCTCCGGCAAGCAGCGGCATTCCCTATGCGGCGCTTTGGCAATTCGCGCAATCGCCGCGGCGGAAGGAATTCACAGCCCACTGCACGCCAGGCTATAACGCTGACGGAAACTGCTACGCTCCTGGCGACACGGCCCATGCCTGGTTTCTCGACGTGAACTCGGCCGCTTCACCTGACCCATCGAATGGCAGATAATCTGCAAATAAAAAAAGGGCGGCCTGTCGCCGCCCTTTCTCGTGGATTGCGTCGCAGTCTTTTGCTTAGATCTGGCCCATGCCGCCGTCAACGTTGAGCTCCACGCCGGTGATGTACGAAGCATCGGAGGAAGCGAGGAATGCAACCGCGCCCGCAACTTCATCGGGTTGTCCGAACCGCTTCATAGGCACTTTTTCGGTAGCGTTCTTCGCGAATTCGTCAATCGCTTCTTGGGGCAAACCGGTGCGTCCGAAAATGGGGGTCACGATTGGCCCAGGCGCAACCGCGTTGACGCGAATACCGCGACCTACCAGTTCCGCGGCGCTGGTGCGCGCCAAGGAGCGCAGCGCTGCTTTGGTCGCCGAATACGCGCTCGCGCCCTCCGTGCCTTTGATGCTTACCACACTAGTGTTCAAAATGATGGAAGCGCCGTCATTGAGGAAGGGAATCGCCTTCTGAATCGTGAAATACGCGCCCTTGACGTTGGTCGAAAAGTTGTCGTCATAGATGGCCTCGGTGGTTCCCTCAAATGTAGCAAACTTGGCCACCCCGGCATTCACAAAAAGCACGTCGATCTTCCCGTATTTCTTTTCGACCGCTGCGTAGATCTTGTCGATGTCTTCCAGCTTGGAAACGTCCGCCCGGATTGCCAGCACGCCATTACCGAGCGCCTTTACCGCTTCGTCGAGCGTCTTTTGGTTGCGGCCGGCAATTACCACATGGGCGCCTTCTTCCTGCAAACGCTTTGCCGAGGCCAGCCCGATGCCGCTGTTGCCGCCTGTCACTACCGCAACTTTTCCTTCGAGTCTCTTCATGTTGTCCTCCGATTAGGTCCTCTCATCCTGAAGTTCCGGCCTTGGGATCAGGATCTCTACCCTTCCCTAGGTTTCGATACTTAGATGACTGTCTAAGTGATTGGTTGCAGCCTTTTTGGGGTGGGGCACCGAAGGTCCACCGCGGCGTGGCCGGAACGCCCCGAAGTTCGCTACACTGAGACGTGCAAAATGGACCGCGCTCAGATAGAAAAGATTTCAAAGGCTTTGGGCGATGAGACTCGTCTCATGATTTTTGAGGCGATTTCCCGCGAGAAACAGATGAACTGCGGCGAGATTGGCTCGCTGCAAGGAGTGACCCCGGCTACCGTCTCTCATCACTTGAAAATCCTGAATGAGGCCGGGTTGATTGAATGCCGCCGGGAAGGGCAATTTGTTTACAACCGCGCGGTGCCTGAAGTCGTGGAGGAATACACCCGCGCCCTCACGCGGCTGGTAAGAGGCAAGCTGGAGCGTAGCCGGCGTTGAAGACTGCGCTCAGTCGGTCGGATTTCTTGGAAATTTGAGGTAGGGAAGCCGTACGCCGTTGATTGAGATCTGGTCGGCACGGATATTTGTTGGTGCCTCGAAGCCCTTGGTTCCACCATTCGTCACGTAGTCATCCTGATCCACGCCGTCGCCGCTCACGCCGAGCCCGCCCACTAACATGCCATTGCGATACAGCGGCGCGCTTCCTGGAAAGAAAACGATGCCGCTCATGTTGACGTTTGGAGGTCCGGCCTGGAAGCCCTGCGTGCAAGGATTCGCGATGTCTTGCAAATAGATGTTGAAAAATGGCCCGGCTCCAGAGCCGTCAATGCCCGGCGGGAACAACGGTTGTGTTCCAAAACTGATCGTGCGACTCGTGACAGCCGTGCCCATGGGCACCTGATTCAAATCCGCCATCGTTCGCGTTGAGCTGTTGAAGTACGCCATGTTGCGCGCTTTGCTCGCGGCCACGTCTATGCTGAAGATTGTTGAATCCTGCATCCTGCGCAAGCCGATGAGGGTGCCATCCAGATCGGCGACGGCAATCGTCATGCGCGCCCGCGCGCCAATTGGCAAACGAATCGCGGCGCGTGTAACGTCGGCGGTCGCTTCCGCGTTATCGAGAATGTTCTGAACATCCGCCGCGCTTAATCCGCCCAGCGGTCCGGCAGCAGGAGGGATCAAATCGCCTTCCGGAGGCTGTCCTGCGCTATTCGTGGGCGCAACCAGATAGGATCCACTGCCAGCAACGGGCCCCGCGGACAACGCAGCGGGGAGGGTCGTTTGGGCCACAAACGGAAGCGTGACTCCATTGAGGGAAATCGCGCCGGGAGCCGCTGGTGTAGGGCCGAAGGAATCCGACGGCCCCGTGCGCTGCGTCTTCGAGCCCACGAATGCCGCATATTCGGCGACGTTGAGATCGCTCGAGGATGTCACCACGCCAATTCCTCCCACGACCACATTCTGATAAAAAATCGGGACGCCGCCAGGATTGACGGCAAGGGGATCCGAGTCCATGGCATCGGCTTTGCCGGTGATGATGCCCGGTCCAAAACCTCCGCCCAGGGCGAGCGCGGGAGGGACCTGGCTCTGAAAGACCGCGCTGTTCACCAGCGTGCAGCCGCGATTTGAATTCTCGATCCCGTAAAGGGCGGCGGTCGGCTGGTTCGTCACTCCCGGAGGGAAATGAATGCCGCTGATGTAGCGTACCGTGCGAGAGGAAAGTGGTGCCTGATCGTTGCTGAAGAATGCGCCGGTTCGCGCCAGCGCGACGGCCACGTCATTCGCATCCAGCGACTGCCCGAAATTGCCGAGCGCCGTGGACGGCGCGTTTTGCGTGCGATACACTCCGAGAACTGACCCGGCGCGGTCCACCACCGCCACGACCATATCGACATTCGCGGAATTCACAGCGGCCTGCACAATATTTTGCACATCTGCGATTTGCAGGGGTTGCACGGACGCGACCGGGGGAGGAGGGGATACGATCGCCGTGTTCCCGGCTCCGCAGCCCACCAAAAGCATCGTTAATACTGCGCCAAGCACGAGCGCCAGTAAGATGCCTATCGCCATCATTTTCTGACGCCGCTGAAAGGCGTGCCGCGCCGCGACCGGCTTGCGAATGGAGTGTTCCGTTGCCATGAAGGGTATCTTCCTTAGTAACACGCCACCCCTCATCCCTCAATCTTTCGCGGCCCGCACGGTTCCTATCGGTGAACCATTGCGCGTTCTGCGAAGTGTTATCGCAATGTATTCATGCATCGCGGAAATGGGTTGTCCGCCGCGCCCCGTTGTTGTTAGCTAGAATGCGATCCCTTTTACTTGCGTACATTCTTCCAGGCCGCAGGCATGCTCTCTTTCTCTTCGCGAAGACTTCGACGCGTCCGTTGGCCGGCCCGCGCCGGCGTTGGTACGCTGCTGGTATTTGTGATCATCGGGAGTGCCTCCGGCGGTGAGCAAGCTGCGCCCGGGCCACCTTCTGGGGCCGCGCGACAATCCGGGGGACAGGCGGCGCTGCAAAAATCCACCGAGGTAGCGCCGGCGCAGCGCATTCCCCGTCAACAGGCTCTGACGACCGCAGCTGTTGATGGCGACTTGCGTGAAGCGATCTCGCCGAGCGAATCCAGGCCCGTTGCCGCGGCTCAACTGACACTTCGAAATTTGCAAACTGGACAGAGTGTGCGCGCTGCCTCTTCCGCCGAAGGCGTCTTCCGTATTTTGCCATTGTTGCCGGGGCACTACGAATTTCGCGTAGAAGCCGAGGGATATGCTCCCTTCCTGCTTCCCGATATTGTGCTTAACGCCAACGAAGTCACGACGCTGGAAATTTCCTGGTCAGCACCGGCAGCACTGCATTTCGCTCGCGTCTCCCGCGTCTCCCGAGATGGGTCCCCCGCTCGCTCCTAGTGTGCCACCTGCACTTGGCGGCTACCGTGTGTTCCGCCATCGCCTCGATTCCGATCCCAAGTACATCGTGGAGCTCGCGCCGGAATACTTGCCTCCCGTCGCCGATGTTTTCAATGCCGTGCCCAATCGCTGGGCGCTCAATCAACCGGACTATCGCCGCTACCCGCAGAAGGGTGAGTACGTTTACACCAAATCGCGCTGGTATGATCCTTTCAATCGCAACCGCTTCAAAGGCGACGAGCCCATCTGGCCCGAACTTCTCGGCCAGCAGGTTTTTCTGAACTTCACCGCTTCGTCGGAAACTTTTTTCGATGGCCGCCGAGTGCCTTCGCCCAGCAACGTCAGCGCCGCCCAGCCCGGCAGTTCGGGCTTTTTTGGCCGCGGTGAGCAAGCCTTCGTGGACCAGACGTTGCGTTTTAGCTTCGACCTGTTTCACGGGGACACATCTTTCCGGCCCGTGGATTGGCGCATCCGCGTGACGCCGGCGGTGAGCATAAATTATCTGGATGTGCGCGAACTGGGCATCGTGAACATCGACGTGCCCGACGGCACGACGCGCCTCGACGCCCACCTGGGGCTTGCAGGAGGCATTCGTCGAATAAAAATTCGCCGATCTGAGCCCGAATTACGATTTCCTCTCGGTCCGCGCGGGCATCCAGGAATTTTCCAGCGATTTTCGCGGATTTATTTTTGTCGACGAACAGCCCGGCGTGCGCATATTCGGAAACCTGCACGCGGACCGCTGGGAATACAACGCCGCCTATTTCCAACTGCTCGAAAAGAACACCAACAGCGGCCTCAACACCTTTGGCTGCCGGCACCAGCAGGTCATCATCGGCAAACTTCTACTTGCAGGATTTCGTCAAGCCCGGCTACACAACCGAGTTCAGCATCCATTACAACAAGGACGATCCCGAGCGTCCATTACGACGACAACGGATTTCTTGGTGCGGCCCGCGCCGATCGGCAGCTCTTTCAGGCCTGGGGCGGCCATCGCACAGGATTCGCGTCGCGTACCTCGGCTGGACCGGCAACGGCCATTTCGGGCGCATCAATCGTCAACCACGCGTTCTATCAGGCGCTCGGCACGGACACGCTCTGAATCCAATTGCCGGGCGGCCGGTCACAATCAACGCGCAAATGGCCGCCGCGGAAGTTTCGCTCGACCACGATTGGGCTCGCTACAAGCATTTCGGCGTTTTACGCCTCCGGCGACGGCAATCCGCGCGATGGCCGCGCGACCGGATTCGACTCCATCGTGGACGATCTGCCGAATTTCGCCGGAGGAATTTTCAGTTTCTGGAATCGCGAAGGCATCCGTCTTACGGAACCGGCGTGGCGCTTACTTCCCCCAGGCAGCCTGCTGCCCGCTTGCGTCCGAACAAAGAAGAGGGCCAGGCGAATTTCGTCAATCCCGGAATCTTTATTTTGAACGCCGGCGCGGATTTCGATCTCACGCCCAAACTTAAAGGCTTTGCTGAATGTGAATTATCTTAGATTCGAGCGCACCGCGCCCATCGAATATGCTCTTGTTCGAATCGCCGATTCACAACACCATTGGCGTCGACTTCAGCCTCGGTTTCGAGTACCGCCCGCCGCTTTCCGAAAATATCATTCATTACCGGCGGTGCGTCCGCGCTTGCAGCCGGGCGGCGGGTTCGAGACATCTACACGGGCCACACGCTTTTCTCGCTTTTCGGCTCGATGAAATTTAATTTCTGAGGAAACGCGATCTAGATGAAATTGCCGGGCAAATTCGACCGCATTCTCTCCGCGAAATCTCAGCGTCCTCTGCGTCTCTGCGTTATCTTTTCTCCTGGTTTTCCACAGCCGATTCCTCCTCGAGAGTCCATGCAACGCAAGATGTTTCACCGGTTCGAGGCCAATCTCCGGATGAGGCCGCGCGCAAATCGTCGGGATGCATCTCCTGCCACACTTCGACCGACGAGCCGACCATGCACCCGACGAAAACCGTCCTTCTGGGCTGCACCGATTGCCACGGCGGAAACTCTTCCGTCTCGGTCGCCACAGGCATCGCCGCCGAATTCCTCCGAATACGAGCCGCCAAAGAAAAAGCGCACGTCCAGCCGCGCGATCCGATTTTCAAGGATCGTTCCGCTAAATCCCGAGCGCGCCTACACGAAGTGGCTGAAGGAAACTCCCGAGTACGTCAGGTTCGTCAATCCCGGCGATCTTCGCGTCGCGCCGGAAACGTGCGGCAGCGCCGGCTGCCACGCTCAGGAAGTCCGCAGCCGTTTCGACCAGCATGATGACGCACAGGCGGCATGCTGTGGGGCGCGGCGCTCTACAACAACGGCGGCTTTCCCCATAAAGATACGCAATTCGGCGAGAGCTACGCGCCGCGACGGCCGTCCGCAATCCATCAGAACCATTCCGCCGCCCACGCCCGAGGAAACGCGCACCAAAGGCGTGCTTCCGGAACTCGAGCCGCTCTATCGCTGGGAAATTTCGCAGCCGGGAAACGTGCTTCGCGTTTTCGAGCGAGGCGGCGAAAGAAAAGTGCGAAGCTAGGCGATCCCAATCGCGAAGAAGATGCGGGCAAGCCCGACGACAAACTCAGCAATCGCGGATTTGGCACGGAACTCCGCACCGATCCCGTCTTTCTGGGCTTGCAGAAGACGCGGCTAGCTGGATCCGGTAATGTCGCTGCCCGGAACCAACGATCAGCCCGGCGACTATCGCGCCAGCGGCTGCAGCGGCCTGCCACGTGATTTACGCCAACGATCGCGACCCGGCGCATTCCGGCGCAATACGCGAAGTTCGGCAACTCCGGCTTCAGCGCCTCCACGGACCCGACGATTCCCAAGAATCGAGTCTGGCCATCCCATCCGGCACGTATTCACGCGTTCCATCCCTTCGAGCCAGTGCATGGTCTGCCACGTCCATCCCGGCACGAACATGCTGACCACCTATTTCGGCTACACCTGGTGGGACAACGAAATTGACGGCGACAAAATGTATCCGGAGAAGCAGCGCAATCCGACAGAAGAGCAGCGATACAAGATCTTTCAGCGCAATCCGGAAGCGGTCGCCGCGCGCGGGCTCTGGTCCGACGAAAAATTTCTCGAAAAACGGGAGCCCCGGAATTCAACTCAAAATTGAAAACCACGCAATTCGCCGATTTTCACAGCCATGGCTGGGTTTTCCGCTCCGTCTTCGAGCACGACCGCAAAGGCAATTGGCTCGATAAGGACGGCAATCAAATTCCGTTCGACGACCCGACAGCGCTTTTCGAAAGCGGCGCATCTCGAGGACATCCATCTGGAAAAAGGCATGCAGTGCATCGACTGCCATTTCGAGCAGGACAATCACGGCAGCGGGAAAATCTATGGCGAGGCGCGCGCCGCGATCGAGATCGACTGCATCGACTGTCACGGCACAATTCGCCACAAGCCACGCTTATCAGTTCCGGCCCCGCCGCTCCCGAAGGCGGGCGCCGACTCGACACCCTGCGCACGCCTTGGGGACTTCGCCGTTTCGAATGGCGCTCCGACGGCGAGCTGATTCAGCGCTCCATGACCGAGGAAAACAAACAGTGGGAGATCGTTCAGACGCTCGATTCGATCACTCCCGGCAACGTGCACTACAACAGAAATCCTTGCGTGCCAAGCTGATGACCAAGGACGGTACCGTCGCGACGCAGCTGCCGCAGGACGATGAGCGCAACTAGCGCACGCCAATTCTTCGATGACCTGCTATTCCTGCCACACGTCCTGGACGCCCACGTGCTTCGGCTGCCATCTTGCAAATGACCGCCAACGCGCGCAAGCCCATGCTGCACAATGAAGGCCTCACCACGCGCAACTACACCAGCTACAATTTTCAGGTTCTGCGCGATGATATTTTCATGCTCGGCGGTCGACGGCACCGTCACCGGCCACCGCATCGCTCCCGCCCGTTCCTCCTGCGCCATACTTGTCAGTTCGCAAAACGCGAATCGCGATTGGCTCTACTACACGCAGCAAACGATCTCCGCTCCGGGCTTCTCCGGCCAGGCTTTCAGCACCTTTGTCCCCCACACCGTGCGCGCCACCGAAACCAAGCAGTGCAGCGATTGCCACGTTTCCGCTGCCAACGACAACAACGCCTGGATGGCGCAGGTTCTGTTGCAAGGCACGAACTTCATGAATTTCATGGGCCGCTACATTTACGTCGCCACCGGCAGGAAAGGTTTCGAAGCCGTTGCCGTTGCTGAGCACGACGAGCCCGAAGCCATCTACGGCAGCGACCTTCAGCGCATCGCCTATCCCGACGACTACAAAAAATTCGTCGCGCACCATCGTGAACTCTCGACCACCTACCGCCACGAGGGTGATGTCCTCGACGTGCAGGCTCGTGGCGAATACGCCTACGCGGCAACTGGCCCCGGCGGGCTTCCGCGTCTATGACATCGCCAATATCGACAATAAGGATTTCTCCGAACGCATCATCACCGCTCCTGTTTCGCCCGTCGGACAGCGCTTTTTCGTTCCGACGAAAGACGCTTTAGCTGTCGCTTCGCCGACCACTCTCGGCGTCGATCCTCTGCGTCAGCAATTGCCTGAAAACGAGGAGCAGTCCATCCATCTCCTGTATGGTTTTCTTTACGTCGCCGACAAGCAGGAAGGCCTCGTCGTCGTCGGCAATCCTGACCTGAAATCCAAAAGCCCTGGCGTCGGCACTCTACTCGACGGCAATCCCTCCAACAATTTCCTTAAGCGCGCCCTGGCCTTTAATCCAGGCGGCATCCTCAGTGGCGCTCGCGCCATCACCATCGCCGGCACTTATGCCTACATACTCACGGACAAAGCACTCGTCGTCGTCGATCTCGATAATCCTCTCGCGCCGCGGGTCACAGCCACCGTAGATGCTCCCGCTCTCGACGGCCCGCGCGCCATCGCCGTGCAGTTTCGCTACGCTTTCGTCGCTGATCGCGACGGCCTCAAAGTTCTCGACGTCACCGATCTCGCGCACCCCAAACCCATAGCCAACGCCCTCGTGCCCCTCGAAGATGCTCGCAACGTTTACGTCGCGCGCACTTACGCCTACGTTTCGGCAGGGAAGCAAGGCCTCGCCATCGTCGACGTGGAAAAACCCGACGCTCCAAAGCTCGATCAGCTCTTCACCGCAAAAGGCCAGCTTAACGACGTCAACGACGTGAAAATCGGCATGGTCGCCGCCAGCGCTTACGCCTTCGTCGCCGACGGAAAGAATGGTCTTCGCATCCTGGAAATCGTTTCGCCGTGGGACGACCCTGCCCATTTCTCCGGCTTCAGCCCGCGCCCCAAGCCAAAACTCATAGCGACGGCGCGCACCCGCGGGCCGGCACTGGCCATTTCCAAGGGCATCGATCGCGACCGTGCCGTCGACGAATCCGGCAACCAGCTTGCCGTTTTCGGACGCCGCGGCGCCCGGCCGCTCGATCGCGCGGAAATGCAGCACCTCTACCTCCATTCGAGCAATGGCGCGTTCTACTTCGTCAACGACGAACCTATTGAACACCCGCACGCCCAGCCCAGCGCGTCTCCTACTTCAAGCTCCTTGACGCCGTTTGAAGATCTCTTCGCTCGAGCCCGTACATGGCTCAATTCTCTTTACTGAGGTTATGAACTTGAATCGACGCAAATTCCTTTCTTCCGCATTCAAAACCGCTTCCGCCGTTTCTTGCGCTCCGCTCTTCGCAAACACGCTCAGCGCTCTCACCCCGCAGGCCGCTTCTGCCTCGTCGCGCGCTTCCAATGCCCAGCCTCCCCAGCTCGCCATCACCATGGATGACCCCAGGTTGAAGCTCGACACCGGGCTCCAATGGCCCGACGCCAATTCCCGTATCCTAAAAGCCCTCGACAGCCGCAGCATTAGGGCCGCCCTCTTCGTCTGCGGCATGCGCGTCGATGAACCCGAAGGTTCCAGGCTTCTTTCCTCCTGGGACCATACCGGCCATATGATTTGCAATCACTCTTATTCCCATCTGAATTACTGTGGCCCCACCAGTTACGCCGACTTCGCCGTCGACTTCCTCAAAGATGAAAAAGTCATCGCTCCCTTTCAAAATAAAAAGCTCCTATTTCGCTATCCCTTTCTCAAGGAAGGCAACACCGCCGACAAGCGCGACCGCTTTCGCGCGCTCCTCAAGGAGAGCGGCTATCGCGTCGGCCACGTTACCATCGACACTTCCGATTGGTACATCAACGAACGCATGGCCGATCGCCTTGCAAACAAACCCAAGACCAGCATTCAGCCCTATCGCGATTACCTCATCGCTCATCTGCTCGACCGCGCGGCTTTTTATCGCAAGCTGGCCATCGATGTCGTCGGGCGCGACATTCGCCACACCCTCCTGCTTCACTACAACACGCTCAACGCCCTCGTTCTGCCCGACGTGATGGCTGCCTTCGAGACCGCTGGCTGGCAATGGATCGATGCCTCGCTCGCATATCAAGACGAAGTTTTCCATAGGCTGCCCAAGACACTCCCCGCTGGGGAGAGCCTGATCTGGGCGTTAGCTACAGAAACCAGCCGTTATAGAGGGCGCCTCCGCTACCCAGGCGAGGACGGGACGTACGAGGAACCGAAGATGAATGCCTTGGGACTGTGAAGAGTGCCAACCGGATGGTTTGCAGCATTTTTTCTCTTTTTCTTCGCCTCAGCTATCTCCTTCTAGACACACCTTTTGGGCATTTTTGATGCTCTTAAGGACACCCATCTCCTTTCCTTTGTATCCTTTAACAATAGAACGCATCCAATTAAGCTATAATGCTTCATTCACGCTTTTGACGCATAGCACCCATCAAAATAATTCGTGAGGGGACCCCTTGGGAACAGGGCTATCGTAGAAGTGTAGGGGATACTGGCACCGCACCCAGGGCGGGCCTAGCTCGCTGAAAGCGAGTGCAGAAGGAAGAAAGAAGGAGTACTAGGACATGCTTAAGCAGTATCTTCTGGCTAGCGATTTTGACCAGACACTTAGCTTCAACGACTCGGGTGTCGTTCTCTCCGAGCTCATCGACTTTCACGGGTTCCACGACAAGGTCAAGGGCCTTGCCGTGATGAATCTCGTCCAACAGGGCGCCGAACTCAGCTATCTGATTCTGCACGACCCGGAATTCCGCCGCGTTCGCCGCGAGCACCTCATCGAAACCGGCAAACGCATCCGCCTGAAGCACAACGTCGCTCTTTTTGCGCGCGCGCTGGAAAATCTCTCGGAAGGCTACAAGTTTCATTTCAACGTCATTTCCGCGGCTCCGCAGGAAATCATACAGTCCGCGCTCGAAGGGATCGTACCGCCGCAAAATATTTTTGGCACGCGCTTCCGCTACAACGATTCCACGGGCGAAGTCGAATCCATCATTCGTGCCTCCGCGGGATGGGGCAAAATCAACATTCTGGAGGAGCGCCGCGCCGAGCTCAGCATCAGTCACGACCACATCATTTACATGGGCGACGGAAGTTCCGATCTTCCCGTGATGATGCACGTTAATCAGCACGACGGCCTCACCATCGCCGTCTCCGAAGCGAAGTTCATCTCACGCGTAGCGAAGCGGACTGTGCTCAGCGACAACGCCATGAGCGTTCTCGTTCCCGTGCTCGAAAAAGTCTTGAACTGGGACTCTGCGCACATCCGGAAGCTCTTTACCTCCTACGGGCTCAACTTGCTCGAATGGGAGAAAGTGCGCACCGACATGCTCACGATTCAGGATTCGGCGGGGCCGGTCTTGGCCTCTCCGGTTCACGCGCAGTAAGTCTGCTTGGAAACGTGAAAGGCGGCAATCCCTTGCGGGATTACCGCCTTTTTTTTGGCGAAATTCCGCAGGCTTTTGGCGAGCGTTCTGGTTGCGGTTTTTGGCTGCCCGGATGAATTTCCCTGCGCGCGCGCCCCGCACTTCAAAAATAATTGCGCGGAAAATATCAGTCTGACGTTTCCGTCACTGAGGGCTGAACTTGAATTCGATTACTTCTGTCGTTTCCTTTGGCCCCGGTTCGAATTCGCTCTGCATTGCCGCACGTTCGGCCTCCGCCGCAAACAAGGGATGGCCGCCGACGATGTGCGTTCTTTTTACCTTGCCATTTGGTTCTATGGTGACTTCGATCTTCACCACACCTGACAGATTCATTTTTCTGGCAAGCTCCGGGTATTGGGGCTTTCCCAGCACCCGTACCTTGCGCCTGGCCCCAGGGATGACTTCCGTTTGTGCCCGCGCGACGACCGCAATCATGCTTCCGGCGGCGAGTACTGCGACTAAAAAAACTCCGATGACTCGCTTGACCTCTCTCACCAGGTTGTCCTTGAAGAAGCCGCAATTACCGGCGAAGTTGACCCCGCCCAGCTCATTGCATTCGACAAGCCAGACCGCTTGCCAAACAGCCTCGACAATAATCTTCTGTTAGGTTCCCTGAATCCATGGGCTTACATGGATGCTCGCACTATCGCGAAGTTCTTCTCAGCCTTGCATCGCCGATGTCTATATCTCAATCTCAGCATTTATGAAACGTTTCGTCTCGATTTGAGACGGCGGTCTCCATTGCAGGAATCCTCGCATCTTTACTCTTCTCGCAAGACCCCCTCGCCCATCTCCCTCATTTCTTGGCCTACATCTTTGTGCGTTTTGGCCTATCCTCTTCCTCGGTTACAATCTCTCTGCGGAGGTTCCATGTCCAAGAAATCAATTCTAATGCTCGTTGGCGATTATGTGGAAGACTACGAAGTGATGGTGCCGTTCCAGGCCCTCTTAATGGTCGGACATAAGGTTCACGCGGTCTGCCCAGGCAAGAAGTCGGGCGAATTTGTTCCGACCTGCATCCACGATTTTGAGGGCGATCAAACCTACACGGAGAAACGTGGCCACAATTTCGAACTAAATGCCACCTTTGACCAGATCAAGCCCGAAGACTACGACGCACTGATGCTTCCCGGTGGCCGCTCACCGGAATATCTTCGCCTCAACCCTCGGGTCATTGAGATCGTCCATCACTTCTCGAAAGCCAATAAACCCCTCGCCGCCATCTGCCACGCGCCGCAGATTCTCGCCGCTGCTGGTGTGCTCAAGGGAAAAAAGTGCAGCGCCTATCCGGCCACCGGCCCTGACGTTACCGTGGCCGGAGGCACCTACGTTAGCCTTCCAATGACCGACGCTCTCGTCGATGGAAACCTCGTTACCGGCCCGGCCTGGCCCGCGCTCAATTCCTGGCTTTCCAAGTTCCTCGGCGTCCTCGGCACTCAAATCCAGCCTTGAACTTGGGTGCATCGTGCCGCGCGCCCTGAGATTGGCAACGATGATCATTCTGGTCGCCTCATGGCAGGCCTGTGATTTGACCACAGCACACGCCCAAGGTTTCTCCCGGCTGGCAACTTCAGCGAAGATTGTTAGGTTTGACGATCGTGCGGAGAGAGCTTTTGTGATCACCCAAACAGAACAAATTGACAGCGCTCGGACGGCGCGGACTGCATTACTACAAATCCAAAAAGCAATTTCCGCATGCCGTCCTTCTTGGAGCGATAACTGGTCCGCAAGCTTTTTCACAGAATCTCAGTTTGCGGGCTACAAAACAGAGCCTCAACTCCAGACATACGTGAGGAATGGCGCCTGGGGCCGATCTTATCTCGCAGAGTACACAAGATCGTCCCAGAAACTTGTACGTTATCCCCTAGATCCAAAAAGGATTAAGTCCTTTCCCGTTCTATTAGTAAGTCGGAAGACCTCTGAACTATCACTAGGAGCGCCAGGAAATCATTTTGACTGTGCTTGACCTCTTCCCTCCGATCCCTGCTTTCTAAATACGAGCGGTGCGTGGATAATTGTTGGTTCAATATTTTTAAGAGGGGGCGATTCTAGAGTTATGGCAAACATCAACACAAAAAAAGGCGTTATCGGCATTCTCACCGGCGGCGGCGATGTCCCCGGCCTGAATCCCGCAATCCGCGGCGTCACCCGTCGCGCCCTTCACGAAGGTTACCAGGTCATCGGCTTCCGCCGCGGCTGGGCCGGCTTGGTCGAAATGGTCCGCGAAAAGGACTACGACAATTCCGAAAATTTCCTGGTCCTTACGGAGGAAGTGGTCGATCGCGCCGCGCGCACCGGTGGCACCTTTCTCCACTCCTCGCGCACCAATCCCGGCCGCGTCGGGAAGTCCAGCGTCCCCGCCCATTTGAACGATAGGTTCCATCTTGAGAGAAACGACCTCACCCCGGAAGTCCTCAAAAACCTGGCTTGGCTGGGCATTGACACCCTCATCCCCATCGGCGGCGATGACACTCTTAGCTATGGCGTCCGTCTTCACAACGAGGGCTTCAAAGTTATCGCTATCCCCAAGACCATGGACAACGATGTCCCCGGCACCGATTACTGCATCGGCTTCAGCACTTGTGTCACTCGCACGCTACAGCTCGTCAATGGCCTCCGCACCTCCGCTGGCTCTCATGAACGCTTCATGGTCATCGAAGTCTTCGGCCGCTATGCGGGTTATACCGCCATGCTTCCCACCATGGCAGGCGCAGCCAACCGTTGCGTCATCCCTGAATTCAAATTCGATATCGAGCGGCTCACCGAGCTTCTCGTTCACGATCGCAATAAAAATCCCAGCCGCTACTCGACTGTTCTCGTTTCCGAAGGTGCCATGTTCGAAGGCGGTGAAATGGTTTTCGAAAGTGATGCCGCGGATGCGTTTGGTCACAAGAAGCTGGGTGGCATCGGCGATCTCGTCTCCGACAAAGTCAGGGAGCTCTCCGCGAAATTCAACAAGGGCAAAACCGTGGATATCGTCAACCAGAAGCTGGGCTATCTGGCCCGCTGCGGCGACCCCGATGTGGTGGACTCCATCGTCCCTATGGTCTACGGCAATATTGCCCTCGAACTGCTCCTCAAAGGCGAACATGGCCGCCTCGTCGTCCTCCATGACGGCAGCTACGGCAACATCCCCATTGAGACGATTACCTCCACAAAAAAAGTTGTCGACATCAAGGAGCACTACAACACCGAGCGGCTCCGCCCACAATTTTCCAGCTTTCAGAACAAGCCGCTTTTCATCATGGGCAGCTAATCAAAAGTTTGCGCGCGCATAATAATGTTTGAACATTGGCACCGCCGGAATTCCATGCTCATTCCAAAAACAGGCGCAGCCATGTATCCCGTTGGCTCCGCAGGCCATCCAATGCAATGAAAGCTGGAGGAGCGAATCAAATGGAACTACGTCATCTCGGAAAGAATGGCCCGCTTGTTTCCGCACTCGGTCTCGGATGTATGGGCATGTCCGAATTTTACGGCCCGCGCGACGACGCCGAATCCATCGCCACCATCCACCGTTCCCTCGATCTCGGCATGACGTTTCTTGACACCGCGGACGTCTACGGCTACGGCGACAACGAAATTCTCGTCGGCAAAGCCATTCGTGGCATCCGCGACAAAGTCTTCCTCGCCACAAAATTCGGCATCGTCCGGGACAAGGCCAACGCCGCTCTCCGCGGCGTCAACGGGTCCCGTTCTTACGTCCGTTCGTGTTGCGATGCCAGCCTCAAGCGGCTCGGCGTCGATACCATCGATCTCTATTATCAGCATCGCGTTGATCCCGAAACTCCCATCGAAGAAACCGTAGGCGCCCTTGCCGAATTGGTCAGCGAAGGAAAGGTACGCTTCATCGGCCTCTCCGAGGCTTCCGCGGACAACATTCGCCGCGCACACAAAGTCCATCCCATCGCCGCTCTGCAGTCGGAGTATTCGCTGTGGACCCGCGATCCCGAGGACGAAATACTTTCCGCGACCCGGGAGCTGGGAATTGCCTTCGTGGCTTACAGCCCGCTCGGTCGCGGCTTTCTCACCGGACAAATCAAGCGCTTCGACGATTTCGCGCCAGACGATTACCGCCGCTTCTCCCCGCGTTTTCAGGGAGAAAATTTCCAAAAGAATCTCAACCTGGTCGCCCGCGTGGAATCCATCGCCAAGGAAAAGAACTGCACGCCCGGCCAGCTCGCTCTCGCATGGCTCCTCGCGCAAGGCGAGGACATCATCCCCATCCCCGGTACGAAGCGCCGCAAATATTTGGAAGAGAACTTCGCAGCGCTCAACGTAAAGCTCTCATCGGACGATCTCCGTCGCATCGAGGAGGCCGCTCCGCGCGGCGCCGCTTCCGGCGAGCGCTATCCAGAACACATGATGGCGCTCATCAATAGAAAGCAATCCGCTTCGGCTTAACGCGTCGCGGACGCGGACGCTGGCGAACTCACCGGCCACCGTTTCGCAAAGCTGGCATCGTAAACGTCGCTTTAATTTCTTTCCTCTTCGACCAGTCGTGATATGTGTGGCATTCGAAGCAGCGAGACTCCGCGTGCTCTGGCCCCGGCGCGTGGCATGTCTTGCACGTCGCAATCCCCGGCAAAAGCACGTCGCTGGCCTCCGTGCTGGTCAGCGCTTTTTCATGGCAGCTCACGCAGGAAAATCCGCGATGTGCATCGTGGTCAAATGTGGCGTGCGGCATCCATTGCGCCGTCGTTCGCGCCGGTTCCACGGCAGGTAAATTGTTCGGCGTGATTCCCATCGAGAGCGTGTGGCACTGCTTGCAGGTCTTGCGCCACAGCAAGTCTTCAGCTTCTGCAGTTCGTTCCGCAACCCACTGCGCCGGCGTGAGCACTCGCACCGCCGGAGCGAGCGGCTTGCCGGTCAAGTCGCGGCCAGGATCGCGCACCACCCGTACTTCCGCAGGATGCGCGGCAATATACTCGCTAAATTTCTTCACAAGAAACGCGTGCACCACTTCGGGTTTGTCATGTGGCACACCCTCATCGAAGCGCTTATCAAAACTGAGCAGATGACATCCTGCACACGCCGTTGCGAATTTCACGGGCGCCATCAATTCGCGCCCGCTCATTGGCACGGGGCGTGGCAGTGTCCTAGGCTCCAGAGTTAGCGCTTCGTTCTGCTTCGAGTTAGTTGTGTTTGCCGCCGTGTACCTCGGGTCCGCGTACGCCCACTTTACTGATGCAGCTACCGGTTGGTGGCAATCGCCGCATTCCAGCTGCACATTAGGCCCATTCGGCCCGCGACGGATCGGTTTCATGTGAATCGCATGATTTAGCTTGATGGTTCCGGTATCGCGCGCATTTTCGCGCAAGACAGCAAACTCCGGATGCCCATCTTCGAAACTGTAGATGCCCGATGCGAAGCGAGCCCCGCCGCCATGCGCTCGTAAATCGCCGTGGCATTGTGCGCAACTTGCGTTGCTGGCCGCAACGATATTCACGCGCCCGCGATGTTCCGTGTGGCATTCCGCACAACCAACGGTTCTCATTTGCTTGGCGTGATGGATCGGCCCATCGTGGCACGATAAACAAGCCGCATCGCTGGCCCTAGCTGAAAACGTCCCCGCCGTCTTCACATGGCACGCCGCGCACTGCGCCTCCAGCACCGCGTGCGCCTCGCTCATCCGTCCGCTCGAGTACACGCGCGTATCCCGCGAAAATCCCAGCCACGCGACCCAAACCACCGCCAACGCTGGAATCGCCACGCTCAGCCAAAACTTCGCCCGCTTCAACGGCGTCGGCCTCTTGAAGTAGTTCAGGTCGATCCGTTGCGCCAGTTTCTTGGTTGTTCGTGTCCTCGCCACTCGCAACTCTCCGCTTGTTCAGTAGCGCAGCGCCATCACCGCATGCACCGCCCCCAGCAAAATCAACGCCAGGGAAAGCGGTATGTGCACCAGCAACCACCCGTGCAACCAGTGATGAAGCCTCTCCTGCCGCACCAGTTGCCGCGTTTCATCGCAAATATCTTCCAGGTCCTGCAAGGTCGCCTGCGCTGCTTGCGGCATCAATGTCCGCAATCCGGAAAACACTCCGTGCGCCTTCTCCGCATCGCCAAGGCGCGCTCCTCGTTGTTGCGGATGCCCCAGAAACGGCCGCATCTCGCTCAAGTACAACTTTCTCAGCGGTGCACATTCCTCCTCGCTAAGCACCGCAGTCTCCGCGGCAGCAGCCACCGCCGCTCCGCTGACCGCTGCGACCATCGCCCGCGTCGCGCTGAATCCGCCCGCTCGTTGCACTTCCTCTTTCGCCGATTTGCTCAGCCCCAGCGTTCCGCAAATTCCCTCGACGCTCCGGTCCGCTTCTTCCCGCAGCAACTTCCGAACGTTTCCGATTTCGTCGTAAATCGTTTCCAATTTCACGTCCGCGGTCATCACGCGCGGCACGTAGTGCTGCAGCACCGCGCCGAAAATCCCGCTCGCAACCGTAATAATCAGCAGCCACATCAGCAAGCTCGTCAGCGTCCCGCCGAAATGAAATCCTCCATGAAACAAAATCACCGGCAAACTCAGCAATCCCAGCCACAAATGCCCGCGCATCCAGGCTTGCGCGCGCCCGAGCCGCCACACCGGCACTCGTTTTCGCGCGCCCAGCAACGCCGCGAAAATCATGAAGCCGAATCCAATCACTCCAAAAGTAAGCCCCATGGCGCTGCCGCCGCGCGGCCCCGCCGGTGCATTCGCGGCGTACACCATGTACGCCGCAGTGAACACCGCAAGCAGAATCAGCGAAGCAATCGCCGATCCCCGTTGTGTCTTATCGATTCGCACGCAAAATTCTCCGCTCCTTCATTCCTCCGCGCCGCCTCCCAGCATTTCCGAGAAGAATGTCCGCGGATCCACTCGGTGCGCCGCATCGTGTGGACAGGCATAAACGCAGCTCGGTTCCTTTAGATGGGTGCACAAATCGCATGACGTGGCTTTCTGCTTCACCGTTGCCTTCTTTCGCCCCGGCCTCTCCAGGTCTTCCACCATCACGTCGAATGGATGCAAATTGATATTTCCGTAAGGGCAATTCCGCGCGCACAGCCCGCACCCGATGCACCAGTCCTCGATAATCACCTCGAGCGAATTTCGCCGCCGGATCGATCCCACCGGGCATCCCACCATGCATAGTGGATCGCGGCACTGCCGGCAGGACGTTGCCACCAGAAATTGTTCGAACCGCAATCCTTCCCGCACCAGCCGCGTGATTCCGTCGTGCGCGTCGGCGCAGGCGTTCACGCAGGCATCGCACCGCGTGCAATTCTGCAAATCGAGGATCAACAGGCTCTGCGCCTCCATTAATCCCTGCGAAAGAAACTGGTCGATCGGTACGTTGTGCACGGCTCGCAGGCGCTGTTCGTTGGCCGCCCGGCGTTCCGCCGCCACGGCTTCCAATCCTTGCCGCACGCTCGGAAATCGCTCCACCATCTCGCGAAAATCGCCGCCCGAAATGCGCACCACCTCCACGTGGTCCAGCGCCGTGCAGGTCGCCGTGCGTACGCCGCCGCCCAGCAATCCGATCTCCCCGAAATAATCTCCCCGCGAAAGATAAGCCAGCACCAGCTCCCCGCCAGGATAGGTCTCCGAAACTTTCACGAAGCCGATGCGCACCAGGTAGAAACTCTCCGCTGCATCCCCTTGTCGCGCGATCGTTTGTCCTGGCGCGAATCTCTGCAGCTCCACGCTTTCCTTTAAGTGATCGATGAAATCCGCCGAAAGGTCCGCGAACATTGGCACCCCGCGCAAATGATTCTCCAGTGCCCGCCGTCGGTAGTTCTGGTCAACCTGCGCTCGGAACGTTTTGTTCTTGAGCAGGATGTCCAAAACATTGCGCAGCATCTCGAACGCCACCACGTCCGTCTCCGCAAGCACCGTCGCGGATCGCGGATAGAAATTCATGCACGTCATTTCGCCGAACAAGTCGCCGGGTCCGAGTTCAGCCACTGGATTCCCATAGGCTAGGTCCACGGACGCGTCGATGGGAATCGTTCGGTCGTGAGTTTCATCGTCGCGGATATCTGCATCGCGCGCCGCAAGGGTGCTCGTGAGCCTCTTGAAGAGGCCCTTCGCTCCTCCCTGCGTTCTTACGTGGGCAATCGGCGCCGAAAGCGAAACCTTAGCCTTCCCTTCGAGAATGTAAAAAGCCGTCGACCCGAATTCTCCCTCGCGGCAAATCGCCTCACCCGGATGAAATCGTCTCTTAACGATTGCACCCCGGTTCAGCTCCAAAAATGTTCCCGATACGCCCTTGAACATAGGCAATTGCAAAAGCTCTTCCGCTTCGAATCCCTCCGCGCCTGGTCCTGTTGCAATTGCTGTTCCCGCCACCGTTTTGTTCGTCAGCGCGCCCGTCGGGCAGGACACCATGCATTCTCCGCACGATATGCACGTCGAATCGCCCATCGGCGCGTTGAGATCAAAGGCTATTCCCGCCGAATAGCCTTTGCCCATGCGCCCTAGCACAAAATTATTCTTGATCTCATCGCAGCCTCGGATGCAGCGGTCACACAAAATGCATGCATCGTGATCCACCGCAATCGCCAGGGAGGAATCGTCAATCCCGCGCGAAACCGTCCGTCTTGCGAATCGTGGCTGCGTGATTCCCGCGGTGCGCGCCAGCGTTTCAAGCTCGCAATCGCCTGATTTCTCTTGCCGCGCGCAGGGAGACGGATGATCCGCCATCAAGAGTTCAAGCAAGGTCTTCCGCGCGTTTAAAACCTTCTCGGAATTCGTTACCACCTTCATGCCTGGCTCGACGGCTCTCACGCACGACGCAGTAAGCACGCGCGCTCCTGTGTCCACCACGCAAAGCCGGCAAATTCCCACCGGCGTTTCGTTCTGCAAATGGCAGAGCGTCGGAATCGACGTTCCGTTCATCCGCGCCGCATCGAATACGCTCGTCCCCGCGGCCACTTGTACGGGTCGCCCGTCGATCGTGATCTCGATCATTCCCGCCGTTGTAGTCGTCGTGCTCACAGTCCTTGTCTCTTTACTCTCTTCTCCGTGTCCTCTGTGAACTCTGTGTTAAAAACTGCCCACTACTTCAAGTTGGATCACCACCGCGCAAAGACGTCCTACGGCCGAATCCCCACGCGTTGCGCCTCTCCCGCACGCGCCGCCGCCGTAAAGCAAATCCCGCTGGGACACTTGCCTTTCAACACATGCGCATCGATCTCTTCCCGAAAATGTTTCAGCACGGACTGCACCGGTGCGGGCACGATCTGCCCCAGCCCGCAAATCGACGTGAGGCTCATCGCCTTGCAAAGCTCCTCGACAAGTGCCAGGTCCTCGCGATATTGCTTCTCGGACATACCGCCATGCGTCCAGCGCACTAGCAAATCCGTCATTTTCTGCGAGCCCACGCGGCATGGCACGCATTTTCCGCACGATTCGTTGCGATAAAACCGCACGGCGTTCAGCGCCATATCCAGCATGCAAGTCGTATCGTCGCAAACCACGATCGCGCCCGACCCCAGCATCGAGCCCGCCTCCGCCAGCGCCTTGAAATCGAGCCGCACGTCCACCATCGACGCCGGCAAATATCCGGAAGACGGTCCCGAAGGCGCGAATGCCTTCAGTTGCCGCCCGCCGCGAACTCCTCCCGCATACTCGAAAAGAACTTCCCGCATCGAAATTCCCATCGGCACTTCGAAAACCCCCGGTCGCGCTGCATGCCCGCTCACGCCCACGAATTTCATTCCGCGCGAGCCGTCCTTTCCCTGCGTTTTATACCATTCGACGCCGCGGGCCAGAATTTGCGGCACATTCGCAAATGTTTCGACGTTATTAATGACTGTGGGCTTCTGCCACAAGCCCGTTTGCCCCGGGAATGGCGGCTTGTTCCGCGGCTCCGCCCGTTTTCCTTCGATCGCCTCAATTAACGCGCTTTCTTCGCCGCAGATGTATCCGCCGGGACTTACGAAAATCTCCAAATCGAAACCTAAATCGCTTCCCAATATGTTATTTCCCAGCAGGCCCGCGTGATAGCACCGCCGCAACTCCTCGCCAAGAATTTCTTCCTGTAAGTGGTATTCGTGCCGAATGTACAAAATCCCTTTTTTCGCGCCCGTCACCAGCCCCGCTATGATCATTCCTTCGATCACCACATGCGGAAGATGCGTCATGATGAAGCGATCTTTGATCGTCCCTGGCTCGCTCTCGTCCGCATTGCATACGATGTATTTCTCGATCCCCGGTTGCTTCCGCACCAAATCCCACTTCATGCTCGTCGGAAATCCCGCGCCGCCCATCCCGC
Organism: uncultured Acidobacteriota bacterium; assembly: GCA_963824515.1. GTDB lineage: Bacteria > Acidobacteriota > Terriglobia > Acidiferrales > UBA7541 > Acidiferrum. Next base: position 379,191 of record CAWGPN010000006.1, read on the forward strand.
GCAACTCCGAAGCTTTCAGTTCCGCCAGCACGCCGTCCCAGTCTTTGGATTTTGCCAGCCTTCGCAAAACCCCATACTTCTCGGCCTCGCCATAAGGGTCGGACGCGCAGTGCACTCGCGCATGCTCCGGGCGCGGTTCCTGAACTTCTTCTCCGCGAATCGCGCTGCGCGCGATCGCTTCCGCGGAAGCCGCCGTCACATCCGCAAAAATATCGTCATTAATGGAAATCGCCGGCGCCTGATCGCACCTTCCGAGGCAGGACACGTCGCGAATCGTGACATCCTCCGGCCCGTTCTTCGCGAATCTTTGCTCCAACTCCGCGCGCAACTCGCAAGCTCCATTCAAATGGCAGCTCATGTCCGCGCAAACCCGGACATCCGCTTTCGGCGGCGGTGCAAGCTGAAAATGTGGGTAGAAACTCGCAACGCTGTGGATCTGGTAAAGGGGCGTGTGCGAACGTTGGGAAAGAGCTTCAAGCTCCGCTTTGGGCAAGAAGCCGTAGCGAAGCTGGATTGCTCGCAGGTCGTCGAAGATCACGGCGCGGCGTCTCGCATGTGAAGGCGCCGGGCGAGTCGAGTCGCGCGGCGTAAGGGGTAGTACGGATTCTCTTGCATACTACGTTCGCCCCACCTCCCTGTAAATAGCAGCCCCGTTGCCTTTTCGCGCCACGCTGCGAAAAAGACAACGCGGCGCCGGCTCCTTCCACACGATAATGAGGCGAACGAATCGTCTGCCCTTTCAAATGCGAATCGCCTCCAAATCTCCTTGGATGAACGCGGCCCTGTGCCTCGCGCTGGCTTTGCCGTTCGCTTTCCCCATTCGTATTGCCTCCGCGAAGGAGGGCAGCGCCCTCCCCAATCATTCGGCCCATGCTTCTGACGGCGCTTCAACCCAGCCGCAAAAATATATCGGCCCCGGCTCCTGCGCCGCGACAAGTTGTCACGGTAGCGTCAAACCCGTTGCCGGCAGCCGCATTCTGCAGAACGAATACTCGACGTGGATTATAAAGGACAAGCACAGCCGCGCTTATCAAGCGCTCACTGGTGAAATCGGCGAGCGCATTGCCCGCATTTTAAAACTCAATTCGAAAGCCGAAGACGCGCCGAAATGTCTCGCCTGTCACGCGCTGTACACAACTCCGGAGCAGCGTGGCCGTCCGTTCGAACTGTCCGAAGGCGTCTCCTGCGAAAATTGCCACGGCCCTGCTTCCGCCTGGCTCGGCCCGCATACCACGCGCGAATGGACTCACGAGAAATCCGTCGCCCTGGGCATGTACGATACGCGCAACGTAATCCTGCGTACCGACAAATGTCTCTCGTGCCATCTGGGCACAAAAGAGAAATTCGTTGATCACGAAATGATCGCCGCGGGCCACCCAGACCTTTTCTTCGAATTGGATTCTTTTTCCGCCGTGATGCCGCGCCACTGGAAATCGCCGCGCGAATCCGCTCCCGGCAAGCCCGTGGAAGACGCGGCGTGGGCCGGCGTCCGCGACTGGAGCGCGGGCCAAGCCGTGCAGCTCCGCGCGGAAATGGATCGTCTCGTTTGGCGCTCGAAGGGCGAGCGCTCTGACAAAAAGGATGTGTGGCCGGAATATTCCGAACTTTCCTGTTTCGCGTGCCACCATTCGCTCGGGCCCGCAAAGGATAGCTGGCGGCAGGCGCATGGATTCGCGGGGCGGCGGCCGGGCGACCCGGCGTGGAACAGTTCGCGCTACGCAGTGTTCCGTTTGCTTGCGAAGCAGATTGATCCGGCGAATGCCCAGGAGCTCGACCGGCGCGTGACGGAAGTCGCCAACGAAATGAGCAAGCTCAACCCGGATCGCAATCTTGTAGCGGAGTCAGCTTCTGCGGCGGCGCCGGTTGCGCAACATTTTGCGGAGCGCCTGGCAGCGATGCCGTACGATCAAGCACTCGTGCTTGGTATGCTGCGCCAAATTCCGGACAACGCCGAAACAATATCTCTCGCCGGCGAGCGCGCCGCCGAACAAGCGGCCATGGCCATGGATTCCTTCTACATCGCGTACAGCAAAAACGCCAAGCCCAGCAACGCGGAAGAGGTGCGCGCCGCCATAAACTTGCTCTTCCAACAACTCGAAAACCCTTCCTCGTACAACGCCGACCAATTTGCCGCTTCGCTGCGCCACATTGGAACGATCTTGCAATAGCAAGATCTTGCGAAGGCCTGCGATAATTAATTCCTGGCGACCACAGTGTTCTGTGACCATCGGTAGCAATGAGTCGTGCGTGGAGTGAGGCTGACGTTCGCTCTCGCATCAGAAAAGCAGGCTTGCATTGAATCGTTTCGAGAATTGGATTTGTGCCTCATCGTTCTGGCGCTGTGTGACGCGCAAGACGGTTCTCCCGTGGTTGCTGACCAACGTTGAATTGGGCAACCACGTTCTGGAGATTGGCGCCGGCGCGGGGGCGGCGACGGAGGAATTGCGAAGCCGCGCCGCGCGGGTGACGAGCCTCGAATACAGCCGCGCGCTTGTCACGAAGCTGGCCACTCGAAGCATTCGCAAAGACGGCAACAAAACCGCGAACGGCGAAGTGTTGCAGGGCGATGCTTCCGCCTTGCCTTTCCCGGAGAAAACATTTTCCGCGGTGATCGCCGTGCTCATGTTGCACCATCTGAAATCAGAAGATGTGCAGAAGGCAACGTTTGCGGAAGTATTTCGTGTACTTCGGCCTGCCGGCGTTTTTGTTGCCCTGGACATTCCAGATGCCTGGCTGCATCGGGTCGCTCACATTCGCAGCACATTTGTTCCCGTCGATCCGGCTTCCGCGCCTGCACGCCTCGCGGCAGCGGGGTTCTCAAATGTCTCCCTGGATTTTCGAAGCAGTTTATTCCGTTTGAGGGCTGAGCGTCCGCAAACCCACGACAATTCCTGACGCGTCAGGAAGCGGTTGTGGAAGCGATACGGAGAGCAGGGCGCGGCGGGGCTGAAGCATGGAAATGCGGGGCGACGCTCGAATCGCGCACAGGACGAGAGAGTTCCGACGCAAGGTGCTGCAGATGGTGCGGCGCAAGTATGGTGGTGCAGTGGGGGAGCGGTTTGGGCCGACGCTGGCGGCCGAGCACTTGGCAGCAGAGGACCAGCTGCGAGATGGATAGACGAGACGCTGCGGCGATGGATGCTGGCCGAAGGGTTGTGGAGCCGGGAGCGCAAGAGGCGGAAGCATCGGCAGCGTCGGGAGCGCAAGGAACATTTCGGAGAGATGGTGCAGTTGGACGGCAGCTTTCACCGTTGGCTGGAAGAGCGCGGGCCGGAAGGGCTGCTTGATCGATCTGGTGGATGACGCAACCAGCACGGACTTGGGCGCAGCTGGGCGAACAGGAAACGATCTGGGCGGTGGTGGATGCGTTTGCGCGCGTGGATCGAGCGCTACGGAGTGCCGCTGTCGTTGTACGTGGACTGGAAGAATCTCTACAAGCGAGCAGCGACGCCGAAGGAGCGGTTGCGAGGCGAAGAGCCGGTCACGCAGTTTGGGCGGATGTGCGCGAAGTTGGGGATCGAACTGATCGCGGCCAGTTCGCCACAAGCGAAAGGGCGAGTGGAGCGGCAGCACGGGACGCATCAGGACCGGCTGGTGAAGAAGCTGCGGCGGAAGCAGATCTACCAGTCACGAAGGGGCGAATGTGTATTTGGACAGAGAATATCTGCCGGAGCACAACGAGCGGTTTGCGCGCGTGGCGGCCCAGGCGGAGGACTATCACCGGCGAGCGCCAGCGTCAGGCGGAGCTGGACAGGATTTTCCGGCTGGAGAGCGAGCGGACCATCGGGGAACGACGGGGTGGTGCGGTACCAGGGCCGATTTTTACCAACGGCAAGGGCAGAGCCGGGAGTATGCGCCGGCACAGAGCAAGGTGCTGGTGTGCGAAGGGCGGCATGGAGAGATCGCGCATCGAGTATCGAGGCCGGGAGATGCGGTTTCAGGAGATCGCCGCGCCGGCCAGCGCCGAGACGGATCGAGAAAAGCGCAGAGAAGCCAGTGAACTGCAAAGAAAGGCCGTGGCGGCCAGCGTGAGGAGGAAAGCGGTGCGCGAATATCATCCGTGGCAAGCAAGCGGCGCGAGAGGGCGACCGAGCGGCAAGGCACTGAAGTCGCGGCGGTGGCGGAGCGGCCGTCGTGGGCCTGGTCCTGCGCTTCGCCCTAAACGCTGCGCCCTTCGGGCTCCGCAGGGCTGCGCTCCGGCCCAGGCCCACGACGGAGAAAAACCAGGAACACGAAACCAACAATCAAAATCAAAAGGGGACACTTCTAACGAGGTAAGCTAGGGGACATTTCTAAAGAGCTTTGACACCTGACAGGCGCCGCGTTGACGCCGCCCTGCCGCCGTCTTAGCATGAAAGAATGAGTGCCACGCCGAAGCTCAAAGACCCGCCAGGCCCTTCTGTGGGCCTCAAGCGCTGGTCCCTCGGGCCTCTGAACAGCGGCGATCCGCTCGGCTATTTCACGAAAATTGTTCGCGAATACGGAGACGTCGTCGGGCTTCGCGTTCTGAATTTCCGCATCCTTCTCATCAACCATCCGAACGACATCGAAGAGGTCCTTGTCAATCACCCCCGCAAATTCGTAAAAGGTCGCGTGCTGCAGGCCAACAAGCGCGTTTTTGGCAAGGGCCTGCTCACTAGCGAAGGCGACTTCTGGCTGCGGCAGCGGCGCCTGGCGCAGCCCGCGTTCCACCGCGCGCGCATCGCGGGCTACGCCTCGACGATGGTTGAGTATACCGAGCGCCTCCTTCACGAATGGCAGAACGGGGAAGAGCGCGACATCCACAAAGAGATGATGCGGCTCACGCTGCAAATTGTCGGGAAAACACTGTTCGATGCGGATGTCGAGCGCGACGCGCAAGACGTCGGCAAATCGCTCGAACTCCTCCTCGAACTTGGCGCTAACTTTCGTCGCACCATTTTTATTCCGCAATGGCTGCCCACGCCGACGAATCTCCGCTTCGAGCGGGCTATCCGGCAAATCGAAAAAGTCCTTTACCGCATCATTGCGGAAAAGCGCGCCTCGGGACACGATGCGGGAGATCTTCTCTCCATGCTGCTGGCCGCGCAGGATGAAGACGGCTCGCGCATGACCGACCAACAATTGCGCGACGAAGCCATCACGCTTTTCCTCGCGGGCCACGAGACCACCGCAAACGCGCTCTCCTGGACGTGGTGGCTCCTCGCGCAAAATCCAGGTGTCGAAACAAAACTTCACGCCGAGCTGCGAGCGGTGCTTGGGGGCCGCGCTCCTTCGATCGATGATCTGCCGAAACTCGTTTACACGAATCACGTTATCACCGAATCGCTTCGTCTTTATCCGCCGGCGTGGGGGACGGCGCGGACGGCGATTGAGGACTTGGAAATCGCGGGGTACGCGGTGCCCAAGGGCTCCGGCGTTTCTTTTGTGCAGTGGACGGTGCACCGCGACCCGCGATGGTACGAAGCGCCGGAGGAATTTCGTCCTGAGCGTTGGGAGGGCGACCTGCTGAAGCGGATCCCGAGGTTCGCTTATTTCCCGTTTGGCGGCGGGCCCCGCCAGTGCATCGGGAATTCGTTCGCGCTGATGGAAGCGGCGCTGATCCTGGCGACGGTCGCGCAACAGTACCGCTTCCGGCTGGTCGAAGGCCATCCCGTTACGCCCCTGGCGTCGATCACGCTGCGGCCGAGGCATGGGATTCGCGTGACACTCGAATCGCGGTCGGCGAAGAGCCGGGCCGCTGCTGACGACTAAGGACAGCTCAGCTGAGCGATTAAGGAAGCCAGGAATGGCTGTCCCATCGGAGATATTGCCGAGTGAGCGTTTCCCGTTTGCCACGCCACCCCACCCCCCTATTTTTTCGTAAGTGTTCATTCTAAAGAGTTTTAAGTCCTGTGTTTTGGAAGTGCGGATTCTAAAAGGGTTAGAGGCGGATTTTGCATAAGTGCGGATTCTAAAGGGGATAGCGGCGAGTGAGTCGTGGCGAATGGCGGGTCGTGAGTGGCGCGCAGGGGCGAGAGGAGTGGGGTTGTTGAATGCGGATTTTGGCGCCCCGACCGGGTCGGGGTAGACACCGGAGGCAGAGATCACGGGGGCCAGGAGAGGCAGGAAGTCCTGATGGCGATCCAGTGTCGGGCTGTTAGTAGGGAGAAAAGCAGATCCCTCACTGCGTTCGGAATGACACTGTAAAGAGGAACCATAAAGGGAGGGGAAGCGCGGGCGAAACATGAGACATGGTAGCAGGGTTAATTACCAGTTGTCAATAGATATTATTTTTACTGGATGGTTTATTCGAATGAAGAGAAGAGGATTCGAATAAGGTTGGCGGAAGTAGAGCGGCTTGAATGAGTTGGGATGGATGAGACGGATTCGTGAGACTGTGGAAATCTGTGAAAAAGTCAAAAAGCCGCCCCGAGAAAAAGGCGAGGTATAGGGTGCGGTGGCGATGGAGTGTAACAGCTGCTACTGAACGCGGTCTTTGCGGCGAGAAGCGATGGCTTCCAGAATTTGACTGAAGCGCGGCTGATTCCGGATATTAGCCAGCAAGGGATCGCGACGGAACCATTCCAGACGCTCATCGCCATTTCGGACGGCCCGGTCGAGCCAGTTGAGGGAGTTGGCCGAGTCTCCGCGCAGGGCGTAAAATTCCGCCACCGATAGAGTGACCAAGGGGTTTGCGTCAGCGAACTTGAGCACTTCGGGATCGAGATCGCCGGTAGCTTTTCCATCGCTTGCGTTTACAAGAGCCCAGGCTAACCGCAAGCGGAAATTGTCTTTGGCTTCGGGACTAGCTTTTTCGAGTTGAGCCCGCGCGCCAGATGGATCTCCGACGGTCAGTTGGCCGTAGCTAAGAGTGGTGATGGCCAAGAGATTGAGAGGATCCTGATCCAAGACCTTCTGAGTTTCTTCGTTAGCGGAGTCCAATTGCCCCTGTTCCAATAGAATTTGGCCGGCGAACCAATGCGCGGGCCAAAAAAGAGGGGCAGTCCGCATAATGGACTGCAATTCGTTCATCGCTGCTTTGTAATTGCCGCTCAGATAGTAACAATGGGCAAGCCAGATAGTTCCGCTCGGGTCTCCGGACTGAGAGGAGAGGCGGATCGACTCTTGCGCTTCGTGGAATGCCAGATCGGTTCGCCCTTGAAACAGATAGACACCGCTGAGAAAACCAGCAGCTACTGATAAGTCCGGCTCTTCTTCTCTCGCCTGCCGAATGTTCTCCTCGGCTTGATAGAGCAAGCCGCGATCATTGGACAAGCCCTGGTAGATCATTTGGAGCTCGGTGAAGCCATAGTAGGCGCGAGCCGAAGGAAATTTCGGATCGAGCTCGAGAGCATGACGGAGGAGTAGGTTGGCATTGGGAATGTCGAGCCGCGACTTCAGAGAAAGCATAGAGCGCTCGAAGATGTCGTTTGCTTCGGCGTTTGGGGAGGAGCGACCGCCGGTGGTCAGGCGCGAAGACGGCAAAGAATTCTCTCGAACACCGGCGGGCACAAAGAAAGTCCTTTCCCACACAATAAACGAGAAAAGGGCAAATGCAACAAGGGCCGCGGCGAGCCACACCCATTTGCTCCGCCACAGAGGACGCGGAGCTGGAAACGCTATCCTCTCGAGAGGAACCGCCGAATCCGAGCTGATCGCTTCGAGCGCAGCGTGGACTTGGCTGGCGCTGCTATAGCGGTGCCCTGGCTCTTTGGCCAGGCAGTGCTGAATGACGACACGCATTCCCGAAGGGACGCGTTCCGGGAGTGGCGCGGGGGAGGCTTGGAGAGTGGCGGAGGTCAGCTCAAAGCCAGTGCGGCCTTGGAAGGGAAGCCCGCCTGAGGCCATCTCATAGAGGATGACGCCGAGGGCCCAAATATCGCTGCGCGAATCCGCCGGTGAGCCACGGAGTAATTCGGGGGCCATGGAATGCAGGGTGCCCGCGATCGTATCGGAGGTTGCGAGCGAATCCCGCGAACGGGTGATTTGATCGAGATCATAATGGAGCGCGGAGCGAGCCAAGCCGAAGTCCAAAACCTTGGCTTGGCCATCGGGGGTGACCACTACATTGGCGCTCTTTAAATCGCGGTGAATGATGTGGCGCTCATGTGCTTGGGCCAATGCGGCGGCAATCTGCGCACCATAGCGCAGACAAGTTTCTATGGGTAAGCCTCCGGGAGGAATGGATTTGCTGAGCGGAAGACCGGGAACCAATTCCATGACGATAAAAGTCTGGCCTTCGTGCTCCCCGACCTCATAGATTGTGGCCACGTTAGGATGATTCAGCGCTGAAGCAGAACGAGCTTCCGCGAGCAATTTTTCGCGCGACTGCGGATCCGAAGAAGCATTTTGAAGAAGTTTGAGGGCGACATCGCGTTCCAGTTTCGTGTCTCGCGCACGAAAGACAACGCCCATGCCGCCTTCGCCCAGTTTTTCTTTGATTTCGTAGTGGCCCAGCATTTGCCCAATCATAGTAGGCGTCGTTAGAAGAAAGTATACGACAGCTAAGCGTGGAGGCCGAAAACTACTCCTTGAATTTTTTGCTGGGGGTAGCGAGGCGCTCGTTCTGGAGCTGGAGGATGTCGGCGCCGGTGTCGGAGGAGCCGAGGAGCCAGCGGGCGAAGAAATCGCCGCGGGCCATGTCCACGTAGCTGGCGATGGGCATGTAGGAATGGCGCATGCCGGGGAAGACCTGAATTTCGAAGCGCTTGTCGGCGCGAATGAGAGCGTTGGCGACGCGCATGGTGTTGACCATACTGACGTTGTTGTCCATGTCGCCGGTGGTGAGCATGAGATGGCTTTTCAGATTTTTGGCGAGCTCGGAATTCTTATCGATTTCATAGACATACTTTAGCGTGCCGTCCTTCAGAGTTTCTTCGCGGACGCCGTGATATTTCTCGCTCCAGTCGCGGTTGTAGACATTGTTGTCGTGATTGCCGGACTCGGACCAGCCAGCTTTGTAAAAATTCGGATATTGCATGAGGGCCGCGGCGGTCATGAAACCGCCGCCGGAATGTCCCCACATGCCGACCCGAGAAAGATCAATGTAAGGATGAAGGGCGGCAAGGCGCTCGGCGGCGACTTTTTTATCGGCGAGGCCGTAATCGCGGAGATTACCGTAGCCGTAGCTGTCATACCATTTGTCGCGCTGAGGACTTCCGCCGCGCGCGCCGACTTCAATAACGATGAAGCCAAGCTGGGCGAGCGGGACGTTGGGACTTTTGGGCGAGAACGTTTTATTGACCTCCTCTGTTTGCGGGCCGGGGTAGACAAACTCGATGAGAGGATATTTGCGAGCGGGATCGAAATCGAACGGTTTGATCATCACGCCAAAGAGATCGGTGACGCCGTCTTCGGCTTTGACTTTGAAGGTTTCGGGGAATTTGTAGCCGGCTTCGAGGAGTTGCGAAACGTCGGTGGTTTCGAGGTCGAGAAGATGAGTGCCTTGCGCGTCGACGAGGACGGATTTGGGCGCGGTATCGACGCGGGAATAGGTGTCTTCAAAATACTTGTCGGAGTCCGGTGCGCTGAAAGCGTGGGAAAAATTGCCGGGGGTGAGAAGCTGGAGCCCGGTGCCATCGAGATGGATGCGATAGAGATGAATATAGTAAGGATCTTCGCCGCGCTCGCGGCCATTGGCGGTGAAGAAGAGAGTTCGTGTTTTATCGTCGAACGAGACGATTTGATCGTCGACAAATTCACCGGAGTCGATTTGGTTTTTCAGCTTGCCTGAGGAATCGAAGAGATAGTAATGGCCCCAGCCGTCGCGCTCGGACCACCAGATCAACTCCTGGCCGTTGCCAACAAGGCGAAGCGGCTTGACGCTGAGCCAGACGTTGGAGCGCTCTTCGATAAGCGGTTTTGAGACGCCGGAGGAAGTGTCGGCGACGCAGAGATTCACTTTGCGAAAATCGCGATTGGTGCTGGTGAAATAGAGTTTGTCGGAAGTGTCCGAAACCCAGCGAGCTGTGACGCGGGAGATCGGAAACGGGGCGCCTTCCTGTTGGCCTTCGCGCTCTTCGCGCATTTCTTCGCGGTCGCGCTCAAGGAGGGGTGCGTCTTCGATGCGGAGTTCCTGCTCGGGAAAATCTTTGGCTTGTACGACGACGAGCTGCTTCGAGCTGACATCCAGAATTTCCAGCTGATAGATGGGCATGGCTTGTTCGCCGGGAAGCGGGTAAGGATAGGATTCGAGGATTGGGCGGGGATTGGCGAGAGAATGGATGACCCAGAAATCGGGGATTTTGCGTTCGTCCTGGCGGACCACGGCAAGCTTCTTCGAGTCTTGCGACCAGTGGATCTGAATGGCGGGCGCGCGAATGCCGGCTTTGTTGGTGTCGCCCTTGTCCTCTTTTTTCAGTGCGTCTTCCTGTTCGGGCAAGAGGCGGCGAGCGTAACTGAATTTTTCGGCGCCGCCGGTGGTGAGCTGGGTTTCAACGATGCCGGCATCGCCGGGCTTCTTTAGGGCTTTGGCGTAATTTTCACCGTCCATCATGTAAAGATTCAATCCGCGGGCGAAGACCACGGTTTTTTCGTCGGGAGAAACCGAAGCCCATAACGGTCTTGGTTTCATCGGCTCGGCGTCGTCCTGGCGAGTGACTTTCCCGGTAGCAAGATCGTATTCAAATACGAGGGTTCGAGTTTCTTCGCGAGGTGCGGGCGGCCGGCCCTGCTGCTCAGTTTGCTTGTCTTCGTTTTGCGTGACTTCGCCTTGTTTCACTTCGCTTTCATTGCCTTGCTGGCTGCCATCGTTTTGAATTTTCTTCTCAGGCTCATTGGGAACGACGCCGTCTTTCCGAATTTCCACTTCGAAGCGCATGCGGGTGTCTTTGTCGACCAGCTTGAGCCGCTTGATGGGGAGATGCTGGGAGTCATAGGGAAAATTGGTGAGAAGGGAAAGTGAAGCGGCGATTTTGGCGTTGTCCCAGAGAAGGGACTTGGATTTCTTGAGAGGATCGACGATGTAATAGTTCGTGCCGTCGCTAGTGCGGTAGCTGTACCAGAATTTGTCGGAGAGAGCGAACCAGTGGGGCGTGACGGAGAGGTCGAAGACAAGTTTGTTCATGTTTGCGGGTAGAAAGCGGGCTTCGAGGGCGTAGTTAGGTGTGCGAATGGGGGCTGGAGATGCAGCGGTCGCAGCGGAGACCTCAGTGGCTGGCGGAGTTCCTGGAAGTTTGGGCAGCGAGGCTTGCGACGCAAATAGCAGAAGCAATCAGCAGTGCGAAGGATCCCCAGAGGGGCCAACGCGGATCCCGTGACGATGTAGACCTCCACCGATTCGCCGATTTCATGGGCAGGCTTCCTCCGTTTTGGATTGCTGATTTGCGCTCAGGCTATCTACCCCTTGGGCGGCGCATTATAAACCAATCGGAGGGACATTGAGCAGGAGAGGCGCCGAAGGCTCCGGCGAGGAAACGTTGGCGCACGGGACAGTCCGGAGCGAGCTAGTGACTGCGCTCGCAGTGGAGCGCGGGTACGGCCGCACCTGGATTTGTTCGAAGAGCGCGGGGGCAGCGTGAATTTAGCGCAGAGCGCGTCTGAGGTGCTTGGTGGTCTTTTCCAACTGGCGCTTCAGGGCGTCCACCTGTTTGGAAATGGCCTGGAGTTCTTTTTTGGCGAGCGCTCCGGCCTTCACAACTTGGTGGGCTTTGCGGTCGGCTTTACCGATTGCGCCGCCGATTCTTGAGGCGACATGCGTGAGCTTGCTCTTCTTGGCCATGTTAGTCCTCCTTTTGGTCGGACAACTATCGTATACCCAAGTGGGCCTCGGGAGTTAACGAAGTGATGAGGCGGAACCAGCGGAGCGAAGCGCACAAAGGGAAGTCAAGTCTGGCCGGCTCGACGTGGAAGCCAGCGATGTGCTACTTGCTTGCGACGCTATTGTAGGAGAGCGGGCCGAGTTCGGTGCGGGTTTGCATGACGCGGAGGATGGAATCGCGGGAGACCATGCCGATGATGTGGGCGGCGCCGTCATCGGAGCCGGAGACGATGGGCATTTGGTTGACGTCGGCGGTGAGAAGGCGTTCGAGGAGGCCGAGCAGAGGCTCGTCTGGCGTGGCCCAAAGGATGCGCTCGCGGGGGATCATAACGGCCTGTACAGAGTTATGGGCCCATTCGTCGCGGGGAACGGAATTCAAGCGGTGGACGTTCATCATGCCGACGAGGCGATCTTCGGTGATGACCAGGTGGCAGCGGCGGCCGGTGCGCAGGACTTCGGCTCCATAGTCCTCGAGAGAAATGGCGCGGCCGACGGTGGGGACTTCGTGGCTCATGACGTCGGCGGCGCGCAAGCCGGTGAGAGTCTCGCGAACGGCGGCTTGCGAAACGCTTTCCTGGGAGGCGTTCAGGAGGAAGAAGCCGATGAAGACGCTCCAAAGGCCCGACACAATGACACCCTTGAAAACGACGAAAGCACCGAGAAGAATCAGCGAGTAAGCGATTATGCGGCCGCTGGTACCGGCGATGCGCGTGGCTTTGGAGAAATTCTTAGTGGCGCCCCAAATCATGGCGCGGAAGATCCTGCCGCCGTCGAGCGGGAAACCCGGGAGAAGGTTGAAGACCGCAAGCAGCAGATTGGTTAAACACAGCCAGTTGGAAGTCGCGGCAACCATCTCATTGGAGGGAAACGCCTGCAGCAAACCGAAGAAGAACGCGGCGAGAAGCCCGCTGGCGAGAGGACCAGCGATGGCGATATTGAATTCCTGGATGGCCTTGGAGGGGTCGCGCTCAATACTTGCGACGCCGCCGAAGAGGAAGAGGGTGATGGAGAGAACGCGAATCTTGTAATGCTGGGCGACGACGCTATGTGCGAGTTCATGGAAGAGGAGCGAACCAAAAAAGAGCAAGCTAGTGAAGACAGCTACGCTCCATTGCTGGACCGGAGTCCAAGCCGCGTGTTCGTGAGCGAACTGCTGCTGCACAAAATAGGTGATGGCGGCGAAAATGATGATCCAGGTGGAATGAAGGTAGATGGGTATTCCCAGGATTTTGCCGAGCCGCATTCCGGAGCGTTGCGCCATAGTGAAGTTTCTCAGTTGAAGCGAAGACAGCCACTGCCTGAAAACAGCAGAGCCCGTTTGCGCGCTTCGTCCTTCCAGGTTCCTTTTCTGACAGTACTACAATAGCTCTGATTTGCCGCGAGGCCAACCCGAGGAGTGGGGTGCGCGTCTGGCTGGCCACGGCGTGGCGGCATGCACACAAACGGCCTCTGCCAGGCTGCCGTAAGTCTATTATTTTCAACACATTTAGCGTGGTGCGCGGCGTGCAATTCCTATTGGCGCAGGTCGTCGCAGGACTGGGAGGAGCCACATGATCGCCATGCTTCACTTCGCCACACTCGCCGCCGTCACGGTTTTTGCCACTGCTGCGGCCTTTGCATTTGACTGGATGCTTTTGAGGGCGATGTTCGTGCTGATGCGGCCAGCGACCGTCGGGCGAACGACTGTGGGGTCGAGACTGGTGCGAGGAACGGCGCAAATGGCGCGGGCTTTCGCACCGCACCGATGAGCGGGGGAGACCGCGAGGCAGGGTTCAAGTGGGAGCTGGAAGGGAGCACAGCCATGTTGGGTTTGAAGTACTTGCTGATGATTCTTGGACTTGGGCTATTCGGAAGTACCGGGGCTTTGCTGGCTTACGACATCTATGTCTCCGAGCAACTGCGGAAGTTGGTGCTCGGTGGCAAGGCGAGCGGACCGGGATCGAGAATTGGAATGACGGCGAGTGGCGCAATTGAACCGCGAAGACGGCGGGCGGCCTAAATGCTGAGGGCCGGGTCGAAGCGCGTGGTCGATCAAGAGATTAGGCTTGGCCCGTTTGCGCGTGCTGCCAGCCAAGAGACTCTCCAAGAGAGCGCAAGGGGGAGTTTGAAGAAAGATTGCACAGGCGGAAGCCTGTGCAGACAGTTCCGCTAGCCAATACCTCTGTGGGTGGCTCGGGACGCATCGCTGGAAAGGAGGAAAGATCATGAGCACAGAGGCAAGCACCGCCGCGCTTGGCCGAATTTGCCAGAGGTTATTCCCCTGCAGGCAATGCGAACCGAGCCATTCGGCTAGCGGTAGAATTCTTTTTTATTCGAAGATAAGAACGGCCGACTTTTTGCCGGCCGTTCCCATTTACGGAAGTTAAGAATTGAGCGCAGACCCTGCGCCCAATTTATTTTGAGCCAGGGAACTTCGGTCGTGGCGGAAGACCTTTGTAATCTTTCAGGGCTTCGTTCGCTAGTTCGATAGCCTTTTCGAGTTGTGGGTCGTGGCCTTCGACGACGAGGTCGGGACGCTCGGGCACAACGTAATCGGGATCGACGCCGTGGTTTTCAACAACCCAAGACGATGAACCTTTGTCCCACGAATAGAAGCCTGCCGAAGGCGCGGTGACATAGCCGCCATCGCGCAGCGGTGCGCCGCGATTGATTCCGACGAGGCCGCCCCAGGTGCGCGTGCCGACGATGGGACCGATTTTCTCGTAGCGGAAGAGCCACGGGAAAAGGTCGCCGCCGGAGCCGGAAAGTTCGTTGACGAGCATGATTTTTGGCCCGTAGATAGCAACGGGAGGATAGGGAACGTCCTTGCCATCGCGGACGGAGATGACGGCGAGGAGCGATCGTTTTAGTTTTTCGGTGTAGAAATCGGGGATCTGGCCGCCGGCGTTGTAGCGCTCATCAACGATGATGCCGTCTTTATCGAGCTGTCCAGTGAGTTCCTTATCGAAGTCGATGATTCCGGCGATACTGGTATCCGGGACGTGCATGTAGCCGATGCGGCCGCCGGTGGCTTGGGCGACTTTGCGGCGGTTGGAGTCAACCCAATCGAGATAGCGAATGCCGGTTTCGTCGGCGGTCGGTTTCACGGTGATTTCCCAGGCGCCGTCGAGGCTGGGCTTGCTGTTTATTTTCAGGTCGACGAGTTTTCCAGCAAGATCCTGGAAGTAGGAATAGACGTCCTGCGAGGAGCGGGTTTCCTGTCCATTGACGGCGATCAAATAATCGCCGGATTTCACTTTGAGGCCGGGTTCGTTCAGCGGCGAGCGAGTGGCGTCGTTCCAGTTTTCGCCGGGATAGATTTTCGTGATGCGATAGAAGCCGCCGTCGGCTACGTAATCAGCGCCAAGCATGCCGACGCTGACGTGAGGTTTCTTCGGCTGCTCGCCGCCGCCGACGTAGGTGTGCGAAGTGCTGAGCTCGGCGATGAGCTCTCCGATCAAGTAGTTGAGGTCGCTGCGATCGGCCACCCAAGGCAGCAGCGCTTCGTAGCGCGCGCCGAGTTTGTTCCAGTCGTGGCCGGTCATGTTGGGGTCCCAGTAGAAATCGCGCTCGATGCGCCAGGCTTCGTGGTAAATCTGGCGCCATTCTTCGCGCGGATCGATTTTCACTTGTAAGCCGCTGAGATCGAGTTTGCCTGCACCGACTTTGGCTTTGCCGGGAACGGCATCGGTGATGCCGACGACGGGACCAGCCTTGTAAAGGACCTTGCCGCCATCCTTGTCGACGTCGTAGCCCTCGATGCCTTCGAGCAGAACTTTGTCTTCGCGTTTTGCGATGTCATAAACATGGAGCACGTTCTGCGGGCCCTGCTCGCCGGGCATGGCGAATTGGCGGGCTTCCATCGGGGTGGCAACGTAGAAGAATTTTCCCTTTCGGACGGCCAGGTTGCTGAAGATGCCGGGCTCGACGGGAACAGGCGCGACGCGGCTTGCGATGCCCTCGAGATCGATTTGAATAGGCTTGACCGTTTCCGTTTTTTTCTCTTCTTTTTCCTCGCCGGACTTCTTCTCGTCAGATTCGGCAGCGCCGGATTTGGCTTCGTCCTTCTTTTTGTTTTCTTCGGCGGATTTTTCTTCGTCGCTTTCGGGTTTGAAGGGAGAAGTCTCGTCCGCCTTTAGAGTTACGGCGAAAACTCCGTCGGTCGAGTAATAGTTATAGCGCAGGTCGAGCTGGCCGAGGCTCGGGTAGAAATAACGAGTGGAGAGGAAATAGAGGTACTTGCCTTCGGGGTCGAAGACCGGGTTGTTGTCACTGTAAAAGCCGCTCGAGACTTCCGTGGCTTTTTTCGTGGCCAGTGAATAGAGAAAAACTTCATTGGTGCCGCGGCGCTGAGGCTTGGAATAGGCGAGCCAGAGGCTGTCAGGTGACCAGGAGGCATCCTGGATGAGGCCGTAATCGGAGGTATCGACGAGGACCGGTTTCTTGTCGTCGAGGCTGACATACCATAGCTGATTGGACTTGTCCCAGTAAGCGAGTTTCTTGCTGTCGGGGGACCACGTCGGGCCAAAGCGGTAGATTTTGCCGTCGGTGGTGATGCGGGTTTCGTCACCGCCCATTTGCGGGCGCGTGTAGAGTTCATATTCTCCGGTTATATCGGATAAATAGGCGATGGACTTGCCGTCGGGCGACCAAACTGGGTTGAGTTCGTGGATGCTGGAATGATCGGTGGTAAGTGTGCGGACGCTCCCGTGCTCGGCCGGGATGGTGAAGATATTGCCGCGGGCTTCGACGACGGCGCGAGCGCCGGAAGGAGAGATCGCGCCGCTATTGATTTGCTGGGCGACGCTCTTGAATTCCGGACGGGCTTGGAGGTCCTCGGCGCGGACGACGATGGGCAGTTCGTGCGTTTTGCCACTGCCGAGATTGTATTCATAAAGCAGGCCGCCATTTTCATAGACGATAGCGTCGGGGCCGAGGCTGGGCCACTTGATGTCGAATTCCTTATAGTCGGTGAGCTTTTTGGTTTGCTTGGAGCCAAGGTCGTAGCTGTACAAATTCATGATGCCATCGCGGTCGCTGATGAAATAGATGGAGTTGCCATGCCACATGGGGAACATGTCCATTCCGGCGGTTTTCGGAAGCTCTTCGTAAGTGTTCTTTTTCAGGTCGTAGATGGCGATGGGCAGGCTCCAGCCGCCGCGATAGCGCTTCCAGGTACGGAATTCCTGCGAGGTTTCGAGATAGACGATTTTGGTGCCGTCGGGAGAAAAGGACGTGAGATCGCCGCGGGGAACGGGCAGCGGGCGCGGGCTGCCGCCTTGCGGCGAGATCAGGTACAGGCGCGTGGAGCGGCCAAGAGGCTCGTTAAAACGATTGGAACGGAAGAGGATGTCCTTGCCGTCGGGCGTCCAGCCGAGGACCAGGTCATTCGAAGGGTGGTACGTAAGGCGCTTGGGTTCGCCGCCTTCGGAGGGAATGAGGTAGACGTCCGGATTGCCGTCGTATTCGCCAGTGAAGGCGATCCACTTGCCATCAGGGGAAAATTTCGGGTAGAGCTCATCGCCAACGTGGGAAGTGAGGCGGCGGGCCGAGCCGCCTTCCCGGGAGGCGATCCACAAGTCGCCGGCGTAGGCGAAGACGACTTTGTCTTTCGAGATATCCGCAAAGCGCAGGAGGCGAGTGGGACCGGGAGGAACCTGGTCAACAGCCGCGGCGGATTGCGCCCAGGCGGGAAGCGCCGAGAAACACAGCATCGCGGCTACGGCAAGCCACAGCATTACGTTCAGACGGATAATGACTCGATTCATTCTGATCATCCTCGAAGACAGAGATTTACCCCAGATAGCCGAATACCTAGATGGACGCGCCGCCCCACAAATAGTTTCGCATTTCGCAGTTTTTTTGCAGTGAGTCCGTGCCCGCTGGCCGAACGAAAGCCGCAGGTTGCGGTATGTACGGGACAGGTCGCTAGGTGTCCTGGATTGCAAGCGTGATATCATCCTGCAGCACGCCTGTGTCCGCCAAGCAAAATCTGTCCACGCCGCGAGGGCGCGGCTTTAGGATTCCTTGCCACATCCTCGAATTTTTGCTTATTTTCACTTGCTTTGCGCGAAGTGGGCGCGCCGACGCTCTCGAGGATTCCGCTCGTGCGTTGGCTGGCAGGGTTTTGTCCTCCCTACACGCTACCTCCGCGACCTGCGAATTTCAGAATCTTTCTTCGCTTCGGCGGGAGGAGTTCGCGAGCCTTTCGGCCGCGTTCCAGGAAGAGTTGCAGAGACGAGGCGTGAAGATTTTGCCCGGGGATGCCGCCGTGAAAATTGTGGTGAGTGTTACGCAGGATCCGACGGAATATCTCGGCGTCGTGCAGATCCAGCGGAAGGAAAATACGGAAATGGTCATGGGGGCTTTGGGACCGCTGAACGGTCCAGCGGCGCCAGAGCCGGCCTTCAGGCTAACTCTGCACAGGGAGTTTCTCTTCTCGCAGGATAGCCCAATCCTGGACGTCTTATTACCTAGCGGAGGGAAGCATGCCGAGGCTCTCGGGGCCCAGCAGATACTCTCCTACGACTGGCAGGGCAATGAGTGGGTCAAGACAGGTTCTGAGCATCTGCCGATAAATCAGCCGCCGGCACGCGGCGAGCGCGGATTCCTCTTTCAGGATGTTGATTCGCAGTCGGCATACTTCTCGCATGAGCTCTGCCGTGATTCCTCTCTAGATGCGAAGGGATGGAGCTGTGAGACATACGCGGACCAAACGCCAGTGCGGGGAATCTCTCCGGCGGCAATGGCGGGAAAGCGGATGGTGCCATGGTTCTCCGCGGCGCAGGTGGAGACGGAAGGAAAGCCGGAGGTAGTCGTGACGGGCCAGGATGGGCAGGCACGGCTGTACGAAGATGGTCCCGAGCCAACCGCCACTTTTTCAAATTGGGGCACGGAAATTGCAAGCGTTTATAGCGGATGTGGGAGCGGCTGGCAGTTGTTAGTGACGGGTAAAGGGGATTGGACGAAGCCGGATGAGATTCAGGCCGTCGATATTCAGGATCGGCGGGCGCAAACCGTTTCCGACCCAATGGCATTTCCCGGTCCGGTCGTCGTCTTGCACACGCCATGGACGAGAATCACTCCGAACGCGGCGGCCAATGGAGAGGCTGTTGCGGTAGACCGGAATTTGCAGACTGGCCGTTATGAGGCTTACTTACTCACGATTAGTTGCTCCAGGTAGCATTTTGCTTGCGGTGGCTACGATGACGAGCGCGGCCGTGAGCCCGCGCTACGGCGGGACGTTGCGCGTCGAAATGCACGCCGCCAGCGTGTCGCTCGATCCGCGAGAGTGGCAAGCGGGCTCGTTTGAAGCGGCCGCGGATGAAAAGCTGGCGGCGCTGGAGTTCGAACGGCTGGTGTCGCTCGATAATTACGGCCGCATTCAGCCGGAGTTGGCGACAGGGTGGTCGCACGACGCTTCGAACAGGCGCTGGCAGTTCACGATTCGCTCCGGTGTGAAATTTTCCGACGGTGCGGACCTGACGGCGGCGGACGTCGTCGCGGCGCTTCGGCCGATGCTTCCTGAAACGCAGCAAATCTCTGCAACGAGCCCCGATGAGGTTGCGGTTCAGTCCAGCATCGCTGTGCCTGAATTGCTGGAGCAGCTTGCTTCCTCGCGATACTTTGTTTATCGAGCGCAGCCGAGCGGGGGGCTCGTTGGAACGGGGCCATTCATTCTGGCTGAGACTCCTGCCGTGCCCGGGCAGAGCGGAGAGAAAAGTTCCGCCGCGCCGCGGGCCGAAGTTACGGATGGCACACTTTCGAATGGCGCATATGCGCATCTCTTCTTCCGCGCCAATGAAGCGGCTTGGTCCGGCCGGCCGTTTGTCGACGCGATCGACGTCACGCTTGGCGTGCCGCCGCTTCGTGCCATGTTTGATTTGCAGTTGGGGAAGACGGATTTGATCGAATTGTCGCCTGAGCTTGTGCCTCGCGCCAAGCAGGCCAATTTGCGCGTCTGGACTTCGGAGCCGCTCGTGCTTTACGGGTTGCGATTTGACGAAGCGCAGAGCGCGGCATCCGATGTTCGCTTGCGCGAAGCTCTTTCCCTCGCACTGGACCGCGGCAGCATGGCCAACGTGTTGCTTCAAAAGCAAGCCGAACCTGCAGCGGCTCTTTTGCCACAGTGGCTCTCGGGATATGCTTTCCTCTTCACGGTGGACAGCAATCTCGAACACGCAAAGGAACTGCGCCGCGCGCTGTCCGCGAACGAAGCCGCGGGCGCGGAGCCGCTTCGCTTGCGTGTCGATTCGCCCAGTGGCTTGGCCAAACTTCTCGGCGAACGCGTGGCCGTGAATGCGCGCCAGGCCGGAATTCTCGTGCAGGTGCTCAACCGGCCAGCCGCGCGCGCAGGTGCTGCTTCGTCCGCGACTCCCGCGGGCGCACACCTCTTTGCTTGGCACTATTCGTCTCTTTCTTCGCGCGCGGAGCTCGATTCCATGTTTGCGGCATATAATCTTCGTGAACCTTCGGAGGCCATAGCTACGAGCACGGATCACCAGCAGCTCTACGAACGCGAGCGCCAGATTCTCGACCAATGGCGTGTGCTGCCGCTAGTCACGGAAGCGGAGTCCGCGGGACTCGGTCCCACGGTGCGCGATTGGATGCCGGGGCGCTGGGGGGAATGGCGCCTGTCCGACGTTTGGCTGGAGCCTCCGGAGCCTGGGGCGGCGGACGCCTCCAGCAGCACCGGCGCTGGTGGACCATCTTCCTCGCAACGCAGCGCGGTTGTACCCGGAGCAAAGCCATGAGCTTTCGCACTAAATTATTTTTCGTTTTTTCGATCACCGTGCTCGCTTCGGTTTCGCTCGTGGCCTATGGCGTGACGCACTACACGCAGGCCGCGTTCGAAGACGCGGACGCGCAGCGGAGCGAAGCGCTGGTCAAGCAATTCCACACGGAATACGCGCAGCGAGGCGAAGAGATAGCCCGGCAAGTGAAGAACATCACGGATGCCGAGATCACGCTCAAGGTAGCCATCGATTTGGCGGGGCCCAGCCCGGACCTTTCGCTCTACGTGCACGACGCGTCCGGAGCGGCGCAGGACCATGGTTTGGACTTTGTCGAGTTCGTGAATTGGGACGGCACGCTGATCTCCTCGGCGCAATATCCCGCGCGCGTCGGCTATAAGGACGACTGGGTCACCGCGAGAAATGACTGGAACGAGGTTCCACCCTTCTTGAAGAAGGAACAATTGCCGGACGGAGTTGATCTCTCGCTGACGGTGGTCCGCATGCTTTCCGGCGGAAACGGCAAGTTCATGTACATCATCGGCGGAAGGCGGGTGGACCAGAATTTCCTGGCCTCGCTGGTACCCCCGGCGGGGATGCGGACGATGCTGTACCGGAATCTCGGCGCCGGTTTTGTGCCTTCAGCATTGACCGACGTGAACGGGCAATTCGGCCAAGCGGACCGGCTGCAGCCGCTGATCGAGCGCATTCAGAAGCAGCCGAAGCCCGCGGTGCGCACCATCGATTGGACGCAGAACGCCGCGGACGCGGAAACGTTTCATGCGATTCCGCTGCTGGGCCGCAATAACGAACTGCTGGCCGTGTTGCTGCTGGGCAGCTCGCGCCGGGACGTTGTGCTGCTGACCCGCCACATTTTGCAGATTGCTGGAGTGGTGGCGGGCGCGGCGCTCTTGATCGGCTTGCTGGTCAGTTTGTGGGTCTCGTCGAGAATTACGCGGCCACTCGAGGAACTGGCGGAAGGCGCGCGCGAAGTGGCCTCCGGGCGATGGGACACTGTCATTCCCTTGCGGGGCAGGGACGAGATTGGGCAGCTTGCTTCGGCGTTCAATGAGATGACGCAGACGCTGGCGGCGCAGCGCGAGCAGCTTGTGCAGACGGAACGCGTAGCCGCATGGCGGGAGCTCGCGAGGCGGCTGGCGCACGAGCTGCGCAACCCGCTGTTTCCGCTGCAAATCACCGTGGAGAACCTGCAAAAGGCGCGGCAGTTGGACGCCAAGCAGTTTTTGGAGGTTTTCAACGAATCTACCGCCACCTTGAAAGCGGAACTCGCGAATCTCAATGCAATTGTCGGACGGTTCAGCGACTTTTCGAAGATGCCGGCGCCGCATTTCGCGCGCGTCAACGTGAATGAGGCTTTGCGCAATGCCGTTCGTTTGTTCGAACCGCAATTCACGGCTGTCGGCAAGCCGCCCGTCATTCCAGAATATTTTCTGACCGAGCCGCTGCCGGAAATCGATGCGGATGCCGAGTTGCTGCACCGCGCGTTTCAAAATCTCGTGCTGAATGCTCTGGACGCCATGCCCGCCGGAGGCACGTTGACCATGCGCACGTCCGAGCACGAAGGCAACATTCGAATCGAGGTGGCGGATACCGGCAAAGGCCTTACGCCGGAAGAGTGCTCGCGGCTGTTCACGCCGTATTACACCACGAAGGTGCAGGGAACTGGCCTCGGGCTGGCGATTATTCAGTCGGTGGTCAGCGATCATCACGGGACCATTTCCGTATCGAGCGAGGAAGGGCACGGAACAACGTTTCGTATCGAGCTGCCCCAGCGCCAGGCCGGGCATCGAACGACCCCCGCCGAAGAATCCGCTTACGAAAAGCTGCCGCCGCCGCAGAGTTTCACGGCGGCCGCGTCTGACTGACGAGCAAACGCAAAGGACATCCATTTGGCACGCAAAGCTCACTTGCTGCTCGTCGATGACGACCCCAATACGCTGGCTTCGCTTTCGCGAGCTTTCCGGCTCGCCGGTCATGAAGCTACCGTTTGCGACAACGCGCCTCGCGCCCTGGAACTTCTGCGGACCGAATCGTTCGACTTAATCCTTTCCGACGTGGTCATGCCCGGCAAAAGCGGGATCGAGTTGCTTGAAGACCTGAAACACGCCGGAATGAAGACGCCGATTGTTCTAATCTCCGGGCAGGCAAATGTTGAGATGGCCGTCAAAGCGACCAAGCTGGGCGCGCTGGATTTTTTGGAGAAACCGCTTTCAACGGACAAGCTGCTCGTCACCGTAGAGAATGCGCTAAAACTTTCGCGCCTTGAGGATGAAAACCGGGAACTTCGCCATCGGCTGGGCAAACACGAATTGGTGGGATCAGGCCCGGCGATGAAGAAGCTGCTTGGGCAGATTGATCGCGTCGCCGCCAGCGAGACGCGCGTTTGCATCCTCGGCGAAACAGGCACAGGCAAGGAATTGGTGGCACGGGCGATTCATGAGAAGTCGCCGCGCCACGAAAATGCATTCATTACCCTGAATTGCGCGGCGGTTCCGGCGGAGCTGATCGAATCGGAACTGTTCGGCCATGAAAAGGGCGCGTTTACGGGAGCGGCGGCCAAGCATCTCGGAAAATTCGAGCAGGCTGAAGGCGGGACGCTATTTCTCGATGAAATCGGCGACATGCCCGTCTCGATGCAGGCGAAATTGTTGCGCGTGCTGGAGGAAGGCGAAGTTGAGCGCGTGGGCGGGGACAAGCCGATTCGGGTAAACGTGCGCGTGCTCGTGGCCACGCACAGGAACCTCGAGGACCTGGTGAAGCAGAATACATTCCGGAGGGATCTGTTTCACCGCATCTACGTCTTTCCGCTGGTTTTGCCGACATTACGTGAGCGACTCGAGGATTTCCCCGAGCTTGCCGCGCATTTTGCAAGGCAAGTCGCTGCGCAGAACGGCTGGAAGGAGAAGCTCTTTGCCGCAGATGCGATTGCGGAGTTGCGGCGCTACGCGTGGCCCGGGAATGTGCGCGAACTGCGGAATGTTGTGGAGCGATTGGTGCTGCTTTCCGTGGAAGACTCCATCACCGCTAGCGACGTGCGGCTCGTGCTTCCGATAGATGTTACTGATGCGGGCTCCACAAGTTTTTCGATGGGCGGGGCGGTATCGGCAGGGACACTCGCCGAGCGCACGGAAGCGTTTGAGAAAGAAGTGTTGCTCGGCGAAATCAAGCGGCACAATTTTCACATGACGAACGTGGCGCGCGCCCTGGGATTAGAACGCAGCCATCTGTATAAGAAGTGCCAGCAGCTTGGAATCGATCTGCAATCACTTCGAAAACCGGATTAGCCGCAAGACAGTTGTTCCTCTTCGTTCACACAGACTAAACCAAGCAGTCACAAATACACTCGTAAGATGATGAAAACAGGCAAAATAAAGTTCTTGACAAAATAGCGAAAAGTAATATCATATTTGCAGATTGCAATATACAGGATCTTCCATGACACTCGGCAACAAACTCCGTTCGCTTCGCGCTGTCGAAGGTTCCTTGCGTGGCTTGGGTCGTCCCATGACGCAGCAGGAATTGGCAAAAGCGATGAAGCGCGAAGTGGGGCGCGGCCTGAGCCAGGCCTACCTCTCGCAGATTGAGAGCGGCACGCGGCCACATCTGACGCACGGCACGCGCACGCTGCTGGCCCGGTTCTTCCGCGTTTATCCGGGTTTTCTCGTCGACGATCCGGAAGGCTACACCCCGGAGTTGCAGTCCGCGCTTCGGGCCGTTGACGCAAAGATTGATTCCTGGCTTTTCGCCGGTGCCGAACAGTTTGCCGCGGATCCGGAGCTTCGCCGCGGACTCTTGGCCATTGCGGAGCACGAAGATTCGCGCAAGGCGCTTTTGCTCCTCGCGGAAATTCTTCGCACGCCGGAATTGGCCGAGCGTCTCGGAGAAGTATTGCATTCTGGCAAGCAGCAGGGCAGCGGGCAGCTGCCGCCCCGTTCGTTGGATAACTGACCCGTAGGGTCTGCGTCTCGAATTCCAGTCTGCGCGGCAGGGAGCTGCGCTTCGAGGTGTTGTATGACCTGGTCTCATTTCTATCTGTTGTGCTTTCTGGTGGGCTTCTCGCTGAGCGTGCTTTCGTTCCTAGCGGGTGCAATCCACATTCATCTGCCGTTCAAAATGCACCTGCCCTTCGCTGCTGCGCATCACGGCGGTGCCGGCGCTTCCCACGGTGACCTCAAGGCTGGCACACACATTTCCTGGTTCAACACTTCATCGGCCATGACGTTTCTCGCGTGGTTCGGAGGAATTGGCTATCTGCTTACGCGGCATTCGCAGTTGCTTGCGGTCGTCAGCCTGGCGATCGCGACGCTCGGAGGGTTAGCCGCTGGATGGGTGGTATTCCGCTTCATGGTGAAACTTATGAATTCCACCGATTCACCCATGAAAAGCGAGGATTACCGCATTGAAGGTTCGGTGGGAACCGTCAGCATGCCGATCCGCGAGAGCGGCGGCACGGGTGAAATCATTTTCTCACTGGCGGGTATTCGCAGATGTGCCGGCGCACGTTGCGAGGACGGCAGGGCTATCGAGAAGGGCGCCGAAGTAGTCATCGAGCGCTATGAAAAGGGGATTGCCTACGTCAAGCGCTGGGAAGAGTTCACGAAGTGAAGGTGTTCACGGACTGAAGTTCGACAGGAACAGTCCGGAGTGGTCGCGGAAAAGGAGGCTTTATGTTCGGGTTGCCAAACGAAGTGCTGATCATCGCAGGGCTTCTTGTTCTTGGGCTGTTGATGATCATGACTGTGATTGCCCGCATGTACCGTAAGGTCGGGCCCAATGAGGCCTTGATCCGATACGGTTTGGGCGGTACCGAGGTGTATTCCGGCAGAGGTGCTTTGATCTTCCCGATGGTGCAAACCTCCCGGGAACTCTCCCTGGAGCTGATGTCCTTCGACGTCGCCCCGCAGCAAGATCTGTATACCAAGCAAGGCGTCGCCGTGACGGTCGAAGCCGTCGCGCAAATCAAGGTGAAGAACGATAAGGAATCGATCCTCACCTCGGCCGAGCAGTTCCTAACCAAGCGTCCAGAGCAGCGCGAAGCGTTGATTCGCTTGGTGATGGAAGGTCATCTCCGGGGCATCATCGGCCAACTCACCGTGGAACAGATCGTCAAGGAGCCGGAAATGGTCGGCGACCGCATGCGCTCCACTTGCGCGGATGACATGAGCAAGATGGGGCTCGAAGTCGTGAGCTTCACCATCAAGGAAGTTCGCGACAAAAATGAATACATCACCAACATGGGCCGCCCGGACGTTGCTCGCATCAAGAGAGATGCGGAAGTGGCCGCCGCCGAAGCCGACCGCGACATCGCCATCAAGCGTGCGGAAGCCACGCGCGCGTCCGCTGTTGCGCGAGCGCAAGCCGACCAGGAACGTGTCGCCGCGGAAACGGCTTCTCTTGCCAAGCAAGCGGAAGCGGAACGCGATCTGGACATCAAAAAGGCCAACTACCTGGAAATGACCAAGAAGGCTCAGGCGACCGCGGACAAGGCCTATGAAATCGAGACCAACGTCATGCAGCAGCAGGTCGTTACGGAAGGCGTGCGCGTGCAGCAGGTGGAACGCGAAGCGCAAGTGAAGGTGCAGGAAGCGGAAATCGCGCGCCGCGAGCGCGAACTGATCGCCACCGTCCTGAAGCAAGCGGAAATCGAACGCCAGCGCATCGAAACGCTTGCGAGCGCAGAACGCCAGCGATTGACGAGCGAAGCCGACGGCCGCGCCGCTGCCATTCGCGCGCAGGGCGAAGCCGAAGCCGAAATCATCTTCAAAAAAGGCGAAGCGGAGGCCAAAGCCATGAACATCAAGGCGGAGGCCTTCAAGGAGTACAACCAAGCCGCTGTAGTGGACAAGCTTATCAGCAGCTTGCCGGAAGTAGTGCGGGCGCTGTCCGAGCCCCTCAGCAAGGTCGATAAGGTCACTATCGTCTCGACAGGAAATGGCGACGCGGCCGGTGCGTACAAACTGACCGGCGACATTACGAAGATTGCCGCGCAGGTGCCGGCGCTCTTCGAAGCGCTCTCCGGCATGCAGATGTCGGAACTGCTCGGCAAGGTGCGGATGATCGGCGATAAGACGTCGAAGCCGGACCAGACACCACAGGCGCCTGCAAAGAAGGCGTAATGTTCGCTTCCGTCCCGGTGGGCACGCACTTGCCCACCGAGGACGCTTAATCGAGGCCAGGGGGTTGGCCATGACGTTGAAAGATGAATTTCTGATGTTCTGGATCTTCTGCGTAGTGGTGATTGCGTTCGTCGTACGGCATTTTTTCGGCGAAGCGATTTATTTGGTGCAGCATCTGGCGGCGTTCACCGTAGTTTTTAGCCGGCTGTGGCAGTAGAGATGTTTTGGTTGTTCGAAAGGAGAAATGTCATGGGACTTTTAGAACGAGTTAGCACTTTAATCCGGGCCAATCTGAACGACATGATCGACCGTGCGGAAGACCCGGAGAAAATGATCAAGCAGGTGATGATGGACATGGAGAACCAGTATCTCCAGGTCAAAACGCAGGTGGCGGTTTCGATCGCCGACCAGCACATGCTCGAAAAGAAGCTTCGTGAAAATGAAGATGCGGGGAAGGACTGGATGCGAAAAGCCGAAGTTGCAGTGGACAAGAAGGAAGACGATTTGGCCCGCGCCGCCCTGGATCGTTACCATACGTCGCAGCGACTGGCGCTGAGCTACAGCGAGCAGGTGAACGATCAGAAATCGCAAGTTGAAGCTTTGAAGAGCGCGTTGCACAAGCTCGAGCAGAAGCTTGAAGAAGCGAAGTCCAAGCGCGATTTGCTGCTGGCACGACATCGCCGCAGTGTGGCACTCGGTAAGGCGGCGCACGCGCAGACGGTTCTCGGAGACGACTCAAAAAGCGCTTCGTTTGACCGCTTGAAGGACCGTGTGCATCACACGGAAGCCGTGGCCACTGCGGAAGTCGAGCTGTTGACGGACGACGTAGGTGAAAAACTCATACGGCTGGACCGCGATAATGAGGTCGAGCGTTTGCTCAATGACTTGAAGTCGCGCCGCGGCCTGTCAGGCTGATTGGCGCGCAAGAAAAGCCTCCGCCTTGAGCCGTTGGCGCGCACGCTGCGATTGCGCCGATCCTAGTGGGGCAGGAGGTACTGTAACGCGAGAAAGATCGCGTTGATCCCTCCGGAGATGAACCACGCCTGTGTGCGGGCGATGCCGTCGGCTTCTTCGAAGACCCTCGCCATGACCGCGGTCCAGGCTATCGCGGCCGCAAATGGGCCGGCAAATGGAATCAGGATCAGGCAATTTACAAACCAGCCCAGCAGCAACGGGCGCGTTATGCCTACGAATGTGCCTCGGGCGCCGAGGAACCACTTGCCGATGAGATGGCAGAACACGACCTGCGCAATCGCGATCAGCCCCATCGAGAGCCACACGAACAGCAATCCCAGGAGCACCTGCCAAAATAACTTTCCCGCGTTCACAGCCGAGTCCCGGAGTATCCTCGGCAGCGCAGTCCCCAAAAAAATGATGGCCGAGGTGACCGCGCAGAGGACCGCTCCGTAGAAAAGCGAATCCGGATCGCGCGCCGCGCGCCGGATGGCCACGTTATCCCAACGCGCGATGTCAAAGGCTAGCCGGAGATAGTAGCCGGCAGCAATGCTGGGCGGGGGAGCCGCCTGTTCCTCCGCCGTCAGGGGCGGCCCAATCCCGGAGCAGCTGTGGGACAGCCCGTAGTCCATTCCGCAAACTTCGCATCGCATGGCCGGACCTCGAATCTCGCGAGCGGCCAGCCGACATTAGCACGCCGGCGACGCTCAGGATAAGGAAGCTGCTCAATCCGGCTGGTTTGCATGTAGCGAGACGTGCACGACTATACGCAATGAATCCCTGGATGATCGAATCACCGGCCATCCTGACTGCGGCAGCCGCAGGCCTGGCAGTCTATGCCGCCACCTATCTTCGCTCGCAGATTTTGGGGCGGACGGTTTGCCGGACGAATTCGCCTCGCAAGCTGGCTCTCACGTTCCGGCCGATGCGAGCCCCTTGCGCTTTAAGGGTTTCCAGGCGACGTCGCCGCGGAGGTATTGCCAAAGCCCCTGCAGCCTCCAAATCATGTGCATTTGGCGGTAAGGAAAATGTTCGAGGAAACAGTAGCTGACAAGCCGAAATACATCTTGCCAGTCGTTGTAACGCTTGTAGGTAATCTCTTCTTGCAAGACCGAACCGATGGAGATCACGGTAGCGAATGCGTAACCGAACAAAAGGAATTGCAGAAAAAATTGATGGCTCAGCGCGCCCAGGCATGCTGCGAGAATAATTGTCGTTAGCCCGGCAATCTCAATGATCGGCGCGAACAACTCGAACAGCCACAAATACGGCAGGGCAAAGGATCCGATCCTCCCGTAACGCGGACGGAAAAGCATATCTCGGTTCGGCCAGAGCACGTCCAACAAACCTTTCTGCCAGCGTGCCCTCTGCCTGGCCAGCGATCGGAGGTCAGAAGGAACCTCCGTCCAGCACATGGGGTCAGGGACAAAATGGATTCGATAATCCACGCCTTTATCGAGCAAATGGCGGTGCAAGCGTGCCACAAGATCAAAATCTTCCCCAATTGCCCGAGACCGGTAGCCGCCTACGGCACGCACCAGATCCGTTCGAAATACGCCGAAAGCCCCGGAAATGATCATCAGCATGTTTCCCTGGCCCCATGCCTCTCTGCCGATCAAAAACGCGCGCAGATACTCGATCACCTGGATCACTTCAATACTCTTGCGCGGCAATCGCACGCGCTTCAGATGCCCTCCTTCAATCTCCGACCCATTTAGGACGCGTATGATTCCACCTACCGCTACGACGCGTTTCGGGTCTGCCATGATAGGCACCATGATGCGCAAGAGCGCGTCGCGTTCCAGGACTGAATCGGCATCCACAACGCACACGTACGGTGAGGTCGCGGCATTCAAGCCGGCATTTACGGCGTCCGCTTTGCTGCCTCCGGCGTCCTTATCCAGAACCAGGAGGTTTGAGCAAGTCTCGCTTCGGTATAAACCCCGAACTGGCGCGCACTCCGCTTCTGGTATGTATACGGCCCGGACCCGTCGCAGCCGGAATTCTTCCCGCATCTCGTCCAACGTGCGGTCTACCGAGCCATCGTTGACCACGACGACCTCCAATTGCGGGTAGTCCAGGTCCAGCAAGTTTCGCACGGCCACCCGAATGGAATTCTCTTCGTTGTGCGCGGGGACAATCACGGTGACTGGCGGCGCAAGCGGCGACGCCTTGAGCCAGTCCAGGCGATAGCTTTGCAGCCTGCGTTGGTGCGCTGCCGCCGTCTTCAGCGCGACAATGAGCATAAGCAAGTAAGATAAATTGCTGGCGAGGTAGTACCAGAAAAATGCGTGGTTCGAAAAATCGAGCAGCCGAATCATCAAAGTAACGCCGATTTAACCGGCTGGTTCTCCGCCGTCATCGGCTCTCCTGCGGACAGCTCGCCCTGTCGCAGGATTTCCCGCAGGCCCTCTCGGTCTTCCTCGCCGCT
The DNA here is from genome assembly GCA_963824515.1 of uncultured Acidobacteriota bacterium. Classification (GTDB taxonomy): domain Bacteria; phylum Acidobacteriota; class Terriglobia; order Acidiferrales; family UBA7541; genus Acidiferrum. The sequence continues at coordinate 409,143 of CAWGPN010000006.1, forward strand.
TGGAGTCCCGGCCTCAAGTTCGCTCTCCAGTCTTTCCCGCAAACCGGCGTTTTCGAGTGCAGTTAAGTAGGCCTGCAGCCCATAGCGATCGCGCATCGCCACCACTTTTTGAAAAATCGGAACCATCGGCACGTTGAGCTTGACGAGCGCTTCCGACGCGCGGAAACGAACCAGGCGATGCGAATCCGTCAGTCCCAGGAGCAGATCGGGAATTGCGCGCGCATCGCATAGTTCGCCCAGGCTTACAATAGCGCGCAGCCGTACAAACCAGACGGGATCTCTCACCAGCTCGTTGAGAACGTCGAACGCCACGCCCCGTTCCGAGTGGGACATCGCCCGGGCTGACGCGGCGCGCAGCTCATCGAGGTCGTCGCCAACAAATTGCAGCAGGTCCACGCTTAGCGACGGAGTTGCCACTTCGCCTAGCACCCGGCCGAGCACTTCACGCAACGCTCCCTTTGCATGCTGGACATAGGGAATCAACAGCTGCGGGCGCTCCGCGCAACACTGAACGAGCGCGCTTTGCAGCGGCAGCGCTGGTACGCAGAGTCCTCTCTCTCCTACCCAAGTCAGAATCTCCTCCGCCGCTTGGGGCGATGCGGTCCGTCCCAACCCTCTCAGCGCTGCAAGCCGTATTTCCGGATCGCGATCACGCAGGCCTTGAGCCAGCGCAAAAATGCCTTCCGGCGCGCGCGTTTGCCCGAGCGCCACAAGCGCTCGCATGCGACGCCAGCCGGTGAGTTCGCGGGCTTCAAATATGCGCTTTTCGATGAGACCGCTTTTTCTGAGAAATTTCAGAAGCAGTGCCGATTCTTCCGCTCCTGCTGCTTCCAGCGCGTCCAATACGATGGTCTCGACAATTCGCCGGTCAAAAGAATTGTTTCGCCAAGTCTCGTAAGGGATCTCACCCGAAATCAGAGGGTCCCAAACCTGGCGCAATTCAAAGACCCGTTTGTCCCGCTTCGCAAAATACCGCTTTCGGTAGAATCGGCGGAGGAGGATAAATCCCAGCAACAACCCGTCCGCCACCACCGCCGCGACGATGGCTTTCAGGACGAACGCGGCCGGCCCCAGCCTCCATAGTTTTTCAAAAATGGATTCCATAACTCACACCGAAACTTATGTCTGTTCTCCCCTGGCTGCGCTTTTGATACGAGCCGTAACCCGTGATGTCCTGTCGGGCATTCAGCTGAAAGCGCAATCCGCCGCCATAAGTCTGTGAAGCGAATCTGCCGATTTGATCGATCCGCGCGAAATCCTCCGAACCAACGGCGAAGAATATATTTCCGGAAAGACCTTTCTCACCCCAACTCAACAGCGGGAACTTTAGCCACGTCATTCCCGCAGGCTGCCATCCCACGCCGCTTTCGGAAAACGAGCTGCGTGCGCCCGTAGCTCCAAGCGAGAAGCTAATCTCGTGCGGGAGGTAGACTATTGTCGTGCCGCTCAGCGTCAGAATCCGCGATGACTGATACCAATACCAATGCTCTCCGTAGACGAATTCCACTCCGCGCAGAAAATTCGTTTCGCTAATCTTCCAGCCGTGGTCGACGTCAAAAAAGGCCTCGCTCTTCGGGATCACTCCATTGTCGTGCCCGGCTGAACCTCCTACCGTCAAAGCGCCCCATCGCTTTAGTCGTCCGGTGACGGCGCCAGAGAATTTCCCGGCACCGATTCCTGTTCGATCGTAAAAACTTCCGGCGAAGCTTGTGGTCCAGTGCGGGGTCCATTTTGAAACCAGGCTGACCCACCCATCGTGATTGGCGCTCGCGAAGTTAAAGACGTCGTTGTCCTCGCCGAAACGCAATTCGTGTCTCGGTTCGCCCCGGAGTGAAATCAGCCCCGCGCGCGCTTCCACGCTGCCGTGGTCCAGATTCAGGGCATCTTGAAATTCCGCGCGGGCTTCTTTGCGTTCTCCCATTGCTCGCAAGACACGCCCTCGAGCTGCCCGCAGGTCTGCGCGTTTTGGATCAAGCTCCACGGCGCGGTCCAGCGCACGCAATGCCTCTGCTGTTTTACCCTCGCGCTGATACACGCCCGCCAGCCCCATCCAGTCATCCGGGTCACTCCGGGCGAAACGCAAAATTTCAAGGTATTCTGTTTCCGCTTCCGCCAGTTTCCCGGACCATGCTAGAACGCGTGCGCGCCAGGAACGCACGTCCATGTCCCGCGGAGCTAGTGCAACCTCGCGATCCACAATCTTCAGTGCCGAGTCCCAGTCTTTAGCCGCTGCGTATTTCCTCACCTCTGCTTGCCATGCGGGAGGTCGGTCTTGCGAGTGAACCGGCGAGCCCAAGAGCGATGCTCCGACCAGGGACAAGAACAAGCAGAAGAACTGAGCGCGGAACGGGTTTTTCTCAATCAGCCGCTTCTCATCTTTCGTTGTATGTTTTCTGCACACGGCTACGCCTGTCTCTGATGCAATAGGCAGTCCATTCCGCGTCAGAGTTTTCGCTGCTTTGGTACTCTAAAGTGTCTGATTTCTTTTAGTTACAAACTGCCCGCTCCAGGCACAACATCACGTGTCCCTTGGAGGAACAGGTCCCTGAGTTTGGACCAAATCGGTACAATCCGTGCCTCAGTTTTCGATATCGCTCGGCCGTGCGAGCCTTCCATGATGTCGCAGACTTCGTCCCGTATAGTCTGCACGTGCTTCCCCGTGCGAGAATGGACCTCATGAACCCTTGGACCATTGCCGTGCCCGCCCTCTTGACCACGGCTGCCGCGGGTTTGGGTGTCTACGGAGCGGCCTATCCTCGCTCGCAGCTTTTTGGACGGACGGTTTGCCGGACGAATTCGCTGCGCAAACTGGCTCTGACGTTTGACGACGGGCCAAATCCCGCGCTTACACCAAAGCTGCTCGATCTACTTGATCGCTACAAAGCGCGCGCGACATTTTTCGTGATCGGAAAACATGCCCGTGAATGTCCGGAACTTCTGAAGGAGACCGCCGAGCGCGGCCACGTCATCGGAAATCACACCGACGCCCATCCGAATCTTTTTTGGCTAAAGCCGGACCGCATTACCATCGAACTTCGGTGTTGCAATTTCTCCATCAAGGCGGCCACGGGGGCTCTCCCGCGATGGTTTCGTCCGCCCTACGGCATGCGAAACCCCTGGGTGACGCCCGCCGCGGGCGAACTGGGCCAGCGCGTCGTCATGTGGACGCTGATTCCCGGCGATTGGAGAGCGACGTCTTCGGAATGGCTTATCCCGCGAATGCGACCGATTGCGGAGCATGCGAAAAGGATTCTGGCGCCAGACGGTGCGAAACCGCCGGCCGGAACGGGCGACATTCTTTGTCTCCACGATGGTTCCCACCGCCAACTGAATGCCGACCGGCTGCCCACGCTCGCTGCACTCGAACATTGGCTTCCGCGCTGGCGTGACCTCGGCCTGGAATTTGTTACAATTGAAGATGCGGTGAGTGCACCCGCCACCTAGCCATGGACGAACGCGCGTTTTATATCGAAAAGGAAGAAACCAGAAAGATCAAGCTCGTCTGCCCGAGCTGCCGCGGCGAATTTGAATTTCCCGTGCGCTGGAAGGTTTCCAGAAAGAAAAGGGAACTGCCGCGCGGCGCCGGCGAAGAAGACCGGAGAAAATTCGCCAAAGCCACTTCCTTTATGGTGCGGCTTGATGATTTGGTGGCTTGCTACAAATGCCGTAAGCGGTTTGAACTCACTGGGCAATCCACCGTGCTGATCAACGATAATCTCGGTGATCCCAATGCTGACCCCGAGAATTTTGGCAACCGCTGATTCTCTCCCGAAGCTTCGGCAAGAAGATTGCAGCCTCCAGAATCTAAATTTCCGGATACAGTTCAAAAAAGGCCGCCACTGATTCGTGGAACGTCGCCTCAATCTCTTCCTTGCTGCCTTCGATCAGGTGCATGGCAACGCGCGCCGTCCGGCCATTTTTCAACACCACCGTCGCGTCCTTCACTTCGCCCAACTCCTCTTCAGGGAGCAACCGCATTCCGTAAATAAGAGCCAGCTTGGCCATATCCGTTGCCCTCTCTTTGGATTGCCGATGGATACCGACTGAGGCTACTCAGTTTGCTTCCGCGCCGTCAACCGGAACGAATGCAGGAGGCGCGGCAGCCAGGCTGGGCCGCCAAATTTCGCTCTTCATCCGAAAACGTGCGCGATATAATCAGGCATCTAGTACCCGCCCTGGAGCATCGGAGCAAGCAGAACGGAGGGATATCATGAGAGAGCCGCCCCGCCGCACTTTTTCTAGGTACCTCGTCCTTGCCGCCGCCCTGCTCCTGCTCCCTCTGTTTGGCCGCGCGCAGGAACCTGCAGGGCCGCAAACAGCCGCCCCTCCTCCGGTACTTCGTCCGCACGTTGCTCCAGCTCCCAAGCCGGCCTCCGGGCCGATGATCAGAATTCCCGCGGGCACGCGCGTCGCCGTGGTTCTGGAGAACGGCATCTCCACGCGCAGCGCGAAGCCCGGCGATTCCGTTTATTTCCATACATCCTTCCCCATCACGCAGAACAATCACATCATCATTCCCGTGGGTTCGTACATTCGAGGAGAGTTACTCGAATCGAAGCGGCCAGGCCGCATCAAGGGACGCGGCGAATTCCGCATGCGGCTGGACACGCTGATATTTCCGAATGGCTATACCGTGGATTTGAATGCCGCCCCGCGCAGCGCGGACTCCGGCGGAAAAGAGACCATGGATTCCGAAGGGAAAGTGATCGGCGGCGGGGGTAAGGGCAAGGACGCGCAAACTGTCGCGGAAACAACCGTCACCGGAGCGGGCATTGGCGCCATCGCCGGGCGGGCCAAAGGCCTCGGACTCGGCGCCGGCGTCGGCGCGCTTGCGGGACTCGGCGCGGTGCTCTTGACACGAGGTCCGGACGCCGAGTTGCCTCGGGGCTCGACGCTCGATGTCGTGCTCGAACACGAGCTGGTTCTGGACAGCAGCGAGATTCAGTTCAATGGCACTGGGCGAGCAATGCCCATCACTCCGCCCCCCGCTCCCCAGCAGTAGCGCGGAGGTAGTCCGCGCGAGCTTGAGCCTGCTCTCGACAGCCAACAAAAAGGACAATTCTAAGGGGGTGCACCACGTGCCGAGGCGGCCTGAAACCGCATCGGGCTGAGGTGTTCCCAATCCACGCTCACGCTTTGTTGCGTCACCCACTCGCGCACAAGCCGTGCGGTGATAGGCGTGAGGAGGATTCCGCTGCGGAAATGGCCCGTGGCAATGAGCAAGCCATCGATGTCGGTCGGTCCAAGGACAGGCAGATGATCGGGCGAGTCGGGACGAAGTCCCGCCCAGGTTTCTTCGATGCGCGCGCTTGCGAGACCGGGCGACAGATCGATCGCGGCGGCGAGAATTTTTTCGATGCCACCCGCCGTCAATGACTTTTCGAGGCCAGTGTATTCCACGGTGGCTCCGGCAAGAATCCTGCCGTCATTGCGCGGAACAAGATAGATCTTTTCCGACCAAAGAACTCGCTCAATCTTCAAATCATCCGCGCGCAGCGACACCATCTGGCCTTTCGCGGGCCTCACCGGCGCATATCGGGCTACTCCATCGATACCTGGGGAAAAACATCCAGCCGCGATGACCGCCCACTGCGCCTCAATCTTTTCGTTTTTCAGATTCAGGCCGACGCAACGGTCGCTTTCGAGCCGAATCCCCTCCACAGCGCAGGGGGAGAAAAACTGCACGCCGCTTCGCCGCGCGGCTTCCAGCACGGCGCTCGTCAAGGCGCGATTGTCGACGGACGCTTCCTCGGGGCGAAGCACTGCGGCTTCGAGTTCTTCGCTGAGAGATGGCTCGAGTGCTCGAGCGTCATCGGCGCTGAGCGGCTCAGCCTTTAATCCAAGGCCATGATGCAGCGCAATCACGGTGCTAAGTTCTTCCCGCGCCTCGCGCGCGAAAAGGGTTTGCAGCGTCCCCTTAGGGCGGTAACCAACCGCTTGGCTTGAGATTTCCTCCACCATGCGGACGAATTCTGGATACATGGCCATGCTGGCCTTGCCCAGCGGGACGAGCGGAATCATGGCCGAGCTTTCCGGCGCAGGCGAGAGAATCCCGGCACCCGCCCAGGATGCCTCTTGCCCGGGATCCTGGCGGTCGAACACGCCAACACGCAGTCCGGCGCGCGCAAGTTCCAGCGCGATCGACCCGCCAATCAAGCCGCCGCCCGCAATCGCCGCGTCAAACTTCTTCATGTCGCCATCTTAGCGCATCCGCGCGCACGGTTCATGTCAGGAAGCAGTGCTCACCGAGGCTTGACCAGTCCGGAGGTATGAGATTTTCGCTGTGCTCTGAGGCGCAAGCGCAGGAACCGGAGACCATTCCGTTGTAGCATGGAACTAAAGCGATCCTGCTAACTGCTGCGACAAAACCTCAGCCTTCTTTGCGAGATTAAGAGCCCGCGCCCAATCGCCTGCGCGGCCCGCCTCCCGCGCATCGGAAATGAAGCTGCGAACCTTGGAGGCCAGGTCTGCTTGCGTGGGATTCAACGATTTTCCGGCTGCCACTGAGAGGTTGCGTCCGGCGACGTTCAGGCTCGCCTCGGTCTCGTGCTGCAGCGATGCAGATTCCTGCGCCGAGAGGTCGGGAACAATCTGCGGAGCCTCAAGCTTTTTGGCGGGGGCCTTCTCATTTGAAGCCGGCTCGATGCTTCGCGGTCTCGCGGGAGCGGTTCGCTCTGCCAGCGGCGCGGGAGGTGGCGGCATCTCCATCCCCACATCCGGCACCGGAGCCTCGACGGCTCCGCCGGAGGAGGTTGGTTGCGGCGCGTTGGGGCGCACCAGAACGGCCGTGCTCCAGGGTATCGCGGGTCTTCTTCGCGCGGCACAGCCGCTCAACAATATCGCCGCGAAACTCATCACGCCAAACCACATTCGCCTCCTACCGGGCATGGCTGCACTCTCGGACTGGGTCGAGGTCTTCTTCATGTTTCATTCGAACCGCGTGCCGTTTCACTTCATGCTGCAAGAGGCAGCTCGATTCGAAACGTCGTTCCCTTGCCGACCTCGGTCGTGAAGTCTATGGAGCCGTTGAGAAGCTGTACGATGCGAAATGTACTCGCGAGCCCGATGCCGCTGCCGCCGGGCCGCGTCGTGAAGAAAAGTTGGAATATTTTTTGACGGTGCTCAGGCGGAATTCCTTTTCCGGTATCCCCCACGCTGATTTCTGCCATTTCGCCCCGGCGGCTCAGCACCAGCCGCAATTGCCCGCCGCCGGACATCGATTCGCCTGCGTTCAACACCAAATTCAGCACGGCCTGCTTCAGCAACGCGCGATCGACGTAAACCTCCGGCACGTCGATCGGCAAGAGTTGCGCCACTTGAATGTTGGCCTTCTGCATTTGCGGCTGTGCGATTTCGAGGACCTCTTGCAGCAACTCCGCGAGCTGCGTGGGCTCCAGCCGCACGTCCATCGGCCGCGTGAAATCCAGGAAGCGCTTCACGACGGCATCGAGCCGGTCGATCTCCTTGTCCAGCACATGCACAGCCTGCTTCGCGCCGCTGTCTGAATCCGTCGGCAGGGATTCCTTTAAATTTTCCAGCCACAGCCGCATCGAATTGAGAGGATTCTTGACCTCGTGCGCGACACCCGCCGTGATGCGTCCAAGCGCGGCCAGGCGCTCGCTCACCTGAAGTTGCGTGCTGATGCTATCGAGAGAATCCAGATCGCGCAGAGTCACCAGCGCGCCCATCCGCTCGCCATCCTCTTGAATGGCCTGCACGCTCACGCTCACCCGCCTTTCCCCCTCCATAGTCTTCAATTCCGTTTCTGCAGCGACTTCCCTCAGCTCGTCGCCTTCGATGTGCAGTGCATCTCGCAACGGATGCCCCAATGGAAATATTTCGGTCACCCGCCTTCCTAGGAACTGTCCCGCGGGCGCGCCAAGAAACTTTTCGGCCGCGGGGCTGACCATCACCGCCCGCGCATCCCTCGTGAACAGCAGCAGGCCGTCTTCCAGCCCGGCCATGACCGAATTCATGTTCTCCCGCATGGTGCTGAAGATTTCGTGCACGCCGCGGAGTTGCTGTCCCACTTGCGTGATTTTTCTGCTGACCTGGCCCAGCTCATCACCGCTTCCGGCGAAGCCTTTGACCTCCGGCACTGGCGCGTCGTACTGGCCCGCGGAGATGCGGTCCAGTTGCGCGGAAATGCGGGCGATCGGCGCAAGAGCTGCCCTACTGACTACGGCAGCGAGCACCGTGGAAAGAAGCAACGCCAGCAGGACAATCGTCCCTAACTTCTTCACAATCGGCAAAATTTCCTTCCTGAGAAGAAGCTCGGACGACACCGCCACGCGCACCTCGCCGAATGGCTCATCGCGATTGTTAAACGGGAACTCGTATTCGTAAACACCAGGCGGCCCGGCCAGGACTTTCAACTGGCGCAGGAAGCCGCGCCCCGTGAGCTGTTTGAGCGGCGGCCGCCGCTCCCGGGATTTTCCCCGCAAGGACTCGTCGGTCGACGCCAGGACCGTTCCCTGGCTGTCCGTGATCGAAACTTCATAAATCGAGGTCGAGGCGGCTGCTGCTTTCAATTGAGCTTGCAAGCCCTGGCTTGAACCCAGTGCGTAACTCACATAGTCGCGAATATCCGCCGGCGAATTGGACTCGGGCCGCCAGCCTTGCGCCTCGGCATCGCGCAGCGCCCCCTTTATCTGAACAAAGGTGCTGTTGGCAATATCCTGCGCTCTCTTTTCGCTTTGATCCAAAACCTGTTGGAGAAGCAGGGCGAAATAGACGCCGGAGAGCGCCGCCGCCACAAGCAGCACCAGTCCCGTCATCACCAGCGTGAGTTTTGTGCGCAGCCGCAGCTGCATCGCAGGTTCCTACTCCGCTTCGGCGCGTTCGCCGCCGTATTCTTTCAGCTTATTGTGAAGCGTCTTTAAGCTGATGGCGAGCAGTTCGGCGGCCCGCGTCTTGTTATTTCCCGTGGCATTCAACGTCTGCAGGATCAGCTCCCGCTCCACCGCGTCGACCGTCGTCCCCACCGGGAATTTGATCGAAGAGAGATCACCCGAGCCCTTCGGCGACGTTTTGCCGAAATCGCCCGGCAAGCACGCGCGCGTGATCAGTTCCTTATCGCACATAATGCAGGCGCGTTCGAGGATGTTCCGCAATTCGCGGATATTTCCCGGCCAGGTGTGGCTCATGAAAATGTCCAGCACCTCGGCGCCGATGCCGCGCACATGCTTTCCATGTTTCGCGTTGACGTCGCGCAAGATGTGCTCTACCAGCAGCGGGATATCGTCCTTGTGCTCGCGCAGCGGCGGCAGATTGATGTGGAAAACGTTCAACCGAAAGTACAAGTCCTGCCGCAGCTCGCCGCTGGACACCGCCTTTTCCGGATCCTTGTTGGTCGCCGCAAGCACGCGCACATCCACCGGCGTTTCGCTCTTGCTTCCGAGCCGCCGTACTTTGCGGTCCTCCAGTACGCGCAACAGCTTCGCTTGCGTCGGCGCGGGCATCTCCCCAATCTCGTCGAGCAACAAAGTGCCGCAGTCCGCAAGTTCGAAACAGCCGATGCGCCGCTCGGCCGCGCCGGTGAAGGCCCCGCGCTCGTGGCCGAATATTTCGCTCTCCATCAGTGTTTCCGGAATCGCCGAGCAATTGATGGGCACAAACGGTCCGTTCGCTCGCGGCGATAACTTGTGAATGGTGCGCGCCACGATCTCTTTGCCGGAGCCCGTTTCTCCGGTAATCAGCACGGAGGCTGAGCTCGGCGCGGCCAGCTCCACGATGCGCATCACTTCCTGCATCGGTTTCGATGCGCCTACAAGCTCGCCCAGCCGTCCTGCTTCCCGCAATTGCCGTTGCAGCACGACGAGTTGCCTCGCGTCCCGCGCCTTGCTTAGCGCACGGTCCAGCAAGGCTCTCAGCACCGGTCCTTTCAGCGGTTTTTCAATGTACCAGAATGCGCCCGCCTCGATCGCCGCCACCGCTCGTTCTTCGCTGCCTTTGCCCGTGATGATGACTGCCGGAACGTCCAGCAGCTCCGGTCCAAGCTGTTTGAGTAAGTCCAGCCCGTTCATTCCGGGCAGCTCGACGTCCGCGATCAGCGTGTCCGGCTGATAGCTGCCGAATTTCGCCAGCGCCTCTTCCGCGGTCGCCACGCCAAGCACATCGAAGCCCCACCTTTGCAGGAGCTGCTCGTAGCCTTTGCGCGCGTTGTCTTCGTCCTCGACAATCAGCACGCGGTCCTTGCGCTCGATCGGCTCCATCGCGCGCACCGTGCTTCTCGATTCATCGCCCATGCGATTCTGCCTCTCCCACGCGGCTCTTCTTATTTTCGCAGATTCTCGTGCAGGCTGGACACTTTGACTGTAACAAGCTCCCGCCACGCTTGCCAAGGTGCAACCGCGGCTGGAATTAGAAGGAAATGTCGTTACACTCTGGCGCATGCCGGCGACAACCTTGCACTCCTTGTGACCGCTGCGAGGGAGCTTTTCTTCCGAAAACTATTTGCAGAGGAACCGGCGAATTCGCCGCAAAACTTGCCCGTACATCGCGGGCGTTACGCGCCCAGTCTGCGTGTTTTGCTGGCTGGGATGGTACACACCGAAGAGCCGCGCGCCATCGCCGGGCAACTCCGCTTCGGCGCCATGCGCAAAAGCATACGCCGCCCTCGACGCTATCAAACCGCGCTGTTTCATGATTTCCAGGTACGCATCCCAAGCGATTTTTCCCAGCGCCAACACCGCTCGCGGCCGCAAGATTTCCAGCTCACGCTCCAGATAGCCTCGACAATTTGTGATTTCCGAAGGGAGAGGTTTATTCGCAGGCGGCGCGCAGCGAATTGTCGCCGTGATAAAAGCATTTTGCAGGCGCAATCCATCCTCGCGCCGCACCGAGGTCGGTTGATTCGCAAAGCCGGCCTTATGCAGCGCCGCGTACAAGAAATCGCCGGAGCGGTCTCCGGTAAAAACGCGCCCCGTGCGATTCGCGCCATGCGCCGCGGGCGCCAGCCCCAGAATCAACAACTCGGCGCGTGCATCGCCAAAGCCCGGGACCGGTTTGCCCCAATACGTCCATTCGCGAAACGCTCGCCGCTTTTCTCGTGCTACTTTCTCGCGATATTCGACCAGGCGCGGGCACTTCCGGCACGCCACAATTTCCTCGTTCAGGATGCTCATTTGAACGCTTTTCTTGGCCATAGCGAAGAAGAACTGCTCAGGAAAGCTTGCGCGCCATCATGCTATTCAATTCGGCAAAAGGAATAGTCACCTGCGTTAGCGAGTCGTAAGACCCGTGCGCCAGCCAATCTTTCGCGACTCGGCGAAATGCTCCCATCGCCGCTCGCATCGCCGAAGAACCCGCGCTCACGCGAGCCACGCCCAACTTTTCAAGCTCGTCGAGCGACGGACAACCCGTTGACGCCAAAATATTCAAAGGCGCCCCAAGCGCCTTCACCAGTTTCGCGATGGTATCCAAATCGCTCACGCCCGGCGCGAACAAGCAATCCGCCCCAGCCTCCCGATACGCGCACAACCGCTCGACCGTCCGCTCAAATCGTGTAGCCGCTGGTCCGATCGGCATCAAATAAATATCCGTCCGCGCATTGATGACCACCGGTACACCCAAAGCCGCCGCAGTCTCTCGGATCGCTTGGATGTTCTTCACTTGCAGTCCCAGCTCAACATGTGAGCTCTCATCATCTCCCGTCACGTCCTCGAAATTTAGTCCCACCGCTCCGGCGGCCACCAGTGCCTTCGTGAACTCAGCGATCTCTTCTGGTGTTTTGCCGTAGCCGGATTCCAGGTCGGCGGTGACCGGGACGCGCACTGCCTGCGTAATCCTCTCCACGGCATCCAGCATTTCGCCGCGCGAAATGCGCTGTCCGTCGGGATATCCGAACGAAAACGCTACCGCTGCGCTACTCGTCGCGACGGCCGGATAGCCCAGCTCTTCCAGAATTCGCGCGCTGACCGCGTCCCACGCATTCGGCAGCGCCAAAATATGCGGTCCATGATGCAGCTTCCTCAGCTTCTCTGCCTTTTCAGCCTGTGCTCGAATGTCCATCGCAATTTCTCCGCGGATCGATGCCCTCATTTTTCCGCCGCTAAAGGCTAGGCATTCTTGATTCTAGGCGAAACATCCAAATTGGAGAGCGATTTCCGGTTGCGACACAACCTCGTGTTTCTCTAACGCCCGAAAATTTAGCTTCGAGCGCTTGCTCACCGCAAGAGTGCGAGCACCTCTTCATGGATCTTCCCGTTGGTGCTCGCAAAACTTCCATTATAAATTGTACGTTTCCCGTTTACGTCCGTCGCCCGTCCGCCTGCCTCCTCCACAATCAATCCCAGCGGAGCTAGATCCCACGGCTTCGATTTAAGGTCCACTGCCGCCTCGATCTCTCCTTCGGCGACCATCATGTGCTTCCAGAACCCGCCGAAGGAACGCCCATACTTTGCCGCATCCATCAGGCGCCGCCCTTTCTCCGTATGCTCGCGCTTTGCATTCGGCCCAGTCCCTCCCGTAAAGACCATCCCTTCGCTCAATCGCTCCACGCTCGAAACATGGATCCGCTTTCCGTCCCTCCACGCGCCTTCGCCTCGGTACGCCCACCAGCGCATGCCGAGGGCAGGCGCGCTCGCGATCGCTGCCACGATTTCTCCATCGCGCTCGATTCCCAGCAACGTCCCAAACGTCGCAATCCCGCGTGAAAACTCTTCAGTTCCGTCGATTGGATCGATGATCAATCGAGCCCGGTCCGACGCTGCTGGGGCCATCGCGTTTTCGCCGCCCATCTCCTCGCCCAGGACGTCCATGGCCAGCCCGCTTGCCGCCACCTTCTGCCGCGCCATTTCTTCCACGCCGCGGTCAGCTTGCGTCACGGCCGAGCCGTCGTCCTTCTTGTCGATGCGAATTTCCTGCGTCTGGAAAAACCGCATGGCAATCGCATCCGCTTCTCTGGCAATTTCTTCGAGCAAACCTCCGTACTCTTTTCGGTATCCCATTCCTTCTCCATGTGGCCAGAGGCCTCTTTTACACCATTCTTTGAACTTTCAACTTTTAGCTTTTGGCTTTCAGCTCTCTACACTCCTCCATTTGACACTACTTCCTCCCGCCTCTAGCATACAAAGCTATGGCTCTGAGCGCCCATGCCGATAGCAGGACTGTACTCGGCCGCATCCTTGACGCGCGCCGCCTCGAGGTGGATCATCGCAAACGCGTCCTTCCCGAAGCCGCCCTGCGTTACGGCGTCAATGCCGCGTCCCCGCTCCGCGATTTTCCTTCCGCGCTTACTCGCGCGTCCTTGAACATTATCGCAGAGCTGAAGTCCGCCTCGCCCTCAAAAGGAGTACTTCGCGATCCATTTCAGCCCGTCGAGCTGGCCATTTCACTCGAAACCGCCGGCGCCGCCGTTCTCTCCGTGCTCACCGAGAGCGAATTTTTTCGCGGCTCCCTGAAATACCTGCGTGACGCGCGCAACGCCGTGAAGCTCCCCGTCTTTCGCAAGGACTTCATCTTCGATCCCTGGCAAGTCTGGGAAACGCGCGCCAACGATGCCGACAGCTTCCTGCTGATCGTCGCTGCTTTGGATGACGAACTTCTTCGCGACCTTATCGCTCTCGGCCGAGAACTGAAGATGGAGCCGCTCGTCGAGGTTCACACCGCCGCCGAGCTGGATCGCGCTCTCGCCGCTGAAGCCCGCATTGTCGGCGTCAACAATCGCGATCTGAACACCTTGGATCTGCGCGTCGAGACCTCTTTCGAACTGATCGAGCGCATCCCCGATTCCTGCATCGCCGTCAGCGAATCCGGTCTCCGCGCTCACGCTGATCTCGCCAAACTCCGCGACGCCGGCTTCGACGCCTTTCTTATTGGCGAAAGTTTGATGCTTTCGCCCGATCCTGCGGCCGCCCTGGGAGCCTTCCTCGGCACGTCCGCGCTGCCGGTTTAGCCACGCCATGATCCTCGTCAAAATCTGCGGCGTCACCAATTGGCCGGACGCGAAAGCCGCCTGCGATGCGGGCGCCAACATGCTCGGGTTCAATTTTTACGAGAAAAGCCTGCGCCGCGTGTCCACCGTTGAGGCCGCCACAATGCGCGCGAAGCTCCCTGCGGAGGTCCAGGCCGTCGGCCTCTTCGTCAACGCTAAACCCGCGGAGGTAACTTCACTCCATGCGTTCGTGCGATTTCATGCCGCCCAACTTCATGGCGATGAAACTCCCACAATTGTTTCAGAAGTGTCGCGCACCGCGGCGGTTATCAAGGCTTTTCGCGTCGGCGCGGATTTTCCTCTCGCAACGCTGGACAAATATCTTGACGCCTTTGCTTTCCTGCTCGATGGCTCTCGCGCGGGCCAATTTGGCGGCACTGGGACTGGCGCTGATTGGAATATCGCGCGCCGGGCTGTCGCTTCCCACCGTATCATTTTGGCGGGCGGTCTCACGCCCGAAAATGTCGGCGCCGCGATTCGTTTCGTGCAGCCTTATGCGGTGGACGTTGCCAGCGGCGTCGAATCCAAGCCCGGAAAGAAAGATCACGTGAAGCTGAAAGAGTTTATCGACGAAGTCCGCCGCGCCGAAGTGCAATTACAACAGCCGGACTCGCCGCAAACAGGACAATCCGCGTCATGAGCTCCATTTTGCAATCGCCCACTGTCGCCCCCGGCCGCTTCGGCCCCTACGGGGGACGCTACGTACCCGAGACGCTCATGGTCCCGCTCTTCGAGCTCGAGCGCGCCTACGAATCCGCCAAAACTGATCCGAGCTTCCAAGCCGAATTCGCAGATCTACTTAAGAATTTCGCAGGCCGTCCCACCCCTCTGCAATTCGCTTCGCGCCTCACCTCTCATCTGGGTGGTCCGCGCATTTATCTCAAGCGCGAAGATCTGCTCCACACCGGCGCGCACAAGATCAATAACGCCATTGGCCAGGGCCTCCTTGCCGTGAAAATGGGCAAGCCGCGCATCGTGGCGGAGACCGGCGCAGGGCAGCACGGCGTCGCTTCCGCCACAATCGCCGCGCATCTCGGCCTCGAATGCACCGTCTACATGGGCACGGAAGACATGGCCCGCCAGTCACTCAACGTTTCGCGCATGCGCATGCTCGGCGCGCAAGTCGTCGGCGTCGATTCCGGCAGCCGCACTCTCAAGGACGCCATCAACGAAGCCATGCGCGACTGGGTCACCAACGTCCGCAACACGCACTATCTTCTCGGCTCCGTTCTCGGCGCGCATCCTTATCCCACGATGGTCCGCGATTTTCAATCGGTCATCGGCCGCGAAGCCCGCGAACAAATTCTCGCCGCGGAAAAACGCTTGCCAACGCATCTCTTCGCGTGTGTTGGCGGCGGTTCGAACGCTATCGGCCTATTCCACCAATTTCTGCGAGATCCAAGCGTAAAAATGGTCGGCATCGAAGCCGGCGGCCGCGGCGGCCAGCTCGGTGAACACGCCGCGCGCCTGGCCGCTCATCAAGGATTCACCGGCGCGCGCCCCGGCGTCCTCCAAGGCACCTACACCTACATTTTGCAAACCGAAGACGGCCAGATCGCTACGACGCATTCCATCTCCGCTGGCCTCGACTATCCCGCCGTCGGCCCCGAGCACGCCTGGCTCGCCGACGAAGGCCGCGCCGAATACTCCGCCGTCTCCGACCAAGCCGCCCTGGAAGCCGCGCGTCTCCTCTCCCGCACCGAAGGCATCATCCCCGCGCTTGAATCCGCCCACGCCATCGCCGGCCTCATCGAACGCGCTCCCAAAATGTCTCCCGGCGACCTCGTAATCCTTAATCTTTCCGGCCGCGGCGATAAGGACATGGACACTTATTCCCGCCTGCTCTAAGCTTTATCCTTCAACAAAATCCCATGGCCGCTGCATCTTCCAACTCGACCCGCATCTCCAAAACATTCGCCGCCCTCCGCGCATCCGGCGAACTCGGCATCGTTGCCTACATCACCGCCGGTGATCCTTCCCTCGACGCTACGCTCAAATTTGTCTTGGCCCTGGCCCAGGCCGGGGCGGACGTCATCGAACTAGGTATTCCCTTCAGCGATCCCCTCGCCGACGGCCCCACGATTCAGCGCGCCAGCGAACGCGCCCTGAAATCCCACACCACCCTCGCGCAAGTCATTGATCTAATCCGCCGCATTCGCCAATCCTCCGAAGTTCCGCTTGTCCTTTTCAGCTACTACAATCCCGTCCTCCAAATGGGCCTGGAAAATTTCGCAACCGCCGCCGCAACCGCCAGCGCCGACGGTGTCTTGATCACTGACCTCACCCCCGAAGAATCCACCGACTACCGCCGCATCCTCGCCGCGCACAATCTCGACACGATTTTCCTCGGCGCTCCTACATCCACCGACGAGCGTCTCGCCAAAATCGCCGCCGCGTCCTCCGGTTTTCTCTATCTCATTTCCCGCACAGGCGTGACCGGCGCAAAGGATGCTCTCCCCGACGATCTGCCGGCCCTCCTGCGCCGCGCCCGAAAAGTCACCGAACTTCCCATTGCCGTAGGCTTCGGCATCTCGCTCCCCGGCCACGTCTCGGTTCTCGGCGGCCTTGCCGACGCCGCGGTAGTCGGCTCCGCACTGGTTGCCGAAATCGAATACGCCACCGCGGCAAATCCCACGTCTGCCAACATCGATGCCGCCGCCACGGCCCTCGCCGCCCGCATCCGCTCCCTGAAAGGCGCCGCCCGCCACGGCCTCTCCCGCCGCGAGGTGGCCCCATGATTCTCGATCTCCGATGGCGGCCATTCTCAGGTTTGCCATCCCGAGCGAAGCGAGGAATCTGCCTTTCTCGTTCCGTCGAGGCTGCGCCATGAACCTCTCCGACTGGCGGCGCCGCATCGATGAAATCGACAAGAAACTCGTCGAGCTTCTCAACGAGCGCTCACACTGCGCCCTCGAAATCGGCAAACTCAAACAAGCGGCTAATATTCCGCTCTATCAGCCGGACCGCGAAAACGAAGTCCTCGCCAACGCCGAGCGTTCCAACCCCGGCCCGCTCACCAACGCCGCCATCCGCCGCCTCTTCGAACGCATCATCGACGAAGCCCGCGCCGCAGAACGCGACGCCATGCACTCCGATGGCAAACCCAAAAAAGGCGGCAAGGAATGATCTCTAGTTGCAACCTTGCAGAGAACGGGGGTTGTAGGGACCGCCTTCCAAGGCGGTCCGTTCTTAGTCTTTCGCTTTTGTAGCGCCGGGCTTTAGCCCGGCATCTTTGCGGCGCAATGATTGCCGCAATCGAAAAGGAAACAGGAAAACTTCATGGTCATCGTCATGCAAGAAGGCGCCAGCGACGCGCAAATCCAGCACGTCATCGATCGTCTCGTCGCCAGCGGCTTCAACGTCCATCGCTCCACCGGCGAATCGCATACCGTTCTCGGCGCCGTAGGCGTCCATCGCGATTTCGATCATCGTGATTTCGAACTCCTCGAAGGCGTGCGCGAAGTCATGCGCATCACGCAGCCTTTCAAGCTAGCCAGCCGCCAGTTCAAGCCCGAAGGCACCATCGTTGATCTCGGCCGCGGCGTCAAAATCGGCGGCACTGAAGTCGTCGTGGCCGCCGGCCCGTGTTCTGTCGAATCCCGCGAACAAATTCTCACCATCGCCGAAAGCGTCGCCAAAGCCGGCGCAAAGATTCTTCGCGCTGGCGCGTTCAAACCCCGCACATCTCCCTACGCGTTTCAGGGGCTCGGCGAAGCTGGCCTAAAGCTCATGCGCGAAGCCGCCGACAAATTCAATCTCTTCACCGTCAGCGAAGTCATGGACCTCTCGCAAATCCCTATGATGTCTGAGTACGTTGACATCTTCCAGGTCGGCGCGCGCAACATGCAGAATTACTATCTCCTCCGCGCCCTCGGCGAAATCCGCAAGCCCGTCCTCCTCAAGCGCGGCATGTCCGCCACCATGGAAGAGCTTCTCCTCAGCGCCGAATACATCCTCTCCGGTGGCAATTACAACGTCATTCTCTGCGAACGCGGCATTCGCACGTTTGAAACCTACACTCGCAACACGCTCGACATCGCCGCCATCCCCGTCATCAAAAAGCTTTCGCATCTCCCCATGATCGCCGATCCTTCTCACGGCACCGGTCGCCGCGACAAAGTTCCGCCCATGGCTCGCGCCGCCGTAGCCGCAGGCGCCGACGGCCTCCTCATCGAAGTCCACAACGACCCCGATCACGCGCTCTCCGACGGCGCCCAATCCCTCCATCCCGACGACTTCACTCAACTCATGGCCGAGCTCCGCATCATCGCCCCAGCCATCGGCCGCCGCATGGCCTGATTCATGCCCTCTACCCACCTCATCAAGCGCGCCACCATCCTCGGCACTGGCCTAATCGGCGGTTCCTTCGCCCTGGCTCTCCGCAAATACACCACCGACTTGCACATCTCCGGCTGGGACCGCCCCGAAGTCCTCAGGGAAGCCCAATCCCGCAACGCCCTCGACGCCGCCTTTTCCGCCGGCCTTGCTCCAGCCCTCGCCGACGCCGATCTCGTCTACCTCGCCCTTCCCATCGGCGCCACTCTCGATCTCCTTCCAGAAATCGCCCGCCTCGCCCCTCCGAACGCTCTCATCACCGATGCCTGCAGCACCAAAGTCCGCATCACAGAATCCGCCGCCCAACTTTTCCCTGCACATTCCACCAGGCTCTTCCTCGGCGGCCATCCCATGGCTGGCAGGGAACAATCTGGTATCGCTCAAGCCGACCCTGACCTCTTTCGCAACAACACTTACGCCCTGATCGGCGCCTCTTCCGATAGTCACGATCCGCGCGTTTCCGCCTTCACAAAAATCCTTGAAAAAATCGGCGCCCGCACCCTCTGGCTCGGTGCCACGCAACACGACTACGCCGTAGGCCTGGCCTCGCATCTCCCCCAACTTGCCGCCGTCGCTCTCGGCTCTTTTCTCTACGATCATCTCGACGAAAACGGTCTCCCCATCACGCTAGCCGGCCCCGGCCTCCGCGACTCCCTTCGCCTCGCCGGCAGCCCCTACTCCACCTGGCGCGATATCGTTCTAACCAACAAGGAAGTCCTCTCCGCCTCTCTCGACCTATTCGCACGCCGCCTCGACGAACTCCGCGAAAAACTAGCCTCCCGCGACCTCGAAGCCGATTTCGACGCCGCCAACGAACTCTACAAGCTCCTCCGCTCTTTGTAGCAGCGGGGTTTGCTCCGCCCGTCGCGCGTCGTTTGCATAACTCAAAAACCTAAATCTTCTAGCACTTGCTGTCCGCGCACACCCATACCAATGAATGCTAAGAGCGGATTTCTATCTATTTTCTATTTCAGTTCGACCTTCTCATGCAGAGGCAAGTCCCGTGACGACGCTCCGGCCATAAACGTGTAACCGCCGGGCACCAGCTTCCACCCATCGGCGGCCTCGTCATAAATTGACAAGTATTTCGGATCGATCGTTATGCTGACTTCCTTGCTCTCTCCCGCCTTCAGCCACACTTTGCTGAATCCCACCAGCCGTTTCGGCGGTTCCTCTGCGCTCGCCGGCAGGGCCGCATATACTTCCGCAATTTCCGCTCCTTCGCGGCCCCCCGTGTTCTTGACGGTAAAGCTCACTGTCGTTTCTTTCCCCGGAGTCACCTTCAATCCCGAATAGCCAAACGTCGTGTACGACAGTCCGTACCCAAACGGAAACAGCACCGGCTTCTTTTCCGCGTCATACCACTTGTATCCAACCTTCAATCCCTCGTCATAATGCACGCTGAACGTCGGCTCTGCCTGCCCCGTCTTCATCACCGTCTTTTCACCCATCTCTTCTGGCGTAGGCTTCACAAGCAGTGGATGCGGCAAATCCTCCACGCTTCTCGGAAAAGTCATGGCCAGCTTCCCGCTCGGGTTCACGTCCCCAGCCAAAATGTTTGCCACGGCGTGCGCGCCCCCGCTCCCTCCGTACCACGCCTCCAAAACGGACCCCACCTTATCCAGCCACGGCATCGTCACCGCTGTCCCTGTCTCGAGCACCACGATCGTCTTCGGGTTCGCGGCCGCCACGGCCTCGATGATTCCGTCCTGTTTCACTGGCAGCGACAAATTATCCAGGTCCATCCCTTCGCTTTCCCACTGGTACGCGAACACGATGGCCACGTCCGAACTTTTCGCCAGCGCCGCCGCCGACTCCGGATTGGCCCCCGAATCAAACTGCACTTTTGCCCCGGGAAACTTTTCCTGCACTACTTTCAAAGGTGATGGCGGGAACCATACTTGCGCCAACCATCCCCCCGGCGGCCTACCCGGCGCGTCCACCTGCGCCGAGCCGCTGCCGGACATCATCCCTACATCCGCGTGCGGCCCGATTACCGCAATCGACTTCACCGCCGCGGCGTTCAAGGGCAGCAGCCCGCCTTCGTTCTTCAGCAGCACGGCACTTCCTTCCTCTATCTTCCGCGCCGCCGCAAGGTCGCCCATCACGTCCACCACGCTCTTCTGAATCGGGTGATCGACCAGGCCGCACGCGAACTCCGACCGCAGCACTCGCCGGACATGGTCGTCCAGTTCCGCTTGCGAAACCTTTCCCGCCTCCACCGCCGCTTTCAACTTCGCGCCAAAAAACTCATCCACCGGCTCTTCATTGTCCAGTCCCGCTGCCGACGCTTTGATCGTGCTCAGCGTTCCTCCCCAATCCGACAGAACAAATCCCTTAAATCCCCAATCCTTTTTCAACACATCGGTAAGCAAATACTTGTTCTCGCACGCAAAATCGCCGTTCACCGCGTTGTACGAGCACATCACCGCGCCTGGCTGCGCGATCCCCACGCCAATCTCAAACGCCAGTAAATCGCTCTCCCGCATCGCTCGCTTGCCGATGATCACATTCACTTCGTTCCGACCGCTCTCTTGGTCGTTCAGCGCGTAGTGCTTAATGTCTCCAATCACGTGCTGCTCCTGCTCGCACTTCATCACGTTGCCCACCAGCGTCCCTGCCAGGACCGGGTCTTCTCCCAAATATTCGAACGTTCTTCCATTTCGCGGCTCGCGCGTCAAATTCACGCCGCCGCCAAGAGTCATGTTGTATCCCTGCGCGCGCAGTTCCTTCCCAATCACCGTCCCATACGCGCACGCCGCTTCCGGATCCCAGCTCGCTGCCGCTCCAACATCCGAAGGCAACGCCGTCGAATACCTGCCATTCTCCGCGCTGCTTCGTACTCCATACGCCGCATCGCTCATCTGTACAAACGGAATCCCCAGTCGCGGTATCCCCATAATGAATCCCGCCCCGCCATTTCCCAGCTCCGGATGCGGATTCTGCACTTCTTTCGGCCATCCCGGCATGCCTTGTCCGTGCAACAGAAGAATCTTTTCGTCGAGTGTCATCTCCTTCAACACCATATCCGCTCGCTCATCCGGCGATAGACTGGTGTTCATCCAGGGATGCTTCGGCGTCGCCCCTTGCAGATGGTGATTGTGCATCCGGTGCTGCGCAAAAACGGCTTTGCCCGTTCCTAGAGCTGCGCACACGACGCCCGCAACCGCCAGCGCCATCCACACGGCCAACTTCCCCCGTTGCTTTATCCCCAATTCATTGATTGTCATGTTGAACCATCCTCGACCGATTGAACTCCAGCCCTGCGCGGGAACTGTTTTCCCCGGTTTCCTGTACAAGCTCCCTTACGGCAAAGCCTGCTCTCCATCCAAGAAATGCCTCCATAATATCGATTTTCCTGTTTTATGCCAGAACCAAAACCAATCATATCTTGGCCCTGCTCCGATCCTGCCGGTTCTCCTTGCTGGTCTGCCGAGACTATGTGTAGCCTCCTGCCCCGGCACGCTCAGCACAAAACTGCTCCTGACTTTCACCCTCTCATTCTGTGCCACCGTCCATTTCTCCTCAATTCCAGTATTATCTTCTTGACAATTACTGCCTAATGACTCATCCTTAGCTCAGGTCAAAGCATGCAAACCGAGACCGGTCGGCGGCTATCAGCCGCCATTTTTTTTGCCCCCAGCCGGACAGCGCTAGAAGGGTCGAGCTATGGGGCGCAAATCTGGACCAAGAAACTGACCCAAATCGCCTGCGCCAACCGTATTAGAATCAGCGACTACGCAGGTCCCTGTATGTGTTGATTCTAAATCACTTATAGGTCGACTAAGTCCTTTAGATGCAACACTTACAAAAAAGTAGGTGTGGGCGTCAGTTATGGTTAACCAGCCTCCAAGTTTCAGTAGGCCTCACCCGAGGCTCGTCACTGCTGTACTTTCTTACGTCCTTGCTTCTTCTTGCAGTACACTGCCTCCGTTGCCAGCAGCCAACTCGGACAAGCGCATCGCGAGTGGCACAGGCTTCAGCCTGTGCGCTTTTCCAAAACGCTACCTGGGCCTTTAGTATGGACAAAAGAATCCCCTCCGCCGACGCCGCCATCGCCAACTTGCAAGACGGCGCCACCATCCTCATGGGTGGCTTCGGCCTCTGCGGCATTCCGGAAAACCTCATCGCCGCTGTCCGCCGAAAAGGCACCAAGGATCTCATCATCATCAGTAACAATGCCGGCGTGGACGATTTCGGCATCGGCGTTCTCCTCCAAAATCGCCAAGTCAAGAAAATGGTCTCGACCTACGTCGGAGAAAACAAACTCTTCGAGCAGTTAGTCATGAGCGGCGAATTGCAGGTCGAACTCAATCCGCAAGGCACTTTTGCCGAGCGTCTCCGCGCCGGCGGCGCAGGCATTCCCGCCTTCTACACGCCCACGGGTTTCGGAACCATGGTCGCCGAAGGAAAAGAAACTCGCGATTTCGACGGACGCCAGTACGTCCTCGAACGCGCCATCCGCGGCAATTTCGCCTTCATCAAAGCCTGGAAAGGCGACCGCTGGGGCAATCTCATTTATCGCAAGACAGCCCGCAACTTCAATCCCATGATGGCCACCGCCGCCGACTACGTAATCGCCGAAGTGGAAGAATTAGTCGAGCTGGGCCAGCTCCCGCCGGATCAAGTTCACACGCCCGGCATCTTCGTAGACGCCATCTTGCAAGGTCCCAAATACGAAAAGCGCATCGAGCGCCGCACGGTGCGCAAGCCATGAACGCGAGGCCGCTGTGAGTGTCCAAACTCATTCTCAAAGCCAAATGGGTTCGGTCTTTTCTTTGTTTGCCACAGTGGTAGTAGCCCTTTTGTCTGTAGCCCTTGGTCTGCTGTCGGGGGTCGTACTTGAGCCATTTGCCGCTATGTTCCAGGGGTTGGAAGTTCGCTTGCCCTGGATGACCCGTTTCTTGCTCGACACGCGCGGCTGGCCTTTCCGTCTGCTTTTCTTCGGCCTGGCGCTATTTGTGATTTGGAAAGAAACCTCGGTCCCCGACTTGCGTCGCAGGTTGGTCCTTAGCGCGAGGGCGTTCATCTTGCTGCTCGTGACTCTAGGACTGGTGATTTTTGCCCTTTACCTGCCTTTGTTTGCTTTGCTAGCTAAGCTGATCAAGCTGAAATAAATCCGAGGCAACCATGGCGCTGACTGACGAACAAAAACGGGAACGGATTGCACGGCGGATCGCGTCGGAATTGCGCGACGGCTATTACGTCAATCTCGGCATTGGCATGCCCACGCTTGTCGCCAACTTCGTCCCCAGAGGCATGGACGTCATTCTGCAATCCGAAAACGGTATACTCGGTGTTGGGCCGTATCCGCTTGAATCCGAAGTTGATCCCGATCTCATCAACGCAGGAAAAGAAACTGTAACCGAACTTCCCGGGACGGCGTTTTTCTCCTCGGCCGATTCCTTTGCCATGATTCGCGGTGGCCACGTGGATCTCACTGTTCTAGGCGCACTCCAGGTCGATGAGAAGGGAACTCTCGCAAATTGGGCCATTCCCGGCAAAATGCTCAAAGGCATGGGCGGCGCGATGGATCTCGTCGCCGGCGCCAAGCGCGTCTTCATCGCCATGGAGCACGCCACGCGCGACAACAAGCCGAAAATCCTGAAAAAATGCACCCTGCCGCTCACCGGCGTCGAAGTGGTCGACCACATCGTCACGGAACTTGCCTTCATCGACGTCACTCCCGACGGCCTCGTACTCCGCGAACTGGCGGCAGACGCCACACTCAAGCAGGTCCAATCGCTGACGGAACCAAAATTGGTGATTCCGGCAGGCGGCCCGAAACCAATGCACGTGTGATCAGAACTCTGCTCTCTGTGCTCTCTGTGTCCTCGGCGTACTCTTTGTAAACGTTTTTTCTTAAGGGTTTTCCGGCGGAGAGGTGGAACTGCTCAAAGTTCGTGCAGTGCCAAATGAATAATGAAATGCAGAGAAAATACTGAAAAAAGTGACGCAATACACAAGCAAATGAATAGATTCTCCGAGGTGGATGTGTGGAAACGCTGCGGAAAACACGACGGTGAAGACCAAAATGATCTGAAAAGCCGTGGTCATCTTGCCAAAAATGCTCGGCGGAAACGGCCGGTAACCGGAGATGAGCAGGATTACCACAGCCACGACCAGAATTAGTATGTCGCGGCTGAAGACGATGATAGTCAGCCACCAGGCAATCTTCTTTTTGAACGCCAGAATAATAAAGGAGGAAGAGAGCAAAAGCTTATCGGCGATGGGATCGAGATACGCGCCGAGAGTCGACCGTTGATTCAGGCTGCGCGCAAGCAAGCCGTCGATTCCGTCCGAAAGGCCCGCCACGACGAGCACCAGCAACGCCCACTTGTAATTTTCGTAAGAAATCAGAATCAGGAAAAAGGGCAAAAAGCCGAGGCGCAACAGCGTGATTTGATTGGGAACCGTCCAGATGTGGTCTTTCATCGCAGTCGAAGGTCGCGCCGTTCAGGCCGCCCACCCTATCATGGAAATTGCACCGTGTGAACGAGCTCACGCGAATTGCGAAAGATAGTCGGCAAGCGTTCTTCCGATTTTGCGCGCGAAAAGCTCGTTCATCGAAGGGATCGATCCGGTCGGCTCATCGAGAGAAACGCGTTCGACGCGGTTCATCGGGAAGAAAATGGTGGGCAGCCCGATGCGCTCGCCGTCCGGTTCGTTGATTTGCCGGATAAAATGATCGAAGGAATTCAAATCGATTCCGCGCAGCGTAACTCCGGAAGGGTTAATGTCCAAAAGCTCGCCCCAGACCTTTTCCTTGGGCGAGTGTAAGCTCACTACCACAATGGAGTGCGGATCCATTTGCCAGCCGTAAATCCCATTCTCGCACAGAGTGCGGGAATCGCACCACGATGCGGGACGATTTGCCGAAACAGTCGACACGCATGCTCTCGCCGGGAAGGATGCGCCGCTACTGCCGGAAAGGCGTGGGATCGTGATAGTGCATGAGCATGAACGCAAAACTCACTACTACCACCAGGCCTGCAATCCATCCCAGGGCATACGCTCTCTGGCGTTCACCTGCGGTAGTGGGCTGTCCATCTTTAAACAGCTTCCCCAACACAAACCCTGCTGCCAGGCCGCCGCCGTGCGCCCAATTGTCCATGGCCATAAACCCTGAAAACCCCAGGACGAACAGAATGACGATCGCGGTGATTAGCTTCGAGCGCAGCTCGCGCATCTGTGTTCCGCCACGTTTGGTGGTGATCGCCAGCATCACGCCGACCAGCCCGAGCAGCCCGGCGCTGGCCCCCAGCGAGAAATGGCCGGTGCCCGCGCTCAGCAGATACCCAAAAGCGCCGGTAATGATATACAGAAACAAGTAGCGCGCGGATCCGTACACCTCTTCCACCGCCGGACCAATCTGCATCAGCGCCATCATGTTGAAACCGATGTGGATCAGCCCACCATGCAGGAACTGCGCAGTCACCAGTCTCCACCACTCATGCAGGTAAAAGATCGAGAAAGGAAAACTCGCGCCCAGACGATACTGGGGTTCGCCCGACAATCCCCACAGTATGGTTAAGCCGCCTCCCTTGCCGATGGCCGCATAGGAGAGCCAGCTCACGCCAAGCATGAGAAAGTTCGCGATCAGAAGCGCCGTGGTTACCGGTGCTTCCTGCTCGCCGAAAACGCCCGAAAATTTTTTGCTGAAAGCCGCGAGAGAAAAACGCAGGCTCGTGCCGCAAACGTGGCACCGCGTGGCGCTGATACCCACAAGCGAGCCGCACGCGGGACATAATTGCGGCCGCGGCTGCCGTCCACCGCCGCCTCCGAAAAGTCCGCGCATCATGTTCTTCCAGCGCTCCAACCGCCGCTGCCACTCATACGAAAGGGGCAATTCTCCTCCTTGCGGCCCACGCACCGCGTTCCTATAATACAGAACTCGCGGCTTTTTACCGCGAAACTGGAGCCGCCGGCACCGCCATGGACAATTTCGAGGAATTCGGCCGCCGTATCGACGAGGAGGTTTCGCGCTTGAAGAACATCAACAGTTTCGAGGATTTCGGAAAGCGTGTGGATGAGCAACTCAAGCGCGTGAGAAGTTTTGTGAAGGATGACGTCGCGCCGGAGACGGAGAAGCGTACCGCACAATTTTTGCGCGAAGTCTCCGAAAAACTCACCGAAGCAGCCGCCTGGATTGAAGCCCGGAATACGGCGCGCGCCGAGCGGAATTCGCAGAAACCGCCTTCGCAACCATGATTCGAGCGAGATTGTGACCTACCTGCGGGCCACGCAGCGTCAAGCGAGTTTCCTTTGTCTGTTCTTCCTGGTTTGCTCCGCTTTGCTTGCCGGATGCGGCGCCCGCCACGTCACCGCAAACCCGCCACCGTCGCAGCCATCGCCCGCCTCCCCGGAGACGATCGAATCCAGCAAGCGAGCGACCGATGTGGGACCTGAGCCGGCACCTGCCACCGTTTCGCCTTCGCCGAGGCGGAGCAGAGCGCCGGCTGCACCGGCGCCCGAAGGCTATACGGAAGAAGGCAATGCATCCTGGTACGGGGTACCCTTCGACGGGCGGCGCGCGTCGAACGGCGAAATCTACGACATGGACAAGCTGACGGCGGCGCATCGCACTCTGCCGTTCGGCACGATGGTGCGCGTGACGAATCTGAACAACGGTAAGTCGACGGTCGTGCGCATCACGGACCGCGGGCCGTTCGTCGAAAACCGCATCATCGATCTTTCCCGTGCCGCGGCACGCCAGATCGATTCCGTCGGGCCGGGCGTGGTGCCCGTGCGCGTAGAAGTGATTACGCCGGGCGTCGATCCCACAGCCGGGTACTTCACGGTGCAGGTCGGCGCGTTCCGCGATCCGGCGAACGCGCAACGGTTGCGCGACCGCTTGAATCTTTCGTATTCGCCGATTTTCATTCAGCAATACGATTCGCCGGATGGAACTTATTATCGTGTGCGCGTCGGCAAGATTTCCGGCGAGGATGCCGCGCGGCAATTCGGCGAAAAACTTCGCGACCGCGAGGGATTCACGCCGTTCGTCGTGCGCCTCGATGATCAGCGGTAGGGGCACGATATATCGTGCCCCTACGGTTGCGGTTATATAGTTCGCTCTTTTATGCGCACAGGTTTGCGGCTATTCTTTTTGCCGAGCAAGTTGCGGGGAGCCACCGATGAGCGCTGACTGCCTGTTCTGCAAGATCGCCGCGAAACAAATTCCGTCAAAAATCGTTTACGAAGATCCTGAGATTTTCGCCTTTGAGGACATCAGCCCGCAAGCGCCCACGCACATTTTGTTGTGCCCGCGCAAACATTTCGTTTCGCTCGATGACGCGACGCCGGAAGACCAGGCCATCATCGGCAAGCTGCACCTTGTTGCCGCGCAACTCGCCCGCGAACGCAATCTTCTGTCAGGCTACCGCACGGTCTTCAATAACGGCACCGGCGCAGGCCAGTCCGTCTTCCATCTCCATCTGCACCTGCTAGGCGGCCGTCAATTCCGCTGGCCGCCGGGCTAGGGAGGTCATTCGTAGCGTAAGGCGACCATGGGATCGACCCGGGAGGCGCGGCGGCGGGCTTCTTCGGGAGACATGCCGGAAATGACGAAGTCTCGGCGCCCACGGAGAGTTTTAGCCGCTCATTCATAACGCAGAGCTACGAGAGGATCGATGCGAGTGGCTCGGCTCGCGGGCAGGAAACACGCGACCAAACCACTTGCGACTACGAGTGCGACCACTGCCGCGAAGGTCCAGGGGTCTGTCAGAGAAACACCCCAAACTTGGCTGGCGATGAAACGCGTTAACGCGAGGCTGATGGCTAAGCCGATGATTGCGCCGGCGGCAAGCAGTGCCAGCCCGTTCTTGAGAACCATTTTTAGCACGTCACCGTGCTGCGCGCCGAGGGCCATGCGAATGCCGAATTCTTGGGTGCGCAGCGAGACGGTGTAGGCCATCACGCTGAAAATGCCGATGACAACGAGGACCAATCCGATGCCGGCGAAACTTGCCAGCGTCACAAGCTGAAATTGCGGACCACGGTAAAACTCGCGCAGTGAGCCCTCGAGCGTCCCAGACGTCGAAATCTGCACTCCGGGATCGAGCGCCCGGACTTCCCGGCCCATGTGCTTCAAGAGCGAGGCAGGATCTACGGAGGTCCTGGCCATGAAGACTCGCCAGTTAAACCCCGCGACACTGTAGGGGACAAAGGCTTGCGGGAAAGACTGCCAGGACGGATTGTCATAACCGCGCGTCTTGAAGTCGCGGACAATTCCAATAATGACGAAATATGTGTCATGCGGCGCGGCGGCAGCGAAATACGGCTTGTCAAAGATGTCCAATTTGACTTTCTGGCCGAGTGGGTTCTCGCCGGGAAAATACTGGCGGGAAAAAGCTTCGTTGACCACCATCACATCGCGTGCCGCAGCCACATCGTCTCCGGAAAAGAAGCGACCGCGGAGCAATGGCAACCCGAGCGTTTGAAAATAACCATCACTGCACATTTCCAGTCTAGTCTCCCAAGGCTCGGTGTGAGGTTTGCCGGGGATAATGGTGTCGCTGGTCTGGTACTCCAACGGCGGTGGATCGGCTGTCATTTCAGCAACAGAAATAACGCCAGGGAGAGTTCGCATGCGCCCAAGAAGTTGACGCGTCAGCACATTTTTCTTTTCAAGTGTGCCGGGAACATCGGTGTTGTACGTTGGCGGCAGGTTAAGCTCAAAGTAAAGAACATTCTTGGGATCGAACCCCAGGTCCACACGAGTGAGCACGAGGAAGCTGCGAATCAAAAGGCCGGCCCCGATCAGCAGGACGATCGACAGCGCTACTTCACCGATCACTAAGCCGGAGCGAAGCTTGCCATGCCGAGAGCTCCCGGTCGCTCCTTTGGCGGCGGTCGTGAGATGAAGTTGCAAACAATTGCGCACGACATGGACTGCGGGAGCGAGGCCGCAGAAGATGGTCGTCAAGAAAGTCAGGCCGACGGTTAGAAGAAGGACTGGCGCATTCATGCGAATGACGGTTTCTTCGGGCAGGGTGCCGACGGGAATCAATGCGACGACTACCTTCAATCCGAGGTATGCCATAACGCAGCCGGTTGCGGTCGCCGCAGCTGCGAGGAAGAAACTTTCCACCAACAACTGCTGGATGAGCCTGCCGCTGGTTGCGCCGAGAGTGGCGCGCACAGCAATTTCCCGTTCGCGGACCATGGCGCGAGCTAGCAAAAGATTCGCAACGTTGCTGCAGGCGATCAGAAACAACAGCAAGACTGCGGCGAGCAACACATAGAGTGTTTTCCTGAAATTTCCAATAAGACTGTCGAGAAACGTCTGCGATATGAACGCGAACTTTTCCTCAGGAAAAATTCCTCCGGGATTCGGTTTATGCAGGCTGTGCGCGATGGCATTCAGGTCCGCCGCGGCGGTCCGGGCGCTTACACCAGGCTTAAGTCGTGCCATCAACTGGAGCTGGCCGTAGTTAGGAGTGGCTGGGAGCCAGAAGTTCGCATCGAAGGCGTTGAACTGCAATGGCATGATTCCGATGAGGGTGGTCGGAATGCGGTTAAGGATGAAAGTCGTGCCAAGGATTTTGGGATCGCTATTAAATGCCTTCCGCCAGAGCCGATAGTTCATTACGAACACGGGCGGAGCGCCGGGCCTGCCATCTTCCTGCGAGATCGCTCGGCCCAGCAGCGGCGGAACACCCAGGTAGTCGAACGTATTTGGTGTTACTACGGCTCCCCATGAGAAAAATCGGATGGATTTGCCATCGTTGTATGTGGGTCGCATGCTGGCGTAGGCGATGACATCCTCGAACACATGATTCTGTTCACGGATGGCCCGAATCTCAGGGAGCGAGAAGTAAGAACGAACTTTTTTTCTACCAGTGCTTGCCAAATCTTGAATTCCAAGAACAACCGATCTGTCGAAGTTCTTGTAGGGAAGTCCATCGAAGAATACGCTGTAGACGACGCTGAAGACTGCCGTGGAGGCGCCAATACCGAGAGCCAAAGCAAGAATGGCGATGAAGGCGAAGCGTCGGTCCCTGCGAAGATTGCGGATGGCGTAACGCAAATCCCGCAAAAAGGTTTCGACCAGATTCCCGCGGCGCGATTCGCGCGTTTGTTGTTTAATGGATTCGAGGCCGCCGAACTCGAGACGGCCGCGGCGGCGGGCTTCTTCGGGAGACATGCCGGCAGCAACGTAATCGTTACATTGTTTTTCGAGGTGGAAGCGAAGCTCGGCGTCGAGCTGTTTTTCGGATTGCTCTTTGCGAAAAATGCGACTGAGCCAATGCACGGAGGCACCTCCTATTCGGCAGTCCGGAGGATGAGAGCCACGGCGTCGGAGAGACGCTCCCAGTAAACGAGTTCGGTCTCGAGTTGACGGCGGCCCTTATGCGTGAGCGTATAAAATTTGGCGTCGCGGCCGGTTTCGGATTCGCCCCAGTCGGCGGCGAGCCAACCGCGGTCTTCGAGGCGGTGAAGCGCGGGATAGAGCGAGCCTTGGGGGACCTGAAAGAAATCCTTCGAGATCTGCTGCAGGCGCTGGGAGATCGCATAGCCATGGATGGGGCCGAGCGCGACAATCTTGAGGATGAGCATGTCAAGAGTGCCCTTGAGTAACTCGGATTTTTCTTCAGCCATATGGATACCTAGAAGTTCTACTCTTAAGCCTAGAAGTTCTACCTATACGAAAAATGCGACCTGTTGTCAATGGTTGAACCCAAAGCAAGGGAGAGTGCCGACGCGAGCTGCGGAGGGGGGAATAGTCAGGGCGCGGCAATATCCTTCAGCTTGGGCTTGACTTGAATCGCCGCGAGGCTGGAAGCGTCCCACCCACCACCGAGCGCTTTGACCAGGAGAACGCTGGTGACCAGACGCTGGCCTTGAATGATGGCCGCTTCCTGTTCGTTGGCGAGCAGGTTTTGCTGCGCGGTAACGACATCCAGGTAGCTGACCAAGCCCCCTTTGTAGCGATCGACGGAAATATCCAGAGTGCGGCGGGCGGCATCGACGGCGAGCTGCTGCGTATTGCGAGCCTGTTCGAGTACAGAGAGTCCGGTAACATCGTCCTGCACTTCCTGGAAAGCTGAGAGCACGGACTGGCGGTAATTCGCGACGCTCACGTCGTAGCCGGATTTGGCGAACTCGACCTGCGCGCGGCGAGCGCCGCCGGTGAAAATGGTTTCGGCCACGTTCGCGCCCACGGCCCAGAAAGTACTGGCGGCATTCGCCAGCTTCAAGATGTCCGCAGCCTGCCAGCCGCCGCCCCCAAACAAATTGAGAGAAGGATAGTATGCGGCTTTCGCGATTCCGATTTGCGCGTTGGCGGCGGCCATCTGACGTTCGGCTTGGGCGATGTCGGGGCGTCGTTCGAGCAAATCCGAAGGAAGACCGACATCGAGCGAGGGTGGCTCGGCGTTCAGTTCTTTGCTCGGAATGTGAAAGTCTGGCGCGGGCTTGCCGACGAGGACGGCGATGGCATTTTCAAACTGCTTTCGCTGTTGCAGCAGAAGCGTTGCCCGGGTCCGGGTCGTTTGCAGCAGAGTTTCTTCCTCAGCGACATCGAGTCCCGAAGCAACTCCGCCATTGTGGCGCGAAACCACAAGTTGCAAACCACGCTGCAGCGTGTCCACGGTGCGGTTTAGAATTCCAAGCTCAGTATCGAGTTGGCGAAGCGTGAAGTAGTCTCCGGCGAGATCGGCGGTGATGACGAGCCGGACATTTTCGAGGTCCGCAGCGCTGGCCTGGTAGGAAGCTTCGGCGGCTTCGATGGTCCTGCGGCGCCGGCCAAAGAGATCCGCTTCGTAGCCTACGGTGAAAGGCAGCGTGAAGTTGTTTTGCGTAACGGGCTGCAAGGAAACAGCCGAGCCGATCGCCGGGCGGTTGCCGGAAAGCCGTTGGCGCTGGGCGCTTGGAGAGACGCCGAAAGTCGGGAAATTCGCGGCGACCTGAAGGGCGGCTGCGGCGCGCGCCTGATTGTAATTTCCCATGGCTGCTTGCAGGGTCTGATTCGCCGCGAGGGCGTCTTTCTCCAGACCGCTCAGCTCGTCGTCGTGAAAAACGCTCCACCACTCGCCCTTGGGTATGGCGTCCATTGGAGCGCTTTGCCGCCAGGGAGCCGAAACGTCCCACTTCGCCGACGTTGGCGCCGTGGCCCGCACGTATTTGGGCCCAACCGTGCATCCCGCGAGAAGCAGAACCATTCCCGCAGCAAAAAGCAAAGTCAGAGAAGATTTCGGCCGCAACATTACCGCTTGGCTCCGGGCGCTCCACTCTTTGCTGGAGGAGCGGGATGAGGTGCAGGGGCGGGGGTGCCATCCGCATCTGGCTGTACCGGGCCAGGGGCTTGCGGGGTTTCTTTAACGCGAACGTTTTGGCCTTCTTCGATGGAATCTGGGGGATTGACCACGATCCAGTCGCTGGGCTGGAGGCCTTGCAAGACTTCCAAGCTTGTTCCGAAGTCTCGCCCGATGGTGAGGGGGCGGAGATGAATCTTGTGGCTGGAGTCCACAACCACGGCGCGCAAGCCCTCCGCGCGGAAGAGCAAGGCGTTCACGGGCACTTGCACACGGGGAGCCGCGACTTTCACCTGCAAATGCACCTGAGCGTAGCCGCCGGGAAAGAGCTGGTCACGCTTGTTCGGCACGTCGACTTCCGTCAACAGCGTTCTTGTACTGGGATCGATGGATTCGGCGGTGCGCACGACTTTGCCCTGGAAAGTTTGCCCCGGATATTGCGCCAACTCGAGATAGGCTCCCAGTCCCGCGCGGACCGATGGCGAGTACATTTCAGGGACGCTCACATAGACGCGAATGGGATTTGTCTGAGCAAGGGTGAAAAGTTCCTGCTGGGCGCCGCCATTGCCGGCGTTAATCAGCGTTCCAATGTCGATATTGCGGCGCGTGATGACGCCGCTGAACGGCGCGTAAACGTGTTTGAAGGACTCCAGTTCCTCGAGCCGGCGCACATTGGCTTCGGCGGACTTCATGCTAGCCGCCTTTGCTTCATAATCCCCGACGGCATTATCCACTTCTTGTTTGGAGACGCCGTCCGTTTTGAGGAGGTCTTGATACCGCGTCGCGGTAATTTTCGAGAGATTTGCGTTTGCCTGGGCGGTGTTGAGATCGGCGCGCGCCTGCGAAAGTTGCTGATCGACTTCGGGGGTGTCAATGTCCGCCAGTAACTCGCCCTTGGCCACGCGGCTTCCAATATCGTGGTACCACTTCTTCAGGTATCCATTCGTGCGGGCATAGATCGGTGAATCCACGTAGGCCTGGAGCGTGCTTGGGAGCACGAGGTCTTCCTGGCCGACTTCGCTTGTGGGATGGATGACGGCGACGGTAGGGATGGCCAGCGTCTCGGTTTCCTCGGCCAAGGCATGATATTGCGCGCGGCGCTGGAAAAGCGTGAACGCGCCCAGGATCACAAGGACGAGCACGCCGCCGATGAAGTATGTGAACAACGGGCTGCCCTTCGCCGCCTGTTGCCCTCCCCGCTCAGATTCCATCTGTGATCCGCCTTCCTTCATTTTCTGGTGCCCGCCACTTCAGCAAAACCTTCCTGATTCAGGCCAGCGCGTGGGATGGGGATTCGCCCCGGTGCTTTCTCCGCTCGCGCCGTCCATGAATCATGGAGAAGACGCAAGGTACAAAAAAGAGGGTGGCAAAAGTAGCGAAGAGCAGCCCGCCAATCACGGCGCGCCCCAGGGGAGCGTTCTGTTCGCCGCCCTCTCCGAGGCCGATGGCCATGGGTACCATGCCGATAATCATGGCGAGCGCGGTCATCAGCACAGGCCGCATGCGCACAAAGCCAGCTTGCAGCGCGGCCTCGCGAGCGGATTTGCCTTCGCTCATTTGTTCCCGCGCGAAAGAGACCAACAAGATGCTGTTAGCCGTGGCCACGCCCATGCACATGATCGTTCCCGTAAGAGAGGGAACGTTGAGAGTGGTATGGGTCAGCAGCAAAATCCAGCAAATACCGGCGAGAGCCCCCGGCAACGCGGCGATAATGATGAAAGGATCCAGCCACGATTGGAAGTTCACGACGATCAGCAGATAGACGAGAACGATTGCGCCGAGCAAGCCGTACCCCAATCCACGAAATGAGGAGAGCATAGTCTGCACCTGGCCGCGAACTACAATGTGGCTGCCTCGCGGCAGTTCGCTCTTCACAGCATCCACACGCTTGAGCACTTCGCTGGAGACACTGCCGAGGTCCCGGCCGTCCACCGCGGCGTAGACGTTAATCATGCGTTGCACATTGTAATGAGAGATCTCCGCCTGCCGCGCGGTGCTGGTGATGTTCACGAGATTTCCGAGGATTTGAGGCGGGGTGCCAGGCGAGGCGCCGGTCACTGGTGTGTTTTCCAGCGCTTGGTAGCTGTCCACGCGGTATTGAGGGGATTGCACGGCCACGGTGTAGCTGACCCCGTTCTTGGGGTCCAGCCAGAAAGCCGGCGC
The DNA here is from genome assembly GCA_963824515.1 of uncultured Acidobacteriota bacterium. GTDB lineage: Bacteria > Acidobacteriota > Terriglobia > Acidiferrales > UBA7541 > Acidiferrum. Next base: position 443,835 of record CAWGPN010000006.1, read on the forward strand.
AGTCTGAAAGCTGGAACTTAGCGAAACAAGAAGATTCTGAGCCACGTCCCTGGCCTGAAGACCAATGGATTGAGCGCGGCTGCGGTCCACATCCATGTGGAGAGCAGGCGCGTCGAAGGCCTGCTGCACGTGAACGTCGACGGCTCCAGGGATATGCCGAATCTCATTCGCAAGCTTTTCCGCCACCACATAGTTGCCGGCCTGGTCCGCTCCAGTTACCGCAACATCGATGGGAGCTGGAGTTCCAAAGTTCAAGATTTGCGTGACGATGTCCGCTGGCTGGAAGAAAAACTGAACCCCGGGAAACATCTGAGGGAGTTTTCTGCGGAGATCATTGATGTAAGCCTCGGTGGGTTTTCCGCGCTCGTCTTTCAATTGCACCATGATTTCGGCGTCGGAAGTGCCAAAGGTGCCGGAGTTGCTGTAGCTGAGATTGATGCCGCTGTAAGGGACGCCAAGATTATCGAGAATCGTCTGCAGTTCCTGGGGAGGAATGATTTGGCGAATGGCGGAGTCCACCTCGTCGGCGAGGCGGGCAGTTTCCTCAATGCGCAGTCCGGTGCGGGCGCGGAAGTGCAATCGAATCTGTCCGGCGTCGATCGCGGGGAAGAAATCCCTGCCGAGAAGGCCGACGAGGCCGGCGGAGAGCACGCAGAATCCCAGAAAGAATGCTGCGAACAACCCGGATCGGTCCAGGGCCGAGGTCAACCAGCGGCGGTAGCCTTCGCGGAATTTTTCAAAGGCATGCTCGAATCCCTTCTGATAACGCCGCAAGAAGCCTTGTTTTTGACCAGCGCGTTCTTTGGCGTGGTACTCGTCTTCGCTACTGAGGAGATACATGGCCATGGTGGGGACGATGGTTCGCGACCAGCCATAAGAAGCCAGCATGGCGAAGATGACGGCTTCGGCCAGCGGCACGAAGAGGAATTTCGCGACTCCAGAGAGGAAAAACATGGGAATAAAGACGATGCAAATGCTAAGGGTGGAAACAAAAGCGGGAATGGCAATTTGCTGAGAGCCGTTGAGAATGGCCTGGATCGGTTCTTCACCCATGGCGAGAAAGCGGTTGATATTTTCAATTCCCACTGTGGCATCGTCCACCAGGATGCCGACGGAGAGGGCCAAACCGCCGAGAGTCATGATGTTGATCGTTTCCCCCAGGGCGCTGAGCATAAGAATGCTGACCAGAATCGAAAGGGGAATGGAGACAGCTATAATCAGGGTGCTCTTCCAGTTTCCGAGAAAGAGCAAAATCATGAAGGCGGTCAAGCAGGCCGCAATCAGCGCCTCCCGCAAAACTCCCTGAATCGAAGCGCGAACAAATACGGATTGGTCGAAAAAAGTGGTGAGGTGGAGGCTTTCCGGCAAGGAAGAGGAGTAGTCCTGCAATACCTTCTTGACGCGATCGACGATATCGAGAGTCGAGGCGCCTCCGGTTTTATAGACGCTCATCAGCACGCCGCGTTGCCCGTTCATACGGACGATATTGGTCTGCGGGCTGAATCCATCACGAACATGAGCGACGTCTTTCATGTAAATCGTGGCGCCATGGACGGTTTTGATGGGCAGATTGTTCAGGCCCTCGATGCTCGAAGGGCTCCCGTTCAGTTCGACGAAGTATTCGAGCGGGCCGAGTTTAACGGTCCCCGTGGGCAGGATCAGGTTCTGCTCGTTGATTGCATTTACGATGTCCACGGGCGAGAGTCCCTTGGACTGCAGCGCGGCGGAATCGATGTCCACCGAAATATCGCGTTGTTTTCCGCCGTAAGGATAGGGAAGAGCCGCGCCTTGTACGGTGGCGAGCTGCGTTCGAATAAAATTGTTTCCGAAATCGAAGAGCTGCTGCTCGCTCAAACTGTCGCTGGTCAAGCCAATCTGGATGACGGGGACGGTGGAAGCGGAGAAGATGGACACCAGAGGAGCTGTTGTGCCGGGGGGGAAGTTCCTCAAAATGGTTTGGACGATCGCGGTAGTTTGGGCCAGGGCCGTTTGAATATTTGCATTGGGCTGAAAGTAGATTTTTACGACGCTGGTTCCGTCAATGGAAATGGACTCGATATGCTCGATGTCGTTGACCAGGGTGGTCACGGCGCGCTCGGAGTTGGAAGTGATGCGCTGCTCCATCTCGAGAGGTTCGAGACCTGTGTATTTCCAGACGAGGCTGATCACCGGAATATTGATGTCCGGGAAGATGTCCGTCGGCGTGCGCATGAGCACCACGGGCGTCAGTAGAACAACGACGAGAGCGAGGACCACAAAGGTGTAGGGTCGCGCGAGCGCTAATCGGACTATCCACATGGAGTTTCCAAATTCCCTCTAAAAGGCTATTTATCCAGGCGCACGATCTGACCCGGTACTTCCGTCACGCTTCCTGGCTGTTAGATTCCCGGAGCCGATTGTTCGGGTACGCCCCCGCAGGAAACACGCTATTTTGCCGGACCGACTCGCATGCCTGCAACGGGCCTCGAAGGGGTCCCATTTTTGGCCACTTCGTGAGCCGCTCCGGGCGATTCGAGTGCGGAGGCAGGCGGCGGCTAAATGCTTCTCTCTTAGACAGTCTCCTGACCGGAGCCGTGCGGGTTCCATTTTACCTTTTTTGGATGCTCCCGTTCTGAAGCGGGTCACAATCAAGTCCGCCGCCCGTGGACACCAGGGCCGGACAGATTCGTGAAAAGAATCGATGCGATGAATTCAAGGAGCGAAGTGGAAAAGCAGTAACGCGCGATCCGGCGGCCGCAGGCTACTTGTGCGTCATGATGAAGACGCCATCCCAACTTGCCGGCGGCTCGTCGAAGAGATATTCCTGGCACCGCTTCCAGTACATCCGAGAGGGGCCGTCGGCCGGCCACTTGTCGAGGAATTCCTGAAAGGCACTCTGCGCGGCCGCCCATTGGCGGGTGCGATAGAGCTCTCGAGCATGGCCAAACATTTGCACTTGGGAACGCACTACTTCCGACGAGCCATCAGCATCGAAATCGGCTTGGCGGCCCATCAGTTGATAGATCGTGACAGGTTGCACCTTGCCCTTGACGCGCATCAAGTCCAGCTCCCGAAAAACAAAGCCGTCATCCTTGACGGCTTGGTAGGTCGTCTCGTTCACGATGATGTGCGTACCGTAATCCTTGTTGAGTCCCTCGAGCCGTGAAGAAAGGTTTACGGCGTCGCCGATAGCGGTGTAGCCACGGCGAAGGGAAGAGCCCATCCTGCCAACGCTGACGACACCGGTGTTGAGGCCGATGCCGATTTCGAGTTTCGGCTTGCCCTCGGCTTCCCACTGCTTTTGTAGTTCACGAACGCGCTGAATCATTTCCAGCGCCGCGTTGCACGCTTTTGTGGCGTGGCCCGGCTCTTCAAACGGCGCACCCCAGAAGGCCATCACTGCGTCGCCGATGTATTTGTCGAGCGTGCCGTGATGATTGAAGACAATGCGCGTCATGTCGGAGAGGTATTGATTGAGGAAGAGGGCGAGCTCCTGGGCGTCGAGTTTTTCGGAGATGGTAGTGAAGCCGCGAATATCGCTGAACATGACAGTAATGTCGGTTTTTTTGGGGTCAACGAGGCGGGGATCGACGAGAAGGCGGCGAACCACCTCGGGGCTCAGGTAGTTGCCGAATTCTGTGCGCACCTTGCGCTTCTCCTTTTCCTCAACGAGCGCGCGATAGAGCGAGACGAGCAGCACGTTGCCCGTAAGCGTCATCGCCGGCACCGTGAAATTGAGCCACCAGCCGTGCAGGAAGGCTCCATAATCCACGGCGGCGAGCGGGATGAGCAAGCCTGCGCCGAACCACATCCAGCGCGGCTGGACCAGGGCCATCCAGATACCGACCGGAATGCCGAACGTGAATATGAGAAGCGCGTCGATCAGAGCGGAGCTGGCATTTCGCTTGATGAAGCGATTATTGAGGATGTTGTCGATGGCATTGGCATGGATTTCCACGCCGGGATAATTCGTACCCCCAAAAGGTGTCGCGCGTAAATCGCCGATCCCCGTGGCGGTTGCTCCAATGAGCACCAGTTTTCCCTTGAACTTTTCGGGGTCGATTTTTTTCTGGAGAACATCCGCAATGGAATAGTGGTGAAAAGTTCCCCAAGGTCCCTGGTAGTTGATCAGCATTTGTCCAAGGCCGTCCGTCCGCAGCGAAAGTTTTTTGCCAAAATCGATGCGCGCTATCCCGACCGGGCCGTAGAAGAGATTGGTATCTTGCGCTTCCGGAGCCATCAAAGCGCGGGCGGCCATGATATCGAGCGAGGGATAGAGGTCCCACTGAGCGGGATCCGCGGAACGTCCATAAGGCAGGAGAAGTGTCGCGCGACGCACAATGCCGTCGGTGTCCGGAGGTTCGTTGAAAAAACCGGTCCACGACCTGTCTCCAGAAAGCGCGGAGGTCAGCTTGTCCAGATTGGCTTCCGCTCCTCGTGGCACGAGCCCTGCTCCATGGAAAATTTCCATCAAGTGGAGCTTGTCTTCCTTGCCGAATTGAGGCCGCAGCGGATGTGCGGGCGGATAAGAGAAAAACGCGATTTGATCGGCGTAGGCTTGCAACGTCGCGTCCGAAACGCCTTCGAGGTCCGCCCGCGTAAAGAGAAAATAGTTTCCCAGAATGACGGGGCCGAAGCGTTTGATGGCTGCGGCAAATTGGGAGTCAGCGTCATATCTCGCGGCGAGCTGACGCACCTCGGCGATCAGTTTCGGATCGACGGTTTCTCCTGATTGTTGGCTCTTTTCGAGTTCATCGGCTAGCGCGCGGACCGGCGCCGCGCTTTGATCCGGTTTGCTGAAGGTGATGTCGAAGGCAGCGACTCGCGCTCCGTCTTCATGCAGCACGTCCAACAGCTTTGCAAAATACGCTCGCGAGAAGGGCCAGCGGCCGAGCACTTCCTGCGCTCGCTGATCGATGTCCACGATGACGATGCGCGAGTCAGGCGAGGAGTAGCCCTCAGGCCGGTAACGAAAACGTGTGTCCAGAGTGTCGAGTTCCAGCCGTTGGGCCAGATCTGAAATGGGAGTTCTTTTTTCCTGCAAAAAGACGAGGTAGTAGACGGACAGTGAAGCGAGCGTGATGCAGAGACTAAGGATGAACGAGACGCGGTGGCGCCACCACGACTGGAGGAGCTCGTAGAGACCGAAGCCGCCCCGCCTCTGCCACCATCCGCCTGACGGAGCTGCCATCTCAGCTCGCGCGCTATTCGCGGTAAACGAAATTCATGCGTACGCCGCTGATCTCGATGACATCGCCATCATTCAAGCGTACGGGGCCGGTGATGGGCTTGCCATTGACGAGAGGCATCTTGTCGCCGGGGCCGATATAGTAGCCGTCGTCGCGCTGGTTGATTTGCGCGGCCATGGGAGGCTTGAACCAGCCTTTGAGCTTCACCGTGGCCATCGCGGATTTGCCGATGACCGTCAGCTTGTTCGTAAGCATGTACTCTTTCTGATCGGTTCGCCCGCCGACGATAACCAGCGTAGGAACATTCAGGCGCCCGGAAGCAAACTGTACGCGCTCCCCAGTAGCCGCGGCCTGCTGAAGCATGTCTCGCCGCGCCTTGGTGTCCAGAACCATGGTTTCGTTGATGCGCGGAGCGCTGGCCTTGCGCCCGGTATCCCACGGCACGGGAGCGTCGCCGGAGGCATCAACCTTGATGTGATGCTTGCCGATCCAGATGGAGTCGCCATCGTGAAGCGTGGCCCGCTCGACGCGCAGGTCGTTCACAAAGGTGCCGTTGAGGCTGTCGAGGTCTTCCACGACGAGCCGCTGGCCCTCGAAGTACACGCGGGCGTGATAATTCGAGACGGCCAGGTTGTCGACGGGCAAATCGTTGTCCGGAGAGCGTCCAATGCTCACCGGCCGGCCGCCGACCGGCACTTCCTTGACCGTTTTTTCCTCAAACATCAGGCTCAGCTTCGCCATGTCACACTCCTCCTGTGGCGCCGTTACCGGCCGCTTTTTTCCGCGCCCCGCGGCGCAGCCATGAAAACCATCCCTTGGATTCCGAGCCGATGCGGACGACGACAACAGTGATGTTGTCCACGCCGCCTCGCTCGTTAGCCAATGCAATAAGCTTTTCCGCGGCCTTCGTCGGATCCGTTTCCGCTTGCAGAGTGCCGGCAATTTCCGGTTCGGTGACCATGCGCGTCAGCCCATCGCAACAGAGCATCAAAACGTCCCTGGCAAACAAAGTGTGCTCGTCGGTGTCCACTTCGACGTCCGGCAGCGCACCAAGCGCGCGCAGCAGGACGCTCTGCATTTCGCTTTCTTCGGCTTCCGCCGCCGTCAAAATGCCGCGCCGCACTTGTTCAGCCACCAGAGAGTGATCGCTCGTGAGCTGCTGCAAAGTGCCGCCCCTCAAGAGATAGGCCCGCGAATCTCCCACGTGAGCAATGCTTAACTTCGAGCCATCCAGCCACGCGGCCGTTAGTGTCGCCCCCATGCCGTGCTGTTCGGGATGCGCTTCCGCGGACTCATAAATGTTCTTGTTCGCCAGGTGCACGGCGCTCGTCAGTCGCCTGGTCTTTTCGCTCCAGGTTGGCTCCGAGTCGCTGAGCTGCGTGGCCGCGGGATCCGGCTGCGCGTCCATGCAATGCTTGACGATAGTTTCCACGGCCAGCGCGCTGGCGACTTCTCCATGTGCTTCGCCGCCCATCCCATCGGAAAGCACGAAGAGATTCAGCGGCTCGACGATCCGAAAGCAGTCTTCGTTGTTTGTGCGCACCCGGCCTAAATCGGTTACGCCCCCGCTTACGATCCGCACGAATTCTCCCCGCGCTTCTGGCTGTATGATTCCGTGCCTACACCCGTACCCTGCAACTCTATTCTCACGCTAACAGACCCTTTCCGGCCGCGAAAGGCTGTGACGCCTACTGATTACTTGTTTTTTCGCCTCATTCGCCGACGGCCTTCCCAGAGGGTACAACTAAATCGGTCAATCTGTGCCCCTGTTTCTGCCGGAGGGCGGCCTTTGCATTTTTCGCCTCCCTGGTCCGCTTCCGCTATAATCTGCTCCGCAGCAGCGGCTCTTTGACAGCCGCCGGCTTAGCATCCCTCACCATGGCTAAAGCGAACAAACTCCTGCGGAAGCGAATGACGGCATCACGGCGCACGAGGCTCTCCGCGGCGCAAGCGGGGCGGGAGCTCGAAGAACTGAACCGGATCGGCATCGCGCTCTCCGAAACACGGGACGTGGATCGGCTTCTTGACTTGATACTGCGGAAAGCGCGAGAAATCACTGGCGCCGACGCCGGGTCGCTTTATTTGACGGAGCGATCCGGCGCCCGTTCGAACGGCCGGGCGCAGAGCAGGGCAAACGGGGAGGAGGCCACCCGACAACTACGATTCCGCCTGACCCAGAACGACAGCGTGCAATTTCCTTATGCGGAGCACACTTTGCCGATCACGGAATCTTCAATGGCGGGGTACTGCGCGCTCCACGGCGAAGTGATCGAGCTGGCGGACGCTTACCGGATTCCCAAGTCGCGGCCATTCCATTTCAACTCCTCTTTCGATGAGCAAGCGGGGTACAGGACGCGTTCGCTGATCACGCTGCCGATGAAAAACGGCAAGGGCGAAGTCCTCGGTGTGCTGCAGCTCATCAATTGCAAACGCCATCCAAAAGTTCGGCTGACGGATGAGAAAGCTGTCCACCGTCACGTTCATCCCTTTCCAGAACGTGCCGTGCGGCTTGGATTATCGCTGGCTTCTCAGGCCGCGGTGGCTTATGAGAATTCGCAGCTCTACCGCGACATCGAAAATCTTTTTGACGGTTTCGTGAACGCCTCGGTAAAAGCCATCGAACAGCGCGACCCTACTACATCCGGCCACTCGCAACGCGTATGCCAGATGACGCTGGCGCTCGCCGAAGCCGTGGACCGCGAGCCGCAAGGGCCGTATGGGGATTTGCGCTTTTCCCGCGAGCAGATGAAGGAGCTGCGCTATGCCGCATTGCTCCACGATTTCGGCAAGGTCGGAGTGCGCGAAGAAGTACTCGTAAAGGCCAAGAAGCTTTATCCACTGCAGTTTTCCCGTTTGCTGGATCGCTTTGACTACATCCGGCGCGATATCGAAGCACGCATCGCCGAGCAAAAGGTGGAACTTCTGATGGGGCAGTTTCGCAAGCAAGCGGAGGCCCGGGTGCGCCTGAAGCTTCTCGACGGTGAAGCCGGGCGCCTACTCGCAGAATTGGACCGCTACGTGGAATTCCTTGTGCGGGCGAATGAGCCTACCATCCTTCCGTCCGGTGAGTTCGACCTTCTGGCGGAGATTTCCCAAAAGACCTATCGCGACCCGCGCGGCGCCGAGCGGCCTTACCTTACGTCTGAGGAAGTCCGATATTTGTCGATCCCGCGCGGGAGTCTTGATTCGAACGAACGGCGGCAGATCGAATCGCACGTGACGCACAGCTTCAATTTCCTGGCGCAAATTCCCTGGACGCCCGAATATCGGGGCATTCCGGAAATTGCACGCGCCCACCATGAAAAGCTCAACGGCCGGGGTTATCCGAATGGCCTGCTAGCGCTCGAGATTCCCGTGCAAGCCAAAATGATGACCATCTGCGATATTTTTGATGCGCTCTCCGCCTCTGACCGTCCATACAAGAGGGCCATTCCGGCAGACCACGCGCTGGAGATTCTCAAACTGTGCGTTCGCGACGAGGAGATCGATCCAGAATTGTTCCGGGTTTTCCTTGATGCACAGGTTTACCGCCTCGCTTCGAATCCCGGGTAAGCGGCGCTTGAAGTGGACGTCTCCCCGGCCTCTTGAATGGTCCGGCGGAAGCAGACTCGGCGTGACGCGCTGCGTCTTCACGGCACTCTTTGGCAGAGCGCTCTCTGGCTTCCTCATCGCGCCTCCTCTCGACTACAATCTCTTCATGCTTTTTCGGCGGCGGACCTCTCTGTTCGTTCTGCAGTGCTGCGGTCTTGCGGCGGTTCTGCTTTCGCTGTTTTTCCCCGTATTCGCTCAAAAACGGCCGCGCTCGGCAGCGGGGCGCATTCTGCTGCTGCCGCGAACTATTGTTTCGGGAGATCGGGCAACTCTGGCTGTGCTTGACGTGAATGGACGGCTGACGCCCGGCGCCACGGTTATTTTTTCGAACGGCGACCGCCTGACTACAGATGCGACCGGTCGCGCGCTTTTCGTTGCGCCGCTCAATCCCGGTCTCATTTATGGCTCTATCGCCGGTTGGCGCGGCCGCGTTTTTATGAAAATTTTGTCGCCTGGTGAAACCGCGTCTACTTCGATGGAGGTCGACTCCATTTCCAGAGTGGCTTCGCTCGCGGACCGCTTCGAAATTGCGGGCCGGGGATTTTGCGGAGGTGCGGATGCGAACCAAATCAGCATTTCTGGCGAGCCTGCGTTCGTGCTCGCCTCTTCGCCGACCTCGCTTGTGGTACTGCCTCCGGCGGATTTACCGCCGGGCCGCGCGTCCGTCGATTTATCCTGCGGAAAACGGAAAGGGCCGCCTTTGGAAGTCCTCTTTGTCGCGCTGGATTTGGAGGCGGACACCTCACCGCTCGCGCCCGGAATTCATCGCAAACTCACCGTCCGCGTGCGCGGCACGACGACGAAAGTGCGATTGGAAGCTATAAATCTGGCTCCGGATATTGCGGAGTTAACGGGCGGCAATCCTGTCAAAGTGTTCAGCTCCGGCACTGCGGAAAATATGGCGCATTTTGAAGTGATCGGCCGAAAACGCGGCAACTTTTTGATTTCAATTCATCTGTTGAGCCCCAGGAGGCACCCGAGGTAAGCGGCAGCTCGATGCGAAATCTTTGTGAGTCTATGCGCCGGTCTTGGCGCTAGTCTGTGCCGGAAGTGCTGCCGTGGCCTGGCCATTCTCCAGAGAGCCCTCTGCAGCGCTGGTCCCGATCAAGGAATCCAGCGTGTTCTGCGTTTTTTCAAGCCGCTTATCGGCTTCCCCATAACTCTGTTGTGCGTTTTTCAGATGAGTCCCTAATTTTTCAAATACATCGGTGAAGGTCTCCATCTGCCTGTTGATTCCGGAGAGCCCCGCGGAAATGCGCTTGGCATTTTCCTCGATCTGCATTCCCCGCAACCCCAGATGAATCACGCAGAGATGCGCGTAAAGCGTATTCGGCGAAACGGCGATAATATTTTTTCCTCGGCAGTAGGAATCCAGCGGATCGCCCTTACTGTCCGCGGTCATCAGCATTTCGTAGTACACGCTTTCCGACGGCACAAACATCAGCGCCAGATCCAAGGTGCCCTCGTTCGGCACGACGTATTTTTTGGCGATGGAATCTGCGTGGCCTTTCACCGCTGTCGCGAAGGTCCGCCTCGCCTCCTCGCCTTCCGTGGCGATTCTTCGGAACGCATCCAGAGGAAACTTCGAATCGATGGCCACGAGTTTCTTATCGCGCAGAAAGATCACCGCGTCGGCCGCTTCGCCGCTCGAAAACCGGTATTGCATTGCGTACTGCGAGGAGGGCAGGGAATCCTCGAGCAATCGTTCGAGGGTCACTTCACCAAGCAGTCCGCGACTTTTCGCTCCGCCAAGGATCCCCTCGAGCGATTTTGTCGCGGAGGATATTCCTCGTCCCAATTCCTGGAATTCTCCAAGTTGTTTTTGGATATGGCCGATCTGTTCCCGGGTGTTCTTGAGCTCGTTGGCGATCGCCGTTTGCCCTTGCGTGGCAATCTGCGCGGAATTCGAGACTCCATCCTGCAACGCCTTGGTCACGCTCTCAAGGCGCTGAGAAACACTTTGACCGATGGCGGCCATTTGTCCGGTGCTTTGTGCCTGGGATGTCGCGATCGTCTGCAAATCGCGGCGCAGTTCATTCATCTGGCCTTCAAGTAGCGCGGCCTTCTTCTGCTCCTGAGAGGTTTGCAGCACCAGCCATAGCACCAGCCCAGCTACCACGATCACTACGCCGATGAGCACCGCGTTCATTCTTTCTCCAGTATATCTGCGGCTAACGTTCTGCTTACTTTACCCGGAGTTCCGTTCGGCGGAAAGCACCCTCAAAACAAAAGGGCCTCGCATTCGCGAAGCCCGTTCTGAATTTGGCTCCGAAACTGGCAGGGTCTTTGCCCGCGCGGCGATTCTTCTACCAGCTCAATTTCAGCGCAAACTGAAACTGCCGGGCATCGTAGGCCGCCGTCGGCTGACCCGCGCTACAGGTGGTGCCCGCGGAGGGATCGCAAAGCTGGTTCACCGCCGTGATATTCGTGCGGTTGAAGAGGTTGAAAGCGTCGGCGATCAGATCAATCTTGATCCTTTCGCCGACGGGGATGCGTTTGGCCACGCGCATGTCCCACGTGAACCAGCCCGGCATGTTGAACGGATTCCGGCTCAGATTGCCGACGCATCCCGCACTGGCAGTGGTGAACCCTGGCACCGTGAACGGGGCGCCGCTGTTTGTCAGACACACATTTGCCAGAACAAAGGTGGTCCCCGGAATGAATGGCGACGTTGTGCCGCTTGCGCCGCCGGTTGCCACTGAAGGACGCGCCTGCGAAGCACCCAGGTCCAACCGCGTGTCTTGCCCGGTGATGACGTCAAACGGCCTGCCGGAGGAAACTTCGATAATGGGCGAAATCGTGATGTCGCCGCCGAGTTTTCGGAAGAAGCTGTGGCCCTCGGCCGCGGCGGGAGTTTGAAAGACGGCGCTAGTCACCCAGCGGTGACGCTGGTCATTTACGGAATTGGAGCGCTCGAGTTGCGGAAATCTGCTGTCCTGCGGTTCGAGAGTCGACTGCAAATCCGTGCCATCGTCTATCGAATGCGACCACGTATAGCTCGAGAGCATCTCGAAACCTTTCGAAAAGCGTTTCGACAAGTTGACGGTCAGCGCGTTATACCAGGAGCTACCGTTGGAGGATTGCGCGTCCACGCTGTTGAAAGGCACAGGTACTCCGAAACCCTGAGGGTAGCCGGCTAGCGCAGCCAATTGGACTTGTACCGCGTATCCCACGTTGAGCGGCGCGCCCGGTGCAACCAGCCCGGCAAACGAGGGATTAGGCCCCGAGGGACGGAAGAAATTAAAGAATGCCGGTGTGCTCACATATTGGCCATTGAAGCTCGCGAGGGGCGCGGGGCAGCCGTTGAGCACGCCCAGTGCGGCCGGTGCAATCACGGCGACTCCGCAAGTGCCAGCAGTCGCGGCCATGTTGGCGGAAGGAGCGACGACGGTCAGCGGGTTGCTGACCGATATTCCAGAAATGGCCGCGTTGAATGCGTTTTGATCGAGCAATTGCGGGTCCGTTGAATTGACGTCGATCGGTCGGTAAAGGTGCAGGCCGCGCGTCCATTGATAACCGACGCTGATTTTCCACGATCCGGGGAGCTCGCGCTCGACCGTGAGGTTCGCTTGCTGAGCGTAGGCATACTTGAAATTTCTAGTCACTGGAAGTGTGAACGGCAGAATCGAGAGCGGGAAGCCGCTTTGCAGGTAAGCCTGGTTGGCAAAGAGCGAGCCGGCGGCAAAGGGATCAAAACGTTGTTGCTGGGGCTGATAGCCCAGCGTGAGAGAAGTGGGAAACGCGGCGTAGATCGAATCGGCGTTCAGCGCTCCCTGGAAGATAGAGGACCCGTTCAGGTTTGCAGGGCTATCCAGGTTTGCGCCGCAGAATCCTGGCGGCGTCGGCGAACCTTGCGGCAGCGGCAGCAGCCCGCAGGCGGAAGGAGTTCCTCCGGCTGAGAGCAATTGCACGGAGCGGCCGCCATCGGCGGTGGTCGAATCGAAGGCGATGGCCAACAGCGGGTGATCAAAGAAGAGCCCGTAGCCGCCGCGAATGACGGTCTTGCCGCTGCCCGTGGGATCCCAGGCGATTCCGAAGCGCGGAGCAATATTTTTGTAATCGCGTGGCACGCCTTCTTGCACGCCCAAAGCCTGCTCCGCAGCCGCGTTCACTGCCGTGGCGGGAGCAAACAGGGGAGAAATTTCCAGGTCGTATCTCAGACCGTAATTCAGTGTCAATTTGCGGGTTGCTTTCCAACTGTCCTGCGCGAAAAATGCCATCGGGATGTTGTCGAACGGCGAGCTTGAGTTTCCGATGCCCTGAATGTAGGAAGTCGGAATTCCCAATCCATAGGCTTGCAGGCCGGTCGCGCCGGGCAGGGCGATGCCGCCGCTGCAGGAAGCTCCCGTGCCGCCGACGCAGTCGGGAAAGTCGAACGACGAGGCCGCGATTCCTCCGAAATTGGCGACGCCGCCGAAATCCAGCTCGAAAATTTGCGGCTTTCCCGAACGCAGTTGAATCAAGTTAAAGTCGCCGCCGATTTTGAAGGTGTGGTTACCGCGGATCAGCGTGACGTTGTCAGTCCATTCGAACCGCCGTTCGATGCGGTCCACGGTCGAATACGGTTCGCGCCCGAAGTACGCATAGCCGGGGATGTTCACGCCGATGTTCGATCCGCCAGGAAGGTTTGAGTAGCCGAAGTGCAGGCCACGGCGGGCGCCCTGGAAGCGGAACTCGTTGAATGCCGTCGGGCTGAGTATCGTGGCATGCTGAAATGTCGCCGAAAGGTCGCGGTATTGACTTACGCCCGCGCGCGTTCCGGCGTTCTGCCCGAAGACCTGGTTTTGCGAAGTGGATTGGATTCCCGTAACAAGCGAAGGAGAAACGCCCACGCGCAAAAATGAAGTGTTGCGGTCGCTCCAACGCTGATCCAGCCGCGCCGACCACAAACTGGTCTTCTCCGTTGCGGGAAAGTTGCCACGAGTGCTGTTCAAGCCCACATAGGAGGCAGGGAGTTGCGCCACACCATAGGAATAGCCCGCGCCGGGCGCGACGGGGGTCGAGGAACACGCCACCGTGCCGATGGTGGTGCCGACAGGGCAGGTTACTGGAATCGGGAACTGTGGGCCGGGGCCTGGATTCACTAAACCGCCTGTGAGCGCTGGAGCAACAAGACCGTAATCGAAGCTGTTGAGCGCAACGCTCGACGCCGAGCCCATGAATGCCGCGTACTGTCCCGCCAGTGTGGTCTGCCCAGCCCCTTCCAACGCTGCAACAGCATTGGCTTGCGAGGGCGTCAACTGCACCGTCAGTCCAGGACCGAGAGGGACGGGAACCATGCCGAAGGGGCCCGTACCGGGCGACGCCGCTCCGATGCTCGAGAAGGCCGTTTCTTCTCGCTGCGTGTATTCATACGAAAGGAAATAAAAAGTCTTGTCCTTTTTCAGGGCGCCGCCCAGTGTGAAGCCCGTCTGGACCCGCGTATAAGCCTGCTTCGTGGGATCCAGGTTGCCGGTTATCGGATCCACCGCACCGGAAAACGGATTTCTCGCTTGAAAAGCCTTGTTTCGCAGATACCCGAAGATGTCGCCATGCGTTTGATTGCCGCCGCTCTTGGTGACGATGTTGATGACCCCGCCCGTGGCCCGGCCGTACTCGGCGTTATAGTTGCTCAGGATGAGCTGAAACTCTTGCACTGCTTCCTGCGAAACCGTTGAGCGAATTCCATCTACCGAGTTGTCTCCGGCATCGGCTCCATCCACGCTGACCATGTTCGATCGCGCGCGGGCGCCATTGATATTCAATCCACTATTCGGCGCCGGGCCGATGGTCGGAGATACGTCCCTCGTGGTCTGCGAGTTTGTCAGCGTAAAATTGATGTAGTTGCGGCCATTGATAGGCAGGTTGTTGATGCTGCGTTGGTCGATGGTTTGCGAGACCTCCGTCTTGGTGGTCTCAATCGCGGCAGGTTCTGTTGACACCGTGACAGTCTGCTGCACGCCTTTCAATACGAGCTGCGCGTCCAAAATCGCATCTTGACCGACGGTGACGACGACAGACTCATTCTGGTAAACCGCAAAATTCGCTCCGCCATCGATAGTCAGCTTGTAAGTTCCCGGGGGCAAGCCCACGACCTTGTACCGTCCGGAATCATCGGTGACCGCGGTTCGCTCCGCGCCGGTCCCGGAGTTGGTAATTGTCAGCTTGGCGTCCCGGAGGGCGAGACCTTGGGGGTCCGTCACCGTCCCGGAAAGCGTGGCCGTATTCACCTGCGCCCTGGTCATCGCGGCGCATCCCAGCACCAACATGCACAGCGTGATCCATCCAAACACACCATGACGTCGTTGCATCTGACTCCTCCTAATGGAAACCTGCCAATCTTCCGCTACCCCTAGCGGTTGCGGGACGCCCCGCCGAACCATGGCTATACCAAGGAATACTCGGCTTTTACTTCAATCACCCCTTGATTTCAACTAAAACTTATCAGCCAAGGTCCTGAGTCTATACCGGAGTGCGGTTTCTTTCACTCGAAGATTCCAGGGGGGGGGCCTCATAGAGGCAAGACGAGGGGAGGGTGGAGTTGCAGGGAATTCAAAGTAACAGCGAAGCGAAAACCTAAATGTGCAAGTGCCGCTGCACTAGCTTACGCAGCTTCTCGCGGTCTTCGTCCTTCATATGTACGAACTCGACGCCGCTTCCGTCTGGGCCGAGATTGCGCACGACCGCTGTGAAATGAATCTTGCGCAGTCCTGAGCGGACTTCCAGCTTGATGGAGTCTCCTACAGAAAGTTTCTTAGGCGATTCCAGATAGGCTCCGCCCAGGCTGATCGTTTTCACGCGAGCCAGGCCGGCTTGCAAGCCTCCGATCTGCGCACGCAGCGGCGATTCCAGGGGAACCCGCGCGTATCTTCGTGGCACCACGTAAACGGCATTCAGCTGGGGCGCCGATTCGAACGCCGTCCGTGCCGCGGACGGCTTGTTTTCAACCATCGCGAGCGCGTCTTCCGCGGCCGCGCGCAGCCCCGCCGGCTCGGCAAACGCCAGTCCTTCGCGGCCTTCGGCAAGCATGCGGAGCATTTCGGCGGCTTCGGCGGCACGCATGCGTCCGAGCGCTTCAATCGCCTTGATGCGCACAAAGAGGTCGCGCAGGATTTCGTGTTCGCCCGCGGCAATCTCCATCAATTGCGGCACGGCCGTAGTTTCTTGCGCCAGACCGATTTGATCGATCATCATCGGAACGACCAGAGGATGAGCATCCGCAAGCACCGCGGAAAACACGAAAGCCGCCGTTTGCGCCGAAGCAGCGTTAGCAGGACGCGAGAGTTCGCTCACCGCCAGGTCCTGCAAATTCCACTCCCAGCTCGCCAGCGCCCTTGTGAGCCCTCGCAGGAGACGTTCCGGGTCGGCGGCGGCGAGCAGCTTGATCGCCGCGCTCACCCGCTGCCTTCGTGCTTCGTACAGCCTGGTTTCGAGAAGATTCAGTACTGGCACGCCGATGGCTCGCAGCAGTCGCGCCATGGCCGCCACCATCTCCGCGCCTCGCGGGTCCGTCAGGAGCAGCGTCAGCCGATCTAGCAATCTCTCTGGATCGCGCTGCAAGAGCCGCGGCAAGACTGGGTCCAGCGGCCGGTTCGCCAGCGCCGCGTCCACCAGGAGCAGCCAGCGGTCCTGCGCCACCAGCCGGTGGGCTAGCGCCGCCATGTGATCGTGTTCATTGTCCTTCGGCACCCGCTCCAGGCCGACCAAGATGTTTTCGAAGCCGGCGTAATCACCGCGAGTTACCGCGACACGTCCGAGAGTCTCCAGAAACGCCGCAAGCAGAGCAGCGCTTTCGGGAGTGGTTTCTTTTTCCAGCGCCTTCATCGTCCCGCGGCTTAAATCCTCCGGCAATTGATTGGGCCAGAGTGACTCGATTATCGGCGTCATTTCATTCAAACCTGCGGCCACCGCGCGACGCGCCGAAACATTCTCACTTTCAACACGGCGCGAATAATTAAGCAGAATGTTTCGCGCCTCGCGCCGGGGAGCGTCCGCTCCAGCGTCCGCCAGTTGCCCCAGCGTTTGCTTCAGCGCCACGACCGGCACGCACCATACGTCCGCCCCGCGCAACACCACTGACTTTTCCCGCGGCGGAAGCTCAAGCCAGAATTTCTCGACAATTTGTTCCCGATGCGTGTCGTTCGCCCAGGCGGTCGCCAGTAACGACAAATGCTGCGAGGAATGCGGCCCCTTATAACCGCCCGATGACACCAGCACATCACACAGTCTATTAAACGTCTGCCGCACGGCGGCCGGCGCAAGCGTCCCAGCGGAAAACTCCGCGCCGAGGAATTCGAGAATCAAACTTTCGGAGAGGCGCAGCAGGTACGGCTGCGGATGTTCCCCTTCCCGCGGCGGGTACTGCGAAATCGAGCTGAGCAGCATGCGGACCGTATCCCGGCTGGCGTCTTCCATCGCCCCGTGAATTGCCCGCGCCGCCTCCTCCGGCGAAAGGCCGCGCGCGGCTTCGAGCGGCGGCGTCAGCCTCCCAATCAATCGCAGCGCCCCCGCCAGATCGTCCATCTCGGGCGGCAGAATCGGCGTCTCGGCAATCTCTCGCGGCGAGTTTCCGCCGTACGCAACGAGCGCGCCCATCAGGCTGGCGAGCACCGTATCCACCCTGCGTTCCGTTTGCGTGTTAATCGAAATCCCTTCCACTCGATTCTCCAGAAAGCGGGCAGCCCACCAAGCGCCGCCCTCGCGCTTAATAGATTCCTCCGATCGAAGAAGCGATGCTTTGAAGAGTTGCGCGAGCGTGTCCAGTTCGCCTACATGAAATTGTCGGGCAATTGCCAGGGATTGAATTCCTGCGCGCTGCAAGTCCAGTGCGAGCGATTGCATTTCGCCCCTCACATCAGGAAGGTGAGCGTCGCTCAGTTTCGGCACGACCAGGCCGCCGCGCTCGATGTGGACCTCGAGGCCGTCAAACGTCCCGGCGAGATCGTGCAACGTCTCATAGGAGGTGTCCAGGCTTTGCAGCCTCCGCGGATGATTTCTGTCGTAGAGCCGTTCGGAGCGAAGCAGCAAATGCAGGCATCGCAGGGCATGCATCAGGCCCGCCGTCCTGGGGTCGGGAGCCGGCACAATCGCCTCCGGCGTTCCTCCCGAGCTGGGCGTCGGAGCCTTTCTTACCGATGGTTCGGCGTGAAAGCGCACGTCAGCGTCATAACGCTGCTCCTCAACCGGCATGATGGCTCGAAGTACCAAGGCTTCCCCGCTTGCTTTCGTTCAGCTTACTTAAAGGATTCGGTCAAATAGGAACTCCTGCCTTTCAGGACCCAATAAAAGTCCGCGCGAGGGCAGAATATCCTTAGATATAAAGCAAGCACGCTGCCTGCCTTGGAATTCCAAGTGTAAGCCCTTTATTTTTAATGGTTTGATTTTATGGTCCTAGGACTTAGTGACGAACAGTGTTACAAAAGGTTACCTTCCAAGTAGGAGGAAACTCACTAGTAGGAGCCCTCCCGACTCACTTCTGAGGGTCCATGGACTACCCCTGAGGCTGGTTTCGGCTCACCTGGGCTTCAGAATCTCCTCGATACTTACCGTTCCGCCCTCGCTGGCCTGCACCGTTCTTTTCACCGGCAGGTAGCCAGGAAGCCTGACAAGCAGCGTGTGAAGTCCCGCGGGCATCTGTACGCGCGCCGGCGTGGTCTGTCCGGTTGTCGTTCCGTCCAGAATGATCTCCGCGCCTTTTGGTGTGGTCTCTACATGTGCCCAGGCAATTCTTGAATTGAGCTCGAGGGAAAGCCGCGTTTGGATGTTGTCCTTTACTTGTACTCGTCCCGCGTACGCCTCGTACCCGGGCAGTCGCACCACAAGGTTGTAGCTACCCGGCGCCAGGGGCAGCGTCAATGGCGTTTGCCCGGATTGCTTCGCTCCATTGATGAAAACATCCGCACCCGAGGGATTGCTGATCAAGTACAAGCCATTTGCGATCGATTCGAGGCTCGCTTTCTGATCTATGACATTTCCAGCCTTTACCTGCAGAGCGGTTTGCATCGACTGGTAGCCCGCTTTCTCCACTTCCAGGCTGTACTGGGCGGGCCACAGACCATTGAAACTACAGGGCGTCTGGCATTGCCTGGCAACGCGCCCCGAGGAGCCGCGTAGAATGGCGGTGGCACCAACCAAATCCGTTACGACATGGATAGCCCCGCGTCCCGGGGAGGGAACGGGCCGTCCTCCGTCTTCGGTATTCAATTTTGCTGCGGCGGGGGACTCCATATACTCAATGTTGTCCACCACCCGCACGCTCGCTGGTGCATTTCGCAAAGATTTCAGCAGAGCGGCGTGTTCCGCCGGGTGCACTTTGCCGGCCAGAACCAGCGTATTTCCGATGGCCTGCACTGTGGCCCGCCCTGTCAGACCCTTCTCCGATATGACTTCGTCGATTCGTCCTTTGTACTCAAAAGCCTCGGGGCTGACCACTAGCTCGTTCTTCTTCGGCGAGGGTTTCTGAACGCGAGGTTCTCCGGGCTTCTTTTCCGGTGCAGTAATTTCGGGGATCGCTCCAGCCGGCGGTTCGCTCCCGGTAGAGGTTGCCGAAGAACCGGCCGTCGGCCCCGCTTCCGGATTGTTCGCCGTGTTGGTAGCTGCAGGAGCGGCTGTAGCTGGCGTTGCCAAAACGTGGTCCGGGACCGTCTGTGCGGCGTTGATCTGGCGGACGTCTTCGATTACAGGGCGCAACTTCTGCACGCCGTAGGCGATCACGCCAAGCAATAGCAACGCGACGATCACGCTTCCGAGAACGCTCTTCTTTTTCGGTTCTTCCTTGATCGGCGCGATAGCTCCGGTACGGCGTACCGAGGGAGTCTGCATCGGACTGGAAGCTCGAACATTCAGCGACCGCGTCGTTGCCATGGTCATCGGATCTTCTTCGTAGGTGTGCCGCCCGCCCTGTGCGCCCACTCCCGTTCCGGCGAGCGGCAGCGTCGCGCTCGGCGCGCCATGCCCGCCTACCACCATGGTCCTATCCGGGCTTGCGCCTGGGGTGGCGCTGCGGTAGTTCCGCAAGTCTTCCAGCATTTCGCGGCAGCTCTGGTAACGCGCTTCGGGTTCCTTGGCCAACGCCTTCATCACCACGCTGCTAATTCCGGGATGGATGGACGGATTAATCTGCCGAGGCGGAACCGGTTCTTCGTTCACAATCTTGTAGATGACCGTGGTGATGTTCTGGCCGGGAAACGGCCTTTCGCCGGTCACCATTTCGTAGAGCATCACGCCGAGCGAAAAAATATCGCTGCGGCCGTCGACCGCTCGTCCCTTCACCTGTTCCGGGGACATGTAGCTGGGCGTGCCCATGACATGGGCGGTCTGCTGCATCGTGCCGAACTGAAGGATTTTCGCCGTCCCGAAGTCCGTGATTTTCACGGTGTCGTCGGCCGTAAGCATGATGTTCGCCGGCTTGATGTCGCGGTGTACCACATTGCGCTCGTGGGCGAATTGCAGAGCGCTGCAGGTCTGCTCCATGATGCGCAGCACCCGGGGCATGGCAAACGCCAGGCTCCCGTCGAGATGGGCCTGCAAACTTTTGCCTTCCACCAGCTCCATCGTGATGTAGTAAAGCCCGTCCTCTTCGCCTGCGTCGAAGACCACCACGATGTTCGGGTGCGTCAGCAAGCCGGCCGCGCGCGCTTCCGTTTGGAATCTCGCGAGCAGCTCTGGACGCGACAATCCGGTGCCTTCTTCGCTTAATTTGATGGTTTTTACCGCGACCGTGCGTCCGATCACCGGGTCTGTCGCCTTGTAAACCACACCCATGGCGCCGCGGCCCAGTTCTCCGATAATCTCGTAACGTCCCGCCTTTACAACGGTGCTCATTGTCGCTGTCTCTGACTTCCCATCCGGCTATTCAACCGGCGGACCTGCCTGCTAAATGTTTTCCGGCAGACTTTAGATCTGCCTTGCAAACAAAAGGGAACACCACGCTTGCCAGGCGCCTCATCCGCGTCACTTCAGGCATTTGGGAGCTGACTTGCTGTTCTGTAAGTCAACGGATACACGTTGACCGACACCCGGACGCCTATCATGACAGTACCCACTAAATTTTCAGTTGGTCAACGCTACCAGGGTACTAGTGTTTCGCACTCGACACGTGCGGGGCCTTGCAGAAGACTGCACTTTTTCTGGGACCAAGACGCTGGTTCCACCGAGCTTATCAATGTACCAACCCTTTCCGCACTACGGTTTAGGCATCGCTTCACCGAGCGACAGGCGACGCTCCAGCATCGGCAGGTTGGTCTCCCGGAGGGGCCGGTCGACTTCGCTGGGGCGCGCCGGCGCTTCCAGCCCGTCGGTCAGCAGGTAGCCCTGCAAGGCCAAGCCGTTCGTCCATACCCCTTCGAGTGCCGCTATGTACTCGATCTGTAGTTCATAAAGCTTGCGCTGCGCCTCCAGCACTCTCGGGTAGGAGACCAGCATCTTCCCGTATTTGTCCACCAGCAGGCTGTACGCCTTCTTTGCCTTAGGCAGCATTCCGTCGCGGTATTCCTCGGCCATCAACTCCGCATTCGCATACTCATCGACCACCGTCGCGGCCCGCTGGCGCAGCGTAAGCGCCACGCGCGTCTTTTCCCTCTCCGCCCGGTCGAAGTCCGCTCGCGCCGCCGCAATGCTCCCCTGATTGCGGTTGAAGAGCGGTATCTCCACGCTGGCTTCTGCCAACCCTTCCCATCCTTTGGCCCATGGCACGCTCCCCAGCCCTTCGTGGTTGTATTCCATTCCTGCGCGGATTTGAACGTCGGGAATTGGCGCTCGCTGCGCTTGCGCTAGCAGAGCTTGTTCACGCCCCGCCGCCGCGGCGGCGATTTGTATCGCAGGACTCTGTTTCACGATAGCGTCGACGGTTTCTTCCTCATTCAATTGCGGCCAGCCCCGCTCCAAGTCGCCTGCCACCGTCGCCTCGGGCAAATCCGGTTCTCCAATCACAGCTGCAAGCGAGTGCCATTCTTCCCGCAGGGCGTTCTCTTGCATACGCGCCGCCATGCGCATCCGCTCCGCCTCTACTTCCGCATCCAGCACTTCGGACTCGTCGGCCTGCCCGGTGTTCATCAACTCTCGCTGCGTTTGCGCGGAATTTTGAGCGATCTTTGCCAAATCCCGTCTCGCGTCCAGCCATTCCTGGGCGGCCAGCACCCGAAAAAATGCAATCTTCACCGCGGTTTCCACTCGAGTGCGCTGCTCTTGCGCCTCGATTTCCGCCAACTTGGTGTCCGCACCGAAGACCGCTCGCTTCTTTCCCAGTTTTCCCGCCGTCACGATCGTCTGCTGCACAAAAAATCCCTGTTTGCCTCCGCCGACCGACCCGCCTCGGATCTCGTCCCCCGTGTAGCCCAGCGAAGGATTCGGGTAACGACCGGCCTGCCCCTGCCGCGCCTTCGCCGCCCGTATTTCCGCTTCCGCTTGTCGCAAAGTCGGATTTGTCTCTCTGGCTATTTTTTCCACCTGTTCCAACGTGACGAGTTGTGTCCCCGCGCGCTCCTGTGCGCGCCCCATCCGCGGAAACTCCGGCGTGACTAGCGGCATGTTCCCGTGCTGGTGGTGCATTTCTCCCTGCATTTCCGTTCTGGGTGAGCCTTCAGTCTCCTGCGCCGCGGGTTTTTCCTGCGCCCATCCTGCGCAGGAGAACGCCATCGTTATCCCCAGAAATCCAGTGCTAATCCTCATCCTCCATCTCATCGCCATCCTCGGTTTCTCCGTGCACTCTGCGTCACGTCTTTTTTAGTTGCCTTTACGACTTGTACTGGCTCCCCGCTAGGTCTCTCGTTCGTGCAGCGCTAATTCGCGCCATCATTTCCTCGTACTCTTTGTCCGGTAGCACGCGCACCAACGTCATCATGCCCATCATTTGTGCGGTCCAGTTCGGAGGCAGGCCGTGGGTCTCGGGTTTCTCCACCGCGTCGTCCATGCCCATTTCCATGAACGCATCCTGCGGGAACCCCGGCACGCTGCTCGCATTCGCCGCGATGGGAGAGTGCTCGCCGGGTTGGAACGGCACGCTTTTGGCCAGCGTCGCCATCTGGCTCATCGCTTGCGCCTGGGTCAGACCAGCTGTCTCAATGGCGCGGCCGCGCAGAAGATCCGTCATGTTGTTCATCATGTGGTGCGGCAGATGGCAGTGCAGCATCCAAGCTCCGGGATATTTCGCGTCGAACTCCACGACGCGCGCTTGCGCCACACCAACCAGTACCGTATTCATGGGATACCATGTCGATTCCGGCGCCCGCCCGCCTTCCGTTCCGGTCATCACAAATTGATTTCCATGGAGATGAATCGGGTGGTGGTCCATCCCCATGTTAATAAAGCGCAGGCGGACGCGGCTTCCCAGCCGCGCGATCATTGGCGTGATGGCTGGGGCGGAAATTCCGTTGAATGTCAGCCAGTTGAACTCCATCGCCGCTGAATTCGGCACGTTGTTGTTGGGCAAGACGGCCCACTCCTGCAGGACAACTCCAAAATCATGATCGGCTCGCGGGTTGTAACTCTTTTCGGGATGCGCGATGAAAAATCCGATCATGCCCATCATTTCCTGCATGGCGCCGTGCGAATGATAAAAAAAGGTCCCTTCCTGATGAACCGTGAATTCGTAAACGTACTTTTCTCCGGGCGCCACCGGCTTCTGGCTGATCCAGGGGACGCCGTCCTCGCCGATGGGCACTTCCAGGCCATGCCAGTGAATCGACGTGGCCTCCGGCAATTTGTTTTCAAGGATGATTCGCACCCGGTCGCCCTGTTGTATTTGAATCGTCGGGCCCGGAAGGCTCCCGTTGTACCCCCACGCCTCGATGGTTTTGAACGGCGCGATTTTTCGCTTCACTGGCTCGGCAATAAGATGAAACACCTTTACTCCGCCGTCCATCTCGAAGGGCAGGTCCGCGACGTCGGGCGTCACCATCGGCACATAGGGCTCCGGGCCGGGAGGCGCGGCTTCCTTTTTTTTGTGGGTAGCGTAGGGACTGTGATGGCGTCCCTGTTCGATTTGGCGCGCCGTTTGCGGATCGCTCACTTGGGCGCCTCCGCGCAATGCTTCCGCCAACCCCAGGAACCCCGCCCCAAAAAACGCCGCATCCTGGAAAAACTTTCTTCTCGTGCCGCTCATTCTTGCCTCCCGTACGTGCCGTTCGAGGTGTTCGCGTTCCCGGATCCGTGCCGCGCTTCCGCGATACATGATACAGGCGGTTGTGCCGAGACTGTGTTTGGCTCACGCCACACTTGAGCAGACTGCGTTTGCTGGATGGATTCGGAGTGCAGCTTCAAATGCAGAGAATCGCGGTCAGCGGGCCGGACACCCGCGGTTCTGGTCGATCTCGACGCCAGCGCCCTGGACTTGCGAACTTCTCACCCCTCAATTGGACGTGTGATCACGTTCGCCAAAAAGCCAGCGTCGTACGCCTTTTGGTAATTTTCGTAATCGACCGAGTCCGGCCGCGCCAGCCACCTGGGATGCAGCCCAGAGCAATCGATAGATCACCAAACCCAACACGAAAAGGACTGTGAGCGATGAGGCGATCCATGCAGACTTATCCATACCGCACCTCGCTGATACTGTATCACCTCGCGCGCCACGGATTAACGACGTGACCGTTTCCCAACTAGGAGTAATCGTTCGCCCCGCCGTCTGCCCTTGTCGTTTGTGGTCCCTCCGCGGCTAATACCCGTGCTCGTTCGAATCGCTCTCCACTTCCACTTTCCCAGCAAAGGAACGGTATACGTAGGTTAAGTAGCCTGCGGCGAGGATCATTCCGACAACCCACCAAATCACACCGACCTTCAATCCATACGCTCCCGCCTTCGCGCCTTCCACCGTCAACGAATAGACAGGATTACGCGCCGGCAGCACCATCGGATAAACGCCAAACACTACACTGGTGAGCATCCCGACTACATACAAGCACGAAGCAAAAAACGCCTTTCGTTCGGCGTGTTTTCTCAGTTCGAAGGCCACCCCGGCCAGCCCAGCCACGGCCAGCAGCGGGAGAACGATTCCGAAAGGCCAGGTGACAAAATTCACCTTGACCTGCGGCTGCACCTCGAACGTCACAGCAGTCACCACCGCTGTCAGCACAATGACGCCCCACCAAACTTGCCCCGCAAGCTTTCTGGCCCGCTTGTTTAGTGCCCCGCTCGTTTTCAGTTGCACCCACAACGCGCCGTGCATCACCAGCACCAGCAGCGCCAGCACGCCGACCAAAATCGTGTACCAATCCAGAATCCCCGTCTCTTCTCCCAACCGGAAATTCGTCCACAGCGGCTCGAAAAAATATCCACTCGCATCCAGCGGCACTCCGCGCACCACATTCGCCAACGCCGCTCCGTAAAAGACCGCCAGCAGCACGCTTGAGGCGCAAAATAAGAAGTCCCACAGCGGATCCCACACTGCGCTCTTCACGTGATTCCGAAATTCGATCGAAGCGCCTCGCAATATCAAAAGCCAGAGCACCATCATCAAAGGGAGATAAAATCCGCTGAAGCCGCTCGCATACAGTTCGGGAAACGCGAAATAAAGCGTTCCTCCCGCCGCCAGTAGCCACACTTCATTTCCGTCCCACACCGGCCCGATGCTTGCCAGCACTTGCCGCCGCTCTCCATCAGTTTTTGCAATCCACAGATGAATCGCCCCCGCTCCCAGATCAAATCCGTCCAGCAGCACGTACATCGCTATCATGATCGCTACGAGGCAGAACCAGATTGTTCCCATCTTGTCCTCCTCAATCTCAATCCGCGGCGATCGAGACTCTGACTTGATTCCGCGAGTCTCCATCGTCGGGGCCGGGGCCGGTTTCGATCTCGCGGTACACCAGGAACAGCCACAGGATGGCCAGCACGGTATACATTCCCATAAACCCGATGA
Organism: uncultured Acidobacteriota bacterium; assembly: GCA_963824515.1. Taxonomy (GTDB): domain Bacteria; phylum Acidobacteriota; class Terriglobia; order Acidiferrales; family UBA7541; genus Acidiferrum. The sequence continues at coordinate 469,425 of CAWGPN010000006.1, forward strand.
GCGTGAACCACGCGTTGCCCGCTCCCACGCGCGGTGAGATTCCCTGCGACGTGCGCATCATTCCGTAGATCAGCCACGGCTGCCTGCCCAGTTCTGCCGTCATCCACCCTGCCGTGTTCGCGATGTACGGCAAGGGCACGCTGATCATCAAAATCCATAGCATCCATTTCGACGTAAACAATTTCCCCCGCCAATACAAAAATGCCGCCACCACCATCACCGCTATGAAGATCGTCCCCAGCCCCACCATCACGTGATAGCTGTAGTAGAGCAGCGCGATTTGGTCCGGCCATTCCTGCTCCGGGAAAGATTCCAGCCCTCGTACATTCGCGCTCCACTGTTGATACGTGAGGAAGCTCAGCATCCTTGGCACCACGAGCGGATTGTCCAGCCTCTGGTGCTGTACATCTGGCTGCCCCAGGATTGCCAGGGGCGCTCCGTTCTCCGTTTCGAACAGCCCTTCCATCGCCGCAAGCGTGACGGGCTGATTTTTCGACACCATTCTTCCTTGCTGATCTCCCGTGGGGAAAAGTTGCAGCACCGCCGCAAGCAGGCCGACGAGTACACCCGCCTTTACAAATGTCCGGCCATAGCGCTCATGCCGGCTCGTCAGCAGATAGAATGCTCCGACCGCCGCCATCACGAAGCACCCCGTCTGCACCGCGCCCAGCATCGTGTGCGCGTATTGCCAGAGCGCCCATTTGTTCAGCAGCAGTCCCCAGAAACTTGCCAGTTCGATTTCTCCGTGCGCCCCGATGCGGTATCCCACGGGATGCTGCATCCATGCGTCCGTCGCCACGATCAGGTACCCAGACATCCACGATCCCAGCCAAACCAGAAACGCCGCCCACCAATGCCCCACTCGCCCCAGCTTCTTCTCGCCAAACAGGAACAATCCCAGAAAACTCGACTCCAGAAAAAACGAAAACACACCTTCCATGGCCAGCGTTTGTCCGATCACTCCCCCCGCAGCTTTGGAAAACGCCGCCCAATTCGTTCCGAACTGGAATTCCATCGGAATTCCTGTAACTACGCCGAGCGCAAAATTGATTCCGAAGATTTTCGCCCAGAAACGCGCCGCACGGTTGTAGTGCTCGTCGCCCGTTCGCAGTGCTTTCGTCTTCAGATAGACGAGCAGCAGCGCCAGCCCCATCGTCAATTGCGGAAAAATGTAGTGGAAAGTCACCGTAAACGCGAAGTGCAGCCTGTCTATGGTCAGCGCTTCATTCATTTCGGCACCTCGCTGCCTCTCACTCGCTCAACTCCGCCGTCGCCGCCGATTCCTCGGCCCGCCAATCTCCGGCATTTTCTTAGCAGCATTCTCCCACTTTCTCGGTGACGCGGAACACAATTCCGAGGCCTCGCCTGCGAGCGGTATTGGATTTTTCCTAGCACGGAGGAAATTCCGGTGAGGCTTAGTTGACGATCTTAGAACCCTTGCGCCGAGTCAGATCGTGGCAGGGATTCCACACATTGGCGGGCTCTCGCTGCCCTGATTCTAACGCCGCTCCCGGAAAGCGGTTCAGTGCCGACTTGTTCGTAGGTGCTATGATGGCGTGCGATGCGCCCCTTCTGCTGCCTATTCGCCGCGTTGACCCTCGGCTTTCTCGAGGCGGGGACTATTCAGTCCCAGAGCAATGGAACCGGTACACCTACCAAGCAACTTGTTGCTAGCACACAGACTGTCACGTATTGCCAACTTCTAGAACATTCAGACAAGTTCAAGAATCAGGTGATTCGAGTACGGGCCACGTATGAAACCGATTTTGAGAAATCTGTAATTACCTCAATATCCTGCCCAACGCCGATTCCAATGATATGGGTTGACTTTGATGACCATTGGGAGTCTCGGACGACGCGCAGTGTGCGGAAAGCGGTGTCGAGGGCCAAGTGGCGCATCCCTCTCGATGTTGTCTTCATCGGAAAATTTAAGACCGATGGCCGATACGGCCACATGGACATGTACCCACTCGCGATAGAGGTTTACAAGGTAGAAGCTGCGAGCGCACCTATCGAGGCTAAGTAGACACCGTCATGACGAATGGTCGAAAAGCAGCCTGTTAGGTCGCGACAGTCAGCTTTAGTTTGAGATTGGCCCCGTGCTTGGTGTCTAACTGTAGACGGAACCGCAGTGGGTCAAACCCCGGTGCGGAAACCTGGATAAAAAACACCCTCCTGCCAGGCGCTGGAGTAAATGAAAACTTTCCCTGCGTGTCAGTCGAGCTCGATCGCAAAACTGTTTTCCAATCCGCACTAAATTCCTGCACGACTGCTTTTGGCACGGGTAGACCATTGGGGTCTTCTATCGTCGCGCCCACGGACTTTGCTAGTTGAACATCAGCAAGCTCAATGACCTGATATTGGGCCGCGATTCTCATCGGAAAGCAAAGCAGTGTGAGGATTGCAGCTAGCTCAAAGAGTCGATTGATTGTGCACATTTACCTCAATCCTGTACCGCGTTGATCAATCTTCGTCAAGTCCTGATTACGGGACTCAGACAACCGGAGCCAAAGGCAGGTCGATAGATCGATAGCTTGGAAGCATTTGACCGAACGGAAGTGGGTCGTGTGTTCCGCCCGTGGGTCGTTTCCAAATCGGCAGTGATCGGCTCTCTTTGCATTCTTCTTGCAAGCATCCTGACAGTACGACATCCGCGTTTTTGTCGCGGACTAATCGAAATCTCTTAACCGACGAGTTCGTTGAAATCCATTCGGGAGACTTGTCGCACGGGAGCGAGAAGTCCACCCGTATGAGTTGAGAGTTTAGATTCTTGGGCTTCTCAACGCGAACGAGCATTGACACAATAGCCATTCCCGTTCAGGCAAGCAGGAGAAACGGAGTAAGCAATCACTCGGCCAGATACGGTCTTGGGCTGCGAAGTCGGTTTAGGAAATGCCGAATCGACGGCAAAAGGTGCTGACGTCGCCACCCGTGCGCCCTTCGGTAACGCATCACAGGCCAAACTTCGCTGAGAACTATTCCAGTACCTCAGGCGCAATCTCATTTGACCAGATTCACCCAATCGGAAAGGAAATTCCAGCGATTTACCTGGCTCCAATACCTCAGGGTCTTGGAAGTTGCCCACGTCGGGACCAATTATAAGGGTGCTCCACTCACCGTCGCTGTTCTTCTGCACCCAACACGGCGACGGAGTCGCCTCAATTTCGCCGCCCCCTTTCGGCGATGTCTGGCCGACCTGGATACAAAAGGTGATCGTCCTGCTCCCGGCGTTTTCGACGCTCGCGTGAATCGTCTCGTACTTCTTGTGATGCGACGGCGAAACGTGGATTTTGACCTGCGCCGTCGCAGGCAGTGAGGACAGAGCCAGGACCATTGGGGCGAAGATAAGCCGCGTCATGAAGAAAGTGTAACGCAAACCGTTATGAGCGGAACGTGGGCCTGATAAATGGAGTTGCCGGGCAAGTCGGTTCTGATACCGCATGTCATTCGGTGTGGCAGGACACTGAAACGCAGGCAGTGTTCTGGTGAAAAGACGCGCGTCGCGTTCTGCGGCGCGCCGAGAAGGGGGAACACAGGACCACACAAAGTGGTCACCCCTAAAGATAAGCGCTCCGTTCAACCAGCCCCGACCGCAAGGCTCCGTCGAAGAAGGGACTCCGGCGATTACCCCTAAAAAAGGACCGCGGACGAAAACCTCGATTTGGGCCCGCCTCCGCCCTTTGGGCTTCTGCGTGGCAGTGCGGGAGCGACCAACCGCGCGTGATCGTATTACAACCGTGCTTTGGCGAATGCCCGGCCCGACCCGGATTTCAGATACTTCTCGAATGCAAACGCGCGGTCCTCATCGGTGAACGCGATGTAAGTCTTGATGCGCCAGGGCCGATGCCTAGCCGAATGTGTCACCGCACCTGAATTTTGCTGCGAGAGCCTGGCCTTCAAATTGTCAGTGATGCCCGTATAGAAAGAATCTGCGTCCGGCAGACTCTGCAAAATGTAGACATGCTTCATGTAGAGCCCGCCTCCGCTTCCGCCTACGCTAATGCTGCGGCGCGACACGAAAGCTCCGGCGCGGCAGCCTCCGCTACTATTCTGTCAGTCGAGCCTATCACTGAATGCATGCTGGCTCGTCGAGCCGAAGCTCGCCTTACTTTGGCGAGCGAAGGCTGGTGGGGCTGGGGAGATTCGAACTCCCGACAAACGGTTTAGGAAACCGTTGCTCTATCCATCTGAGCTACAGCCCCGCTCTTCTTCATTGTAATACGTTCCGCGCACAGCGCACCCAGCCGGTTTGCCATGCCGCCATGAAACTCAACGGTGCGCCAGCCCAATGCCGTGGCCATCAATCCCTGCCCGATGGCTGCAACCCGGGCGCCACTTTCCCAAGCCGCAAGCTCTTGAATATCGTCGGCCAGTATTCCTTCAAGAGGTTATTTGCCGCTCCGAATGCAATTCCCACGCCGTATCGCTCAAAAGTTTTTCCCGCCGTCCTCTCTGAGTCAGGAAGATAAAGATTCGCTATGCCCTCGGCCGCCAGCGGTCCCATAGTTCCCGGCCAGTTGAACGTTTCACTACCCGCATCGGTTCGAATGATGAGCACCCGCCGCAGTGCGTTTCCCGCTCGCGCCTTAAACCCCCCGTTCAATTCCACGAAGTATCTTGGATCGTCATGCAGTATCGCCGGCAGCAAATACGTGCCAAAAAAATGGCCGGAAGCACCGCGAGCCATCGAGGCGCCAAATCGCTTTCCGTATCCCTCGCCACCTTGCCCGTACCCGGCCAGTGTCCCTCGCGCTTCGCTAATCCCCGCGCTCGCCGCCGAACTCAGAACTTGCGGAGGAGCGCTGCTCGTGCTCAAAAACAATTTGAATTTTTGTCCGGAGGTCAGCGGCCCCGGCGTGGTCGCCAGGTCCGGGTAGAAGTAAGACTTTCTCGCGATCAACCCCAGGCGGGTCTGCCAAACATTTTGCTGCTTCTGCCCTGCGGCATTTTGGTCCTGCTTCGGCGCTGGGGTGTCGGGCAGATCCGTGCGTCCTGGTTTTTGCTGCCCTCTCGTTTCCTGGCTGGCGAAAAGGGCCAGGATCGCCACCAGCAGAACGTGCTTCCGCATGCTCATCCTTGCAATCTTAGCACGCGCTCTTGGATGCCCGTCCCGAGCCAAAGAGTCATAATTTTGATTCCTCCTATTCGCGATCCGCCCCGTTCGAACGACCACTTCCCCTAACAAACTCTAAATAAACCATTTACTAGTTTATGCCTGACAACTAGTATGGATGTGTTATACTTTTTGTGTTTTTCAGCGGAGGAGAAAGGATGCACCGTTTTGCCTCCCCGCTCGCTCCGCCTCGTCCAGCTCCTGAATCACTTCGCGCCCTTCTCCAACTCCGCTCATGTTCCGTTCTTTTCCCTCGCCACGCATTCCGTGAACTTTGCAACTGGTGGCTGGGCCAGCCTGGTCCGCTCATCACCCGCCTCGAGCCACTATTTACTAACTCGTTTAGAATCCGCACTTCCACAAAATCGGCTCGTAACTCGTTTGCAATCCGCACTTCCAAAAACACAGCACTTAAAGTCCTTTAGAATCCGCACTTACGAAAAAACCGGGGTCGGGGCGGTAAATTGTTAACCAGACAAGGGACCACCGAAGATTTCCAACGGCAAGAAGACGAAAGTTCCGGCCAGGTTTCTCCGTGCTATCATTCTTTACCGCGCCTTATACATCGTCAAATCCTGCCGAGTTGGAGAAATTTATGAAACGAACACTTCGGGTCGTGGCCATTGTTCTCGCCGTCTTGGTCCTTCTTCTCGTGCTCATTCCGTTTCTGATCCCCGTGGACAAATTCCGTCCCACCATCGAACAAAAGGCCTCGCAAGCCCTCGGCCGCCAGGTGCAGTTCGGAAGTCTGAGCTTATCGCTATTCAGCGGCTCGCTTTCCGCGGAAAAGCTTTCCGTTGGCGACGACCCAAAGTTCAGCCGATCTCCATTTCTCACCGCCAAATCCCTCAAGGTCGGCGTGGAAATCTTTCCTCTCATTTTCAGCAAGACTCTTAACATCACCGGCATCACCATCGAGTCCCCCGAAGTCACTCTCCTTCATAATCCTGCTGGCGTCTGGAATTTTTCCTCGCTCGCCGGCGCCTCCGCCAAGTCCGAACAGGCGCAGGCCGCAAAGTCCTCTACCTCAACGGCCTCGCCCGCCGACCTTTCCGTCCAGAAATTCACGCTTAGTGATGGCCGCATCATCATCGGTTCCACGAGCTCCTCGAAGCGCAGCACCTATGACAACGTCAAAATCGTTGCCTCAGATTTTTCCATGACTTCCAAATTTCCCGTCAACGTCACGGCCGATCTTCCCGGCGGCGGGAATTTCAAGCTCGATGGAACGGCCGGGCCCATTGATCAGACGGACGCTTCCCTTACTCCGCTCAATGCCAAGCTCGACATCAGTTCTTTGAATATCGCTTCCACCGGATTCGTGGATGCTTCCGCGGGTCTTGGTGGTCTTCTCGATCTCAGCGCCAGTCTCTCCTCGCAAAATGGCGAAGCACAAACCAGGGGCAACGTCAAAATCTCCAAGGCGCTTTTCATTGCCGGCGGTTCACCCGCTGGCGTCCCTCTCTCTGTCGATTTCGATACCAAATACAATCTGCGTAAAAACACTGGCGTCCTGAGTCCCTCGACGCTCAAAATAGGCAACGCTACCGCGCATCTTGGCGGCACCTATAACACTGCGGGAGAAGCCACCGTCGTCAACGTCAAGCTCGACGCCAAGGACATGCCCGCGAATGATCTGCAGGCTTTTCTCCCTGCGCTCGGCATCAATGTTCCAAAGGGAGCTTCACTGCAAGCCGGCACGCTCAGCGCGAATCTGGATATCACCGGTCCCACGAACAAGCTGATTACTACGGGCAACGTCGGCCTCTTCAACGGAAAGCTGGCTAATTTCGATCTCGGCTCGAAGATGAGCGCAGTCGCCTCGCTCGCGGGCATCAAAACTGGAAAAGATCTGGACATCGAGAAGTTCACGACGAATCTCCGCATGGCCCCCGATGGCCTGAAGGCGGAAAATATTATCGCTGTCGTTCCTTCACTTGGGAATCTGGTTGGCGCCGGCACCATCGACTCCAGAAATAATCTCGATTTCAAAATGGCCGCCACGCTTACGGGCGCGGCAAGTAGCGCGGCAACCCCCGTTTCCGGCGTTGCCGGTCTCGTGGGCATGGCCACTGGAGGAGGCGGCGGCTGCAAAAATGGCATGACCGTGCCGTTCCTGATCCATGGCACGACTTCTGAGCCCAAATTTATCCCGGACGTCGGCGGACTCGCCGCCGGCCTGCTCAAGTCGCAGCTCGGCTGCGCAGGTGGCCTAACCTCCGGCGCCGCAAAAGGCGCGGCACAAACGCCCGCCGATACCATCAACGCCCTCGGCGGCCTCTTCAAAAAGAAAAAGCCGCCGCAGCAACAACCGCACTAGAAGCGAAAGGAGTGCAGAAAAAAACGGTCCAAGGAAGACAGCGAAAATCCGGACAATTGCAACGGGTTGAAACGATTCCACAGATCATTCATATCGCAAGGCGACCATCGGATCGACGCGCATCGCGCGCCGCGCCGGAATCCAGCAGGCCAGGCAGCCGACGAGCAGGATCAGTGCGATGGCAGCGGAGAAGGTCCACGGGTCGCTGGGGGCGACACCGTACAATTCGCTGGCGAGCATGCGAGTGGCTCCGAGCGCCGCGGCGGTTCCGATGGCCGCGCCGAGCGCCACAAGAGTCAGGCCCTGGCGTAAGACCATGCGCAAGACATCAGCACGCGCGGCGCCCAGGGCCATGCGCACACCAATCTCCTGCGTGCGGCGGACAACGGAATAGGATACGACGCCGTAAATGCCGAGCAGCGCCAGGACCAAGCCGATGCTTGCGAAAATTCCGAGCAGCATCGCGTGCATGCGCTGATTGCCTACGGAATCAGCGATAGTTCTGGTTAGAGTAGAAACGTGCATCAAAGGCTGATCGGGAAAGCTGGCCCAGATTTGGCGGGAGATGGTATCCGCCAGGGCTTCGGGATTCAGGCGCGTGCGAACGACCAAGTGATGCGAGCCCACGCCCCACTGAAAAAGCGCGAGAAAATATTCCGGCTGGGCTTTTTCCTGAATTTCGACATCCCGCACGTTGGTGACGACCCCGACGATTTCGTTCCACTCAGGATTTCCCTTTGCGTCGCGGGAGACGCTGATTCTTTTTCCGAGCACGTCGAGGGTGCCCCAATATTTTCGGGCCATGGCTTCATTGACGAGAGCGACTTTATTTGCGCCGCGCGTGTCGTGCTCTTCGAATTCCCGCCCACGCAGAAGGGGAATGCCCAGCATGCGGAAGTAGCCGGGGGAAAGGTAGCTCGATGCCAATCCCTCGGAGATCGCGGTTTTTTCCGGCGGCACGCCTTCGAGCTTGGTTCCCGCGTGAGAGAAGACCATGCCTTTGAGCATGCCGTGGTCGGAAGCGACGACGTCTTGAACGCCCGGCAAGCGCCGCACATCCGAGAGGATCTGTTTGAGCCTGGCAATTTGGCTTGCCGCTCGCGCGTCCGCGTCCTTTACGTCCCAGTTCGGCGGCTGCGGGAAGTCGAAAGTCAGCAAATGATCAGTGCGGAAGCCGGGACTCTGATAGAGCAAATGGGCCAGTGTTTGGAGCATCAGCGTGGAGCCCGCGAGAAGAACGAAAGCGAGAGCCACCTCGACGACGACAAGTGAATTGCCGAAACGCGATGAATGCACGGGGCCTGCTCCCGTCGCCTGCTTGAAGAGTTCGTTAGGCGAGATGCGCGCGACGCGGCGAGCGGGGGCAAGGCCAACTATCAACCCAGAAAGGAGCGAGGTGGCGAGCGCGAACCAGAGCAGAGTCCAGTCCAGAGATACTTCGCTCAAGCGGGCGGTATCCGGCGGCGCGATAGCGCGAAAGATTTGTATGCCAACGGCAGCCAGAACAATTCCGGCCACACCGCCCAGCAGCGCCAAGAGACAACTTTCCACCAGCACTTGCCGGCGAAGCCTTCCCGGCGAACCGCCCAAAGCGGCGCGCATGGCCAGTTCGCGGTGCCTGGCCCAGCCGCGGGCCAGCAGCAGGCTGGTCAAATTCGCGCAGGCGATAAGCAGGACGAGGGTGGCTGCCGCCAGCAATACCAGATAGCTTAGTCGCGAGTCTTCGACGCGATAGTTCAAAAGGGTTTCCGCGGTGAGTTTGTAATTTCCTCCCAGGTCAGGCTTTTGTTTCGCCAGTTGCTGTTCGAGGCGCTGGGAGATGGGTGCCAGCTCGGCTTGCAAAGTTACCAGCCGAAATCCTTTCCGCAATTTGCCCAAGACATTGAAGGTAAAGAACGTGGGATTCTGTTCGATGTCCGAGTTGAGTGAGAGTGGCACCCAAACTTCGGCTCTCTCCGGAAGCGCGAACCCTTTTGCGACGATGCCGACAACGGTGTAGATCTGTTTGTCCAAGACGAGCTGGCGGCCAATGGCAGCAGGGTCACCCGCAAAGCGGGTGCGCCAGAGCGTGTCGCTGATGACCGAGACACGATCCTGACCGGGCTTTTGGTCCTGGTCGGAGAGCAGACGGCCTTGCTGGGCGCGGGCCCCCAACTCTTCAAAAAAGCCGCTGGAGATGGCGGCGACATCCAATACCGCCGGCTGACTCGTTCCGATCAGCGTGCGATTAGTCTCCCAACAGGCCGCGGCTTGCTCGAGGGAATCGGCTTGCGTACGAATTTGCTGAAAGGCAGGCCAAGACTGGTAGAGCGAGAACGCGGGAAACATCGAGGTCTTAGTGTGGAAGGTGACGAGGCGAGATGAGTCCTTATAGGGCAGGGGTCGCAGAATCACCGCATTTACGATGCTGAAGATGGCCGTGTTGGCGCCGATGCCGAGGGCGAGGATGAAGACCGCAACGAGAGTGAAACCGGGGTTCTTGAGAAGCGTGCGTGCGGCGAAGCGGAGGTCGTGGAAGAGAGTTTCAACGAAGGGAAGGCCGCGACGGTCGCGATAGATTTCTCTGGTTTGCTCGAGGCCGCCGAGTTTTATGAGGGCCTCCCGTCGGGCTTCTTCTTGCGTCATGCCGACGCGCAGATTTTCAGCGATGTGGAGTCGGAGATGGCTTTCGAGTTCGGAGTTGAACTCGCGCTCGCCGGTCTCATTGTGGGCGAGCGCCAGAAGCCTTAGAACGATGGCGCGCAGACTTCTCATCGCCGCACCTCCATTTCAAAAACTTGAGCAGTTCGAGAAAATCTCTCTCTGCCAAACTCGCCCATCTGTTTCTACCCGTACCGCAGCGCGATGATCGGATCGACACGGGATGCGCGGCGAGCCGGAATGTAGCAAGCCAACGTTGCGACGCAGACGATCACAACCGGCACGAACACGAAAATCCATCCGCCGGAAACATGGAAATCATTAAAGAGGCTTCCGAAGGCGCGCGGCAAGGGAAGCGCGCAAGCAGTGCCGACGGCGGCTCCGAGCAGGGCGAGCTTGAGACCATCGCGGAGCACCATGCGCAAAATGCTGCTCCTATTCGCACCGAGAGCCACCCGGATTCCAATTTCCTGGCTGCGTTGTCCGACGGTATAAGCCCCGACGCCGTAGAGGCCAATGCCGGACAGTGCAAGCGCCAAGACCGCAAAGGTACCCATCAGCCCGCCCATGACGCGGTCGCCCGCGGATTCGAGGTTCAGGATTTCGCGCAGGCTAAGGACGCTTCCGATGGGTTGGTCCTTATCAACGGCCCAAACTGCTTTGCGCAATCCGGGGGCCAACCCGTCTGCATCGCCTCGCGCACGGACGATCAACGCGATATCGGCGGCCGGATGCTGCATGAGAGGCTCATACACTTCGGGATCGTCGGCGTATTGACCCGGCCAGCTTTTGACGTTGCGGACCACGCCGACAATCTGGCGCCACTGGCGGCCGAGGGGGCCAGCCGAGTCGATCAGAACTAGTTTGCCGAGCGCACCGCCTTTTGGAAAGAAGCGTTCGACGAATTTCTCGCTCACCATCACGACCGGAGGAGCTTTCGCGTCGTCTGTCTCTGAAAATTGCCGGCCGGCGATCAATGGCGTCTGGGTGGTTTCGAAATAATGAGGGCTCACGGCGAAGTAGCGAGCGTGCGCCCGTTCGCCCGGCGGGAGATTCTCCTGTTCTTTCAGGCGGAAGGTGATTTCTCCAGGCCCTGTGCCCGGCAGGGTGGACGTGATAGCGGCGGCGCTTGCGCCGGAAATAGAATCGAGCCGAGCAGTCAGCTCGCGATAGAATTCGAGCTGCCGGGAAGGTTCCTTGTAGCGCGAATCGGGCAGCGTTATTTGCGCCGTCAGCAAATGTTGCGGTTCGAACCCGAGGCCTTTGTGCATCTCTTCGACAATTTCTTTGACGAAAATACCTGCGCTGCTCAGGAGTACGACAGCAAGCGTCACTTCACCCGCCACCAGCACGCTGCGTAAGCGGTTTTTCTTTCTTCCGGAGGAGACAGTTGTGCTGTCGTTCTTCAGGGTGGTGAACACGTCCACGGACCACGCTTTCAAGGCCGGCACGAGACCAAACAGCAGGGCTGAGAGCATGGAAATCGCGGTCGTGAAACCGACCACTCGCCAATCGATTTGCAGTTCGAGAGTCTTTACTTCCTCGTTAAAGGACAGAACCGAATGCATGATGCGTTCGCCGGCCAGCGTGAGAGCGAGGCCCGCGACTGCGCCTAGCAACGCGATCAACAGTGCTTCAGTCATCAACTGGCGTACTACGCGCATGCGCCTTGCGCCAATGGCGATACGCACGGCCATTTCTTTGCCTCGTCCCGTGGCGCGAGCCAGAAGCAGGCCCCCGATATTTGCGCATGCAATCAAGAGAACAAAGCCGACGGCGGTCAGCAGGATCACCAGCGCCGGACCTGCGTTGAAATCACGGACCATGTATTCCTGGAGGGTGAGGCAGTTCGCGCCCCAGCCATTTTCCGTGTCCGGAAAATTTTGCGCGGCAAGTTTCCCGAGGGTTCGCATATTCGCTCTCGCTTGCTCCAGGCTCATTCCCGGCTTCAGCCGAGCGAAAAGGAAGAGATCGCGCGTTTCCCTCGAGGCCGCGCTCTGCTGGGACTTATTCAAGACAAGTGGCAACCACAGCTGCGCCTGAAAAGACATTAGGCGAAAGCTCTGCGGCATCACACCGATGACTGTATACGGCTCGCCATTCAGCCGGACGTTTTTGCCGACGATGCTCGCATTCGAACCGAATCTGCGTTCCCACAACTGGTGGCTCAAGACGACAACGTGATCGTGTCCTGCTTGATCTTCGCCGACCGCGAATGTGCGGCCCAATTCAGGCGAAACGCCGAGCACCGAGAAATAGTTGGCGGTCACGCGCATGGTGGCGGCGCGCTCTGGCTCGCCATCGCCCGTCAGATTCACGTTGTAGTAAGGATCGCCTGCGGCCATGCCGGTGAACACCTGGTTCGAACGTTTCCAGTTGAAATAATTCGGCGATGAGACGGGATTGAGATTTTGTCCCCACAATTGTTTAGTGGTGGTTCCGTAGACGACCAAAACAGTGCCGGGATCGTGCACGGCTGGCTTTTTGTAGAGCACTGCGTTGACCAAGCTGAAAATGGTGGCGTTGGCGGAGATGCCCAGTGCAAGAGTCAGGACAGCGACGAGAGTAAATCCGGGATTTTTTCTAAGCATGCGGGCGCCGAAGCGTAGGTCTTGGAAGAAGACTTCCAGCCACGGCAAGCCGCGGCGCCCGCGATAGTTTTCTTTGGTTTGCTCGATGCCACCGAGTTTCATGAGTGCCTCCCGCCGGGCTTGTGCCGGCGACATACCCCTCTGCAGGTTGTCGTCAATGTGCAGTTGCAGATGGCCTTCGAGCTCGGCGGATAAATCGCCTTCGCGCCGGGCTTTGCCGAAAAGCCCGCCAAGTCGGTAGAACCACGCCCGCAGCCGCCTCATCAAACGCCTCCACAAACGCAATGCTGATCAGGACTGCTCTTCGCCCGGAGCAAGAAAGCGGGCGAGGATCGCAGTGGTCTGTTCCCACTCGCGTTCTTCTTTATTCAATTGCTTCCGCCCTGCGCGGGTGAGCTTGTAAAATTTTGCCTTACGGTTGTTGTCCGAAAAGCCCCACTCGGAACTGATGTAGCCTTCCTGCTCGAGCTTCAACAACGCCGGATACAGCGTGCCGTAGTTCACGATCAGACGGTCGCCACTCGTCTGTTCAATGCGCCTCGCAACGCCATAGCCATGCAGAGGGCCCATCAGTTGGAGCGTTTTCAGCACCATCAGCGCCAGCGTCCCTTGCCAGACATCGTTCTTTTCGCCCATCGCTCTCCTCCCGGTACCTATGGGAATCCCATACCGAAGATGCCACAAGCCCTATGGGAAGACAATAGAAGAAACGAAGGAAACAGGAAATTGTTTCATCGAGTTTGCGGATTTCTCGCGCTTCCCATAACCGAAAGCTCAGTCTCGTTCCTTCTCGCCTTCCTCAGATTCCTTGACTCTGCCGCAACTTCTGATTAGCCTCATGCGTCTACTCCAAAGACGGTCTGGGGATAGTGGTTCTGAACCATTCCCAAAAAGGAGCTTACATGCGTTCTGTCCTCGTGCGCCGGTGCCCGTTTGTATCCGCGTTTGCTGTAACTCTCCTCACACTTTTAGCTATCGCGCCCCAAATGTTTGCGCAGGGCGGCGAGCCGGAATACTTCGCGATTCGCGGAGCCAAAATCGTTCCGGTCTCGGGCCCGCCGCTGGAAAACGCCACCGTGGTGATGGCCCACGGCGTGATTACGGCTATCGGTAAGGATGTGGCCATCCCGCCAGACGCGTGGGTGATTGAAGGGAAGGGGCTCACTGTTTATCCGGGGCTCTTCGACTCGTTTACTGACGTTGGTATTCCTACCGTGACTCCCGCGCCTGGAGGACGTGGTGAAGGCGGCCCGCGTCCCGGACTGGCAGTCACTTCACGCGGACCGGAAGACCGTCCAGCAACGACGCCGTGGAAAAGCGCTGCCGATGAAGTCAATCTGAGCGACAAGCGCATCGAGTCCTGGCGCGATGCAGGATTCACCACTGTCGTCTCCGCGCCCAAGGGCGGAATGTTTCCCGGGCAAGCTTCCGTGCTCGATCTAGCGGGCGATCGCGCGAACGATATGGTCGTCAAGACTCCGGTGGCTATTCCCGTTTCGCTGGTGCCGACAGGTGGTTTTGCCAATTTTCCCGGTTCGCTGATGGGCTCGCTTGCGTACGTGCATCAAGTGTGGATTGACACGGATTGGAGCACTAAAGCGCTGGCCGCCTACGAAGCGAATCCTCACGGTGTGGCGCGGCCGCCTTACGATCGAACCGAGGCCGTGCTTGCCGAGGCACTCGAGGATCACGCTCTCGTCCTGATCCCCGCGAATAATTCGGTCCAGTTGCGCCGCGCCCTCCACCTTGCCGATCTCTGGCAGGCGAATGGGAAGCCGGTGGATGGAGTCATCTACGGTGGACAGATGGCCTATGAAGTCGCGGATGAGATTGGCGCAAAAAAAATTCCGGTGCTCGTGGATTTGAAATGGCCGGAAGCGGACAAAGACGCCGACCCGGACGACGTGCCTTCGCTGCGCACCTTGCGCTTCCGCGATAAGGCGCCCTCTTCCCCCGCGGCGCTGGCCAAAGCGGGTGTGGAATTCGCGTTTTACTCAGGTGGGATCACTTCGTCAAAAGACATTCTCAAGGCAGTAAAGAAATCCATCGATGCGGGGCTTGCGCCGGATGCCGCGTTGCGGGCGCTAACGCTCTCGCCCGCCAAGATTTACGGAGTCTCGGACCGGCTTGGATCCATCGAAGCGGGAAAGATCGCAAATCTCGTCGTGACGGATGGCGATCTCTTCGGCGATAAGACAAAAATCAAAATGGTTTTTGTTGATGGAAAGAGATTCGAGATTCACGAACCCGAAAAGCCCAAGGCGCCGCCGAAAGGCGACGTCACGGGCAAGTGGAAGCTCGCGTACACCACGCCGGATGGGCCTGAAGAATCCAGCCTGGATCTGGAAATGGCCAGCGATGGTACGCTCTCCGGCACGACAACGGGCACTCGCGGCACCGCCAACATCATCAGCGGTTATCTCAGCGCAGACAGGTTTTCCTTCACAATCAATATACCCGTCGAAGGTAACCCTACGGATGTCGTCTTCAGCGGCACCTATGATGGGGCGTTGCTGAAAGGCACCATCGATGTTCTTGGCTACTCGCTCGATTTCACTGGTACCAAGCCCACGGCGTCCTCGGCCGCAGCCACACCCGAGCATGGTGCAACCGGCAATGTTTCCACTGTTTCCGGAGGTGCGCTGTGAGAAATCCATCCGTGCTGTTCAAGAAGCTCTCTTGCGCCGCGCTTTTTTGTGTGCTCACCGTCTTCGGACTTTCGCGCTTTGCCCACGCCGCGAATCCCCCCGACGCGCCCTCGGTGATTCTGATTCAGAACGCCACCATCCTCACTGTTAGTCACGGCACCATCGAGCACGGCTCCATCCTTATTAAGGATGGAAAAATCGCGGAAGTAGGCAAATCCATCAAAGCGCCAAAAGATGCGCAAGTGTTCGACGCGGCGGGGCAGTACGTGATTCCCGGCATCATCGATTGTCATTCGCACATCGCCATTGACGGCAGCGTGAACGAAGGCAGCATCTCCGTCTCCTCGATGGCCAATACCGCCGATGTCCTCAATCCCGATGACATCAGCATCTACCGCGATCTCGCCGGCGGCGTCACCGTCGCCAACATTCTGCATGGCTCCGCCAATCCCATCGGCGGACAGACCATCGTCATTAAACTCCGCTGGGGCCAGCCCGCGTCGGAGCTTCCTTTTGAAGGAGCGGTCCCCGGAATCAAGTTCGCTCTGGGCGAAAATCCCAAGCGTTCGAATTTCAGCGTCCCGGGGCAGCCCAAGCGCTATCCCGCCACCCGCATGGGTGTGGAAGAGACCATTCGAACCGCTTTCGCCAAAGCCCGCGATTACAAAAAATCATGGGACGACTACGACAAGCGCGTCGCCGCCGGCGAAAAGAATTTGATCCCTCCTCGCCGCGATCTGCAGCTCGATCCGCTCGTCGAAGTGCTGGAGGGCAAGCGCTACGTCCATGTGCACTGTTACCGGGAAGACGAAATTCTGATGATGCTGCGCGTGGCCAAGGAATTCGGGTTCAAAGTCCGCACTCTGCAGCACGTTCTGGAAGGCTACAAGGTGGCCGACGAAATCGCGGCCTCGGGCGCGGGAGCTTCCACTTTCTCCGATTGGTGGGCTTACAAAGTGGAGGCCTATGATGCAATTCCGTATAACGCGGCCCTGATGACTCGCCGCGGCGTCATCGTCTCCATTAATTCCGACGACGCGGAAGAGGCCACGCACCTCAACCAGGAAGCGGCCAAGACGATGAAGTACGGCGGCCTCACGCACAACGAGGCACTCAAGCTGGTCACCCTCAATCCCGCGATTCAACTGGGCATCGACAAGCGCGTCGGCTCGATCGACGTCGGCAAAGACGCCGACTTGGTCATTTACAATCACGATCCGCTCAGCGCCTACGCTGTCGTCCAGAAAACGCTGATTGATGGCCGCGTCTACTTCGATCGCCAGCGCGATATCGCCGAACGCCCGGCCCTCGAAAAGGAAAAGAAAGCCTTGATGGAAAAGGAAAAGAAGGCTGAGGAGAAAAAATCCGAAGACAAGAAACACGAAGAGAAAAAACACGAAGGCAAGCCCAAGCCGGCTCAAGTCGCCGCCGCTTTCGGAGGTGCCCTGTGAAGCGCGCTCGAGCAGTTCTGTGGCTCGCCACTGCCTTCGCAGTAGCGTGCAGCTTTTCTCCCGTTTCCCGCGCCCAGTCCGAGCCGCCTTCTTCCTATGCTCTGACGCACGCAAAAATCTTCACCCTTGCGGGCCCGCCAATTGACGACGGCACTCTGGTGATTCGCGACGGCAAAATCGCCGCCGTCGGCGCTAACGTGGAAGTTCCCAAAGGAGCGCAGGTCATTGACGTCAAAGGCTTGCAGGTATACCCCGGCCTTTTCGATCCCATCACGCAGATGGGACTCAGCGAAATCTCGGCCGTCAGTGCCACCGTGGATACCACCGAAACCGGCGAGTTCAATCCGGATGTTGTCGCGGCCACCGCCATATCTCCTTCCAGCGAACACATTCCCGTGACCCGCGCCTCGGGCATCACCGAAGTGCTGGCTGTGCCGGACAGCGGTGGTTTTGATTCCCGCGGCGGAGAAGGCGTCATCGGCGGCCAGGCCTCAGCGATCCATCTAGCCGGATGGACCATCAACGACATGCTCATCAAGAAGAGCGTGGCGATGGTCATCGTCTGGCCGAAGATGGAAACACGCACTTTCGATTTCGCAACTTTCTCCCGTAAAGAGAAGCCCTTCATCGAAGCCAAGCAGGAGTACGAGAAGAAGGTCAACGAACTGGCCGATTATCTCGACAGCGCCCGCCACTACGCCCAGGCCATGGGACACGGCGGTCCTTCGGACTATAAGCGCGACCTCAAGCTCGAAGCGCTTGCTCCCGTCATTCGCGGACAGTTGCCCGTGCTGGTGTTTGCGGATCGCGCTCGCGACATCCGCAATGCCGTCGAGTTTTGCGACAAGCAAAAGTTGAGGATGATTCTTGCCGGCGGCCTGGAAGCCTACAAGGAGAAGGATCTATTGCGCTCCAAGGGAATTCCCGTAATCCTGCGTCCCACGCTTACGGAGCCACTCAACGAAGACGATCCTTACGACCGCGTGCTCACCCAGCCCGCCGAACTCGTTGCCGCCGGCGTGAAGATTGCTTTCGGCAGCTTTGACAATTCTTTCGCCCGCCGCCTCGGCCAGCAAGCCGCGAACGCTGTTGCCTACGGCTTGCCCTATGACGACGCGCTGAAGGCGGTCACCATTTATCCGGCACAGCTATTTGGCCTCTCCGGCGAAGTCGGCACGCTCGAGAACGGCAAAGTCGCCAACATCATCGTCACGAATGGCGACCCGCTCGAACTTACCACCGAGGTGAAATACCTTTTCATCAAGGGGCAGCGCACTTCCCTCGAGAACAAACATCTGAGGCTCTACGAAAAGTATTCGCACAGGCCCAAAGAAGCGAACTAAAGGGCGCGCTCCGTTTGTCTCGCGCGTTCCTTCCTGAATATCCGCTTCGCCCTGCGTGCATCTATTATCGACTTCCGCGTGTATTTTCTACGTGAGCGCATTTGGTGCATAGGGCTGTTGCGGAAACCCCGCACCCATCTCGAGCACTCCACGCCGCGCGATCGCGTCGTTGGTCCACCCCGCTCACCGCGCAACGCCCTTCCATCCCCTGGTTGCGCTCCGCCACAAACAGTTCGTGTTTCGGCTCGTTTTCGTCCTTGGCCCCGGCATGAAGAGAAATCTTCCCCATGGTGTTAATCTTCGAAGGGCTCCGCCGTCTATTATGCGAATGGCATCCTTTTGGCTAAACCGTGGATGCCCATCCATAATCGGGTGGGAAGGCTTGATGCGGCGTGTGGCTTATCTGGCATTTCTGGCACTCTGCTTCGCCCTCCTTCCGAGAGTTTCGCGCGCGCAGGATCCCGCAAAAATCGCGAATCAATATGTGAAAGCCGCCGGCGGGCACAAAGCACTCTCCAGAATTAAAACGATGACGCTCGAAGGCGCATTCACCAGCGCGGCCGATGGAAAATCCGGCACGTACACTCTCGAAACGAAACTCCCAAACCGCTACTACTCGGAACTGGTGATCGGTGGCAAAAGTCTCGTTGAGGCGTACAACGGCAAGTCCGCCTGGCGCCAGAACGAGGCCGGAGAAATTGGCACACTCCTCGGTTCCGAGGGGCTCCAGCTTGAAGCTGCTTCAACCTACTACAATGCGCGATTTCTGAATCTCAAGAAGAAGAAGCTGGCGCTGGCGTTCCTTGGACATACGGAAGTGCAGGGGAAAGACGTGTTGCACGTCGAAATTACCGCTCCCAACGGCGTGAAGCGGGAAGCGTTCTTCGACCCGCAGACTCATCTCATCGTGAAAGAAGCCGGCGCCCTCGGCGGCGTGCCCGAAGAGATTTTCTACGCCGATTACCGGACCGTCGCAGGCGTGAAATTACCCTACAAGATCGAATTGCATCTCGGCGGCGACGTCTATTTTATCGGTGTCACTCGCGCGGAAATCAATGCCACCGTCGGCGAGCGCGTTTTTGACTTTCCCATGAAATCGCAGGTGAAATTGCCGGACTTGAAGGCCCTTTTCAAGGAGATTGACGAGCATCAAAAGGCCGTCGACAAGCTCAAGGAAAACTACGCCGGCACCCGCGTCGAGCAAGAAACGGAGCTTGAAAAGGACGGCAAAATCAAAAAGACGGATGTGAAGCAATATTCCTTCTTTTATTTGAACGGCGAAGAGATTTCAACCCTGACCGGGAAAGACGGCAACCCGCTGAGCGCCGAAGAGCAAAAAAAAGAAAACGAGAAAACCCAAAAAGAAATTGAGGACATCCAGAAGCGCGAAGCGAAAAAAGAAGCCAAGCTGGAAAAAGACAAGGAAGAAGGGAAGAAAGAAAAGGACGATGACGACGTCGGCATCGAAACCTTCCTGCGTGCCTCCCAGTTCGTCAATCCCCGCCGCGAACGCTTCCACGGCCAAGACGTCCTCGTCTTCGATTTCGAGCCCAATCCCGAATATAAACCCCGCAACATGGTCGAAAAAATCGTGCAGAAACTGGCCGGCGTGATTTGGATCGACGAAAAAGCGCTCACGGTCGTGCGCCTCGAGGCCTATTTCGTAGGCAACGTAAAAATCGCCGGCGGCCTGCTCGCCAATCTTCAACAGGGAACTAGTTTTGTTTTCGAGCAGGCGTACTTCAACAACGAAGTTTGGCTGCCAACCTACGAGGAAGCCCATGCCGCAGTACGTGTCCTGCTGGTCAAAGGATTCAGGGTCAACGCAGTGACTCGGTATTCCGATTACAAAAGGTTCAACGTAAAGACGCTTTCCACGGTCGCCAAGCCAAAAGCTGCCGAGGACGGCACCGCGGGTAGACCTCAGCGCTAGCTGCCCAGTTTCTACGGCAACCGAACTACGCTCATTTGTGGGTCGGCCACGCTCGCAAACCACGCAAACCGCGTCGCCGCCACGCTGACCCGCCGCCACTCGCTATTGAACTTCATGCGAGTTGACCGTTCCTTAGGAGAGAACAAAATGGACGCGGGTCGTTTTCCAAGTTTTCGCGTAGCAGCTCTCCTGTCGCTTTTTTATTTCCACCACTCAATTTGTGTTTGATATGCGCCACTTCTGCTTCCTCTCAGGGCTCGAGTCATCGAGAAAAGTATAAGATGCGCGGAGTTGTGTTCACTTGTAAGCCATTTAGAAGCAACACTTCCAAAAGTCCACATGAGTGTTGTTTCCGAATGACTTAGAGGGATGCTAAATCTTTTAATATCAATACTTGTGAGAAGCCAAGGGACGCGCACCCCCACGGTAGGCGGTCCGGAAACACATCACGGCGGCGATCACCCTCGCCAGAATTTGGAGGGAATTCGCGACCAGCGCGCCCGCGGGAGTCGGTCCGAGGAGCCACTCCGGCGCAAGATGTGCGCCGACAATGGCAGACGCAAGAAAGAGGAGCTTTCGGGGCATTCTCTTGGGTTTTCTAAACGTCGAAGTCAGATGTTCCCCAAGGAGCTAGTTTAACCCAATTACCAGCCCTCGAATAAGCCGGAGAGGGGTGAGTGCCTTGCCCGAAAGCGGACGTGAAACACCAGGATGGGCTGGGAATTCCGAGTGTTGGCCCGGCTGCTGATTCCAGAGTACGGCGGATACCCGCGTCCCAGACTAAGGTGCTTGAGATTTGAATATGAGCCAGCAAAACAACAAATTCGGCCCCGGGCAGATAAGGGGTATCCTATACTCCTCTTGACCGCATCCAAAAGGCATGATCTCAGCTCCCGCAAATCCGAGCATTAGACCGCGTGAAATCCTCAGCGCCTGGAGGAGGATTCTGGGCGGCAAAGCACCTATGCTTTCCATTGAGATTACGCGCGAGTGCCCGCTTAGTTGCCCGGGATGCTATGCGTATGGGGATGCGCATCTGGGCGGGGGCAAACTTCTGACGGAGCTGAACGATTTCCGAGGCGACGCACTCGTCAACGGCGTGCTGGAATTGGTAAGGAAGAACCGGCCGATGCACGTTTCGCTGGTTGGCGGCGAGCCGCTAGTTCGTCATCGCGAGCTGAGCGCAATCCTGCCCGCGCTGAGCGCGATGAAGGTGTTCTCACTGGTCGTCACCAGCGGGATCATCCCTATCCCTGTTGCGTGGATGGACTTGCCGCGAGTTCGCGTGGCCATCTCCGTTGACGGCCTGCCCGAACATCACGACATCCGGCGAAAGCCGGCGACCTACGAGCGCCTCCTGAAAAATATTGACGGCCGCAAAGTGAATATCCACTGGGTCATCACGCGCCCGATGCTGGAGCGGTCCGGCTACCTAGAAGAATATGTCTCGTTCTGGAATGGCCGCGATGAGGTTGATCGCATTTGGGTGAGCCTGTACACGCCGCAAATCGGCGAAGAAAGCCCAGAAAGATTGACTCCCGGGGACCGGGAGGAGGTCGCGCGCGTGTTGCCGCTCCTGGCGAAGAAATATCCGAAGTTTCTGATGAATGACGGCGTTGCGCGGGCATTTCTCCATCCGCCGGACAGCCCGGGCGAGTGCCTTTTCGCGAAGATGTCCGCAAACTACTCCGCGGATTTGCAGACTCGCGTGGAGCCATGCGTTTTCGGCGGGACGCCCAATTGTGCGGAGTGCGGCTGTGCGGCCAGTAGCGGGTTACACTGGATCAGAACCGTGAAGGTGGTCGGACCGCTTTGCGTCGGGCACTTTGTGGGTGGTTCGGTAGGCGTCGGTTCGCTCGTGAACCGTCTGCGCCGTCGGGGAGACCGACCGCCACGATGGGGCTCAAAGGGCCCGCGAGGTGGCAAGAAACGTGAACTGGTTCAGATAGCGACCTAGCTTTCCCAGGAGGCTCCGCGGAGTCCTGGCTTCCGCGATGATCGGGCCTACCGGTTTTCGAACGGATAACGATCCTGTGACTGCACTGCCGCGGCGACTTGCCGCCGCAATGCGATGGTATCCACCGGAGCTCGTTTGCCGAAACGCTTCAAGACCGCCATTTGGGTGGTGAGCATGTCCCCTTCGTGAACGGCCGCGACGGCGCGCTTGGCTTCGTGTTCCACGCGCTCGGCAGCTTCGGCGATGAACACTTGCGCGGCATCGATCATCGCCTGGCTTGTGGACTCGCCTTTCGCGGCCGCGGCCTTTTGCGCGCGGAGCAAGCAGGACTCCATCGCGTAGACTTCCATCACGATATTTGCGAGCGCTCCGATCAGCTCCTGCTCCTCGGCAAGCTTTTCGCGGAATTTCTGGACCGCGCCGCCGGCGGCTTGCAGAAACATCTTCTTGGCGTTGGCCACAACGCGAGTTTCGTTCGCGAGCACGCCTTCCGGCACTTCTTCGAACGAAGGGCCGGCGAGGATTTCATCAGCGAGTTTCATGGCCGCGGGAATCAGAGCAAGCTGGCCGGCCATGGCGCGCTTCATCAGCATTTGAATGATGAGCATGCGGTTGATTTCGTTGGTACCTTCAAAAATCCTGTTGACACGTGAATCGCGGTAGGCGCGGCAAACCGGGTAGTCCTCGTGAAAACCGTAGCCGCCGAAGATTTGCACGCCTTCGTCGACAACGAAATCCAGCATTTCGCTTCCAAAAACCTTGGCGATGGAGCTTTCGATGGCGTATTCCTCGAGCACCTTCATGGTGTTCTGGATCTTGTCTCCCGAGCCCGAAGCAGCAACCATGGCCGCCTCGATGTTTCCCGCCGAGCGGTAGACCATGGATTCCACGGCAAAAATCTGGATGGCCATTTCCGCAAGTTTTTCCTTCATCAATCCGAAATCGCCGATTTGCTTGCCGAAGGCTTTTCGTTCTTTCGAATATTTCGAAGCGGTCTGAAGCACGTGCTTGGATCCGCCAACACAGGAAGCCCCCAGCGTGAAGCGGCCTGCATTCAAGATGTTGAACGCTACGATGTGTCCGCGGCCGATTTCATGGAGCACGTTTTCCCTGGGCACTTTGCAATTCTCGAGGAAGATGGGCGTCGTCGAGCTTCCGTGAATGCCCATCTTGTGTTCTTCATTGCCGGGTTTGAAGCCGGGGAAAGTGCGTTCGACGATGAACGCAGTGAACTTTTCTCCGTTGACCTTGGCGAAGATGATGTACAGATCCGCGAATCCGCCGTTGGTGATCCACATTTTCTGGCCGTCCAGAATGTAGTGCGTGCCTTCGGGATTCAACTCGGCGCGAGTCAGCGAATTTTGCGAGTCGGAGCCGGCTTGCGGCTCGGAAAGACAATACGCCCCGATCCATTCCCCGGTGGCCAGTTTGGGCAGATATTTTTTCTTTTGCTCTTCGTTACCGAAATAGACGATGGGGAGCGTTCCGATGCCCGCGTGGGCGCCGTGGGTGACCGCGAAGCCACCATAGATGGAAAGTTTCTCGGTGAGGACGGTTGTGGCAATCTTGTCGAGGCCCGCTCCGCCGAACTGTTCCGGAATTCCGCCGCTCAACAATCCAAGTTCCCCTGCCTTTTTAACCAGTTGTGGCATGAGACCGGGCTTTTTGTTCTCCAGGTCCTTGATCAATGGGAAGACTTCCTTGACGACGAATTCCTCCGAAGTCTGCCCAATCAATTTCTGGTCATCAGTGAGATCGGCGGGGGTGAAAACCTCCTGCGGTAAGGGACTCTCGAGGAGAAAGCTGCCGCCCTTTGCTGCTGGTTTGGTAAACGTTGCTGTGGCCATGATGGTCTCCTTGTCAGACCGCGTGCATCGACGCTTCCGTCCCGAGTATAGGTCACATGGTTCTGAAATTCGACTGGGATCCCTTGGAAAGCAGGGCGAGAGCTTGCAAGGCGACTTATTTTACTCCTGGGGACAGGAGCAGGTAGACAAGGTTGAGGGAGTGCAGTTGAGCAGGGAGCGGTAGGGAAGAATGATGCTTCAAGTCTCTGCAAAAAACATATATAAGTGACAGTAAAATAGGTCTTGACAAATAAAATGGTCTATTTGAGACTGTGCTGGCTGCTTTCAGAAAGGCATTGCCAAAGCCATGCGCGTCACTCGCAGCGGTAATTGGAAGATCCCCAGTAGCCGGCCATCGCAGCCTTCTGCCGGGGCGGGTGGCTCTTCTCTTGCCTTGGTACGCCAACCCGCTCAGGCTGCCGTGCTCCTCCATCATCCCCTAAGGCTGAAGATCCTGGCGGCGCTCCCGGAGCCGGATTCGGCCACGGGCGTGGCCAGACGGATGAACCTACCTCGACAGACGGTCAATTACCACGTTCGCGAACTGGCTCGAGTCGGCCTATTGGCGCGCGCTGGCCGTCGGCGCAGGCGTCATCTCTTCGAGCAATGCTACGTCGCGACGGCGCGCGGCTATGTGCTGTCTCCGGAGCTGTTGGGGCGGCTTGCGGCCGACCCGGCGCACGTCGGGGACAGACTTTCCGCGGAATACCTGCTCGGACTGGCTTCGACGCTGCAGTCGGAACTCGCGCGTTCGCTGGAGTTGGCCGCGGCGGCAGGGAAGAGACTTGCGACTCTTTCGATGAATACAGAACTGCGCTTTTCGTCGCCCGAGCAGCGCGCCGCGTTTACCGAGGAGGTGCAGCGGGCCGTAGTGGAAGCGACGGCCCGGCACAGCGCTCCCTTTACGAGGGCGGACGGCACGGCAGGGGAAGGGCGGCCCTTTCGTTTGGTCGTGGGCTGCTATCCCATTCCGCCGGAGAAGCAAGAAGAGCCGCACGCACCGGCCGCGAAGGAGCAAGGAAGCGAGCCATGAGGGAGGAGAAACGAAGAAACAAAAAAGAGCGGCGCATCGAAAGGGAAATACAGCTAGCCCCTTCCATCGAAGAATTGTGGAAGGCGCTAACGGAGGCAGGGGAGCTGACCAGGTGGTTTCCGCTCGAAGCGCGGGTGACGCCCGGGGTCGGCGGAAAAATCTTCGTCTCCTGGGGGCCCGGGTGCGAAGGCGAAGCGGAAATCGTGGCTTGGGAACCCGGCAAGAAATTTGCGTGGAAAGAGCCGATCCCGGGAAAGCTTGTGAGCAAGCAGTATATGGCAATGAGAGATGACCGGCAAAGTTGCTGGTGCACATCGAAGCGAAAAAGCGTTAGACGCTGGAGGGGAACACCCCGCAAGGCTCTCGCGGTTTTATTGCCTCAAGCGTGTTACGCACACTTTCCCGTGCAGGGAGTTCTACTTCGGGGCAGCAGCCGCGGAATCCCGGAAAGAGAGAAGCAGGAACTGGGATCCGGTACCCAGGAAACCCGTGACTTTGCGAGAGGTTCCCGCAGGCAGCCACAATACGTCTCCCGCATGCAGAAACGCAGCATGTTCTTCCCCCAGCGAAACATCCAGGCTTGCGTTGCTCATGGCAATCAACAGAGCGGCAGTTTGCGGCGAAGCTTGCATAAAATTTTTTCCGCCCTGGAGTTTCACCAAGTCCATGTGAACTTCGCTGGTCTCGAAACACGGGAGCGCTTCTTCGAAGGGGATCTGATCGTTTTGCGCAGGGGCAGCGCTGCTTTGGGGGCAAGAGCCTAGCAGCCGGGCGGCGCCATTATCCCCGAGATTGTGCGGCGCATCCTGCGGGTGCAGCAGCACCACGGTGATGTCGTGGAACGCGACGCCCGCATCGGTGCGTACAACATGAGCAAAGCCGCCCGGCGAGTAGCGCGTCGTTCCGTCCGGCATCGTCTGGTGCTCTTCCGGTTTTCCCTGTATCGCTTTGACGATGTCGGCTGGGCCCAGCGCGAGATAGATGTAAGGCCGATCGTGCCGGTGCAAGAGGGTCGCGTCGAGCGGCGGCACCGCCAAGTTGTACACACGAACGTAGCCGTTTTGAAAAGCGTGCGCGAAATGCGGCTCGTCCGCCAGAGGAACCGCGCCTTCCGGCTTGCTGGGATTTTGAATATCGATCTGGATGTCCTTGCTAGTGGCCGAAGGAATCGGCGCAGGCGTTTGCGCAAGCGCGGCGGGCGACAACAGAAGAGCGAGAACCGGCACTGCGGCAATTTTCATCGCGACGCATCCTACGAGCAGGCGCAGAGTACTGGCAAGTTAAACGCCTCCCGTGGCGGAAACGTTACACTCTGGTTGAAGTTCGCGCCGAAGGGACCTGCGCCAGTGGGCTTTCTAGAGGCGTTCGAAAATTCCCGCTGCTCCCATTCCGCCGCCGATGCACATGGTGACCATGCCGTAGCGGGCGTTGCGGCGCTGCAATTCGCGGAGAAGGGTGGCCGTAAGCTTCGCTCCGGTGCAGCCGAGCGGATGACCAAGCGCGATGGCGCCACCATTGGGATTGACGCGTGCAGGATCGAGGCCGGCTTGCTGAATCACCGCGAGCGATTGCGCCGCGAAAGCTTCGTTCAATTCGAAAACCGCAATATCGTTGAGCGTCAGACCGGCGAGTTTCAGGGCTTTGGGGATTGCGGCCACGGGCCCGATGCCGAATTCCTCGGGAGCCACGCCGGCTGTTGCGTAGGCCACAAAACGCGCCAACGGCTTTAGCCCCAGTGAATTTGCACGTTCCTCGCTCATCACCATGGCAGCGGCGGCTCCATCGCTCATCTGCGAACTGTTTCCAGCGGTGACCGTGCCTTTCACGTGAAAAGCCGGCTTTAGTTTCGCGAGTGCCGCGAGCGAAGTGTCCGAGCGAGGTCCTTCGTCGGTATCAAACGTAAAAGTTTGCGTTGTCGGTTTCGGCGCGGATTTTGACTTGGCCGTACCGGCAGAACCTCCCGCGGATGCGCCGCTGGCCATGGAGAGCGAAGTGATTTTCACTTCCACCGGAACCGTTTCTTCCTTGAAGCGGCCAGCAGCAATCGCTGCCAGCGCTTTTTTGTGGGAATCGACGGAGAACTGGTCCGCTTGCTCGCGCGTGATGCCGAATTTCCGCGCGACATGTTCCGTGCCCAGCCCCATGTTGATGTATGCGTCCGGGTTGTGATCGACCAACCACGGATTCGGCGAGATTTTATTTCCACCCATGGGCACCATGGTCATCGATTCGGTTCCGCCGGCGAGAATGACCTGCGCGGAGCCTCCGCGAATGCGCTCGGCGGCGATGGCGATGGCCTGCAAGCCCGAGGAGCAAAACCGATTAACAGTCATCGCCGAAACTTCGATGGGCAATCCTGCGCGCAGCGCCGCAATCCGAGCCACGTTCATGCCTTGCTCGCCTTCCGGCATAGCGCAGCCGAGAATCACGTCGTCGATTTCGTTGGGGTCCACCCCGGGAACGCGCGCGAGCGCTCCTTTGATCGCCACCGCCCCCAAATCATCGGGACGCGTGGCACGCAAGGATCCCTTGAACGCTTTTCCCACTGGTGTACGAACCGAAGAAACAATCACGGCTTCAGGCATGGCAGCCTCGCAAGTGGAAACTCCCTCTTATTGTTGGGCGGGAAGTCGGGAAATGCAACTCCGGCAAACTTTCACCGCGCAGCGTCACTTCTTGATTGGCGCGCCCTTTCGGGGAATGAACAGAGTGGCCGGCGGGGTAATTTTGTGGACTTGCGAAAAGTTGCCCTGGTTCAAGGCCAGCGCGATGCGCCCGCGCGAATCGACATAGAGCAGCGGTTCTCCTACCGGCACGTCCATGAACGTCCTCATGTAAGGCACGGTAAACGGCTTCTTGTTGAGCTGCACGATGATTTTATCGCCGATCTCGTAGCCCAGCTTTTTGAATTCGTCGCCTGGGATGTCCGTGATGAGAGAACCGAAGGGATCGTCCAGGCCAATTATGTCTCCCTGGATTCCTTTATCCGAGGTGGTGGAGGCTTTCTGGGTGAGTTGAACCAACTGCGGAACCACGGGCCCGGCTAGAGCGAAGTCCCAGCCCTCGGCGAGGTGAGCCGCCGCGGGCGAAAAGATGTCCCGGCCATGGAACGTAGAGGAAACTTGCGGGTGAAGCATCCACGCGGTGTTCGTAATTTCGCGGGCGGATTCCAACCCGTCGCGCTCGATTACCGGCGTAACCAGTCCGTTATCCGGCACAACGAAATACTGGCCTTTCTTCGATTTTACGATCACCGCTTTCCGGGAGGTTCCCACTCCGGGGTCGACGACGGCGAGAAAAATGGTGCCGGCCGGATAGTAGGGCGTCACGCCGTACAAGAATCGTGCCGCTTCGTCGATTTGGTATGGCGTCACCTGGTGCGTAATATCCATCAGGCGCGCATCCGGCGCGATGCTCACGATCACCGCTTTGCAAATGGCCACCGAGTCGTTGGCCGTTCCGAAGTCCGTCATGAAGACGATCGTCGGATGCGGCGCCGGACCGGCCTGCCCAGGCGCACCTTTTTCCGACGGCGCCTTGCCGCCGCAAGCACAACAAAGAAGCGCGGCCGCAAACAGCAAAAACGCGGAAAGTCGAGTTCGCAATGGCATCGAAGCTCCTCGATTCCAGTGGTTCCAGTGGTATTTGAAAAGCTGTTGAATATGCGGCAGATTTCAGTCTAAAGGACGGCGGGGCCGCACCATTGTGCATTCCTATAGCCCTAGACTGCCGCGTACAAGAGAGCCAGTTGCTTAGCCCGCCGCGTTCCCCTGATTATTTCCAAGCACCGCGACGAAGTATACAGGAAGCGGGAAAGCAGAGTCTTTCGATTTCGATGCCTAGGAAATCCTATCCGCTGCCCGACAATCTCGTTGGGATTCCCTCCTGGTTCCCTTAGAATATATGGACTTCGTAAGCAGAAATAACGCAAGAGAGAGCCGCCTGCCGCGCCCAGTGAAGGCCGAGCCGCTTTGCGTACGTGAATCCGGCTTAAATGAACTCTGCAAAAGGGAGAAAAGCAATGTTTCGAAGCTTTATCGTGGGTGTGTTCGTGTGCCTTTGCGCAACGGCAGCGATAGCCGATCAGGTGACGCTAAAAAATGGCGACCGGCTGACGGGAACCATCGTCAAGTCCGATGCGAAGACGCTTCTGATCAAGACCGATCTCGCCGGCGACGTCCACATCAAATGGGATGCAGTGACCTCCATCGTTTCTTCTCAACCGCTCCACCTCGCACTCAAGGATGGCCAAACCGTGGTCGGCACGGTCAAGACCACCGACGGCAAGTTTGAAATCGCCACCAAGGATACCGGTGTTATTACCGCCTCGAAGGACGTTGTTGTGGGCGTGCGTGACGATGCCGAGCAAAAAGCCTACGACGATCAAATCGAGCGTCTCCGCCATCCGCATCTCACTGATTTCTGGAGCGGGGTCCTCGACACCGGCCTCAACCTTACTCGAGGGAATTCAAAGTCGCTCACCTATTCGCTCGGCGCCAAAGCTGCGCGCATCACCACGCGCGATAAAATCTCCGTCTTCTCGACCGCCATCTACACTGATAGCACCGTTAACGGAGTGAGCTCGACGACAGCCCACGCCATTCGCGGCGGAATCCGCGGAGACTTGAACGCAGGCGACCGTCTCTTCATCTTTGGTTTCACGGACTTCGAGTACGACCGCTTCCAGGATCTCGATTTGCGGAACGTCATTGGCGGCGGAGTCGGCTATCACGCGATCAAGACCAAGACCACCACCTTCGACATTTTTTCCGGCTTCAGCTACGACCAGGATTTCTTCGGTGCTATCGCCGCCACCGCAACAGCACCGGCTGTGCCCGCCACCAACCGCAGGGCCGGCGAAATCGTTCTCGGCGAAACATTCAACACCAAGCTCAACAATCGCACCACGATCACCGAGCAATTCAGCCTGTACCCCAATATCTCAAATACCGGCAGCTACCGCTTCCAGTTCGACACGACCGCGGCCACCAAGCTGAAGGACTGGCTCAGCTGGCAGGTCACATATAGCGATCGCTACCTGAGCGATCCGCTCGCGGGCTTCAAGAAGAACGACTTGCTGCTCTCAACTGGCATCCGGTTGACATTCGGCAAGGGGGTGCTTTAATGCAAACGCATAAGCCAACGCCGGCTCGCTGCTCGTTCTAGGAGGGAATTCATGGGCTTCCTCTTCTGGATCATCGTTGGGCTGATTGCGGGTTGGCTCGCCGGAGTTGTCATGAAAGGCGGCGGTTATGGTGCGCTGGTGGACATCGTTCTCGGCATCCTTGGCGGTGTCGTAGGCGGTTGGGTCTTCGGGCTCTTGGGAATATGGCCGGGCGGGGGCTTCATCGGCTCAATCCTGGTGGCCTTTGTCGGAGCCGTGATTTTCGTTTGGATCTCGCGTCAATTGAAGAAGGTCTGACCTTCGTTTTCAGCGAGAATGAATCGCGCTGCGGGAATGTCCCGCGCAGCGCGATTTTCCTTTTCTGCCTCCAACTTCGCCAGAAGAGACGCCGTTTTACGAGACCAAAATCAACCCCCCCAATTTTCTCAATTTTGATACGAATCGGGCTCGGGCATCACAACTTAGGGAGTCAAAAACCCCTGTCCCCAGGGTCAGGTCCGAGAGGCCAGGTACAGGGAAAAACAGGCGAAAACCGTAGCGAAAGGTAGAGCTTATCCAATCCTTTGATTATAAATTACTTATCAGATTTTCATGTGGGTTATGAGAGTACCGGGAGACTAGTTTAGGCCCCAAAATGTGACTTCTGTACCATCGCGTTTAGGACAGGTCTCCTGTCTAATGGGACAGGTGCAAAGGGCTGGACCATTTGGCAGGTCCCACGCATCCAAAGTACAGGTCAAGAAGCAGGGAATAAAAGCAGAGCAAGTTAGAGGCTGTTTGAGCTAGTGGGGACAAGATCAGAGGAACGATGAAGACCGAAGACAGCAATCGGAAATGGATGTGGTGGTTCCTGGGGGTTGTGCTCGCGTTGCAACTGTACTTCGTACGCGAACTGCTCGCGGCGTTTGCGCTGTTTGCCGTGGGATTTGCAGCCATCGCTTTTGTGGTCGTCAGCCTGTACATGCTCCAGAAGGCTTGGGAAGCAGGCGTTCAGCGCGTTGCGGACAGCCAGCACCCCGTAGTCAATAT
Organism: uncultured Acidobacteriota bacterium; assembly: GCA_963824515.1. Classification (GTDB taxonomy): domain Bacteria; phylum Acidobacteriota; class Terriglobia; order Acidiferrales; family UBA7541; genus Acidiferrum. Next base: position 500,455 of record CAWGPN010000006.1, read on the forward strand.
GGCCCGGCGTGGTGTCAACGCCGTGGAAGACCTGGCGCGCCGGCCGTTGCGCCGCCCGGGTTCAGCTGCGGCTCGCTAAGCCGCTTATAAGTTTCTGACTTTTGTCAGAGCACACGCAGAACTGTTCAACCTGCCTCCCTCAGGATTGATGCAGCTTCTGCCGAAAGTAAAACTGGAAGAGGGCCAGCCGTCCTGAGAGAGCGGCTGGCACTTTTCTTTTGGGGGGGAGGCACGTTGCGATTAAGCGCTGCGGGCCGCGCGCCAGGAGCCTCAGGCTCTTCACGGGACCCCGAGGGACATCCTTGCCCATGTTCGACTAATCAGTCGCTGGAGAATGAACTTTCGCCCATCTTTGGCGTACGGAGGCGATGAGTTTTTCCTTATCGTTGCGCATTTCGCAGACCAGCGCCTGGTTGCCGGTCTCCTCATGCTTTGCCGCCCACAACACCATTTCCGCCAACACCGGCGCGAGATCGATTCCCTTAGCCGTCAGCGAGTAGATCAGTTTTCGCCCGTCGGAAGGATTCCGGTCCGCTCGGATAATTCCATAAGCCTCGAGCTTTTTCAGGCGGTCCGCCAGAATGTTGCTGGCTATTCTTTCATCCGAATGAAGAAATTCGTTAAACGTCTGGTAGCCGCGGAGCATCATGTCCCGGATGACCAGCAGCGACCAGCGGTCTCCCAGCATCTCGACAGAAGCGTTCAGCGGGCAGCCCGAGCGCCGGTTGGGCGGCGCCTTCTTTTTTGGCATAAACGTACCCTAGCATTTGTCACTTGCATTTTGCAAGTTAAATTGGCAGACTGCCCTTTGTCCTACCGGCCCCACACAGGGCGGCATCGAAGTGTGGGTTCCGATCAAAGCGTGAAACGGAATAGCGTCGTGATCCGTTAGGAGAGTTAAATCCGTGGAGAATTCATCGCCGAAGACAGGAGGGCGACATGCAATTGAATCCATATTTGTTATTCAACGGGCAGTGCGAGGAAGCGTTCAAGTTCTATGAGAAATGTCTGGGAGGAAAGATCGAGGGCATGATGACGTTTGGGGATTCGCCGATGGCGAAGCAGACGCCGGCAGAATGGCATGGCAAGGTCATGCACGCCTCGATGAAGTTAGGCGACGGTCTCACACTGATGGGATCGGACCCTCCGCCCGACCGCTATCAATCGCCGCAAGGGTTTTCCGTTTGCGTGAGCGTCAAGGACCCTGCGGAGACGGAACGAATCTTCAACGAACTGGCGCAAGACGGTAACGTGACGATGCCGATTCAGAAGACTTTCTGGTCGGAACGATTCGGCATGCTGGTCGATCGGTTCGGCATACCGTGGATCCTCAACTGCGAGCAAGCTGCCGCGCACGCCTAGCGATGCGCATCCGCCTGCGTGCGATAATTCTTCCGGGCAGTTGGATGGACGAGGTCACCTGGTTTCACAAATGGATCGGGTAGGCAGAAGAAGGGGAGAGAACGATGAATTTCAGGCCGGAGCAATTTCTGCAAGACTTGAAAATTGCCTTCCGATCGCTGGGCCGCGCCAAGGGACTGGCGATCACCGTCGTGCTGACGCTGGCGCTGGGCATCGGCGCCAACGCTGCCATATTCAGCCTGGTCCGCGGCGTGCTGCTGCGGCCACTGGTTAATGCCGACGAGAACCACCTGATTTACATCCGGCAAAGCGCCATGGGAATCGGGAGCGAGAACGTGACGTTTTCCGTGCCCGAGATTCAGGATCTCAAAGCCAGCGTCAAGAGCATTAGCGAGTTCGGTGATTTCTCCCAAATCGGCTTTACCATGACCGGTCTCGGCGAGCCTCGAGAAGTTCGCGCTGGAGTTGTGGGCGGCTCTTATTTCGAAGTGATGGGCTTGCATCCCGGTACTTGGCCGGCTCCTCGGAGGCCATCGGATGACGGGCCGAAGGCCGCGGGAGCCGTCGTGCTCGACCTATCGCTTTTGGTCGAGCGCATTCAAGAAAGATCCCACGGTCCATTGGCAAAACCGTCCGGCTGGGCAGCATTGGCGCACGTTCGGCGACCATTGTCGGGGTCCTCGAGCCTTCCGTTCCGTATCCTGCGGAAACGGAAATTATCGCGAATGTGGTGACTAGCCCGCATCACCTCTCCGCCACGATGGTCACCGGGCGCGTGCATCGCATGACGGAACTTTTCGGCCGGCTCGCGCCGGGCGTGGACTCTCGAGCAAGCCCGTGCGGAACTCCGCACCGCCTACGCGAACATGCAACGAGAGCATCCGGAAGCCTATCGAAGCAAGGCGACTATCCAAATCAACGCGAGGCTGCTGCGCGATCAGATCACTTCGGGTGCGCGGACGGTTCTTCTTGTTTTGTTGGCCGCATCGGGCCTGGTCTTTATTATTGCGTGCTCGAATGTCGCAAACTTGATTCTCGCGCGAAGCGTGCGCCGCGAAGGGGAACTTGCCATTCGCAGTGCTCTGGGCGCAAGCGCGGGCGCACTCCGCCGCACGCTGCTTGCGGAAAGCCTCATTCTTTGCGTGGCGGGCGCCACGCTTGGGGTAATTATCGCGCGGCCGCTGCTCGCCGTGCTCGCCCGCTATGCTTCGCGCTTCTCCGTTCGTGCGCTCGATCTCACGGTGGATTCGAGCATGCTCTGGGTGGGCACGCTGCTCGCCGTCATCTCGGCCGTTCTCCTCGCTTACGTGCCGCACCTGCCGGGCGCAAACACTTCGCAAACACCGGGGCTAACTAGCGGCGGCGTACGCATCACCGGCAGCACGAATCGCCGGTTGCGGATTTTCGCCATAACGCAAATTGCGGCGTCTTTCCTGCTTCTGGCCGGTGCAAGCATGTTGCTCAAGACTCTTCTCGCCATGCAGTCCGCACAAACCGGCCTCGATGTGCGTCACGTCCTCGCCATCAACGTGCCGGCAATGTCTTACGGGAAAACTCCGCAGCAAGTCGCCGACTTTTACAAGGAAGCCATGCGGCGAATCGACGAGCTGCCCGGAGTGGATAAGACGGCGTTCGGCATCGTTGTTCCCTGGCGGGACGCAGGGATTTTCGGCCCGGGCTTTGAATTCTCAGCCGACGGTCACGTAAGCGTTCCTGGCCAGGATGATCCGCGCGCGCAAATGCGCGGCATATCTCCGGGATTCTTCGCGGCGCTCGGCGTTCCGATCCTCGTGGGGCGCGATTTCAACGAACTCGATGGGCAAAGCAAAGAGCCAGTCGTCATCGTAAGCGAAACGCTGGCAAACCGCATGTTCCCCGGTCAGGATCCCATCGATCGCCACGTGTATTGGACCGATCCAGTGATGAAATTCGTCGGCATCAGCTCCACGCCGAGGCGCATCATCGGGGTCTCCGCGGATATTGACGACGATCACGTGGTGCCCGGACCCACGCTCACTGTTTACAGCCCTTTCGACCAAGGAGACATCTGGGGAGGGAGGCTTTTCGTACACACGCACGCCAATCCGTACGCACTGGTGACGCCGATAACGAAGATCATCCGCAATATGTCGATGGATCAGCCTGTCGAGCGCGCGGCCACGCTCGAGGACATTCGCGCGGAAGTGCTGACGCCGGATCGTCTCAATACCGTGGTCTTCGGCGTCTTCGCTGGTGTCGCGCTTGCGATCGCTCTCGTCGGCGTCGCTGGCGTACTCGCGTTCTCGGTTAGCGCGCGTACGCGCGAATTCGGCATTCGCCTGGCGCTCGGCTCGCCCCCACAGCGTCTCTTGGCAGGAGTGATTCGCGAAGGAGCAGTAATGGCGATCGCGGGAGTGGTCGCAGGCGCTGCGGGGGGATACATCCTCGCGCGCCTCGCAGGCAGCTACTTCTTTGACGTGCGCATGCCAAGCCCATTGCCTGTCGTCGGATCAGCACTCGTTCTTCTGGCAGCAGCGGTTATCGCCTCAGCCATTCCCGCGGCGCGCGCCGCCCGTGTCGACGTCATGCAGGCCCTACGCTCTGATTAGCCTTCGAGCCTCCCTTCCAAAGAGCAGGCGGCAGCCTACCCGTAAGCAAGGGAGCCGGAACCGGTCTTCATACGCTTTGTGGGCGCTCCCGGACTCATTGAGCCGAGAGTTTCTTTGCGTATTGCGCCCGCTGTTTAGCCTGGATGGACTCACAAATCTCCCGTTCCTTCTTGGCTTCTTCCCTGTGGCCGAGGTGGGCCAGGGCCGTTCCTAGCTGATAGTGAGCCTGAAAGTAATCGGGATCGAGCTGGACGGCCTTGCGAAGGGGAACTAGCGCAGCGGCGGGATTGCCAAGCTGGATCTCGGCTTTTCCGAGTCCGTAGAGTGCTTCTTTGTATCGCGGATTCGCAGCAAGAGCCGCGAGAAACAGCGGCTTGGCTTCCCCGGCTTCGTGTCTGCCGATGACGATTTCGCCGAGCAGGCAATTGGCAACTGCATCGTCAGGGAACCGTTTTAATTCCTCGCGAAATTCCGTCTCCGCACGATCCAGCTGGCCTTGTTTAAAATAAATTTGGCCAAGTCCCGAGTGTACCCCAGGAAAATCGGGATCCGCTTTTTCGGCGGCTCGATATTCGTCCAGCGACTTCGATTGCTGGAACATCTTGTCGTAGGCGGCTCCCATCATGACATGAGCTTCCGCCGAATTTGGGTCTATGGCCATAATTCGAGCGAAGACGCCGGTGACCCCTTTATAGTTCCGGGCGCGCAGATAGGCTTGCCCGAGCATGTAGAGTGTTGGCAGATCACCGGGCCGTGTGCGGCTGGCGCTCTCCAGGTATTTTGCAGCCTCCGGGTAGCGGTCCATGCCGAAGAGGGACATGCCGGTGAGGTCGAGCACCTGGAAATCTCGGGGTTGGCGGCGATTGAGGGATAGCAGCAAGGGAAGAGCTTGACGAAAGTTTTGCTGCTTAAAATAGGCGATAGCGAGATTGCGTGAAGTGGTGATGTCGCCGGGCTTTAGGGAAAGAGCGCGCCGATAGAATGGGATCGCGGCAGTCAAGTTGCCCTGCTTGACGAGCGAGATGGCGAGATCGTTGAGAATCTCAATGGACTGAGGGTCAAGACTCAGTGCTTGACGAAAGGCTTTTTCAGCAGCCTTATCGTCCCCGCGCTGAAGGGCCGCAGAACCTTCGGCCAGTAGAGATTGCAACTGAGGGGTCGGTGGGACTTGCTGGATTTGATGCGGCCCGTTTGCGAGTGAGTTGAAGGTAGGGAAAGACAGCAGCAACACGAACGCGAGAAGAACCGGATGGACTGCGTTATGGGCTGTCACAAAAAAATTCTACTCCTGGGGCTGCGAGGCGGTCTAGCAAGGCGTCGACGTCTGGAGCCGACCAACAGAGGGCGTGGACAAATTGAGTGGTTCCTTGCACATGAGAAGGGCGCCCGTACTGGACGCCCTCCACAAAACGTTCGTTTGAGAAAAGTCGAGTTCAGCTAAAAGTTTAGTTTCAGACCGAACTGGATAATGCGCGGATCGTGTGTCGAAGTGACCTGGCCAAAAAGGCTTGAGTTCACACTCGTGCTCACTCCCAGGAAAGAAGTGTGGTTGAAAGCATTAAAGAACTCGGCCCGGAATTGCGTGCTGAAACGCTCCGAGATTTTGATGTTCTTGATAGCGGCGAGATCCCAATTGTTGAAGCCGGGACCATTTACGACCCCTCGCCCTGAATTGCCGAAGTGTCCGATGGCGACTGCCCAGGCCGATTTGTTGAACCATTGCTGAGCAGTCTTCGGTCCCGTCAGGCTCTGTCCTGACACCACATCTGGGCGTGGAGAGACGACGCTGGGATCGATTCCGATTCCGTCGGGGAAGGTTTGTCCGGCAATGACGCCGAAACGGTTCGAATTGAACGGGTCGAAACTCTGGGTGATCGTCAAGGGATTGCCGGACTCAAACACGGTGATCCCGGAAAGCTCCCAGCCGCCAAGCACCTTGCCCGTGAAGCCCTGCTGTTGCCTGTAAAACGGCAGGTCGTAAACATAATTGGCCACGAAGATTTGATCCCGGCTGAAGCTGGCGGGTCCGTAGTCCAAGCGGAGGTTGTAAGTGTCGTAGGGAGCCGTGCTGCGATCGGTCGAGCTGTCGGTCAGCGTACGGGAGTATGTATAAGCAACCCCGAACGTCAGGCCCGCGGCTACGCGGCGGCTGGCCGAAAATTGCACCGAATTGTAGTTGGAGTCAAAGCCGCTAATAATCGCAGTAATTGCTGAATACCCAGTGAATGGCCTGATTGCGTTGGCCCAAACCGTGGCGTTAGCGGGATTTTGACGTACTGCCAGGGGAACCTGATTCATGTCCACTTCCCCAAGCAAGTGCGTGCCCTTGGAACCGACGTAGGCGACTTCCACGACTGTGTTGGGGAGCACCTCGCGCTGCACCGAAAGGTTCCAATTTTGCGTATAGGGCACCTGGAAAGCGGGCGAGCCCGTGGCATGTAAGCGGAGGGGACCCAGCGGCGTGGTGGTCGTTCCGGCCGAGGGATTGTCAAAGAGATTAGCGTTTGGACTGGTAGTGCTTGCCGTATTCGAGATGTTGACACTTTGAACGATGGGAGGCAGAGCGAAGGAATTTTGTTCCCAGATGCCATTCAAGGTGCGGTCGTAGTAGATGCCGTAACCGCCGCGGACAGAGGTCTTGCCGTTTCCGAAGGGATCCCAGGCAAAGCCGATGCGCGGCGCAAAGTTTCTGTTGTAATTTGGATTTACTCTGTCTCCAAAGGGCGAACATTGCGGGGAGAAGGGTGAGGATGGAAAGAGAGCCTGGGCGGCGGCACAACCGTTCTGTGCCACGATGATACCGTTGGCGTAATTAGCAGGGATCGCGGCTTGGCCGCCCACAAAATTGCCGGTTGCGGGGTTAATTGCCGGCGCAGCGGCGGGATCAAAAAGTGTTGGATCGAAGCTGTCTAAGGTCTTGTTGACGTCATGGGGTGTAGGCAGGAAGCTGTAACGCACGCCGAGGTTCAGCGTAAGGTTAGGACGGATTCTCCAATCGTCCTGAGCGTACCATTCGAAGTTGAGGAAGTGGAGGTCGGGAACGATATCGCGCGCGGATTGCGAGAAGGAACTGGCTTCCCCAAGCAGGAAATTCGCGAAGGCCGGATTGCCCCCGAGAGTTGTAAAACTAAAACTTCCGTTGGTGGGATTCACGGCGTTTTCGGTCTTACGCATCCACTGAGCAGTAAAGCCGAATCGGAGGGAGTGGTTTCCCTTGACCCAGGAAACGTTGTCGTAGAGGTTCTTGTCGATGTTGCGTTCGAAATACGGTGAGACCGGAATGGCGACACCGGTGAGACTGGAGATGCTAACACCGGGAACGCGTTTGTATGGATCAGCGAAGGGAAAATTGTTGGTGAGAGCGCCGGTGAAGGTCGGGTTGTTAATAAGTCCTGTAATCGTGCTGTTGATGGCGCCCCAGGAATAATTAAAAGCGGTCTCGTTGATGATGCTGGGAGTGAGCTGCGCTGTCACGTGGGCCACAACGTTGCGGCCGGGAGCGTTGGTGGAAGTCGATGAAATCCCCGGCAGCGGGGAGCCAGCAAAGAGGCCGCCAGGCTCGGTGGTGGGAACGTTATCTTGGATGTAGCGGCCAAAAGCCTGCACTCTGTTGGTGATTTTCTGGTCGATGCGAATCAGTTCCTCGCGGGTGTTGTTGATGGGGCTGAGAGCCGTCGTCAAGGCACAGCCGGTAGCTGTCGCGGAGCAGCCAGGGTTCGGCGTGAACTTCGAAAAGACATTGGCGATGTAAGCTTTGGCATTGGCGCTAAAGCAAGTAGGGTCGATCTGGTTCCCCGTGATGCATCCGGCCGGCGCGGACGCGGGGTTGAGGGTGGCAATTCCATTGAAGTTGCCGGTAAGCAACTGAGGATTGGGGATGGTGGCAACAGTTGACGTGGGAGTCTTGGTGCGGCGCCACTCTTGCGACCAGAAGAAAAACGTTTTGGTCTTGTCCGTATTGTAGTGGCCCGGAATGAAGAGAGGGCCCCCGAAGGTGTAGCCAAAATCGTTGTAGCGGAAAGGAGGTTTTTTCACGCCCGCCTTGTTATTCAGGAAGGAATTGGCATTGAAAATGTCATTCCGAACAAATTCGTATGCATTTCCATGAAATTCGCTTGTGCCTGATTTGGTGACCACATTGACCTGGCCACCGCCGCTGCGGCCATACTGAGCATCATAGGTGCTGCGTTCCAGCTTGAACTCCGCTAAAGCATCCACGCTGGGTGTGTTGAGAAGCGTGAGATTGGAGCCACTGTCGTTGATATCGGCCCCATCCACAGTCCAGTTGTTGGCGCCCGTGCGATTTCCATTGACCGATACGGAGAGCGTGCTGCTGAGGCCAAATCCCACCTGGTCCGGTTCGGTAGAAGACACGCCGGGCTGCAGCGCGACGAGCTGCAGGAAATTGCGGTTGTTGAGCTGCAATTCACGTATCTGGGTTCCCGTAATGATAGAGCTCTGTGCCGCAGAGGATGTCTCCACGGGGACTTCGGAAGCCGTCACCGTGACTTGCTCCGAGACTTGGCCCACAGCCAAGGACGCATTCAAGGTGCGGTGATCTCCGACGTGCAAGATGACGTTGTTGGCGATGTAAACTTTAAACCCAGCCGCTTTGACGGTCACCGTGTACGTGCCAACCGGAAGGTCGGGCACCGAATAGAAGCCCGTTTGATCCGTGCTTACCGTCCGGACGTCGCTGTTAGTGCTGTCATTGTGCATCGTCACGGCTGCTCCGGTCACCGCCGCGCCGCTCGAATCCGTAACCGTTCCGGTGAGCGTCGCCGTAATATTTTGGCCAAGACACACTCCTGAGACGGAAAGCAATAAAAGAACCGCTACAAAAACAGCATTATACTTCATGGTTATACGCATCAGACCCTCCCCACAGAATGTGATTTCCCCTGGCGTGTCAACTGGCTGGTAATCTTGTAGTGATCGCCGCGGTATGCGGATTTGACATATTCGACGGGCTGCCCACTCTCGAGGTAGGAAGTGCGCGTGAATAGAAATACCGGACTGCGCTTGGTGATACGCAGCAGCCGCGCGACCTCGTCATCAGCCAATCCAGCTTCCGCTATCTCTTCCGCAGAATCGATCTGGAGTCCGTAGTGCTCCAGCAGCGCCCTGTATAGCGAAGTACTCGGGTCGAATTTCTGAAGCAGGTCCGGACATAACCGCTTCGGAAGTGAAGAACATTCGACCGCCATGGGCAGAGAATCCGCTATCCGAACCCGCTTGAGCCGAATGACTTTCTCATCAGGTCCAAGATGGAGCGCTTTCGCCACTTCCTCACTAGCGGCAGCGAGTTCGAACTTGAGAACTTTTGAAGCCGTCCGGGAACCGCGCGATTCCATCTCCTTGCTGAAAGACAGAACTTGCCGAGAGTTTTTCTCCACCTTGGTTCGTGAGACGAAGGTACCTTTTCCGCGCTGGCTGTAAGCGACACCCTGGCTGCAGAGGGATTTGAGGGCTTGCCGTGCGGTCATGCGGCTGACGCGGAGACGCTTGGAAATGATCTCTTCGGAAGGAAGCGGCTTTCCCGGCTTGAAACGACCCGCGCGGATGTGATGCAAGAGCTGCTGCTGAATCTGGAAATAGAGAGGGACTACGCTTCGACGGTCCAGATTAAGAGAGTCCACCCCAGCCCCCCAGTTGTCTAGACAACTAGGCGTCTGTATATGTCGAAGCGGGCCGGGTGTCAAGATTTTTTTGCGCAAGCCCGATCGCTGCTCACCGCTGCCTGGCGACCGCGCGCCGCCCGTGTTGACTTCATGCAGGCCCTTTGCTCGGATTAGCGTCAAGTGCAAACAGCCGCGCCGAAAAGAGAATCACACGTAATTCAACCGGTCCGATTTTCGCTGTGTCCGGGAAGCTCCCGCCTATCTAGAAATCCTGGAGGGGGCGGGCGGCTTCTGCTTTGACCGTAAGTCGCGCTTGGCGTGAAGTTTCTGTTTGCTATTCCGGCAGCCAAAATCGTTGTACCGTTGAGGTCGCGTTTGCGGTCTAAAAGAGTTTCCTCTTTAAACTGTGAAATTAAGAGGTGTATCTGATGGCCGAGCCAGTTTTCTTGCCCTTGACAACTTATCGTGAATACTCCCGCGACGAGATGAAGGAACGCATCAAGAAATTTCGCGAGGACATGCTTCGCCGGCGAACCGTGCGTCAATTCTCAAGCCGTCCCGTTCCACGGGAGGTGATTGAGGATTGCTTGAGGGTTGCGGGAGCCGCGCCGAGCGGCGCGAACCAGCAGCCGTGGCATTTCGTGGCCGTCAGCGACCCCAAAATGAAGCATCAGATTCGAGAGGCGGCTGAGAAAGAAGAATATGATTTTTACCATGGACGCGCGCCTGACGAGTGGTTGGAGGCGCTAGCCCAGTTGGGCACTGATGAACACAAGGCCTATCTGGAGACCGCGCCCTATCTGATCGCCATATTTGCGCAGACCTATGGCCTTACTCCCATTGGGAACAAAGTGAAGAACTATTACGTGATGGAATCGGTGGGCATAGCAACGGGAATGCTCATTACGGCGGTTCATATGGCAGGGCTGGTGTCGCTGACGCACACGCCCAGCCCCATGGGATTTCTCAACAAGCTCCTGGACCGGCCAACCCACGAAAAGGCTTTTCTGTTGCTTGTTGTGGGCTATCCGGGAGAGGAAGCGCGTATCCCGGACATATCGAAGAAGCCCCTCAAGGAAATTGCCACCTTCATTGATGATAGCGGTAGCTGAGGAGTCTGTCCCTCTTGCCAGTGGCCTGTGCTACTCTCTGCGCCTGTGAGCAGGCAACTGGACTCACTGAGGAGAATGATATGACCCAGCGAAGCAAACTCACCGCGCTGATCGGCACCGCTATAGCTCTTATACTTTCCGTCTGCTCCGCTAGTCCGGCGCAAGAAAAAGACAAAGTTCCCGCGAAGAAAATTGCCATACGCGCCGGGCGCCTAATTGACGGCAAGAGCGACACGCCCATCCTCAACGCTCTCATCGTTGTGGAAGGCGACAAAATTGTTTCCGTAACGCCCGGAGGCACGCCGCCTGCGGACGCCGAGTTGATCGATCTCTCGAAGGCCACCGTGCTTCCTGGCTTCGCCGACGTTCACACCCACGTTATGTTGAACGGCGACATCACCGCGGCCGATTACGACGTGCAACTCTTGAAATATTCCACGCCCTACCGCGCCATTCTTGCCGCGCGCAATGCGCGTATCGCGCTCGATCACGGTTTCACGACGCTCCGCGACGTCGAGACAGAAGGCGCGATGTACGCGGACGTGGACGTCAAGACCGCCATTGCCAGAGGCGAAGTTCCCGGACCGCGCATGCAAGTCGCTACGCGCGCCATGGCTCCCACGGGCATGTATCCGCTGCTCGGCTATTCGTGGGAGCTGAAAGTGCCCACGGGCGTGCAGTATGTCGATGGCGTGGAGGGTGCGCGCAAGGCCGTGCGCGAGCAGGTCATGTACGGCGCGGACTGGATCAAGTATTACTCCGACCGCGGCTATCACTTTGAAGCGGACGGCGTCCTGCACAGCATGGTGAATTTCAGGGACGACGAAGCCAAGGCCATCGTTGACGAAGCGCATCGCTTGGGAAAGAAAGTTGCGGCGCACTGTATCGGTTCCGACGGAATCGCCGCAGCATTGCGCGCGGGTGTGGACACCATCGAACACGGCGATGGCTTTACGGATGCGGAGCTGGATGAGGTGGCAAGACGGGGCATCTATTGGGTTCCCACGGTCACCGTCGGCGCGTACGTTGCTCCGGGCCGCGGCGGCAACTGGGTCAAGATGGTGGACCTGGAGAAAACCGCATTTCAAAAAGCGCTGAAGAAAAACGTAAAGATCGCGCTGGGCACCGATGCCGGCGGCTTTGATTGGAAAGAAGTGAACGAAGCCGAGGAGTTCGTATACTACGAGAAATACGGCATGACGCCCATGCAGGCGATTCGCGCCGGAACGGTCGTCCCCGCGGAGCTTCTCGGCTGGAGCGACAAGGTCGGCACCATCGAACCGGGCAAGTGGGCGGACATCGTCGCCGTCAGCGGCGACCCGCTGAAAGACATCACGGAGCTTACGCGCGTGAAATTCGTGATGAAAGCCGGTGCCGTCTACAAGAACGAATTACACTGACGAGGAAAGGACCGCCAGGTCCGACAATTTGGCCGCTCACCGCGTGTGCTCTGCCCTGTCTAACGATTCGGGAGCCGTGTGTGTAGGAGGCATGGGATGCAGACGTTGCGACAGGACCTGAAATTTGCTATGCGAATGCTCGGCAAGCATCCGGGTTTTACCGCCGTCGCCGTGCTCACTCTGGCTCTCGGAATTGGCGCCAACACAGCTATCTTTAGCGTTGTCAACACCGTCCTGCTCCAGCCGCTCCCTTATAAAGAACCCGGCCGCCTTATCAACCTCTCCGGCTACGACCTCAAGACACAAGCCAACGGAATTTTCGTTTCCTATACGAAATACACGCAAATTCTCGAGCAGAACAAAACGCTTGAGAGCATCGCCGCCTTCTACCCGCTCACACTTAGTATGCTTACTGAGCGCGAACCGGAATCCACCAATGGTGCCCGCACCTCTGGCGATTTTTTCCGCGTTTTGGATATTTCTCCCGCCCGTGGCCGAACGTTTCTACCTGAAGAAGAACAACCGGGAGGCCCAGACGTCGCCATCATCTCCGACGGATTCTGGCATAGCCATTTTGCGGCCGATCCCGCCGTGCTTGGCAAACCACTAGTGCTTGACGGGAAGAACGCAACCATCGTTGGAATTCTCCCCAAAAGCTTTCACTTTCCGCTCCTCTTTCCGGAGCCGGATGTCTGGCTCCCTCGCCCGTCCGAGACAAACCTCGTGACTCCTCTTCAAGTACGGAGCGGCGCAGGATACCTCAATATCATTGCCCGATTGCGCCGCGGTGAAACTCTGTCGCGCGCCAAGGCGGAATTCGCCACCATCAACGCGAGCTACAAGCAGCAATTCCCCGGCAACGTGGACGCCACAAAATTCGGAATTTTTACCCAGTCCCTCGAAGACAGCCTCGTCGGTACTCTCCGTCCATCGCTTCTCGTACTTCTCGCTGCTGTCGGCTTCGTTCTTTTGATCGCCTGCGCCAATGTCGCCAATCTGCTCCTTGCCCGCGCAACGGCGCGCGAACGGGAAATAGCGGTGCGCAGAGCGCTCGGCGCTTCGGGCGGCCGGCTCGTTCGCCAATTGCTGAGCGAAAGCATTCTGCTTTCGTTGTGTGGCGCAGCACTCGGGGTATGTGTCGCGGGTGCGCTGATGCCCTCACTACGTTCGATCAGTCCCGGAAGTGTGCCCCGCCTTTCCGAGGTGAAAATCGACGCCGTCGTTCTGATTTTTTCTCTCGTTCTTTGCGTGGTCACTGGAATCGGATTCGGGCTCATTCCCGCTCTTCAGGCATCCAAGGGAGATCTTCACGAAACGCTCAAGGAAGGAAGCCGCGGCTCCTCCGAAGGCGGCAGCCGTGGACGCTTCCGCGCGTTGCTCGTCGTCGCGGAAATCGGCATCGCACTCGTGCTCATGACTGGAGCTGGCCTTCTGATGCAAAGCTTCTCGCACTTGATGCAGGTCAATCCCGGCTTCTCGCCGAAAAATCTGATGGCCTTTCCATTGACGCTTCCGCCGGGCCGGTATGCGCAACCGGAAGAACAGGCGCAGTTCTATCGCCAGCTTCTCGAACACGTGAAAGCCATGCCCGAGGTGCAATCAGCAGCCATCACAAGTTACCTGCCCCTCTCGGGCGCGATCCGCATGGTTTTCGTTTGTCCTGAAGGATTCGCATGCGAGGGAATTGGGAAGGATCCGACCACCGCGATGCGCCAGGTTAGCGTTGGCTACTTCGAGACCATGCGCACGCCACTTCTCAAAGGACGCACGTTCAACGCGCAGGACATCGCCGGGGGATTGCCCGTTGTGGTCATCAACGAGACCGCGGCGAAACATTTCTTCCCTGGGCAGAACCCGATCGGCAAACATCTCGCCAATTCGCGCGACATGTTGCCGCGAGAAATCGTCGGCGTTGTCGGCGATGTGAAATTCTTCGGCCTCAATGCGGCGAACGCGGAGGAGATGTATCTGCCCATGGCGCAGGTTCCTTGGCCCACGACCACGCTTCTGGTGCGCTCGCAAGCCAACACCAAATCCCTCGTCGCCGCGGTCCGCGCGAAAATCGCGGAAGCCGACCCCACTCTTCCGGTCGCCGGAATCGCTGGCATGGAAGAAATCATCGCAACCTCCGTCGCCCAACCAAAATTGACCACGCAATTAGCAGGGACCTTCGCGGGATTCGCGCTGCTGCTGTCCGCGATTGGAATTTATGGAGTGATGGCCTACACCGTATCTTCCCGCAAGCGGGAAATGGGCATCCGCGTGGCGTTGGGCGCGGGACCCGCCGACATCCTCCGGCTGGTTGTGGGGCAGGGAATGCGTATGACTTTGATCGGCGTTGTGTTCGGGGTTGCGGTCTCACTCGCGCTCACGCGCTTGCTGACGAGCCTGCTCTTCGGCGTGCAGGCGACGGATCCGTGGGTATTCAGCGCTGCCACTCTTGTTCTGGCTGGTGCCGCTTTCGTAGCCTGTTTCATTCCAGCTCGCCGCGCGACTCGTGTCGATCCGATCATCGTCCTGCGCTATGAATAAACACCTCACCGCGCGACAGTGTGTTGTGCCTGATTGAGGAAGAGCGGCTACGCTGGCGCTCGACTGCCCGAAGGGCGCATCGGCAGAGTCAGAACCAGATAAATAGCCACGAGCAGGCTCACGATAACGTACAGAAACCCTGGCGTGAACGAGTGCGTCCGGTCGAGGAAATAACCAAGCACCGACGGAGCAACCAGCCCGCCAAGATTCCCGATCGAGTTGATAAGCCCCGTGGACGCCGCTGCCCCCGACTCACTGAGGAATGCGTACGGCAAGGTCCAGAAGACCGGGAGAAAAGCATTTACCGTGGAAGCGATCGTTACACATACAAGCGCGGGCCAAAAATTCGATCCCAAAAGAATGGCCCCTCCGAATGCGGCCATGGACAGGATAAGCGGCGCGACGGTATGCCAGCGGCGCTCGCCGGTGCGGTCGGAGTGCCAACCGTTAAGGAGCATGGCGGCAAGCAGCGCAACGTAGGGAAGAGTGGAAAGCAACCCAACGGCGAAATCGGACATGCCGGAGGCGCGCTTGAGAAACGTGGGAAGCCAGATAGCCAGTCCATAGGAGCAACTGACGGCGAAAAAATAAATCACCGTCAGTTGAATCACTGCCGGCTGGCGCAGCGCTTCCCAGGTTCCATACGTTCGGGCCGCTCTTTTCGCGGCCGCTTCTCGTTCGAGCTCCGCGGTGATCCACTCGCGTTCTTCGGGCGGGAGCCAGTGAGCCTCGCGCGGCCAATCGGTGAGGTAAAAAATCGTGATCACGCCAAACACGATTGCTGGAATTCCCTCGACGATGAAGAGCCAGCGCCAACCCTGTAGGCCCAGCCAGTGGACTCCCAGAAGCCAGCCACCCAGCGGCGAGCCGATAATATTCGAGACGGGAATGGCCATCATGAACATCGCGCCGGCTTTGGCGCGGTCCCCGGCGCAGAACCAATGGGCTAGATAGACGATGATGCCGGGGAAAAATCCTGCTTCGGCGGCGCCAAGGAGGATTCGAACGACGTAAAAATGCATGGGCGTTCGAATGAAGGCCATCAGTATAGTGACCAGCCCCCAGCTGACCATGATGCGCGCGAACCATTTGCGCGCGCTCCAGCGCTCGACGATGAGGCAGCCGGGAATTTCGAAAAGCAAATAACCGACAAAAAATATTCCCGAGCCGAAGCCAAAGACGCCGTTGCTGAAGGAAAGGTCGTGCGTCATCTCAAGAGCCGCGTAGCTGACGTTCACGCGGTCGAGAAACGCGATGACAAAAAGTGTGAACAGAAAAGGCAACAGACGCCGCGCAATGCGGCGGCGCGCGCCTAACCCTAGGGCTGTTGCCGAAGCGGAGCCAGACATCCTGCTTGCGCTTCTAACACAATGAGATGCGGAATGCACGCGCGGGAAAACGCGCCATCGACGGACAGTGAAAGCTTATGAGCCGCCATGAGACTCGTAATGCAGCGTATTCAGCTGCGGCAACTTGACGGCCGGGTAGCGCGAGTCGGAGAGAATGATGCCCGCGCATGCGGCCCACGCGCTACAATCAGCGCCGCAAAGCTTATCTGGGAGGAATTCATGGTCCGTTACTTTGCGACACTGATTGTTGCGGTCGTTGGCCTCTCCGCCAGTACGTTTGCGCAAAAACCGGCATGGCCGCCTTCGTCCGACCACACAACTTTGGAAATCTGGCCGCATGGGGCGCCTGGGGTGGCCGCGAATCCAGCGCCTGAAGCCGATACCACAACTCCCAAAGACAATCTCATCGCGGGGAAGCCCATCATTCGCCTGGGAAATGTCTCCACGCCAACCCTTACGCTATATAAGCCCGCGGGCAAAAACACGGGAGCAGCCGTGGTCGTGTTTCCCGGAGGCGGCTACCGCATCCTGGCCATCGATCTTGAAGGCACGGAAGTCTGCGACTGGCTCAACTCCGAGGGCATTACGTGTGTTCTGTTGAAGTACCGCGTTCCGGACACCGGCCCTTATCCCAAGTCCCCAGCCGCGCTCGAGGATGCGCAACGGGCTCTCGGTATAGTTCGCGAGCACGCATCGGAATGGCATATCGACCCGCACCGCATCGGCGTTCTCGGATTCTCCGCGGGAGGCCATCTTGCAGCGGCCCTCAGCACGCACTTCGTGAAAAGAATTTACGATCCGGCTGACGCCGCGGATCAAGAGAGTTGCCGGCCCGATTTTGCGGTGATTATTTATCCGGGTTATCTCGCGATCGCGGAGCAGAACTTCGCGCCCAATGCGGACATCCACGTGACCGAGCAGACTCCGCCTACGTTCCTCTTGCAAGCCGAGGACGATCCAGTGCACGTCGAAAATTCCATTGTGTATTTTATGGCTTTGAAGAACGCCAAGGTTCCGGCGGAAATGCACATCTATCGCATGGCGGACACGGTTATGGACTTCGCCGCACTGAATTGCCCATCACTAACTGGCCCAAGCTGGTAGAAATCTGGCTGCACACCATCAAGATTCTGCCTACCCCGGCGCATTGATAGGCTGCGGCGGGACGTGCCGAGCGGTGCAAGCCCCGCCCATACGCTGCATGGCGTCCAGTGACAAGACTAGAAGAACGCGGCGCCGCCATCGACGTTGATGGATTGGCCGGTAATGGCGCTGGATGATCGGCCCCAGCGCCGGGTCGCGCGGCGCGATGTACGCGAACGGCTGGTCGTGCTGGAAGTTGTAGGTCGGGCTGGCGTAGAGCTTCCAGAACGAGCGATCGACGCCGATGGCTTCCTTGTTCTCGAGGTAGCCGAGCACCGGAACGCCGGGGCCGCTCTGCTGAGGCGTAAGCAGAATCGGGTACGTGTTCACTTGGGAGCGAAGGATCCCGGTGGTTCGTGCCTCGAGGAACCCCGGTTGGCGAAGCTCGGCGCGTAGCTTCTCCTCGGGGAGCATGTTCGTCGGCGCGTCGAGCGGCGTCTGCATGCGCAGGGGATAGAGGACGACGCCGGGGCGAAGCTGGACGTGGAACGTCCGAAGGCCGCCGAGGAAGTTGTGCTTTCCAGCCCGCGAGGAGATGGAGGTCGGTCTTGATCGGATCTTGAACTCGATGCCGCCGCCGAACGAGACCTCGCGGAGCTTGCTCCGTTCGACGTGGACCTTCAGCGGGACGGTCACGTCGGCAGGGGGAGGGCTCGGGAGCTCGGGCGTGATGATCACGTCGCCGAAGACGCCGAGGTCGAGGAGCGCTTGCTTCGCCGAGTCGATCGCCGAGGTCGATAGGGCTCGCCCGGCGCGATGTCGATCGCGCGGCGCACGGTCGCTTCCGGCAGATCGCCGAGCCCGTCGATCGTCACCGCGCCGAACCTCGCCGGCGGCCCGTGGATGACGACGTAGTGGGGATCGCGAAGTGTCCGGGAAGATCGACTTCGGCCGAACGCGTGGTCTTCGCGTAGGCGTAGCCGCGATCGGTGAGCGCGCGCTGATCGCCGCTTCGGTCCAGGCGTAGTCCTCGTCAACGAAGGGCGTCTCCGCGGTGCACGCGCGACACGGCGGCCCCCTTCACGGCGGCGGCAATGAGCGGCGGAGATCGTCGACCCGGTCGAGCACGACGTCGCGCACGACGATGGGCTCCCCTTCGACGACGATCGTCACCTGCACGTGATTCTTCGAGACGTAACGGATCCGCCCGGCCCGGGCGTGCGCGTCGTAAAGCCGTTCGCGCGATAGAAGGCCTCCACGCGCGCGAGGTCCTTGGCGAGCACGAACGGATTGAAGAGCGAATAGTCGACGACGATTCCGCGGAAGAACAGGAGGAACTTCGAGCTCTCGGTCGTCGCCAGCTTGTCTTCGATATCGGAGGACGCGAGCCGTTCGTTCCCGATGACGTCGAGCGAGTCCAACCGCGGCCGAGCCCTGCGGAATCGAAGCGCACCCGGTGAGCGCGCCGATCGCGAGCAAGACCACACGGGGCGCAAAAACGCCACGCAAGGCGGGCGAGATCGGGAGAGGGATCGGCGACGGGGCATCGAAAGCGGCAATCGGTCGTCGGCACCGCTCGGTTTGCATCCCTCGTTCCGCGGCGCTCGTTCGGCGGCATGCCCCGTGCTCGTCGGAACGCGTCGCCGTGATCCTTCGATGTGCGCGTGCGCTCGTGATCGCGCTCTCGCTGGGAGCGTGCGCGTCGCTGCCGTATCCCCCCTCGGCGCCGCAACCGGAGGCGGCGTTCGTCGAGTGCCCGCGCCGCCGCCGCCGGCACGGGTCGAGATCGTTCCGCCGCGGCCGCACGGAAGCGTGGCGTGGGTCCACGGCGTGTGGTCGTGGGAGGGGTCGCGTTGGCGATGGAACGCCGGCGGGCTGTCGACGCCTCGGGCGGAGCGCGCTACGCGACGTGGGTTGCGAAGCGGCGCGACGACGGCACGCTCCTCTACGCAACTCACAATGGTTCGACTCGCGCGGTGCTCCGGTGCCGGCGCCGGCGCGGGTGAAGGAAGCGCCGGCGATCGGCGACGGTGCCGACGAGAAGAAGACGTGAGCGCGCGCGACGTCGTCGTGCTGGCGCTGGTGATCGGTGGGTTCGCCGTGCGGTGACAACCCACGTCGCGATCGTCGCCGGCCTCGCCGCGCGCTCGCCTCGCTGGCACGCATTGCTGGCGCTGGTGATAACCCCACTCGCCCGTATTACTGTTTTCCGGGGCCGCATGCCGATCCGTGCGGTCACGTGGATCGCCGCGCTCGTGCTCTACGGGGCGGCGCGCGTCGTCGCGATGACCTGATCTGACTTCGCCGTCGCCCGCAGACCACGCCACGGGGAACGTGCGGAAGACGTCGCGGAACGCAAGCACGCCCCGTCGTCGCTCGCCGGTGAGCTCGTTCGACCAGCCGCCGGCGCCCCGCGTCGATCTGACGCCTTCCACGCGTCGCCGAGCGCGAAGACCGGCGCGGCCACGAATCGCTCGTCAGCCTCGGCACGATGACGACGAGTCGCGGTCGCCCAGCGCGCGCTCGAAGGCGACCACGTTCGGCGACGGCTCGATCGCCGGTACGCGCCCTGCAGGAACAGCTCGGGCGCCGCCTTCCGCGCGCGCAGGCCGATGCGGAGCACGTGGAGCTTGATGCGGCCGTCTCGGTATGTGTCGACGAGCTCCCTCGCGAGCGCGGGAGTCGGCGGCGCCGCGGGCGTCGAGCTCGCGGAGCGCTCGCGGCGGACGCGCGAAGTCCACGGGGCGGCGGTTGTCGGGATCGACGAGCGACAGGTCCCAGAGCTCCGTCCCTTGATAGACGTCGGGCACGCCCGGGGACGCGAGGCGGAAGGCGAGCTGCGCGAGGGCGTTGCTCGCGCCCGAGCGGGCGCACGAGGTCGACCAAGGCCTCGATCTCGCACATGAAGCGGCGTCGCCGAGCGCGCCGCGGACCACCCGCGACGGGCCTCGTCGTAGGCCGGCGTCCGGCGCGAGCCACGACGTGTGGAGCTTGGCCTCGTGCGCGGCCTTCTGCATGTACGCGACAGCCGGTCGGTGAACGCGCCGCGCGCGTCCGTCGCTCGCGAGGCCCTCGAACGGATAGGCGCCGACGACGACTGGAAGAAGACGTACTCGTCGAGGCGCGACGGAGCCGGCTCGCCGGCGACCAGGATCGGACGTGAGGCTCGGCGAGCCGTGAAGCCGCTCGACCGCCGCGCGCCACTCGTCGGGCACCTCGCTCAGCGCGAGATGCGCGCGCGCACGTCCTCGCTCTTCTTCGTGTCGTGCGTCGTGGTCGCCGTCAGGGTGAGCGGCCACCGCGCGAGCATCGCGACGTTGTGCTCGTGCAAGCGCGCGGCGGCTCCGTCGCGAAACGCTCGCGATCGCAGCCGACCTCGCTGTTCGAGAGGAGCCGCGCGTACCGGTACATCGCCGTGTCCTCGATTCCCTTGGCCATCACCGGGCCCGGTGAGCTGCTGGAAACGCATCGCGAAGCGGACGCTCTCGTCCGAGCGATCCTCGAGGAGGAGCATCGAGCCCAGGAAGTCGAACACCGACCGTCCATGAGCGGGTTCCCCCGGCGCGCCTTCTCGAGCGCCTCGCGCACGTGCGCTTCGTCGTTCGGCTGGCGCGTGCCGTCGGGCCGCACGTAGCTGCGGTAGACGGGAAATGCGAGGAGCGTCTCCTCGATCGCGCGGAGAGCTCGTGAACGAGAAGTCGCGCGCGCGGCGCTTGCCGTCGGCGA
>CAWGPN010000007.1:0-14726 GCA_963824515.1 uncultured Acidobacteriota bacterium
CCCGGAGGTGAAAGTGCTGTTGAAGCTGAAACCACCTTGGGTCTGGCCGAATAGGTCCTGGACTTTCTTGTAGAGCGCCCAGCTAGCACCAAACTTGAGTTGTGCGCACCTTTGGTCCAGGAGATGTCGTCGCGAATTTGATAATCATCGGCCTTGTTGTGCCAGGGCCAACTGGAAATTTCGAAGTTGCGCATTGCTCTGATGATTCAGGGTCAATGTTGGGAATGCGATTCAGGTTATTCGGACCGGTGAACAGGCTGGGAGTGGACGCATCGTAGCCGCTCGGAAGAGCCAAGCTGGCCAAGCCGGTAGCCGCGTAAGGGAACGATGTTGATGACGGTTTCCGTTGTAGTTGAAGGCGACTTCATTGATAAGGGTCGGGCTAATGCGTGTAGGTCGCGTGAATAACGTGCGGCTACGCTGGATTGCCGAACGTGTCGCCGACGGTAGGCAGACGTTGTCGCCGCTCCACTGGCTGGTTGCAAAGCCCTGGGAGATTTGCTCGGCAACAAAGTGGCCGAAGACGGAGAACTTGTCGCTGAAGTTGTGATCGATGCGGACGATTTCTTCCCTTACATTCGTCGCGGAGTTGGCGCCGCCAATGAACTGGGCATTGCCGCTGCCGCCACAGCTTGTCCGCCGGGAAAATGCCGGCGTTGACCAGATGCCCCGGCGTTAGGATTGATAATGCAGGACGGGATGGCGTTGCCAGGAAACTGTGCACCTGGAAACGATTCCTGCAGGGGCGTCCCGCCGGGGCAATTCGCGAAGAGAATGTGCAGCGACTTGGCGTTAACCCCGTGCAAGCCCTATCGTCAGTCCCAGGTCCGCAGAAGTCGGAACGAATGGGATTAGGTAGGCCGGACTGAGAAGGGAACTGAAATCGGCACCCGTGGCGAGTGGGATAACCGTGGCGTTTCCGGAACGGTTCGGCTGATTCCTGCGCCTACGATCAAGGTCCGCCATTCCATGTTGTAGAAGAAGAAGGTTTCTTCTTCTCGGGATTATAAAGCTGGCCGAAGGTCACGGGGCCACCGACGTTAAAGCCGTAGATGTTGTAGGCGCAGCACCGACTTGCGGGGCCGGGAGAAGAAGTTCCGCGCATCGAAGTATCGTTGCGGAAAAACTCCCAAGCCGATGCATGGAACTGTCTGCGTTCCCGATTTGAGAACCATGGTGATGGTGCCGCCGGAAGAGAGTCCGTAATCGGCGCTGTAGTTCGAGGTCAGAGCCGGGACTCGGCGATGGCGTCGATGGAGGGCATGATGCTCAACTGCCGGCGCCGCCGCGGTCATGATCTTCGCCACCATCGAACAAGTACATGTTGTGGTCTGGCGCATGCCGTTGAAACTGACGGTTGGAATTGCCGCCAACCGGGGTATTTCGGTAGCCCGTGATCAGGCTGGCGGCGCCCGGAGTCAGAGGCAGCGAGGTGATAAATGGTGCGACCGTTGATGGCAATTTCAGAGAGCTGCTTCGCAGTGATGACGATTGACTGCGCTCACCGTATCGGTCTGCACGCGAACAGCGTTGGCCTCAACGGAGACTGTTTCCTTTGCGGCGCCCAACAGCATTTGAAATCCGCGCGAATGCGGTCGCCGACGTTCAGCACGACGTTTTTTTGTTCCGAAGCCTTGAATCCCTTGGCTTCGGCCTTGATGTATAGTGGCCGATCTGAAGATCTGGGCGCCACGATATTGGCCAGCATCATTCGTCGGGTAGCACACGGCTAAGCCGGTATCCGTATTCGTGATGGTGACATTCACATTCGGAACGACCGCACCCGAGGGATCGGTGACGGTGCCGACGATCGTGGCTTGCTGAGCGAAAGTCGAAAACGAAAAACCAATCAGAGCGACGAAAAGAACAAATAGAAAGCGCAAGCGAGACGGCTTGAATTGCAAAAACGATATTCTTAGCAGATTGAAACGAAACACTCATAGTTATGCCTCCACACCCCACGGCGATTGGAAACGCCGTTAACGTAAACGGAGCTTCTCTCTGGAGCCACATTGTTGTCAAGCACTTTTTTTAATTTAGACTAGCAGCCGTCCTGATGCTTGCTTCTGTAACAAATCTGGGACCGAGTCACAGACCGTCGAAGCGAGACGGGGACCTGGCAGTGTTTGCGAAAGTCGGGGAGTGGAGGGCCGGGCTGACAAAGCAGGGCTGCTGAGGTTTTCCGAGATACGCTGGGCACATGACTCCGCGATTCGAGTAGGTATAGGATTCATGGATGACTATTCCGGGGCCGAGACCAGGAAAAAGCGGGGCGTTCCAAACAGATTTTCGCTGCAACTCTAATTTTGATGGTGTTTTCCGTGCTTTTGTTCGCGTTTCGCTCGGTGGGGCAGCAACCCTCAAATCAGCAGGCAACGCAAAGTTCCTCAGGCATGGGAGTTGCCACCGGAGGCGCGCATCCCGCGGTGAAGGACGCTCTTTCCCGGCCGATCACGGCTGGAGGATTTGTGGATGGCGCAACCGTGGTATTTAGCGACATCACGAAACAAGCCGGACTGGACAAATTCGTGAATCGCTCCGGAGCGCCGGAGAAGAAGACTATTCTCGAGACCATCGGATCCGGTGTAGCGTTGCTCGATTACGACAACGACGGATGGCTCGACATCTATCTTCTGAACGGCTCGACGGTTGCGGCAATGAAGGGGAAAGAAGCTCCTCCGCGAGCCATGCTGTTCCACAACAACCACGACGGAACTTTTACGGATGTCACGGACAAAAGCGGGAGTCGCAAACGAGCGGTGGGGATTTGGAGTGGCGGTGGGAGATTACGACAATGACGGATGGCCAGACATCTATGTGGCAAATTTCGGGAAAAACCGGCTGTACCACAACAACCACGACGGGACCTTCACGGACGTCGCCGAGAAGGCCGGCGTGGCGCTGGGTGGGTGGTCGGCGGGACCTACATGGGGCGATTACGACCACGACGGCTTGCTGGATCTTTTTGTTCCGGGCTACGTAGAATATGACATGAACAATCCGCCGATTGCGGGCGAGGGGCGGATTCCCGCAAATTTTTGCCAGTTTCGGGGAATCGCGCGTGATGTGCGGACCACGTGGCCTGCCGGGAGAAGGCGACCATCTATTCCATAACAATGGGGATGGCACATTCACGGATGTAAGCGTTAAGGCGGGCGTTTCCGATCCGAACGAATACTACGGCCTGGCGTCCGCATTCGTGGACGTGGACGACGATGGATGGGTGGATTTGGTGGTAGCGAACGATTCCACGCCCAACTATCTCTATCGAAACAAGCACGACGGCACATTTGAAGATGAAAGCTACGCGTCGGGATTCGCCTTGAGCGACGACGGACGCGAGCAGGCATCGATGGGGATCGCCATCGGCGATTACCAGCGGACGGGGAGAATCGATCTGTTCACGACGACTTTTTCCGATGACTATAAAACGCTGTACCGAAATGACGGGAAGGGGAATTTTTCGGATGTGACCTACCAGGCGGGACTTGCGGGGCCCACGACTCCTTTTCTTTCCTGGGGAACGGGCTTTCTGGATTTCGACAACGACGGCTGGCTAGATCTCTTTATCGCCAACGGGCACGTCTATCCGGAGGTGGACAAGCAGGATTGGGGCACAACCTGGGCGGAGCGCCCGCAACTATTCCGAAATGTTGACGGGAAGAAATTCGTGGAAGTGCCTCCCGCGACGGGAAGCGGACTGGCGGATGTTATCACCGCGCGCGGCGCGGCGTTCGGAGACATGTTCAACGACGGTTCGATCGATGTGGTGATCAACAACATGGATTCAACTCCCACATTGTTGCGAAACGTGTTGAGGACCGACAATCACTGGCTAGAGCTGAAATTGATCGGCGGGCACGAAGAGTCCGCGGGATGCCAATGGCGCAAAGGTTTTTCTGACACTGGGGGGATTCGGCAGCGAGGAGACGTATACAGCGGAGGTTCGTATGGATCGAGCTCGGACCAGCGCATCCACTTCGGCCTGGGAAAGACTGCCAGCTGTGGATTCAATCGAAATTTACTGGCCGGACGGAGCAACGCAGAAAATCGCGTCACCCAGCATAGATCGCATTATTACCGTGCAAGAGGGGAAAAGCGGGGCCGAGAAAAGCAAGCCCTGAGCGGGAGAGAGGACCATCATCTGCCGAATTGCCCGCCTGCAGAATCATCAAGGGCGCAGGGTAACGGGAAGATTGCGGTTTGCAATCACTTCCGGGACTCTCCCGTTTGGAAGTAAAGAAGAGGCCTCAACGGATCCGTCAGGGCCATCGTAAGCAAAGGTCGCGGACGCCACGGATTCCAACGGGATGTTTACGTCCATGCCTGCCCCGACGGTCTTACATACGGTACTCTTCGCAGGAATGGTAAGAGCAAGAGATGCCGGCTTGAGGTCCATTCCCGAAACAGGAGACGTGTTCAACACGCCAGTGATTAGAAGATTGGAAGTGTTTGTGAAACAGTAGGACTCCTTGGGAGCGGAAACTTGCTGCGTGGTATCGGTCGAAAATAGCTTGAAATTGGTGAAAGTGTGACGACGGTAGAAGCGATGGCCGTTCAGGTCCACGTAAAGGTCGGCGGATTGCGGAAGCCAAAGCTGCTGATGCAGGGAGCGGAAGCGAACAGCACCATATTCAATGGAAATATGTTCGCGCGTGAGATGGATTTTTTCGACGGGTTTGAGCAAGTCGGATTCGAGGCGGAGCACTTGATGGGTACGCTCATCGATCCAGGCGCGGCCGGTGAGCAGAAGCGGATAGTGAACGCCGTTGATTACATAAGACCGAAAGGGCGTGGGCTTGCCCGGCTTTTCTTCGAAATGGATCAGCCACGCCGGATGACCCTTCCAGTCTCCGAGACCCTCACAGCTGAAACGGAAGCCCGATGAGAGCGAGGGATGAAAGATCAAGGCATGAGCGGAAAGATTGGCGGTGACGATGCCCGCCGGGAACTGCGAAGGATTGACAATGGCCCCGTTGCGGTACTCCTCCAGCGCGAAACCGCCATGGGAATCGTGGAAAATCGTAACAACGTAATCAAAGGAGCGGACATCCGCGCGGCCAGGCACTCCCGCGGCGTTCAATTTGTAGTGTTCAACACGCTCCGAGGCGTCAAATTTTTGCAGGCTGCTTAGAAGTTGCTCGGCGCGACGACCGGCGCCATGCAGGACAGAGGAAAGCGAGCAAGGGACATTCACGGCGACCTCGGGTACAACCTCATCGACGGCGGGCGGGATTATGGAGTTCGGTGCGTCAGAATCAGCGAGGCTCGGTTCGGAGGATTCCTCCGGCGGTGCGACAGGGACGGAAGTGGAGGCGACCGGTGAGGCCGAAGGCGTAGCCGCAGGTGTGGCAACAAGTGCAACAGCCGGAGCGGCAGAAGACAGTGCAGGAGCATCGACCGGAGTAAAATTTGAGGACTTGCCCGTTTCCGAGGCGGGCGTGTTGCCGGGAGCAGAGCCGACGCCGCCCACGGGGGACTCTGCCGGCGCGGGGGGCATCGCATCGGATGACGGAACGGAATTTTTCTGGGAGGCTTGTCCTGCCTTCTGGAGCTGCTCTTTCAGTTTGCGCACGCGGTCCGCCATTGGACCATTGGGCGCCAGCTTGAGGTAAGCGTCCGTATCTTTCAAAGCGGCGGGGAAATCGTCAGATTGAATGTGGAGATTGTAGAGCAGGAGATAGATCTGGGGATTGTCCGGTTTCAAATCACGCGCCGCAGCCGCGCTGCCCACCGCATCCATGAAGCGATTCTGGCCGGCCAGGGCAACGGCCAATTCGAACTGCCCGCGCCAAGACAAAGCATCGAGAGCGATCGCTTTGCGGAGAAGAGGCTCGGCTTCGGTAAAGCGTTTTCGACCATTGAGCATGGAGGCGAGGTCAATCATCGCCTGTGGATACTTTTCGGCGCTGAGGTTGATGGACTTTCGGAGCGCGGCCTCAGCCGCCTGCGCGTCACCCATCTTGTTCTGTGCGAGACCCATGGCTGCGTACGCTTCGTAGTAGGAAGGATACTTGGCGATGGCCTTTGCAAATTGAGCTACGGCACCGCGATAGTCCGACTTTGCAATAATCAGTTGGACTCCCTTATCGAAGGCCTCATGGGCCTTGCGGGGAATGCTCAGTTCGCGCTCGGAGACGGGATTTATGGATTTGGACGCGGACTTGCCGGCAACCAATCGCAAGAGAATGTCCTTATATACATGGTCAGAACCATTCAGCCGCACGATCTCGCGAATGGGTTCGTAGCCTTCGCGCTGAACCGCGACGTAGCAGTCACCACCGATATTATCGAATTCATACGCGCCATTACGATCGGAGTACGCGAACGCGATAGGGGTGCCCATGGCACTCAGGAGCTGGATGCGGGCTTCGCCGATGACTTGACCCGTACCTGCCTCACGGATGTAACCGGAGAGGACCTTCTTCCGAGGTGTCTGCCCGAAGGATGAAGATGGGGCCAGGAACAAGAGAACTAACAAAGCGCGTAAGTAACATCGCGGCATCAAACACTTCCCTAGGCAAATGATAGCAGGAGGGAACGAGCAATGCCACGGCATCGCGGAAGGAAGTGTTTTGGTGCAAGAACGGGGCGGCCTAAGCTTTCCATTGCACAACGGTATAAGAACGCGGCGGTAGTTCGATGCTCGTGCGCCCTCCTGTGCTCGAAGGCATTTCCCCTTTTTGCGGGGTCACTCGCGCGGGGGCTTCAAACGTATTTGTGGCTTTCAGGTCGCCGCCGGTGAGAACGAGCGTCTCGCCGGGACGAGGAGAGGACCCTTCCCAGACGATTTGAACTTCGTGAGGATTCGCCAGGTCACGATTCAGCAGGAAAAAAGCGATCTTTCCAGTGTCGGCATGGTAGGTTGCAGCCGCATCCACGTATCCAACCGCGCCCAGGCCGGAGACGTCGTAAGTTGGCGATTCCACCAAGAGATCGAGCGCTGAGCCGCGCGCAAATTCCAGAGCCCAACTGTATGGGTAATAAATCGTCTGCCGCAGCAGGCCATTCTCATTGGTCATGATGGGAGCGATGACATTGACGAGTTGCGCCAGGCAGGCAAGTTTCACGCGGTCCGACTTGCGAATGAGAGCATTTAGAAGGCCGCCGACCAGGAGTGCGTCCTCGAGGTTGTAGACCTCCTCGAGTAGGTGAGGCGCGACTTGCCGGTGGCCATTCACCGCATCACCGGATCTCTCCCGGTACCAGACATTCCATTCATCGAAGCTGAGCCACAATTTTTTCGGCGAACGTTTGTGGCCCTGGACCATGTCGCAGACCGCTGCGACTTCGTCGATTTGGCGCTCCATGCTTAGGTTCATGGCCAAATACTTTGAGCTTTCACCGCCGGTTTGCTCTTTTGTGTTGCCGAAATAGCGATGCAAAGAGATGGCGTCGACGTAGTTGTAGCATTGCTCGAGAACTTCGCGGTCCCATTCGAGATAAGTAGGCATTCCGGGGCCGCTGGAGCCGCAGGCGACGAGCTTGAGAGAAGGATCGACGTAGCGCATTTGGCGCGCAGCGTCTTCGGCCTTCATACCATATTCGGTGGCGGTCATGTGGCCAATCTGCCAGGGTCCGTCCATTTCATTGCCGAGACACCAGTGCTCGACTTTGTAGGGTTCGGCGATTCCATTTTTGCGGCGGAGGTCGCTCCAGCGGGTGCCTTTCTCGACGTTGCAATATTCGACGAGAGCAGCGGCTTGTTCCGGGGTGCCGGTACCCAGATTCAGACCCATCAAAGGTTGTGTCCCGACAAGACGGCACCAAGCCATGAACTCGTCCGTTCCAAACTGGTTGGTGTTGATGGTGTTCCATGCTTTGTCGAGGATGCGGGGACGATCGGCTTTCGGGCCGATGCCGTCGAGCCAGTTATAGCCGGAGACAAAATTTCCGCCGGGATAACGGATGATGGGAACGCCAAGCTTGCGAATTTCGTCCATAACATCTTTGCGAAAGCCATTGGCATCGGAAAGTTTGGATTGCGGGTCGTAGATGCCTTCATAGATGGCACGGCCAAGATGCTCGAGAAACGAACCGAACAGGTCTCTGTTCAAGGGAGAAAGAATCCGCCGGGAGTCGGCATAGATACGCACTGGCTGGGCAGATGGGGCGGGCACTGATTTGCCGAGCAGGCTATGCCCGAACGCGAAGTTTGCTCCTATCGCGATTCCCGCTTTAGACGCGTCTTGCAAGAAATGCCGCCGTGAGACAGAACGCATTTGCAGTGCTCCCTGGTTGAAGTGAGCCACGAGGCATTCGCCGTTGTATTTGAGTTGCAAAACCAGGAACCTGCTTGGTGGCGTGCGATCCCCGGCTCTGCAGTGTGGCCGGACGTGATTCTACTCCCCCATCCACGGGGAGGCGCAAGCTCGCAATTCCTCGCCGCAAATTGCGGGAGCCGATTGTTCTTGACTCTTGCTTCATTAAATCGTGTTAAGGTACGCGGGCCGTGGGTCTCTCTTCCTGGACTTGCTTTCCAGGGGTGGAGGTTTAGGATCAGAGGCCAGAACCGTCCAATCCAATAGGCTAATCAAGTGGCACCCAAAGTCTGATCTCGCGTGGCAGCGCCGGACCAAAGCGGAAGTGCGCATTGCAAGCGCCGAGTCGAGGAGTGCGGTAGATGGGCAAGGAGAAGCACGGTATTCATTTAATCGCCGAAATGGCGAAGGTCTCGATCGGGACCGTGGATCGTGCGTTGCATGGGCGCGGAGGGATTAAGGAAGCCACCCGCAAGCGGATCCTGCAAATCGCCGAGCAAATCGGCTATTCGCCGAATCTGGCGGCACGCGCTCTTTCGGTTGCAAAATCGCGCGTGCGTATAGGCGTGTGCATCCCCAAGGAAATCCATTTTTTCTATGACCAGCTTTGGGGCGGCGTCCTGAACGAAGCGCAGCATTTTGAGCAGTTCGGAATCGAGTTTCTGAACCGCGCCGTTCAGACGCTTGGCGAAGGCGACCTGGAAGTTTTCAAGGAATTAACGGAAAGCCACGTCGATGGAATCATTATTACCGCGGGAAACCCGAAAGAACTGACGCCTCTGATCAATGAAGCCGAAGAAAAAGGCGTGCGCGTCGTTTGTGTTTCCACGGATGCTCCGGAAAGCCATCGTTCGAGCATCGTCTGCGTCGAGCCGTTCCTGAACGGCTGCCTGGCAGGTGAATTGATGGGCAAGTTTGTTGCGCCAGGCTCGAAAGTGGGTGTGATTGCCGGAATGCTCTCGACCGAAGATCACCGGAAGAAAACAGACGGCTTTTCCGAAGGATTTCTGCGGCATTGCCCGGAGGGGAAAATCGTCAGCGTGGTCGAAGGCCATGAGGATGAGACCGAAAGTTTTCAAAAAACTTCCGATCTCCTCAGGCGTTTTCCCAAACTGGACGGTCTTTACGTGAACACGGTCAACTGTCTTCCGGTTTGCCGCGCCCTCATGGAGCAAGGATTCGAAGGCAAAATAAAATTGATCACCACGGACCTTTTTGCGGAGATGGCCCCTTATTTTCAAAAGGGGATCATCACCGCATCGATTTACCAACACCCTTACCGACAGGGCCAGATCGCGGTACGCCTCCTGGCCGATAACCTTACGAACAAGGCTCACCTGCCACCGGCGGCGCATCTCAGCCCCGGAGTAGTGATGTCCACGAATCTCCAACTGTTCCGCGAAATGCGACAGACAGAAGCCAAGGCGAGTGAACCGGCGCTCAAGAGCCGCAGCGCGTAGCAAGCGAAGGAAATCGCCGCACGCCGAATTATTCAGCGAAACATGGTGTGGGTTTCGATATAGTCCAGGGCTGCGCGTTCTTCCCCATCGGGAATGCCATCGACGTGGATCATGTCACCGGGGCGAAGGGCCAGTCCAAGGATTCGCCGACGAGTTGAAGAATCAGCGTTCGGCCTCGTCGCGGGCAAATTATCGTCTGCCGCCCATTCATCGACTACCTGATCGCCGACCAGAACGCGGAACTTGGACTTGCCATTATTCTGGTCAAAGTACTCGACATCCAACTCATACCAGCCTGCAGCGCCATCGAAGCGAAAAGTTGCGGAACATTTTTTCGCCGGCGCGGCGCACTCGATCGCCTTTCCACCCGAAGCGTCCTCTGGCGGAACAACATCGAACGGCACGTAGCCTTGCAACTGCATCGCTTCGGCTTCGATGCGGCCGGGATAATGCCCCACTCGTCCTTGTTGATCGGGAATGCCAGAAACGCGGTAAAACCAATTACAAACGGCATCGCGCCAAACGATGGCGTGTCCGGATTGATATTCCAGGCGGTGTAACACGTCCGCGTAACGCTCCTCATCCACGCGGCCTTGTAAAGTTTTCCATTGCTGAACGAGGTTCGCCGCAGCTTCCGCGCCCGCATAGTGCGAGTCGTAGATGTGCTGGATGACCGTCTTGCCCGAATGCAGGACGTAGGTGTACGGCAAGTGGTGAAAAAAGAGCAGCAAATTGTCCGGAGTGGAGTTCAGAGACTCGTACATTTTCGCTACAGGGGCGCGATACTGGTTCACATAGCCGGTACCGGTCGCCGCTGTGCGATCCATGCCGATTCCATCATGATCGGCACGGTGCCATTGCCCCCATCCATTCCGTTCGGAGGATTCGACTCCGGGACCGTAATGACTTCCGAGGATATTTGTTAGCGTGCCTGCGCCCAAGGGGCCAGTGTAGCTTTCATAGATTGGCCAAGACTCGAGCAACATCTTTGAAATTGTTTGCACCAACACGGGCTCGTTTCCAAAACTGAGACGAGTCCATTCCTCCGCAATGTCCTCGGAAGAAAGATCCGGATTCCAAGCCAGCCTGCCATAGCCATAAAGATTCGCCATGGCCAGCGGATGAGCCAGCCAGTTGGTGTCCAAGCCGACATTTATGACTGCAACGAATCCGCCGAGCGGACGATGGAAGGTCTTACCGCTGACGATGGATTTCACGGGCGTGGGATGATCGCCGGCGTGCAGATCGAAATCGAGAACTGTTTTCCAAAGCGGCGGAAGAAAACAAAGATGCCTCTGCTGGCCGGTGTATTCCTGGGTGACCTGCAGCTCAATGGCTTCATTTGTTTTTTCGAGGCCGCTAAAGAGCGGGGAAGCGGGCTCGCGCACCTGAAAGTCGATCGGCCCGTATTTGATCTGGACGATTACGTTGTCGTCAAACTTTCCGTCTAGAGGATGAAAAATGTCGTAGGCGGCTCGAGCGCGATCGTTTTTGAGATTGCGCCAATCGAGATGATGGTTATAGACAAACGCCCGGTAAAAGACGATTCCGTGATGCGGCGCAAGAGCGCGTGCAATCACGTTGGCGGCATCGGCGGGTGAGCGGCCATAGGTGGCCGGACCGAGGCGGCCCTCCGAATCCGCTTTTACGACAAAGCCCGCAAAATCGGGAATCAGTCTGTAAATTTCGTCCACCTTTTTTTGCCACCATTCAGCGACGCGCGGGTCCGCGGGGTCAAACGTGTCCAGCCCGCCAATCACTTTGGGACTGCTGAAGTCCACGGAGATGGAGAGCTGGACTCCCCAGGGTCGAAATACATCGGCGACCCGAGCGAGTTGCGGAAGAAAGCTATCTTCCAGAACGCGCGGATTGGCGTTGACATTGTTGATGGCGCAGCCGTTGATTCCGATGGAAGCGAGGAGGCGGGCGTAATCGCCGGCGCGCGTCAAATCGGATCGGACATTGCCATTTTCGAAAAAGATGGATCGTCCGGCGTATCCTCGTTCGATACTGCCATCCAGGTTGTCCCACTCGTC
Organism: uncultured Acidobacteriota bacterium; assembly: GCA_963824515.1. Classification (GTDB taxonomy): domain Bacteria; phylum Acidobacteriota; class Terriglobia; order Acidiferrales; family UBA7541; genus Acidiferrum. Next base: position 11,758 of record CAWGPN010000007.1, read on the forward strand.
CGCCCAGCGAATATCCGCAGTGGGCTGCTCGCTATCGTGCACCGGGGAAACACTCGCATTCCGTGCAATCTTGCTGAGCAGCGCGAATACTCCATAGAGGACGCCCCGATCTGTCGCCGACGTGACGATGAGACTCTGGAATCCGTGTACCCGTTCCGTCGACAACAAGAATCCGTCTTCGTGAAGTTCAGAGTGTTTGAGAATCCCGGGTAAGGATGCCTGCAATGCGGAGAATGTGCCCAGGATAATGGCGCTCTCCTGTGGCAGAGCCTTATCGTCGCGCAGGGTTTTTCCCAACATTCCGCGAACGCCCCGAATCAGTTCGGCTTTCGCAGAATCGAGCACGGGGGAAGCGCCGAGCGCGACCACACTTGCGGGCAATGCCGAGTAAGTCTGGGCGGCTTGCTTATCTAGAGGCGCGTAGCGCAACCAGGCGTCGGCGCCCGTCTCGGCCCAAGCCTGCTTCGCCCCAAACGCCAGAAACAGAAGCGCGCCGCAAATCGCAATGGTCCGTAAACGGGGCATGGGTGAAAGAAATCTGGCGCGCTAATGAACTCCAAGCAGCAAGTCCACCGTAAGTTGATCCAACCGCTCGTACGGAAGCCGTTTTTTCGCCAGCGCAGCGCGATCAAAATTGTGCTGGAGCAACTTCGTTGCGTTTGCCTTCGAAAAACCATTTATCTGGGGAGCCTCCGCCGAGGGAATCTCGATCTCCCGGAGAATTTGTTGAATTTCCCTATTTTGCTTCCAGAATCCTGCCTTTTCTTTGAGGATGAGATAGGTCCGCATGCAGCCTCGCGCAAAATCCTTCACGCCCTCGTAATCCTCGGTGCGGTAAGCGTGTGCGTCGAAATGCCGCGGCCCCTGGTAGCCGACGTCTTCCAAGAATTTGACGATGAAGAAAGCCGACTTCAAGTTATAGGAACCGAAGCGGAAATCCTGGTCGTAACAGCCGGTCATCTGGTCGTTCAGGTCGAGATGAAAGAGTTTCCCGGCATCCCACGCCAGGGCCAGAGCGTGGGTGCAATTCAGGCCGGACATGTGCTCGTGAGCGACTTCGGGATTGACACCGAATTTATCAGGCTCGTCGAGCGTGGCGATAAATCCCAGATAATGACCGGTCGAAGGGAAATAAATGTTAGCGCGGGGTTCGTTCGGTTTTGCCTCGAGAGCGAACTTGTAGCCGTACCCGCGATCCGCGGAATAGCGCGCCAGGTAGTTTAGCGCTTCGCGGTAGCGTTTGATGGCTTCGAGAGGATCACGGCAAGCATCGGTTTCCACGCCATCGCGGCCGCTCCAGATCACGAAAATTTTCGCGCCGAGCTCCGCACCGAGGTCCATCGCGCGCAGAACCTTCTGGAGCGCGTAGGCACGCACCGCGGGATCATTGGACGTGTAAGCGCCATCCTTGAAGACGGGATCAAAAAAGGCGTTCACCGTGGCCATCGGCACGACGATGTGATGGCGTTCGCAAGCCTTCTTGAAGCTCGCGACAATCCGGTCGCGCTCCTGCGGCGTTGCGTCAATCGGCACAAGGTCATTGTCGTGGAAATTCACTCCCCATGCGCCGACCTCAGCCAGAAGCGCGACGATGTCGTCGGGAGGAAGCGGCTCTCGGACAAAATCGCCGAAGGGATCGCGCCCGCGATTTCCGACAGTCCAAAGGCCAAAAGAGAATTTGTGCTCCTTCTGGGGCTCGTAGGGATTTTTGGTCATCTGTGGATTCCTTGTCGAACATGCGTCTCAAGCAACATGCGCGCAGAGGGGCGGGAAAAGTTGACCGTGTACGTTAACGGCCGTGCTATAGTACCACTCGTTTTTCGAATTGCAAGTATCGGTATTTTTTCTTGGAGGCTTCGATGAAGTTTCTTTCTTCCGTTCGGCTTGCTCTCGCCGCTTCAGTGGCCCTTGCCTTTTGCGCTTCCACGCAGCTTCGCAGCCAGGCGCAAGATGTGCCACCCTACCGCAATTCGAAGCTGCCCATCGAACAACGCGTCGCCGATCTGCTTTCTCGGATGACACTGGAGGAAAAAGTCGCGCAGCTCGAAGGAGTCTGGGAAAACAAGCAATTCATGAAGACTCCAGAATCCCGTTTTGTGGATGACAAGGGAAACTTTCTTCCTGAGCGAGCAGCGGTCCTCTTGAAGGACGGCATCGGAGAAATGTCGCGGCCCGGGGAGGTCGCCTCCGGCCCGCGCGAGATGGCGGAATTCACAAACACCATGCAGAAGTGGGTGAGAGAGAACACGCGTCTGGGTATTCCAGTGCTGTTCCACGAGGAATGCCTCCACGGGCATGTCGCACCGGGGAGCACTTCGTATCCGTCAGCGATTGGAATGGCTTCCAGCTGGGACCCGGGGCTGGTTCACGACGTGTTTACGGCGGTCGCAGAGGAAGTGCGCGCTCAAGGGGCGCAGCAGTGTCTGGCGCCTGTTTTGGGTCTTGCGCGCGATCCGCGCTGGGGCCGCACGGAAGAAACCTATGGCGAAGACCCCTATCTCGTCTCGCGCATCGGAGTGGCGGCCATCGAAGGCCTTCAAGGAACCGGACCGCTGATCGACAAATCTCACGTCCTGGCGACAGCGAAACATTTTGCCGTCCACAGCCAGCCGGAAGGCGGCACAAATGTGGCGCCGGGCAACTTTTCCGAACGCGTCATTCGAGAATACTTTCTGAAGCCTTTCAAAGCCGCAGTGGAGGAAGCCCACGCTGCGAGCATCATGCCTTCTTACAATGAGATCGACGGGATTCCTTCGCACAGCAATAAACATCTCCTGATCGACGTCCTCCGCCACGATTGGGGTTTCGATGGAGTGGTCGTTTCGGACTATTTCGGCATCGCCGAGCTCATCAGGGTTCACCACGTCGTTGGAACGAAAGAAGCCGCGGCGAAGATGGCTTTGGAATCGGGAGTAGATATCGAGCTCCCGTTTCCGGATGCCTACCAGACCCTGATCGAGCAAGTGAAG
>CAWGPN010000008.1:0-466620 GCA_963824515.1 uncultured Acidobacteriota bacterium
TCCCCGGTTATGAGAAATTTACCAAGTTAGCGACTGCGGAAATGTTCGGAATATTCTTTCTGGAAAGGTGCTGAATGGGGATGTTTCCAGAGGATATAAGCGCGTTGGACTTTACCGAAACGGGGCTATTCGCCGCGTCATGGTTCATCGATTGGTTCTTTCGTGCTTCGTAGGATCGGCACCAACTCCAGAGCATCGCAAGCCAACCATAAGAATGGTGTTAAGTTGGATAATCGACCGGAAAACCTCGAATGGGTCACGCCCAGAGAAAATTCTCTCCACGCGATTCATGTTCTCGGCACTCACAAACAAAAAGGCTCGAAGCATGGCATGCATAAGTTATCAGAAAGCGATGTCCTCGAAATCATTATGCGTTCGCAGAGACAGGAGGCAATAGCGAGCATCGCAAAAGATTTCAGGGTGACTGCTTCGGTCATCAGCGGAATAGCAATGGGGAAAACATGGCGACATATCCACAGAGAAGCCCAACCAGATAGGCGCTCATTGAGGAGAACCGCCCGGACGCCCTGAAACCCACGAAAAATCCCCAATCTTTTTCGAGTTGGAGGGCATCCCAGAATCCTGTGTCGTGATCCTCGGTGGACCAGCATTGTTTCCGATCATGGCCGCGCGTGCAATCGTAGCCGCCGCGGTCAGGGTTGGCGATGGTTGCCGATTTGACCCTGCCAGCAACGATTCGGCTAACGTTAATTTGATCGCGGTCCGGTAGGCAGGAGGGAGTGTGTCAGGTCCGGTTGGTCCGCCAATCGGATCGGTGATGGAGACAAACTGCGATACCGTATTCCAGACCTGTAACCGACATTGGTCTCCGGCGTTGATGACGGGCCAAAAGTACAGGCTTGCGTCAGGCCATGTGTAGTCAGGATAAACATCAGTTGGAACGTTCGTCTGAATGCTCTTAACCTGGTTCAGCGCCCACCAGTCCTTGTCGCGGATATTGATCGGAAGGTCAACTGGAAATCCCGCATTGAGAATCAGCGCGGCACTTTCCAGCCTCACGGGACGCTGTGGTACGACCCAGTTCGCCAGCGGGCTGGTTCCATCAAAACCGGATTCACTCCTGCCGGAAACGTGAACACAGGCCAACTGTAGGAATAGACCTTGTTCCGCATGGCCTGCCATACGTCCATAACTTCATTGAGTTTTCTGAAGACCCACTGAAGTTCGTCCGAACCGGGAATTTCTCCCGGCGCGGCGGCGCCAATCTCGATCAGCGCATCCGTGCAGATGTCGATTACCGTATAACCAAGCGGCGCTGGTGGCGTTACTGGAGGAGTGATGGGCATTTAGGCAGTCTTGCAGCTTCCCCGATGCGGTTTTTCCCCACATCCGCGGGAACACAAAGCTTCGCCCTGTACGTTGGCGAATTCATCTACTTCCGGTTCATCTGGGGGCCGCAGCGCAAATCCCTGACTCAACCGAGCCGCTTCCTCATCTTTGTTGTTAACGATGACGAAGGCCGCTGGCACCACGGGCAGCAGTTCCGGCTTTTCCGGGTGAAGAGAGTTGTAGAGCGTAAGGCGTTTGTGCTCGGCCAGCCAGTTGGGGTCTTCTTGTTTTGTGATACAGCATTTTGGGATATTCGTGATCCTCCGTCACCACTTCATAATTCCCTGCATGCTGCCCCGCCTTCACCACCGCGTGCAGCGTAATCTTCTCTCCCCGCGCCAGCCGCTCTCGCAATACCCGCGCCGTCTTCAGCGGCACCATGAACGCAAACGTCTTGTGCTCCGAAAACGTCTCGAGATGCCCCCACCGAATTAAATTCTCGTCCCCGCCCCACCAAGCGTTCTTCTGGTTCTGCTGATAACTCACCAGCCCCGCCGCGCCAAATTTCCCCACCGCCAATTCCTGCGCCGCCCCCGGCGACCCACTCACCAAAACAATCTTCCCCTTCACGTTCTTCCCCGCGTAATCCGCCTCGCTGGTCCCCGCCCCCACATCCACCAACTCCGCCGTCACATCCGCCGACTCGCTGTCCTCCGCCAACACCACCGGTTCGGCCTCAAAATCAGCGAGCAGTTTTTCGTTCCAGACAACCGTATCGGCTGCCCACGATGTTTTCCCATCCGCGCTCGTTCCCCCCTTACCCGCTATCTCGGGCAGGAGTGTATACAGTCGTCCCACCTCCGCATCCCAAGCCGGCCGCGACCGCTGCGTCCCATAAAAAATCTTCCCATCCGCCGGAAACTCCAAGATCTGCACGTCGCTCAACCCATACTCCCGCGCTCGCTCCGCCACCAACTCCGCCGCCGAGTGAAATCCCCGCGACCCGCGCTGCCGGTGAAACGTAGCAATCACCTCCAAATTCCGCTTCGCCGTCTCCCCGCTCAACTCATTCGCCAAAGCCGCCACATCCTTCTCCGGCAAAAGCGGCGGCTTCTGCGCCCGCGCAACTCCTGCGCACGCTCCACTCGTGATCAACGCCATCAAAGCAATTGTCTTCCTCACGATTCCCTCCGCATCCCGCAAACGTAATGCCGCGTGTGTAGGCGCCGGACTTTAGCCCAGCAGTGGGACAGACTTCAGTCTGTCTCTTACTCGACACCGCGCGCATTCTACTCTCCTGCGCATCGACCATCCATCTTTCGTCCAGGTTCCTCTCCGAACAAACCTCGTAATCCTCAACGCATCTCTTCGATAGACAATCCGCTCCAACCGCTGCTACTGTTTCGTTTTCCTTTTCGCAGCAGACTTTTCCGGTCAGTGAGCTGACATGCCTTCGATTCGAACAACACGCTCCGCTCTGGCAGCAACCATCGCCGCCTCACTCCTGGCTTTTTTGTCTCTCCTCTTTGCTCTAGCCGGAATCGCCAAATCCCATCCTCCGCAGATCGCCTTCACCTTCGACGATCTCCCCGCCCACGGCCCGCTCCCTCCCGGCGAAACTCGCCTCCAGATTGCCGGCAAAATCATTTCCGCTCTCCATGACGCGCATGTCCCTCCCACCTACGGCTTCGTCAACGCCGCCACTCTTGAAACCAATCCCCAGGAACTCGCCGTCCTCCAGGCATGGCGCGCCGCCGGCAACCCGCTCGGTAACCACACCTGGTCCCACATGAATCTCAACCAGAATTCTCTCGAAGACTTCGAGACCAACATCACCCGCGACGAACCTCTCCTCGCCCAGTTGATGCGCCGCAAGGACTGGCACTGGTTCCGCTTCCCCTATCTCGCCGAAGGCGACACTCCCGCCAAACACGACGGCGTTCGCGCATTCCTCGCCCAGCGCGGCTACAAAATCGCCGCCGTCACCATGAGTTTCAGCGATTATCTTTGGAATGAGCCCTACGCGCGCTGCATGGCCAAATCCGACACCGCCGCCGTCGCCCAACTAAAAACCAGCTATCTTTCCGCCGCCGACGCCAACATCCCTTATTACCGCCAGCTTTCGCACACGCTCTACCACCGCGACATCCCCTACGTCCTTCTCATGCACATCGGCGCCCTCGACGCCGAAATGCTCCCCAAACTCCTCGCTCTCTACCGCTCCCGCGGCTTCCAGTTCATCGCTCTCCCCCAAGCCGAACGCGACCCTTTCTACCGCGTAGACACCGATCCCGGCCTTCCTTCTACGCCCGACTCTCTCGAAGACCTCCTCAAAGCCCGCCATCTCCCCGTCCCCGCTCCTCCTCCCCCGCCCCTCAATTTCGACTCCCTCTGCCGCTAACGCCGCGCTCCCTCCCCAGCCATTTCCAGGTTGAACCTGCCGTCCCTTGAATTTTTGATAGCCGCACACGGGAAAGGAGCGTGATCCAGACAAAATGAAAAATTCTGATTGTAGTGACATACGTGAGGTGGCTGAGGGTTAAGGCGCGAGCTTTTAAGTCCTGGCGATGTTAGGATTCGCAAAGGCCGTCGCGCCTACAGCCAATCCCAGGCAGACTACCGGCGGCCCGTAGCGATCGCGGGGCCACTCCATTTTTTCTCGGCGCTCTCGCCAAACCCTTCCATGCCCCAGTTGTAGGGTCCGCCTTCCGAGGCGGACTGTCTTGGCTCCTTCAGATCACTCCACCACTGCGACATAGTTCCACAATTGGCCCTGTCCGGCATAAAACGGCATTAATGGCCACGAAAATCACCGTCGGCAAAAAGGACCGCATCGTTCTGCCCAAATCTCTGTTGGAAAAGCTGGACGTCAAGCCCGGTGACACCCTGCTCGCCGAGTCGGAGTACGATTGCATCACCCTGCGGCCCGCCCGCCAAAAAGCTCTTCTCAAAAAAGAACTCGGCATCTGGGTGTACCAAGGGGAACCCTCCAGTGCCTCCATCCCGGACCTGAACGACGCAGAACACAAGAAACGTCTGTGGGAGCTCAGCGGTTCTGGCGCATACGGCAGGCGTCGCCTCTGAAGTGAACCGCTCTTCCTGCTCTACTACAATGACAGCTCTACGCCACGAGTACTCTCTGGTCTTATAAGCCGCAGTGCGCGGCTCGCCCGGGGAGAGCGAGGCACACAACTGCCGGAGAAGGATGATCCAGTTTTAGGCGGGAACAGCCCAATCTGGACGAAACGCGACAAGGCAATTTATTGCCCTATCCAGACTCCTCGAGTTCAATCTCGCAGCAGCCGGATTCCAACTGTCGGCGACGAAGCCTGCGAGACGAGCGTTGTAGTTCGGTCCAATCTTGCTGGTGCTGTTGCGAGCCGGGCAAATATCCTCGCGCAGCTGCGTCCTTCGAGAGCCGCGAACCAATTGAATCAAGGATTCCTTAGGATTTGGCAGCGCCTCAACGTTGGCAGGCACCCTCTCGACAGCGATACCGAGAAAGTTTGCAAAGCTATCTCGATCTGCAAGGGCCCAAGCCTCAGCTTCGCGAACAGCGACGCGGATTAACAGGTTGTGGTGTCTTGGATGTGGCAGCCAATGGGCAATGAGGGCGGGGGGACACTCGTATCTGTCGAGATCCGTCCCAACTAAGAACGGTATGCCCCTTGCTGCGTTGTTGAAACCGTTTATGGACCGCTTGAGATACCCATAACCACCGCGATTGTAAATCGTTTGCGTGGCGTACTCGGTCGGAATGGTGCGAAGAATTTTGAGCGTCAGTGACTCGGTCAACGCGTCCTCAAAGGCCAAGTTTATGGGAATCGGCTGAGTCATTCAAAAAGATCCAATTGTGGGATATCGCGGGGCACGGTCCTCGGTAGTGCGGCATCCGCAACACTCAATCCGCCTTCGAGCAAATCTCTGATCTCTTGAATTGAGGACGCAAGCTCCACCCTCGTGCCCTCCTCGCTAGGCGTCAAGAGCAGTACTTCCTCTCCCCCGATTCCCGCGTCCGAAAGCAGATCGGAGCTGTGGGTACTGATCATAATTTGACGTCTCTTCTGCCTTTGAATTCTGTACATCAATGCTGGCAATTTCCGAACAATCCCAGAATTAAGTGAAAGCTCTGGCTCCTCCAAGAGAAGCATGGAGTCACTCTCAAGAAGAGACCAAAGTAGCCCTATCAGTCGAAGGGTCCCGTCCGAGAATTGGTCCTCCCTTTGCTTCGCCCCACGTGGACGCCAATGCTTATACACCGCCTCAAGGTGAGGAACCCCAGTTTCATCCTTAACGTCGGTCAGTTCTTTCAACTGTGGCACGGCAATACGCAACGCTGCCTCAATCTTCGTGAGTCTTGCCTTTCTGACGCCCTCGGACGTTCTGGCCACCCTTTCGAGAAAGCTCCGACCATAAGGGTCTCCCGGCAAGCCTTTCCCTGTGAAGGCTTCTGGATGTCGCAGGAGCTGTGGAACTAAATGAAGGTACCCTACCGATTCAAAGAACCGTGCCAATTCCCGAAACTCGGCGTTTGCATTGATCTGCTCAAGATGCGTTTGGGTAAGCCGCTCAGGATCTTTAGTATCAGCTGCCTCGGGCCTCTTTAGGAGCTCCCTGCCTCCCTTGGTGACCCTCTCATAGGCTAGGTAAGGTTGTCGGTAACCACGAGACTCTTGTTTGATACCGATCGCATAAGACCACTTGTTACCATTGTCAGCAAGATGCACTTCGATTTCTACGTCAGGGTATTTTCTTGCTGCGAGGCATCGCAGCTTTGAAATTCCTCCGCGTTCAGTAACCGCATTTTGCAGACCACCGCTAGGCTTCGCAATGTCTTTGAGAAAAGCAAAGACGTCGAGTAGGTTGGATTTACCAGAGGCGTTGGGTCCCGCGACGAAAACTCTGAGGCCCAGTTCGACGTCAACCGAACGGAAGTTTCTCCAGTTTTTCAGAACGAGTTTATTGACGAGCATCTGACGTCCTCAATGCAACCTATCATAGTGCCTCTTCCGCATTCCCGCTAATTCTTTGGCACAGCAGTCATAACATTCGAGAGTCGCTAACACATTCACGCAATCCCATATGTCGCTGTGCGGGACTCGTGGAGCACGAGAATTGGGGTGTGCGTTGAGGCTGATTCTGCGCGGCTTAGCAGCATTTTGAGGGCAGTTGGAATACTCCCGTGAAAGCCCAACGCCGTGGTCCAAGCATGACGGACCTCCGCAGTCTCCCCTGCGGCAAAAATGCTTCGCCTATTTGCCTTTCCACATATCTCCACAGCCGTATCAAAACCCTAAACACCCCGCAAACCCCTTCCAATCCCTCGACTTCCGCAGGTCTCATTCGAATCAGCGCTCGTGATTCGAATAGCACTTCGGTAATCTAACAAAGTGGTTGACAACCTGTCGCACCTCTGCTACCATTTCCCATGTTTCGCTCGCCTGATATCCTCCCCCAATCGAGCCTCACTCCCTCATCCACCCGAGTTCTTCCTTCCCTTCACCTCTGCGCACACGGCATTCCCGCCCTTGGCTCTCTTCCTCTCCGCTGTCATCCCGAGCGAAGCGAGGGATCTGCTTTTCTCGGCGTCGCTTCACTGCTCATTAGCCAGGCCCGGCCTGCCAAAGCCACTCTTCCCATGGCGTCATTTCTCATTCTTCCAATAGTCACCCGTTACGAATCGCCGCTGACTAAGCCCTTTAGAATCCGCACTTCCAAGAAATGTGCCCATAACCCCTTTGGAATCTGCACTTCCAAAACACAGGACTTAAAACCCTTTAGAATCCGCACTTACGAGAAAACCCCCCGGGGGGTACCCCCGGCTGCCGTCGGTTCGTTCTCTCGCTCTGCCCGCCGCTCCCCTTCCGAGGCACAGCTCACGAGACAATGGGCTGCGTCATGAGCAGGCTATTCTTCCTTCAACTTTCAACTTTCGACTTTCGACTCTTCAAGTACAATCCCCGCACCCTATTCTGGGGGACAGATGAGCGTTAGCCTACGGCTCCAGGAAATCCGCGACGGTTTCGAGCGCCCTTTCTGGGTCGCCAACACCAGCGAAATCTTCGAGCGCCTCTCCTACTACGGCGCATTCTCCTCGCTGGCTCTCTATCTCCACGAACGGCTCAGCTTTTCCACCCAGCTCACGGACTCGCTCACCGGTTTTTTCGGCGGCATGGTCTGGTTCCTGGCGATTTTCGGCGGCGCCGTCGCGGACAAGCTCGGTTTCCGCCGCGCCCTCTCCATGGCCTACTTGATTCTGGCGGCCGCGTATTTCTTGATCGGTTCGATCGGCGCGTCGTGGCTGGCTCCCATTCGCAACGCCGTTCCGCTCACTTTATTCGTCGGCGTCATCCTGATTCTTCCCGCGCTCGGCATCGCCCTCGTAAAACCGAGCGTCGTCGGCACCACCGCGCGCGCTTCCAAGGAAAATGTCCGCACTCTCGGCTACTCCATTTACTACACCATGGTGAATATCGGCGGGACCGCCGGCCCCTTCGTCGCGGATTGGGCTCAAAGGCATCTTGGCCTGGCGAGGGTTTTTCAAGTCTCCGCACTGAGCGTGTTCGCGATGTTTTTCCTGGTCTTCTTTTTCTTCCGCGATCCCCGCAAAGCGGGCGACGAGCCGGCGCCATCGCTCGTTCAGGTGGTCCGCAATTTCTGCTTCGTGTTGGGCAAATACTGGCTGGTTTTGCCGGCGGTTGCCGTCGCCATCATCTTGGCAATCGCTTCTCTCCTGTACCATTTCTCAGTCCCCTGGTGGGTATGGGTGGGGCTCTTAGTCGTGGCGCTCGCCGGAATCAGCAAGGTCATGTGGTTCCTGGTAATCTTCACAGGCTATTGGATCGTCTACTGGCAGCAGTACACCAGCCTGCCTGGCTTCCTGCACACCTACGTCGATGCGCACGCCCGCGTCCAGCTCATTCTTATGACCGACGCCGCCATCGTGGTCTGCTTGACCTTCGTGGTCAATTACCTCGCCCGCAGAATTGCTCCGTTCCACGCCGTCATTCTCGGCACCGTCATTACTTCCATGTCCTGGCTGGTCTTGTCCTTCTGGCCGACTGTCACCGGCGCGGTCGTTTCCATCGCCGTGCTCGCTATCGGCGAAATCATTCAGCAGCCGCCCTACTATGCGTACATTTCGCGCCTCGCGCCTCCCGGCCAGCAAGGCACCTACATGGGCTTCGCATTCCTGCCCTAGGTATCGGCTCGCTCGTCGGCGGCTGGTTCGGCGGCACGATGATGCATCACTTCGGTGAAGTCGCTCACCATCCCGAACGCGCCTGGTGGGCCATCAGCGCCGTCGGCTTCGTTACCGCACTCTTGCTCTTCATCTACGACCGAGTAGTGAAGCCCCCCGCCCAGGAGCCTGCATCATGACGCGGCGCAGTGCGTTCTTATCTCGAGGGGGTTTATCTGGCTTTCGACTTTTAACTGCCGACTGTCAACTTCCTTTAATTGACCATGCGCCGCAACGAGGCCAGCGCCTGCCGCGCCAGCGAATATCGCGGCTCAACTTCGAGCGCCTCTTGAAAACATTTCATCGCCCGCGCGTACATTTCCTTGCCGAGATACGCGCGGCCCAGATTGTAGTGTGGAAAATGGCGCGGTTCGTACCTGCGGGCTTCGATCGCGCGTTCGAGCCACGGAATCGCATCATCAAAGCGCCCGAGCTCGATCAAATACGCCCCGATATCGTTGTAAGGATTGCCGAATTCCGGATCAACCTCAATGGCCCGCTTGCACTCGGCGATGGCTTCTTCGATGCGCCCCTGAAAATGATACGTCCAGCCCAGAAATGTGTGGGCTTCCGCCGTCGGATGCAGTTCCAACGAGGATTGATAGAGCTCCACGGCCCGGTCGTAATCGCCCTCCATCTGGGCCTGATAGGCGTCTTGAAGGATTTCCCAGGCTCGCGTCAGGGTCTCCTGGCTCATGCTCTAGAGTTAACACACGGTTTTGGCGGGGTCAAAAGTACGAGAGTTCCAAGGGTGCGCGGTGGGAACCTGTACTTTGTGCCGGGTCCGGGGAGTGGAAATTCCGGCGCTAAAAAGAGAAGATAGAGACGCACTTGGCGCACAAAAAACGAGGGGGAGACGTGAAGAGAAATTATCTGTTGTTGGGAATGGCCTTGTTGAGCATGGCCGTAGCGGTTTTGGCGCAGGATCCGCCGGCAAAAACCACGCCCAAAAAAGCGGCAGCCGGCAAACTATCCGCGGCTGCGGCTAAAGGCAAGGAAGTGTTCGATCAGAAATGCTCCATCTGCCATTTTGCGGATAGCGCGAATAGAAAAATCGGCCCCGGCCTAAAAGGAATTTCCAAGCGCGGCACATTTAGTGTGAACAACAAAAAGTTCACAACCGAGAATCTGACGATATGGATCGAAAACGGCGACTCGCTGATGCCTCCGTTCAAGGATGTTTTGGATGCCCAGCAGATTAAAGACGTCGTCGCCTACGTTAAGACTCTTTAAGAATCAAACTGGCCGCGAACTCTAGGCCTTCGGCCGCTAGATTGTCAATCTCCCAGGAAAATTCTCACCTGCGAAAGAAAAATCCCCGGGTCGTCCGATGACTCAGACCACCCGGGGCAAACTCAACCGGGACACCCGCCCAAACACCTAGCGCGGTTCAAAGCGGCGATGCTCAAAATGTTTTCCGTTCGCTCGCCGATTCTTATGCGCTGTGTCCGGGCCCTCTCCCTGAAAAACAGGAAGTCTACTTCAGTACGGCGTCCTTGAACGCCTTCGCCGGTCGCAGGCGAACCACGGTCTTGGCCTTGATCTTGATGGCTTCGCCCGTCTGGGGGTTACGGCCCATGCGCGCCTTGCGGTGCGCTTTTACGGCGCGGCCGATGTTCGGAATAACGAACTTGCCGGCGCCGCCCTTGCATTCCTTTACCGCGAGTTTGAAAAGCTCTTCAAAAAAGAGCGCCGCGGTTTTCTTCGGTGTGCCGCACTTCTCGGCAACGTACGACACGATCTTGCTCTTGCTCATTGGCTTGGCTGCCATCTAGTCTGCTTATCCTCCTGTATTTACTTTCCACCCCGATTCGAATGGGGCAGGCCGCGAGCGAACCCCCTGGGTTGGCGTGAGAAACTCGGGCCGGAGGGCACTATAGCCAAGGTGAAAGTAGAACGCAAGGAAAAACAGCGAAAAAGGCTGGAAAAATGCGGCTTTTCGGAGTGCCCCTGTGAAAACCCCGCGGAAACCGGGTTGGTTTCGAATCGAGGCTGTTCGAACGTTCCACAAGACGAAGGCCGAACGCTCGAATCGAGCTGCCAATTGAGTGCCGGAGTCCGAGTGGCGCAACTTATTCAATTTACACAGTGAAGGGCGAGCACTTCGAACCGTTTTTTCCGCTTTCGAACGGCGTAGCGACGCCGAGCGCGGTGCACGTGTCCGATTCTTATCCTCGCGTACGGACTAGAGCGCGGCGAGATCGCTGTAAAAGTGGGCGATGGCTTTAATTCCGCCGAAATAGTTTTCAAGAGCGATGTGTTCGTCGGGGGCGTGGGCGTTTTCGTCGGGGAGGCCGAAACCTAGGAGAACGCAGGGAACCTTGAACGTATCATGCATCTGCGTGACAAAAGGAATGGAGCCGCCTTCGCGGATGAAGACCGCTTTCTTGCCAAAACCCTTTTCCAACGCGCCCTGAGCAATCTTGAAAATAGGCGCGTGGAACGGGGCTACCCATGGCTTGCCAGTGCTCAGCACATCGAACTTGCACTTGACGGTCTTCGGCAAGAGCTTGCGCACGTATTTCTCAACTTGCTTCGCAATTACATGCGGATCCTGGTTTGGAACGAGGCGGGTGGAAAATTTCGCGTAAGCTTTGGAGGGAATCACCGTCTTTGCGCCTTCGCCCTGATAGCCGCCCCAGATGCCGTTCAGTTCGAGGGTTGGCCGAGTCCAAAGCTGTTCGATGATGGTGAAGCCCTTTTCGCCGGCATAGCCCGGAGCCCCGACGGCTTCTTCAAAAGCTTTCTTCTTCCAGGGAAGCGAATTCAGAGCTTTGCGTTCGGGCGCAGCGATTTTTGCCACCTTGTCATAGAAGCCCGGAACAGTGACGCGGAACTTTTTGTCGTGGAGCTTGGCAAATAGCTCCGTAAGAATCGTCAAAGGATTCGGAACAGCGCCGCCGTACACGCCGGAATGGAGATCGCGCACGGGACCGGTCAGTTCGATCTGGTAGTAATTTAATCCGCGCAAGCCATAGGTGATGGAGGGCACGCCCTTGGCGAGCATGGACGTATCGGAAACGATGAGGGCGTCGGCTTTGAGTTTGTCCTTATTTTTTTGTACGTAGTCCCACAGGCTGACGCTTCCGACCTCCTCCTCGCCTTCGATCAAAACCTTAACGTTAATAGGCAGTTTTCCGTTTACTTTTTGAATCGATTCGAGCGCTTTCAGATGGATGTGCACCTGGCCCTTGTCATCAGCGGTGCCGCGGCCAAAGAGATTGCCATTGCGAACGGTGGGTTCGAAAGCTGGCGAAGTCCAAAGGTCGAGCGGTTCCGCGGGTTGCACATCGTAGTGACCGTAGAAGAGAACGGTTGGTTTGCCGGGAGCATCGAGGGATTCGGCATACACGAGAGGATGGAGGTTGGTTGGAACGATTTCGATTTTCTGAAAACCGGCGGCGCGAAGATGGTCCGCCACCCAGCGAGCGGCGCGTTCGATGTCCGGTTTGTGCTCGCTCTTGGCGCTGACGCTGGGGATGCGCAGAAATTCGCAGAGTTCGGAGAGATGCTGGTCGCGATTTGCTTCTATAAATTCAGCAAGGTTCATAAGGGGCTCTCGGGGACCACGAGTCCTTTCGAATAAATTAAACGAGACTTGGAACGTATGTATGCAACGGCGGAATGAGTGCAGAACAAGAATATGGCCGCAGTTGCTAATTCCCATTCTAGGGCCGGGCGCGCCCCGCGCACAAGCCGAGGCGGCAAGACTGGGCGCAGGAGAAGCAAAACATGGGAGTGGCATTCGTGAGGTCTCTGCTCTCGATAGCAGAAATGTTCAGGTGGCCGACGCGACGGGCTACATGCCCCAATAGCGCTGGCAAGTTGGAACCTCAATATTCCGGGAATGCCGTTTATGGATAGCTTCCGGGTTGCCGACTATACGTCCAGAACCCCAGATAAGTTGGAATGACATATTTCTTGCGCTACGATTGGTCCTGCTCCTTGCCCTAGACAGGAGACGTCTGGAAATGCTGGTTCAGGACATTCGCTATGGCCTGCGCATGCTGTCCAAAGCACCCGGCTTCACTGCGGTTGCTATCATCACGCTGGCGCTGGGAATTGGCGCGAACACTGCGATTTTCAGTTTGATTGATGCGGTGATTCTTCGCTCGCTACCCGTACGAGATCCAGACCGGCTCGTCATTCTGCAATGGACGGCCCACCGAAATTTCGTCAACGGCGAGTACAGCTCTTTCGGCGACTGCGGAGAATCAGGTGTTTCAGGCCCGTCCGGGTGTTCTTTTCCTTTCCGATTTCAGCAAGTCCGTTCACTATCCAATGCGTTTTCCGGAGTGCTGGCATGCGCAGGCCCCGCTTCCCTCAATCTAAGCGGTAACGGACCCGCACGTATTGTCGATGGCGAAATTGTCTCTGGCGATTATTTCGACGCTGGGCGTGAATGCCTTCATCGGTCGGACGCTAGGCCCAAATGACGATTCTCCCTCAGCTTCTCCGGCGACTGTGCTGAGCTACGCCTATTGGCAAAGTGCGTTCGGCGGCAGCCGGTCAGTTCTGGGACGAACGATCCTGCTGAACAATGTAGCGTTTACCATTGTCGGAGTGGCCGGTCCGACCTTCACGAATCTGTCGCCGGGCAAGACTCAGGATTTATGGCTGACGATCGCGATAGCGCCGCGATTGCAATCCATTGGGGAACGGACATCGGTATGCGGAATTGGTGCGCCTATGGCGCGGTCAGCCAGGTGTTTCTCTCGCTCAGGCGCAAGCGGCGGCAAGCCTGGTTTTTCGTAACGAGGTTCTGTACGGCCCGGAGCCATTTGCGAAGCCCGCCGATGATCCTGAAGTTCTGGCTACGCGCGCACAGGAAGGTCTTGTCGGCGAACGCGGGCAGATTGCCAAGATGCTCTACGTGCTGATGTTCGCCGTCGGCATCGTCTTGCTGATTGCGTGCGCCAACGTTGCCGGGCTGCTGCTTGCGCGCGCCGAAACGCGACAAAGAGAGATTGCGATACGGTCGGCACTGGGCGCAGGTCGTGCGACAATTTTGCGCCAGCTTCTGACGGAAAGCGTGCTGCTTTCCGTGCTGGGCGGCATCGTCGGAGTTATTTTTGCGTATTGGGGAGTGCACGCAGTTACGGTCCTGATCACGGGCGATTCCACTGGCCATTTCCCGTACATCGTTGCGCCCGATTGGCGCGTTCTCGGAATTGTGCTGGGAATATGTGTTTTGACGGGGGTTTTGTTCGGCCTTGCGCCTGCGTTTCGCGGCACACGTTTCGATTTGACGCCCGCGCTCAAGGAAAATGCTTCGACGCTTCCTGGTGGCTTCGCTGGCCCAGGCGGTTTTCGGTTGGGGAGCGCGCTCGTGGTCGCGCAGGTGGCGCTTTCTCTGCTCGTACTCATCGGCGCGGGCTTGCTTGCGCGCTCACTGGAAAATCTTCGCGGCATCAATACTGGGTTTGACGTGCGCAATCTACTGCTCTTCGAAATCAATCCGGGCAGGCTGGGTTACAAGGACGCGCAAATTGAGAACCTATTCAGCGAAATGCGCGAGCGGCTCGCGGCGATACCGGGAGTTTCCTCGGTGAGCTATTCGTCGATGGCATTGCTGACCGGCGGCGAATGGAGCACGACGGTTCACGTCGAGGGACAGCCGCCGGGCACTGATTCGCACATGGAGATGTTTGCTGCGGGCCCGGGATTCTTCCACACCATGCGAATTCCGATGCTCGAAGGACGGCTCTTCACTACGGCTGATTTCGAGGAAGCAGCGCGAGTTGCCGAAGCCAGAAAGATCAAGGCGAAAAATCCGCCTAGTTCTGGCGCGCGACCGTCCAGCACGCCGGCAGAGGCTGCGAAGACACCAGCACCTGCGATCAATGCCCTGGTCAATCAAACTTTTGTTCGCACCTACTTTCCGAACGACAACCCACTTGGAAAAGAGGTTACGGAAGGGGGCAGTTCGGGCACGAGCGGAGGCGCTTGGGGCACGAATTCCTCTCGAGTGTGGCAGATCGTGGGCGTCGTGGCCGATACGAAATACGACACGCTGCGGCACAAGGTTCAGCCGCTCGTCTATCTCCCGTTCACGAGCAGCTATGGCGGATATTTCGAATTGCGAACCGCGGGTGACCCGCACGCGCTGATCCCGGCTGTACGCAGTGTGGCGGGCAAGATCGACAGCAATTTGCCGCTGTCAAGAGTAAGGACCCAGACGCAGCAGATTGACCAGTTGCTATCACAGGAACGCCTGATTGCGCGGCTGTCTGGATTCTTCGGCGTGCTAGGGGTCGTGCTGGCGTGCATAGGACTTTACGGGCTTCTGTCTTATGAAGTTTCGCGACGCACGCGGGAGATCGGGATTCGTGTGGCGCTTGGGGCACAGCAGCGCGACATGTTGCGTCTGGTCGTGGGGCAAGGGTTGATACTGGCGTGCAGCGGCATCGGAATCGGCATCGTCGTAGCACTGGGCGTCACTCAATATCTCAGTTCAATGCTTTACGGCATCCGAGCCAATGATCCTGCAACTATCGTTGCCGTGGCCGCGCTGCTCGGGGCCGTTGCGGCTGCCGCGTGTTATGTGCCCGCTCGCCGGGCCACGAACGTCGATCCGATCGTCGCACTGCGGTACGAATAGTCCTTCGTTTAAGTGATCGGGCAACCTTTCCTTATCACAACCGCACACAAACGTGCGGCACCTGTCCCTGCCCGAATGACGGGCTAACCGGATTGCGACCTGAAAGCTGTTGGAATGATTGTCTGGCAAGGAGGAAATCGATCAGACTGTGCGTCCCATCGCACATAGCCTACGAGGTTGGAGCGGCGAGGCAACGGACCGTTCGAAGCCCTCGGACAATGGACCCACATTCGTAAGAGTGGCACCGAAACCTTGAGGCCACGGTGTATCTGCCAGCATAAGGTGGAGAGGGGCTAGGCTTGGTAGCAGGGTCAGAATACACAAATGTTCGTAAGCGTCGTTAGCCCGAGAGAGCCTAACATGCTGAGCGGCTCTTTTTGCAGTGAGCACCGAGGCTTCCGGGTTCTCGGTCATGGGTAAACAACACTGTCGGCGCATAGAACAGACCTAACCTATCGCGTCATTCCCACGGAACAGGGTAAATCCATATCGCTCCCCGCAAGGGGAAAGTTCATCGCAAGATGGACCGATGGCGGTGCGGATAACAGATGAGGGAGAAAGCAAATGCCACTCTGTAATGGAGTGGATATCGGTTGCGTCAGCATCATCGACAACATCACCGGACGCGAAAGCGGGCTGACTTCCCTTTATGGTGCTTCACACGAGAGAACTTGACTAATCGGCTCATGAGACGAAGCAGATGACGACAGCACAAGCTGTTGGTGCAGTCTCACGCGAAGCGGCGGAATGGTACGCCAGCAACTGGCAGGCCATCCACCGCAACGTTCGCCGACTCCAAGTGCGTATCGTGCAGGCAACGAAGGCAAGCAGATGGGGCAGGGTACGAGCCCTGCAACGTTTGCTGACCCACTCCTACAGCGGCAAAGTTCTCGCCGTTCGACGAGTGACGGAAAACAATGGCAAGAAAACCCCAGGTGTAGACCAAGAAATTTGGGATACACCAGAGAAGAAGACACAGGCAGTACATGCACTGAAGCGCAGGGGTTATCAGTCTCAGCCCCTGCGACGTGTTTACATCCCGAAGTCGGACGGAAAAACGATGCGCCCACTCGGAATTCCCACGATAAAGGATCGAGCGCAGCAAGCACTGTATCTGCTTGCACTCGCCCCCGTTGTGGAAACCTCTGCTGATAAAAACTCCTATGGGTTTCGCCAGCAGCGGTCCTGCGCCGATGCGATGGAACAGTGCTTCAAAGCACTGAGAAGCGCCAACACGCAGTGGATTCTGGAGGGCGACATCAAGTCCTGTTTCGACAAGATTTCACACGATTGGCTTTTGGCTCATGTCCCGATAGACCGAGTCATTCTCCAAAAGTGGTTGAAATCCGGGTATATGGAAAAACACGTTCTTCACGAAACGACGGACGGGACTCCCCAGGGTGGAATTATCTCCCCGGCGCTCGCTAACTGCGCGCTGGACGGACTTGAACGACTCTTGCAGGGAAAATTCCCAGCAGGGAAACGTCTCAAATCCCTTGGAGGTGAGAAACCGTGTGTCAATCTCGTCCGTTACGCGGATGACTTCGTCATCACCAGTAAATCGAAAGAATTACTGGAAGGAGAAATCAAGCCCCTGGTCGAGCGTTTTCTGCAAGAACGAGGTCTTGAACTCTCTCCTACAAAGACTGTCATTACGCACGTGGAGCACGGCTTTGATTTCCTCGGACAAAACGTGCGCAGATATCCCAACGGGAAACTGCTCATCAAGCCTTCCAAGAAGAATGTTGGAACCTTCCTGAATGGCATCCGACGAATCATCAAAGACGCCCATGGCGTGTCTGCCGCCGATCTGATCGATCAACTCAACCCGAAGATTCGTGGTTGGGCGAACTATCATCGGCACGTGGTGAGCAAACACACGTTCGGACACGTGGATCACAACATCTTCTCTAGTCTGTGGCAATGGGCACGACGAAGGCACCCCAACAAAAGCCCGCGCTGGTTCAAACCGAAATACTTTGACCGGCGCGGGAATCGTGACTGGTCCTTCTTCGGTGAAACCTGCGATGACGAAGCACGGCCGGCCAAAGTCTGGCTGTACTACGCCACGAGCACTCCCATCAAACGACACGTCAAGGTAAAAGGCGAAGCTAACCCGTACGATCCAACCTATGAAACCTACTTCGAAGAACGCGAAGGGGCTCACATGCTGGAAACGTTTCGGGGTACCCGCACTCTTCGCTATCTCTGGTATGAACAACGCGGACTCTGCACCCAGTGCAATACAAAAATCACCCGGATCACAGGCTGGCGCCTTCATTACTGCGTCCCCCGTGTGAAGGGTGGTTCCACTGGTGCCACGAACTGCGTTTTACTTCATCCCGAGTGCCATGACCGGGTTCATCGTCAGCGTCTTCCCCTTTCGAAACCGCGTCTCTTCTCAAGAGGCGTTCGAAGGGCTTGAGCTGGGTGAAGGGAAACTTTCACGCCCAGTTCTGAGAGGGCCGGGCGGCCGCAAGGCCGCCTGGCTACTCGGTAGTTGTTCGGGGCCAAAAGTCCGGCAGTGAGAAGGTTCCGATGAACGATTTGCTTTGCGGGGGAGCGAGGTTGTGGAGGATCCGAGCGCGATGTGGTAGCTCGACGTAATAATGGGCAATTCCCTCCCGAGGGGGGCGCGCGCAGCCAATGCATTCAGCGTCCTCCCGCCATGCGCTCCTCCTTCCGCGTACTTATTCAAAGATACGAGGAGCAATCCTGGTCCGCGGGAGACCATAGCAGCTGAAAAGCCGATTTCCCGTCAGTTATCCCTCGGAGCCATAGTGCGGTAGGATGTGCCCTGGCCCTGAAACCTGATTCACGTCCCGGCAGAAGGGGACCTGCTTTCATCTCCGCAAAAAAGCGAGGCCAGTATGGCGATTCGAACCGTCATCGAGCCATTTCGCATCAAGAGCATCGAGGCGATTCACAGATCCACGCCCCAGCAGCGCCGGCAGTTCATCGAAGATGCGGGTTACAACCTGTTTCTCGTGCCGGCCGAAGCCATTATGATCGACCTGCTGACGGATTCCGGCACTTCTGCCATGTCCACGGAACAGTGGGCGGCCATGATGCGGGGAGACGAATCCTACGCCGGGTCACCGAGCTTCGCGCGATTTCGCGATTCCGTGCAGGCCATCTTCGGTTTCCAACATGTGATTCCAACACATCAGGGCCGCGCAGCGGAACGCATTCTCTTCACCGTGATGTGCAAGAAGGGCGACGTCGTGCCCAACAACACCCATTTCGACACCACGCGTGCAAACTGCGAGTTCGTCGGGGCCGAGGCACTGGATTTGCCAGTCCCGGAAGCGAAAGAGCCTGCGCGAGTGCTCCCCTTCAAGGGGAATATGGACACGGCGCGGCTAAAGGAGTTGATCGCGCGCGTGGGCGCGAAGCGCATTCCGCTGGTGATGCTGACGGTTACCAACAATTCCGGCGGCGGCCAGCCGGTCTCCATGGAAAACATTCGTGAAGTGAAGGAAATCTGCAAAAGGCACGGGATACCGCTGTACATCGATGCCTGCCGGTTCGCCGAAAATGCCTACTTCATCAAGCTGCGCGAGCCAGGCTATGCGGACAAAACTCCGCGCGAAATCGCCCGCGAGATGTTTTCGTATGCTGACGGCTGCACTATGTCCGCAAAAAAAGACGGCCTGGCGAACATCGGCGGCTTTCTTTGCACCAACGACGACCTCCTTGCGCAGCAGGAAAGAGATCTGCTGATTCTGACGGAGGGTTTTCCCACCTATGGTGGTCTCGCCGGCCGCGACCTGGAGGCGATTGCCGTCGGCCTGAACGAGGTATTGGAAGAGGAATACCTCAATTACCGCATCGCCTCGACGGCGTTTCTCGGCAACCACATCGCGGCCGAGGGCGTTCCCATCATGCAACCGCCTGGCGGCCATGCCATTTATCTGGATGCGCGGGCCTTCCTTCCGCACATACCTGTGGCGCAATTTCCGGGAGTGGCGCTGGCTGTCGAGCTCTATCTGGAAGGGGGGATCCGCTCGGTGGAGATCGGAACGCTGATGTTCGGCGAACACGCCACGATGGACTTGGTGCGACTGGCCATTCCGCGGCGCGTGTACACGCAAAGCCACATCGAGTACGTGGTCGAAGTGATCCTAGACGTTTGGCGGCGCCGCGAACAGATTCCCGGCTATGAATTGATCCACCAAGCGCCGTTCCTGCGCCATTTTACGGCGCGACTGAAGCCGCTCGCCGGGTGAGCGTAGGCCAGCTTGGCTTCCTCCAGGTTCTTTGGCTCGCTGATATTCAAGTGTACCGGCGTGAAGTTCTAATTTCTGATTAAGGCGTAAACGGAGAAGTGCGATTGCCGGCAAGAGTGGATTGGCAAGCTTGGGGAAAGACGGAAATACCGGCTTTATGGTTCCGTCGCGAAGTCCCAGTGCCCGTCAGTGCCTGCCAGCGCCATCCAGCGCGGGTACATCTTTTTGAAATCGGCGAGGATTGTTTCGTACGGTACGTCAGGGTAGTGACCCCGCTGCCTGACATATTCCATGTGCCGCCGGCCTTCACGATCGTACTCATGGAAGAGCGAATCGTGACGCCCGTCGAACTCCAGTGGACGCACACCGAAACGATTGCAGAGGCCGAGATTAAAGGCGGGAGTAGCTTTCACCCAGCGACCGTCAAGATAAAGCTCGGTGAAGCTGTGCCAAATGAAGAGGTCACCACCAACCAACTCAATGAGTTTCTTCGTTGACAGATGGTTGCGCACGTCAGCATAGGCGACCCGGGCAGGGATGCCCACGGAGCGGGCAGCCGCAGCTAACAGGGCAGCCTTTGGAATGCAGAATCCTCGTTTGGCACGGAGACAATCGCTGGCTCGGAAGTAGGATGGCGCTTCGCCGGCGTAGTAGGGATCGTAGAGAATCTCGTCGCGGACGGCATAATAGAGCTTCACCGTGCACGAAACTGTATCGGCGGCCCCAGCTATCATCTTCCGCGCGAAGGTCTGCACGTCCGGATCACTGCTGTCGATAAATTCGCCCGGCAGCGAGTAGAGTTCGAGATTCATGACCCCTTCATAATCCCACAGACTGGAGCTCTGGCCGAAGTTTTGCCGGACAAGGGGGAGAATTCTGGAAATATCGGAAGGCAACGTTCGGTTCCACGGCCTGAGGCACTTCCAGCCGCTAGAAAGCACGCTCCGAGGAGGACACCAAACAGGTTTCCGGTAGAATCCTGCCGAATGGGCACCAGCGCGGTAGCGCAGCAAGTTTGCAATGCTCTCGATTCGGCAATTACTGAGGGGATACGGCGCACATGACGGCGCGCATGACCGCTCTTCAAGAGCGCCAGAAATTTTAGAATTGTGCGCGCGGCGTTCGTGCGGCACTTTCCCAACCAAATGTTTGCTGGCGGTTAGCAAGGATTCATAAAAGTAGGGCTTCGCTACTCAATTCTGAGAGCGTTCATGGGCGAAATGGAAGCCGCGCGATTGGCGGGAATGATGGCGGCGAAGAAAGAGCAGATGGCGAGAGCGCCCGCGGCCACACCCAAGGCAAGCGGATCCCACGAGGAGACGCCATAGAGCTGGGCTGAAATCAAGCGGCCAGCGCCAACCGCGAGAGGCAAACCAAGGATCAAACCAATTAGAACGCGTTTGAAAGCCCCGCGCAGCACGAAATGCATGACCGTCGTGCGGCTGGCACCAAGGGCCATACGAATGCCGATTTCGTTGGTTCTCTGGGTGACGGTGTAAGCGGTAACGCCATAGAGACCGACGGCAGCGAGCACCAAGGCAATAATCCCAAACAAGCCGGCGAGGCTGGCAACGGCGCGCTCCTCATCGAAGGAAAGGTCGACTTGCTGCTGCATGGTGCGGATGCTGTTGATGGTCAAGTCGGGGTCAAGATCAGCGAGAGTGCGGGTAAGAAGAGGTTCAAGGGCGCCGGGAGATAAGTTCGTCACCAACATGATGCCGCCGATGAAGTGCGAGCGCATCTCGAGTTTCTTCATTAGATCGTCATGGTAATTCACGGTCTGGGCCAGCGGGACGTAGAACATGGGACGCGCGGGCCGATTAATCCCCAGCCCGCAAACTTGGCGTCGCGGACGACGCCGACGATGTTGAATGTGCCGGCGTATTGGGGCATGTCCAATCCGAAGTGCTGGCCCAGCGGGTCCTCGTCACGCTTGAAGAAGCGCTTGACGAAAGCTTCGTTGACGACGGCCACCGGAGCGGTGGTTTCGTTGTCAGCAGAGTTGAACGCGCGGCCGCGGACAATCTGCATGCCCCAGTTCTGAAGATAGTTGGCGCTCACGCGATCCCAGGAGGCGCCCGAATTTTCGTTGAATTTGCCAGCAGGATGGCCGGCCACCATAATCAATTCGCCCCAGTTGTCGGTGAGCGGGTTATACAAGGCCATGCCGGATCCTTGCACTCCGGGGATGCGATTGAGTTGTTCTTCGAGCTGACGGTACAGCGCCTGCAACCTGGGCTGCGTGTAGCTCGCCGGAGGATTGTTGATATCCACCTCGACGCGGCCTTGGATCTTATATCCGAAGTCCTGATGCTCGAGTTTATTCAGGCTGCGACCTAACATGGTCGCTCCCGCGACAAGTACAACGGATAAAGTGGCTTGTACAACGAGAAGCGCTTTGCGCGCGAAGGAGGAACGATCGCGAGTGCCGCGGCCAGAACCGCGCAAGGCCTCCGCAGGGTCGGTGCGTGTAGCCAGCCATGCGGGTGCGGCGCCGAAAATAATTCCTGTAACCAGCGCTAAGGCAAAGGCAAACGCCAGCACGATGAGCGAAGGAGCGGCGCTAATCGGCAGGAAATGCGAGCTGTGGAACGCCAGCGACAACAACAGGCGCGCGGCGGCCGTAGCTACCAAGAGTCCGGCGATGGCGCCACCAATGGCGAGGAGGATGCTTTCCGTAAGCGCCTGGCCGACAATCTGGCGTGGCGTGGCGCCGAGGGCCAGCCGCACAGCTGTTTGCCCGCGACGCGCAACTCCGCGGGCCAGCAAGAGATTTGCGACATTGGCGCAAGCGATGAGCAAGACTAAGCCACAGACTGCGAGCAGAATCTCGAGGCTACGCGAGTATTCCTCCTTCATTACGGCCACGCCGGCTCCTGCCGGTACGACATTAATCGTTTGCCGGGGGAGAAGCTTGATGACGTCCGCCATCCAATTTGCGGGATATCCTGAATCGTATTGCATCCAGCGGCGTAGCACCGCGGTGAGGCGTGGCGCCATTCCTTGGGTAGAAGCACCAGGGCGCAACCGGCCAATCATGCGCAGCCAGGCAGAGATGGACTGATGCAGCAGGCCACCCTGACCATCGATCATGGGCTCTTGATTGAGCGGGAGCCAAATATCCGGAGGGTCACTTTGCAGCGTTTCGCCAAAAAATCCGGGTGGGGCCACTCCGATGATCGTAAAGGGATGGCCTTCAACCACGAATGTGGAACCTACGATGGAAGGGTTAGCGGCATAGACTGTTTCCCAAATACGGTGACTAAGAACTGCGACGGGCGGAGCCGACGGAGTATCATCTGCTGGGGTGAATACGCGGCCCCCGAAGGCGCGCACTCCAAGAGTGGAGAAATAGCTGCCGCTGACGTACTCTGAGCGGAGGGGCCTAGCTGCGGAGTCGACCCCCTGGCGACGCACGCTCAACCGGCCGCGCCCTGCCTGGAAAGCGGTCACTTCTTCAAATTCGGGTGTTTGAGTCTTCAACCGTTCGTACAAGGCGTACGAGAACATTCCCCACTGGTCCTGGGGCCCACCTTCCACACAGCAATCGTCGCCATCTCCGACACGATAAAGCCTGCCGGGATCCGAAACCGGCAAGGAACGGAGCATCACAGCGTGAATCAAGGTGAAAATGGCCGTGGTGCCACCGATTCCTAAGGCCAAAGTGAGGACCGCCGCAACGGTAAAAACCGGTGCCAGGCGGAACTGCCGAAGCGCATAACGAAGACTGCCGGGTAGGCTTAGCATCAAACACCTCTCCCTTGGTTAC
Source organism: uncultured Acidobacteriota bacterium (assembly GCA_963824515.1). GTDB lineage: Bacteria > Acidobacteriota > Terriglobia > Acidiferrales > UBA7541 > Acidiferrum. The sequence goes on from CAWGPN010000008.1 coordinate 23,130, forward strand.
GTAGCTCAGCCGCCGGGGGTTCCCATGTTCAGCAAATATTCCGAGGGCGGGCGGCGGGATCCCTTGGGGTGCTCTTCTATGGACGATTTAAGTGGTGATTTGTCACGAAAGGAAACGGCCAGGACAATGCGGCATATAGACATAGACACTGATAGCGGCAGTGCCAGTTTGATTCGAAAACGGCCGAGAATTAGCCGCCGGCGATGGCGCCGACAATCAACAAGGGCTCGGCACCGGAGGCGATGGCGTCGGGTAGCGGGGCGTCGGGCTGCTCGTGGGAGAAATCCTCACCGCAAGCAAAGAAGCGCAAGAATGGGCGGCGCTGCTGCGTGACGTGATCGCGAATCGTGCCGCTCAGCATGGGGTAGCGCGCTTCGAGGGCGTCGAGGACAGAGCGCTGCGTGACCTGGCCCGTTATTTCGAGTTCGACTTCGCCGCTGATGTGCGCGAGGCCTCGCAAATGCGGCGGAAGGATCACGCGAATCATGCCAGCGTCTGGACCTCGACGGAAAGTACGGCCGGAAGATCGCGAACGATCGGCGGACCAATTGTCTCCGCCATCGGGCGAGACGTAGACCTGGCCGCCGGTGGTGCCGAAATAGATGCCGCTCTTATCGAGAGAATCGACGGCCATGGCGTCGCGGAGCACGTTCACGTAGCAATCGCGCTGGGGCAGACCTTTGCCGAGCTCTTGCCATTCGTTGCCGCCGGATTTGCTGCGATACACGCGCAACTTTCCATCGAGAGGGAAATGTTCGCCGTCGCTCTTGATGGGCACGACGTAAACGGTATCCGGCTCGTTGAGCATTCACGTCAATCACGAAGCCAAAGTCTGTAGGCAAGTTGCCGCTGATTTTTTGCCAGGAGTCGCCCGCGTTGTCCGTGCGCATGACGTCCCAATGCTTTTGCATGAAAAGCACATCGGGACGCGAGGGATGCAAGGCGATGCGGTGAACGCAGTGGCCGACTTCGGCGGTGGGCTCGGGAATGTATTTGGAGTACAGGCCTTTGTTGATGGGACGCCAAGTCGTCGCCGCCGTCGTCGGTGCGGAACGCGCCCGCGGCGGAAATGGCGACGAAAATTCGTTTGGGATTCTTAGGATCAAGAATAACGGTATGCAGGCACATGCCACCTGCGCCGGGCTGCCAACGGGGGCCGGTGCCATGGCCGCGCAATCCGGAAAGTTCGTGCCAGCTTTTTCCGCCGTCTGTGGAGCGGAACAACGCGGCATCCTCGACTCCCGCATAAACCGTATCCGGATCGTGGAGAGATGGTTCGAGATGCCACACGCGCTTGAACTCCCAGGGATGCTGGGTTCCATCGTAGAACTGATGCGTGGTCAGCGGTTTTCCCGATTCCTTGGAGACGTCGTAGACAAATTTGTTGCTCTCGCCCTTGGGCATTCCGCCCGGGCCGGTAGTCGGTTCTCCGGGAGGGGTGCCGGGCTGTATCCAGGTTTTGCCGCCGTCATCGGAACGTTGAATGACTTGCCCAAACCAGCCGCTGCACTGGGAAGCGAAGATACGATTAGGATCCGCGGTGGATCCCTTCATGTGATAAATCTCCCAGCCAGCAAAATGAGGACCGGAGACTTCCCAGTTTTGGCGTTTTCCATCGGAAGTGAGAATGAAAGCGCCTTTGCGTGTACCGACGAGAACCCGGACTTTGCTCATGTCGTGCTCCTGTAAACGAGAAAGGGTTGTGCGTCTAAAAAAGCCGAAGATAGTGTCTACAGTTTACTTGCAAAATGCAAGTAATAAACCATCCTGGTGAATCGGCGCCAAAAAAACAAGACTACCCTAAACCTGGCGCGCTTGTCCGCAGCCCACCGGCAGATTGGAAAGAGGAGAGGACGGTTGCTGGTGGGGAACACCTGTCCTGAGGGCCAGTGGACGGTGTTTCGTGAAGGGGCCGATGATGGCGGTATGAACGGAACAACCTCTCCAACACACAGACGCAGCGGGCGGGCTTTCCACAAGATGCGCGTGCAGGCACAGGGGCGGGCGCACAACGGGAAGAAATTCAAGGAGGCCTGCGAAACCGTTGTGGTGAACGCGCACGGCGGCCTCCTGATGTTGAAACACGAGATCGACAACGGCGAGATGCTCGTGCTGACAAACCCGGACACTCTGGAAGAGCAGGAGTGCCGCGTGGTCTACCAGGGCGAGCCCTGCGAAAGAGGGCAACGGATTGGCGTGGAGTTTCTGACACCGGCGCCGCACTTTTGGGGGTTGGAGTTTGGGGAATTATCCTCATTAGCAGGCGGGGACACGACTACCGTCCACTAGCCGTTCGTGAAAATAGCTCATCAGCCGTCTGCGGAAGCGCGCTGCGTTTTGGCGGCAGATGGAATTGCGCGGCCGCGGCGAATCAGCCAGTCTCCCAAACGCCAGAGCAGAAGGACGGCGACGATTGCGCCGTAGGTTAGCGGCCGCAAGACCGCGGATTTCACCAACCAGTAGTAGTGAATCACACCACAAATTGCGCTGATATAGATCAAGCGATGAAGCATTTGCCAGCGGCGTCCGCCGAGACGGCGAATGGATGCCGCGGTGGAAGTGAGCGCGAGGGGAATCAGGAGAACAAAGGCCGTAAAGCCGACGGTGATGAAGGGGCGCTTGTAGACATCCTTCCCCATCGCCGCGAGACTGAAATTTTGATCGGGACCAAGGTAAGTCAGGAAATGGAGACAGGCGTAGAAAAAGGCGAAGAGGCCAAGCATGCGGCGAAAACGAATGAGATTGGGGAGCTTGAGGAGTTTTCGCAGCGGCGTGATGCAAAGAGTGATGACGAGTAAGCGGAGCGTCCAATCACCGGTGGTGTGTTGGAGAGTTTCGACTGGATTAGGGCCGAGATTGCCGGTGAGCGCTTTCCATACGAGAAGGCTGAACGGAACGAGACAAAGAAGAAAAATCGGAACTTTGGTCCATTTCTTGGAGAGGAACGAGGGCACGCGGCAAACCAGCCTCAGAAATACTTTCGAAGGTCCATACCGGCGTACATGCTAGCGACCTGATCCTGGTAGCCGTTGAACATGAGCGTCTTGCGGCGGAAGATGTCGCCGAGGCGGCGTTCGGTGGCCTGAGACCAGCGGGGATGGTCGACGTTGGGATTCACATTGGAATAAAAGCCGTATTCGTGAGAGTTTGCGAGATTCCAAGTGGTGGGCGGTTCCTTGGAGACAAATTTAATTTTGACGATGGATTTGATGCTCTTGAAGCCGTACTTCCACGGTATGACCATGCGCACGGGCGCGCCGTCTTGATTTGGCAGCGACTCTCCGTACATGCCGACGCAGAGTAGCGTGAGCGGGTTCATGGCTTCATCGAGGCGGAGACCTTCGACGTAAGGAAATTCGATCCCCGCCAATTCCGGTCTGGCTAACGGCATTTGCCCCAAATTCCAATAGGATTCGAAGGCGACGAATTTTGCCTTGGGTGTGGGCTCGACGAGCTTGGCAATGTTGCTGAAGGAAAAACCGATCCAGGGAACAACGATCGACCAACCCTCCACGCACCGATGGCGGTAGATGCGCTCTTCGAGGGGCGCGAGTTTGAGGATTTCGTCCATGGAGAATTTGCGCTTGGTTTTGACTTCGCCTTCGACGGAGACGGTCCAAGGAGAGGTGCGCAAATTCTGGGCGTTCTTTGCGGGCTGATCCTTATCGACGCCGAATTCATAGAAGTTGTTGTAGTGCGTGACGTCCTGAAAGGAGGTCTCCTTTTCGGTGGTGCTGAACGGGCTTTTCACCAGGTTGGGGAACTTCAGTGCGGCGTGAACGTTTCTAGATGGGGAGGCAAGGTCGAGGAGATTTTTGCCGGCAAATGCAGCGGCGCCGGCAATGCCCATCGCTTTTAGAAATTTGCGACGATTGAAATACACTTCCTTCGGAGTGACGTCGGCGTAGGTCAGTTCGGGCTTTTTTTGAAACAACATCTTTCCCTTCCTAGATCCTTTGCTGGAGCGAAGCGAGACCGCTCACCTATATAGTACGCACGTCCATTTAGATTGGATGCAAATATTTGCAGGAGGATTCCTGCGTTTGGTTCGCGATTTTGTTGCGAGGTTAACGATGGCCGTGGAGGCGTTCGAGAACGGATTGAGCGGCGATGACACCATGGTATTGGGCTTCCTCGAAAATGGAAATGCCGCTGAGATCGGAATTCGCGAAGAGAAGGCGGGAATCGCGGCGCGGATGGGCCAGGCGGAGGCGCTCTTCGGAAAAAACCGAGCCGACGGAGGGGCGAATCATGGCGTGGCCCATGCGCATGACGTCGATGCGGGATACGCACTGGCGGATGTCGGAGTGAACGCGCTCGAGATCGTGGAGAATTGCTTCCTTCCAATAGTTCCAGTCCTTATCGAGAAGCAGCTGGCGATTTTGCGCGGGCGTGCCATCAACGAGCGACCAATAAAAGGTCCAGACCGTGCGGTCGATGAAGGTGCGAAGGCTTTGGTGGGCGTCATCGACATAGCCGAGAGTCGGCGAGTCTAGAAAAACGGTGTCCCAAGTGGGCTCGGCACCGCGGGAATTGGGAATGCGTTCGAGAGTAAGGTTGGCAGTGAGCCACGGCGAATAGATGAAATCGTGTAGGCGTGGGAAACTTTCGAGGAGATAAGGAGCGAGGAATGTTGGCGCGGCGAAAATGACAAATTCAGCTTGGAATTCGGTATTGCCAGAGAAAACGCTGAAACCGCGTTTTGTTTCCGCGAGGTGGTGAACCATTTCGTTGGCGCGGACATTTTGGCCGACGCGTTCAAGCAAGCGGCGCGTGATCCAGCCGTTTCCTTCGGGCCAGGTGAGCGGGCCTATTTCTTCGACCTCGCGCGAGCAGAAATAATGAAGCCCCGCCCAGGCGGAAGTGTCCTTCGCAAGCGCGCCGTAATCGTCGCGGCAGGCGTAGTTCATGTACCAGGTGACGAGACGAGAATCGCAGCCTTGCTGCTGGAGCCAATCGGAGAAAGGTAGGCGATCCAAATCCTGGAACCTTGCAGTGCGGCCGAGCTCGAGAGGAATCGTAAATTCGCCGGTAGCGCGGAACTTTGCGAAGAGATCGTCGAGATGCTGGAACTGCTCGCGGCCCTTTTGGGTTAGGCCTACAGCGGGTTCGATGTCGTTCTGCCAGCGGCCATAGAGGAAGAGGCGCTCCTTTGGCGAGAAGCAGAGATAACGCTCGTCCCACTCGCCATTTTTCAGAACGCCGAGATCCTCGAATAGTTCGCGGACGTAAACGGCTTTGGGGCCGGGGACGGGGACGTAATGAGCGGCCCAGGGATATGCGGATACTTCATTTTGGCCCCAGCGGGAGTTTCCTCCAGCCTGGGGATTCATTTCCAGAACGACGAAATCGGTGAAGCCGCGCTTGCGCAGACGCCAGGCGGCGCTGAGGCCGGCGATGCCACCACCAATGATGACGATTGGAAATTTTTCGACACGCTTCGCGGGAGGGAAGAAAGCGCGATCACGAAGCATGTGGCCCATCTTGAAAGAGTCATTGACGAAGGAACCAGCGATGGGGCGATCTGACTTAAGCGAGAGTCCAACGAGGGCTGCGCTGCCGGCGCGGAGAAATTTTCGGCGTCCAACCTTCAATGACTGATGTCCTTCCAGTCGTTATCGTAAGCCCGGACGAGAACCTGATTGTTGAGGTGGTTGGGAGGCATTTGGAGCGGGGCCATGTCCGGCGGAAACTGAAAGAGAGCGGGCACATCTTCCACGCTAATGAACCGGAGGCCGCTGGGAAAAGCAGCCGGAGGAGTGTATTCGTGGAAGGAAGCGAGGACGAATCCCCATTCGCCGAAACTCGGAACATAGACGTGATAGGGATACGTGTGCAAGCCGACCTGCTTGATGGTCTGCGCAATGCACCAGAAGGAATCGCGAGCAAACATCGGCGAAGTGCTTTGCACGACCATCATGCCTTGCGCGCTGAGGTGGCGCGCGACGGCACGATAAAAGGCGGTGGTGTAGAGCTTACCGAGGGAATAGTTTGTGGGATCGGGAAAATCGATGACGATGAAATCAAAGCTGTCGGTGTTCGAATCGACCCACGGAAAGGCGTCGGCGTTGATGACGTGAACGCGGGGAGAAAGAAACGATTTGTGATTGAGCTTGGTGAGCATGGGAAGCGAGGAGAAGAGCTTGGTCATCTCCGGATCGAGATCAACGAGAGTGATGCTATCGATTTGGGGATATTTCAGAATTTCGCGAACGGCGAGACCGTCGCCACCGCCAAGGACGAGGACGCGATGGGGAACCGGAATGGAAGCGAGGCCGGGATGAATGAGGGCTTCGTGGTAGCGGTACTCGTCGCGCGAACTGAATTGCAGATGGCTGTTGAGAAAGAGGCGAATGTCGTCCTTGAAGCGAGTGAGGACGAGATGCTGGTAGTGCGTGTCCTTGGCAAAGATGATGTCGTCGGCGTAGATATTGTCTTCGGCGGTGGCGCTGATGTGGCGGGCTTCGACCATGCCGATTCCCAGGCCGCATAAAACGAGGAGGCAGACTGCTCGAATCGAGCGCGTCTCCGAGAGTTGATTGGAAAACAGGTAGGTGCTCCAGAGAGCGACGCCGGCGTTGACGAGGCCAAAAAGCATGGCGGAGCGCACGAGCCCGAGACGCGGTACGAGGAGAATCGGAAAGAGCAGGGAAGCGCCGAGCGCACCGAGATAATCGAACGTAAGAACGTGGGCAATTACGTCGCGGAACTGGTAGCGGTCGCGCACAATGCGCATGAGCAGCGGAATTTCCAGCCCAACGAGAACGCCCATGACAATGACGAGGGCGTAGAGGATCAACTCGAATCCCTGCGTGAAGGCGAAAGCCATCATCAGGAGAGCGGAAGAAAAACCGCCAATCACGCCGAGCATCAGCTCAATCCAAACAAAACGATATACGAGGCCACGATTCAGATAACGCGAAAGGGCGCTGCCGATGCCCATGGCGAAGAGGTAGGTGCCGATGATGGTGGAAAACTGGAAGACGGTGTCACCCACGAGGTAGCTGGCGAGCGTGCCGGCAACGAGTTCATAGATGAGGCCGCAAGCCGCAACCAGCAGCACCGAGATGAAGAGCAGAATGCCCATGGGCTAATGAATCGCAGAAGCGATGATGATGCAAATGCCGATGGACATGGCGCCGACGAGGATGGCGAGCGCCATGTTGTGCTCCTGAACAATTTCTTTCCAAAGGTGATAAGGCGTGAGCTTATCCATCACCACAAACGCGATGATGAAAATGAGCATGCCAAGAAAGGCGAACGCGAGCGCAGCGATGACATTGCCGAGCGGAACGAGGTTCATCTTATTTGCCTCCGGTGTAATGGTGATAGAAGCCGTAAACGGAACGATAGGAGCCGGGGTTATCACGAACGGACTTGGGAACGTTCTTCAACTGACTGATCCTGTCGAGGCTCCAGCCGCTGTACTGGGCAAAGCAGGTGCCTCCGAGAACCAGCAATCCATAAGCGAGATAGAGTTTTCTAAACATGCTTTACTCCGAGTTTCCGAACTGTATGGGCGGATGATCACTTTCGGCCCACCTGGCGCGTTCGAAACTGAGAGAGCGCCAGGTGATGGCGATAGCAGGAATCAACAACGCAAGAAAAGCCACGCCGAACAATCCGGGGACATCAACATCCCGCTTCACCAACACGGTGTAGACAAGAGGAGGATGCTTGGGATCCACTTCGGGTTCGATGCGCAAATAATAATGACCTGAAGGAACGCTGGGGATGACAACGCTGTCTTTCCGGCTGCCTTCGGTCCACGAACCATCGCTGTCGTAACCGTGGTAGTAGCTGACTTCGCGGCCGAAATCCCACGCCCGGCCGGTGTCCTGACTGATGAGCGCGTAGTTCAGATAAATCCAGGAGTTGTCAACATTGGCCGACGTGTTGACCTGCACGTTCGAAGTGCGGCCGTCCAAATCGAAAACATTGGTGACAAAAGAGGCCTCGCCCTTAGGCTCGCCAGGATTCAAACGGTAGCTGGAATCGAAGACGGTGGTCTTGCTCGAGGCGAGGTCAAATCCGGCGAGCAGCACGAGCAGAAGGAGGGAAAGCGCAAGGAAAGCGCTCCAGATCCCTTTGACATTTTCGCTGACGGGCGAAGGCTGATTTTCGTAAACGCCGACCGCTTCCGGCGCATGCCCGGGCAGATTTAAGGCCTTCCAAATATCTGCGCCATACATGTACTCGCCGATGGACCAGGTGACTTCGTTGGCGGTTTTTTCCGAGGACAAGACGCGCGGCGGCTTGACATAGTCGGTCACGGCGGCATGTTCGCCCACGCGAACCTGCCAAGGAAATTCGCCGAGCACGTAATTCGTAGTGGCGTCGGCGGTCTGAAAGTGCTTGTACGTTTCGCCAAGATAATTGGCAGTGGTGAACCGGATTACGGGCAGTTCCTTGCAGACGCTGATGTCGTTCCAGTGCCCCTGGTATTCGGTGAGGTAGCGCGTGGGCTTATAGGGATTAAAGAGGACGTATTCGTGCCAGTCGTAGCGAATTCCCTCGACGGTGATGCTACGCCGCTGGAAGCCAATGACTTCGTAATCCGAACCGCGCAATTTGCCTCGAGTGCCAAGGGGAATGAGCGGAGGCACCTCTCCAGTAATCACTTGAAATTTTTGCAGGATCTGAAGTTTCGGATCTTTGGCGTCCAGAATGGAGTGGCAACTCGCGCAAACAACGGTTTGGGCATTCCCCATGGAACGTAGAACGATCGCTGCTCCGCACTGCGGGCAGTTCAACGCCTTCACTTGCGGTTTCGGCGGATTCGAAAGCGGCGGCGTTCCTGTGCTCATCACCAGCCCTCGAAACTGCGGAGATTCTTCAGTTTGAGATCATCGAACTCGACAAATTCGCCAAGATAAAGAGCGGGTTCATCATCGCTGAAATCCAACGTGGCGAATTTTCCCGTTTCGCTGCGCAGGTCGGCAAACGTAACGTTGGTCTTGTCCCAATATTGGAAGGGCAGCTCGCCCTCGACGCCGCGGTAGTGCGCGGGTGTAATCACGGTCAGGGTGTAACGCTGATTGTTCCAGTTGTATTGCTGGCCGACCTCGACTTGCGTGGCCGCCGGTAATCCGCTCGTGTCGGTGGCAAAGGAAATCGCATACTCATTTTGGGCATCGGAGAGCCAGGCGCTCGTGCCATCGTTCATGGTGATGTGCCATTCGTTCCAGCCACCCTCGTCATATTCGTAAAGGATGCGGCCAATGACCACGAAAGCTTTATTGCGGTAAATGCCTTCGGTGTTGAGCTGAATGGGTGAATTGTCCGGTGGGAGATCGGCCACCTGGCCGACTTTCTTGAGATCGACGTCGGTGCGCACGAGAATGCTCTTGCAGTACGGACAAACCGTCTGCACGCTGCTGGACCATTTAAAGACAATTTTCGCGCCGCAGTTCGGACAGTTCGAGACGGGCTGAGTCATCGTCCGTTGCTCACCGGATGCACAAAAAAATCCTCATGCAGACTCTAATCACTCGCTGCTTGTTGACGCGCCACTTCGTAGGGACGCGCAAGACGCCGCACCGACACTGACCTTGCCTGAAAAAGCTGCTGCAGCGCTGTTTCAAAATTCCATTCGGCGCGCGGGACGCAGCAGAAAAGATTCAGGCAAAGCGAATTGTGTTCGGGAAAGGTGTGGCAAGCGATGTGGGATTCGGCGAGCAGGCACAGGCCGGTAATGCCGCCGGTTCCGGGAAACTGATGCCACTGGGTCGCGCCGACGGGGCGAAGCTTCATGCCGCGAATCATGCCGTGGAAGAGTGTTTCCACGGCGCGCAGGTCGCGCAATGACTCCGACGAGCAACCGAAGGCTTCGACAACCCATTCGATGCCGCTCATGGCCGTTTCACCTTTAAGCCTGAGGCTTGCCACACTCCGGACAGAATTTGCTGCTCCGCGGAATCGGCTTGCCACACTCGCTGCAGAACTTTGTGGCCGCGGAGGCCGCGCCGGCAGCCGCCGGAGCCGCTCCGCCGCCGGCCGGCGAGGGCGGCGTCGATTGCTTGACGGCATCCATCATCGCCTGCCCCATGGCCATGCCCGCCCCAAGTCCGGCTCCCACTCCGACTCCTCCGCTGCCCTCATTGGCGGCGGCAATCGGGATGGCTTGCGCCACCTGATATTGCGTGAACTTGCCCATGTCGCCGAGCACATTCATGCTGATGCGCTGGTCGAGCACTTTTTGCAGTTCATCCGGAAGCGAGAGGTTTTCAACGACGAAAGTATCGAGCGACAGGCCGTAGTCGGTGAACGCAGGCTTGAGCTGTTCACTGATTTTGTCCGCGAGCGCGCCCTGATTGGCGGCCATGTCCAGAAACGGCAGCTGGCTTTGCGCGAAGGCATCCGTCATCTTGGCGATGATGGTGTTGCGCAATTGGCCTTCGAGATCGGCGACGTGATAGATATCGCGCGTGCCGCTGATTTTCGAATAGAACGTCTTCCCGTCCGTGATGTGATAGGAATAAATACCAAAGCCGCGCAAACGAATCGCGCCGAACTCCTTGTCGCGGATGGTGATGGGATTTTGCGTGCCCCAATGCTGGTCGGTCTGAATGCGCGAAGAAAAGAAATAGACATCGGATTTAAACGGAGACTGGAAAGCCTTGTCCCAGTTCATGAGGTAAGTCAGGACGGGAAGCGTATTGGTGTTGAGCGTATAAAGCCCCGGACCGAACGCGTCCGCCACTTTTCCTTCGTTCACGAACACAGCCAATTGCGATTCCCGAACGGTCAGCTTTCCGCCATTCTGGATTTCACGGTCCTGCATCGGATAGCGATAGGCGAGAATGCCGTCTTCCGGCTCCGTCCAGTCGATGACATCAATAAATTGTTTGGAAATAAAGTCGCGAAGACTCATTGAAAACCTCGATTCCAGCGCGGCTAATTGAACACCCGGCCATCCAATAGAGGCGATGCTACGGTGGGTTCCCAGGCATGTCAATGCCATTCGAAAAGGGCAATCGCAAGAATATTCCGAATAGTTATGGGCAAAGCCAGGGAAGCCGCGAGGAACCAGGAAGGGACCGGATTCCGTAGTGCTCGCAGGGCCGGCTGGCGCGGCTGGAAAATGCCAAAGGTTGGTGTAACTTTAGGGTTTATAATCCCATCCACGCGTCCAACAAAGCTTTGGGTCAAGAAGGGCTGACCATAAATGACAAGCTTCCATCCGAACGGAAAGCCGGTCCAGGTCGATGTCGATCCGTCCACGCCGTTGTTAGAGGTTCTGCGGGACTCGCTGGGAATGACCGGAACAAAATTTGGGTGCGGCATGGCTTTGCGCAGAGCGGGCACGGTTCATCTTGAAGGGATGGGCGGGAATATTTGCCGTTGCGGCCAATACACTCGAATCCGCAAAGTGATTCATCGCGCGGCGCAACTATCGGCGGAACGGAGGACCAAATGAGCTCGGCGACAAAGGTCGGACGGCGTGAATTTATCAAAACAGGAACAGCCATCGGTGGAGGCCTCTTCGTAAGCCTCTATGTGCCATTCTCCGGCGAAGCCTCCTCTGCCTCTGCGCCTGCAGAAAAGGGATTCGCGCTCAACGCGTTCGTGCGCATCGCCCCGGACGAAACCGTCACCGTAATTTCCGCTCACTCGGAAATGGGCCAGGGCATCTATACCTCATTGCCTATGCTTTTGAACGAGGAGCTCGAAGCCAACTGGTCCCACATCCGCGTCGAAGCGGCTCCGGTCGACAAAGTCTACAATCACCCGCTGTTCGGCATTCAAATGACCGGCGGCAGCACCACCTCTCGCGCCGAGTGGGTCCGCTACCGCAAGATGGGCGCGATCGCGCGCTTCCTACTGGTCCAGGCGGCGGCCACAGAATGGGGCGTCGAACCCTCTTCCTGTCGCGTCGAAAAGGGCGTCGTGACCCACGCCGCTATCGGCAAACGCGCTACTTATGGCTCTCTTGCCGACGCCGCCTCCAGACTCACGCCGCCCGCCGACGTTGCGCTGAAACCTCCCAAAGATTTCACCCTCATCGGCAAATCCACACGCCGCCTGGATACACCTTCGAAGGTAAACGGCACGGCGCAGTTCGGTCTGGACGTCATGCTCCCCGGAATGCTGACGGCCGTCGTCGCGCGTTCGCCCGTCTTCGGCGGCAAAGTGACCAAGTTCGACGCCAGTGCCGCCTTGAAAGTCGCCGGCGTCAAAGCCGTTGAGCAAGTTCCATCTGGCGTAGCCGTCATCGCCGAGAGCTTCTGGTCTGCGAAGCTCGGCCGGGACAAACTCTCGATCGACTGGGACCTCGGCCCCAACCAGGATCTCTCCACAAAAAAAATGTTGCAAGATTTTGCCGAAACGGCTCTCAATCCCGGCGCCATCGCAAAAAAAACAGGTGATCCTGAAGTTGCGCTCAAATCCGCAGCGAAGACCATCACTGCGGAATACGACGTTCCCTATCTGGCGCACGCCTGCATGGAGCCGCTCAACTGTGTCGTCGACCTCCGCGCCGATTCCTGCGAAATCTGGACCGGCACGCAGTTTGAAACGGTCGATCGCGCGAGCGCCGCGCAGGTCGTCGGTCTGCCTCCCGAAAAAGTGCAGCTTCACACCACGCTCCTTGGTGGCGGCTTCGGCCGCCGCGCCAACCCTGCCTCGGACTTTGTCGTCGAAGCGGCGCATGTTGCGAAGATTGCCAAAGCTCCCGTCAAAGTCGTCTGGACGCGCGAGGACGACATGCGGGGTGGCTGGTATCGACCGATGTGGCACGACCGCTTTGCTGCGGGCCTCGATGCCAACGGCGATCCCATCGCCTGGACCCACACCATCGTGGGTCAATCCATCATGGCCGGCACACCGTTTGCAGCGTTTACGATCAAGGACGGCGTGGACAGCACTTCCGTGGAAGGCGCGGCCGACATTCTCTATGGCATTCCCAATCTTCAGGTTGATTTGCACACGCCTCAAATTGGCGTCCCCGTACAGTGGTGGCGGTCCGTCGGACATTCACACACCGGCTTTTCCGTCGAAGCGTTCTTCGATGAAGTGGCCCATGCCGGCGGAAAAGATCCCTATGAGTTGAGGCGCAAATTGCTGGCGAACCAACCACGCATGCGCGCGGTCCTCGAACTCGCCGCTCAGAAAGCAGATTGGGGTTCGAAACTGCCGCCGGGCGTGGGACGTGGCATCGCGACTCATTTTTCCTTTGATAGCTATGTGGCGCAGGTCGTCGAAGCGTCCGTCTTGAAAAGCGGCGAGGTGCGCGTCCATCGCGTTGTTTGCGCACTGGATTGCGGCCGCGTCATCAATCCGGACACGGTTCGCGCTCAAATGGAAGGCGGCATCATCTTTGGTTTGACTGCCGCTCTCAAAACGGAAATTACACTGAAAGGCGGCCGCGTCGAGCAAGGAAATTTTAACGACTACCCGATGCTCCGCATTTTCGAATCGCCGGTCATCGAAGTGTATATTGTTCCGAGCGAAGCAGATCCAACAGGAGTCGGCGAGCCTGGTGTCCCACCTGTCGCTCCGGCACTGGCCAACGCGCTCTTTGCGGCCACTGGGAAACGTGTGCGGCGGCTGCCAATTCGCGCGAGCGATCTAAGCTAGAAAGGGGCGCATAGAGATGAGTTATCCGGCAGGAATCGACGAGGAGACTTCCTGGAAGCTTCATCCGGCGCTCCGAAAAGCCCTTAACGTTCTTTGTACTGTCGCGGCACTTGCCGTGATCGCCGTTTCCTTGCCGGCCTGCGAAGCTGGCCGTGCGAGACCTTGAAGATTTTTTCCCACGACACTATTGTCAGAGGGCTCTTCAAAGCCCTTGGCAAAAATTTGGTGGCAGCCTGTGCGAAGGCACAACGATCAAAGTCCAGAGACTACTGAGCGTGCCGTAAAACGTGGTTGCCAGCTATAATCGGAAATGGAGGAGTGGGTGAGCGGTTGAAACCGGCGGTCTTGAAAAATTAAATCGCCGATTCGCTATCTGATAGAAAATCCAACTAAATCCCTTTGCCAGCTGTCAAGATAGCGACAATTTCAGTTTTCTAGATTTGCTCCGTTTTTGCTCGTTTTGCGCGGCGTATAGTGACAATTTGGTGACAGTCGCGGTTTCAACCTCTCGCGCACTTGAGTGTCACAAACTCAACTCACAAATCAAACAGAAGACAGGAGCTTACGTGTGAAGAGTGCGTTTTGGAGTGTCACGACGGACTGCGCCCGATCTTTAACCTAGCTTCGACCTCTTGCTTGTGGTTCCAGACGCATTTTCTCATCAGACCAAATAGTACCAAGCCGAATTAGCACGCCATCGCCACCGATAAATTCATTATGTTCAATGCGAGACGAGTGTTTGACAAGCTCCGCAGTGGCGAGCTGTCTCTCCGCTTCGTCGGAAAGTCCAACGGACAAGTCGAACTCCGGAAAAGAGGCCACGCGATAGCTCTGCCCACCGACTCTAATTCTCCTAACCTCTGTCGTTTCACCAAGCCAAGTTTGAATGGGCCGGTAGTAGATTTTCAGGAACTCATTTCTTGTTAGCGGCAGATCCCCGAACTTACCTTCGCCCTTTTTTTGCCTAGGATCGAGCGCCGTGAATTCCAGATTTCCCGCAGCGAAATACGCCAGACTCGCGACTCGAAGTACGGGCTGAGTTCCCTGAATAGTTGTCAATTGTTGAGTCTGGGTCTTAGCCGCTTGCAACACTGATTCCTCATAGTCATTGGTTCGCCCTTTCGCTTCCAAAACAACCCAACCGTTGTTGGCATTGAGGCCCACAAAATCTGGCTTCGACTTTCCCACCAGGATTGGCTGAAGCTGCTGTCTGTACACGTCGAGATGCATCAACCACGGCACACTAAGCAAACGGTTCGCGAAGAGTTTAGCCACAGTCATTCCAATGAAGTACGAAATCGCACCCTTCTCTGAGGGGTCCAGGCCGTCATACGCAGAAGAACGCCTGAGTCGACCAGACGAGGTCTCAACAAGATTTGCATAGATTATGGCTGCTCGATACATGAACTCAAACGCCGAGAAAACGCCATACTGAGTCATGTGCGCCAGTTGTGCTTTCCCTACGGAAATTGCAGCCCAAATGATTTCTTCCCACGAGACACTGAGTGGAAATGTTCCGGCGAGAGCCCCGCCATATGCAATAGGGAAGCCCTGGGCCGTGTACGTAATCATTGGCATTTTTGGAATGTCTCTCTTTGCTTTGTGTGTTGCGGCTCCGAGGTTGTAGAAGGGCCTGTCACTATAACTGATCAGTGTCCTCGTCCACACTGAACGTAAGAGAGTGGTTAATCTTAGGCGCGATATCCCCGCAGCTCACCGACTACAATCTCGGCCAAACGTCTTCTATTGTTTGACAAGCCGCGTCGATGTCACGCATCACGCGTGATCCTCGTTTTGCTCCTGAATGCTGGACACCATGCTCCACCTCTACATAAATCACGTCTTTCGGAGCGATAGGTAG
Source organism: uncultured Acidobacteriota bacterium (assembly GCA_963824515.1). Taxonomy (GTDB): domain Bacteria; phylum Acidobacteriota; class Terriglobia; order Acidiferrales; family UBA7541; genus Acidiferrum. The sequence goes on from CAWGPN010000008.1 coordinate 38,569, forward strand.
GTTTTCTCTTTGGGCAGCCGCAAATGTGAGTTGGAGAATTATCTTAATACTCAGCGGTTTCTGACTCTCCTTACCCATATCAAGCTTAATGATCTTGTGACGCTCACCGTCTTTCACATAGAGATCGGGGTACGCACTGACCAAAACCTGACCGTGTGTATACTTCAAATCGGGAGTGGGAAGGACCGAAGATTGCGCTTCCCAAAGTTTCTGAGATAACTTTCTAGGGCGCGGATGTTGTTCCTGAGACGGTCTTCCTTTTTCCCCCCTTCGCGGGCAGCTTTAGTGCGCAACTGATCCACGGCACTTGCAATAAGTGACGCGTCGTTCCCCGCAGTGTGATATTCCCCGATGACTCTGCGCGCTTCCGAATAGTATTTCGCCTGTACCGCTCCTTCGGGATCGGGAAACTTGTAGTCGCGCAGTATCTTGCGCTGACTGGCGGCTCCACTTGTCATGTATTTCGCTAGCCCCTTTGCCGTAAGCCTTATCACAGGGACACCTCCAGTCTAACCTCAAAGGGATTATAGCAGCCGAGTTAACGCATTCGGCATAATCCGCGTTGTGATACTGGCTAGAAAATCAAAGAGCGGTAGCCTTAACTACATGAGTTCTTCAAGTAGGAATGATGGACCAGAATTATTCCTAGGATTGGCAGCCGCTGTCGGCAGTGACCTCGACCGAGTCATTGACAAGCTCTCCGAAGCACTTCTCAAAGCTAACTACCAGTCCCATCCAATTCGATTGGCCTCGCTGATGAATCAGATTCCAGTTTTTAGGGACAAACTGATCAAGGACCCTGCCGACGAGTACATCGATTCACATATGACGCAAGGTAATGAGCTGCGCAGGAAGACCGATCATAACGACGCGATGGCTATTTTGGGAATCGGGACAATAAAAAGAATAAGGTCTGAAATGGGTGGGAGCGGGATGCGCCCGAAAGGCCGGCACGCATATATCTTGCGATCACTGAAACATCCCGATGAAGTTGCGACCCTGAGAAGAATCTATGGCGACAACTTTTATCTAATTGCAGCTTATGCGCCACACGAAAAACGCAAAGAATACCTCTCATACAGGATTGCCCGATCAAAGCATGAAAATCAGTCAAACCAGTTCTATTCGAAAGCCGAGTATCTGATACAGCGGGATTTTGAGGAAACGGGCGTCGAACATGGTCAAAATCTGAGAGACACTTTCCACCGAGCGGATGTTTTTCTGGATACAACCAATGAAGGAAAGTTGGATGAGTCACTTTCTCGCTTTGTTGAATTAATTTTTGGCAACACTCTTCACACGCCGTCTCGCAGCGAATATGTCATGTTTCATGCCAAAGCTGCGGCGCTACGATCGGCGGAATTGGGTCGCCAGGTCGGTTGTGCGATTGCGCATGCTAATGGTGATATCGTGGCGGTCGGAACAAACGAAGTTCCTCGTGCAGGCGGCGGACTCTATTGGTGCGATGACAAACCTGATATGAGGGAATTCCTGAGAGGTACCGATTCCAGCGACGAGCACAAGCAAAACCTTGTAGCGGATACTTTAAGGCGTCTCAAGGAGAGTGGTTGGCTTGAAGCTTCCAAAAGTTCGCTAAGCGTGCCTGAGCTTGTAAAGCAGATCCTATCTGGGGACACTCCCGTCTTGTCGAAACAGTCGATGATTCGCAACGTTATAGAATTTGGTCGTGCTGTCCATGCTGAAATGGCTGCAATAGTTGACGCGGCAAGAAGAGGAGTTAGCATTTCAGATTGCACTATGTATGTGACAACGTTTCCTTGTCACCTGTGCGCTCGGCACATTGTGGCTGCTGGAATTCAAAAGCTAATCTACATCGAACCCTACCCAAAGAGCCTAACCGCGGAACTCTATCCAGATTCAATCAAACTTGAAGGCGGAACCAAAGATTCTCATCAGATAGCCTTCGAGCCATTTGTCGGAATTTCTCCACGGCAGTATATGAAACTTTTCGACGCCGAAGGCATGAATCGAAAGAGTGCAGAGGGAAAGGCGATTGTTTTTGATGCGTCAAGAGCGCAATTGAGGTATCGTTCCTCAGAACGCCTCTACCTAGAAGATGAAGACCATTTAATGGATGACTTGACGACAAGTCTTGGAAAACTTGGCATCGAGTTTGGAGGAGAACATGCGTGAAAACGGTTGGTTAGAGGCAGAGTTTAGAGCTGCTGCTAAAAGGGTGCGTGAATGGCCACAATGGAAAAAGGAGATTGAAGCAAAGAATTCGTCTCTCGAAATTAAAGAGCCAGCTCCGACTCAATCTGCAAAGGCTGCGTCCGCGTCCAGCAAAAATGAATAGGTCTGGGAATTGTTGACAAATTGATCGCGGCGTTCCATAAATCCAAGCCGGACGGTAGATAGTCGGGCCGCCCTTTTGACCAAAAGATGTCTTTGAATTTTCCACAGTTTCGGCCACGACTATTCTGCTGGTGTGTAGTATTGTTGGAAGAAGCTGGCGTTCAGGCTGCGGTCGTCCATTGTTATGGACTCTCCGCCCAATCACGATGAACGACTCCGAAAGCTGTCAGATGAATCGTATGCCCGAACTGCGGAAAGACAATCGCGCCGGGTAGCCGCCAAGTGTACGGTGGTGGTGTATTTTGTAACCTTCAGTGACGTCTGAATACAATGCTGCCGAGCTAGCGGAACGACACCGCAGAATCGTCGCGGCACTTGAGCGTCATCGGAGATCGTAGGCAAGATGGGCAATGCACCACTGTTTCCAGAACTGTTTGACCCGAGGGCAAGGACGGTATATTGCCTTGGCAGGATATCAAGCGTTTAGTCGAGATCGGTCGAATCGGTCCTGAGATACCTGATTCTCAGATTCAGCCCGCCAGCATGGACTTGCGTCTTGGTCCCAAAGCGTATCGCGTTCAAGCCAGTTTCTTGCGTGGAAATTCCACAACGCTTATGACCAAGGTCCACGAACTTCTTGACAGCACGATCGATTTCACCGAACCCATGCCTCAACTGTTAGAACCCACGGTTGTGTACATATTCCGCTGCTAGAAAGCTTGAGGCTGCCCATAACATCCAAGGAATCGCGAATCCGAAAAGCACGACAGGCCGACTTGATATTTTTGTCTGCTTGATTACTGAATTCGGCGACCAGTTTGATCGTGTCCCGCCAGGATACTCCGGCCAATTGTTCATAGAAGTCTCTTCTCGTACTTTTCCAGTCCGGGTCAGGCAAGGGATGCGACTCAACCAGTTGCGCTTCGTGCGCGGCAATTCGCTGGAGCCTCTTCGCAACGGTGCATTGAGGAAGCTGGCGAAAGAGTATCGTCTGGTTCACGACTCCGTGTCTCCATACACAACTGACTCTGCAATTGGTGATGGCGTTGAAATCAGGGTGGATTTAGAGGGCCAGGACGAGTCAAGTATCGTGGCATATAAAGCGAAGGATTCGCCTCGGGCAATAGAACTAGACAGACTGGACTATTACGACCCAGCCGAATTCTGGGAGCGTATCGAACGGCCACGCAAAGCGCGGCGGATTATCCTGTCGAAGGGCAGCTTCTATCTTTTGGCGTCAAAGGCTAGAGTGGGCGTCCCGTTGACCCATGCTGCGGAAATGATTGCGCATGACCCGAGCATGGGCGAGTTTGACAAGTTCACTACGCAGGATTCTTTGACCCCGGATTTGGGTATGGGCAGGCTGGCGAGATTCACGGGACGAAAGCAGTTTTGGAAGTCAGAGCCTATGAGGTACCGATTGTGTTAGAGGATAATGATGTGGTCGGAAGACTCCACGGACTATCCCCTGGCGGCGGTACCTGAAAAAGTTTACGGCGTATCAATCGGTTCATCGTATCAGGAGCAAGGCCTCGCCCTGAGTAAGCAGTTCAAGCGAGATGACCGCCAACGTGAGTCTCTAGGAGAGCCGAGGAGCATGGCTACGGCTTGACTCGAATTTTCCCGCGCCCGTACCTAGTCAGTTTGCACGGCCATCGTTTCAACCCACCTTCCCTCACCGACATCAAGGTCTCTATCTTGAGAGCGTTTTTTTTAGCTCTTTCAGAAGCTTCTCGGTCTCTTCTAGCTTACGCAGCACCTGCGGGTCTCCTTTCAGTGCGGCGAGAGTCGTCCATGGATAACGTCGAAGGGACACCGAAACCTGCTCGATATCTCCGAGCAGGCCTTGGTTCCTTTTCGATGGCACCGGTCCCAGCGTACGCAACGCTGTCTCGATGGTGCCGCCTGACGACAAAAAATGGTTCTTTGCCACAGGATCTTTGAGGACCTGGCGTAGTTTTCGAATCTCTTTTGAATTGGTGATTTCCTGTTCGTTGACCTTCTTTATGATGGCGTCCAACACCGTGGGAGCAACGAGCTTTCTATTCAGATTCTTGATCTCTCTCGCCCAGGTAATGGATGCGCCGGGCTCTGCGAGATTCGTTAATTTCTCCGACAAATCATAAATCTCTACCAGCTTGTCCAGTTGACTGCGGGTGATCCCCAAGATATTCGCTGAGCTAGCTCGCCCGACCATATTGACGAGGCTGTAAGCGACCATTTCCTTCTCTTTCGGTGTCCCATTCTCGTCTTTGCCGATGAATGTAAATCCAGACGCGGAGGCGCTCCTCATCAGTAAGGGTTTTGTCGGTAATTTCGGCAGGAAGGCGTCTGGTACCCGTTCTTTTTTCTGGACTCAACCAGGGTCTTCGAGTTTTCCCACCGCCGGTCGCCATCTATGATGCGAAATTTGTCTCTGTTTTCCGGATGAGGCTCAAGCAACAGGGGTTCGAAGATGCCCTCATTGGCTTCGATTTGCCTTTGTAACTCAGGGTCTTGCTTCGGGCCCCTTCGAGGTTGTCTGTCATTTGGAAACACGTCATAAAGATCGACGGTATCTCTGTAGGTGCGCAGCAGTGTGCGGCCGAGCCGACGCTCCTGCCAGTGAAGTGTTATGGTCTGATCCATGCAATCCTCTTTATTCCGAAGTCCGATGCGCTGCTCACAAAGGGTCGCGTCGTCTCAACGACCCAACTCTTCCTGGGCCACATCTGTAAAGTCTGAAGGCAGTAGGCGATGCCCCCTTTTGTAGACTGGCCAGCGGCTGCTCCTGAGCAGTATCCGTCCCTTCGATCACAGCAGCCACATCCGTTTCTATTTCTCGCAGAACTCTTTTTCATGCGAGTCGCGAATGTGCCGCGCTTCCGCCAGACGGTGCTGTGATCCCTCTGCTCCTGAACATCCAGATCCATGATGCCTCGAGTGAGCCTCTCAGTCTCTGTGAATTTCTTGGAATACGACTCGGACGTGATCAGACTATAGAGTTGGCTCATCTTGTTCGAACGCTCCTTCATGCTGAGCCCTTTAATGTGCATCGTGACCATTGCTTGCCGCAGAAGCTCCGTGATGCACACGACCCGCCCCGGCGACACGACAATCACTCCCGATTCGTTCGACAATTCCTTTATGCTGGAAATACGGTTGTAGCCAGTATCGCGTGCTCCGCCTTGTGGTCGACTTTATCCTTCCGGAGCTTGTCTACAAATCCGTTTTGCCATGCTTGGCGATTTTTAGAATCGACGACAATCCGCCCGCAAACCTCACCCTTGTATAGAACCTCATGCAGAATGTCCGCGCCTGGCTGTCCTTTTTGAATCCGTGTGATTTTTGTTCCCCTGAAACGCGTCGCGGAGTGCTTCGAAGACGTCGACCTCCCCGCCGTCGCCCAGTTCATTGGCGGTTTTCTTTTGAAGCTGGTGCTCCAGGGTCTTGACTTTCTTCTGTAGGGACTCACGATCACGATTGTTGTCCGCTTGCTGCTTCAGGAGAGCAGTGCTCTTGTCCTTTTCCAGAGCTTGTCGCTGTTCCGTCAATTGCTTCTGCCATTCCTTTTCAGCTTGTTCCTGAGTTTCCTTTCGAATCTCGGCGGCACGCGCCTCCGCTTCTTTTAGCTTTTGCGAGGCCTGATCCCTTTCTGTGGTCAGCTTGGTTACCTTCGCCTCTACTTCGGCCTTAGCCTTTTTCTCAGCCGCCTCTTTCTGCTTCTCAATTTCTGCCTGTGCCTGTTCTCGAACCTTGGCCACACGCACTTCCGCTTCTTTGAGCTTGTCATTCAGCGCATCTCGCTCGGCGAGCACCTTCTGAACCTGCTTGTCGGCTTCCGCTGTTGCTCTTTTCTCAACGGCCCGGCTTTCTTGCACCAATTTCTTCCTGAATTCCGTCTCGAGTTCCCGCGTGATCGATAGTTTGACTTCTGCAATCTCCGTTACCTTCTGCTGTTCTTGTTCCCGTAGTTTCGCTCGAATCTCCGCGGAATTTCGTCTGTGAGAGCTCTGTAGCGCACAGCGGGCACTGTTCGAGGTTGGTCTGCATTGGAAGCTCCTTTCGCGATCCAGCCCTAGTCTCTCGGAAAAGGACTGTAGTATGTCCTTTTTAGTCCTTATGAATCCTTCTGTCAAGCCTTTATTTTTACTCCAGGCATACGTAAGTTTTGAGGGCTGTTTCTCTTCTCGGTTCTAACTGATCCCGGTACATGGGGCGCCTTTCAAAAATCATCTGATTATGGGCGATCTAAACTTTAGAAATTCGGCTGAGCAGACCAGTCGCTTGCAGGGAGGGTTTTTTGGAGGCTTTCGGGCAAGGCCACGAGCGGCTCGCTATGCAGTTCCCTTTGAGATTCCCAGAGCTTCACAGACCTCGGCACAAGAGAGCTCCCCCCATTGCGCAGACCAGCTACTGGCAGGCAAAGCACGACGACTCGTGGTCTGCCCAATATCGCTACAGTTGCGGAACGAGTAGCGCGATTACTGTTTCAGGTGAGTACTTTGCTTTCACCAAAACGTTGCACGAAGGGAGCTGGCTTCCATCGCTTGTCGTCCACCAATCGAGATCTTCGGTGGCCTCGAAGTCCGCCCCTTGCTCGAAGGCGCGATAGATCACAGATCGCTCGGGAACGCGCCAATGGGCATGCATCAGAACGTTTTCTTCGCGAGCGGCGCGATTCACCGAAACATGTACGGCACGCAATTGCGGAGTCGGCGCGGGAAATTCGGCAAACCTCATTTGGGCCGCGCCGAGTTTTTGGCCCTTCTTTAAGCTGAGCTGCGCGGTAAGAAGGATGCACGGTGTCGGCAAAGCTTTGACAATGCCGATCGTCGAAGCTTGTAAGCTGGCTTGCGAACAGAATTCCTTGCGTATGCGGTCGATAAGCTCGAACGAAATCTCCTGATCGCTGTCGGCGTTGAGGAAATCCGGCCAGAACGCCATCTCTCCCGCGATGACGTCCATAAGGGATTCCTCGGGATCAAGGGTCGCTGTAGCATGCGTCCGGCGAAACACAAGCCGCATTTGCGGAGTTAGGGTGAACAAGTGAGCAAGTTCATGCCACTTCGTGAAGTACGAAGCGAAGACCTTTGGGCCCCGGCAATCGATGATGGAAACGAACGGCAAGTCAAACTTGGCAGCGTGCTGCCTCTTGAGCGTGATCGCGTAGTCTTGGTCGCGCAATTCGTTTCGAAGATTTGCGAAGATCGTCTCGCCCTGCGGGACGAACTCCGCGATGATCGGGTTGAGATCCGCGTCGCAATGGATTTCGCGGAAAACGGTCTTGGCGTCGTGAGCCGCGGCGTTCAACAGATCCGCGAGATTCCCGCACTTGTAAGTCTTCGCGACTTTGCGGACTCTGCGACGCACGTAATCAACTATTTCGGCAACGGGTTTGCCCGACCCTTTCAGGCCAAGGTCGCTTGCCAGCTTGCCGATTTGCGGTTTGGAGTCGAGGCGGCTCATCCGTAGGTTTTTTTCAGAACATTCTTCAGCGCGGTGTGCAATTCCTTCCAATCGTCCACGGACGCGACTCCCTTAGACTGCTTGCTTCGACGCGCGACCACCGAGTTGTAAGCTCCCAGGAGGTCAAGCGTTTCTTGGTGGCTGAGGTGAAGTTCTTCCGCCGCCTGTGAGAGCTCAACCGGAATCATGATCGGCTTTCGGACGATGGGCTCCTCCCCTTCGCCTGTCGCCAAATACTGAACGGTGGTGCCGAGAGCTTGAGCAATCCTGAGAAGCATATCCAAACCGATGTTTTTGCCCTTGTTTTCGACCTCGCTCAGAAAGCTTTTGCTGATACCCGAAACATCCGACAGCTTTTCCTGCGTCCAGTTCCTAGCCTCACGGACTTCCTTAATGCGTTCGCCAACAGTGGCCATGCCACCCCCAGGGTAGAGGCTGGTTACGGGCGGAGCATATCAGGAGCGAGAAGATTCGTAAACAAAAGACTTGCAAGAGCTGTGGATATTCGATATAACGAATATATTCGCAATTGAGGTGTGCCCGATGCTGACGAATCGAAGGCGTGAAAGCTCCAGCCGGACCGGGACGGCGTTCGATCCCTGGACCATTCAAGCGGTGTGGAGAAAGGTTTGATCGTTGCAGGCGTGGACGCGCGCCTTGTTCGGAAAGACAGGTGCGGGCGTGGATTGAGCGGAACGCTTATGGAGATACCACACCGAACGGAAAGGGTTGGGAGATCGACCACATTCGTCCGGTTTCGCAGGGCGGGTCGGATGACATTTCAAATCTTCAGCCGCTGCAGTGGCAGAACAACCGGGCGAAAGGCGAAAGCCAGTTCAACTGGAGCTGCGCCGTGGTGGCGGTCAGGTAAAGGGGATCAAGAGATGGCGAACGCAAAGCAGCATGCCTTGATTGGCGCAAGCGTTGGGGTTGTTGGCTGGTTGTTGTACTGCAAGTTGGTTGACCGGCCGGTTCAAGTCGGGGAGGTGTTGTTCGCGGGGGGTGTTGGGATGATTGGCGGGTTGCTCCCGGACCTACTGGAACCCGCGATCGATCCTAATCATCGCCGTTTTTTTCACAGCTATGCCGTCACGGCGCTGCTGGCCCACGCGAATCGTCATGTTTCTCAGCAGACGCAAATGCCAGCGGAAGCGCGGGCTGCGATTCACTTGATTTCCCTCGGATTTTTCAGCCATTTGGTGGCGGATGCGCGCACACCCAAAGGTTTGCCGTGGGTCTAGGTGGGCCGCTGCGGAGGGACCGGGATACAGGGATGCGACCGGGAGTTGATTGGCAGGAGGGAGCGAAAGTGAGCGATCGGTGCGAAGAGGGTCTGGACGGGCGGTGTCGTGACGAAGATGGAAGCATTCGCCGCAAGCGCGGTGACACGCTGGTGCGCACCTTGCGGCAGGAGTACGGGCCGGACTTTGCAGAGGGAATGCGGGGAGACATGAGGCTGGACACGCTTTTGGACGAGGCAAACGCGCTTTCGCTTAGCGAATATTTGCGGCGGCGGAAGTAGGAGGAACGATGGCGAATCGACGGATCGTTTGTATCACGAAGCATCCCACGCATCAGGATCGGTATCACCGCATCACGCATGTGGGCGTTGGAACGGACGCGGACAAGGCGTCCGAGAAGCTCGATGTGGCGACAGTGATCAGGAACATCAAATCGGTGTCCGGCGATCGGTATTACGTCGTGGGATCCGATGGTTCGGAGGCAAACGTCATTGTTCGGAAGTGTCCTCACTGCAGTAACGGGCACGAGATCATCGCCACGACGTCCGACAATACGAAGAGAGATAATCTCCTGGAACTGCGGGAATGCCGTGGCAGTAGTTCGATAAATTAGGTTGACGCTCGGGCCTCTAAGCGTATATCATGGCCGTGTTAATTAACAGGGCCATGATAATTACCATGGCCGTGGTAGCTCTATGCCAGGCCATCACCCAAATCCATCGGTCGACAACGAGGCCCAATTCGGGCGGATCGTGGCCAACGTGTTCCGTGAGGACGGCTGGAAGGTCCTCGAAGAGCCCCGCGAGAAGAATGTTGCGCCCGACTTCCTCGTGTCGGGGCACGGAAAGAAATTAGTCGTAGAACTGAAACGGGCTTCGGAAGGACGCAAGGACCGGGTGATTCCGTTGCTCTCGCAGGCCGCACTGGAAGCAGTCCATTATTCCCGAGTCATCGCCGGTCATCCGGTCCCCCTCGCGATTGTGGGCGCAAACCGTATTCCGGATTCCGTTGCCGAGGAAGCGAAGCGATTTGTACGAGAACGTGCGCCCGAAGTCGCAATTGGAGTGTTGGATCTTGAAGGTCTTCGGTTGTTCGCAGGCCAGGGGCTGGAGTCGCTGAGTTCGGCGAGGCGTCCGCAGAGCGATCTCCGTCCGCCGAAAGTACGCGCGCCGCAGCTCTTTTCCGATTTGAATCAATGGATGCTCAAGGTGCTTATCGCGCCTCGAATTCCCGATGTGTATCTGTCGGCCCCGAGAGGCCGCTATCAGGGAGCATCGCAACTGGCGGAAGCAGCTGGTGTTTCAGTGATGAGTGCATTTCGTTTCGTCGAGGGATTCTCTCGAAAGAAGGCTTCCTCTGAGTCTGGACCAGGAGTATTACGGCTAGTTCGAGTGAAAGAATTGATGAACCGGTGGGTTGCTGCGAGCCAGCGACGTGTTCTGGAAATCCCGATGCGCTGGGTGCTTCGCGGGCGAAAAAGGCACTTGGGAGCGCACTGGGATTCCCCTATCAGTCTGACCAACGGGTGCCCTTTTCGAATCTGGCCGATCAGCCTTGGTCGCCGCGGCCGCGATTGTGCCTCGGGCTGTTCGAAGCGGCCGAGGCGCTCGGCATCGGGTTTGTGCACGGGGTGAAACCATATCTTTATCTGGAGCGTTTGAACGCGGAAGTTCTGAAGGACCTGGGCCTTTCGGGGGAGGCCGAGGAAAAAGAAGCGGATCTCTTCGTGCGCATTCCAGGGAACCGCGAGAGAGTTTTTCGCGGAGCTGTCAGGAAAGATGATGTGCCGGTGAGTGATATTCTCCAGGTCTGGCTTGATGTCGGACAGCATCCGTCCCGAGGTAAGGAGCAGGCGGATCTTATTTGGAGAAAAATTCTGTCTTCCGCATTTAAGTCGTCCGAACCGTGAGCGAACAGGATCCCGAACTCGAAGCGTTTTCGAAATTCATTGCTGCGCTTGATCCCTGGCTCGGCGAGGTCGTTCTCGTCGGGGGATGGGCACATCGTTTGTATCGTCTCGACTCACGTGCGAGAAAGCTCGATTATCTTCCGCTGACGACACTCGATGGAGATGTCGCCGTACCGCCCAAATTAAAAAAGAAGAATCGACCGTACGGAAACGCCTGCTGGAAGCCGGGTTTGAAGAGGAGTTCATCGGGGAAGATCGTCCGCCGGCTACCCATTACCACTACGGAAAAGGCGGTGGATTCTACGCGGAGTTTCTCGCGCCACTCGAAGGGAGCGAATACGATCGGCACGGAAAGCGCAAGGCAACGAAGGAAGTGGGCGGCGCTTCGTCCCAGTTGCTTCGTTACATCGAAATCTTGCTGCTCTCTCCGTGGAAAGTCGGGTAAGGCCAGGAAAATGGATATGCGCTGTTACCGAAACGGACGGTGCAGATTGCCAACCCGGCAAGCTTCCTCGCGCAAAAAATCCTCATCCACGAGCAACGCCACTACAAGGACAAGGCCAAAGACCTGCTGTACATGCATGATACGATCGAGGTGTTCTCCGAAAATCTGGAGGAATTGCAAAAACTATTCCGAAACGAAGTTGCGCCGAAACTCCATGCGCGACGGGTAGCGGAACTGGAAGGAGCGCCCGAGAGGCTGTTCGGAAAAGTCGAGGACACGATTCGGGAAGCCGCTCTCATGGCCGCGGGAAGAAAGCTCGGTCCGGAGAGACTCGCCGAAACGGCGCAAGCCGGATTGAAGGAAATTTTCAAAAGGAAGGCTTCGTAAGGTTGGGAAACAGAACATTTGTACGAAAGGATGGGTGCACGCCAGCCCACCCACTCAATCAGCAGCAAAATCTCTAGGAGCATCCCTGGGTGCATCGTCAAAACTCGACCTGGAATCGGCAGGAGCTGTACGAAAGAGTCTGGCAGTTTCCGCTTCGTAAACTCGCCATAGAATACGGCATCTCCGATGTCGGTCTCGCCAAAGTCTGCCGGAAGCTTGAAATCCCGCTTCCAGGTCTCGGACACTGGACAAAAATAGCCTGCGGGCACACGATCGAACGTCCGCCACTCCCCGCAATGGTAAGAATTCCCGCTTTGATCCGGCGGATCCGCGAACCAGAGATTCCTTTACTGCCTGCGGACATTCCCGAGTTGGAAAGAATCGAACGGGTTGCGGCGGCTACAACTCCGGCTGTGACGAAGGCGATGCTGGGTCATCCTCTTGTCGAAAAAACCAAGCAGGCTTTTGCCGAAAATCGGGCCACGGATCGGGGGAGATTGTGGGCGAGCCGAGAACTCGAGTGGCTCGATCTGCGCGTCACCAAAGGGTGTTTGGCGAGGGCCCTGCGCGTCATGGCTGCCATTATTCATCTGCTGGAGCGGGAGGGCTTCAAGCTAGTCGTCGAGAAGAAGAAAGCAGAATCAACTAGTACGATTATGTACGGCGAGACAATTCGTTTTGGACTGATCGAGAGGTCGCGACAGGTGAAACCGTCTCCAAAACCGAATCCTTCCTCACCTTACTCCTACAATCCCATTCGCTTTGAACCTACTGGAGTGCTGTCCATCGAGATCTGGAATTATTACGGTGGAGGACTGCAGAAGACCTGGAGGGATCGTGAGAGTTCCCGCCTTGAGGAACAGCTGCCCAAGTTTGTCGCCGGGATGATGAGAATTGCGCTCAAGGAACGGGCTGAACGAGATAAACGTGAAAAGGAGGAGCAAGCGAGACAGGAGCGGATGGATGAGGTCGCAGGAGGAACTCCGACAAATTGAGAGAGAAGAGAAGAAGATCAAAGCGCTGGAACGCGAAGCGATTCGGTGGCACCGGGCAGAGCGGATTCGCGAATACATCAGGGCGGTGAGACATGATGCCCTTCAAAAGACAGATTCGCAGGACCGAGCGACGGTGTTGGAATGGGGCGAATGGGCTGAGAGGCAAGCGGATCGGATTGATCCTTTGAAGCCAAACCCTCCTTCGCTCGTGGACGAAAAAGAAAAAGTGATCCGCCGACTGCAAGCAGCCGAAGGGTGGTGGTGGGCGAAGAATGCTCCAGAAGAGGAATCTGAATCCGACCGCCAGGATCAAGGCTAGAGCCGCTTCCCGCTAAGAAACTTGGCGATGAGGTCGTTGCGTCGCACGCACGCAGAACTCCTTGAGCTCCCAGATAAGGCGCTATGAGAGTTCAGGAAGCCATGAAACGCAAAGGTGATTCAGAACAGCGACATCCAAAGACTGCGAATGCTCATCAGCGTCCTACGGTTTAGTTGAACGCAGAGAGGCCCATGCCTCTCATAGCTGGGATACTTCCGAAGCGTAGACGCGGCCAAGGGCGACCGTAGGGAGCCGCGTAGCGGGCTTGACCCTTGACGGCGGCCAGAACGGAGGAAATCGGGGGTCTATCTGCTGATGCTGTGCCCCACTCCCTGCCTGTGTTCCTGCACTTGGCTTCGCGCGGATGCTGGCTCGATTTTCTGTGCTGAGGGTGCGGACTCACGGTTCGGTTCGATTGCGGATCGGTGTGACACGTCGCGCGACAGTTGCTCGGTCAAGTGCGTTTTATCGTTGGTGTAGAGTTGCGCGTCATAGCGTCCCCGCGACACGGCCACATAAGCCAACCGGCGGTTGACGAGTTTTTCTCCTGCCTGTTCGGTGTCCACATGGATGAGCACGCGGTCGGCGGTTTGTCCCTGGCTGCTATGGCTGGTGACTGCGTAGCCGTAGTCGAGATGCGGATTCTCATTGACGTTGAATGCGACCGTGCGGCCTGAGTCGAGGCGCACTTGCAGGTTGCCCGCGTCGTCGATCTTCTCGATGGTTCCCAACTCGCGGTTCGCGATGTGTTGCTCTCGATTCGGCGCGGTGAACTGGACGCGGTCGCCCTGTGCGAAGGCACGTTCGGTTTCCCGGTAAAGCGTCACTCCTTGCAGGCGGCGCGGATCGTAGCTCACCTGCTCGCCGCTCTGCTTTTCGACAGTCACCACATTTTCTTTCGCGTTCACTCGCTCGACGCGGGCGTATTCTCCGGCTTCGATACCGTGTGTTTTGCTGCCCTTCGTGTAGCGCACGACATCTCCCGCGTGCGTATTGCTCGGCCCACTGCCGGTCCGCGCCGGTGATCTCCTGACGCGCGACGAGCACTCGCAGCTTCTCTCCCTGTGGTCCACTTGTCCGTCCGTTTGCATCTCCGCATGGATCATCCGGTTGATTTCCATGCGCGATTGATTGTCGGGCGAGACAACGAGCGTTCCTTCAGGCTGCTTCGCGTATTCCCTGGCGATTTCTTTGAGCCGCTCGTCCCGATCAGGGATTTCATGCACGCGGCCTTGCGCGTCGAGTTTCTCGATTGCTTCTCGCACATTGCCACGCGAGAGCTGCTCCACGACTTCTTTGAGTGCCGGGTCTTTCTGCCGCACAATCTCATCAAGCCGTGCCGTCTGGATTCCCGCTTCCTGTAACTGCTGATACGGGGTTCCGGCTTCGACGGCCTGATGCTGGCGTGTATCACCTACCAGCAAAACGCGGTCATTGTCTTTGAGCCGATGCAGAAATTCGTTCATCTGCTTCGTGCTTGCCAGACTCGATTCGTCCAGGACGTACAGACGCTTTTGTCCGTCGTTCTGGTCCTCACCTTGCGCAAGATGCCTCTGCAAGGTGCTCGATTCAATTCCGGCCTCTGCGAGTTTCTGTGCTGCCCGTGATGTTGGCGCAAACCCTTCGACCGCATAACCCTCCCGTTCGGCAGCTTGCCGAACTGCGGACAGGGAAGTTGTCTTCCCCGCGCCGGCGACGCCTTCAAGCGCCATCACCTGATCGCGGCTCGACAAGATTTGCTCAACCGCCGCGCGCTGGCTGTCGCTCAGATGGGGATGGTCTTTCTCGATCTCTCTGCGCGTATCGGTGCTGACAAGCGCTTCGTGCTTGTTCTGCCCATCGCGCATGATCTGGATCGTGTCGCGCTCGTAGTCCAGCATCTCTTGGGTCGTGAATGCCCGGCCCGGTCTGCCAGTTTTTTTCTCAACTCCAATGAACTCACTGGCGTTGACTGCGTCTTTCGAACTCGGCCCTAACGTCGGTGAGTGTTGCCTGTCCCATCGAACGCCTCAGCGCATCCCGTAGCAGTTCGCGTTCATCTACAACGGCTTCTCGCTCCAGATTCCTTTCCTTGGAGAATGTGACGGCGGATTGTGCCGTCGTGCGCGGCGAATCTTGCTCGATTTGCTGTCCTCTCTCCGTGGCTGCTGCGATTACACGCGTTGGCTGATTTCCGAACGCTTCCGCCATCTGCTGGTGACGCTGTTGCATCTCTTCCTGTGAGAGTTCGAGCTTGGGTTGCCGCGTCTTGTGCGCGGCGATTTGCGCGGCGTCGGCTCCTCGCTGATTCTCCTTTGCGAGATGCTCTTCGATCTGCTGGCGGCGCGGACTCGATGCCGCGAGATATTCTTCGGAATAGCCTGTGATTTCCGGCTGGCCGCTTTTCCCGCGTTCGATTTCGTAGCCCAGTGCTTTGAGCCGCGCGGCTAATTCCGAGCGGTACACCGCCGTCGCATACTGCTGCGTCTTGTAGAGTTCCCGTGGTTGCAGCGAGTAGGTTCCTCCGTCTTCCGTTTCCGTGAGATTGAAGAAAACCACATGCGTGTGCAGTTGCGGGGCAGCGTAACCGTCCACCGGCCTTGCGCTGTCGTGCTCGAATTTCGCTGCTACCCATTTGCCGGTTGTCTCTGCCGGAAGGTTCCCGCCGATTCGGGCCTGGACGTATCGCTCCAGTTCGTCAAGTGCGACGGCAACGCTCTGTTGATGCGCCTCCCGAATTCGTTCGTCTCCGCCTACAAGCGCTGTCAGCGATACGCTCTTCGGTGCTGAAAAAGTCGCGTCCCAACCCGCGCGGTGTTCCATCGTGCGTATCTTCTGGCCGTGTTCGTTAACGTATTCTCGTGCGGCCTTGTGGCGGACGAGCTGCTCGCCAGTGATCGGGTGCTGCCCTTCCGTGAGCCGCTGGAAGTGTTCCTCGCCAACCTCGCCGCGTAGTCCCCATTGCTCGGCAAGCCTCCCGTGCCATTCGCCGCGTATTTGGTCGCCTTGCGTGTAGTAGTTCTCGCGGGCATTGGAGAATTCTTCCGCGTGATACGCCTGTGCCTGGCTCGCACTCAGTGGATTGGAGATGGTCAGCATCGTCGTGTTGGCCTACCGGAAGAAATGCCCTTGCCATGTCTGGACCGTTTCAATTCCTGTTCGCGGTCTTGCTTGATTTCTTGCTGTGTGAGTTTTTGTTCCGGCCCGCCGCTAGCTCCCGCCGCGGCCGCTGCTGTCTTGGGCGGTTCTTCCGGGCGGATCTCCGTTGGTCGCTGGATGAATCTCGGATGCATTGTCGGCAATTCGATGAACGGGAAGCTCATCCGCACCACAAGGTTTCCGCTCTTGAGATACCCGTGCAGGTTTTCAAGCCCGCTGATCTCGGAATCCATCACCAGCGGCACAACGTCGCGTTCGATTGTTGTAGCTCGTCGTATTCCGCTGCCCTCCCATCTGCCCGCTCGACCGGCTCTCTCGCAAGCGCTCGATCTCGATTCTTCCGATGGTGTCCGAAATCCACTTCGCCGCATGGGCCTCGCTCGTGCGTAGGAAAATCTTCGTGGCTGGCTGTGAAAGCATGGCCTCAGCCTCATGGCCGTAGCGTGTCTCCAGTTGGCTCCGTCCTTGGAAGCCAAGCACGACCGGGTTGTTGGATTTCCGGTTTTCCGTGACCGCCGTGTGCAGTTGCGGCAGCCGCTGCAAGGTCGCCAGCTCGTCCAAAACAAACCACACCTTGCGTGAGCTTGTCTGTCCCTGGTTCATCAAGTCGCAGCACCAAGCGTATCGAGCCACAAACTCGTAAGAGGCAAGAGCCGTTCGCGCGTTTCGGATGTGCTCGTAAGAAACAGCCAGCCCTTGCGCTGCTTCGACCATTCCGCCGCGCTCCAACGTCCGTTCGCTTCGTTTTCTGACGGCAACAGCTTGAGAGAGTCGGCAACCATGTTGAGCGAGGCCAGGATGCCGCTTCGCTGCGCCGGTGCCTGCTTGTCGATCATCGCCGCGTACTGCGTGCCCTTCACCCGCTGGTCGATCTCTTCCTCGTGGCACATCCACCAGGCCATCTGTTCGGGTGTTGGCCTATAGGTCAGAAGGTGGGCGAAGATTTTCCTGGGTCCCTCAACGAAGAATGGGTTCTCGTTGCGGCGGTCGGGGAACAGCGATGTAGCTAAGGTGAGCGCCTCTGCCGGGTGTCGCAGCTCATCTCCGGGACTCCAGTACGGCATCCGCTGGTCCAGGGGATTGAGAATTGCATCGCCACGCTCGGGTCGATAGAACTCCGGCGTGTAGTCGAGTGCCGGGTCATAGACAATCGCCGTCTCGCCGCGCTCTTCGATCTGTAGCATGATTCTTCGAATCAGCGTGCTCTTGCCGGTGCCGTGTCGCCCATGATGAGGATATGGTTGGGTTCGATAGCGAGAGGGAGCTTGACGCTCGGCACAATGCCGAACAGCTTTTGCATGAACGTTCTTTCCGTCAGCTCGAAGCCGATGCCATCGGAACGATTCCTGCGATTGAACACTCCCGGCGTGACCAATTCCGGTCCCTTGAGTCTTCGACCTTCCCTCCGCTCGCGGGCACGCGCGGCGTCCTTCGGGATCGCTACCGCGAGACAAACAAAGAGCACACCCAAGCTGCCCCACAACGCTGGCCTCAGGAAGTCCATGAAGCGTCTGGTCTTGGTAAACCCATGGCCTAGAAACTCGTGCAGTTTCCCGCTGTTGACCTGCGCCTGCTGCAATACAAGGCGAAGGTCGCCAATCTTCACTGCGTCGTCAGTGAGTGCGAAGGTCGTCTCACCACTCTCTGTTCTTACTTCCATCACCTCGCCCTCGGAGGCCCAGTGGCTGCCTTTGCTCGGTGATGACAGTCAGCATTTGATAGCGGTCGTTCTTCGCGAAGCTGGTCACACTTCTGAGTCCGCTGCGGATGTACGTCTTCAGATAGAACCGCTGCAAAGGTGTCCACGTTTTGGCATAGCGGTAGGCGCAGATCGCAACCATGCTAACGAGCGCCAGAAACACCGCTGTCCACGTCCAAGCTGCATGGCGATTGGGCCACACGCCCGCGTGCTTATTTCGACCCCATTCCTGGCTCATGACTGTCTCCCTGCAACCGCTGTCCGCAAGACGCTCCTGCGCCCTGCTGAATCTCTCCTGGTCGGCCCGCTCGGTTAGCACCTGCAGGTCGTGCTCGCTCAGTTCCTCTTTCTGTCCAATCTTGCTGAGGGCGTTGAGCAGGATTATCCGCAGCGCTACGAACTCCGCAAGCAGCGTCCGTTCCGTAGCGCTGGGCTTCTTCAAATCGCTGGAATTCGCTTGCGCCAAAAGCACCTCGCGGCACCACTCACCCAAGTGTCAAACCCTCACGCTCGGCCACGGCCACAAGCTGTTCGTATTCGCTCTCGGTCATCTTCGAACCGACGGTTCGATTCCGCAGTTGATCGGCAGGCATAACGAGGACCTCCTGGAAGGAATTTCATCAAAATAAGTCGCTCAAGCATGACCGAGCAAAATCAACAAGTTAACGGAGAGCGCCGGAAATTAGCCGCCAGCGCTCGCAATTTGCTAACTCACGCCGCCTGAGCACGTTAACCAGCAGCGCCGCGCGGCGCTTTGCAGCACCCATTTTGGGGTGGCGTGTCCGTCGCCACA
The DNA here is from genome assembly GCA_963824515.1 of uncultured Acidobacteriota bacterium. Classification (GTDB taxonomy): domain Bacteria; phylum Acidobacteriota; class Terriglobia; order Acidiferrales; family UBA7541; genus Acidiferrum. The sequence continues at coordinate 57,259 of CAWGPN010000008.1, forward strand.
CCCGGTGCCGAAGGCACCGCTCTTCTCTTGGTCGGCCAAGGGGGACGACGCGGCACTCCGCTGCACCGCATCCGAACACGATATTGAGGCTGAAGAGCATCACAGCTCACCGTATTCCAGCGTCAGCGCATCCCACGCCATGCGGATTTCGGGAAGCTCCCACGCGCGGCGAAACAAGGCTTGGACCGACTTCCACTCTTTCTCGGAGAGGCCAAACGTAATGCCGTTGTCGTGCGCGCGGAACCAGTAGTCCTTCCCCTTGCCTTCTTCGGGCGCTGCGACATAGCCGAGGAAGTATCCACTCTCCCAACGGCGCGCCGGGCTTTCCGGAGCAAGCGCCGCAAGCATGGCGCGAAACTCCGTAATCCTCGGATAGCCGTTGATCGGGTACATCGGGCCGCGTGGGCCGGGGAAACTCAAGAGCAGGTAAATATCGTTGCTCTCTCCCCGATTAAACGAGAGCGTGAAGTCGCCTTCTTTAATGGATGGAATCGGCGGCTGATAGAAGGAATCCTGGCTCGTGGACTCCGCGCGGAGCGACTCTTGCGTGAGGCAGTAGTGGCCGCGCGCGGCCAGCCGCCACAGAACTGGGAAGAATGGCCGGAGTGCCCGGTTCACAGCGTCAGCCGCTGGGGAGTTTTTCGTCCTCCAGCAGGATTAGCAGATTGCGTCCCGCCAAAAACGTGTCCAACTTTACTGCCGGATCGCTGAGCCGCTTACGGGTCTCGGCTACTGTCCGGCGAACCGTCTCGGAAGTCGCACGCTCCGAATCGTCTGCTCCTTTCGCCTTCGCAGGACGGCACTCGGACGGCAGATTATTCACGTAATACGAGTCCCGCAATGAAGTGCGTTCCGTCCGCAATTCATAAACTGCAAGGAACGCGTCGAGGACGCCGATGAGCGACTCGTTGGAGACTGGATTGGGCGTCCTCTCGGTATAGGCTTCGAGCCCCTTCTGCACGAAGTGTGCCAGCAGTATCCACTCGGCTCGCGACAGAATATGCTGCGCTTCCCCCTTCCTGCGAATCCCGAGAAGTGTCTCTGTCGGTTTGGCCAGCAAGTCCGCAACTTCAAAGCGGTCCTCGCGGGCAGATTCAAGAAGCTGCTTGGCAACTTCCGATGTCGAAACGCTGTCGCCTTTTTTCGAGGACAGGAGCTGCTTGGCACGCTCCAAGCGTGCGTACAGAGCGTCGCTGATGCGGAGGGACAGAGTTTGCCCTTGTGCGGGCTTCTCGGGTTTTTCCTGCTTCTCGGGCATCTGGGATACCTCCTTATTCCGTCAGTAGGATGCAACCCTTTTCAAGAAGGTTGCATCTTGACAGTATGTTTGCAAACATTGTACGATTTCGTGGACGGGGAGTCAAGTTGAAAATCACGACCAGGGGGACCAAGGAAAAAGAGGCAATGAAACACCGCAGTATCCAACTCGGCGCGCGCAAGAACCCAGACTCGCTAAGAGTGCATGGCTTGCGCTTCGAAACTAACTCGGCATCGTCAGAGCAGACCTCGCTACATTCGGTTGGAGATGAACCATCACCGCCGTCTCCTCAAGTGATTGCTAGAGTTCATCCACGTTCGCCTCGCCTTCCACCCAGAGAAGAAGGAACGGATTCTTCCGCTCGCATGCCCCAGTCGAGGCCTGGCCTCAATCAAGGAAGCACTTTGGTGGACATCCATGAAGCTGCCAGATAACTGTCGGTGTCCGAGTCCACACTCTACGGCTGGGTTTGGCAGAGAAGAATTTCGTTCGTGAAAGTAGGCCGCGCAGTGCGATTCGACTTGGCCGATCTAAGACAATTTGTTGACGAGAATCGAATTCCAGCTCGGCGTGTCAACGGATTGTAGAGCCCAGGGCCGTGGCTTGCTAGAATGCAATCGCGGCTGGCAAAGGGTAGAAGGAGAGCCGCAAATGGGAATCTACCGACGAGGTACTGTTTGGTGGATCGATTATTACGATCAGAATCGCGCAAGAGTTCAGGAGTCTTCGTACAGTTCCAACCGACGTCACGCACAAGACTTGCTATCTGTGCGGGAGTCGGAAGTTCTTCGCGGGATATTCAAACGCCCCGTGAAGATCAGCTTCGGTGAATTCAGCCAGAAGTACATGGAATTTGCGAAGGCAAACAAACGATCCTGGTTACGAGACGAGCAAATGCTGAAGCATCTGCAAGCTTTTTTCGGAACACAACTGGATCTATCTGTAATCAATGCCGTCGAAATTGAGGGCTACAAACTCAAGCGGCGAGCAAAGGTTTCAGGGGCCACAGTGAACCGCGAACTTGCACTGTTAAAGCGAATGTTCAATCTCGCAATTAACTGGGACTTTTTCTTCGCCGTAAATCCTGTGCGCAAGGTGAAATTCTTTAAAGAATTCAACACCGGAGCTAGGGTTGTTAGTCCGGAAGAGGAAGAGAGACTTACCAAAACGCAGCACCATTCATGCAGGACCTTATCCTGTTCGGCTTGAACACGGGCTTGCGAGTTGGAGAGATCTTCTCGCTCCGCTGGTCATCGGTGGACATGCAGAAAGGCATTCTGAATATCCTTGCTCAGAAAACGGGAAAGATACGTACCGTGCCACTCAACACGAAAGCACGAAACGTTCTCGATGCCTGGGCAATGGGCCGGAAGAATGACTGTGTCTTCTACAACCACGAAACCGGCAAGCCGTTTGTTGACCTGAAAGCAGGCTTTGCTCTTGCGTGCCGGAAGGCAGGCATTTCCGATGTCTCCTGGCATACACTGCGCCACACGTTCGCGTCGCGCCTCATTGATCGAGGCGTGGATATTGTGACAGTCCAACAGTTGCTCGGGCATTCGACTGTTACCGTAACCATGCGCTATACGCATTCAAATCTTGACTCGAAAAAGGCGGCGGTCGCAAAGCTTGTGGGTTTTGGTGACAATTTGGTGACAGTTGCACCAAAATGCAGCAGTCGAAACCCTCAACTGTCACAAATGGCCCTCTAACCCATAGAGTGCGCTAGAATTAAAAACGGAGGAGTGGGTGAGTGGTTGAAACCGGCGGTCTTGAAATTCGCTAGGTAGTACCCCGGGCTGATACAAATCAACAACTTACGGTACATGGTACTACATCGAAATGGGCTGTTTTGGGCGGCTTTGGCAGTGATTTGTGCAACAGAATGTGCAACGCGCAGAATTGTGTGCAACAGCACAGCAGGTGGTTTTGAACCGACAGATGTGACCGCCTGCGCTTAGGCATTCGGCGCAGCATGCTGCGTCGCTGCACGAAACATAGCAAAACTATCTACTGTATTCTTGGCTAAATCACTAAGAAATGAGGTCAATCCATCGATATGCTTGTCGCGTCACCTTTCTTGGCGGCGGTTTGCTGATTCTACCTGACCCGTTCGTATTCACCACGTTTCATTTGTTGTGAATGACTTACGGCGCTCCCATTTGCACCAAATGACCTCATTTGCAGGCTATTGTGCACCAACTGTGCGCCGAAATTCGGCCCGCTTTGCAGGGTATAGAGATCCTACGCCGCTCCCTGAAGTTTTCGTCTTGGGATGGGCGCTCCTACTTGAGGATTTCCCAGACTATGCGGAATAGGCTTACGAAGACTTTTGCGATGGCGACAGCGCAACAGAGGCTTCGCTGGTAAGAACGCGGAAAACGAAGGTTTCCTGGAGATACAGCCTCGCCACTGAATCGGTGTGGCTGAGGTAGCCGATTGAAACGTCCTGCCCGATGTTGAGCTCGAAATCGCCGCCGCGCGTCGTCAGGACGAACGCACCTTCGATCGCTGGCGCCCAGATCAGATTGCCGTCGACGATACGCTTGACGTGTTCCAGGACGGGGTATCCGTGATCGCGGGTTTCGGCCAGTGCCGTATACTCATTGGCTCCGAGCAAGACTGAGTAGGGGCCATTCACGCCGACAAGACGTAGCTGGCTCAATGCGCGTGCCACCGCGTCCGGATACTCACGGACATCGGCTGGAAGCGTCTCAATGGGGTTGCTGGTGCCTTCCCGAATGCCTTGGATACCCGCCTCGTGGTATCCATTGAAGATCGCTCGATCTTCGGCAAACGCAAGTTTTTTGGCGGCGTCTTTTGCAGGCTGCCAATCGGCATCATCCGATCCACGCTCTACATCGTCTATGGTGTGACGCAAGAGTTCGAAGGGCACACGCAACTCCACGAGAGGCTTGACCTCTCGTTGCCTTGCGATGATGCCATCCGCGGGAGCCGAGATCGACTTCAGGTGGCCGGTCGCGACTCCGGGCAGAGCGATTCCTCCAGCCGAAGGAACATCAACAGCCCGTCGTCCGGCTAGATAGCGCTTTAGCGTTCTGGTCGTTTCTTCCTCGATCTGTGACCATGCTGCGTCAGAGATCGGAGCTAGCTCCCGATGCAGGTTATTCATCTTTATGTCCTTTAAGCGAACCTATTCGGAGCGTTCCGAGTGATGTCTCGCCCGCGGCCGGGGTCGAAGATGCGTCCGATCTCTCCAACGCTCCGATTGTGGCGGAGTTCGGCGCGTCTGCGCTGATGTTGTCGAGGAACGTTGATGACGGTGCAAAAAATAAATTCCCCGTAACAGCCTTGCTGAAATCGAGCAGGCGGTCGTAATTGCCAGGGGGACGGCCCACGAACATGTTCTGAAGCATCGTTTCGGTGATGCGCGGAGTGCGGCTATAACCGATGAAGTAGGTTCCGAACTCGCCGTGGCCCGGCCGTCCGAAAGGCATGTTGTCTCTCAGAATCTTAACTTCTTTTCCGTTTTCCTCGACTACGGTAAGCGCATTGTGCGCGAATGGCGGCTTCTCGGCGTCGTTCAGTTCGATGTCCGAGAGTTTCTTACGGCCAATAATGCGCTCCTGCGTCTCAACCGGGAGAGCATTCCATCCCTTCATGTCGTGAAGATACTTCTGGACGATGACGTAGCTGCCGCCCGCAAAGGCGGGATCTTCGTCACCGACAATGGCAGCCTCTTGCGCCGCGCCACCTCGCGGGTTTTCTGTGCCGTCGACGAACCCGATGACATCGCGCTCATCGAAATAGCGGAAGCCGTGAACCTCGTCGGCAACCGAAACGACATCGCCGAGGTTGTCCATGATCTGTGCGGCCAATTCAAAACAGAGGTCGGTGCGTTTGGCGCGAATATGAAAGAGGATGTCACCCGGAGTGGAGATGGCATGGCGGCCGCCTGAGCGAATTTCTAGAAACGGATGGAGCTCGGCGGGGCGAGGTGATCCAAAGAGTTTGTCCCAGGCATCTGAGCCGAATCCCACGACGCATGTGAGACCGGCTTCCAAGTCTCGAAACTCCACAGCGCGCACGAGCCCTGAGAGGCCCGCGCAGAATGATTGTAGCGTCGCATAGTTGTCCTGCTCCGGGCGAATGCAGACGACCAGAAAAATCGCCGCGCGCGTGAGCGGGCCGACCACAGTCTGTGGAAGAATGATCTCGTTTAGTTCCTTGGGTGTGTCCATTATCTCAATCTCAATCCGCGATCATTCCCAGCCATCTGAGTATTCTCAATAGGTGTAGCGAGTGCGGCCGTCGCGTCCCGAAAAAGTATCAGGGTCTGGCTTAGCACGCTTCGCTCGATCTCTTGTGATGATGGGCACCCCGTGGCAATCTCAAGTGCCGGCACCGCAGATCGTCCTTCGCGGGTTGCGCGCTCGCAGCGATTGGATAGAGTATACCAATCCCTTTCAGATAACGAAGAAGACGCTGGCACCGAGGAGCAGCTTGATTGATTTTTCGAAACTTCGCATAGATCTCTGCATGTCTCTTCTGAGGCTCCTGGCTCCTTCGCAAGCTCATTCGATACCTGACGTCCTACTTCTCGCACAAACGCCTGCACCAACAAACCGCCAGTCATCCTATCCGTCGATGAATCTGCCACACGGCCAGAGCTCAGCACCACTTCTGAAGAGGCACAGAATGGGTGCTAACAAGATGCATGACCGCATGCATATTTGGAAAGCTGTCGTGAAATTAACTTCTTTCTCCGCTTGCTTGTTCGTTTTGACCAATGCTGCTGCTATTGACGGTGGCGCGATTGTCTGCCGCGTGACTTACCTTCGCAGAAGGTTTCTTAGCTTCTCCGTCTCGGAGTCGTGAAGACGGGACTCCATCAACATACTGAGAGGCAGCAGAAGTCCGATCGGCATCAGGTCGAAGGTGAGCAGGGGCCGACATTCCGGCGCTCGTTGTCTGATCTTAAAGAAACCGCAGGACCGCCTCTGCTTCTAGCTTTCGTGGATTTTCTGTGCGAGCTCGCGAAACTCCTTGGCTTGTTTGCGGCTTGCCTTTACTTGTAGCTCCGCGAGTTGCCGAGATTTCTCGCTCGGCATCTGCAAAACCAAAGCCTCAAGCTCAATTGCCGCTTCGCGCGCGCGGTCTGCCTGTTTCAACATTAAATGTTCGAATTTCCGCACTGACTCATTGTGATCCATAAGTTCCCCCTGTCGAAGATATACCCTTGAGGCCTGCCACAAGTATTCTCTAGTGGTCAGAAAAACGAACTTCAATCACTTGATCCAAAGCCGGGCAAGGAGATTGGAGTTGGGGCCGTGCTATTTCTTCCGTACAGTCGGGACATTCTCCACACTGCCCTGCTTGTTCCAGCCGTGGAAACGCGAGAAGTCACCCGCATTCCATGCTTCGCGGAGTCCAGGAGTACTCAGGTCCCAGTCTGGGCGGATTTCACTCGTTACCGCGCGCAGGTCTTGCCAGAGGTCGAGGACCGATGGACGGCCCCAGAACCAGTAGCCGTTATAGATGCTGTAAATCACGAGGCCCGGCTTGAGCACGAGCGTGTGCGGAATCATCGGATTGTGTTCGGGGTCGGTATACTCCTGGATGTCGAGGTCCTTCTGAACCTTTCGCTCAGGGTCGGAGAGGAAGGGCCACTGGGCACCGACCGACGCACGGAATTCCTGAAGAGTATGGTGATCGTCGGTGGCGATCGTGGCGATCTGAGTGTACGCCACCGCGATCTTCGGGTAGAACCCGGCGAGTTCCAAATGCTGCTGGTGCTCCTTCGGGCAATAGTGGCCGCGCGCGAGCGTGAGGACCAGCGGATCGTCGCCCTGTAGCTCGCTGAGCTTGCGCAGTGTGCCCGTTTGATCCGGCAACTCGTAATTGGGGAAGACACCTCCGGGCACAATGTCAGGGCGCATTGTCGGGCTCCTTTGATGGGTACGGGACCACCTTAATGTCTTTTAAAGTTCTCCTTGGATCAAATCGCCAAGCGGCTGTCATGCGGCGGCAGCACTTTCTCGGCCCATGAAGCCCCGAACGAGCTGGGCAATTTCATCCGGAGCGGTATCGAGCGCGAAATGGCCCCCGTCGACGATGTGCACTTCAGCCTTTGGCACATCCCGCCGATAGGCTTCCGGCTCGGAGGGATCGAATGAACTCTCGTACTTGCCCCAGATCACGAGTAGGTGCGGCTGTTTCTCGCGCATCCACGTCTGCCACTTGGGGTAGGCGTCGACGTTGGTTCGGTAGTCGTAGAAGAGATCGCTTTGAATATCGGCCTGGCCTGGCTGGTTGAGAAAATAAAATTCATCCGTCCAAAGGTCCGGGTCGTGGCGTTCCACATTGGGATCGTTGCCCGCATGGCGCGCCTTGGTGGTTTCAAGCGACAGGAGATTTCCGCGAAGGGCGCTTTCATAGGCCGCCCGATCGGTCCAAAAAGCGCGACGCGTTTTCCAATTCTCGCCGAGGCCTGTGTTGTGCGCGACCGCGTCCTGGACGATGAGAGCCTGCGCCCGTTCTGGATGTGCCAATATCATGCGAAACCCCACCGGACCGCCGTAGTCCTGCATATAAAGCGCGTAGCGCGAGAGTCCGAGCGCTTCGGTGAAGTGGTCCATGATCTCGGCGATGTGATCGAAGGTATACGCAAATTGTTTCGGGTCCGGCCAGTCACTGTGTCCGAAGCCGGGGTAATCGGGCGCAACGAGATGAAAGCTATCGGAGAGCCGGGCGAAAAGAGGCTCGAACATCCGCGAGGAAGAGGGTAGTCCGTGCAAAAGTAGAAGGGTTGGAGCGTCTTTCGGGCCTGCCTCTCTGTAAAAGATGGAGAGCCCATCAATCTGCATCGTGCGATACAAAGTCGGGTGTTCCATTCGGCGGTCCTTTCTTTGAGTTTGAGTCGGCAGCTGAATCGGGGTCGCACCTGCCAGGCCGTCCTTGGAGGATCGCGCGTCCCCTGGACCGACTATGCCCAGGTCGGCAGCCGTAAGAGTTATGGCCGAACCGGCAAAGAAGGTATTGAGAAGAAAGCGGCGAGCATGGTTGATCTCTTCGGGCATTCTATTTCGCTCCAATCGAATTCACACGCGATCCGAACATTGCCGGACCCTTCCAAGAGACCGGCGTCGATTTGCTTCAGTCGATCACCACAGTAACTTGCCGGCGAGCCAGTAATCGACACTGAACTTTCCTGGACCAGAGCAGATCAGCCAGATAAAGAAGAGCACGTACAGGACTTCCGGAAGGTAGAGGAAATCGTCGAGCCAGCTTAGAGCCGAAAGTCCTTTGGGCAAGGTGGAAACCGCGCTGGTCAGCGTGGCCACAATCATATCGATCATTAAAGCCACGCAGGCCGGGCTCGAAAGAAGCCCCACGGTCACCAAGGATCCGCAAACGAACTCGACACCCGCCACGAAATAAGCCGTCAGTCGGGGAAACGGGATTTTGGCCTTAACGAGCGTGTCGTAAACAGGTTTCGTGCCGCCAGCGACAAACAATTTGTTTGCCCCGGAGATGGCGAAGAATAGCCCAATCGAAACGCGAACCAGCAGGATGGCGTACTGTTCCAAATCACTGCTACCCTGCAGCGCAAACTGGACCAACTGTTTCCAATTCATCTCTTGTCCCTCCGCCTCGAAATTATGCGTCCATCCGTTCGACCCATTTTGCGCGCGATGCGGGAGCCACGAATGGATCCGCAAAGTACTGTGTTTCACGCCAAACCTTGTCGCCACTGAACTCCATGATGCTCACGGTGTGGGACGGCTTGCCGTCATAGGTCAGGATGAGTTCGGTGACCCAAAGTTCGCCGCCACCAATGATTCGCCGGATAGAAAACCGCTTTTTGTTTGGCTGACTGGCGCGCTGGCCCTGTATGTTGCGTCGACCGCGCGTTCGCTCGCCTGACTGCGGGTATTCCAGCACCGCGTCCTCGAGATAGATGAGGTGCTCCGTTTCAAAATCGTTGGCATCGGACGCCGCCCAATGCTGGTCTAGTGCCGCGCGGATCTCTTGATCTCGCACTCCAGAAGACTCCTCCTTGTTTTGTTGATCGCTCATCTTGCGCTCCAAACTCAAGACCGGAAAACTCGTTTGTGTGGACCTACAAACAGCTGTTCAGGCTCCTCCTACGAGTTGTTGTTTCGCGGATCGTCTTTCGCGCTGAGGTATTCCAGTCCAAGCGGCCCCATCGCGGTTACTTGCGTGACGTACTCGCTGGATTTCGCCCAGTGGAAATGGGGCGTGTTGCCAGGGAGAATGATCACGGCGCCGGACGGGTAGGCTTCCAACTTACTCGCGTCGAATTCATCACCCAGTCCGATATAAAATATGCCCGAAATCACGGTATAGACTCGATCCTCCGGGTGCTTGTGAGGCATCAGCTTCTCGCCATGGGGCACTTTGACCCTAATTGTGTAAGGACCGGGCTCCGAGGGCTGACCCACGACGACGGCCAGCCGAACGGATGGTGGGAACGCCGGGAACGGTTTCCAATCGACATCTTCGGGCAAGATGGTTTTGAAAGCGTCCTGACCGAGCTGGTGAGGCCGGACTTCGCTTTGCTGTGCAGGCTTCACGGCGCTGGTTTTCTGAGACATGCAAACCTCCATGGTGCACGAGGAAACATTCGCATCATCGGTTGATGTAGGTTCTGGCTGGTTCAGTAGCGAAGATTTGATCCGACTCAGGATGCGCCAGCCGCCTCACTTTTTCTCTCGTTGAGCGCCGGTAGAAGAAGTTTCAGAAGCGCTTCGTCCGAGAACGGGTTCTGACCTGAGATCAACTCGCGATCTTGAAGGACGTAGCTCTTCCATGGAGCGACCACACTTACGTCACCGCCCGCCGTACGCAAGGCGAAGTCCGGGTAGAAGAGAACCTTACCACCAATCTCAAGCGGCTCCCGCTGCTGCTCTTCCGCCGTCGAAAAGATGGTCATCTTATATCCAGAATAAATCCATCCTTGAGCCTTTGCCCGCGCTCCAGCGGCATCGCCCGCTGCCAGCGCTCCCACCACCTCCGTTCGAATTCGGAAGAGCTGAGAGAAGTGAAATCGGGCCATGGCAGAGCACCGCCGTAGGCTTGGATGTTTCATGAAAATGTCTCATCACCGTGCCAGCGTCGGGATCATCGAGAAGATCGATCATCGGGCCATGGCCGCCGGGGACGAAAACAGCGTCATATTGATCCAGGCCTGATGCGATGACATCCCCGATGCGAGTTGGATCTCTGAGCCCAGTCAGGCCGTCGCGGAATATCATATAGTCCTGAAGCTTGGCCGCGTCCCCGCCGAAGAAATCGGCGACCTCTGAATGCACATCCACTTGGGGCGCGTTGCCTTTGGGGTTGGCGAAAGTGATTTCGTAGCCCTCCTTCATCAGGGCGCGAACCGGAACCGTAAGCTCGTTGAGATAGTAACCAGCGCCGGTATAAACCTTGCCATCTTTCAAGGGCAGGCCACGACCGCTCGAGACTAGCACTAAGACTTTTCCTTTAGTTGTCATTGTTCTTCTCCTTTTTGAAATCGACATCTGTTCTCCTGAATATGAGCTAGCTCATCGTCCGCGGCTTCCTCCAAAGTGCGCGAGGACGGGCCACCGCGGTTGATGTGGGTTATGCCCCGGGGAATCCGAACATCAACCACGACTGATTGGCTACCCAATGCGGGTACAGCTCCGTCATCTGATCGAACAGCTCCTGGTCGGATGTCGCGGTTTTCTGCAGCCGATCAAAGTCCTGCAGGTAACGCTTGGTGTCTTGGATCGTCGAGGGAGAGTCGGGCGCGCCAGGCTTCTTGTGACCGGCGACAACAATCGCCGGGTTCAGCGCCGCTAACCGGTCTAGCGCCGCGATCCAATTCTTTCGGCTCTCGGGGGTGGTGTCGCCGACGTACATGCGGCATTGGTTGTACACAACGTCGCCAGCGACGATCAGGCCGATCGATGGAACGTGTAGAGACGTCGAATCGGGACTATCGGTGCGGCCCTGCTCGATGATGCGCAATTCGTGGCCCTCAAGAGTGAACGTGTCGTGCTCATAGGGCTCAGGCGGAACCAACTTGGTGGCCACTTGCCCAGGAAAGAGCCGGCGGGCTAACCGCTCCACTGCGGGAGAGAAAGACATCTGCATGGCGTTCACCGTCTTGGGCGTTGCTATCGCCCGAGCGCCCGGGAAACGGTCGAGCAGAATGCTCAGACCGTAGAAGTGGTCGAAATGGGCGTGCGTTATATAGATGGTCTCCAAGTTGCGGTTGTGCAGAGCGACCCAATCCGCGAGAGCCTCGGCCTCAGCCACTGTCCCCATTGCGTCCACCAGCACCGCGTCGTACTCGCCGAAGATTAAAGTCGACGTGATCGGGTCAAAGCCGAGCGCTTCGCCGAAGGGCTTTGGCCGCTCGCCGACCATCGTCTTTCCCGGGGCCGTAAAAACGTTCACACTAAGCGTGTTCGACGCGACAGGCGCGGTCACGCGCGCGGTCTCTTTCAGTCCATTTGTGCCGATCCATCTGGTACTCCTTTCGATGTCAGAGCGAGTGACTGTTCAAAGCAAAATTGGCAGAAGCGCGACGACGAGGCGCAGAGTCGGCATCCTATCCGCGCCGAGCGCTAACCGTACTTGAGAGTCGGTGCTCTGTCCGACCTCGATAATGTAACCGTCAGGATCGCGGATGTAGCAGCGAATCTCGCCGTACTTGGGAATCGGCGGCGTGATGAACTCGGCTCCCCGGCTTTTCCACAATTCGTAGCACGCTTGAATATCCGCAACGCGGAAATTCATAAAGCTGTTGATGTGATTCGGGTCGGGGACGCTGAGCGTTACCGTCGGCTTGTCCGGGGTCGGCCCGCCCCCAACATTCAGAATCATCCAGATATTCGCAAGCTGAAGGTACGGAGGCGCGTTGCCGTCACCCATGGTCAGAATGCGAGCGCCGAAGACCTTTTCGTAGTAGCGAGCCGATCGCTCGACATCGGCGACGGTGAGAAAATGCGCGATGGTGATTCCCTCTCGCGGGGGCATCTCATAGCTTTTCTGTTCGACTTGTACGGCGTTCATTGATGGCTCCTTTCGATATGGTGCACAGAATATGTTAGACATCACTACAGCCATGCTAAACGTGCGTCCGCCAAGCTTGGCTTCTGACGCGTCCCATCCTCGAACTTCCTGGAAGTTGAGAATCCCGTCGGGCGCGCCGGCCTAGCGCGCGATTTGGCCCAGGTAGTATCCGAGGCGATTTTCGACATCGCCCGGCTTGTGGAAGCCGCGCGCCATCAGCGCTTTGATCCCATCCTGGGCGGCAGGTCGCCCGAGCGAAGCGATGCACGCATCCCACCCGGCGCCGAGCTCGACGTCCGGCGGCAGGCTGGTGTTGACGAGGCGCTTGGTCTTGGCGATCGCCCATTTGTCGAACTTGGCGATCCGGGTCGCGAGCGCCTCTACAAACGCGTCCAGATCGGCGTCGGGCAGGGCGCGATTGATGTAGCCGTAGGCCTCGGCCTGGTCTGCTCTGATGTCTTCCGAGGTCAAGAGCACCTCGAGGGCGCGGTTTCGGCCGATGAGCCGCGGCAGCCGGGCCATGGGGCCGCCGCCGGCGACCATTCCCACGCCCACCTCCCATTGCGAGATGATGGCCTTCTCGCGGCTGGCAAAACTCATGTCGCAGGCCAGCGTGATCTCGCTGCCGTTGCCGGTCGCACGGCCGCGGATGAGGGCGATGGAGGCGACCGGCAAGCGGGTCAGACGCACGAGAAAGTCCGGCCAAGGCGGCAAGCCTGTGGGACCCGCCGGCATGGAGGTCAGGTCCTCGAGCTTGGCCGTGAAATCGGAGTGATTCAGGAAGTAGTCGTCGACCGCGCTGTCGAAGACCACGACCCTGACCTGCTCGTCGGCCTCGAGAGCGTTGATGACTTCCTGGAACTCCCGGACCATTTCCGGGCCCATCACGTTGATCGGCGGGTTGTCGATCGTGACGCGCCAATAGGCGGGCGACCGCCGGGTCACGCGAATCTGTGCGGGCTTCGTAAGTGCGCTTGCAGTTGTCATGGCATTCTCCTGTGTATTTGTTTGTTCTCGGAAACCGGTTGATTGTCCTCAACGCTTTCTCGAGATCTGGATCATTTGTTCGTCTGCCGGCAGTTGGTTGATTACTGCCGCGCCTGCCTTGCTGACGATCTCGTCCTGGGAATCCGTGCCTCCCGAACAACCGATGGCGCCGATAATCACTCCCTGCTCGATCAGTGGAATGCCGCCGCGAGACGCAATGACTCCATCGAACGCGAGCAGATAGTTGAGATGCATCAGGTTGATACCGTCCTCGAAGACCTTGGTTGGGCGCCGGAAGGTCGCGGCTGCTCGCGCCTTGTGTTCGGCAATCTGAATGGAGGCAAGCATCGCGCCGTCCATTCGTTGAAAGGCGACGAGGTTGCCGCCGGAATCGACCACCGCTATGTTCATCTTCCAATTCCGTTTCTTCGCCTCTGCCACCGCCGCCTGAATAACCGCCTGGGCTCGGTCTAGTGATATCGGTGAGCCATACGGAGTGTCGAAAGGGATTTTGTCGGGCACAAAGTCGAGAGGATTGCTTTCCGTGGGTTGCAGCGCACGACTCGCACTGGCGGCACTTCCTGTTTTCTCGTTTGACATACGCCCTCCTTCATTGGCGACTGCCGTTTCGTCGTTACTTGGATAACCAGAAACAATCGAGAGATGCACTTTTTTGGTGACCGCAGTGGCGCGCAATAGGTATTTCGATTTTCAATTGATCGCTACTGCCTGCTGCTGCCCAGCGCCACGTCCTTTTAGACCTTCGCGGCTAAGGCGGCGAAATTGCCTTGGCCGCCGTTATCGGCGAACCGATGTGATCTTCAACTCAAGCAGAAGCGTGAGCCGCTCTCTCCCCGACTAGCTTCATAAGCACTTGGGCCGCGGATGTCGAGGACGCGGGATTCTGTCCTGTAATGAGGCGGCCATCAACGATGGAGAAAGGCTGCCAGTCCGCCATCTTCTCGAATATAGCGCCGAGTCGCAGCAGTTCATCTTCGACAAGGAACGGCACAACCTTCATGAGCTTCATCTCCTCTTTCTTGAACCGAGCCATCGCTGGCGTTTGATTTGCAGGCAGATCGCTTTTCGGATCGAGCGGCGGCTGCCCGCCTTTCGGTGAGGCGAGGGTCAGTTGTACACCTGCATCCCTGAAAACAAAGTACGGAGCTGCGAACTCTTCAAGCCAGAACCCGGTCTTAAGCCCGGTATTGCCAAGTGTGTCGTGCGATGTGAGCACCATCAGTATTTTCATGTTCCTTCTCCTTCGTTCCTGTTGTGCTGCATTCCGAATGAATCGGGCTGCTCAGAAGCCATCCCATCACAAGTCTGCGGCACACACAATTGGACCAAGGTATCGTCGATACTTTGGTATCGTTCGGCATCGCCGGATGGGATCTCTCTCTGACCTTTTCTGATTCCCGCGGCGCGAATCATGGCCTGACTCCTTTGATGGCTCCCGACCCTTCGAATGTTCCGTTCTTCTCCTAGTTAGAAGCCCGTGAGAAGAAAAAGATGAGGTTTTTTTGTGAATGCGCCTTCTCTTGCTCTCGAATCGTTCAGAGAAATTGTCGGAATTTCCAAATAGAAATAGAAATGCAACCGTGAGTGTTGCAGCTCGCAGTCGCTCATACGAACGTATCGCCGATACTTTCGTCCAATTGTTTCCCCTCCGCCGTGCTGGCTTAATCGCGGGTGTTGGTTACCTGCTCGAGCGATTGCGTCGAAGGGGGAGAAGAAGCCATGAATGTTCAATGCGTACAAACAATTAGAGGGCGACGGGAAGGCGCGTGCCAAAGCGCTGCAAAAGTCGCATCAAACGATGACCGCTGGCTGGTTGCACAGGCAAAAGCAGGGCGCGCCAACGCTTTTGGAGAACTCTACGAGCGTCATAGACGACAAATTTATCACACCGCTTACCGGATACTTCGCAATCAGGAAGATGCGGAGGATTCTGCCCAACGATCGTTTCAGCATGCGTTCACGAACCTCAGCCGATTTCGCGAAGACTCCGCTTTTGCAACCTGGGTGACCCGCATTGCTATTAATGAAGCGCTGATGCTGCTTCGCCAGCGACGCGCAAACCCGTTGCTTCCCGAGGACAACAGCCGTGGCGACGAAGAGTCTCTCTCCTTCGGTCTCAGGGACGGTGGTCCTGGTCCGGAAGAAATTCTGGCCAAGAATGAACTCCGCGCAACGGTAACTCAGGCGATTTCACACCTTCGGGAAAATTTGCGAAATGTAGTTTTTCTTCGTGAATTGCAAGGGCTCACCAGCGCGGAAACCGCTCGACGCCTCGGTCTCTCCGTTGCCGCGGTTAAAGCGCGGGTCTTCCACGCCAGACGCCATCTGCGCCGTCACTTAGAAGACAAAATGCAGGGGACGCGCAGCAGGTTTCGGACTGAAAAGAAGGATACGAAAATAGTCAGTCGCTGGCTATGAACGAGAAAAATACAGGGATGTTGAGCAACTTTTTTCGTGCATGACTCCTGCAAGCCATATTCGCGCGAGGTATCGGAATTTCTTTTCACCGGCAACGAGATGGCACTTCGCCGGGATTCGCTTGGCGAACTGAAAGGATTCGCGCACATGGCTACGTACCCTTACGTACTTGGCATCGAGCGCACCGCAACAGCGGACACACGCCAAGCACTTATCCACGGGGTTCGGCGCGGCTTGAGCGGACAGCCACGCTCGCTCTCGCCCTGGATGTTCTACGATGCAGGGGGGTCGCGTCTTTTCGAGTGCATCACGACTCTTCCCGAGTACTACCCCACCCGTACGGAGAGAGACATCTTGGCGAGGCACGCGGATGCGATCGTTGCTGCAGCTCACGGCGACCGAACGTCGCCACTGCGCCTCGTTGAGTTGGGTGCTGGCACAGCCGCGAAAACCGTCATTTTGCTTGAAGCTGCTTTGCGCATTTCGGACGATGTCTCTTACATTCCAGTCGATGTCTCCTCCGACGCTCTCGAGTTGGCCTGCCAAAACATCGCCTACGAGTTACCGGAGGTTCGCATACAGCCTATCGTCCGGAACTATATAACTCACCCGCTACAACTCGAGCCCTTCGACGGCACGAACTCACCCGCTACAACTCGAGCCCTTCGACGGCACGACACTCGCGCTCTACATCGGCACAAGCATCGGCAACTTTTCGCCTGAAGAAGCGCGAATGATCCTGCGAAATCTAAGTTCTCAGCTGCAAACCGGAGATGCGCTATTGCTGGGTACAGATATGGTGAAGGACGAACCCACGACCTAAAACTCTAAAGCCTTGCCGCTATAGGGTTTGCGCCTCCCCGACCCGCCAAAAGTACCGATTCAAACCCCTCAAACGGTACTTCCCTTCTGCCAAGCGTTGGCAGGAGAACAGCGATGAATATCCATTGCTTGTTCCCGTCAGCAACCCCACGCCGCAAAGAGGGTATCAAAGGAGAAAAACCGCTTACTGAGCCAGCCTGAACCTTTTTGAAGATTCTCTTTCAGCACAGGCGGATTGAACACCAGGCGAGGAGTTGAGAGAAACAGGAAGTTCCGCTTGTAGTCGCCCCATTCCCAGCCCCTATGCAGCGCTTCCAGCAGAAACATGTGGCTGTTTTGCCATTGCTTGCCTCTGACTTCTCGTACGGCCTGCAACAATTCTTTCCAGGTTTCTATGACCTCCACACATTCAATGCTTGCGACGTAGCTTATTCCAACCTGCACACCTGGATGCTTGCGGGCTATCTGTTGCCCAAAGTGCGGGGCAAAATAGAGCGCCTCAGGTAGACGGCTACTCTTTTCGTAACGGCAACCGTACATCCGTGCCTTCAAGAACAGTGCCAGTGTCTCTTCGTTGTTGATTTCCCGCGCATAGAGTTCCACCGACTTATTTGTTTTGATCATAGCGTGTTCTCCCAAATAACCGAGCAAGTCCTGGCTGACAAAACGGACCCGATTGTCCGGCGACCGTGCCAATTGGCGGAGCGGTTCTTCCAAAGCCCTCCAGCGAAAATACTCCACTTCGCGTAGTCGTTTCTGCGTGTCGGACGGCGAGTGCTCCGTCAAAAGCACGCGCCAGTTAGCGGGGTATTTAAGTGATTGGCGGAATGGGTCTGCCGTTGTGACTTTCGCCTCAATCACCCCCCGGCCTTCGGTGGTGTCTACCAGAATGTCTGAGCGGTCCAATTCATGTCGCGTCTCCAAGCTCACGGAAAGCGGCCTGCCACGGAACGCGAAGATTTTACAGAACCGCTCTGGCTCAAGTGCTATCAAGTAACCAAGCATCGCTGTCAGCCGCGTTTCGCGCAATGCGCTTCCAAATGCTCCCGCGAAACTTGACACGACGGAGCCACATCGCAGCAAGTCAATGTGGTCTTTGTCCACAGACGTCTTCATGTTCACCGCCACGCACATTGCCATCCGCTAGCATAAGCCCTTCACCTTCACGGCGCACTTCCGTACCCACAAAAACAGTACTTCTAGAGTGATTACGTTTCAGTAAATACTTAGCTATGGTTCACCGCGTTCCAGAGGAGGAACGCAAAATGAAAACGAAGAAAGGAAAGTCAGTCAAGAAAGCCAAGAAACTCGCGAAACCGAAGCAGGCGCAAGTGAGGTCCAAGGCCGCTCGCGCGCACATCGCAGAGGGCACGCGCCTCTTTGCCCTGGCCGGACGCCCAACAAAAGCGCAATTCGTAAAGGTGTACGGACCGCAGGGACCCAAGATGACCTGGGAGCGGCGGGCAAAAGCAGGCGTTGACGCCAAGCACTTCCAAGAAGCGCTCAAGGCGAAATCCTAGAGTGCGCGAGACAGTAGAGACCCTTGGTCGAAAAACGGCTGAGGGCCTCGGTCTCGGGTTCCAGAGACTTGACTCACTTGCAGAAATCCACGAGCGATTGGAAGGATTGGATGTGCGTTCCTATCGATGTTATGATAGAAATTCCCAAGTTACTTCTATCACGCCAGTAGAATGCCCGTTTCTGAGCAGCTTTCTTGATTTCTGGCGTGAAAAGCGTCAGATTCTTTCCCACCTCAGCACATCTCCAACAACCGCCCCGATCTTTTCGGCTCCCAGTTGGCGCACTTTGCCCAATTCGTAGAGGCCGAACGAACTACCTGGGAAAAGAACCCACGTTCCGGTGTCGTATGACATAAGTCGCCTTCCGAACACCGCATTAAACTGCTTTCCCTTAAAATAGATCCTGTATTGTTGCCCCTCCGTCGCGTTCTCACATTTCCCGGTCAACTTCATCATTCCGAAATTGTCTACGTGTGCGATCGTGCCCTCTGGTAGATCAAGCCTTACTATCGCTTCTGCTGAGATTCGGTCTCCCAACTCCATCAATGGAACTCCTAACGCCGCCTTTGCAGCCATCGGTGCGGTTGTTAACTTGCCTTCGAACGAACGAAAATTAGACCCGCCAACATAGTGCCTTCCCAAGTCATATAATTCCTCACATCCTAAGTCTCGTGTAATCCAGTCGAAACTCCCCATGTTGCGACCGATGAAAATTAAGTTTTTCTCTTTCGTCCTACCAATCACGTTTGGTGGACGGGTTTTCTCGGCGTTGATGGTAGTGAAAATCACAGTCGTTCTCGCCAAACTGTCCGTGGACGAAATCAGTTCTTTTCAACTGCTCCTGCCAATAGCGGTAGGACTCAATCTGATAAACGAAGACGGCTCGATGCTCACCTCCGTGCCCGGCCAGGTCGCCTTGACCGTCTCCCTGGAGATTCAAGCGGCCGACGCTACAGCGACCACGCACCGGACGCTTCCAGATCCCGGTGTGTACCGTGCGCTCCTTCCACACGATATCGCGCGGAAGCCCCACGTTCACCGATAGCAGTCGAGCCATATCTTAGGAATTCCTCCTGCATCGTTCGGCCAATTGAAAGTGTCACTTATTTAGCCGTGGCATCCTTGCGGTCTGCTTCCCGAGGGATGAACCCAGGAAGACCGGTTTCGACGACTTTGTTGAATCGATAGCGCGTCGTGATCCCGTCAATCTCCTTCATCGCACTTTCCGGAAGGGGCGACACGCCAAAGCTTTCGCGGATGTGGTCCGCATTTTTCGAGGTCGTCAGGATGGCGGTGCCTCGCTGGAGCCCCCAAGCGATACAAACCTGGGCAGCGGTCTTACCTACGCCGGCGGCGACTTTCTTGATGACACTATCTTCGAGCAGTCTCGGCTCGAAGGAGTGGCCCAGCGCCGCGAACGCAAGGAACACAATCCCGCCTGCTCTACAGGCCTCGAGCAACTCCCATTGCTTGTTCTGCTGGACAGAGTTCGCAGTCCGTTTTAGGAGCCTATCGATATCGGATGTGATCTCCCAAAACCCCGTTTGAACCAAGCCGCCCGGCGGCGGACGCTACGCGTGAGGCACGAAGAACAGTGGTTGCCTGAAGACTGAGATAAGTTTGGGTCACAAGGAGGTGTCCCTGTGACCCGTCTAAGAAAAATGATGCTGGAAGAACTCCAGCGTCGTAATTATGCAGAGACTACCATAGATTGTTATATCCGCGCCGTCGAAGATTTCTCTCGACGGTTCCATCTTCCTCCAGACCGCTTGGGCCCTCGGCATATTCGCGAATACCAAGCCGAACTTTTCCAAAAACAGAAATTGGCAACGCCCACGGTTCGGCAACGCTTGGCAGCTCTCCGATTTTTCTACATTAAAACTCTCAAGAAGGCCTGGAGCGTGGAAGAGACCCCCTACCCAAAAAAAAACGCGTCGCTTACCGACGATCTTGAGCCAGGAAGAAGTGGCGCGGCTGATCGATGCAGCTCGCCCTCCCTTGCATCGCACTTTGCTAATGACTCTCTACGCCACCGGACTCCGGCGTGCCGAACTCGCGCGCTTAAAAGTGAGTGACATCGACAGTCAGCGCATGGTGATTCACGTCCGAGGCGGCAAAGGCCGCAAAGACCGGGATGTGCTGCTCAGTCCAAAGTTGCTTGACGAACTCCGCCAACACTGGCGCCGGTTGCGATGGAAGCCTAGTGTATGGCTGTTTCCTAGCAGGTATGGCCGAAGCAGTGATCGCCCCATCACGCCCAAGGGGATCTATCACGCCTGCAAAGAAGCCGCCCGGCGGGCTGCCCTGCAGAAGGTCATATACCCCCACACGCTACGCCACTATCTGGACTTCCAGACTATGTCGAGTAGGAGCCCTGTGATCCCATAACCAAGCCATTTTTGTAGAGTTTCTCTCGACATAGTGTTGGTTCTCCCACCGCGTCAAGCGAGTGCGAAAGGAGAACTACATGGAACGATTTTTCAAAAGCCCTCACACCCTATTGAGCAAGCGCGAAAGTCCATTGGGCCCTTACATTGACGAGTTCGCTCAGCAGCTGTGCGAGCAAGGCTATTCTCGACAGTACGCGCGTCGGCGACTGCAGCTTGTCGCTGAACTTAGCCAATGGTCGAGACAGCGAGATCTGGTTGTCTCAGACCTGACGTCGATGCATTTGGAGGGCTACCTCGAATTCAAAGCTCGGTCCCGACGCACCAGACCTGGTGATGCTGCAAGCCTGAAGGCTTTCCTTGAATTGCTGCAGCAGAAAAATCTTGTCGTAACACCGGTCGAATTCGTCGAGAAGACGCCGATCGATAAGCTGCAAGACGAGTTCAGTTTGTACCTTCAACAGGAGCGTGTTCTGGCACCGACCACGGTGATCCGCTACGTGTCTTTAGCCAAGGAATTATTGAAACACCGTTTCGGAATCGGGCCGATAAATCTTTCCCTGCTCAGTGCCGCCGATGTCATTGGTTTTGTGCGGCGCTGTGCGTCATCGCTCGGCCGGAAGCAGGCTAAGTTGATGACCACTGCGGTGCGCTCGTTCCTACAGTACGCGCGGTATCGAGACTATATCCGAGCGGATCTTGCCGCTTGCGTTCCTTGCGTGGCGGATTGGTCTTCAGCGTCGATCCCGAGAAGCTTACCGCTCAAACATGTCAAGGGAGTGCTGGCCAGTTGCGACCGTAAAACCGCCATCGGTCGCCGCGACTACGCGATCTTGTTGTTGCTGGCGCGACTAGGGGTGCGAGCTGGAGAAGTCGTGTCCTTTGAATTGGAGGACATCGATTGGGAGGCCGGATATATCACCGTGCGCGGCAAAGGTGATCGCAGCGCCCAGCTTCCATTACCGGCGGATGTCGGAAAAGCGATCGCAGCTTATCTGAAAAACGGACGCCCACGATCGAAGAGCAGGTGCGTGCTCTTGAGGGGACACGCACCGGCATTCAGTTTCAAGAGCTCACAGGCGGTGAGCACGGTTGTCCGACATGCGTTGGCACGTGCCGGAATCAAGTGTCCTAGAAAAGGTGCGCATCAGTTTCGGCACACCCTGGCCACCGAGATGTTACGCCAGGGTGCGTCTTTGGCTGAAATCGGCGAACTCCTGCGGCATCGCCACCCTCAAACTACCTCCATCTACGCCAAAGTGGATCTCCCCTCCCTACGAACACTGGCACTTCCCTGGCCGGGAGGTACCCGATGAACACGCTACGCGAAGCTCTGCAAGATTACCTCGCGATGCGACGTGCTCTGGGATTTAAGTTGCATGACGCCGGTGTTGGTTTACAGGATTTCGTTTCCTTCTTGGAGCGCAAGAAAACTTCCCATATCACCACTCGACTGGCACTGGAGTGGGCTCAGAGACCTGCCACTGCTCAACCAGCGCACTGGGCTCAGCGGTTAACCTTCGTCCGCGGCTTTGCCCGATATCGGAGTGCTACAGACCCACGGGCGGAGATCCCGCCGTGGGGGCTGTTGCCGTTTCGGCCAAAGCGGGCGCGACCCTATTTATATACGCCCGATGAAATCTGCGCACTGCTGAAGGCTTCTCTTGACCTCTCACCGAATGATGCGCTGCGGAGGTGGACCTACTACGGTTTGCTCGGCCTGCTGGCTGTGTCGGGTCTGCGCGTGAGTGAAGCTCTCTCACTCCGCCTGAACGACGTGGATCTGCAGAACGCTGTGTTAACGGTTCATGGAACAAAGTTTGGCAAGTCCCGCTTGGTTCCGCTCCACAGCTCAACCCGAAGGATGCTCTCGGCGTACAAGGCGCGTCGGAATCGATACGTCGAGGGCCACCAGCCTTCTGACTATTTTTTCATCTCGAAGCGAGGAAACCGATTGGACGGTGCGGAAGTCCGGAGGACATTCTATGTGTTGTCTCGACAGACAGGTCTGCGTGGCGAATGCGCTAGCCATGGACCGCGCCTGCACGATTTTCGCCAGCATGCCGACTCCCGGATTATGCCGAGTACTATGTGCAATAGAGCGTCTGGAGGGGCTCGGGTCGTGTTCTGAGTCGGCATAATCAGAGACTTTCCAGGAAGGCCAGCAGTTTGTCATCAGGCCGGTATCGTGTTGGCTTGACGCCGAGCGGCGCAGTGCGCGAGAGCGCTTTCTCCTTCAGCCGCATGTCCGCATGGAGATACATCTGGGTTGTCTCCACGGATTCGTGTCCGAGCCAGAGCGCGATCACGGAGCGATCCACACCATGGTGAAGAAGGTCCATGGCTGCGGCATGCCGCAAACATGTGGGGTGACGTTCTTCCTGCTTGAGGGACGGGCAAGTTGGTTCGGCACGATGGGTGTATTTCGTGATGAGACGTTCGACCGCATCGCGGCTGAGTCTACCGCCGCGGATGCTGGGAAAGACCGGATCTTCGGGCAGACCGTGGCGTTCGCGTAGCCAAGCGCCAGCATCTTTGCTGTTTCCGGACGGAGAGGCGTGCAACGTTGTTTTCTGCCCTTTCCCAGGCAGCGCACGTGGGCGCCGGTCCCAGCACGACATCCTGGCAGTTCAGGCCAATCAACTCGGAGACCCGTAGACCGGTCTGGACCGCGACCAGAAGAAGGGTCCGATCGCGACGCCCGATCCAGGTGGAAGCATTCGGAACCGCCAGCAGCGCATCGATCTCTTCCCGGTTGAGGAACTCGATCGGCCGCCGTTCGTGGCGTTTATTGGGCATGGCCAGGATCCGCTGGCAATGCAGCGCATGCGCGGGCTCCTCTAAAGCCACGTACTGGAAGAAAGAGTGGATGGCTGCCAGGCGATGTTCCGCGTGCGAGCACTGTTTTTGCGAACGCTTTCCAGGTGATCGAGGAAAAGACCAATAAAGGGCGCATCGAGGTCTTCGATGCTGAGTTTGGATGGGCTTTTGCCGAGCCGTTCTTTGGCAAACTGCAGAAGCAGGCGGAAGGAATCGCGATATCCCGCGATGGTATGCGGGCTCGCTTGCTGCTGGCGAAGCAGGCGAGTCGGTAAAGAAGGATTGAAGGAGAGAAGGAAAGCTGGCAGGAAGTCACGGCTGCACCTCCCGCTCGATCAGTCGGTCGGTGGCCAGCTGAAGGAGTTCGGGCACGGCTTCCAGGTACCAATAGGTATCGTTCACGTGGACGTGCCCAAGATAGGTGGCAAGCTTCGGGAGTTCTCGTTCCACGTCGAGCCCGGCGCGATACCAGTGGATCAAGGTGCGGGCGGCAAATCGATGACGCATGTCATGCAGCCGGGGACCGCGGCCGTGACCCTTGGCCGATGCGCGGAGACCGATTTGTTGGGATAGCTTGGCGAAGGTGTATCGCGCCATCCATTCTGTGATCCGGCTACCCCGCTCGGAGATGAAGAATGCCGGAGTGAGTGGTGCAGGGAAGATGCGATCTCTGACTTCGGCGTACTTTTTCAGAGCTCTCCACAGTCGAAGGATGAACCGGCACGTAGCGCGATTTTCCAAACTTCGTCCGCCGTATGTGAAGGATTCCGTGATCGAGGTCAACATCCGGCTCGGTCCAGACCGAAGGCTTCGTTCACCCGCATTCCGGTCACTACGAGCAGAGCCGAAAAGGGTCGTATAGGTGCGGGCACGGAGCCCTTGGGAGAGGGGAGTTGTTGGGCTCGGCGAAGGAGCCTTTTCGATCTCTTCGTCGCTATAGATGTGAGGGGGCTTGCGTCGATAGCGATGCGGAAGAAGGCCGCGGTGGAATCTCGGTGCGCGGTTCGATGGCACTGTGCCACATGGCGAAGCGCCGGACCATACCCAAACGCCAAGCCCAGGTGGAGGGTTGCGCCTTTGCGGGTTGGGTGGCCCAGCGAAGCGCCAGTTCCCTGGTGATGTAGGAGGCGCCTTCGGCTTGGAGAAACGCAACAAAGTTCCGCAAACAGACTTGCTGGTTCCCGGAGTCGGAACCCAAGGCTGCGGCGGACGCGAAGGTAGTCGGTTCAATGCCTGTTCCAGCGGCTTCACTGTGCACCTCCGATCGGCCAGGGGTGAGCCAGTGAGCGCAGGCCATCGAAGTCGACCTTGGCGTAGATTTCCGTGGTGTTGGGGACTCGATGGCGAAGAACTTCTCCGATTTCTCCCATCGTCGCCCCGGAGCGCAGCATGGAAGTCGCCAGACTGTGACGAAACAAGTGGGCACCCTTGAAGTGGGGTGTAAGTCCGCGCGGTCGAGTGCGCGGCGAACGATCGTCGTCAGTGTCGAGGGGCCAGCAAAGCCACGGCGTGGCGCCTTCATGCAAACGAACACCCGGCGCGTTTGGCAGGCAGGGCGATCTCGACGCAGGTAGCACGCCAGGGCCTCGCCCACATCCGCAGGCAGGGGCATCCGGTCGTGAAACAACCCTTGCCTCGAACGAGGATTTCTCCGGCTCTCCAGTTGATGTCGTCGAACTGGAGCGCCACCACTTCCCCGGCCCGAAGGCCGAGACGGGCAAGCAGAAGAAGGATGGCGTAGTCGCGGCGGCCGGTCGCCGTGCGACGGTTGCAGGCTTTGAGCACCCGTTCGACTTCCTCCGGGTCAGGTACTTGGGCACGGTGGACAGCCGCCAATCCGCCACCGTGGGTACCGAAGCGGCCAAGTTGGTTTGCAGTTCTCCCTTTTGAAACAGGAACCGGAAGAAAGAGCGGAAAGCAGTGGTCACCAGTTGTGCTCTTCGGACACTCATGCTGTGACTATGCCGCAAAACAAAATTTGAAATATCGGAAGGTTTCACTGTTCTGAGAAGGAAAGGTCTTCCTCGGAAGCGCTCGACGAGAAACTGACGAATGAAAGACTGGTAATTGATGACGTGTCGGTGACCAGCCCGCGCTCTCAGGCCAAATGCTTTTCGTACCGCTCAGAATGTCAGCCAACGGTGATCTGTCACGAGGCAGATTTCGGGCGGGAATGACGTCACGCTTTCGAAGATGATCGAGAAACTGCTGGAGCGTTTTTAAATTGCCCCTGTGAACTCGGCGCTTCCGCTTGAGAAATGCGTCCACGAACCTTTCATCAAGGTTCGTGACTGCGAGGTTCTTTCGTCTCAGCCACTGCCCAAAATTCGTGAGAAGCTGCAGTTTCAACCGCACTGTCTCATCTGCGTAGCCTTGCTCTATCAGTGCGGTTGTGAATATCCGAAGCTGGACAACTAATGGGTCCGGAAGACGTTTGACTGCTACCAGGTTTTGGAAAGAATTTTCGGGCATGATCTCCTCCTTACTGGCGTCACAGCCAGTTCGGAGAAGATAGCCGGATTATGCCGAATTCAATTTGTCGGCAAAGTGCAGAACGTGGCCCCAAACGGAGCCAATTAGAGAACTACTTGGCTAGATTCGGCATAATCGGCGAGTCGGCATGCTGTCGCTTATGCCGATACCGGCATAAGCGGCATCGATTTGCTGTGCAGACGTTGGTGGAGTGGTATCGCTGTGACAAAGATGTCGAGCGACGTCTTCCTGTTCTTTCTACCTATCTCGGACACGTCCATGTAGCCGATACGTATTGGTATCTGACGGCCTGTCCAGAGCTGATGGGGCTGGCAGTTGAGCGTCTGGAGGATCGCTGGAAGGCCCAGAAATGAAAAACCCATCCAGCTTTGCTGTCCTACTGGAGGGCTTCTTCACTGAGCGTTTGATGCACCAGAGGCAAGCAAGCCGTCATACCATTGCTTCCTATCGCGATACATTTCGCCTCCTCCTGCAGTACACCGAGAAACACCTGCGCAAATCGCCGTCTCGATTGACATTCGAAGAGATCGATGCACCTTTGCTCGCGGCGTTTCTCAACGATCTGGAGAAAACTCGAGGCATCACTCCGCGCAGCCGCAACCTCCGGCTAACGGCGATTCGCTCGTTCTTTCACTATGCTGCCTACGAGACGCCGGCACACTCTGCTCAGATTCAGCGTGTTCTTGCGATTCCGGGCAAACGGCATGATCGTGTGCAGATTCATTTCCTTACACGCGCGGAAGTGGACGCGCTTCTCAATGCCCCTGATCGGAAAACATGGTCTGGACGCCGCGATCACGCTCTGCTTATGGTTGCGGTCCAGACCGGGTTGCGCTTGTCCGAGTTGACCGGGCTGAAGCGACAGGATGTCATCATCGGTACAGGGGCTCACCTGCGCTGTATGGGGAAGGGGCGCAAAGAGCGCTGCACGCCGCTGACCAAGCAAACGACGGTCGTTTTGAAAAACTGGTTAAACGAACTCGAGAAAACAGAAACGGAGACGGTGTTTCCCAATGCTCGCGGTCGCGTTCTCAGCGGTGACGGTGTGCGATACATTCTTGCGAAGCATATTGGCACTGCTTCCAGGGGTTGTCCTTCGCTGCTGAGGAAGAATGTGACGCCGCATGTACTGCGCCATACAACGGCCATGGAGCTCCTTCAGGCCGGTGTCGATCGAGCTGTGATCGCACTCTGGCTTGGACATGAGTCCGTTGAAACTACGCAGATCTACCTCGACGCAAACCTTGCTCTGAAGGAGGAAATCCTCGCGAAGACCAAATTACTCAATGGAGGCAAGCCCGGCCGCTACAAACCCGATGATGAGCTCTTGGCTTTTCTGAAGGGCCTATAGCGCCGCAGGACTATGTCGAGTAGCAAGATCAGCCCAATCGATCAGAAGCTCGCAACAAAAGCGCGTTCAACTGAACCGATTCGTCTTCTACTCGATATAGTCTGGAAGTCCAGATAGTGACGCCTATCTCGAGAACAACATAGGCGTCACTGCTTTGCCACGCATCTTCTCGAAGCCGGCGCGGATCTGCGCACCATTCAGATCTTGTTAGGCCATAGCGATCTCAAAGAGACCACCATCTACCTGCATCTTTCGCAGCGCCATCTGCACGCGACCGCCAGTCCTTTGGATTCGCTGAAGCTGAAAGAAGAACAACGGAACGAATAAATGAGACGGCCGCCACTGGAGGTGGCCGATCTCATCCGCATCGCGGGCGACGCATTCATCGAACGAAACCGTCAGTGGATCGCTTGGAAGCATGTGAAAGTGCTGCTGGCCATTGCGCGGTGTCGCACTGCCGCACTCGGCGGCCATCTCGATGAATGCACGCATTGCGGACATCGCACCATCTCTTACAACTCCTGCCGCAACCGGCACTGCCCGAAGTGTCAGACGGGTGCCCGTGAACGGTGGATTGCCGCGCGTCAAAGAGAACTTCTCCCGACGCGCTACGTCCATGTGGTCTTTACGCTACCTCGCGAGTTGGCACCACTCGCTCTGCAGAACAGGAAGACCGTCTACGATCTCTTGTTGCGCGCTAGTGCGGAAACACTTATGGAAGTCGCCCGTGATCCGCGACACCTAGGCGCCGAAATCGGGTTCTTCACCGTTCTCCACACCTGGAACCAGAAACTTGGCCTTCACCCGCATGTCCATTGCGTGATTCCCGCCGGCGGCCTATCGCTCGATCACACCCGCTGGATTAGTTCGCGTTACCGGTTCTTTCTTCCCATCAAGGTGCTCAGTCGCGTCTTCCGCGGCAAGTTCGTCGCCGCACTCAAGCGCGCCTTCCAGGACGGCCAACTCAGCTTCCATGGAAACTTGCGACTTCTCGCTCAGCCCAAAACCTTTTGCTCCTGGCTAAGACCGCTCTTCCGAAAAGACTGGGTGGTCTACGCCAAACGACCGTTCGGAGGCCCGGAGTATGTGCTCCAATATCTGGGCCGCTACACCCATCGTGTAGCCATCTCCAACCATCGCCTGGTTTCCTTGGCGGATGGCCAAGTCACTTTCCGTTGGCGCGACTCTGCCAACAAAAACGAACAGCGGTTGATGACCCTAGCGCTTGATGAGTTCTTGCGCCGCTTCCTGTTGCATCTGCTTCCGCAGGGCTTCGTACGCATCCGAAACTTTGGCTTTTTGGCCAACCGCCGACGTGCCACTCTCCTGCCACTTTGCTTTCACTGGCTCGGCGCAGCGCAGAGACCGCCGGCCCAACCAGACGCCTCCTCCACCAATGCCTCCACCGATCTTTGGCGCTGCCCCAAGTGTGGTGGACCAATGAAGGTCATCGAAAGGCTCACAGCTGCCGAGATGCAACTTCGTTCTCCACCAGTAGTCACCGCTGCCGCATGAAACCACTTTCTCAAACTCGAATCCATCACGTGTTTCGGCACGTTCAGCCCTTCTGCGCTCTGCCGCAGAAGAAATCCCTTCTACCAATTCCTCCACACGCTCCGTTAGCATCCGTTTTGCGCTTCTGCCAACTCTCCGACGATTGGGGTTTTCTTTCTCGCTTAGCCGCACAGCTCAGCCGCCACTCGACAACCCTGCTTTACTCCATTCAATTTCCATAGGGCCCGCGTCCGCCGCCGGGCGGCTTGGTTCAAACGGTTTTATCGAAAGCGCGCCAGAGCATCGTGCCAACGCGCAATCTGTCCTCAAATGCGCGCTTCCGATAAAACTCTAGCGTTTCCGGGCAGTTTCAGAGAGCCAACGATAAAGGAATTGTGGCGAATCCTCATGCGTGCTGCGAAGTTAGTCTTTGACTTCGACCCCCTGTCCGGTCGCTTTACCCAATGCAGGCAGGTAAGTGTCCCTCGTGCGTGTCTGTCCAGGAACATGGCGCGACATAAACCGAAAGATCCGATTCTAGAATTGCCGGCCCGGACGCCGAAGCGGTGGGCAACTTAGCATTTCACAAATATCTATTCAAGACCGACGCGGCGCAGCAGGCTTTGGAAGCGTGGGTCGTTGCGAATGGGATCAAAAGCTGGTTCGACAGCAATCTCCGTCATGGATAGTGAGCGTTGCTCGAAAGCTATTTCGAGAGAGTCCAACGCTTTCGCCTTTTCACCAAGCTGGGCGTAGAGAATCGCAGTGCCAAAAGCTGAGTTGTAATCTTCGGGTGGATTGACGGGGAGGTGAGTGAAATCGAGAACTTGCTTCCAGTATCCATGGGGGCCGCCGGTAGTCCAAGCGCGGCGCAGGGCGGCTTCCTTTTGCAGGACGGACTGTTCGTCTTCACCGGCGAGCAAGCGGGCTTTGGTGTCTTCGTCGATGGCCTCCTCAAATTTCCCCAAGAAGGCAAGAAGTTGCGCCAGGCGTTCGTGATCGATGACGAATCCCGGAAACATTTCGGCGGATTTGCGGAATTGCGCCAGGGCTTTGTCGTATTGGCGAGCCCAAATGTAGGTGCGGCCAAGGAACGATTGCATCGGGGCGGAGAAGGGATCAATGGCAATAGCCTTTTGCATCTCGGTGATGGCTTCCGCGTGGCGACCGAGCGGAGAGAGGTAGCTGTTGGAATAGAAGAGGTGGGCGTAGGCGTCGTTGGGATTTAGATCGAGAGCGCGCAGATATTCACGTTCGGCGGCGGGCCAGTCAAAATCGAAGTGAGCCAAAATGAAGCCGAGCGTGGAATGCCCGGCGGCGAGAAAAGGGTCCAGAGTGACGGCGCGAAGAGCGGCTTCCCTGGCCATGGGCGTGGATTCCAGGGGGGGCATCGCGCCAACGACAGGAGCCAGGCTGTAGACGCGGGCGAGGGCAGCATGGGCGGGAGCGTAGTTGGGATCAAGTGTGATGGCGTGTTGGAACTCCGAGATAGCGCGCGTGAAGGAAGGTTTGCTGCGGAGTTCCGAATCATGGAGACCATGAAGGTAGGCTTCGTAGGCTGCGGCGTTGAGGGGAGGGGCATCGGCGAGACGGGCGCGGGCCGAAGGGGAAAGGGTTAATTCGATCTTGGTGGAGATGGCGAGGGCGAGGTCGCTTTGGAGCTTCAGGACATCGCTGAGGTCGCGATCGAAATCTGCGGCCCAAAGGTGAGTTTGATCGCTGGCCTGAATGAGTTGGGCGGTGACGCGGACGCGCTGGCCGGAGCGCCGTACGCTGCCCTCGAGCAAATAATCCACACCAAGTTCACGAGCGATCTGGGCGGCTCCCTCTTTGGCGTCTTTGTATTGCATGGAGGAGGTCCGGGCAATCACGCCAAGGTGTTGAGGATCGAGTGTCCCGAGTTGGGTAATCATCTCTTCAGTCATGCCATCGGCAAAGAAATCCTCGTGGGGATCAGCGCTCAGGTTCACAAACGGGAGAACGACGAGCATGTCTTTCTTCGACCGAGTTTTGAGAGGCTTCATCAGACGCGAACGAAGAATGAGTCCGGTGGTCAGGAGAGCGATGAGAACGAGAGCAATGAGGATGGTCCGGCCGACCTTAGGCGTTAAAATCTCCGAGATTGGCGAGCTTTTTGGAACGGCTAAAGCCGCGTCCTGACCGGAAGGGTCGATGATGGGAATTGTAGCCTCGGGCTGTGTGCTAACTGCGGCGGTGAAGCGATAGCCCTTTCCGGGAATGGTACGGAGGAAGCGAGGATCTTCCGGGTCTTCCTTGAGGGCCTGGCGGGCCTTTCGGACAGCAGTGTTGATGCTGTTGTCAGCGTCGACAAAGACGTCTTTGCCCCAGATTGCCAGGAGGATTTCCTCGCGGGTGACGAGACGCTCGCGGTTTTCGGCGAGCAGGAAGAGAAGCTGCAAGGGAATGCGTTCGAGTTTGACGAGATGACCGGCCCGGCGGAGTTCGAAGGAGCGTGGGTCGAGTTCGAAGTCTTCAAATCGTATGGTTTCGTGGGGCATGGTCCATACGCAAAGGGGACACTTAATTCTAAGTGTTTGCCCGGCGAAGACAAAGGGATGATTTGCATGGGATTCTCCGAGGAAGGTTAAGAGGCGCGGCCGCAGGAATCGATTTAACTATAAGAAAAGGAGTGATTTCGACCTTCAGGGAATCTTCATGAGAACTTCAGGCCGGCTCCATTGTCGAGCAGCGGCATTGCATTGAGTATGTCGGCTCCCGCGGTTCGACCGACGGGGAGTCGAAGAGGAGGCTGGCCATGAAGAATCTTGTTTGGAAGCTGATGGTTACAGGCGTATTTCTGCTGGGATTTCTGAGTGTTGGCACGAGAGCGCAGGGCAATGACAATGATGGATGCAGCAATGCAACGCTGAGGGGGGACTATGCATTTACGGTGTCGGGGACAATCTGGGTGACAGATCCCGAGGGCGTCCTCGAGGAAGTGCAACGCGGTGGTATCGCCATGACTCATTTTGATGGAATGGGCGGCCTGTCGCAAGTTGATTTCGTGGTGTCGGGTCACAACAATTTGCCCACGCCTCCGGCTCCTCCTACTGACTCTGTGACAGGATTCCATATCATGGAGACGGGGACCTACAAGGTGTACTCCGATTGTACGGGGACGTTCACGATTAACAGCCCCGGCACCGTCATTACAGTGAAATTTGTGCTTAGCGAGCAAGGGAGGGCAATTCATACGATCGTGACGTCGCTTACCTTGCCAACAGGGCCGGTGACAGCGCTGATCCACTCCGAGGGCCATAAGTTGGGGATATTTCGGGACTAGTTGAATTCGAATTTGAGCGCGGAGCGGTTGAACGCTGAGGACAGTGGTGGGGCACGAGCAAAAGTAAAAATGGAGTGATCGCGCCCCATTTTTTCGTTGGATTGTCCTCACCGATGTCAATACACAACGTTGGCTATAGTGCCTGGTTGCATCCCCGTGCAAGCTCGACCTCCTGGTGCCAGCTATTGAATGCCAGAGATGAGGCAGTGCTAGTAATCAGGCGTTCAAACCCGCGCGCACCATTAATTCCCATATGGGAGTACTTGAAACGTAACGTCTGACTTTCCCCAAGTCCGGTTCGAGGAAGCGTTGACGACAGCGACTCATTGGTGCGCCGGCTCTCCTCGAAGCCCGTTTCTGGCCAACTTCCGGTTTGCCGACCACACGTCCAGAAGCGCGGCGTTTACTCCGCAGTGATAAATGGCGAAGAATCCGGCTTCCACATCTATTGATTGCGCGTTTATCACCCAAGTGGGTTGTTTCCGAGTGGCCCGTGATCGACCCACAATCGCTCCACTGTAACAGAATGGATCTCATCTACGGTTTCCGCCATCGGACAATGCAAACGGCCTGATTGGATTCTGAGTCTCACCGCGCTTCCGCCGGCGCGCCCTTTGGGGTTGACATCTTACCCGAGCGAGGGCATGCTGAGGTTATATGTCTACCCAAGAAGCAAAAGACCGCTTGGAGCTCTTACAAGGCACTCTGGATCTGCTTATCCTGCGCATATTGATCTTTGGAGGGCGGCATGGCCAAGGGATCGCGCGCGCAATCCAACAAACATCCGAAGAGGAGCTGCTCGTGGAACACGGTGCGCTCTATCCTGCCCTCCAGCGGCTGGAAGAACGAGGCTGGATCTCGGCCAAATGGGGAACTTCCACAAATAACCGGAAGGCACGGTTTTATTCTCTGACCTCCGCCGGCCGCAGACAACTAGTGAGGGAAACGACAAAGTGGAAGCGGCTGGCGGCAGCAATCGGGAGGATTCTGGGATCCAAAGCGGAAGGGAGCTAGTTTTATGTTCCGACACAAACGAAACGCGAAAGATTTCAGCGCGGAAATCGAAGCGCACATCCAGCTCGAGACGGAACGCTTGCGGGACCAGGGCCTAAGCAAGAACGAGGCACGAACTGCCGCGCGGCGGGCATTTGGCAACGTAACGCGAGCCGAAGAACAATTTTATGAATCCCACCGCTGGCTTTGGTGGGAGCACCTCAAGCAGGATACCCACTTCGGCCTGCGCATGCTGCGTAAGTCTCCTGGCTTCAGCGTTGTCGCAATACTCACGCTGGCCCTGGGCATCGGCGCTAACACCGCGCTCTTTTCCGTTGTGAACGCCGTATTGCTCAGGCCTTTGCCATTTGAGAATTCCTCGCGCTTAGTTTGGACGTGGGGAAACTGTACGCTTTGTAATCAGGCTGCGGTGTCGCCGGCTGATTTCATCGATTACCGCGCGCAGAACCATTGCTTCGAATACTACGGTGCGATGGCAGTGGGAAATTCCCTTTTCAATTTGGCGGGCAGTGATAAACCTATCCAGATTAAGGGCTCGATGGTGACGGCCGGCTTCTTTGATGCACTTGGCATTCAACCCCGATATGGCCGTATCTTTGAACCATCAGACGAAAAGACAACGGAGCCACTGGTCGTAATCCTCAGCCATCATTTGTGGCAAGAACGGTATGGCAGCGATCCAAACGTGATTGGAAAATCGGTTATGCTCGACGACAAGACGCGCACGGTTGTCGGTGTCCTCGCGAACGACGTCTCCGTCCTCTCGCGAGCCGATCTTTGGTTCCCGGCTCCCTTTCAAAATCAGGGAATGCAGTCCCGCCGCTCCCATTTCCTCCGCCCCGTGGGTCTCCTAAGGCGCGGCGTT
The DNA here is from genome assembly GCA_963824515.1 of uncultured Acidobacteriota bacterium. Lineage (GTDB taxonomy): Bacteria > Acidobacteriota > Terriglobia > Acidiferrales > UBA7541 > Acidiferrum. The sequence goes on from CAWGPN010000008.1 coordinate 91,044, forward strand.
ACGATCTCCCAAGCGCAAGCGGAACTGGACACCATCGCCGCACGTCTTGGACGCGAATACCCTTCTACGAATGCCGGGTGGAGCCTCCGCCTTGAGGCGCTTCAGAGTGTTCTGGTCGGTAGCGTCCGGCTGGCCTTGCTGGTGCTAATGGCGGCGGTCGGGTTTGTGTTGCTGATAGCATGCGCGAATGTCGCGAGCCTTCTTCTCTCGCGAAATTCGGTACGGCAGCGAGAGATTGTCATTCGGACCGCGCTTGGAGCGGAACGATCCCGACTGGTAAGGCAGTTGTTGACCGAAAGCCTTCTTCTCGCCCTCGCCGGCGGCGCAGCCGGGATTTTTCTTGCCAATGCAGGTGTGGAACTTTTGAAGGGGCTCGGCCCGCAAAGTCTTCCTCGTCTCGGTGAAGTGAATCTGAGCGGAACTGTTCTAGCTTTCACGTTCGTAACCGTGATTTTCACAGGGATACTGTTCGGACTCGGGCCGGCGCTCAAAGCGAGCCGGCGGGATATGGCGCAAAGTTTAAGAGAAGGCGGCGCTGCTGGTGATTCGCGTTCGAAGCATCGCGCGCACAATGCACTTGTCGTCGCGGAAGTGGCGCTTTCGGTGGTGGTGTTGATTGCCTCGGGCCTATTGCTCAACAGTTTTTCGCGGCTGATGCGCGTTCATCTCGGGTTCGATCCCGCTAACGTTCTAACCACCGAAGTGTCGCTAGTCTCGCCGAGGTACGACGACGAACGACGGCGGGAATCGTTCTTCGATGAACTCCAGGACCGCATCCAGTCCTCGTCTGGCGCCGAGAATGTCGGGTTCGTTTCCGAATTGCCTCTCAGCGGCGAGGCGGATGACACATTTTTCACGATTGCTGAGCACCCACCGGCAAACCCCAACGACAACAATGACGCAGATGTCCGAATCGTCGACGGCGACTATTTCGGAGCGATGCGAATTCCCCTGCTGGCCGGGCGGGCTTTTGATCGGCAAGATTCCTTGGAATCCCGGAAGGTTGTGGTCGTGAACGAGCCGTTCGTGAAGAAATTTTTACCGAACGAGAACCCAATAGGCAAGCACCTGAAAATGTTTGAAGGCAAGCCCGAATTCACGGCGCGTGAGATTGTCGGAATCGTGGGAGGCAACAAGCACTTCGCATTGCAGGAATCCCTTCGTCCCGCAATGTTCACGCCGGGATCCTTCACGAGAATGAACGTGGTCGTTCGCAGCGCCGGCGATCCGGCGATGCTCACGGCGGCTGTGCGGCAAGCCATCCGCGCGATCGATCCGGATGAGGCGACTTCCACGTTCCGCACGATGGGGGATGTTGTCTCGAGCTCCGCCGCTGGCGACCGTTTCAACGCACTCCTGCTCGGGGCTTTTGGCGGCATCGCTCTGCTGCTTACGGCAGCGGGAATTTTTGGCGTCCTGTCCTATCTTGTGACGCAGCGTACTCGCGAAATCGGTCTGCGAATCGCGCTCGGCGCGCAACGAACCAACGTTCTGCGCGTAATTGTAGGGCATGGAGTGCGGCTCGCTCTGCTTGGTCTGTGCATCGGCGTCGTGGCAGCGGCCGTGGTGACGCGCTGGATGTCGAGCGTTTTGTTCAATGTCAAGCCGACCGATCCGCTGACGTTTGTTGTCGTGGCTGTGGTGCTCGGCACCGTTGCGTTTCTCGCGTCCTACATTCCAGCACGCCGAGCGATGCGCGTCGATCCCATGGTTGCGCTGAGATACGAATAGTGCTTCGCGCAAGCGACGGGCAGCCTTTCCTTAGAACAACCTCAGATCAGTCCGAGGACTTGCCAGGCGCCACCGGCACGTACGCGCACGGATATTCCGCAAATCTGATTTCGTCAATTCCTGCGCTGGTGATCGTTCCTGAGTAACCGGCAAACCGGAAGCTACTCCGGGCCAGACGGTTTTATCGAAAGCGCGCCAGAGCATCGTGCCAACGCGCAATCTGTCCTCAAATGCGCGCTTCCGATAAAACTCTAGCGTTTCTGGTCAGCTTCCCGTTTGCTCACCACTCGAGAGTTTTGGATAGCAGCTAAAATCGAGATGCCATATACGGTCACTTCAATGGATAGCGCGGTCTTCCGGCGAAGTGGGATCAAGATCTTCAGTTCACCTGACGGAAATGGGGCATTCAAGAAAACGGCGACAGAAGGAGTGCTAACGAGAATTTGGGATAACTGAAATGTGCTCATGTCTGGCACCCTTTTGAGCGCAGTAAGCGAGCGCTTCAGCGACGTAAGAATTACCCATCTCTGTATTGAACATTGCGTCATAGAGGTGATGCTCTGGCCAGTTCAGCTTGAGATATTTCTTGACGAACGCGGCGCGGTCTCTGTCAATCGTGTCAACTTCCGCTATTGCCTTTTCCTGGGATGTTCCAGCAGTGATAAGTCTGTGGATCTTAGACGTGCGAGAAGCATAGAGGAACGCCCGAAACACGTCCTTTCGATTGCGAAGAAAATATTGCGAGCCCCGGCCAACGATTACGCACGGGCCGCCAGAAAGTGCGTGATTGACCGCCGACTCGGAAACGGTGGCGATTCGGCGCGCGTCGAGCAGCTCCAGCCGATGAGTGGGCGGTAGGCCCCCCTCGAATGCACCCCTAAGAAAAGACTTAAAGACGCGATAAACCGCAGGATCAGTTTTCCATTCCCGCTTCTCGACCGCTTGCGGCGTACTGTTGGTACGCCGCGCGATTTCCTGAGTTAGTTCGTGGTCCCACAGCTTCCAACCCAGAAGTTCGGCTAGCTTTGCAGCAATCTCGGAACCGCCACATCCGAATTCACGCTCAATCGTCACAATGCGAATCATATGCAGGTTCCTTAGCCCACTGCGATCTCGCCGCCAGCACCCGGATCATTTTTCTTCAGGAAAAATGCGAGCACAAACATCACGGCGCAAAGAGCGGCAAGCACCCAGAAAGTATCCAGATAAGCCAACGTGCGGGCCTGCCGGTTGATCTGTGCGTAGAGTCGAGCAATCGCTTGAAGATGTGCGTCATAAACACTCAGCCCTGAAGCGGCAATGTGCTCGGTCAAGGCGCGGAGCGCTTCTCGAAAGGCTGTAGTATCGGGAGTTATGTGGCCGACGAGAATTTGCTGGTGGTACTGCGCGCGCCGGGCGAGCATGGTAGTCACGATGGAAGTGCCTATACTGCTTCCGATGTTGCGCATGAAGTTGACCATCCCCGACACGCTGTTGCCTTTTTCCGCTGGAATACCGATGTACCCCGCCATTGTGATCGGAACGAAAAGAAAGCCGATGCCGATCACCTGTGCGATGCGCAGCCACATAGCAAACCCGAAGCTGATGAATAAATCCATCCGATAGGCCGAATAGTACAAACCGATTGCAAGAGCGCCCCATCCGGCTGCAATCAGATAGCGGGAAGCAATCTTCGTGGTGAGCCGGCCCACGATGGGCATCATGATCAAGAGAACAAGCCCACTAGCCGACAGGACAAGCCCGGCGAGTTCGGCGGTGTAACTCATCAATGTTTGGAGGAATTCGGGGATCATGACGAGCGTGCTGAACAACATGACTCCCATCATGAACATCATCAGATTGGCTGCGGCGAAGTTGAAGTTCTTAAACAGGCGGACATCAATGATCGGCTCTTTGCGGAACCATTCCCAAACGGCAAGCGAAATCAAGCACACCGCCGCGATAACCACCAGCGTCACGATGAAATGCGATCCAAACCAGTCGTCCTCCTGCCCTTTGTCCAGCACGACTTGTAAGGAACCGACGCCCAGCGTGAGCATCGCTATACCTAAATAATCCACGCGTATCCCGCCCCGCTTCAGCCGGCGGAGGAATGGCGGATCTTCAACCAAGGCATAGGTAAGGTAAAGAGCCAGAGCCGCGACGGGCAGCTTAATGAAGAAGATCCAGCGCCAGGAGTAGTTGTCGGTGATCCAGCCACCGAGCATCGGACCGATTGTGGGAGCAAGGACCGCCGTAATTCCGTAAAGAGCGAACGCGAGACCGCGCTTTTCCGGAGGGAAGGTGTCATTTAGGATGGCCTGCGCCATGGGCTGCAATCCACCGCCTCCCACTCCCTGCAACGCCCGAAAGAGGAGGAGCAGCGGAAGGCTTGGGGCAAACCCGCAAAGCAGCGAACTGACCGTGAAAACCACCAGAGATATGAGGAAATACCGCTTACGCCCAATGACCTCCGCCAGCCATCCGCTGATTGGAAGAACGATAGCGTTAGCAGCAAGATAAGAAGTAAGAACCCAGGTGCTGTCATCGTAGCTGGCGCCAAGGTTTCCCGCGATATATGGCAAAGCGACGTTCGCAATACTTGTGTCCAGCACTTCGAGAAAAGCGGCCATCGACACGGTCACCCCAATGACCCATGGATTGACCTTGGGCCGCCAAATGACTCCTTCGGCGGGCCATGTCTGCGCCGCCGTAGTCATCGCACGTGTACCTTGGCTTCCACATTCATTCCTGGCCGGAGCTGCTGGTCGCGGTTTTCACCGGGTTCGAGAACGATCTTTACCGGAATTCGCTGAACGATCTTCACGTAATTGCCGGTGGCGTTTTCGGGGGGCAGCAAGCTGAAGGTAGGTCCAGTGGCGCCGGCGATGCTATCTACATGTCCTTTGTATGTGCGCCCGTTAGAATCAACACTGATGTCAACCCTTTGACCGGGACGCATGTGCCGGAGTTGCGTCTCTTTGAAGTTCGCCGTGATCCACACTTGGTTCAGTGGAACAACGGTGAGTAACTGCTCACCCGGCGCTACATTCATGCCGACTACGACTTTTTTTCTCACTTCGCCGCTGACGGGTGCGAAGATCTTCGTGTATCCGAGATTCAGTTGCGCTTGCTCAAGAGCAGCTTTCTTCTGCTGCACATCGGCGATCGCGGCGAGGGCTTTTGCACGCGTAGACGCGACGCGTTTGGGGCCTGTCAGAGCTGCTTCATAGTTTGCTTCCGCCTCGACTAAGCGGCTGCGCGCCTGCTGGACGCCCTGGAGCGCTGCGGCCTCGCTGGCCTCCGCTGCAGCCACGGCGGCGGTATCTCTTCGAGCCGCGGCAAACGCGTGGTCGTATATTTGCTGTGGCACCTCGTCTTTTGTCAGCAGCAGCCGATAGCGGTTGACGTCGTGTTGGGCCTTCACATTTTCCGCTTCAGCTTCCTGGATGCGTGCCTGTGCGGCAGCAACTTGTTTTTCGCTCGCGGCGATTACGGCTTTGGCATTTTCGACGTCCGAAGAAGTGAACTTCAGTTGGCTGGCGGTGTCCACCGAGCTAATAGGCACATCGATGTTGAGGGAACGAGCGGAGGCCTCCGCCGTTTCGACGTTCGCCTGCGCTTTCGCCACAGCGACTTGATAATCTTTTGGGTCAATCTCAACGATTGTGGCCCCTTCCGGCACATATTGGTTGTCTTCCACAGGCACCGCTCGCACATAGCCTGAGATCCGTGCGCTTACCGGATAGAGGTGAACATCGACTTGCGCATCGTCGGTGCTCTCGAAGCCCGAGAAGTAGCGCCACAGAAAAATGCCGCCAACAAGAGCTACCACTACGGCAGCGGCAATGATCCATCGTTTGTGAGAACGCCGTCTCGGATAGACGACGGACGCCGTCGTGATGGGGTCTTCCATTGCGGTATTGGGCGTTGAGGACGATGAACTATCCGGACTCTTGGCCGTCTCTTGGTCGGGCATTCTATTTTCCTTTCAAATACAGCGTGTATATTGATTCCGCGGCACCCATCGATCGCGCCAAGGAGATTTTTGCGGCGTTGAAATGGTAAAGGCCGACGATATACGCGTCGTTGGCATCCGCGAGGGATTCCTGCGCTTGAACCACCTCGATGTTGTCTGTTACTCCCGAAGCGAAACGATCACGTGATTGCTGCAGGGTCTCAGTAGCGAGACGGACGGCATTCTTCTCAACGGACACTTCTTGGGCGGTATCTTGCAAGTCCAGGAAAGCGTCCCGCACCTGGTTGTCAATGCCGGCACGCAGATCTTCCAGTCTTTGCTTGGCCCTTGCTAGAAGAGAATCTGCGACCAGTTTATCTCCGTGAACTCTACCTCCCTGGAAAATAGGGAACCGGAGCACTGCGGCTGCGTTAACTGTGACGTGACTCGATGCCGGATTGGTGCCGATGGCGCCGAAATCCGCAACTGCGGAAAGTGTTGGGTAGCGCTCGGCTGAAGCGGCCTTCTTTTGCAACTCTGCGGAGCGTACTTGCTCCATTTGGCTCTTGTAGTCGGCGCGAGAGGTATACGCCTGCTGCAATGCAGCATCGAGGGTTAAAGTCGTAAGCGGCTGATAAGGAACTTCCGTGCTCGTGTCAAACGTCTGCCCCGCCGGGAGTCCAATTGCGCGCGCCAGAACCAACTTCTGTTTAGCTAGATTATTCCGCGCGACGATTAGCTTCTGTTCGCGGGCCTGAAGTTCGACATCGGACCTCAGCACGTCTACGGCAGCCGCAAGCCCGGCTTTCTTCTGGTCGGTCGTCTGATCTAAGAGCACTTTCGCGGTGTCGCGTTGAGCTAAAGCGGACTCAACTTCCGATTGGTCGGCGATGGCCAGCAAATAATTCGAAACAACGACAAGAACAATCAGTTCGCGGGCATTCTGGTAGGTGTATTGGGCCGATTTCAATTGCGCGGTGGAAGCCCTCTCGCGCTCGATCGACTCCCAGTCGAAAAGGGATTGATCAAGGTGAGCACGTGTGTCGAAGACCCCAAAAGGACCTATGACGGGTGAAACGCCGGGAACAGTGATGCCTATAGTCGCCTTCAAATCATTTTGGCGAACGCCGAAACTAGTAGCGGTGGTCAGATTTGGCAGCAGCGCGCTAAGCGCACGCCACCGCTCGCCCCGCGCGCCGGAGACGGCATCGGCGGAAAGCAGTCCCCCAAGATTTTGGCGTAGACCACGAGCTACGGCGTCTTCCAAGGAAAGCGGCAGCGCGGTTGGGCTGGTTTTGCCCGTAGGGACGCCTCCTAAGTAGGGATTCTGCGGCTGGGAATCTGAGGTATAACCATCCCGAGCTGCAACGGCGGCAGCCCCATAGGACACGCTCCGCTGACTGGTAGCAGTCAATTCAGACTGTCCGTAGAGCGCAGGTCCTGCGAACAAAACCAAGAAGATTCCGATCAGCTTACTGCACAGCCTCGCATGATCACCGGTCAACATTTTATGAGCTACGAAATTCAAGATGCCCTCTCCGTTTGTTGCACATATCCGATAAGATCGGTTGCGATGAGGCGATAACACCAGAAGCTCTGAAAGGAAACAATTGGACGATGGTATTGGCGATACTTTCGTATGACTTAGCGTCCCAAAACCCTTCGTATTCAGTTGACGAGTGCTTCGGTGCGATTCATCGAAGTGAAGGCGGCACATTTACACCGGAAACTGAGGGTTCATGCAACCGGGTGCTTTACGAATTTCACCTTTTCGCGGCTTAGCTACTCGCCGGATTTGTGTTTCTCCGACTGCCTAATGCTCTGGCGGATCTCCGATCATTTGGATGGTTGGCTGCTGAAGAGTCGTTGTCGCTCAGAAATGCAACATATGCACTAAAAGGCCCGCGAGGCTGGCTCCGCTGGCGAAGTCCGAAGATTGGGTTTTCGCGAACCCAGAAACAGGAAAGCCGTATTGGCCAGGTCGAATTCACGAGAACTGGCTAGTCTCCTGAGTCATTGATTTCTGATATATTTGTGGTGCCGTGGGCAGCCAGAGTACGGGAAGCGAACCGGCCAATGCTATTGAGTATTGCATCGGCACTCTTGGTCCACACAAAGGGTTTGGGCTGCTCGTTGTGCGCGTCGATGAACTCCAAGATGGCGGATTCCAGTTCACGCACGCTGTAGTGCGAACCTCGCTTGATCTGCCGTTGTGACAGTAAGGCGAACCAGCGTTCCACCTGGTTCAACCACGAGCTGTGCGTGGGAGTGAAGTGCAGGTGGTAGCGAGGATGCCGCAGGAACCACGCCCGAATTTCCTTGGTCTTGTGGGTGGCATAGTTGTCCAACACCAGATGGACGGTAAGATCGGCAGGAACGGCGCGATCGATCTGCTTCAAGAATTTGCGGAACTCGATGGCGCGGTGCCGTGGCCAGCACTTACCGATCACCGCTCCCGTGGTGATGTCCAACGCAGCGAAAAGGCTGGTGGTTCCATGGCGCTTGTAATCGGGAGTTCGACGCTCCACCTGGCCGGGCAGCATGGGAAGGATCGGCTGACTACGGCTCAGCGCCTGAATCTGACTCTTCTCATCCACGCACAACACCAATGCATGATGCGGAGGGTTCAGGTATAGGCCCACGATGTCTCGCACCTTGTCGACCAACAGCGGATCGTTGGATAGTTGAAACGTCTCGCTGCGATGAGGACGCAACCCGAACGCCCGCCAGATGCGGCTCACGGTGGATTGACTCAAGCCGGTCCTCGCTGCCAACGCACGGCTACTCCAATGGGTTGCTCCTTTGGGAGCCTCTTCCAAGGTGAGGCGCACGGCCAGCTCGACACGGTCATCGCCGATCTGTCGTGGCGCTCCTGGGCGCATCTCGTCCCCCAAACCAGCAAGGCCCTCGGTGATAAAACGATTCCGCCACATGCCCACGGTGAAACCTGTAGTGCGCAGCTTGGCGGCTACCGCCGCGTTGCTCTCCCCGCTGGCACACTCTAGAACGATGCGAGAGCGAAAAGCCAGCGAGCGCGAACTCCGCGGTTGCTGCAGCAGTTGCCGCAAAGCTATCTTCTGTTCTGGACTGACAACGAGCGCTCGCTTCTTAGGACGTCCTCGTGGATTCGACATGATCCACGATAACCCCTCTTCTTTATTTATGCAATCTATTTAAGACTCATGAGACTAGTAGTCTGGGGTCAATTGGGTGTCTTCAAGAGGCATCCTGTGAAGGCTGAATAGGCTATCCGCCAATGCATCGAGCCCCGCCTTTTTGACATCTCAACTGAAGTTCCCTGCGAATCCCTTCGCGAATCTTGCGAGCTGCGCGGCGTCAACCTTCGCGCCGAACGTGCCTGGACTGGGACAGGAAAGTACAACGGGTACTATTCTCCGTAACGGTTGAACAATCCCCCCTGACCGCGATAGTGTGTAGACCCACCCTTTAGGTGGATTCCCCCTTAGGGAGGGATTGAGTCATGAAAGCCGCGGCCCTTATTTCTTTTGCGGGTTCGCAACTCGCAGAAACCCGTCATGTATTTGCATTCTTCAACAGCGAAGAGGAAGAATACCGCGGCACCAGATCTGGCGGGCCGTGCCCCCAGCCTTAGGTAGGACCGTCTAGAGGAGCTTAAGAAATCGAATCGCCCACGTGGGTTACTGGCCATTGGTTTTATCGAGATTGGAACTTCTCGATTCGGTATGAACATACGCTTTGGAGGTGGGAACATGACCGAGTCTGCAAATCTGCAAAATGATGTTCCATTGGAAACTTCAATTCCAATAGGCGCGGCTTCTTTGGAATCGATCCTCTGTACCGAGGAGTTGCATAGTCGTCCGTCGCGTCCACCGAATTACGAGAAAGAAAACAACGCTTTCCGGGCACTGGTCAGCACGCTAGCCGACTCACCGAGCACGATCTTTCAGACACTAGCTGAAACAATCCAGGATATTACTCAGTGTGACTCTGCTGGCCTTAGCCTGCTGACGAGGGATGGCAAAACGCCGGACGTTTGCGGGCAAAGGTTTTATTGGCCAGCTATCACCGGCATGTGGAGTCCACACGTCGGGGGTGGGACCCCTCGCGATTTCGGCCCCTGCGGAGACGTGATCGATTGCAATCGTACGTTGTTATTCCGACATTTCGAGCGACGTTATCCCTATCTGGTACCAGTCAGCCCTCCGGCAGAGGAGTGCCTCTTGGTGCCGTTTTACGTCGGAGGCAAAGCAGTCGGCACGATCTGGGCGATCATGCATAGTGATCGTCGCAAGTTCGACGCCGAAGATGACCGGGTCATGGCCTCTCTGGGGAAATTTGCCTCTTCAGCGTATCAAGCACTGATACACATAGAAGACCTCAAATTCCAGGTGTCCGAGCGCGAAAAGGCGGAAGCAGAAGTCCGTGAATTGGCAAAAGGCTTGGAAGCGAAGGTCCGGCGTCTGGTCGAGGCCAATGTTGTGGGGATTGTTATGTGGAATCTCGAAGGTGAATTCACTGGGGCCAACGAAGCATTTCTGCGCATTGTGCAATACGATCGCGAAGATCTAGCCTCCGGTCGCGTACGCTGGACGGACCTGACGCCAGCCGAATGGCGCGATCGTGACGAACGGGCAATAACCGAGCTAAAGACGACTGGCATCTTTCAGCCATTCGAGAAGGAGTACTTTCGGAAAGATGGAAGCCGAGTGCCTGTACTTCTCGGCGGCGCACTCTTCCAAGCAAACGGGAACGAGGGTGTCGCTTTCGTGCTCGATCTGAGCGAACAAAAGCGAGCCGAGAGGGCTTTGCGACGAAGCGAGGCATTCCTAGTAGATGCTCAACGCCTCAGTTCAACCGGCAGTTTTTCCTGGCGCGTGGCAACAGACGAAATCACGTGGTCGGAGCAGCTCTATCAGATGTATGAAATTGAGATGGGCGCGCCCATAACGCTCGGACTCATCCGCACACGAGTCCACCCAAAAGACGTTAGTCTGATCGAGAAAATGAGAATGGTCGATCAAGCGCGAGCTGATGGTAACGACTTTGAATGGCAATACCGCTTGCTGATGCCTGACCAGTCGATCAAGTATCTGCATGCAATTGCTCATGCGATTCGGGACCAGGACGGTCAACTAGAGTATATCGCGGCGGTCCGGGATGTCACAGCTCAACGACTGACGGAGGAGGCACGGGACAGGGCTCGATCGGAACTTGCACATGTCACAAAAGCGATGAGCCTCGGAACGCTGACAGCGTCAATCGCCCACGAACTCAACCAGCCGCTGTCCGGCATTGTCACGAATGCCAGTACGTGCCTTCGGATGCTGGATGCGAATCCGCCAAATGTGGAAGGTGCGCGCGAAACCGCGAGACGGTCGATTCGCGACGGCAGTCGTGCATCGGAAGTGATCACCCGGCTGCGGGCACTCTTCGCCAAGAAGAGTGCGACGTTCGAATCATTCGATCTGAACGAAGCCGCCAAGGAAATAGTCATGGTCTCCATGAGTGAGCTGCAGCGGAATAACGTGATTCTGCAGTCGGACCTCGCGCCCGATCTGCAAGCTGTGATGGGGGATCGGGTTCAGATTCAGCAAGTGATCCTTAATCTGATACGGAACGGCTCGGACGCCATGACCATGGTCGATGATCGTCCCAGGGATTTGCTGATTAAGACCGAGCGCGACGAAAATGGGGGTGTACGCTTCAGCGTCAAAGATACAGGGGTGGGCATAACCCCCGAGATCGAGGAGAAGCTATTTGAAGCGTTCTATACAACGAAGGCAGACGGCATGGGGATTGGACTCTCTGTCAGCCGTTCCATCATCGAAAGCCATCAAGGCCGCCTTTGGGCAATCCGGAACGAAGGCCCGGGCACAACTTTCTCGTTTGCCATTCCGCGTAGTACCAATACTTAAGTCCAATAGACGCGGTACGTCGGCAGCCGCATTCTTGTTTTATGAAGTCCCTAGACGGGGAAGCCGCTATTCAGCGTCCATTGGTGGCAGTTGTCGACGATGATGAGTCTGTCCGCGAGTCGCTGCCGGACTTGCTGGAGGAGTTTGGTTTTAGTAGTAAAGTTTTCTCATCCGCAGAGGAGTTCCTCGCATCCGATACCGTTAGTCAAATGAATTGTCTGGTGTTAGACGTCGCCATGCCTGGGATGACGGGGTTTGATCTACAACAGGACCTTAAGGTTCGCGGACACAAGATTCCGGTCATTTTCATCACCGCTGAGAGAGACGAGACGGTTCGTAAGCGAGCGTTAGAGCGAGGTGCCGTGGAACTCCTGTTCAAACCATTCAGCGACACAGCTCTCCTTAGAGCACTTAATGCAGCGCTCGGTTTGGATTGAGGAACCGTCGCGGTACTGAGGCTTGGGGAGTATGATGAATTTGACTGAGGCGCCAGGTCATGAAATGGGGTCATTTTCCATGTCGAACGCCACGTCGATTGTATTTGTTGTAGACGACGATATTTCGGTACGAGAGTCCCTGGAGTTGCTGATCCGATCCGAGGGCTGGCAGCCGGAGACTTTCTCGTCGGCGCAGCACTTTCTCTCCCATCCCCGGACGCCTGTTCCTAGCTGCCTGGTACTCGATATCTCTATGCCGGGCCTGAATGGCCTCGACCTGCAGAAGCGCGTTGCGGCCGAACAGCCTGATGTGCCCATCATTTTCATCACAGGGCACGGTGATGTGCCAAAAACAGTGCAGGCCATGAAAGCAGGCGCTGTCGAATTCCTCACAAAGCCTTTTAACGATGGCGTGCTGCTTCGTGCCGTCCGGCAGGCCCTCGAACGGAGCCGCGTCGCTCTTGGCCAGCAGGCGGAGATCAAAGAGCTCCGAGATCGTTACTCGTCCCTTTCCCCTCGCGAACGAGAGGTAATGGCTTTGGTCGTCTCCGGCCTATTGAACAAACAGGTTGGGGGTGAGCTCGGCATCAGCGAGATCACGGTTAAAGCTCATCGAGGGAAGGTCATGCAAAAGATGAAGGCCGATTCTCTCCCCGATTTGGTAAAAATGGCAGGCAAGCTCGGTCCAGTCTTGGCAAAAGCCTGACCGAGTTTTCACGATCTGAGATCTCCTTTTTCTGCGGCTCTAAAATGTGGCTTGGTTAAGCCACTTCGAAAATCAGCTCGACTCGCTCCGACTAGAAGATCGCGCCGGCGACGGTCGAATTACTCCCCTCGCCTCTTTGTGGTCGCCTGCCGGTCGTTGCACCATCCAATACCAAAGTATCCCCGATACCATTGTCCAATTGTTTCGTTTCCGTGCCTCTGGTGTTATCGTTCGAAGCAGGGCCGCTGCTCTGCGCCGGAATTGCCAGGCGACGGTGCGCAACTCGGCGAGACACGTTTTGCAGATTGGCTCAAGAAGTCCGCGGCGGCTGCGGCGAAAGGAGCCTGAGACCATGGCAGATAACGAGCCTCGCATCAGCGAGGTGCCAAGCGGATTGGTCGTTTCTGTTGGGAGATTAGACAAGAGAGTTACGACAGAAGCATCTGATTTCGTCACTTCGCATGCCGCAGGTGAGTGGGGGATGGGGCCGCACACCGGCGGTCGACGGGCCCCTACCCACGATGAGATTGCCCAACTCGCGTTCCGTCTGTACGAGTCACGTGGCCGGCAAGATGGCCACGACGTCGAAGATTGGCTGCGTGCCGAGGAGGAACTCGGGCGTTACGCGTAACTGCGAAGTGCCGAGGAATATAAGGCCTCGCAATGGGGCTTCCTTTGCGCGGGGTATTTAACGTCGGGCGGGCGCGGCTCAACGCTTCTGATACGGGTGGAAAATGTAGTCCTTCGCCTTCACAGCCACATGGCACGAATGTCCGCAGTCTGCGAGGCTGTTGGGATCGGCCGTGAATTTGTCCGACGCAGCATCATAGTTGAACACTGCATATCCCCACCCGCCGGTTTTCGGGAATCTCTTGCTGTCCTTTTCCATGACAAAAGCCTGCTTAAAAACGTCTGGCACATCCACGGCGAAGGGCGCCTCCGTGCTCTTCTTCGGCTTCCACTGGAGCTTCACGATCATGGAGCCTTCGGGGAAAGGCTGGCTGTTGCCCGGAACGCCGGTCTTGTAAGCATTGATCATGGCTGGGTTGGCGACGATAACCTTGAGCACCTCGTCGGTCCGCGCGGAAGAGACGACAGACCAGTCCTCGTATCCCTTGAAATCGGAGAACGCGATTCCGCCAGGCGATTTCAGCGAGTACTTATCCTGGGCGTAAACGGCCGCGGCGACAAGGACGGCGAACACGGCCACGGCTGCGGCAATGAAGGTAAAGCGGGTCAATCGTTCTCCGGCAATGCGCTCCCAGGCGGTGCGTGTTTCGATCTTCTTCTCTTGTTGCGCTTGCGCTACAAATTCCGTCATACGTTCAGACATGGTGCGTTCTCCTTCACAAAAAAAGTTTTCTAAACCCGGTCAAGGTTCACCTTGCGCCATTGCGATTAAGCCAGACGTGAGGGTTGTAAAACAATTGGACGATGGTATTGACGATACCTTCGTATCAAGTGTGCGTGGGGAAGTTTCCTTCTCTTTGATCGATTTTCAGAGCTAGCTGGATGGAGAAAGCCGTATGCCTCAGACATGAAAAGGTGAGGATGATTTCAGTTAACGGGCAGCTAGTGTAGGAGCGATTCCCAGTTGGTTGGCACCCTTCCTGCTGGTCCAGGAGCGGGCTGATTTTTTGGATGCGAATGCGGGAGGAGCAACTCCACACCCTTGATCATCCCCTGCTTCTCGTAATCGTAGAACCAATCCTCATCCGGCTCGAAGCTAGCAATAATTGGATGCCCCGTTGCCGCCGCATGCTTGGACGCATGCTGGCTCGGAGAACTGTCGCAGCATCCGATGTGCCCACACTCCGCACACCGACGGAGATGAAACCACCAACCTTTCGGTGACGCCAGGCACTCCACACACCCGACACCGCTCGGCTTGGAAGCGGGGTTGATTCCGCGCAGACCCTTGCTCATTTCCGATTTTCCTTTCCTATCCTCTGTCGAAAAAATAGTTTCAAGCCACCAGCAAGATCGGAGAGTCACCAACGCTGGTTTTCACGCACAATGCCAGCCGCGGCTTTTCGGGCATCAAGCGCAGTATTTACTGAACGCCATGCATGGTAAGTACGATCTCTCCCCTCTTGTGTGGCGCACCGGCCAGCATTTCGTGCGCCATCCGAGCTTCCTCGAGCGGAAGCACGGTGCCCACCTCCGGGATCAGCTTTCGGCTATCGAGCAATCTCGCGAGTGTGCCCAGCCGGGTCGCGGTGACGTCTACCAAGAGGAACACTGAACGAAAGCCCGCAGACTGTGGCGGCGGCGAAACCGACGACACGAGGATGCCGCCCGGCTTTAAAACACGGAATGAACGATGCTGCGTCTCTCCTCCGACCGTGTCGAGAACCGCATCGACGGGGGGCACGGCATCTTCGAATTTTGCAGGCTTGTAGTTCACGACGATCTCGGCCCCGAGGCCGCGAACATAGTCGAGATCAGCAGACCCAGCGGTTGCGAAAACCTGTAGTTCTGCCTGCTTCGCCAGCTGCACCGCATACGCGCCAACATCTCCAGCGGCTCCGTGTATTAATACTGCTTGGCCTGCCTTCATCTGCGCATAGTCGAACAGCATTTGATACGCCGTCACTGACACTACCGGCACAGACGCTGCCTCGACAAAGCTCAATGACCTCGGCCTCGCGGCTACCATCTGGGCTGACGCCACCGCGTATTCGGCATAACCGCCACAGAATTGTTTGTTTGTGACGCCGAAAACCTCGTCGCCCGGCTTGAACTGAACGACTCCTGCTCCCACGGAGTCGACAACCCCCGCCAAATCTGAACCGAGAATGATCGGAAGAGACAGTTGCACAACGCTCTTTCCCTCGCGAATGAGCGCGTCCCATGGACCAACTCCGGCAGCAGCGACCCGTACGACCAACTCGCTTTCTTCCGGCGTCGGACATGACATCTCGTCGATCACAATCGCGTTCGGCGGGCCAAAGTAATTGATTCTTCCAGCTTTCATTCTTCCTCCCGAAGACGACCGCGCTCCGTGCCAAGCTAGCGTTTGTTAAATGCCAAAACTCACCTTGCTTTCCTGGGATCATTTGCCGGGATTGATGTAGGTCGCACCCGTCAGGCCGAGAATATGGCACGCGCAAAATGATTGACGCCCTCGGGGGCAAGCTCTCCAAACACTTCTCGTCGAAAGAATAATGTCAAGCCACCAGCAAGACCTTCCCGATACCACCCTCCTCCGCGGCGGCTTGAGCTTCGGCGGCCTTGCTGAGTGGCAGTTTGCGGCTGATCGGGATCACCAGTTTGCCATCTCGGACGGCCTCGGCCATGAACTGAAGAGTTTTCGCATCAGGTGTCGCGTACACCGGTACCACCTTTACGGTTGGATACTTCTCGGCATTCCGTGGTGCCCCGAGGACCGATGCAAACACTCCTCCCGGCTTGACCTTGGCGATCAATTTTTCAGCAGTCTTGCCGTTGACCGTATCAGCTACGACATCGAGCATCGGAAGATTCGCAATCGCATTGTCGTCGTCGGTTGCGACCAACTGATCTGCGCCGATGGTCTTCGCTTCATCCATCTGGCTCTTCAGCACCCCAGCAATCACGACTGCTCCCCGTTGTTTCGCGGTGAATACCGCCGAACGCCCAACATTTCCAGCAGCACCTACGACGAGAACTGTCTGGCGCGCTTTGATCCCGGTAGCGGAAATGAGCTGGTTGCCAGTCGTCGTCACCAGCGGCAGCGCCGCCGCTTGGATCAAATCGAGTCCCTCGGGAACTTTCGCCAGAATCGCGGCTTTCACAACGCAAAGTTCGGCGTATGTGTCCGCCGCCATTGCAAACACCTGGTCGCCTTGGGAAAAGCCTTCCACTCCGGGCCCAACCGTGACGACTGTCCCCGCAATGTCCACTCCCTTCAGTCCCGGAAAGTTGATGGGATAATAGTCTTTCATCAACCCGGCACGTCGTTTGTAATCGATCGGATTCACGCTCGTGGCAGCGACCCGCACCAGTACTTCGCCGGAACCCGCCACCGGATCAGGGTATTCCTCGAACTTGAGTACTTCAGGACCGCCATATTGGTGGGCAACAACTGCTTTCATATTTCATCTCCCTACGAACCGTGGGCCAAAAGCCACGAAAACAATTCAGAGGAACAAAACCAGAATTGGTCGCCGGATGGATGGGATTACTTGCTCCGCGCTCGGCGCCGACGCGTCGCAGCACCTTTGACGGCAGCCGCGTTTCTATTCTTTTGAGGATGGGCGCCCAGGTCGTGCCATGACTTTTCCGAAAGATCGACGCCGTAGTGGTTTGCGGCTTTCTTGATATTCGCGAACGCCAGAGCACGGTCGGCATCGGAGACGTCGATGACTTGATCGAAGCGCGCGACCGCGTTACGCACATGTTTTGCGTCGGTCATTGGTTCTTTGCGCTGCTTCGGAAACGCGTAAACGCTGTCCGGCAAGTCGCTCTGCATCGTCAGCCGCCCGTATTTCTCGTGAGGTTTCCAGGTCGCTTTCGGCATGTCTTTGCCATCCTTTCTTTGAATATTTGGCTAGAGGGCGAGCGTAGTGTCGGTCCGTGCACGAAAGCGATTAAGCCATGGGCGGCTTGCGGTGATCGTTCCTCAGGTCCTCATTTGAGCGGCTGCTCGGATTTGTTGTTCTCTCATAGCCATTGGGATTCCACTTCGACTCTTCCCAGGCGGAATGTCGTGAACCCGCTAAGGTGGGAATCCGTCCGTCATCCATTTAGCGAATAGTTCAATACGAGGTTGTGGCCAAGGACCTTCTCCTCTTGGCGGTGGGGGCCGCATTACCGCTCCGCCGATTCCCCGGATGCGATCGTAGATGGCAGCGGCGTGCTTTTTGACGTCATCGTAACTTCCCAGGTTGAACGCCTTGCTCATGCCTCGAATGTCCCGTTCCGTAAAGAGCGGGCGGATGTCAGTTTGAAAGCTCGTCGTTTTCGTCATTGCGCCTCACAGTCACTGAATTACACGGATGTCGTGGTCTTCTTCGTGAATCTAAAATTCCTGTCTCTTGACGTCAAAGTATAGGCTTTTCGTTTCAAGTTTGAGCCGACGAACTCAAGGTAACGTTGATCTGCCCAAGGCTGAACTCAAATCTCGCAAGCCCAAATTTTTTCAGGCAGCAGTTCGCTGTGCAATTGGTTGCACTTCTCGCAGGAGGCCGGTCTCCACGTCGAAAATAAAGCCTCGCACAGGGACATCTTTTGCGATCCAGGGATGTGATCTCACCTTATTGATTTGTTCCCGAGTGTTCTGCTCGGGGTCCTTATAGGAGAAGAATCGCATTGGAGCCGGCGACGCATCACCGGTGGAAGCGCTTAGCTTCGCGTTCATTTCATCATCCGTGAATGTCGTGAACCCGCAGCCAGTGTGGTTGAGAAGCAGTATCTCTGTGGTTCCGAGTACACGGTTGGAAACGATGAGTTCCCCGAGAACATCTTCGGTTACCGCGGGTCCGCCGGTTCGGATAACGTCGATATCGGCTTGCGGGAGACCCAAGATTCCAGGGAGGTCTGAGAGCCGTGGATCCATGCAGGTTACAACTACGATTTTGGGGGCCGGATGCTTCCCCAGCGTTGGGTCGTAGTTTTTTGCATAGTTGCGGTTTGCTTCTAGCGCCTTATCGATAATACCCATCGTATTCCTCCTGACGGGCGAACGGTTCGGGCAAGCCTGTTTTTTACAATGCCGCAGGTCCGACCGAATCGGCCGCGATGAAGCGATTACACCCGAGGTGCTCCTGCGAATCAATTGGACGATGGTATTGCCGATACCTTTGTATTGGGCCCCGTGGAATAAAGTACGGGGGCTGCAAGCTGCTTCCCCCATTGAGTCGGGGGCTATTTCTATTCGTCCTCAATCTTTCCTGCCACAAGAAGAAGCCTAGAAACGTTTCCGGCCTAGGCAAGAGCGCAGCGGTTCCCTAGACCGTTGGTGCAAATTCTCAATAAGCCGCCCCAAGTGTCCGATGAGATTCGCTTCCATCCGTGCGACAGTGTCGTGACATCGCCGCACCAAACGATCTGGATTGAGCCAAGCTAGGCTACCCGCTTTCGGCTATCAACCGAATAGTTCGCCAGTGATCTAGACTCTAGCGGTTTTCGAAACCGCCCTGAGGGCCCTTCAGTTTTTCCCCCGCTGATAACACGGCAGTTAGAATCCGGAAATTCACGTCAAGGATCGCGCGTTGAAGGTTATTTTCCAGCAAACGGCCAGCAGCTATGTTGTGAATTTCGTGCTAAGCTGTTGAAACCACTCAGCGGAGGAGTGGCAGAGTGGCTTAATGCGGCGGTCTTGAAAACCGTTAGACTCGAAAGGGTCTCGGGGGTTCGAATCCCTCCTCCTCCGTTTATTCCAAAATATTCTTGCAGGCAAGCGCAGCTCCCGGCATGAATCCACGCCGCGGAGGGGGCGACGACCGCACCCAGAATGTGTGAAACCCTTTATCGGAGCCGCAACTCCCCCAACAGCCCACACAATCTACTTCTGGACCCCATCGTGACCGCGACCTATTCGTAGCGGAGGGCCTTCATGGGGTCGATGCGCGAGGCGCGCCAAGCGGGAATATAGCCGGCGGCGCAGGCGACGAACGCGAGAGAGATAGTAGCCAGAGCGAGAGTGGCAGGGTCGTGGGGCGTGAGGCCGAAAAGTTGGCTTTGGACGAGTTTGGTGAGCGCAAGGGAAGCGGGGACGCCGGCAGCGATGCCGATGGCCACGAGGACGAGCACTTCGCGCATGACCATCCAGATCACGCTGCCCTGGGCGGCGCCTAGAGCCATGCGAATGCCCACCTCGCGAGTGCGCTGGGCAACGGTGTAGGCCATGACGCCGTAGAGGCCGATGACGGCGAGCAGTGTGGCGAGAAATCCGAAGACGGCGGAGAGGCTGGCAATCATACGCTCGGTAGCGAGGGAATTGTTGATCTGCACATCGGTAGTGCGCATGGCGTAGATGGGCAGGTTGGAGTCCAGGTCGCGTACCTTGGAGCGGATGGCGGACATCAAGATGTTCGGATCGGCAACGGTGCGGACGTAAATGACCATGCCGCCGAGGTAACGGGTTCCAAGATAGGGTATGTAGGCTTGAGGGGGAATTTCGTCGCGGAGATTGGTGTACTTGATGTCCTTGACGACGCCGATGATTTCCATGTCGAGGGGCGTGCCGGGATCGCTGCCGAAACCGACGTGGAGGCCGATCGGATTGCGGCCAGCGCAAAACTTTTTGACGAAGGTCTCGTTGACCATGACGGTCGTGGGCACCCATCCGTATACGTCGGGACTGTGTTTAACTTCGCGGTTGTCGTTGGGCGTGAAATCCCTTCCTTGGAGGATGGGAACGTCGAGAGTGGCGAAATAATTGGGACCAACCTGATTCATGTAAGGATCGGGGCGGTCGCCGGGCTTGTCCGGATTGTAGCCTTCCACGGTCATGCTGCTATCCCATTCGTTGTCCTCAAGGATACGGTTTGAAGCTAAGCCAACGGACTGTACGCCAGGAATGGTAGCGAGCGAGGCCGCCAATTGAGGATAAAAAACCTTCATGCGTTGGACCGAATAGCCGCTGAGGGAAGGATCGATTTCGAAGCCGATAAGGTTCTGCGATGGGAAGCCGGGGCCGAGATTGCGGAGGTTTCCGAGGCTGCGAACGAAAAGACCCGCACCAATCAAGAGCAAAAGAGAAAGCGTAACTTGGGCGATGACGAGAGATTTTCTGAGTCTCGCATGGCCGCCTCCGACGACGGCGGCCGCTTCATCTTTCAAAGTGATGGCGACGTTGGGCTTTGTGGTTTGGAGTGCAGGCACGAGACCGAAGATGACGCCGGTGAAGAGAGTGACGGCGAACGTGAAAAGAAGAATACGAAGGTCGGGGGAAGTGGAGATGTGCAGGCCGCCGGAATCGGAAGGAAGATAAACGGCCATGAGAGCCTTATCCGCCCAGTAGGCGAGAGCAAGTCCCGCGAGAGCACCAAAAGCGGCGAGCGAGAGACTTTCGATCAAGAGTTGGGTAACGATGCGGCCTCGGGTGGCGCCCATGGCGAGCCGAATGGCCACTTCCTTTCTTCTGCCCGCGCCGCGGACGAGGAGAAGATTGGCGAGGTTGGCGCAAGCGATGAGGAGCACGAGTCCGGTGGTGGCCAAGAGCATCCAGAGCGGAGTGGAGAGAGTCTGGCGGAGGTAGGATCTGCCTTGCGAACCGGGCAGAACCTGGATCCAGCACTTGAGAAATTGTTCCCGGTCGTACGCCGAGGCGTGAGCGAAGGCTGCCTCTTTCACTTCCATTTCCAGCATGGAGTGCATGAAAGGCTGAAGCGAAGCCTGAGCTTTTTCGCGAGTGATGCCGGGCTTCAAGCGGCCGAAAGCATTGACCCAGCGGCTACGCCGATCTTTCAACATATCGTCGGGATTGCCGACGAGAATCTCCTTCTCCATCATGATGGGAACGAAAAGCTTTGGGGAGCGGCCGAGTTCGAGGCCGTTAAATCCGGGTTGCAAGACGCCGACGACGGTCATGGGGTAGTTGTTCAAAGTGAGGGTTTTGCCGACAATTCCGGGATCGCCGGAAAAACGAGTTTTCCAATAAGCGTAGTTCAGAACGATGTAGGGATGGCCATCGGGGATGCGATCATCTTCTTCACTGAAGACGCGGCCGAGATAAGGGCTCAGGCCGAGAGTGGAAAAGTACGTCCCGGAAACCAACACCAAGTCTACGCGTTCCGACTGGCCTCCAAACGAAAGACTGGACGAAAAGGGGAAACGACAGAACATATCGGAAAACACTTCATTGTGAGCGCGGAAATCGCGAAACATGGGATGGGAAATGGCATTGCCGCCCCAATTGCTGCCGTAATGGTGGCCGCGCATGGTGAGAAGGACGAGTTCCTGAGGATTCTTGACGGGCAGAAGGCGCAGAAGGACCTGGTCAAGGAGGGTGAAAATGGCGGTATTTGCGCCGATGCCGAGAGCGAGGGTTAAGATGGCAATCGCAGTGAAGCTGGGGGTACGGCCGAGGGTGCGGAGAGCGTATTTGAGGTCGCGAAACGCGGTGTCAAGAGAGGCGATAGTGTTCATTTCGCGGGATTTATCCTTCCCTGGAGATTAGCCGACAACAATGAATACGATTTGGTGCGGGAATAGTTCCCGCCAAACTTTTGCGGTGACGAACGACTCTAATACCGAGCAATCGGCTAAAGCTTGAGACGACGCTGAGGTCAAAACGTCTTGCCTGGTGGCTTGTCTTATGGATTTAGGGAGGTGGCGGGAAGGGGATTGTCAGCGCCGCTTCAAGACGTCCTAGACAGTTTGAATCAGGGAATGCTCAAACGAATCGCCGACGATTACGCGACCACGTATGAGAAGGGCTTTGTACCAAAACAAACAAGTATCAATCGGCGCTGGTTGTGGCAGCGCGAGGAACCGCGGACTCTTCCTGCTGGCGGAAATAGTCGCTGACACGGTCGATGATCTCATTGAGTGAGGTCTGAGGACGGAAGCCTGTAAGGGCATGAAGCTTATCGACGCACGGGACGCGGCGCATCATATCCTCAAATCCAGGTTCGTAGGCTTGATCGTAAGGCACATATTCGATGGAGGACGAGCTACGGGTGCGCTCCTTCACCCGCTCCGCTAGACCCTCCATAGTGATCTCTTCTGTGTTCCCAACGTTGACGACCTCCCCGATGGACCGCTCGGTGTCCATCAAGCGGATGAGGCCTTCGACGGTATCGCGGACGTCGCAGAAGCAGCGTGACTGTTTGCCATTGCCGAAGACGCGGATGGGTTCGTCACCCAGAGCCTGCCTGACGAAATTGGGCAAGACCATGCCGTAGCGGCCGGTCTGGCGCGGGCCGACGGTATTGAACAAGCGGACTACGATTACGGGGAGCTTTTTCTCTTTCCAGTAAGAAAGGGCAAGAAATTCGTCGAGAGCCTTGGACGCGGCGTAACTCCAACGACCTTTGGTGGTTGGCCCGAGGACAAGATCGGCGTCTTCGTGAAAAGGGACGTTGGTATTTTTGCCGTAGACTTCCGAGGTGGAGGCGGTGAGGACGAGTTTTCGTTTTTTGCAGGCGGCTTCGAGGATCCGCTGCGTGCCGTTGACATTCGTTTCAATGGTGCGCACGGGGCTTTCGACGATGAGCTTGACGCCGACGGCGGCGGCGAGATGAATGACGATGTCTGCGTCATCGACGAGCTCCGCAAGCAACTGAAGGTTTTCGATGTTGTCCAGGTGATATTCCATCTGGCCGGAAGATTTCAAGTGACGGATGTTATCCATACTTCCGGTGGAGAGATTGTCCAGCAACACGACGCGGTCGCCACGGCCGAGAAGCCGCTCAGCTAAATGGGAGCCTATAAAACCTGCGCCGCCGGTGATCAGATAACGCAAAGTGCCTCCTTACAATGCCAGGTCGTCATCGCGATTGCGAACAGAGCTTCCGGGGACAGATTCTGCAAGATCGTCGGTTTCATGGGCAGAGTCAGCCGCTTCCTGTGGTCCGTAGCCATACGAATAGGGATAGTAGCGGTAAGAATAGTAGTAGTCCGGAGCGCCGGAATCCACGGCGTTCAGCACGACGCCGAGAATGTGGCACTTCACGCTGGTGAGCAAGTCACGCGTGCGAGTGAAGGCCTCTTTAGGAGTGTCGCCGCTGCGCACCACCAGAAGAACGCCATCCGTTTGCACGGACAGGATGACCGCGTCCGTGGCGGCCATGACGGGAGGCGAATCGATCACAATGAATTTGAATTTGGTGCGCAACTCAGCGATGGCCTCCGCCAACCGGTTCGAGGAAAGCAAGTCCGCAGGATTGGGGGGCAGCGGACCAGTGGGAATCGCGGCCAGATTGGGAACTATGGGATGCGGCACCGTGACAAGCTCAAGACTCGAGACGCCAGCCAGATAAGAACTAAGGCCCGCATATTTGCCGGTGCCCAGATTAAGCAGACGACCAACCCCCGGTTTGCGCAAGTCCGCGTCGACGAGGACGGTGCGGTCACCAAGCTGGGCGAGGGTAACCGCCAGGTTAGCCGCGGCAGTCGTTTTGCCCTCACGGGGAAGCGCGCTGGTCACGAGAATGACTTGCGGGGGACGGCCGGGCTGAGAAAGCAGCAAGGAGGTGCGCAGTGCCCGGAAGGCTTCGGACATTTGGGATTTGGGCAGGTGCTGGGCAACAAGCTCGATACGCTTCTCGTGACCGTTAGTGGAGATGCCCTGCAAACGCCGCTTGCGAGTGCCGTTCCCATTGGCGGCGGCAAACTGCGGCACAACGGCCAAGGAAGGGAGGCGCGCTAGTGTCTCCACGTCATCGGGGGTCTTGACGGTGTTGTCGAGATACTCGCGCATGAGAGCCAAACCGATGCCTCCGACGAGGCCCACGAGGAAAGCCAGAGCGATGTTCCTCGCTTTGGCGGGGCGCGCAGGTGAGGTGGGGATCATGGCCGGATCCACAACGCGGATATTAGAGGATTGCAGAGCAGCGGAAATGTTAACTTCCCCCAGCTTGGTAGTCAGACCATCGTAGAGCGCCTTATTGGCTTCGGCTTCGCGTTTGATGATGTTGTACTCGACGAGGCGCTCGGCCATCTGGCTTGCTTCCTTCTTTTGCTGGTCGAGAGCCTGCGTGAGGAGGTTCTCGCGCTCCTTGGCTTCGCGGTAGTCAGTCTCAATGTGGTTGAGCGTGTTAACTTTTTCCTTTTGGATCAACTGGTCTATGCCCTGCATCTGCTCTTGCAGGCGCAGGACTTTGGGAAACTTGGGGCCATACTGACTTAGAGCGGCGTTGTACTCCTCCGCAGCAGTCTGGCGCTTTTGAATGAGCCCCTGCAACACGGGGTTATCAATAAGCTGGGGCACACCGGAAACGCCGCCGGCCTTAGCAAACTCGTAGAGCGCTTGCTTCTGCATGCGCTCTTCCTGCGCGTTGGTCAGGGCCTTATTGATATCCGCGAGACGCGCGGTGGTGGTGTTGGACTTGTCATCCAGCGTCCAGATCTGATTTTGCCTCTCATAGGCGATGCGCTTGTCCTCCGATTGCTGAACTTTGATTTTGAGATCGTCCAACTCGTCGCGGAGCCAGGATGTGGCCCGGGTAGTTTCATCGTAGCGGCTGCGAATGTTCTGATTCTGAAAATTCTTGATGTGTTCGTTGACGACGCGTGCGGCGAACTTCGGATCTGTCGATTCAAAACTGACATCGAGAAGCTGGCTGTTGGGA
Source organism: uncultured Acidobacteriota bacterium (assembly GCA_963824515.1). Classification (GTDB taxonomy): domain Bacteria; phylum Acidobacteriota; class Terriglobia; order Acidiferrales; family UBA7541; genus Acidiferrum. Next base: position 115,973 of record CAWGPN010000008.1, read on the forward strand.
ACACGTTTGACGCTGAGGCTGCCAAGAAAGGCGCCAAGCTCCGGAGGGCGCTTCTGGTTCTCCAGGCTGCCGGTGGCGAGCGCTTCCGACGGTCCGTTGGGCGTGGTGTACTCCGGGCGGGCGCCCAGACCGCTGCTGCGGATAGTTTGCAAGGCCAGCGTTTCACTCGTCAAAACCTTCGACTGCGTCTCGATATAATTGTCCTGGTCCATCATATACCCGTAAGGATCCATGCCCTGAAAAGGAAGAATGCTGGCATTTTCGCGGTCAATCTCGATGCGGGCGGTGGCCACGTAGACGGGTTGCATTCGGAAAGTTGCAATCGTGACAATGGTGACGACGGCCACCATGAAAGACAAGATCAGCCACTGATGCTTGCGCAAGATCAGCAGGTAGTCGTAAAGATGCGGTTCTCGCGGCGAGAGATCCCAAGCCGGGAGCGGGGCAGAAGGAGGGATCAACTCGACGGCGCCGTTCGTGCCGTTTCCCGGGGGAACTAGTTTGTTGTTTTCAGCCATATTCTTTCTAGTGATACGCAAGCCTATAGAGAGCGACCCCCGAACCGAGAGCGATACCAAACTCCAAGGATCTGAGGAGGGCTTGCTTTGCCGCGCTGTCCGGAACGTACAAGATGTCGCTTGGCTGGAGCTGCAAATCTTCAGCTTGGCGATTCTCAATTTTCTTCAAGTCAAGCTGCACTTCGTGCTGATGCCCCTGGGCATCTCTACGGATGATGACCGCATGGTCCGTCTTCGCGGTGTGTGTGAATCCGCCGGCCAAGGCGAGAATCTTCAGGGTGGTCATCTGCTCGCGGTCATTGGCGAGCACAAATCCGCCGGGTCTGCCTACTGCACCCAACACGTACACGATGCCCGCGTGAGGAACAGTTACGACGTCGCCTGCCTGCAGAAGAATGTTGTTCTTGGTATTTCCGGTCTCCATTAACTGATATAAGTTTACCGTGATCGTATTGGTAGCGGGGGAAGACGATAGAACATCCGAGCCGTTAATAGGTTTCTCCTGCGAAGTGTTGGGTGCGGGCAATTCTGGGGGCGCCGCTGCGTTGACGCCGGACGAAGAAGCGGACGCGGCGGACTTTGATTCTGGTTTGTTGGGTTCAGAATTCGCTGAAGCTGCATCCGCGGGAGTGGTGGCGGGTGGCTCAGATTCTTCGGGAGGCGTCTGCAACACAGGCCGCGTAATTATCACTTGGTCCCCGGCGTCGTTGGCAAGTCCGCCGGCCTCGGCAAGAACTTCGAGAAGCGTGACCTGGTTATCGGCCTGGTAGACCAAAGGATGCTGGACGGCTCCAACCACCGTGATGGGCTTGCTCTTTCTTTCTCTGACCGTGACGCTTACCTCAGGGTGGGACACCAGACCATCTGCTTCCAGGACCTCGGCTATTTTCTGTTGCGCCTGAATTTCGGTGAGCCCGGAGACGTGCAGGCGGACGGGAACAAGGGGGATACCAATGGTGCCCGTTTGACTCACGCGAACATCGCGGCTTAGCTCTTTCACTTCGAAAACTTCGATGGAAAGCAGGTCGCCGTCGCCAATCACATAGTCGTGCGGCGCCATGCGCGCTTCGGCGGATAGCTCGCGGATGCGATCATTGGTTTGTTGCGGCGTCTCAAGAACGGTTTGCGCGCGGCTGGGCGGCGCCAGAACCATCGATCCGAGCAGAGTGATGGAGACGAGACACCACGTCCCCGCACCCAGTCTCGCTGGCTGCATACGAATAGATGACCCCCAGGATTGATTATACAGACAGACGGACGAAGTCCATCAAGGATTTCGAGAGGCCTAATGGGTGCGCACCGGTTCGAGATTGCGAGATGCAGGCTGGCGAATTTCGCATGTCGCCAGATAGGCCATGAAGAAAAAGAGCAGCGCGTTGGCCGGGATGTGTAAATTGAAATCGACCAGACTGTGCGTGAGAAATCCGAGGCAAGCAACCAGCCCCGAGAGTTGGAAGGCTGAAACGAAGTTTCCGTTGGACTGAGACAAGCGCCGCAGCGAATCGAAGAGCAAAGTACCAAGAAACCAGACGCAACAGATACCACCGGCAATTCCGGTTTCCGCTAAGCCCTCGAGGTAGTCATTGTGGGTATGATTAACGATTTTGCCGTCATAGAGCGTTTCATAGGCAGGGAAGACCGTCTGCAGGGTGCCTAAGCCGGTGCCCGTCCATGGATGGTCCAGAAAAATGTGCCAGGTGTCCGCCCTCATGGACGCGCGCTTCCCGGCGTTCACCTCGAACGATTGGAGGGAAGAAAACCGATCGATTAATTGTTGCACACCCAGCCAGGACACCATGAGAAAGGCAAGGAGCAGGACCGCCCCTCCAGAGAGCAAGTGTCTTCCAGCAGTGCGGCGGAGCAGCAACCACACGAGCAAGACACCTAGCTCCACCGCGAAACTAACAGCTCCTCCCCGGGAGGCAGAGAGAAACAGAGCGCCAACAGGCACTACCGCAAACAAGCTGACGAGAAGCCATCGTTCCCGGCGTACCTTGCCGAGGACCAAGGGAACCAGTGAGATGGGAATGATGAGCTCCGCGAATCCGGCAAAATGGTTGCGGTTGGCGTACGGGCCAAACGGGATGCCGCCGAAATGCATTTCGCGGAACCAGTAGAGCTTTCCGTTAAATGTGAGGTGCTGCAGGATGCCGAAAAGAGCCACCACAAATCCAAAACTCATCCCGAACCAGGCGAAGCCGCGCAAGTCCTCGACGGTGCGGAAAGCTTGCGCGGCCAAAAAAAGAATGAGGATATCGGCGAGGAGCAGTTGAAGCTCCATTCGCGTGCCATAGGCCGATGCCGTGCCATGAAAAACCCATTGCGCGAGGGCGACTAGCAGTAGACAAAGAAGCGGCAAGAGCAATGGCGAGACAACGAGTTGATCTTCTTGCTTGAGATAGGCTCGCACGGCCCACACAAGAAAGAGCAGGCTCGCCCAGATTTCCAGGACGGCGCGCGACCAATCCTCGACGCCTCCGTGCGAGGCTACCCCGAAGACGATGAGCGCACAGATTCCGATACGGATGAATTTCATTGATTGACGTTCTCCGCGGATTCCGGCACCAGGGAAACATCGTCAATCCAGGCCGATCCGGAAATCTTGCTATCGAACTGGGCGCTTGGAAGGCGGTTTACACAGAGCTGAAGTTCCTGGACATCCTTTCCAGAGGTCCAGGAAAGCCTGACTTGTGTCCAAGGCTGCGTGCCTCGAACATCGCCGGTCCAGGCGATCGAATTTTCTGAATTGCTTAGAGAGTGGAGACCGAAGCGCACACCTTGATCGGTGGACAAAGATCGAGTTCGGACCCAGGCAGAGAAGTGATAGGAGGCTGCTGGTTTCACGGGGATGAACTGGCAGACATCAGCGAAATTTAGATTCTGCATGCCGGTGAAGGTCAGCCGAAGGGAACGATTCCCGGAATGCTTTTGTATTGCATCAAAATTGATCTGGACACCCGAAACGAGGGAAGGATAGCGCCAAGCGAATCCGCCCCCCACGACGTCCGATTCGAATCCGCCGTCCCAAACGAGAGAATCCTGCGGATCCGGTGGCCGCGAGACTCCTGCAAACCTCAGCGCCTGATTCCAGATGCGCTGGGCATCAGTCATCTGACGTTTCTGAATGAGGGCCTCCAGAAGCGGGAAGGATTCTCGCACTGGGAAGTGCGGATCGAGAGAGGCGAGCCGTGACCACACGACCATTGCGCGGTCGGTTTGATCCTGCTGTGTGAGCGAAGAAAGGACATTCAAGTAGGCATTCTGAGAACGCGGCAACACGCGGTCCAAAACCGAGTTCATGTCCGGATCAACGCGCATGCCGAGAGCGAAAGCCGCGGCTCCTCGCTTCGGGTCAACTTCGACGGCGTGCTTGATCTGCGCGAACGCGGCGTCCATCTCGCCTTGCCGCAAGAGAAAATTTCCAAAGCGCCAGGAAACTTCAGGGGAAATCGGGTAAACGCGTTCGGCCTGATGAAAGGCATTTCGCGCATCCGCGATTTTGCCTTCCGATTCGTCGGCCGTACCTAGATCCAACCACGCCTCCGCCGAACGTGGATCGAGGCGCAATGCAGTTTGATAAGCAAGTATGGCGCGCTTCGCGTCCGGATCTTCAAGGTTGTACTGCCAGTAGCGGCCGAGGAGATACCAGTTGTCGGCGTCATCCGGCTCAAGCCGCGTGGCCTGCTCGTAACCCTGGACTGTGTTGAGTCCCGCATTGTGCACGGCAAGAGCATTGCGGATGCCGGAGTAAGAAAGAGCCGCTGCAAACACCGACGCGAGAAGAACAAGAAGCGCGCGCACCGCAGGACTGGAGAGGCGAAGAATCATCCCGCGATACTGTGCATAGACAAACTCTCAGATGCAAGGTGAAAAGTCTGGAGTGACGGCGGGAGAACGCATTCGACGATTAACGGAAAGACAGGCTACTTGCCGATGGTTGCCGATAGCGGTTCATCGGCGCGGCCGCGGCGCCGCACATCGATCCCCAAGCGCTTGATTTTTTGATTTAGCGTTGAAAGGGGAATCATAAATCGCTCGGCCGCTTCCGTCTGATTCCAGCCGGTACGTTCGAGCATGTCCATAATGATACGGCGCTCGATCTCGTCCATGATCTGAAAAAGCGAAGGCTGAGGATGATCGGCGGCGGAGCGGGAACCAGGTTCGCCGGGCAAAGGAGGTAGAAATTCCGAGAGTTGAAGACGGACGCCGCGGACGATTTCCTTGCTGCGAACGCTTTCGGGAAGTAAATCAACATCGACGCGCTCGTGAGTGGAGAGTACAACGGCGCGCTCGACGACATTCTCCAATTCGCGGACGTTGCCAGGCCAGTCGTAATCCATGAGGAGTTTCATGGCGCCTGCGGTAAAAAGACGCAGGGGCTTGGCGTTCTCGAGACAATAGCGCTCGAGAAAATGGGCGAGCAGCGCGGGCACATCTTCGCGGCGATCGCGGAGCGGCGGAAGGTGGAGGTGAATGACGTTCAAACGGTGGTAAAGATCCTCCCGGAAGCGGCCTTCGCGGACGAGCGTAAGGAGATCGACGTTAGACGCGGCGACAATGCGCACATCGACTTTCAGTTGTTCCGTGCCGCCCAGGCGCATGAATTCGCGCTCTTGGATAACCCGAAGCAGCTTTGCCTGGGTTTCCGGGCTGATCGTCGCAATTTCGTCGAAGAATATGGTGCCTTGATCGGCGACTTCGAAGAGGCCCTTTTTGGAAGCGATGGCGCTGGTGAATGCGCCCTTGACATGTCCGAACAGCTGCGATTCCAGCAAATCCACGGGAATGGAGCCGGTGTTGACCGGGACGAAGGCTTTGTCCGCGCGCGGGGAAGCTGAGTGAATGGCTTTGGCGATCAGTTCCTTGCCAGTGCCGCTTTCGCCGCTGATGAGCACGGTAGAGCGCGAAGGCGCTACCTGCGTGATCAGGTCGAAAAGCGTCAGCATCTTTTCGCTTTTGCCGATGATGTTCGGAAAATTGAATCGTTGCTTCAGTGCCCGCTTGAGGTGAAGGTTTTCTTCGCGAAGGCGGCGCGATTCGACAGCCTGGGCCACTTGCGCAAGGAGTTCGTCATTCGACCAGGGTTTGGTGATGTAATCGAGAGCGCCGCCCTTGAAGGCTGCACGCGCCATGTCAATCGAACCGTAGGCGGTAATTAAAACTACGGAAAGCTCTGGATCGCGCCGGCGAATTTCCCGAAGCAGCTCAAGACCATTCCGGTCGGGCAGACTGACATCCAGCAACAGCAAGTCGTAGGGGTGCTCCCCAAGCTTCACCAGGCCGGATTCACCGGTCTCCGCGCTGGCGACGCCATATCCTTCGCTCGTGAGGAGGAGTTCAAGGCCTTCGCGGATTTCCGACTCGTCGTCAACGACGAGAATTGAGCCTTTAGACATGAACCGACTTCCTGACCGCGGGAAACTCTACGTGGAACGAGGTGCCTTTCCCGGGCGTCGAGCGAACGTCAATCTTGCCGGAGTGGTCCTTGATGATCCCATAGCTCACGGAGAGGCCCAGGCCAGTGCCGCGCCCGCTGGCTTTCGTGGTGAAAAAGGGATCGAAGATGCGATGAATGTGCTCGCGAGGGATCCCCGCACCGGTATCGGCGACTTCGATCTCGACGCTTCCATTGTGCGCTCCCGTACGCACCTCCAGCAAGCCTCCCCCGGGCATGGCGTCGCGCGCGTTCAGGAAAAGATTGAGAAAGACCTGCTGCAATTTGTTCGCGGAACCGCGCACGGCGGGAATCGTCTCGCCCAGATGCATCACGACTTGAATCTGCGCCGTCTTCAACGGATGGGAAACGAGAGAAAGGGTCTCTTCCACGACGCGGTTCACGTCGATGTCCGTGGCCTCGGCGGCTCCCGTACGCGAAAAGTTCAGTAAATTGTTGACAATCTCGCTGGCACGGAACGTTTGTTTGACGATCTTCTCGATGATGGACTGCCGCGGATCGCCCTGCGGCATCTGCTTTGCCAGCATCTGGATATAGTTGGAGATCACGGCCAGCGGCGTGTTGACTTCATGCGCCACTCCGGCTGCCAGCAATCCGAGGGAGGTTAGTTTCTCGGTTTGCGACATCTGCTCTGCCATGCGCTCACGCTGCGTGACGTCGTCGAAAAGCAAGAGGCGTCCGATGCGCTCGGCAGACTTGCTGACCAGCGGAGTAATGGAAACGTTGAGTGTGAGCGCCTTGCCCTGATGGTGCAAACGCTGCTTGTAAATGCCGGTTATTTGCTCGTCGTCGCCGCGAGCGGCAATTTCGGCCGCGAGTTCTTCCGGGAGCAAGGAGCGAAGCTGCCGTCCGACGGCATCCTGGCGGGCCACGCCGAAGAGTTGCTCCATTCGCGTATTCCAGGACTCCACGATACCTTCCAGATCCACGGCGAGCACGCCGACGTTCAAGGATTCCACGATGTTTTCGCTGAAGTCCTTCAGGCGCGCGATTTCCAGGGCCTTTTGCTCGAGCGAGGTGTAAAGCTGGGCATTGTCGAGAGCTATCGCGACGTAACCGGCGATCGTCTCGACGAGTTCGACGTCATCGCTCGAAAGATAGTCACCGTCCACGGTTTTGCCCAACCCCAAAACCGCGACGGTGTGCTCGCGAATGCGGCAGGGAACGAAATAATTGAGATCGAGCTGTTCAAGAGTGCGATGCACGGACTCGCTCACATCGCGCGCAGCGCGGGGCGACTCAAAAAAGAGCGCCCCCCGCGCGAGCTCGGGCCGGGCCGGACCGAGGAAGCTAAGATCGAGAGGCTCCGCAAGACGCACGCCCATCGAACGCGCGAGTCGCAGTTGGCCGGGGTTCGGGACGTCCTCCACAAAAATCGCCAGGCGGTCTACGAGGAGCGTTTGCGAAACGCGATCCATCACGGAACCGAGCATGGGCTCGAGCCGCACTTCATTCGTTAACGTGCGGCCGAACTCGATCAGCGTGCGGCGGTAATCCAGACGATCGCGGTAAAAGAAACGGTCAAGCCGCGCCTGAATCCATTCCCGGAAGGGCTGGAAAAGAAATGCGGCGATCACGATGGCGATAATGCCGCCGACCGGGCCGTTCGCCGGAGCATGAAATATCTGCGGGATAAGCGCAACGAAAAAGAAATAAATGGCGGCAACCGCGGCCGTTGCCGCGGTGTACGCCAAGCCCCGTTTGAAAATAATGTCCACATCCATCAAACGGTAGCGGATGATGGCGTACCCGAAGCACAACGGGATGAACACCAGGCTGACCGTCGTAAACTTCATCCACGGCTTGTTGGCCGCATCGAACGCGTAGGGCACGATATAAAGGGCGGCGAAGGGAAGAGTGCCGACGAAAGTCCCGGCCGTCAGCCACTTCAATTGCTGCCGCAAAACGCCGGCGGGCGCGCCGCGATAATTGCGGTAAAAAACGACGCCGGCCGCGAGCAGACAGGCTCCGAGATAGCTGTAGGCAATTTTGTCCAGAAGGACGCGGGAGCCAAGCCAGGGAACGAATCCGAGCGCACCGAGCGCCGTGCTGATATGCACGAAAAGAATCCCAAGCGGGGGAAGATAAACGAGGCTGAGCTTGGAAAGTGACCGGCTGGCTCCTTCGGTTCGCTCCGGAAAGACGAGCGCGAAATGCAAGAGCAGAGCCGGCATGAGCAGCTGCGCGACAATTTTGATCCAATAGACTTCGTAGTCGAAAGTGTCCAGTTTGCCGCTGTAATGGAAGGAATAGAAAATGAACGACACCAGGCAAAAAACGTAGAAGTGCACCGCGCGAGGTGCGTTCCAGCGCCGCGCAAAAATGAAGAGCCCAATGAAAAGATAGATCAGCCCAACAACGCGTTCATAATTCTCAATGGAGGTGGGCTTTTCGGCGGGCGCGGTTACGAGCGGCGTTTCGAACTCTTCCCCGCGACGCGACAGTTTGTAGCGCACTTGCGTCCAAAGCCCGGCACGCCACAATCGTTTCGTTACCTGCACCTGCCGCGTTATGGGAATACCGTTGATGGCCAGAAGATGATCCCCCGAGCGGACCCCCGCCCGGGCGGCGGGGGAACTGGGAGCCACTTCCTGCGCCTGCACCCCCTGGGTAGTATCCAGCCAGACCACACCATCGTCGGGAGACTCAAATTCATTTCTCTGGACGAAGTTCAGCCAGGCAAAAATCATCGCCGCCAGCGTCGCAAGCGCTAGGACGACGGCTCCAAGGCTGACTCGCAAATTCTGCTTCATGACAGGTCCAGGCGGGTCCACACCCCGCCGCCTAACATTAGGTGCAAGCCAATGTCCATTCTATGGAAGAAATTGAATTCAATAAAGTATTTAATTTTCAATAGTTTAAGGAAAAAATGAGGGGAGAGATCCTCGATAATCCATTTTCTGGGAGGACACATACAGCTTTCTAAAGCCTGATTTGCGCCTAAAACTGCAGGCTTAGACCACCTCGGAACGTGCGAAAGGCGGGCATGAGCATCAAGCGTCCGTCTTGGGTGTTGAGAGAAATATAGCCCTGACCGAAGAGGTTGTCGCATTCCGCATTGGCCTCCCAGCGCCCTGGGCCGAACTTGGGCAGCCGTTGGTGAACACCGAGGTGAAAGTACGGTTCCATATCAAAGAGAGCGTCGCCGAAACCATCCACTCGAGTGAGCGCTGCCCCGCTAACCCATTGGTATCCCACGGTCACCCGAGTACCGATGCGCGGCATCTTTTCGGAGAGTTTGGCGCCAACAGACTTATGTCCGGCGGTGCGCAGAAGATTCCGAAGCGGGCCGGCAACCTCCCCTGACGAAGTCAAGGCGCCAGCAAAAGCGTAGAGCGCGGTGAGTTCCATATCGTCACCCAACTTCTCCTGAAACGCCGCGCGTGTCCCCCAACTGCTCGAAGAGCCCCCATCGTACGAGAAGCCGTTCGAATAAACGTCCTGGAAAAAATCTGCGACGGGAAGATCATTACCCCGTCCGAAGACCGCCACGTGACGATTGTCGTCGTGAAAAACCGCAACCTGCAGCTTACCCCGCGACCCGAGCTTCCGTTCCGCTGCGATTTCTTCGTGAAAGCCGCTCTCGAGTACCGGACGACCGTTCCGCCACATGAGGACGGGAAATGCGTCCAGTTCGTTCAAGGTCGCCTCAAGCGCGCTCCCATTCTCGCGGTTGACCGCCTCCAGCGGCTCCGGACCGCTCGGCATGGACGCGAAAATCAGGGAGGCTTGCCAGTTTTTCGTGATTCGCGCGTCGAGTCTCATGCGTGGCCGCAAGGAAGAGGCCGGGCGGCCGAGGCCAACTAGGACGTATTCGCCGCCGTATTCGAGCACGGCGCGGTTTCCAAAAACCATGGAGCCGCCTTGATCAAGGCGCACGCCGCGGAACGTCGGACCCATTGCCCCCAGTTTCGATTCACGAAGCACTAAAGCGGTATGCGGACCGGAACGGAGCGTCCCGCTGGGCAGCCAGACCGTGGCAATTCCGCCAGCTGGCGAATCCGTGTCATAACTCACCAGACCCGCGAGTAGCAGATGGCTAGTTGGACCAATCTGCTGATCGTAGGCAAAGGCGGTCGCAGGACTGGCGGGAAGACTGGAAACTGAGCCGGGCCTTCGTGAGCCATCGGTGAATTCCAGGCGGCCTCGCGCCGGCTCCGCGGGAACAGAATCCGCACTGATCGTGTTAAGCGGGTCTTCCTGGACCCACTGCAGAACAGGGCGGAGAGAAGCGGCTGAGCGCAGGACCCACTTCCAATCATCCGCTTCACTCGAGGTAGGAGAAGGAGCGCGCCGCAACTGCTCGAGAGACGCAAACATGGATTCCATTTGGATACGCACAAGCGTCGTGAGATTGGCGCTGACTCGTATGTGCTTTTCGAGGGTAGGAAGAAAACCTGCGAGCGTCACGCGCACGGTATAGAAACCGGGTGTTAACCGCGCTCCGCGGAAGATTCCCTGGGTGTTTGTGAAAAAATCGACGGCGGCGTATACACCCGATTCAGGAATAATCTCGACGCTAGCACCCATTTGAGGCGTGCCGGACGTGTCTCGGACCACTCCCGAGAGGGACCCTTGGACAGACTTCAACTGCCCCAGCGCCGGATTCGCTCCCAAGAACGAGAACGCAACGGCCAGGACGAGTGCCCCACTGACTCGAACCTGTCCTCTAGTCACTTCTTGCTACCTCCCCGGAAGCGTGTTCGCTGCCGCTTTGGTCGGTTCCGGCGCGCCCTTGACCGTGAAGTCCGCCGACTTGGAAATAGACTGATTGGAAATGTCGTCCTTGGCGCTGATTTCCAGCGTGTATTTGCCGGGCGTCAGCGTGGAAAGCGGCAACCATCTTTCAATGGTCACCTGGTCACCCGTCTGCTTCATCTCCGCCGACGTTTCCTTGAATTGCATCACTTGCTGGGAACCTTTTTTCACCGTGTAAAGAAAAGTTGCGTCGGACTTGTGAGTCTTTTCGTCGGGCTTGAGGTTGTAAACCTGGAGATAGATTCCCAAACGTCCGTCCGTTCTGAAGTCGCTTTCGAGCCGCGGCCGGACTTTGGTCGAGCCCAAAACAAATTGTCCCGCGCCGATTTGGTTTGCGGGAACGTGCTGGAGTTCATCCGCGAGAATAAGCGTGCTCGCATCCAGCTTATCATCCGTAAAACGCGGCACGGCCAGACGGGTGTTCACCACGCCTACGTTTCCGCTCTGCACGTCTTTGATGACGATATCCAAACGATATAGGCCGGGACGCAGCGGGATGGCCTTTTGATAGATCGACTGCAGGTTAAGCGATTGCTTAAACAAAGAATCGGGAAAATCCTTAGAGACCGGATCTTCAAAAGTCTGGACCACGCGTCCCGTCAAAGTGCTCACGCGTCCAAATACGTTCATCGTGGCAGAATGGATTCCGTCCTTTGCTTGAAACGTGAGCTGGCCATTGGGCACCTGGATCGTAATGGGCACCAGGACGGTGTCATTGGTCACCTTCATAAAATCCGTCCGCCACATGAAATGGAGCTGATCGCGGACAATCCGGGCCGTCACAATCGCTTCGAGGTCTTTGAACTTGACCTCTGGAGGCCGCTGCACTTTGGCGTAGAGCTCCAAACGACTGAACTCATCCATGCTTGCGGGAGTTCCGCCCATGGCTGTCGGGAGGTTGGTGCCGTCGGATCTCGTGAAGCGGTCTGTTTTTGAGGCCAAACCCATCGATTCGAGTAAACTCAAGCCGGCACCCGGCACGTGAAGCAGCGCGTCCTTTTCGGAGGGATCCATCGTCATGTGATATTCGCCGGACCCTGTCGTGTCCACGAATTCCAGGACGACGTTCTCGCCGATCCCCGGCAGATAGCGCCAGCGCCAGGTCTCCCAAGGATAGGTGGTAGTCGAACCCCCGCCTTCCTCCATCGGCCGGTCGTATGCGCCTCCCATCGGATGGGAATCGATCTCATCCGGCGGCCCCCACATGATGTACATGCGGCCGCGGTCGGTTTTCCAGCCGGGAATACCAGAAGCAAAGTGCTCGTTGGCATAAGCGATGCGGCGATAATGCTCTTCTTTGAAATCATTGTCGGGCAGATCGGGGTTGCTGCTGCGGCGAAGCCAAAACTGTTCGATAAACTGTTCGCGCTCTTCATTGGTATCGAGCTGGAGGAAGGCGTTCCGCTCTTCCGGCGAAATAATATAGACGACATCTTCGTTGAGCCACTGCTTGTACTGGTCGTCCAGTTCCTTGAGGGCCTTGTGCGCTTTCCTTTTCTGTTCTTTTCGCTGCTCTTTGGTGAGAGTCTGTGGGGCGGGAGGGTTATTCGGATCTGCAGCCTCTTGGGCCGACACCACTGGAATAAAAATGACAATTGAAAATGCAGCAGCAATCAGGGCACGAACTACCCGTGGCATAAACACACCTCAACTTCTAGGACTTTTGATTCTACCTCTGGGGAAGCTGCCCGTCAATCGAGGAATCCCCTGCATTTTGAGAGACTTGCCCCCGATTGTGGTTAGAACCACGTCGATAGCAAAGAGTTGCCTGACAATTTTTGACCTGAACTTATGGTCAGTATTTCGTGCATAGCAGTCCGAGCTGAAGAAGGTAATCCGAGGCGACGCTGCCAACTTGGCGATAACGCGTTTTCGCGCGCTGGCTACTGCACGCGCTGGCCGGGTACGTCGGAACCCACAAGGGTATCGAAAATCGCCAAAACGTGCCGGCGGTATTCCACCATGCGAGTGAAAATATCGCGCAGTTCCGGTTCACGTTCCGCCTCGCGGTGCCATTTTGCCAGCACCAGTGCGGGCACCTCTATATCCCTGCGGAGCTTTTCCGCGGAGTGCCCTCGCAAAAAGAGGCCGTAGAAGAACGCCGCTTCTCGCTGCGGGAAGTCGAAGTCGTGCACGACTTCTGTGGGAACGATTTGTGGCAAGGTGGCCATGGAGAAGAGGCAGTTTACCCAAATGTTCTTCCGCGTCAAGTAGTACGATGGGATTTCTGCCGCTACTTATGCAACTCTTCCTCCAAGCGGTCGGGCGCCCAGAGAAGCGACCGGTATAGCAACAGGTACTACCGGGGGATTGCCAACAGCTAGGAACCGCCGTAGGATGCTTGGAAGTATGGCTAGGTTACATAATTCAATTGCGGGAAGAGCCTTTGGCCGCTTTACCCGCTTTGGGCTCCTTGGGGGGCTCCGTTCGATTGAGATTGACCGGGAGGAGTTCCGGAAACATCTTAAGAAAAAACATGGACTCGATGTAGCGGACTTCCGCTCCATGCACCATGTGCCGCTGACGCGCTTGGATGCCATCGCCAAGACTTTGATCCGGGACACGGAGCGCATGGCGCTGCTGGAAGGGGCGGGCTTCGGTCTCGGCGGGATGATCACAATTATCCCGGATGCCGGTCTGCTCACGATCTTGACTCTAAGGCTTATCCAGCGGCTTTGTCTGCTCTATGGATTCGAGCACCGCGGCCAGAGTGAACAGCTCGAGCTTTGGATGGCCGCCGCCACAGCCACCGGTATTGATTACGGCAAGGACCTTGCCGAAAAACAAGTCCTGGAAAAGCTTGCTCCGCGCATCGCCGAACGGCTGGCCGTCAAGCTGGGGCAGGAAACAGCTGAGAGATGGGTAGGCCGATTGATTCCGCTCGCCAGCTCCGCGATCGCCGGCGGCTTGAACTTTGCTTTTGTGCGCGCCTGGGGCGGCCGCGTGCAGCGTAATCTTCGAGTCCGGCATGTTTCCGGTCGGCCAACTCCCGTAACGGCTCCTCGTCCGGCCTATACTGCCGCGAGCGCTGTTCTGGTGCAGACCTCGCGGTCGTTTTGACCTGCGAGGAACGCCTCCCCAATTGCCGGACTACGCTGATCGCACGGAAATCTGGCCCCCAGCCATCTCCGTGAGAACGACATTGCCATGAATCTACCCGGCCGAGCGTTGCTGAACTTTCTGGCGCTCCTTTCCTTCTTCTCCCTGGCAAGCTTCTGGATTGCGCCGGTCGCGGGCTCTCAGGATCAGGAAGCAATCGAGGGCATGCCCGCAGAGCCTGCGAACGCGAAAGAAATCCGGAGCCAGATTGCGGCGGTCGAGAAACTACAGCCCACGCTGCCGGACCGCGGGGCAGCGCTCTATTTTCTCGCGGTAGCGAAAGAACATCTGAGAGACTCTCTCGCGGCGCTGGCGCTCCTGAAGAATTGCCTTGCCCTCCAGGAAGGTTTTGACCCTTCCGGAGACCCTGCCTTTCTGGAGTTCAAGGAATCTAAGGATTTCACCGCCATGGTCGAAGCGGTCCACAACGAATTCCCGGCAACGCACCAAGCGCGCGAAGCTTTTCGGACCACGGAGAGAGACCTGGTTCCGGAGGGCCTGGCCTACGATGGCAAGCGTGATCTTTTTTATCTCGGGAGCCTCAATCGGCGGAAAATCGTCGAGATTGGCCGGGACGGCCGCATCACCGATTTCGTGCCCGAAAACCGTTTTAGTCTCTTACCCGTAATGGGCATCAGGGTGGATCCCAACGATGACACCGTATGGGCCGATTCCTTTTCGGACAGCGGATTGACTGAGCTCTTGCATTTTGACGGGACGGGTAAATTGTTGGGACGCTTCAAACCACCCGGCCCAGCGAAGCACAGCTTCAACGACCTGGTGATCCGCAAGAATGGCGAGGTGATTACGACCGATAGCCTGGCGAACGCCGTCTATCGGTTCGATCCGGCCTCGCACGCTTTCAAGAACCTGACAATTTATCGCCCGCTCTTCTACCCTAATGGCATCACGCTGGGCGGAGACGATCACACGTTGTACATTGCGGATAGCCTCGGTGTGATCAAAGTAAACCTTGCAAACGGAAAAAGCCGCGACGTCGATCCGGGCCCGCGAAGTACGCTCGCAGGCATCGATGGACTCTATTGGCACAATGGCAGTTTGGTTGGAATCCAGAACGGCATTGGATCGCCTCGCGTGGCGGCCTTTCGGCTCTCTGGCGACGGCCTTCGTGTCACGCGCACGACCGTGCTTGAAAGTCGTACACGTTTCTGCGTCCTGCCGACGACCGGCTCCATCCGTGGGCCCGACTTCTTTTTTATCACCAACAGCCAGATCGATAACATGAATGACGACAAAGTGATGGACGTGACGCGCTTGGAAGCCGTCCGCGTGGGCGTTTTGCGGCTGCCCTAGTGCGCCGCGGCAAAGAACGCCAAGTTTAAACAGGGAGTGGAATTTGTCCGGATAGCGCCGTAGAGTTATAAGAGTATTGCAGCGTGGAACTCAGCGCCGGGATAATTGCCAGTTCAATCAGGGGGCCGAAATGCGGGGAACTCAAAAAGTCTTTGGCGGAATCGTTCTGGGGGTGTTAGCGCTCGGTCTGGCGGTGATTCCGCAGCAGGCGACGTCTAGCTCCCCGAGGAGTTCAGGGCAAGACGCAAATGTCGATCCTGTTCCGGCTTATCACAAGTCCGTGCCGGCAGGACCATTGCCGGCAACCTTGAGTCCATCGCTGTTCACCGATCCTGTGGTTCAGAACGCCTACCGGGTTGCGGCCCGCATCAAGAGAATTCTCTATCAGCAACCCTGCTACTGCCACTGCGACCGCAATGAGGGCCATGGCAGTCTGCTCGATTGCTATGCCGGCAGACACGCCTCCGAGTGCGGGATATGCATCCAAGAGGGCCTCTATTCGTACGAACAAGCACGCAAGGGCAAGAGCGCGGCACAGATTCGCGAAGGCATCGAGCGTGGCGACTGGAAAAAAGTTGATTTAAGGAAGTACGAATCTCCCTCGCACGCGAAGTAATTTTCGTTTGCGATTGGGTCATGGCTCCCCGGCAAACTTTTTCAACCTGCCTTGTCAAGCTGGCCTAGGGCGCCGCGCCCCACTGAGTATGGCGACGTTAGACAATCATGAAACCCGTTCTTGGGGGTTTTCGTCTGTCTGATTAGGTACGGGCCAGCCAGGGTGGTGCTGGAACGCTGTAGGTCCCAGAACGAAAACATCTCAAACAAGACGAGGGAAGTATGCGCAATCGCAAATATTCGGTGGGAATCCTTCTGACGGTGTTGTTGGTTGGCGCGACTCTGATGGCGGGTGCTGGGCTGCGAGCCTCGGCGAAGCCTGCCGGCGACAGCGGCTATTGGGGATTCGACACGTCGAATCTCGATCGCACCTGCAAACCATGCGACGACTTCTACCAGTTCGCCATGGGCGGCTGGATGAAAGCCAATCCAATCCCGCCGGAGTATTCCACCTGGGGCTCGTTCTCGCAGCTCCTCGACAAGAATCAGCAAAACCTGCGCCAAATTCTGGAAGCGGCGGAGAAGCAGCAAGCCGCACCGGGCTCGAACGAACAAAAAATCGGCGATTTCTACGCAAGCTGCATGGATACGACGGCAATCGAGGCAGCCGGTACGAAACCCATTGATGCGGATCTTGCAAGCATCGCGGAAATGAAAAATGGCGCCGACCTGCAAGCCGAAGCAGTGCGCCTGCAAAAGGAAGGTGTGGGAGTGCTCTTTCGGTTTAGCGCGCAGCAGGACGCTAAGGACAGCTCCCAGGTCGTAGGCGCAGCGTGGCAGGGAGGATTGGGACTGCCCGAGCGGGAATATTACCTCAAACAGGACGACAAATCGAAACAGCTCCGCGAAGCATACGCCAAGCACGTCGCCAAGATGTTTGAATTGCTCGGAGATTCCGGCGAGACGGCCGTGGCGGAAGCAAACAGGGTCCTCAGAATCGAGACCTCCCTCGCCGAAGCCTCGATGAAGAACACTGACCTGCGCGATCCCAATAAGACCTATCACAGAATGAAGTTGGCCGACTTGCGGGCGATGACGCCGAACTTTAATTGGGAAAGCTATTTCAAGGCGCTAGGCCATCCGGGGCTGAATCAGATAAATGTCGGCCAGCCTGATTTTTTCAAAGCGCTCGACGCACAGCTCACCGCGACCCCGCTCGCGGACTGGAAGACCTACTACCGCTGGCATCTTGTGGACTCGGCAGCTTCCGAGCTTCCCGAAAAGTTTGTAGACGAAGAATTTGCATTTCGAGGCAAGACGCTGACTGGAGCGAAGGAAATTCAGCCCCGCTGGAAGCGCTGCACACGGGCCACCGACCGGGCTCTGGGCGAAGCACTTGGACAACTCTACGTACAAGAGTATTTTCCGCCGGCAGCCAAGGCCCATGCCCTCGTAATGGTGCACAACTTGATCTCGGCGCTTCACGACGATTTGCAGACGCTTCCGTGGATGAGCCCGGAAACGCGTGCGCAAGCCACCGCCAAACTCGAAGCCTTCGCCGTCAAGATCGGTTACCCCGATAAGTGGCGCGACTATTCGGCATTGAAGATAGATCGCGTCTCTTACCTTGAAAATCAAAAGCGCGCCTCGGAGTTCGATTTTCAGCGGCGGCTCGCGAAGATCGGCAAGCCGGTGGACCGTACTGAATGGGGTATGACGCCCCCCACGGTTAACGCGTACAACAACAGCAGCATGAACGAAATCGTCTTTCCAGCTGGAATCCTCCAACCTCCCTTTTACGACCCCAAAGCCGACGACGCCGTGAACTACGGAGGGATGGGCGCCGTCATCGGCCATGAAATCACCCATGGTTTCGACGACCATGGCAGCCAGTTTGACGGCCGCGGCGATTTGAAGAATTGGTGGACGCCCGAGGATCTGAAAAATTTCAAGCAACGTGCCGCCTGCGTCCAAACGCAATTCGATAATTACGTGGTGGACGGTGACCTCCACGAAAACGGCAAGCTGGTTCTCGGCGAGAGCATCGCTGATCTCGGAGGCCTTGCGATTTCTTATGCGGCCTACGAGAAATCTCTGGAAGGCAAACCTCGCCCGCCCGACAAGGATGGTTTCACTCCCGAACAGCGCTTCTTTCTTGGCTGGGCGCAGGTCTGGGGCGCCAACGACCGGCCCGAGTACGAACGCCTGATGGCCAACACCAATCCTCATCCGCTACCGCGTTTCCGCGGCAACGGACCCCTCTCGAACATGGCTGAGTTTGCCAAAGCATTCGGCTGCAAAAAGGGCGACCCCATGGTTCGCGAGCAAATCTGCAAAATCTGGTAAGCTCGCTCGGCCCAGGTGTCGCCAAAACGCAAATTAGTCCCTCAACCGTTCACCCTCGCGGTGTTTACCATCGCTCTGCTTGCTCTCGCGCCCGCAGCCTCTGCAAAGTGGAAATACCTTCGTGCGGGAAATGCCGCCGACAGCACGGCCACGCCGCGAGCCGGCTTCGCGCTCATGGGAGGCGGCGAGCAGGATCCTGCGCTGAAGTTCTTATGTCAGCGCGCCAACGGCGGCGACTTTCTGATCCTGCGCGCCAATACCGACGACGACTACGCCCAAAAAGTGAATGAAGAAATCCGCGGGCTTTGCTCCCTGAACTCCGCGGCCACGATCGTCTTTTCCGAACGGGAGGATTCCGATGATCCGAAGCTGCTCGAACGAATCGACCAGGCCGAGGCCATCTTCATCGCCGGCGGCGATCAATCCAATTACGTCCGCTTCTGGCAGGACACCCCCGTCGAAGAGGCATTGAACCGGCACATCGCGGCTGGAAAGCCGATCGGCGGTTCCAGCGCCGGGCTGGCAATCCTCGGGGAATATTCTTTTTCATCCATGATTGACACCATCCATTCGCCCGAAGCGCTCGGCAATCCGTACGGCAACAAAATTACGCTCTCGCGAGATTTTCTCCGCATCCCTTTACTTACCGGCATTGTCACGGACACGCACTTCGTCAAGCGCGACCGCATGGGCCGCCTCCTCGTGTTTCTCGCGCGAATATTGCAAGACGGGTGGGCCAAAGAGGTGCGCGCTATTGCGGTCGAGCAAGACGGTGCCGTTCTACTCAATCCGGACGGCCGAGCGAAAATCATCGGAGTTGGACCGGCCTATTTTCTTCAAGCAAAGACTCCGCCGGAAGTGTGCCAAGGGAAAACTCCACTTACCTTCAACGAAATTGCCGTTCATCGCGTGCCATCTGGCGGTTCGTTCAACGTGAAGGATTGGAAGGGACCCGGTGGAGATGATTATCAGATCTCTTCCGTCAAGGGGAAGTTGAAAACGCAGGATTCAAGCCACGGGATTTATTAGCACCCCGCACGCGCTTCCTTAAAAGTGGAAAACGATGCCAGCCGCCAGCTTAAAATTGTTTTGCGACTGGCTAAAGAAGCTAGTGCGCACCCAATCGCCCCCCAGCCGTCCCGAAAAACGCGGATTGAATCGATAATCCGCGCCACCACCTATTTCCACGGCAAAGGCGTTCCTGCTGTTGCCGGCCGTTTGCGGCTGCTCATGCGCGCCACCGACGATGGCATGCATCCACGGCTCCCATTTCTTCTGCCGCCAGGCAATCTTCGGGCCCGCGCCATAGATGAGAAGCTTTACGTGTTCCTGCTGAAATATTTGGGGCGCGAATCCGGTGGCCACGTTTCCCTCAATTCCGAACCACTCATTCGTGAAGTACGTCAACGAGGTATCGGTGCCCACGGCGCTGGCATTGAAAATCGAGGATCTAAATCTCAGCCAATCAATACCAATCCCCAGTTGCCACCGGTAGTCGTCCCGCCCACCATAAACAAACCTTGGCTCAGGGGATGGCGCTGGAGCGGGAGAAGCGTCAGGCGTGGCGCTTCCTGGCGAGGATGCCAAAGTCGGCCCCAAGGCAAGGTTCGGACGAGCAGAAAAACTGGAGTCCGCAGGAGCCCTAAACACGGTTGCACTTTCGGCCGGCGCAGCCGAATTAGCTGCCGCCACATTTCGGTTCGCCTCATTGGCGTTCGGGGCTGCATCCTGTGCGCGAGCGGTGCACGCCGCCCCAAGCCCAAGCATCAACAGCACAACTACATGTTCCCTCTTCATGATATTCCCCTCAGAGGTCTGACCCCGTGCCTGGAATCGGCCCACTCTGCTACGGTAAACAAGAGTTGAGGCCTTTGTCTATGCTCTTTCTTGAGTTTGTGCCAAGTTAAGAGGGGCAGAGAGGGTTGCCCCGTATGCGTCAAGTGGCAAATCTGAGTTAGCGCCAGCCTCTAGCGGCCGTGCCTCAGGTAGTCGTCCGTTTTGTTTAGCCAGTCTTCCCGTGGCGGATGGAAAACGTCCAGATCCACCGTGTCCTCCATCGCCCACGCTTCGTGCGGCATATGCGGAGGAATGCAAAGCACTTCCCCCGCGCGCACCACAATTTCCTTTCCATCAATCGCGAACTTCAGCGCGCCTTCCAGAATATAGGTCACCTGCTCGTTGTGATGATGATGTAGGGGCACGTGAGCGCCCTTCTTCATAATCACGCGCGCCAGCATAATCTTGTCTCCGACCACCATCTCTCGGTCAATTTGCGGATTAAGCCGCTCACGCTCGACGTTCTTCCAGGGGATGTATTTCAGGCCTGGAGCTGCACTCATGGTTTTTCTCCGTATAGCTTCGCCGCGTTATCGTGAAGGTACATCCGCGCAAGCTCCAGCGCTCTCTGCTCATTGAACGCGCCTTCCGAGACCAGCTCTGCCAGCGCTGCGGCCACCGCCGTCCGCGCCGAGCGCGCTGCCAGCCACATGGTTTCCTCCGCGCCTACCGTGTCGTTGAACGGAAATGCGTCGGACCCGTACATGATCCTCTCCGGATAGAGCGAAATCCACTGTTTCAAGATGTTCTTCAGCTCCGAAGGATAGACGTAATCGGCAATCAAGGACGAGTCGATGTAAACGTTCTTGGCCGCCGTCAGCCAGATGGCATCGAGGGTGTACGGATATCCGCCGTGCAGCAACACGAAATTTACCTTTTTGTACCGCGGATCGCGGAGCACGTTTTCAAGATTCAGTGGATTCCCGTTGCGCATGCTGAAGTAATCGCCAATCCCCACCGCGCTGTGAAAATGCACAGAAAGGTTCAGCTTCCCCGCTTCATCGATCAGCACTCGAAAGATGTAATCCTGAAACGTCCGGTACTCTTCTTCCGTGGGTACGCCACCGGAACGGAATCGCGAGTAAATTGCCGCAGCCTTTTCGCGCGGTGGATCGCCAAAATGGAGCGAGCGGAAATAAGCGGCCTCGAACTTCATTGCCACGCCGCCCTTTAGCTTGTTGTCCGCCACCGTTTTTCGTACGAACGCCTCATAGCCGGCTAGATCGGGAGGAAGTACGCTCAGGTTTTCTTGCTCCATGTAGCGATGTAAAACTTTTTCCTGCAAGGGGATATATACGCCCATATCCGGGTTTTTCCCCGTCTGGTCTCGGTTGTTGAAGGGAAAGAGGAACGAATCCACGAAAAAAACCCAGTGAAAACGCTTGGGATCGAGATACGGCGCCAGGGCCACCCGGTTCGCGAGACAGGTTTCGACATTCAGTTTGTCGAGTATGCTGTCCCAATAAGCCGTGCCACCCCCCGCCTCCGCGGCTTTCTTCTTCTCTATCAGCCATTTTGCGTGTTCCGGCTTGAAATCATCGTAGGGATAATGGAAGAGGAATTTCGCGGCGGTCACGAATTCCGGGTTGGTATCCCGCAGACGCAAGACGGAACTCTCATCCGGCGGCGCGGCCTGCGCGTCCATGTCCGGATCGTCGGGGAACGTCGCGTGGGAGTGATTGTCGTAAAGGGGAATCTTGTCGATCTGTTTCAGAAGCCTTTCGTAGATCTGCGGCTCGTCCGGGCCTGCAAGTGGCTTGGCCTGGGCTGCCGCATGGGTGGCGCACAGGAGCGCAGCCAGCGCGCCGAGCAGCGGTGTCCTGCCAAGTTGGACCAAGCTTCTCATTTTTCCACTGTCCCCCACACCGTCTCATCCGCGAAGCAGTGAGACTGATATTCGTGTCCGCCTTCTGCCTTCCGCTCCGTCTAGATCACAGAAAAAACCGGCAGGCAAGAAAACCGGTCCTACTGCGCAACTGCCAGTCGCCACCGCGAGGACACCCTCTGCATCCGATCCAGAGCCTCTTCCAGCAGTTGCCGCGCGCTGACCAACGAGAACCTCAAATAATTTTTTCCACCCGCTCCAAACGCCGCCCCCGCAATCCCGGCGACGCCCGCCTCCTCCAATAGCAGCTTCGCCACCTCTTCCGCCGCCAACCCCGTATCTTCTATATTCACCCACGCGTAAAAAGCTCCGCCGGGCGCCTGGCACCGGAAACCGGGAATTTTATTTAATCCGGCCACGAACAGGTCGCGCCGCTTGCGGTACTCAGCAACCATCGCCTCCACGGCCTGCGTGGTATCGAGCAGCGCCTCGATCGCCGCAACTTGCGTGAATTCCGCCGCGCACGTGAAGGTATTCAGCACCAGCAAATCCATCGCGTCCACCACCTGCTTTGGAGCCACCGCGTAGCCCAGCCTCCATCCCGTCATCGCGAAACTTTTCGAAAATCCGTCAATAATGACGGTCCTCTCCGCCATGCCGGGCAAGGACCAGATCGATTCGTATTCGCCGCCGAACAAAATCCGCGCATAGATTTCGTCCGAAAGTATCCATAGGTCATGTTCTTTGGCCAGCTCCGCGATCTTCCTCAGCGCCTCCCCGTTGAACACTGTTCCCGTAGGATTGTTGGGCGAATTGAAAATCAGTGTTGTCGTTCGCGGTGTGATTTTCGCGCTGATTTCTTCAAGATCAGGTTGAAATCCGTTTTTTTCTTCCAGCCCGAAGGCGACCGCCTTGGCCCCCAGACCCCGCGTGAACGACGGATAAATCGGAAACCCCGGATTGGGATAAAGCACCTCGTCGCCCGGCTCGATCAGCGCCATCATCGCCAGCGAGAGTGCCATCTTGCATCCCGGGGCCACGAGCACCTCTTCCGGTTTCACCTGTAGCCGGCGAGTCCGCTCCAGATATTCGGCGATGGCTTCCCGCAGCGCCGGAATCCCTCGCGTCCCCACATAGCGGTCCCGCCCTGCTGCAACGGCCGCGCGCACCGCATCCACAACTGGAGCCGCTGGATGGAAATCCGGTTCGCCAAGCTCCAGATGAATAATCGAGCGGCCGGCGCGTTCGAGTTCCTTCGCGCGCGAATAGACAGCCAGCGCCCCTTCGCCATTCAGTTGTGAAACGCGTGACGCAATTTTTCGCATGGTCTTCTGCAGAATCCTACCACTTTGAGGCGGAAAACGGGTGTGGAGCTATGCGCCCGGCGCGGCTACTCAAAATGTGCTCCTAAAAAAAAGGAGGGGCACAAGAGATCGTGCCCCTGTGATGTCTGGTTCGTTTTCTCCGGCTTAGAAGGCATACCGCAGTGAGAACTGGATGAGCCTCGGCGTCCCCACGGTGCTCGTGATCAACCCAAAGCTACTTCCGCCTTCCACATCGGTCACCGTCGGATTCCCAAAATTGGCATGGTTCCATAGGTTGAAAAAGTCGGTTGTGAAGCGCAGGCTCTGGCGCTCGGTCAGTTTGAAATTCTTGATCAGCGAGAAGTCCCAGTTCTGCTGGCCGGGGCCGCGATAGATGTTCCTGCCAAGATTCCCGAAGTCCGTGGTGCAGTAGTTGGCGTCCACCTGGCATTGCGCCGGGTAAAGCAGGGGAGCCGGAGTGAAGGCGTTGGGGTTCAGATAGCCGTTGGTGACCCGGCTTCCGATGCTGCCGGTCGTTAGGCCGCTGGCCAAGGTGCTGCCGCTAGCCAAGCTCGCCGTCAAGGTTCCAGGAGTGAACCCAGCGCCCAGGAAGGCCGTGCCCGCCCCGGAATCTGTTACCGAGAACGGCGCGCCTGACTGGATGATGGTGATTCCGCTCAACGCCCAACCGCTCAGCAACGCTCCTTTCGCGCCCGTCTCGCCTTTGAAGAACGGCAACTCGTATCGGTAGCTGACGACCAACCGGTGGGTGCGATCAAAGTCCGAAAGACCCCTGGAAGCGGCGAGTGTGGACTCATTATTAAACGCGGTATTGAACGCGGTATTGCCCGTGGAAGTCGCGTCCGTCGAGCGCGAGAACGTGTACGCCGCCTGGAAGTATCCCGCTCCCCATCGACGCGACAACGTGGTCTGCAAGGAATGGTAGTAGGAATAGGCGTCATTGGCGAACAACTGGAATCCGGCGTAGCCATTGATCCCTTGCACCAATGACCGCGCGACTGCGTTGTTAAACGTATTCGCAGTGATCATGCATGGATTGGGGTTGCAGTACGTCGGATTGTTAATCTCCACCGGATTTGCGGGAGTGGCGTTCTGTGCTTGCAAACTATCGCGTGTTTCGCGGAGGTGCACCGCATGCGTGCCCACGTAGCCGATTTCCAGCACCCAATGCTTCCCCAGGGAACGCTGAATCGTCAGGTTCCACTGTTGTGTGTTGGGCACCACAAACTTGTTCGGCACCTGCAAGCCGAAAATGTTAGTCGAAAGCAGCGGGCCTGGGCATTCGCTGCCCGTCGCTGGTCCGTAGTTCGCAGCTTGCGTCGTGTCTCCGCCGGGGAATCCCTGGAAGACCGAAAGGCACGGAACAAACGTAGGATCGAGTGTGCCGGCTTGCGGCAAGGCGTTGGGATTTGGATTCGGGCAGCCCGGCCCGGGAGTTTCCGAGAAGAAGCTGCCGAGGCAGCCGACGGCGCCTCCTCCGAACGCCACGGGCAGGAATGGCGTCTGGAAGGAAAGTTGATCCACGCTGCCGACGTCTTCCCTCACATAGTAAATCCCGTAGCCCGCGCGAATTGTGGTCGTGTGATGCCCCAGGAGGTCGTACGCCAAGCCGATGCGCGGCCCGATTCCCGTGGAGTAGTTGTTTTTGAGCGTCGTGCCATTCGCGCTCCCCGCCAATCCCGCCAGATTCAAACGCGAAACGCACGACGGATAGACGAACGGAAATTTGCCCGCGCTTGCCAGGCTCGGATCGAGGTTCCCGATGTGGCAGAGATTATCGTGGAACGCGCCAAAGATTTCCGTACGCACTCCCAAATTGAGGGTCAGATCGTTTCGTATCTTCCAATCGTCCTGCGCGAAAACCGCATAGTTGTTGCTGCGGTACTGGTGGTTATAAACCCCGCCGCCGCCGAAGCTGAATTGCGGCGCTCCCAGGAGAAAATTCTGGAAGTCGGTATTGCCATCCGGCGTGTTGGTGAAGAAAAGCTCCCCGTTGAATACCTGGGGAAACGCCTTGTCGAGATTCACGCGCGTGAATTCCCCGCCAAATCGAAAAACGTGCCGCCCTTTCACCCAGCTCACCGTGTCGGTGAGATCGTAGTTGTTCTGGTTTTGGTGTTGGTTCGCAAACGGGGCGGGCCCGATCTCGAAGCCGGACGACGCAAGCACAAACTTGTAAATGGAATCCGTCACGCTGTTTGTCGGCCGGTCGATGCCCAAATCGCTGGTCGTCACCGGCGCAATGTTATTTAGTTGGTCGTTGATGTGCACAAAGCCGAACCGAAATTCGTTCACCAGCGTCGGAGAAAACAAATGCGTCTCCGTCAGGTTCAGAAACCGCGCGTGCACCGGCGTGTCGAAGGGGAAGTTCAAAGACGCTGAACTGATGCTGCTCGCCAGCGTGCTGCCCAGCGATTCCTGCAAGTCGCCTCCGCCGAACGGCAGTAGGCTCTCCGAATCCGAGAAAAAGAAACGCGCCGCGATTTTATCCTGGCCACCCCGGAATTCGCGGTCCCAATTGGAAGTAAACTGGTCGTCGTTGTACTTCCCGGGCTTGCTCACCGTGAATGTTCCGGTGTTCACTGCTCCGCCGGTCAGGCCGGGCGTGCACCCCACAGTGCAATTCGTCGCCACTGCTCCGGAAGGAATCAGGAAACCGGATTTCGATCCAAATTGTCCCGTCGAATCTTGTATCTGCAGCAGTCCTGTCCCGCTCGCGTTCGAGAGGACTGGGTCGATACTCGTCAAATTAAACGCGCTTTCCAGGCTGGCCGGAGAGCGATCCACCGGTAGCAACGGTATGTTCGTGCTGATGATCGTTCCCGGCGAATCGCCGCTGCGCTGCCGCGTGCCCTGATAGTTCACGAAGAAATAGCCGAATTTCTCTTTGACCACCGGCCCCCCGAGGCTTCCCCCAAAAATGTTCTGGTTGATTTCCGGACGCGCCAAACCTCCCCGATTCAGGAAGAATTCGTTGGCATTTAGGACGGTATTGCGGAAAAACTCGTAAGCGTCCCCGTGGAGCTCTCTCGTGCCGGACTTCAATATCGCGTTGACATTTCCGCCCCCGTCCCGCCCTTGGCTCGCGTCGTAAAGCGATGTCTGAACTTTGAACTCCTGAATCACGTCCGGATTCGGCAGCGGAATGTAGGTGGCTTGCGCGACGTTGTAGTCCGTGGCGCTGATTCCTTCGATCAAAAAGTTGTTATTGTCCTCACGCTGCCCGTTCACGAAAAGCTTCACGGCCCCGCGTCCAAGTTGCGCCGCGGCGTTCAAGTCGCTTTGCGCCCCGCTGGAGAGCGTAAGGAGTTGCTGGTAGTTCTGCGTTGCCAGTGGCAGTTCGCGCACTGTCGCGGTGCCGAGCGACTGGCCGGTGGTCGCATTGCTCGTTTCCACGGTCGTCACCTGCGCCGATATCTCCACTTTTTCCGAAATCGTCCCCGGTTTCAGCGTGATGGTTACCCGCGTCGTTTCCGTAACTCGTACCTCAATGCCCGTGGCTTTCGCCTGCGAAAAGCCGGTTTTGTTCACCACCACGCTGTAGCTCCCGGGAGGCAACAACGGCGCAACGAAAATTCCATCCGTATTGCTAGGCAGCGTGCGCACAATCGATCCCGTGCGCGCATCGATGATTTGGACCTCCGCGGCCGCAATTGTTCCGCCGCTCGAATCCACCACCACGCCGCTGATGGCTCCGGTGGCGCCTCCTTGTCCATACGCTCTACCGCCCGCCAGCATGCCGGCGAGCAGCAAGAACACTGCAAAAATTTTATGAATACTCCCCATGATTCCACCTCCCAGGTGATTCGACTTCGGGACTTCATCTTTCGTGAGCAAAAGCCTTCCCGGCCAGACGAGGTCCGCATCGCGTCGTGCCCGCGCACATGGCGCAAGAACCAGCCGTGATTCCTTCGTTTTGAAACTAGCGATCCGTCCTCTTTGTGTCAACATTCTCGCACAGAAACCTTTTGGATGAATCAAATCGCTTGGCTTACGCCCCCTCGCCGTTTCTCAGCCGTCTCGTCATTGCCACTCAACCCTTGACGCGGACTACTACTGGCGAGACCATTGATTGATGGCTACGCGGGCGCAACCAGCGCCCACCATAGGCCGTCCTATATTTGGAAGTCCACCGGAATCCCCCATGGGGGTGACACATGACCTACCGCACCGCGTTTCGGTACATCCTTCCCTTCTGCCTTCTTCTCGCTCTCTCCGCCCCCCCTCGTCCGGCGGCCGCAGGAACCAGCCATGCCCGCATCATCCGCCTCAGCCTCGTCCAGGGTGACGTTCGCTTTGCTCGGGAAGCTCACGGAAACCCGCTCGCGGATGAAAAGGCCGTCTGGGAGACGGCAGAGGCCAATCTCCCGATTCGCCAGGGCTACGTCCTTGCCACGGACAACGGCCGCGCCGAGGTCGAATTTGAGAATGGCGCCATGGCCTTCCTCAACGCCAACACCGTTCTCGAGTTCTACGATCTCTCTCTCAACGATGGCGCCCGTACCACTCGCCTCGTTCTTCGCCAAGGGACTGCTTCCTTTTACGTGACTCCGGCGGGTGAAGACTATTTCAGCGTGACTGGTGGCGATTTCACCGTTGAGGCCAAGGGCAAAGGCTCCTTCCGGATCAACAATTTCGACGATGGCAGCAACGTAGAAGTCCTCTCCGGCCACGCCGCAGTCCTTCATAAAAAGGAGGTGACTCAGCTCAGCAAGGGCCAGTCTCTTTCTATGAAGGCTGGCGAGGATGCCATCACCATCGCCGGGCTTTCTTCCCCCGATGAGTTCGATCATTGGGTCTCCGGCCGCATCCAAACCGTTTCCAGCGCAACAAATGCCTCTCGCCGATACACCAACTCTGCCTCTTACTTGCCCGGTTTTGCCGATCTTTACACCTACGGCGCATGGAGCTCTTGCGGTACTTACGGATTGGGCTGGCGGCCCTTCGGGGTCGGCCTCGGCTGGTCGCCGTTCAGCTCCGGACAATGGTTTTGGGATCCAGGCTTCGGCTGGACTTTTGCCAGCTTCCAGCCGTGGGGCTGGGCTCCCTACCACTATGGCGGCTGGCTTTTCGATGCTTCGTGTGGCGGATGGTTCTATTCGCCGCCCGCCTACTATGACGTTTACATCGGTTACCCCACCGGAAGGCGCTCTCGTCGCGTCTTACACCCGCCTCGCCCTCTTTATAGAGCGTCCACGGCCGTCTTCGTTCGTAAAAACGGTACGCTCGGCATCGTGCCCATGAATCCGATGGACAAGCGGGGCAAGGTTCCTCTGAACCTCAATCACGGGGTATTTTCGCTCGACGCTCGAAATGGCGGTGTGCAACGTCTCAACTCCCCATCCGCTGACGGCGCCCCAGGGTGGAAGACTCTAAAATCCGCGCCTCGCAACGCACTGAGAAGTGCTCTGGTCACTACATCCGCGCCCGAGCCCACCCCACGTTCTCTCTTTGCAGGAGCCAGCGGCACTCGCTCCGGTTTTCTCGGTCGAGGCTCATCTATTGTCTATGATCCAAGTGAGCACCGCTTCGTCGGTGCAGACACCGCTCGGTCCTCCCTGCTCGAACGCTCGGGGGCCTACACGGGCAAGAATGAACCCGGTTCGATGAGAAACGATCGCCTCACGGAATTGGGGCGAAATAATCCGCAGCGTGGGATCAGCTCACGCGTGCCCAATGCCCCGATTTCGTCGCGCGCTTCAATCCCGCGTTCTCGCTCCATCGCACCGCCGCCGGCGCCCCGCTCTGCATTTGGTGGTGGAGGTGGTTTCCGCGGCGGCAGCGGTGGGTTCCCGGGTCGAGGCGGCTTTTCGGGTGGAGCCGGCTCCCCGCGCGGTCCGTCTGCTCCTTCCGCGCCTCGCGTCTCGGCTCCTTCCCCCAGCGCACCCAGGGGTGGAGGTGGCGGTCGGCCCCACTGAGGTAATACGCTCTTTTGATCCTAGTTGTAGAGGACGGCTCCCACACTCGGGAGCCGTTCTCTTTTCTGCAACTAAGAGGTACCGTCCGCATGCTCGGGGCTCTCAGCAAAAAATCATTCCGGCGTATCCGACGACCGCGCTGAAATCCCCGGAAATATCACCTGAAGTCGCATAGCAAACTAATTCTGGTTTCGCCAGCCCCAGGCTTTGCAACGCCGTAAGCATCGCGACTGTTGGCCCAAGCCCACACATGGAAATCTCCTCCTTCCGGCAGGTGTCGTAGAGCCCGCGAGCATCCATCGCCAGAATTTGCTCGATGGCCTTGTCGTCTTTGATGCGCGTCGTCGCATCATCCTCGTAATGATTCATATCCGAAGTTGTCAGCAGCAGTATCTCTTCGCTCGATGCCGCAACCACGCGTCCAAGCGCTTCCCCCACGGTCGTGAGATCCTCGAACCGCGCCGTTCCCAGCGCAATCGGCACGAACGTAAATTCTGACTGCAGCACCTGCAGAAAGGGAATCTGCACTTCCAGAGAATGCTCCCCGCTGTGCGCAACGCTGTCTTCCCGCAACAAAGGGCAAGCCGCCCGCAGCGCCTCCGCCAGCGGCTCGTCGATCCGCGCATCACCAAGCGGCGTCCGCCACGCCCCGCTCGATAGAATCGCGGCATTCTCGCCACGCGGGTAATGCCGCACGCCTAGAATCAGAATCTTCTTCGGAAGAGCGATTCGCGCATACACCGCCCCCGCCACAGGTCCTGAATAAACGTACCCCGCGTGCGGCACCAGGCACGCCTTCGCGTGTACGGGCACGGCACTCCTGTCCGCCTGCGTGTACTTTTTGACGAGTGCAGTCAGTTCAACTGGATGGGAAGGATAGAAGCGGCCGGAAACGGCGGGCAGACGAAGCATCAAACTGCTCCGCAAATCAGAGCGGCTTCGAGGGTTTGCCCTTAATCTTCAGCGCTTTCTTGCTTGTGGGGTCGTAAAAAACCGTCACTTTGTCACCGTACTGGTAGCCGCCTTTGTCGATAATCTTCTGCATCTTCGTCGACACTTGTTGGGAAAGTGAAAATGTCACGATGGACATGTCATTCCCCTTTGCGCGTACCGTAATCTCCGCGATGTTCGCGTTCATCACGTAACCTTGAAACTTGCCCAGCCCCGCCGTCTTCGATTTCGGCTTGATGGTGTTTACGATAATCGGCACAGCCGTATCCACCACGATGGGAGCGACCACTACCGGAGATTGCGCCCGCGCAGGCGTACCGCACAGCGCCGCCATCACCAGCGCCGCCAGCCCCGCTCCTCCGAATTTTGCGATTGCCTTCATTCGATATCGTCCGTTGCAATTCGCAGCGACTTCAGAAACCGCACATCCTGCGGCGTCATCGTCAGCCGCGCCGCCGGCTTCTTGTCCGGCACCTGATCGAAAGATTCCTGATCCACCTGAATGCGCAACGATTCCAAAAAGCGCCGGTCTTGCGTGGTTAGCTTCGCCGCCGTCTCATCCGCCGCCGCCGCATCGCGCTTTGCCAATCCGATCGTCGCGTCCAGCTTCAGCACGATATCGTATCCGTGTGCGCGCACCCCGGCGATCGCGCCGGTTATCCGGTCGGAATCGGAAACCGTGTCGTTGATCGCGTGTCCCAATTCACGGAGCAGGTTTTTCAGGTGATCGTCGAGTTGCAAGGGCGGCTCTCCCTCACTTCATTAGTCATTTTAGGCTTGCATTTCTCAGGATACAAGTCACGTCCTTTCTCCTTGTCTCCAATTCGTTCACAGCCCTTTTGTCCAGGTCAAATCGCCCCCCGTGTCGTTTCGTGTGCGACCATGGTCGCACATCGCATGAGTCACCAGTCCCAGTCACCTCTCACTCCGTAGCCTCATTCCCCTAACTTCGCATTTCACGCTAAGATGCATTCATGTCTTCAGTCGCAACTTCGCCGCCATCGCCGCCTCGCCAGGGAAAATTCCATCGCTTTTGGCGCGCGCTGAAGCAGCTTTTCCTCGAGGTTGTTGGCGCTCTCTTTGCGGTTCTCGCTCTCGCCTGGCTCAATCTTGCTGTGCGCTCCTGGACCGGCGACGTGGCCCACTGGCTAATCGCCACGGCCGGCGCCGTCGCGCTATTATTCCTTTTTTTCGCGGTAACTTCGTTCCGCCGCGCTCGCAAGATGTAAGGTAGTGCTTGTAAGTTGTAGGTGTGGGCTTTAGCCCCGCATCTCTCGATTCATCCGGTGGCCGTAAAAATGTCCGACGCGACAAGCAAACCACCAGCCGAACGCAAAGCGCGCTTCAAAACGCTCTCCGGTCTTCCCTTCGATCGCCTTTACACGCAAGACGATCTCTCAGGCTCCGATCCTGAAGCCACTCTCGGCTACCCTGGCGAATTCCCCTATACCCGCGGCATCTACCCCACCATGTACCGCGGCCGCTTCTGGACCATGCGCCAGTACGCCGGCTTCGGCAGCGCCGTCGAATCCAACCAGCGCTATCGCTACCTCCTCAGCAAAGGCCAGGCTGGCCTCTCCGTCGCCTTCGATCTCCCCACGCAAATCGGCATCGACTCCGATCATCCCCTCGCTCTCGGCGAAGTCGGCAAAGTCGGCGTGGCCATCGATTCCCTCGAGGACATGGAAACGCTTTTCGATGGCATCCCGCTCGAAAAAGTCTCCACTTCCATGACCATCAACTCCACCGCCGCGATTCTTCTCTGCCTCTACGTCGCCGTCGCCAAAAAACAAGGCGCTAACCTCGCCGAAAATTTCCGGCACCGTGCAGAACGACATCCTCAAGGAATACATCGCCCGCGGCACCTACATCTATCCCGTCCGCCCCGCCATGCGCATCGTCACCGACATTTTCGCCTGGTGCCGCGACAATCTTCCCAAGTGGAACACCATCTCGATCTCCGGCTACCACATTCGCGAAGCCGGCTCGACCGCCACCCAGGAAGTCGCCTTCACGCTTGCCGATGGCATCGCCTACATCGCAAGCCGCGCTAGACGCCGGCCTCGGCGTCGACGAATTCGCCCCGCAGCTTTCCTTCTTCTTCAACGCCCACAGCGATCTCCTCGAAGAAATTGCCAAGTACCGCGCCGCCCGCCGCCTTTGGGCCAAAATCATGCGCGACCGTTTTCAAGCGCAAGATCCTCGCTCACTCCTCCTCCGATTCCACGCGCAAACCGCCGGCTCCTCCCTCACCGCCCAGCAACCCGAAAACAATATCGTTCGCGTAGCCATCCAGGCCCTCGCCGCCGTTCTCGGCGGCTGCCAATCTCTCCACACCAATTCCATGGACGAAGCCCTCGCCCTCCCCACCGAGGACGCCGCGCTGATCGCTCTCCGCACGCAACAAGTCATCGCCCACGAAACCGGCATCACCAACACCATCGATCCCGTCGCTGGGTCCTACACTATCGAGCACCTGACTAATGAAATCGAAACCGGCGCCATCGCCTACATCGACAAAATCGACGCCATGGGAGGAATGCTGAGGGCAATAGAAAGCGGCTTCGTCCAGGGCGAAATCCAGAAAGCCGCCTACGACTACCAGCGCTCGGTAGAATCCAAGGACCAAATCGTAGTCGGCGTAAACGACTTCATCGCAGAAGAAGAGCGCACGATCCCCACTCTGCGCATCGAACCCGAAATCGAGCGCTCCCAAATCGCCCGCCTCAACGCCCTCCGCGCCAAACGCGACTCCGCAAAAGTGCAATCCGCCATGGTCCGGCTCCGCCAGTACGCCATCAGCGACGAAAATCTCCTGCCCGCCATCCTCAACGCCGTCGAATCCTACGCCACCGTCGGCGAAATCTCCGACACCCTCCGCCAGGTCTTCGGCGAATATCAGGAATCCGTCGTCATCTAGACAGCAGATTGCAGGCAGAACCATGACCGCGATAAGCGCTCTCACCAAGTTCACCAAAGAAGTTAGAAAGTACCCATTTCCTGACGCCCTAGTGCCAATAAGAAACAAGTGGGAGGAACTCTCTCAGAGTGGCTATTTCACGCCGCAGGACCAGCCATGGTTTAGCGCTTTTCAGCTTACAAACCTGGCGAAGTTCCTGGTACTTTTCGGGGCCGAGAAGCCCCGGCATCCCACTTTCGATTTAGCGAGACCCTTTAATTTCTATAAGGATTTCTGGGCAGCCGCCGAGTCCGAGGCGAAATACTCAAACAACACGGAATATCTCGCCGCGTTTATATTCCGATTTCTATACCAGCAGCTTCCTTACTTCATACACCGTAATCGTGTTCCGAGGCTATTTGAAGCAGCCCGCAAGCTCTATCTGAAACCGAGCTCGCCTCGCGAAATTTGTGCGACTTGGTCTAGTTCCGACTTTGAAACCAAATTCGGCCTTCCAATGGAAACTTTTTTTAAAGTGTCGCAGCATCTCTGGGAATTCTTTGCGTCGCGCCTGAACACCGATGAGGACTCGTTGGTTGGCTTTTTCGCCGATGGCGACCGCCGACATGTCAAACCAACCCTAGAGATACTCGCGGGCGATAGATCTGAATTTAAAGGCATCTACCAGAACACAAAGGCAGAATCTTTCCCTGAAATACCATATGAATTTAATCCCTTGCTTCGCCTTCCGATCCTCGCGCACCAATCAAAGCTTTGGGCTCCCGTTCCAGAACTCATCGCCTACGCTGCGACGCGAGGACTCTTCTTTCATCTCAGCGACTTATTCGGAGACCGATTTAAGAAACGGTTCGGCGACATGTTCGCCGAATATGCGGCACAGCTATTCCTGAGTAAACTGGACGCGCCCAACGTGCTTACCGAAGCGGACGAACGACGCATGGGATGGCAAGGCAAAACGAATGACTTCACGGTTTTGACTCAAAAAGGCGCATTCCTGTTTGAGTGCAAAGCCTCCGCGCTATTCTCCGGGTCGAAAAGACAGGCGTCAGTTGAAAATCTCGCCGCCGATATCCGGAAAAACCTTGCAAACCACAAGCATCGTGCCGGAGTCTTTCAGTTATACGACAAGATCGAAGCCATCAAAAACAAGAAGCTCCCCGGAAAACTCGATGCCGCATATAACGCTGTTCCGCGTTTCTTTCCGGTATTACTGATCTACGATCGAATAGGATATGCAAATCATCCAAGAGCCCTGCGAAACCTGTTGGATGCAGAACTGGCGGCCTCGGGAATCCAAGGATTTGACTATCAAATTTGGCACATCGAAGAGATCGAGCACCTGTTAGAAATTCTTCCTTTAATTGAGCTGGCAAACTTTCTCGAAGACAAATTTCTAAGCCCGGTATTTCGATACTGGGACTTGGATACTTACCTTTTCGAGAGGACCGGGCGTCGCTTTTCATATCTGAGGGTATCCCGCTGCGTCCCAAAGGGCGAAACAGAGGCCCTAAAAATCATACGATCACTCGCAGATGGAATCGACGTGTCAGGATGAAACTCATCCTCGCCTCCGCCTCCCCCCGCCGCGCCGAAATTCTCCACAACGCCGGCTTCTCGTTCATCGTCATGTCTTCCGCCGTCGACGAAACTCCCTTCCCCGAGGAATCCCCCTACGACCACGTCCAGCGCCTCGCCGACGCCAAAGCCGAGCTCGTCGCCGCCCGCGCCGTCGGCCCCGCCATCATCCTCGCCGCGGACACCGTCGTCACTCTCGAAGGCCACATCTTCGGCAAGCCCCGCTCCACCGACGATGCACGCCATATGCTCGAAAAACTTTCCGGCCGCACCCACTCTGTTCTCACCGGCGTCACGCTCATCCGCCTTCCCGATGCCGAGCGCCGAAGCTTCGTCGAGTCCACGCTCGTCCATTTCACCCAGCTCTCCGCCGAAGAAATCAGCCGCTACCTCGCCACTGAAGAGCCCCACGACAAAGCCGGCGCCTACGCCATCCAGGGCCGCGCCGGCCGCTACATCCCGCGCATCGAAGGCGACTATTTCAACGTTGTCGGCCTGCCCCTCGCCCGCGTCAC
This sequence comes from uncultured Acidobacteriota bacterium, assembly GCA_963824515.1. Lineage (GTDB taxonomy): Bacteria > Acidobacteriota > Terriglobia > Acidiferrales > UBA7541 > Acidiferrum. Next base: position 150,883 of record CAWGPN010000008.1, read on the forward strand.
GCAAGCCCTCGCCGAACTCGGCTGGTCCGTCGACTGATCGAAGCAGACTGGTCCCCGCGGCGGCCCTTCCTGGCTCGAGCAGCGAACACTCCGCTTATTTTTGCGGCTGGTTCGGGGATTGTGTTGAGGGTATAGCTCTCTTGGTCAGTTCCGTGCCCGTAATTATGGCGTTGCGGAGTTGGCCAAATAGATCGGTCAGCGTATCGGGCGAGTGCGGGATCAAAATGGTGTTGCTGTGATCGTTGGCCGCGATATCCTTCAGCGTGTCGAAATACTGCGTCATCAGCACCAGTTGCATGACGTCCTGCGGCGTGGAACCCGGCACCGTCTTCGCGAAGTCTTCCACAGAATCCTTTAACCCGCTAATGATGGCCTTTCGTTGATTCGCGATCCCTTCCCCTTGCAGCCGCTTGGATTCGGCCTCCGCTTCCGCCTGTTTCACGAGCAGCAGTTTATTGGTTTCCGCCCGCGATACGGTCGCTTCGCGCTCTCGCTGTGCCGCGTTGATATCGTTCATGGCCGCTTTCACTTTTAGGTCCGGCACGATATCGGAGATGAGCACTTTCACGATCGAGTAGCCGTACTCCTTCATCGAAGCATCGAGGTTGTCCCGCAAATCATTCGCGATCTCCGCCTGATTCAAAAACGTGTCGTCCAGCTTCATCTTCGGCACGTGCCCCAGCACCACGTTGTACACCATCGACTCGATCTGCTTCACCGGATCCGTCAGTTTGTAAAACGCCGCTTCCACCGAATCCGGGATCACCTTGTACTGGATCGACACCGGAATTTGCACGAACACGTTATCCTGCGTCTTCGTTTCCACTTTCACGTCAAACTGCTGCACCTTCATGCTCATCCGTCGCACCACCGTCTCGATCCACGGCGTTTTCCAGTTAAGCCCCGGACCGGCAACGCGTGCGAACTTGCCCAGCCGCTGCACGATCGCCACCTGCGCCGTCTCCACGGTGAAAAACGAACCGAGGACTACACTCAAAACAAAAATTCCGAGGATCACGACAAAAAGCCAAATGATCAGGTCCGCTGGGCTCATTCTGACTCTCCTTTATCGCTCCTGGCGAAGCCGAAAAGGACGCCGCCGCGCTAATGCGATCGCTGGCCGCAAAGGGATCGCACGATCTGCATCTGCGCTTCGTCAGGACTCCGCAACAATCGAGTTGCGCCAATCTAACATGCCAGCGGGCCCTCTGTGTGCTAATCCTTGCAACGGAGCTCTTACGTCCCTCGCACATAGGAAAAGAGGTGCTCTCCTTTCGGAGAACACCTCCTTCGCTTCAGGGGATGGAAGAATGCTCTACCTGCGCTTGACGCCGCCTTGCGTCCGGCCGTTATGCTTTTTGCGGTAGATGTTCCGCGACGCCCTCTCCTGCGTCCCGGAATTCCGGGACACTTTCTAATGCCCAAGACTGCGGAGAAAGTTGTGGCGGCACGACGGGTCGAAAGGACGGGTTTTCCAGCTTGGATGAGAGTTTTACCCTGCTTTTGGGCACAAGAACACGTAGCGCCGGATTCGAGAACTAAGGCCCGGAGTGTGCGCCGTGGATCGCCCCAAAAACAAAGGGGCGGCCGCAATGGCCGCCCCTCTCAACTCTTCGTTACTCCCGTGCCGGAATCTAGGATTTCTTCTCTTCTGCTGGTTTCTCCGCCGGGGCAGCGGGCTGCGCAGGAGGCGGTGCCGACTGCGCCTGCGACGCGCCCGACATTCCTTCCTTGAAGCTGCGGATACCCTCTCCGAGCCCCTTCGCGAGTTCGGGAATCTTCCGTCCCCCGAATAGCAGCAAGATAATCGCCAGTACGATCAGCCAATGAATCGGACTAAGTTCACCCATAGAAAACCTCCGCGCGCCCGGGTTCTTCGCGCTGTACGGCAACTCTAGCGCAGGACGCAGTGCACAACAAGCCTATGGCCTGCCGCACCTTCAAAGTATAACACGCTCATCCCCGGCCCGGCGTGTCACCCGCTCCCGATCCAGGTATTCGAGCAGAGGAATAGCATATTTGCGAGTAACCCCCGTCAACTCCTTGAACGCCGTTACGGAGATGCGCTCGCCCTTGGCCTTCTTGTAGGCAGTGAGCCGCTCCCCCAGATACGCGAGCGCATCGCGGTGAAAAATCAACTCCTGTGTCACTCGCACTAGACTCTTCTCCCGCAAAAGGATTTGCAGCAGCTTCTCGGCGCGCTTGGCTTCCACCGGCAGCTTCGCCAGCGCCTCTTTTACCGATGGCACCGTCAACCCCGCTTGCGAGAATGCCTTCTCCATCTGTTCTTTCGCCCGGGCCTCGTCGGGTTGCAGGGCAATTTCTGCTCCGGCCCTTTTCACGATTTCGCCTTGGAGATCGATCTTTTTTTCGGCGGCCAATTCCGCAAGTGCCGAGCGGAAAGTCTCTTCCCGAACTCGCCGCCCCAAACCCGCGCGCAGATCTTCACGCGTGATTCCGGGTGACAGCGGGTTCTCCCTGTGGAAACGCTCAACGCGCTCGGCTATTTTCCGGCGCACCTCGTCGAATGCTTCTCTTCCCAGTAATAGAAATGGATCCCCAGAGACCATCTTGATCCGATTGGCTGTAACGAGATCTTGGGCAGTCTCTCGAATCTCATTTTCGGACCAACCTGTCCGCGCCAGAATCTCCTCGAGCGAAATCCCCATCAGTGCACGCTCTGTCATGGCCGCCAGCACTTCGTGGCGTTTCCCGCGCTCCAAGGCTTCAAGAAATGCGCCGCGCTCTGTATCACGCAATGTCGGCCTCCTTGCCAAGGCGTCCAGCACGGATCCTCCGCCAATCGTGATGACCGGCGAGAATTGCCGTACGATGAATCGGTCGCCAGGGAGCAAAAATACTTCATCCTGCAGCCGCAGATGGGCGAGCCCGCTCTGCCCCGGCAAAAGTCCGCTTTGGCTATAGAGCTGAATCTCCGCGACAGTCTCCGCGGTCCCCGCATGAAAATGCACTCGCGCGCGATGCTTCAGTTTGCGCGCGGAAGGAAGCAGGGTGATCCGCGCATCAATGCGCCGCGTGATACGAAATCGTCCCGGCGTGGCCAGCGTCATTCCGCGTTGCACTTCCGCTTGGTCGATTCCCGCAAGATTTACGGCCGTCCGCTGCCCTGCGATGGCGCGCTCCACGGATTTTCTTCCGGAGTGCACCCCGCGTACGCGCAGCCTCCTCTCTCCGGGGAACAACTCGACTTCGTCCTCCGCCCCAACGCTTCCCGCAATCAGCGTGCCTGTGACCACCGTGCCAAACCCCTTCATCGCGAACGCCCGGTCAATTGGCAACCGGAAATATCGTGCTGTCTCTTTTCCGGAAACTTTCGTGGCGGCGTCGTGTAGCGCGTTCTTCAGTTCAGCGAGCCCGGCTCCTGTTTTCGCGCTCACCGCTACCATCGGCGCGCGCTCCAGGAACGATCCGCGCAAATATTCTTCGACCTCCAAACGCACCAATCCGAGCATGTCCGCATCGACCAGATCGCTTTTCGTCAGCGCCACGACACCGCACTGCACGCCCAGCAGCCGGCAAATGTCGAAATGCTCCCGCGTTTGTGGCTTGATTGATTCATCCGCCGCAATCACCAGCAGCACCAGATCGATCCCCGCCGCCCCCGCCAACATGTTGCTCACAAAGCGTTCGTGCCCGGGCACATCCACAAAGCCGAATCGCACGCCATTTTCTTCCAGAAACGCGAACCCAAGATCAATCGTGATCCCGCGCCGTTTCTCTTCCGCCAGCCGGTCTGGATGCGTCCCTGTCAGCGCCTCGACCAAGGCCGACTTGCCGTGGTCGATGTGCCCGGCTGTTCCGACAATCACACTTTTGGAAGTGCTCGTCATGAATGGAAAATGACCGGCGCAATACCACGCCTGGCTCAAGATGCTTAAGGTAGCACAGCCATTCTTGGCCGTGTCTCCAGTTCGCATTTCAAGCGAATCCTCTGCGATCAACGGCGATGCTTTGGGATTAGGGGGATTAGGTGAACGATCTACTTGGCAGCGGCGATTTCGTCGACGATGGCCTGGGCAGCGGCACGCGGTTCGGCGGCCGCGATGATCGGCCTCCCAACCACAAGGAAATCGGCTCCGGCCCGAATCGCTTCTGCAGGCGTGGCTTTGCGCGCCTGATCATCTGATTTGGTTTCCACGGCGGAATCTACGGGGCGAACGCCGGGCGTCACGATCAGGAATTCAGCACCGCAGGCTTTGCGAATCGCTCTCGCCTCCTGGACGGAAGCGACGACGCCGTCGACTCCAGCTTTCATGGCGAGCTGCGCGAGTTTCGTCACGCGAAGTTTCGGCGCGCCGCCAATTCCCACCTCTTTCATGGCTTTTTGATCCATGCTGGTGAGAAGTGTCACGGCGAGCAAGCGGGGCCGGTCGGCTCCCATGGGAACGCCCGCGCTGATGGCTTGCACTGCCGCTTCCAACATCGCGCGGCCACCCAACGCGTGAACGTTCACAAGCTGCACGCCAGTCATGGCCGCTGCGGATAGCACCGCACCCGCCACCGTATTTGGAATGTCATGGAATTTCAGGTCAAGAAAGATGCCCGGCCCCAGCGCCGCTATTTCTTTCACTGCCGCCGGTCCCGCAGCCGTGAACAATTGGCTACCGATCTTGAACATCCCCACCAGGTCAGAAACCTGTGCTGCAAACTTTACGGCAGAGGATAGCGAGTCGAAATCCAGTGCCACGATCAGGCTGCTGCGGGGATGGGCGTCGAAGCTCAAGGTCATAGGCGACCCCGGTTTCGGTGGGGTCAGTGTTTGTGTGGCACTTGCATTAATTCGAGCCGAACTTGGCTCACGCCCGAATGGATCAAGCCGATTTTCCGGGCGACACGATAGGATACATCAATTTCGCGTCCTTCTTGATAGGGACCGCGGTCATTGATACGTACCAGTTGAGACTTCCCGTTTCGGGGGTTCACCACTCGAACCATCGACCCGAACGGCAGGTTCGGGTGGGCTGCGGTAAGCGCCTCGCTGTCGAAGTACTCTCCGTCCGCAGTCTTCTTCCCATTGAAGCCCGGGCCATACCAACTGGCGTTCCCTACCCAGGTCTTAATGGGCTTCACGGGGGTGCTTAAATGCGCCACCAAGGGCGCATCCAATACGGGTACGACGAGGAACATCAAGAGCACCCATCGAAATGCGGCCCAGAAAACAAATAGTGGTCGTCTCATAGTGTGTTCTTTGTGCTACTCGAATCCAAAAAAGTGTAGCAAAAAGTGGTCATTATGTCAACCAAAATCAGTGGAAAATTTACCTCTTATCTCATTGATAGTAAACGTTTTAGCATCGGAAAGAGCCCTCTCTAACTCCCCCACAATTCGCTGACTGACCCCAGGGTCAGTAAAGTTGGCCGTTCCGACCTGTACGGCAGTCGCGCCCACGACAATGTATTCAAGCACGTCTCCCGCCGTCTCGATGCCTCCCACACCTATAATTGGTGTCTTCACGGCCTTCCGCGTTTCCCAAACCAGCCGCAATGTGATCGGTTTTATAGACGGACCAGAAAGCCCCCCCGTCTGGTTCCCCAGGCGGGACTTCCCGGTCCAAGGATCGACTGCCATGGCCGGGTAGGTGTTCGCCACGGTCAGGGCGTCGGCACCTGACCCCTCTGCGGCCTTGGCAATAAGTCCAATATCTGCAACCATCGGCGATAACTTCACCCACATGGGCCGCTTGACGGCGGCCTTCCTCACCGCCCCCACCACCTCAGTAACCAATCCCTGGTCACACCCAAATTGCATGCCCCCCCTTTTGACGTTCGGGCAGGAGATATTCAGCTCATAGGCCGTCACCCCCTCGGCGTCCTCCAACACCCGAACCACTTCCACATAGTCCTCCACGGCGTAGCCAAATACATTAGCGATGATTGCTGTATCGTATTTTCGCAGTACTGGGAGTTTTTCGGCGACGAACGCCCGGACACCGATGTTCTGGAGTCCCACGGCGTTCAGCATTCCCGAGGGGGTCTCGCAAAGCCGGGGGGAGGGGGCGCCGTCCATGGGTTCCCGCGAAAGGCCCTTAACAACGATTCCGCCAAGACGATTGAGGTCAACTAGGTGAGCAAACTCGACGCCGTAGCCGAACGTTCCGCTGGCTGCGAGAATGGGATTCCGAAGGCGCACCGCGCCAATTTGCACGGTCAGATCAACACCGGCTGCGGCACTCACTTCGCGCCAGAGAATAGCACGAACTTCCAACCGCGGGCCATGTTTTCATTCATCGACGCGGCACCCTGCGTCTGGCGGGATTCTCGAACGGACATCCTCTTCCGTCTTCGAGGGCCTTTGGTAGTGGGCACGCTAGAGCCGGTGGCGGCTCTCGGCTGCATTTTTTGTCATCGGAGGGGCAAACGCTGCCGGCTTCTTTTGAAATGGCACGGGTGGAAAGACGAGTTGACTAAAAACTCCACTTTCTTTCCGGCTTAGCCTCGTTCTATGGCCGGTGACTCACCACCTCACCCAGTACGTGCCCATCGCGCGGTGCCAGCGTTATTCCGCAAAGCGTTGCCAGCGTAGGCGCAATGTCCGCTGGCGTAATCGCGTCGTAATACACTCCAGCCCGAATACCGAATCCCATGAAGAAAATCGGCACACGCTGGTCATAATAGTAAGGGGACCCGTGCGTCGTTCCATACTGCCGCGGGTGGCCTGGCCTTGAATAGTCCCATGGCCAGAACGGCTTTGGTACGATCAGCAAGTCACCGCTTCTCCCCTTCCAGAAACTGGCCGCTTCCGCGCTGCGAATCGGACTGTCCGTGGCCGGGCGATCCTCAAGTTCTTCAGCGCGATAAACTCGTGCCACACCCGGCACGCTTTCGATCGCCTCGATCACCGCGTGCATGGCCGCCGAATCTCCCTTCAATTTGTCGTACGTTCCCGGAGTGAAATACACGTCGCTGCCGCCGACCTCCGCCACCGCCGGCTTCGCATAGCCGCGAGCCTCGAGCGCTTTCTCAGCCCGCTCTTTCACTTCTTCCAGGTTCAGCCAGCCTGCATCCACTCCTGTTTTCTCCAAATCCTCGGGAATGGGTGCGCCGCCATGGTCCGCAGTAAACGCCACCACGTAGTTTCCGCGGCCCACCACTTTGTCGAGATGCGCAAAGAACCCCGCCAAATCGCGGTCCAGCCGCACAAGCTCGTCCTGTAATTCCCAGCTCCGCGGCCCAAAGGCATGGGCCACATAATCCAATGAAGAAAAACTCACCCCCAGATAATCCGTTCCTGCGCGTTTGCCTAATCCCAGCTTGTCGACGGCGTCTTCCGCCATCTCGGCCAGGTAGGTCTCCGCGTAGGGGCTTGCCTCCCATTGTGAATAGAAAGCCGCGTCCGGCCCCGTGCTATCCGCCTTTCCTCGCAAAGGATGCGGAAATTCCGCGCCATATCCCGCGGGCGGAACGGCACCAAGAGCCTTCTCTCCATACAGATATGTGGTTTTCGGCAGCAGCGGCATCCACGTCTTGCCGTAATCCTTGGCGACCGGGTGCGCCTTGGCATATTCCTCGACGAAAGCCGCCATCGGATACGCACTCGAAGTCGTCCAAGCGCCTGTCGCCGGATCGAACCACGTCACCGCATCCCCCTGATGGCCTGCCATGGTGATGGACGCGCGTGCCTTCAAGGAAAATGTCACCACCCGGGTTCCTTCACGGCTTTGATATTTCAATTCCTCCGCGAACGTCGGCATCAACATCCGCCACGGACTGTCCCCGCCCTTTATGCTGGCGCCCGCGTAGCCGGTATCCTTCACTTTCGGATCAAACGTGCAGGTCACGCTCTTCTGCGAGCCTCGGTCCCACCACGCATTCGCGATCATCCCATGCGTAGCGGGAAATGCCCCTGTTGAAATCGTCGAGTGCCCCACGCATGTCTCCGTCGCCGCATACGGATACGCGGCGTTCCGGAACCATGCTCCCTGCTCCACTAGGCGCTTCAATCCTCCCGTCCATTGGCTCTGAAACTTATCCACGTAGTCCGCGCGCATCTGGTCCACCACCAGCATCACCACCAGTTTCGGCCGCGCCATAGCCTTCGTTCCCGCGGCTTTCAGAGCTTGTGCGAGAGCTCCCGGCACATAGAATGTGCCACTCAAGAGGAGTAAGAGCACACCGTAGAGCGCACCTCTTCTTTTCGCGTTACCCCGCTGCGCTTCTCCAGTCGACATATCCACCTCGCAAAATGTGTAGCGAGGGAGTTTATCACGACGCCCGAGCGCCCCGCGGGGCAACAGGAGTTTCTCTCGCCTCCCCACCAGTCACTACTCACGAGTCACCAGTCACTATGCTAGGATTACCCGAACATGCGCATCGTCGAGAAAGCCCAATTGATGTCCGCCCCGGAGATCGACCGCACCCTGCGACGCCTGGCTCATCAAATTGTCGAGAAGAGCGGCGGCACCAAGCATCTCGCCCTGATTGGCATCCGCCGCCGCGGCGTGCCCCTGGCGCAGCGCATCGCCCAAGCCATGCGTGGCATCGACGGCGTCGACGTCCCCGTCGGCACACTGGATATCACCCTTTATCGCGACGACCTCTCGAAAGTCGCGCCACACGCCGTTCTGCAGTCCTCCGACATTACCTTTGGCGTTGACCAGATGGACCTCGTCCTCGTTGACGACGTCCTCTACACCGGCCGCACCATCCGCGCCGCCATGAACGGCCTCTTCGACCTCGGCCGTCCCCAGCGCGTTTCACTCTGCGTGCTCATCGACCGCGGCCATCGCGAAATGCCCATTGAAGCCCAATTCGTCGGTCGCACCGTGCAGACCAGCGACACGGAAATCATCGAAGTGCGTCTCCGCGAAATCGATAATGAAGAGCGCGTCGTTCTCGTCGACCGCCTGGAGTCATAGTTGAAACGAGATTTTTCGCTATCCATTCAAAGAGTGCAAATGTGACTTTTCGCTTTCGCGACCTTCTGGCTCTTGAACCGCTCTCCGCGGACGAACTCACTTTTCTTCTCGACCAGAGCAAGTCCTTTCAGGCAATCCAGCGAAATCCTCTCAAGAAACTCGCGACTCTCCGCGGCAAAACTGTCGCTCTGGCCTTCTTCGAAAACTCCACGCGCACACGCATCAGTTTTGGCACGGCTGCAGCCCGCCTCGGCGCGGATACCATGAACCTTCAGGCCGAATCGTCCAGCGTGAAAAAAGGCGAATCGCTGCTCGATACCGTGCATACGCTGGACGCGATGAAGCCGGATTGCCTGGTGATGCGCCACGCCGCCTCTGGCGCCGCTGATTTCGTTGCGCGGCATCTGGATATTCCCGTCATCAACGCCGGCGACGGCACTCACGAACATCCCTCGCAAGGCCTGCTCGACGCGCTGACCATTCGCGACCGCAAAGGCTCGCTCGCAAATCTAAATGTCACCATACTCGGCGATATCTCTCACAGCCGCGTGGCCCGCTCCAACATTCATCTGCTCACGAAATTCGGCTGCCGCTTCACCCTCTGCGGCCCCGCGATGTGGGTTCCCCGCGAACTCGAAAGCATCGGCCCTCCCGGCGCTTCCATTCGCCGCGTCTTTCGCATCGAAGAGGCGCTCGAAGACGCCGACGTCGTTCTCGTCCTCCGCGTGCAAACCGAGCGCCTTCACGAACCCGCGCTTTCCGCCGCGGATTACATCCTTCTCTATCAGCTCGACGCCGAACGCCTCCGCCGCGCCAAGCCGGACGCCATCATTCTTCATCCCGGCCCGATGAACCGCGGCGTGGAAATCACTCCCGAGGTTGCCGACAGCGCGCAATCCTGCGTCCTCGAGCAAGTCACCAACGGCATCGCTGTTCGAATGGCTCTACTTTATCTGCTGCTCGTGGGCGGCTCGGAAGAATCGGGACAAGAGGCGCATCCCACCGTCGAAATTCAGCAACCTCACAACCGGCGTTCCACCGATGCAAAAAGGGACGCTACAGAGTCTGCAAAAGAGGACCCTTCGCATGCTGCTCGTTAGGAACGGCCGCGTCATTGATCCGGCGACACAGACCGACGCTCCGCGCGATGTCCTTCTCGATGACGACAAGATCGTGGAGGTTGCGCAGCCTGGACAAGTCGCACAGGCTCAGTCCACCGAAGTCTTCGACGCCACCGGCCTCATCATCGCCCCGGGATTCATTGACCTCCACGCGCATCTCCGCGAGCCTGGCCAGGAATCTTCCGAAACCATCGAAACCGGCACGCTCGCCGCAGCTCGCGGCGGTTTCACCGCGGTCTGCTGCATGCCCAACACAAAGCCAGTCAACGACAACGCCAGTGTCACCCGTTTCATCTCGGACCGCGCCAAAGCCACTGCCGCCGTCCGCGTGTGGCCCATCGGGGCCGCGAGCGTGGGCAGCAAAGGCGAAGCCATCGCTGAAATCGCCGCGATGAAAGACGCTGGCATAATTGCAGTGAGCGACGACGGCAAGCCTATTGCCACCGCAAAACTCACGCGCCAGGTGATGGATTATTGCCGCTCGCTCGATCTACTTGTGATTGAACATTCCGAAGATGTCTCGCTCGCCGCGGGCGCGGTCATGCGCGAAGGTGTCACATCCACGCGTCTCGGCTTGCCCGGCATGCCTGCCGCCGCAGAGTCCGTTTGCGTCGCGCGCGATGTTCAACTCGTGGAGCTCACCGGCGCGCGCCTTCATGTCGCGCACCTCTCCGCAAAAGCTTCGCTCGAACAAGTGCGCTGGGCAAAACAGCGCGGTCTGCCCGTCAGCTGCGAAGTCACTCCGCATCATTTCACGTTGATCGATGAAGATGTGCAGTACGACTCGCGCTTCAAAATGAATCCGCCGCTCGCCGCGCGCGAAGATCGCGCCGCTCTCCTCGAAGGCCTCGCCGATGGCTCTGTGGACGCGATCGCCACTGATCACGCGCCTCACGAGCCCGCGCTAAAGGATGTCGAGTTCGATAAAGCTCCATTCGGCATTCTCGGCTTCGAAACCGCTCTCGCTCTGGCTCTCGAGCAACTCGTGCATCCGGGTCGAATCTCACTGATGCGCCTGGTCGACCTTTTTACGACCGGCCCCGCGCATATCCTCGGTATCGAACGCAAGATCGCCGCGGGACAACCGGGTGATCTCACGATTTTTTCGGCTACTCACGAATGGACCTACGACGTAAAGAAGTCCCCCAGCAAATCTCGCAACTCTCCCTTCGATGGCCGCTCCTACAAAGGCGCGCCAATGGCCACCATCGTCGCCGGCCGCGTCGTTTATAAGCTGTAGGGGCCGGGCTTTAGCCCGGCGGTATTCGGCGGCCCATCAAACGAATCTATCCCCCGGGTCAGCAGCTTCACGAGTCTATGAATAAATAGTCCAGCCACATGAAGTCAGCTCGCCTTACTCAAACGCAGGGCTGCTAACGCCGCGAGTGCAGGAGAACCAGCCCCCTCGGCGGCGGTCCTCAAAGCCTTCAGAACCTCTGCAATGTCATTGAGGTAGAGGAAGTCCCAACCAGCGGAGTAGAGGTGTTGATATGCTGCTGCATGATCTCCACGGTTTGTCGCATTTTTCGCCCGAATGAGCCAGAAATCTCGCGTTTTTCGTTCGAGTACCGCAGCGACATACTCTCGGACGTCCTGCTCAAAGTCCAATTCCGAGAGCAGGGCCAACCGGTCCACCACAAACTTACCTGTTCCTCGATTAGGAGCGAGCATCCACGTACTTGTGAAGGATGCTGAGGAGGCCAATACCTTTACTCCTGCCTTGTATACGTCGACAGCCTGAGCAAGCCTACCTTGGCGCTCAAGCGCCCATCCCACCACCGCGTGGGGCCACGCTAAATCCGGGCGCACTGCGAGAACTTCCTGAGCTTCGGCCTGAGCCGTCTCCCAGTCTTGGCGGATCATCTGTTCCGGATTCATGCTCAGCGCGGCGGCGAGCCGATTGCGCTTTTCTTCCGGCATCTTGGACGAATCGACTAGCCAAGTTAGAAATACATCTCTACTGACGTCGGCCAGCTCAGCGAATTTTCTGACCCCTTTGAGGGCACACGCTCGCTTTAGTGGACACGTTAGAGCCTTCTTGCAGGCAACCTCTCGTAAGGCTAAAGGAGACATTTGCACAGATGTGCGGACACTCATCCCATTATCAATATTATGGACGGCTGCATATTCCAGGCGGTCAAACAAAATGGCCTCGTTTATCGAACGCCCATAATGCTTCCAGCCCCCACCTTCGTGATGCCACTCAATAATTTCAGAGAGAGTTCCATCACCATTGAATCGAGCACACAAGTAATCGCCAAAGCCGTTGGCCAGAAGGGGCAGCGTGTCTGGGAGCATCAGGCCACCCCAACGGGCCGCCTCTTCCAGCGCATTAGTTGGTTCTAGGGCCTCGTTGTAAAGCGATTCCATGCCCTCAAAATCGCGCCATCCGCCTTCAAGCCAAGCTCGATCGTCTAAAGACAGTCGGAGATGAAGGCGTTCGAGCGGATTCTGCATGGTGTTTTTTGGGACCCCGAACATGTTCTGCTTCGAAATAAACCAATGTCAATAGCGCGCTTTCTGAGGTTTGCGGCCACTTCGACGGCCAGGATTTAATAAATTCCGAACAAACTCCTCAGGATTTTCTTGCCCTTCTGTTTTTAATTTGCTGCTTGTGCGGACAGCCCATTCGTAATCGCGCCAAGTCAGTTAAAGAAGTAAGCGAGACTTGTCAGCTACCTTATTTCTGCCGTTTTGCATCTTCGGATGCGATTTTCTTTTGTACGCTTTATTCCGATGGACCTACGGGGAAAAACGCAGGGGCCTGTGCCCTCGATCGAGTGCTCGGAAAAGCCCCATGAGCCAGCCAAATCCACGGCCGTTCCTAGTTTCTGCGCGAAAGCCTGCCACAGGCAGAGCGCGCCCTCTCCATAGCACGCGACCGCGTGCGGCAAGAAGCGAGCCCAGTGCACTTGGGCAATATAGTATTGAATTGCGAGCCCATCGCCGCATCGCTGCCTCTCCCGCGCAACGCAAACACCAAACCCCTCCGTTTGAGCAGGGTTGACGCAGAATCAGAGCGCCACCGCGCAAATCTTCCCGCCATTGACAAAGCGATTTCTTGAGTTTTTCGGACCCGGGGGAAAAGTTATACCTGACGTCGTGAATGCTGTTTTACTTCTCGCGCTGCACCTGATAATGCAGGCTCACCACGCCGTCGGGAAATTTCTTGTTGGCGAGCAGCCTCAGAGGAATCGTCAGGTGTCGCGGCTGAATCAGCGGTATGCCTTCCCCAATCAGAAACGGAATCACGCTGATGTGGAATTCATCGATCTCGCCTTCGTCCAAAAACGAAGCGATGATTTCGCCGCCGCCCATCATCCAGATGTTCTTACCGCGTTTCGCTCGCAATTTCTGTGCAAACGGCTTGACCGGTTCGCTGACAAAATGGAATCCCGCTTCCGCCGGTCCCTGCGGCTGGCGTGAAAACACATAATTCTGGACGCCTGAGAAGAATTCCATCGCCTTCATTCCCATCTCGAGTCCCTTGCTGTATGTTTTGCGCCCCCAGAGGATCGTGTCGATGCTCTTGAAGAAATCGCTCAGCCCGTAATTTCCTTTGATCGGGGGACGGTCGAGCCAGGCCACGTCGCCGTCGGGACGAGCGATGTAGCCGTCCACGCTCGTTGCGATATGGACGATGATCTTGCGTTTGGGGCTCATGTTGATTCGCCGTTGCCGCTGGGTTTGACTCGCTTGGAATCAGGTCAGAAATTTCGTCCAGCAATGCGAGAGCCGCTAGTGGGCCGCGGGCTCCGCCGCCGGATGCAAACCATGCTGCGGCACTTCGTGAATGCCTCGCGCCGGCGGCTCAATCCTCTGCCGGTAGAAATGGTCGAGCGGCAGGCGGCCTTTTCCGACCGGGTACGCCTTTTCAATCGCCTTCGTCGCATACGCTTTCGCGAGTGTAGCCGCTTCGAGCAGGCCTCGGCCCACAGCCAGATGCGCCGCAAGTGCCGATGCAAACGTGCAGCCGGTCCCATGCAGTTCCTCTTCGTTCACGCGTTCCCCGGGCAGCGTCACCATCTCCGTGCCGTCGAACAGAACGTCCGTCGGCCTCCCCATGTGTCCGCCCTTGACCACCACCGCCCGCGCGCCCATCTCAACCAGCTTCCGGGCCGCGGCTTCCATTTCCGCCACGTCCTTGATCGTCATCCCTGTCAAACTTTCCGCCTCCGGCACGTTGGGCGTGATCACGCTGGCGCGCTTTAAAAGCTCCGTTGCCACATATTTGACTCCTGCCGCGTCCAGCAATTCCCGCCCGCTGGATGATTTCATCACCGGATCGTGCACTACGTGTGCGAATTTGTGCGCATCCAGAAATTCAGCCACGGTCGCGGCATTTCCTCGGTTTCCCAGCATCCCGATTTTCACCGCCGCGATGTTGCAATCGTTTGCAAGTACATCGAGCTGCGCGCGCAGCGTCGCGCTCGGAATGTTGTGCACGTCTTCCACACCCTGTGTGTTCTGCACCGTCAGCGAGGTAATCGCGGCGATTCCATAACATCCATGCGCCGCAAACGTCTTTAAGTCCGCGGCGGTTCCCGCGCCGCAGGAGGGATCAAATCCGGAAATCGTCAACAGAATCGGCGGCGCCGCTTGATGATTGTTGTTCGTCGTGCTCATTTTTCGTGCTTGGCGTCACACTTCGAAGAAAATAGCCGGTCGCGCCACGCAAGCGCACCGGCAATTGCGAATGTACGCGCGCTGCTCCCCGCGCGCAACAAGAAATTTCGTTAGGACGTCTTCGGCCGTGCCATCTCAAACCTTTGTTTGGTCGATGGCGACTGCAGATACGCGTAGGCGACGAGGCTGAATGCGCAGATGGTTGCTCCCATGAGCTTCCACCAAATGCCCGGGATGGAAAGATAGATGATTCCTGGCAGTGCGAGAAAAACCGCCGAGACGGAAGCAAACTGCCGGCCACGATCTTTCAGTCTCCAAAGGTCGCGTCCCACGACGAAAGAAAGCCACGCCAACGCCAGAAAACATCCCGCGAAGAGCGCCAGAAGCAAATACAAGCACACGAACAGTAACGGCTCTGCCGAGACCGATGGAAATTCACCCTTGGTGTAAATGGAAAATAGAGCCAGGCATAGAAAAAGGACAAAAGCGGGAGACGTGGCAAATGCCGTGACGCTCAGTGCCGTTATTCCAATCGGCCGCTCTCGCGATTTCATGATTGGAAGGTCCTTGGTGAATCGCTTCTTCACGGGAACTACCGGGGACCAAGATACGTCCCGTGAACCCCTGGCAACGGCGAATTTACGCGCGCTTCCTGCTCCGCGCAAGACAAATTTTGGGCTACAGGCTGTTAGTGGCCCCGCCGGTGGCCGACTGAGACGAAGCGGGCATCTAGCGGCAAACGGCGTCTAGCTTCGCAAGCGGAATGTCGGCATGCGGCGGATAATCCAGGTGTCTGGTCTCGACCAATTGCTCGAGCAGCGTCCCGCCGGTGCTCAACGCGGCCGCAGGTTCGGTTTGGTACGCCGGGTCGGCTTCCGCTTCCTGCAACGAGATGATTTTGAACCCCTGCTTGCGGAGCGAATCCAGCAGCGACGGAAGCATCATGCTGTCAAACGCGCCGATATGCAGCAGCAGGACATGCCGGATGTCTCTGCCGAAAAGCAGGACGGCCATTTTCTGCCCCATGGCAATGTAGTCCTTTGCCATGCTCAGATAGCTCGATTTCAGCCAATCGATTGACTGTTCATCATGCTTGCTCATGCAGCGCGCATACGGGTCGTTCCACAAATAGTCCTGAAAATCGAGCGTGACTTCCGCCACCTTGTATCCGTGATCGCTCAGATATTTTCGAACCGCGCGTCTTTTCTCCAGCGTATCGCCTTCGTTCAAATACGGATAGCGCAGCCAATGCCAATCCCGGCTGCCCATGAAAACTTCGAGTGTGCCTTCGTCTTTTGCGATGTCCTCTTCGAACGCCTGGGCGCTGTTCTTAGTCAGGTCCATGTGCGAATAGGTGTGACTGCCAAGCAGAAATCCTGCATTTGTCCAGAGCTTCAGAACCTCGGCCTTGTCCCAACTTCCATCCAGCTTGCTGGCATTCACAAATCCGTAGACGGGAGGGACGCCCTCGGCCTTAAAAGCAGCAATCATGTTCGTCGCGATTTCGCTTCGCGTCATTCCGGGGGGCATTTCGCCGTGCGTGGGGAGGTCATCGACCGTGATGGCTATCTCGCCGTGCTGCTGCGCCCTGGCGGGAACGGCCAGCAAGCAAAACAAAAGCGCGAGTTTCAGGCAGTGCACAAAAGGAGCAAATCTCATCACAATTTCGGTTCGCAGTTCGCGGTTTCCAGGCAAGCGGTCAATATCCAATCACGGAAACAGGCCGCGAACGAGCGTGGCTTCTGCGACGCGCCCCACGGCAAGAATCATCGCGCCCGCACGTGGCGGGACATGATGCTTCCTCATCGTCTCCACCATTTGGTGAAACGCCCGCACCATGCTCTTCTGCAGCCGCGCGTTCACTTCCTCGACGTCCCACATGAGACCTTCCATGTTCTGCACCCACTCGAAGTAGCTCACCGTAACGCCGCCCGCGTTTGCCAGAATGTCTGGCAATACGGTAATCCCGCGCCTCGCCAAAATTTCGTCGGCATGCGGCGTGGTCGGCCCGTTGGCCGCTTCTGCCACAATCCGCGCCTTAATCGCTTCCGCGTTATGCAGCGTAATCACATTTTCCAGCGCGGCCGGTATAAGGATGTCGCACTTCATCGCCAGCAAATCGTCGTTGGTGATCCGCGACGCTCCCGGCATCCCCACCACCGTCCCCGATCGCTCCTTGTATCGAATCGCTTTGATCGGATCGATTCCGCGCGAATTTGTCACGCCGCCTCGCGTGTCGCTCAACGCGATAATCTTTGCCTTTTTCTCCGCGAACAATCGCGCTGCCGTCGCGCCCGCGTTCCCAAATCCCTGAATCGCCACCGTCGCGCCACGCAATGGAATCTTTTTCAGTTTGCAAGCCTCTTCGACCACATACAACAGCCCGCGCGCCGTAGCCTCGCTCCGTCCTTCTGACCCGCCAATCGACACCGGCTTCCCCGTCACAACTCCATGCACCGAATGTCCAACCGTCATCGAGTACGTGTCCATGATCCACGCCATCGTCTGCGCGTCCGTGTAGACATCCGGCGCCGGAATATCCATCGCCGGCCCGATGATCGGCAAAATCTCGCTGGCGTACCGCCGCGTCATGCGCTCCAGTTCCGTTTTGGACATGCGCTTCGGATCGCAAATCACTCCGCCCTTCGCGCCGCCAAACGGCACGTTCACCACCGCCGTCTTCCACGTCATCCACGCCGCCAGCGCCTTCACTTCGTCCAGCGTCACGTTGGGGTGATACCGGATGCCGCCCTTCCCCGGCCCGCGCGAAATATTGTGCTGCACGCGAAAGCCCGTGTGCACCTTCACCTGGCCGTTGTCCATCTTCGTCGGGATCGAAACTTCCAGCACGCGCTTCGGGGTCCGCAAAATCTGCCGCAGCCCAGGCTCCAACTTCAAAAACTCCGCCGCCATATCGAATTGAATCTGCGCGATGCGAAACGGATTCAAATCCTCGCGTGGAGCGATCCGCGGCACCATCGGCGGTGCTCCAATCTGTCTTATCGGCCCTGTGGGCTTTACGACCGTGGCCATCGGCGTCGGTCCTTTCCTCTGCGCGTCTAGTTTCGACTTCTGCCTTTATTGATTCCAACTACCCTGGGGTTTGAAAATTCGCTATCCGTTCGCCGCCACTCGTTGCGTATCCTTCACATACTTGTCGCGGCATTCGGCCGAGCAAAAATGCAAAATCTCGCCTCCTTCGCGCAGTGGTACTGACAGCACTTCCGCCACGTGCATCCCGCACACCGGGTCGCGCACCAACCGCCGCGCCGCCACTCCGCCCTGTGCATCGTCAGCACCGGCAACCGCTCCCGCCCCGCTCACATTCTGATTCGTCTGCCCCGCCATCGACCCGCGTAACATCCACCCAACCGTCCGCCGTAGCAGCGCCACGCCCCAAGACAGGATCAGTACCCAAAACAAAAACCTCATCACTCGGACAAGAAAGCTCATCGATTCTTCTAGCTTATGACCCCAAACTCGTTGGAGCCAACTCCTCTACTTTCGTTCGTTCGGGATTACTTCTCTCCTTGCGGCCCGTAAATCCCCCGGGTCTGCTCTATTGCTGCACAACATAGTACTGTGCCGAGTGTATGCAAGGCGAAAAGGTAGGTCAAACGAAAAGCTGTACTTTCAACACTTTGCGCGGCGTAAAAGACTCGCCCAATTCAGCTATTTTGACCTTTTTTTAAGTAAACCCTCTATTATCAGCGACTTGGACTCGTAGGGGCACGATACATCGTGCCCCTACCGCCCGGACCTATCCGCACGCCGGAATCTTCTCAATTCCCATATACGGCCGCAATACCTCCGGCACCACAATCGACCCATCCGCCTGCTGATAGTTCTCCACCACGGCGATCCACGTCCGCCCCACCGCCAGCCCTGACCCATTCAGCGTGTGCACAAAATCGCTTTTCCCGCCGCCCTTGGGCTTAAACCGTATCCCCGCGCGCCTCGACTGGAACGCTTCGCAATTCGAGCACGACGAAATCTCGCGAAACTCCCCGCTCGAAGGCAGCCACACCTCCAGGTCATACGTCTTCGCCGACGCAAATCCCATATCCCCCGTGCACAGCAGCATCGTCCGGTAGTGCAATCCCAGCTTTTGCAAAATCGTCTCGGCATTCGCCAACAACTTCTCGTGCTCCTCGTAGCTCTTCTCCGGATGCGTGAATTTGAACAGCTCCACTTTCTGAAATTGGTGCTGCCGCAAAATTCCGCGCGTATCTTTTCCCGCCGCGCCCGCTTCGCTCCGGAAGCACGCCGTCCACGCCGTCACGCAAATCGGCAACTTCTCCTCCGCGATCGTATCGTCGCGGTGCAAATTGTGCAGCTCCACCTCCGATGTCGGTGTCAGCCAGAAATCCGTGTTCTCAATCTTGAATAAATCCGCCGCAAACTTCGGCAATTGCCCTGCCGCCATCAACGAAGCCGTATTCACCAAAAACGGCGGCAAAATCTCCGTATACCCATGTTCCCGCGTGTGCACATCCAGAAAAAAATTCGCCAGCGCCCGCTCCAGCCGCGCTCCCCATCCCTTATAGACCGCGAACCGCGCTCCGGTAATCTTCGTCGCCGCAGCCAAATCCAGAATCCCCGCGCCTTCGCCCACTTCCCAGTGCGGCTTCGGCGTGAAATCAAATTTCGGCGCCGCGCCCCACCGCCGCACCTCGACATTCGCCGCCGCGCTGTGTCCCACGGGCACCGACGCGTGCGGCACATTGGGGATCGTCATCAGCAATTCGCTCTGCGTAGCATTGAGCTGCGCGATCCGCTCGTCCGCCGTCTTGATCCGCTCGGAGACGCTCTTCATCTCGCCAATCAGCGCGTCCGCGTTCTCTTTCGCCTTCTTCAAACGCGCAATTTCGTCGCTCGCCTTGTTCCGCTGCGCCTTCAGCGCCTCCGTCGCGGTAATCAGCTCCCGCCTCTGCGCATCTAAAACGCGAAACGCATCCAGATGCAGCGGCGTTCCCCGCTTCGTCGCCATCTCGCCAAACAAATCCAGGTGATCTCGAAAATAGTTCAGGTCATGCACGGTTGAATTTGACCTCGCTTATCGAAAGAGGATACCAGACCGGGTCTATTGAAGGCCTTATCGTTCTCGAAGAATCCGGCGGATATTTCTTTTGCCGTGCAACACGGCGGCTACGTCCAGTGGCCGCGTTCCAGGCTTATAGATGATTTGATACGAGCGAACGGTCCAGAACAGCACCGGTCGCCCGGTCAGGTCCGTTCGGTTGTGGCCCTTGCCGGGCATCTCGGCAAGCCCTCGCATTGCTTCCAGCAATTCCTCGCGAACGCGGTCTGCGGCATCGACATTGTCTTGGGCTATGTACTCGTATATTTCCGTAAGGTCCTGATAGGCTTCCGGCGAGAGTCGAAATGTGGTCATTTCTCGCGCGATCTAAGTTCTTGACCCCGCCTTCTTAATTGCTCAAAAAATTCCTCGCCATCAACGCCTTCGCCAGCTTCAAGTTGCGCCAAGCCTCGCCCGATTTTTTTGTCGATTTCTTCGCGCGTGTACTCTTCTCCGAATTCCCGCGCAATAAAGTAGTGCTGAAGAGCGGTACCCACAAGCGCCGCAGCATTGGGAAACCTGCCGGCTTCGACCTCTTTTTGCACCAGCTTTTCCGTCTCCGCATCGAGTTTCACTTCCATGGTCTGCCTCGCACCCGGCTCGCCTTGAGCCTCCAGCTATACTAGTCCAGCGCTCTCCAAAACAAAACCCCGATGGCTTCTCTGCTCTGCATTCCTCAGCTTTCTCTGCGTCTCTGCCTTATCTTTGTTCTTCTTTCCAAACCTTCCATCGTTTCAACCTTCCAACGCTTCTCATCCCTCCCTTGACTCCCGTACCCATCTGATCAACGATCCCGATCGATCAATGTGGCACAGACTTCAGTCTGTGCTCCGCCCCATGCCCAACACTCTCCCCACCTCCGCCTCCACCGACGCCCTCAAGGCCGCGCTGGCCTTCGACGACCCCAAACACCACCTCCGCATCTACCAGGGCGACTGCCTCGACCTCCTCTCCCAAATCCCCGCCTCCTCCGTCGACCTCGTCTTCGCCGATCCGCCCTACTTCCTCTCCAACGGCGGCATCACCTGCCACGCCGGCAAAATGGTCTCCGTCAATAAAGGCTCCTGGGACGTCTCCAAAGGCCCCGACGCCAATCACGCCTTCAACCGCTCCTGGCTCGCCGCCTGCCAGCGCGTATTAAAACCCAACGGCGGGATCTGGGTCTCCGGCACCGCCCACGTCATCCACTCCGTCGGCTTCGCCATGCAGTAGCTCGGCTTCAAGCTCCTCAACGACATCTCCTGGGTCAAGCCCAATCCGCCTCCCAATCTCTCCTGCCGCTATTTCACCCACGCCACCGAAACCATCATCTGGGCCGCCAAGGACAAAAAGTCCCGCCACACTTTCAATTACAAGCTCATGAAGGAAACCAATCGCGGCAAGCAAATGAAGTCCGTCTGGGAAATCCGCCCACCCGAATCCTGGGAGAAAAAATTCGGCAAACACCCCACTCAAAAGCCAGTCGCCCTCCTAGAACGCATCCTCCTCGCCTCCTCCAATGAAGGCGACGTAGTGCTCGACCCCTTCTCCGGTGGCGGCACCACTCTCCTAACCGCCTTCCGCCTAAGCCGCTGCGCGATCGGCTGCGACGTCTCCCTCGACTACATCGATCTCTCCCTCCGCCGCCTCTGTTCCAATCTGGTACAAGTCGATCTTTCTCTCTCCTGCCTCCACTTTTCAGTTGATCCGCCAAGCGATTCCGTGGATCGATCAGATCGCGCAGTGGCCAAGTCTGTCATCCCGACCGGAGCGCCAGCGCCTTTTGCTGACGCGCAGTGGAGGGACCTCTCCGCTCTTCGAATGTCGCCCCAGCTCCAACTCGTCCAACAAGAACTCCGCTTCTATTTCATCGGCCGCCACGACCGCCGCGTAATCTTCTCCGTCCTAGCCGATTCCCTCGACGACGCCCGCCAAAAATTCCGCGCCTCCGGCCACCCCGACTCCGACGCCCTCTTCATCATCAAAACCGAAACTGAGATCTACCTAGCATGAGGAAGTAAGATTGCGGCGGGTGGAGTTAGCGGAACGAAACGCCAAATGACTTGCTGTTCTCGTCGAGCTTCACGGCCGAGTTATACAGATTATCTAGCTCGCGGTAATCGCGAAAGAGCAGTCTGTCTCGAAATTTTCGGAACTTGTTCAGCGCTATCAATCCATCAAATCTGGAACGTTCTTCTTCACCAGGAGCGACGACAAACAGTTTCACGGAATAACGCTGTGGAGTCGAGGTGTGACGCGGTGGTTTAGGTTCAGCCTATCCGTTGCCGACCCTTTCGTTGGTCGGTGCCTCAATAGCTGGACCATGCGTCCGTCTTCACACCCCGCTCATCGAACCGGATGTGCGGATTTCCCGCTTCCGGCTCTCGGAGAAAGGTTCACGATGTCGCCCACGGGAGATTTCTCGTCCGCTTGGTAAGGCAGACAAGGCCCAGCACGTCATGCAGAGATGCCTCCGGAAACCGTTGGGCCGCCGGGTACACCAGTTTGTGCTTGGCACACAACCACTGAAGCAGCCTCTTGCGAGCGTGGCTTTCCACCGCCCGATAGGCCTTGCTGACTGGTCCTAGACAGAAGTAGTTGGCCCATCCAATTATCGTGCGGTTGAGCCGCGCCACCACCATCTCTTGGTCCAGCAGAGTTTGATCACGTCCGGTCATGTCGCTAAGCGCCTCGCAGATGCGGATCACCCGCTTCTTCGAGGGCACCGTACCGATGTACGCGCGCCCTGTCTTCGACGAATAGCACCGACCAAACGTGTATCCCAGAAAGTCGAACTTCTCTTCCGGCAGTTTGCAGACCCGCGTCTTCGTTTCATTCACCGTCAACTTCAGCTTCCCCATGATGTCTCGCATCGTAGCCAGTGCTTCTTCCGCACGACCACGACAGCAGATCACCAGGTCATCGGCGTAGTTAACAATGTGTGCAGCGAGACGCTTCTCGTGCCCGAGCTTCTTCCATCCCAGCACGAAACGGCGCATGTACAAGTTGCTTAGCAACGGGCTGATCGGGGCTCCTTGTGGGGTTCCCCGTCCTTCATCCCGATTGCGCGTGCTCCGATGCTTATTCCCTTTCTCGTCGGTCTCTTCAACCGGAGCTTCCAGCCACATCTTGATCAAATGCAGCATCGCTCCGTCGACGATCCGTCGAGCCACCGACTTCATTAGGTCGACGTGAGGAATACTATGGTGGGTAGGGACGGATCTTGAGGCGAACCCTCTTGTGCCCGTCCCCCCTCGCAGAACCCGTCGAGCGGATTGCCCGCAACGGGCTCCCCAGGTCGCTCTCGTGAAAAGGCCGTCAGACCGTCGCATGGCGAGTTGACACGGCATAAGGTAATTCGAACCAGGTTTGATGCAGGAGATAGGACCAGTAAAGGCGGTGCCGCTGACTCCGTCGTCTCAAGGTACGGGCCCATTGTCGTTGTACCTCACGCCGGATCCCGTCGAGCTTCGGTTTACAGTGGTGTAGCCCGAAATACTGGTAGAAGCCGCGCAGCATCATCACGAGTTGCTTTTGCTGATCCCGCCGCTTCCAATGCCTATGCTTGCTGAGCCATTCCTTGGATTTGGCCAAGAACTTTCGGCGGCTTTTGTCGCATGGGACCCGCACCAAGGCAAACTTGCCGCCTCGGTCGGTGCCGCAGACATGCTTGAATCCTAGGAAGTCAAACGTATCCGGTTTCTCTCCGGTCTTCTCTAGGTCCGTCCGGACAAAGCGTCCGAAGCGCATCACCCGCGTCTTTTCCTCCGCCAACTCCAATCCGAATTTCCCGAATCGATCCGTCAGGTTCTTGTGGAACTCTTCCGCATCGCGCCGGTATTGGAAGTTCACCACGAAATCGTCAGCAAACCTCGTCAGGTACGCCTCCCCCTGACACGCCGGTCTGATCTTCTTCTCGAACCAGAGATCAAGAGCGAAATGCAGGTAGATATTGGATAAGATCGGGCTGATCGGCCCGCCTTGTGGCGATCCTTCTTCCGTTCGCGTAACGACTCCTCCCACCATGAAACCTGCGTTCAGCCATTTGCCGATTAGGCGCAGGATGAGCGGGTCTGCAATCCGATGTGCAACCATCTTCTGCAGCCAATCATGCTGGATGTGGTTAAAGTAGCCTCGGATGTCCGCCTCGAATAAGTGTCCAACCTTCTTCGTGACGATGATCCCGCGTAGCGCCCGGAGGGCTCCGTGGGGATTACGTCCGGGCCGAAATCCATACGAGCATTCCAGGAAATCCGCCTCGAACACCGCTTCCAATATCCGCGCGACCGCTCTTTGTAGCAGGCGATCTTCGACCGTCGGAATTCCGAGCGGCCTCGTCCCTGCCTTGCCAGGTCCCTTCGGTATTTCCACTCGGCGAACCGGTGGAGCCCGATAAGCTCCTTGCTTTAAACGCTCGCACAGTTCTTGAACCCGTGTGTCCAAACCCTGTTCAAACTCCTTCGTCGTCTCACCATCGACACCGCTCGCACCCCGCCGATTCATCTGCTTCCAGGTTTCCGTGAGGAACTCCGGTGTGAGCAGATGCGCCAGCGACGTGAAGCGTAGCTTCGGATTTGACTTCGCCTTCTTCGCGATCTGGTCCAGTTGTGTGGACATTCTTCTCCTACCTCTGAGTGTGCAGGGAATGTTTCCCTGGACCAGCCACTCAACCTGCCCCGCTGCTTCCCCATGTACGCGGCTTTCCCGCGCTCCGAGTATTACCAGCGAGTCCGACTTCCACCGTCGCTTCTGTCTCCCTCAGGTTGGTCCATTCGGTTGACATACTCGGCCCGCTATTTCCAGGCCGAGACGGCGGTGGATCTCCCAGGTGCCATGACGCTTCCGTTTCTGTCCATGCCGTGCTCTTAGACCCCGCCGGAATCTCCGGCGACCATCGCCTTTTGCGGTCGCCTACTGTTGCCTTCCAGATATTCGACCCTGTCGGCTTCCGGATGTGTCACGAGGCTCAATCGCTTCACTTGCGTTACGGCCTGGACATCGCTCTGCCTACGCTTAACTCATGTCGTTACCTTCATGAGCCCAAGACTCGATTCCCGGTGAGGCGGCTCGTCCCCTTTCCGGGGCGGGAGTTTCACCCGCTGGAAGCGCCGGGCTTATCCTGGCGCACCGAAGTAGCCGCTTAAGTCCGCGTCTACAATTTGTTCATGGCCGGTGTTGAGCAGCTGGTGGACCTGCCTCACGGCGTCCAACGCGCTGCGGTCTGCCCGATAGGCATATTGCTCCGGCTGCAGGTCGGCCTCGAAGATCGGTTCGAGCACCAGAACTGCCGCCGTCTGGGCCACGCGGTCTTTGATCGCGGGCACCCCTAACGGTCTTCGTTTCCCGTCTGGCTTGGGTATATACACCCGCCGTACGGGCTGCGGTTGATACGTTCTACTTTTCAGCTCTTGCGTCAGTTCGTCCAACCACTTCTTCACTCCGTACTCTTCGATGTCCTCTAACGTTTGGCCGTCTACGCCTGCTGCTCCGCGATTCGCTTTGCAACATTCGTAGGCGAAAGCCATCACGTCTTCTCGGTACACCTTGTCATACAGAGCATAGAAGCGAAAGTCGGGCGATCCCTTCGCTTTGTCGTGCAACGCCGTCTGCAACTTCTGAACATTAAGTGGAGTTGTTAGGCTCATCGCCAATCCCTCGGTCCTTCGTTGCTTCTTGCGTTTCCTTTCAACTGAGGCTCCTTCCCTCGACCGGAGTTACCCGGCTTCGTCGGTACTGCGAGCCTCTCCGCCATCCCAGTCAGCCCGGCCTGTCTCTCGCGAGTTGCCAGTTGATCCATACGGCGATCTCCGCTGGGACTTCTCGTGTTGCGTATGGTCCCCTTTGCTTGCATGCCGTCGCCAATACCCCGGCAGGTCTGATGGAATTTTATTCGCTCGTACGATTCCATTAGCTTCGGCCTTCCCACGAACCGGGGCGGGTCGGCTCCTGCATTGTCGGTTTCGGGGCCTGCTCAGCGTTCACTCACGTTACGGCCTGCACGCTCGCCAAGTCGCCTTGCGACTCTCTGCACCAGAGGCTTCAGCAGTCTCGTTGCCTCAACTGCTGCTCTGATTGCTACCGGGTGGAGCGAACCAGTTCCCGGGCGGGTTACTCCCGCTGTGGACCACCGCCTTTTCACGACGCACCCGGTAGTTCGACTAGCCTATCCATACCGCTTCGTACCCCGGTCGTGTGCTCAACCTCAAAAGCATAGACGGGATAGACGCCATCATTATCCTCACTCAACCAGATTGCATCGATCTGTCGAACACGAGCTAGGCTATTTTTTCCGCAAAACTCGGAGCAATCAGTAATCGACGAAAAATCCGATAGCGACTTGCCCTGGAACGACCTGGAAGTCCGGTCACTTGCCGGCGCAAAAGTTTCATAGCCATACAGCTTTCCCAAGGTAAGCAACATTCCCTGCGCCGCACCGTGATCCACGACGTCTGTAGCGCGCAAGGACTCGGGTTCGGGTGCGATTGTTGGCTGTTCAACGAGCCGATATCGGCCGCTTCGAGCAGGTGGCAGCGGCTCGAAAATCGCGTACTGCCTAACGACGCGTCGAATAGTTTCCTTCCAAGTTGGATTGGTCCGAGTCTTGGGATTAGTTCGTACGAGCCTGTTTATATCGTCGAGATGGCCCTCACCACCCAGCTCTAAGAGAGCATCCCTGACGACATCTTTCCAAGTAATTTCCTGAGGCGACGTGCCGCTCACGCTCGGCATGATAGCCAAAACTTTGAATCAAGAGAAGCGAAGTGTAGCAGTGGGACACGGTGCCTAATTACGCTTCGGTTTCCTCTTTTCTCTACCATAACGATTCAGTTCCTTGATCCCCCAAACTCCATTCGGAGATAGCTTCGCCACAAACGGCGCCGGGCGGGTGGGTCACCCTCAGATCGTTAGAGACCTCTGGGTGCCCCATCCTTTCTGCGGTTATTGCAGAAAGGGTGGGCCTTTGCCGGTCGCCGCAGCCTCCAGTGTTAAAGGCTGCGGGTTTTGAATATTCCTTCCCCGAATTCCAAGAAAAACATTTCCCGGCGATGCATGAAACCTCACGCTCAGGTGCGCTTGGATTTCTTCTTCGCTCTCCCATAACGATTCAGTTCCATAATCCCCCAAACCCCATTCGGAGATAGCTTTGCCACGAACGGCGCCGTCCGGGTGGAAAGGACTGCCTTAACGCGAGCCCAGTTCTCAATCAAAATCGGCGCCCACATCTGTGGATTCTTATTGTTCTGCGGAAGAAAAAATACGCGGCCTTTATTTTCGCCGATAGCTCTCATGCTGAGCGGGTCTTTCAGAATCCGCCGGTCGGGAGTGATCGCAACCCACGCCCTCTGTCCGCAGGACGCCAGCCACACATCATCCGCTTCGTCGGGTTTGAAATGCTCATCGTGAACCCGGACTACGAATCCTTCTTTTCTCAGTGCGTCTGCCAGTTGCTTGCTTCCCAGGTTTCGGTCGAGAAAGAAGATATAGACTTCAGGCTGCTGGGGCGTATCGGATTGCCTCTTCAATTTGCGATACCTTCAACCCGTAGTCCTCCGCGATACTTTCGATTCCCTCTCCGGTGTTAAAGCGGCCTACGATCACCTCAGCCATAACGCCCGTTCCGTTCACGACAGGCCTGCCCGAAGAAACCGCAGGGTCAATGACCACGACTTTTGGAGGATCTTGCGCTACGTCGCCCGGCCAGTTCATCCGAATCGGATAGAGCCTAATGGGCCAACCCTTCTCATCACGCTCAATTCGGCGCAGGTAGAAATCAAGAATGGGCCCGAGCCCGAGCTGTCCCCAACTGGAAACATTGATGGTCTGTTCTCGTCCGCCAGAGCCTTCTATTTTCTTGACGAAAAGGTCTTTCCCGTCTGTCAGGAAATCCTCGCTGAGCAGCGGATGCGCCGAAGGATAAGTCTTGCGCACGTAGTCCATCGCCCTACGAATGGACGGCATTTCCACTTTGTGCTTTTTGCGAGTGGACAAAAGGATATGCGCTTCTACCAGATTATAAAAAGACAAATTGCCCGGAGCTGTCAGCTCAATCAGAGGTTTAAAAAACTTCTGACCCGTGGAAGTCGGATATTTTCTGCCATGGACCCAGGAATCCAGCGTAGCCGCCGACATCCCCAAGCATCGGGCCGCCTCTTCGATTCCATACCGGGGCACTTCGCGCCGGTCTATATTCTTGTGAACTTGCACGGCGCCTCCCTTCAACGCTTTGCTAGCGCCATTATCCATCAATTTTCGCCCGCACGTGCAAATTTCAAGATACCGGGTGCCGCAGCCTTCGGTTTAAAGGCTGCGGAATTTGACTTTCCCCCCACCATTTCGCCGCTGAAGTTCGCCGCGCCTAACGTCGCATCCGCCCCCTCGCAAAACTAAAAGCCGAAACCCGCGGCTGGACCCTCGACGTCCTCAACGTCGTCCGCTCCCTGAACAAACCCGAATTCTCCCCAGCCGACGTCTACGCCCACGCCGCCCAACTTGCCCAGCTCCATCCCCACAACGCCCACGTCCGCGACAAAATCCGCCAACAACTCCAAGTCCTCCGCGACCTCGGCCTCCTCACCTTCCTCGCCTCCGGCGAGTATCGTCTTTCGTAGCGCCGTCCCTTCAGGGCGGCATCTTTCTTCCTCTTGTGTTAACACGGTGCAGCAGCCCTCAATTCAACTGCCGGGTTCCGCAGCCTCCAGTGTTAAAGGCTGCAGGTTTTGGCTCTCCCTCCGCCAACTCGCCCAATTTTTGATCGCTGAAATCTCTCTTGACAAATCCGTAATTTCTGCTATTATGTTTGGCAGGTAAAATAGTATTTTGCCTCGTAGCGCCAGCATCCTGCTGGCGCTTTTGTTTTGGCATCCAGCTTTGTCCCTAAGCCCTTTAGAATGCGCACTTACGAAAATCGTGCCCGTAACCCCTTTGGAATCCGCACTTCCAAAACACAGGACTTAAAACCCTTTAGAATGAACACTTCCGAAAAAACCGGGGAGGGGGTGGCAGCCATGGTCGACCAGCCGCGCGCCGCATCGCCGCCGCCGAAGTTCGACGCGCCTACCGCCGCCTCCGTCCACTCGAAAAGCTCAAAGCCGAAAAACGTGGCTGGACCCTCGACGTCCTCCGCGACCTCGGCCTTCTCACCTTCCTCGGCTCCGGCCCTATCGTTTGAGGTGAGCACCTGTGGCACAGCCATTCCTGGCTGTGCTGCCACACACTGCCATTCAGCCCAGCCTGAAGCTCGCCAACTACATTTCGTTCCGCTAAAATCTTCTCCCTGGGGCCTTCCACCGGAAGAAACCCGCACAGGCAAGAATGCCTGTGCCACATTAGAATCCTGCTCCGATGACCTTCTACCGCCGCAATCTCCCGCACTGGCATCCCGAAGGCAAAACCATTTTCATCACCTGGAGGCTCTATGGTTCCTTGCCCGCCTCCATTCTCAAGAAAATTCGCACAGCCAGGAATGGCTGTGCCGCCAAATCCGCAGATGCCAACTCAGAGGAATCGCCTGGCAAGCAGTTCCTCCGTTTCGACGCAGCCCTGGATTCCGCCAAGTCCGGCCCGGTCTGGCTGCTCGACCGGGAATTCGCCGACTACGCCGAATATCCCATCCTTCGCGGGGCCGAGCTCGGCCGCTACGAATTGCATGCCTACGCCATCATGCCCAATCATGTCCACGCGCTTTTGCATCCTCATTTGCCCCTCGCCAAAATTTCTAGCGTCATCAAAGGCGTCGCCGCACGGGACATTAACGCCAGGCTCTGCCGTACCGGCAAACCTCTCTGGCAGGACGAATCCTTCGACCACTGGATAAGGAACTCAGCCGAGTTGGAACGCATCCGCCACTACATCGAGTGGAACCCCGTCAGCGCCCGCCTCGTAGCCAAGCCCGCGGACTGGAAATGGTCCAGCGCCGGCAACCCCTATTTCAAGAGACGCGCCGCATTCACCGCTCCGACAACCATTCATTAACTTCGGCGGATCTCAGTTATTCACTGATTTTAGCTTTCAGGCCCCGCTGCGGGTTGCATCAGCTTGCCGTTCTTTCCTCGCTTCTTGTCATCAGTTTCGCGCCCATCCAGAAGCTCCACCCCAGCGCGAGCGGCAGTTTCGGCGCTGCTAGCGCGTAAATCGCCGCAGGCATCGGCTCCAGAAAGGAAAACAACCCGTCCAACAGCGCAAACAGTCCAAGCACCATCGTAAAATACCCCAGCGCTTTTGCTTCGCTCCTCAGCTCGAATCCGATGCCTGTCCACCAGACCGCGCTCAACCAAAGATACGTCGTCTCGAGAGCCGGAGTGATTCCATGCGTCGCTCCGCCATACGCCCAGAAGCAGAGCGACAGCCCCCCGCACACGCTGTAGAGCAACAGAAGGCTCGTCCTCTTCTCGCGGAGCCACTGCCACAACGCCACTACCGCAGGAATCAGGAGCAGGTTCCAGCCCACGGTCAGCAGCGCGCCCGCTTTGTATAATCGCGCATCCACCACCGGCGGATAGGTATCGATCTGCCCGGCGTAAGTCGCGTTCAGCACGGCCCAGGTGACCCACGCCGCTCCGGACAGGATTGCCGCCGCGCCCGCAAGTTGGCCGAACCGCCGTTCCTCATCCGTCTGCGCATTCATGCTCGCAACACTATGGGCCGCACCGCGGGAAGTCAACAAAGCTTGCAGACGGAAAGAAAATAGCAGGTCTCTGCCGCCTAATACTCGGGAACGCCAACATTTCTGCTGGCGTTCCCGCATTCCGGGGTCACCGGCTAAGTCCTGTATTTGGCACTTTTACAAAACGCGTCAGGTGCAAGTCTTTTTTTTCGCTCTTACGAAAAACACGGGGGGTACAGCCTCCGCCGGGGGTGCTCTCTGCCAATTGGTATTTGGAAGGTAGCAGGGCAGGCCACCGCACTTGAGGGGGGTGTGGCCTGTCCTGCCTTGTCTGGCGTCGATCTCTTGACGTCAGTGGTGTTCTCTGCTCGCGCTACTCTGCTGCAGGCGCAAAAATCACGCTGTGCGCCGCCGCACAGCTCTGTGTGTCCTGCGTCACACTACCGTGGCAATTCCCGGCCGTGCTGCTGGCGGCCGTCACGGCTTTTTCAGCCGGTGTTCACTCTTTGGATTTTAGTTCTGCCTTGGTTAGTGTCGAGCGGTACCAGGCAAACGTGCGGCTGAGTCCTTCCTCAAACGAGACCTGCGGATCGTAACCGAGGAATTCGCGCGCTTGCGTGATGTCTGCTTGCGAATCGCGAATGTCGCCATCGCGCGGCGGATCGTATTTTGCTTCGAGCTTCGTGCCGGAAATCTTCCCGAGGAGCTGAAGCGTTTGATTCAGCGTAAAGCGGTCGCCGGTTCCCACATTGAAGGTTTTGCCGGAAACATTGGGCGCTTCGCATGCCAGGAGATTGGCCTGCACGGCGTTTTCGACATAAGTGAAGTCGCGGGACTGTTCGCCGTCGCCGAAGATGCCGGGTTGCGTCCCTTCCAGGAAGGCCTGGCAAAATTTCGCCAGGACGCCGGAATACGGCGAGCCGGGATCCTGGCGAGGGCCGAATATATTAAAATAGCGCAGGCAGACGTTTTCGAGGCCGTAACAGCGGCCAAAAGTCTGCGCGTAGAGCTCGCCGACATATTTGGTGACGCCATAAGGCGAAATGGGCGCCGGCTGCATGGTTTCGACTTTGGGCAGAGTCGGCGTCTCGCCGTAAGCGGAAGAAGAAGCTGCGAATACTACTCGCTTCACTTTGGCGTCCCGCGCAGCGACCAGCACATTCAGAGTTCCATCGATATTGATCTTGTTCGTTTCGATGGGATCCTTGACGGAACGCGGAACGGAAGTACGAGCGGCGAGGTGCAGAACATATTCGGCTTCGTGCATGGCCTTGCGGACAACTTCAATGTCCGTGATGCTGCCCTTCATAAAGGTAATTTTGTTGCGGATCTCGGCGAGGTTTTCCTCCTTGCCGGACGAAAGATCGTCCAGCACAACCACGCTGTGTCCGCGCCGCACGAGTTCGTCTACGGTGTTCGAGCCGATGAAACCGGCGCCGCCTGTAACGAGGTAGCGCATTCGGGAATTCCTCCTCGATCGTGGTCCGGGAGCGGCGGAGTGCCGTCTCGGCCATGGACGCGGCGCCGGCAAAGACGCCAGCCTCGCGTTTTGGTAATCTCAGTACTGACGCGTAGTCTCGGCGAAATTTGCCGTCCTACCGCGCACGAATTTGTATTGTACGACGGAAGACCAAAAGACAATAGACTGTTTCCCGGCCAGGTCACACAAAGAGCATGAGCTACCGGAAAGTCATTAGCTTCGCCGCACTTCTGACGTTCGGCTGCGCCGCGGGCGGGTACTACTATTTGCGGGAACGAGGCAAAGGGTACGCCCGCGCGTCCACACCCGACCGCGCTTCCGAGCCGATGAGCATTCCGGCCGCCGAGGTCCCCGCTTCTCCCCCCATCCACGCTACGCCAGCCAAACCAGCGAGCAAGAACCGCGATCCCGAGGCAGAATCGGGGCTGCCCCTGCGGAGCGGTGAAGTTCTGGAATACACCGCGAGTATGGCGAACCTGACGGACGTGGCTAATCTGAGACTGGTCATTGGCGCGCACAAAGATTACTTCGGAAAGAGTTCCTGGCACCTGCAAGCATTCGTGCACACGGAAAACCCGCTCCGAATGGTATTCATATTGGACGACCAGTTCGATTCCTACAGCGATGCCGCGACGATGGCCAGCCTCCAGTACGAAATGCACCTGAATGAGAGGGGCCAAAAGGTGGACTCCGTACAGCGCATGACGTCCACCGGCAAAGAGCCTGCTCCTCGAGGCGTAACGGAGACGCGTGTGCTTCCGGGAACGCGAGATCCGCTGGGAATGCTGCAATATCTGCGAAACGTGGATTGGGCCAAAACAGCCGAGGTGCGGTGCCCGGTTTACGATGGGCGCAAGCTATACGACGTGCGGGCGAAGATAGCCAGCACTGGAGAGGCCGTCACTGTTCCCGCGGGAAGTTACAAGACGTCAAAAATCGAGATCCACGTGTTTGAAAACGGCGAGGAAATGAAGGACGCCCAGTTCACAATGTACATCGCGAATAACTCGGCGCGCACTCCGGTGCTACTGGAAGCGATCCTCCCGATCGCCACGGCAAGAGTGGAATTGCAGCGAGTAAAATAGAAGATCGCCCGCCAATCGGCCTGCCTGACGTTTTCTAGATTAAAAACGAGAGAGAACAAACGCACCGGCATGACCGTCCCAACGTTACGCTGCGGCTAGTTGTTCCATGAGCGCGCAGGCGATGTGGCCGATCGTGATATGGGCTTCCTGGATTCGCTGAGGATCCCGCGAGGGCACGTTGAGGAGAAGATCGACCTTGCCGGCGAGCGCGCCGCCCGTTTCGCCCGTGAGCGCGACGAGAAAAGCGCCGCGGCCGCGGCCAGCCTCCACTCCCTGCACCACATTCGGACTGACGCCGCTGGTTGAGAGCGCAACGAGGACGTCCAGCGGGGCGACCAGCGATTCGATTTGCCTGGAAAAAATGCGCTCGAAACCATAGTCGTTGCCGGCGGCGGTGAGCACAGAGGGATTCGCCGTAAGCGCCAGCGCCGCGAGACCACGGCGCTCGGAGCGCAGCCGCACGACGAGCTCAGCCGCGAGGTGTAGCGCGTCGGCCGCGCTGCCGCCATTCCCGAAGAATACGATTTTTCCGCCGTTGCGCAGCGCTGCCCCGCCTTTTTCCGCAAATTGCGCGATGCGGCCGACCAGTTCCTCGGAAAAGCTCTGCTTCACGCGAGCGCTCTCCGCAACTTGCCGCCGGATTTCGTCCGCAAGGGAGGCCATGGGCGCCTAGCAGAGCACGATTTTTTCGCGGTGGCGAATGACGCGGCGCGTGGCGTTGCGGGTGTCCACCACCAGCTTGGCGGCATCCACAATGGCCACATAATCGTAGCTGGAGTGATCCGTGGCGATGACGACTCCGTCGTAGCTGCCCAGGGTTTGCGCGTTGAGCGGGACGGACTTCATGTTTTCGTAATTGTAATGGCGCATTTTGTGGAGCTGTGGAAAGTAGGGATCGTTGTATTCGAGTTCGGCGCCGCGCTGCTGAAGCAACTGCATGATTTTCAGCGTGGGCGATTCCCGGAGGTCATCGACGTCCTTTTTGTACGCCACGCCGAGAATGAGCAGCTTCGCCCCTTTCAGGCTCTTTTTGTGGTTGTTGAGAGCCGCGGCTACGGCGTCCACGACGTGATAAGGCATCGCCGTGTTGACCTCGCCGGCCAGCTCAATGAAGCGCGTCGAGAAATCAAACTCGCGCGCCTTCCAGGAAAGGTAATAGGGATCGACGGGAATGCAATGCCCTCCGAGACCGGGACCCGGATAGAAAGGCATGAAGCCGAAAGGTTTCGTGGCCGCCGCGTCAATCACTTCCCAGATGTCAATTCCCATGCGCAGGCTGAGCATCTTCAATTCGTTGACCAGCGCGATGTTTACGCAGCGGAAGATATTTTCAAGGAGCTTGGCCATTTCCGCGGCCCTGGTGGAACTAACCGGCACCACGCGCGCGACAACCTGTGCATACAGAGCTTGCGCGGCCCGTCCGCTGGGCGGATTCACCCCGCCGACAACTTTGGGGATTTGCGCCAGACCGAACTGTTTGTTGCCGGGA
Organism: uncultured Acidobacteriota bacterium; assembly: GCA_963824515.1. Lineage (GTDB taxonomy): Bacteria > Acidobacteriota > Terriglobia > Acidiferrales > UBA7541 > Acidiferrum. The sequence continues at coordinate 185,221 of CAWGPN010000008.1, forward strand.
TCTTCACGTTCGGGCGAGAACGCAAGAAAGAAATCACAGGCCACATTTTCGTTGTCCGGCCCGGCGGCGATGGGGCAGTTGAGGCCGCTTTTCGCGAGGATCGGAAGGACGAGTTCTTCCGTGGTGCCGGGATAAGTTGTGGATTCAAGAACAACCAACTGGCCCCTTTGCAGGTGAGGCTGGATGGAAATGGCGGTCTGTTCGACGTAAGAGAGGTCGGGCTCGCGGCGTTCATCCAGAGGAGTTGGCACGCAGATAATGATGGCATCCGCGTCCTTGAGCCGCACGAAATCGGTTGTCGCGGCGAAGTGCCTGGAGTTGACGAACTGCTGGATCTTGGGCTGTGGAATGTGCTCGATGTAGGATTTGCCAGCGTTGAGCATGGACACCTTATTCGGATCGGTGTCAAATCCAGTGACTTTGTGGCCCGCTTCCGCGAAGCGCAGGGCCAGCGGCAATCCCACATAGCCGCAGCCAATGATGGCGACTTTAAGTTGAGCGCCTTTAAAGAATTCGGGTTTCCGGTCTATGGGCATGAGTTACGTCGCTCTCCTCGTTATTTTTGGGGATGAAGCAGGCCATTCGGCCGATTGGATAAGGACAGTTCAATATAGCAGGTTCTTCGCGAAGTAAAAAACGGCGCCTTCTCGGATGTTACCGCTTGTTCAAGAGCAGTTGCGGCGTCGCACAAGACGCGGGAAGATACTAGCGATGCATCGGGAGACAAATAGGAAAGTCCGAAGCGCAGCCGCGACCAGGCAATGACACTCATTGTCATTGTCCTTTTCCTCGGACTCGCAGTAGGTACGCTTGGGGGTCTGCTGGGGACTAGTGGCGGCATCCTGCTGGTGCCTGCGTTGGTTTATTTGCTGCACATGGACCAGCATTTAGCTCAGGGCACCTCGCTGTTGATCCTTCTGCCGCCCGTGGGACTAGGCGCGCTCCGCCACTATTGGAAGGCGGGCTATGTTGACCTTCGCGCGGGGATCTTATGCGCCGCGGGAATTCTCGTGGGCGGTTACCTGGGTGGTCTGATTGCGGTCCCGCTGAGTACGCGCCTGCTAAAGGGATTATTCGGCTGCTTTCTAATGCTCGCGGCGTTCCTTGTATTGAGAAAACCGCAGCCACCTGAAGTGGCGACGATTCCAGTGGACGAGGGCGGACAATAATGTCTGTCCGCGCGTTACATTTTGCCGGGATGTTTGTCGCAGCGTGCGTTTGTGGAGTCACTTCTGGACTGTTCGGAATTGGGGGCGGAGTTCTTCTGGTACCGTCGCTGATATTGATTTTTGCGTATGGACAACATCGCGCGCAGGGCACGAGCCTGGTGACGCTGGTGCCTCCGACAGGTCTACTGGCATTTCTTACTTACGCCAAGGCAGGCTACGTCTCCTGGAAAATAGGGCTAATTTTGATTCCGGGCGTATTTGCCGGTGCTACCCTGGGCGGATGGTTGGCCAAGCGGCTACACCCTCGCCGGATGCGCCAGGTTTTCGCGGGGCTGATGTTCGCGCTGGGATTGTGGCAAGCCGTATCCGCCTGGCGGCGCTAGGGAGTCACTGAAGACATGGTTGACGTGCACTGCCATCTGCTGCCTGGAATTGATGACGGCCCGGACAGCATGGAACTCTCACTGGCGATGGCGGAGTCCGCGATTGCGGACGGAATTACGCATGTGGTGGCTACGCCGCACTCGAGCAACGAATATCATTTCGACTACTTGCGGATTCGACATTTGCGAGACGAACTGCAGGTAAAAATTGGTGGCCGGCTGCTCCTGGCCACCGGCTGCGACTTTCATCTTAACCCTGAAAATCTGGCCGCCTTGCGCGCGGATGCCCCGCGCTTTTGCATTAATCAGAAGGACTATCTGCTCGTGGAGTTTAACGAATACTCGATCCCGCCGAGCATGGACCAGACCTTACATGAGATTCAACTGATGGGGTTGCGGCCGGTCATCACTCATCCGGAGCGCAACGCCATCCTGCGCACGCAGACGGAGCGCCTCGCGCGGTGGGTCCGGCTCGGCTGCTGCGTCCAGGTGACGGCGGGATCCCTCTCGGGAGTCTTTGGCGCCGGGGCGCAGAAGGATGCCTGGCGGTGGCTAGCCGATGGAATGGTACACATCGTGGCAAGCGATGCTCACAATACCGGCCGGCGGCCGCTCAAGCTCAAACCCGCATTTGATCTTGTCCGCGAACGGTTTGGAGAAGCAAAGGCTCGCGCTCTTTTCGTCGAAAACCCGCTGGCGGCGTTTGAGGGTCGGGAACTGCCTCATGTGCCTACGCTGGCGGAGGAAATCGAGCGGCCCCGCCGCAAGCGATTTTTCTTTTTTTGAATCCCTATTTACCTGGATGAAGCGGCATTCCAGCCCAGGCATTCAGGATTCCTAAACATTCGCGAACGACATCCAGTGCATCGCCCGAGGTGCGCCACCAACGTCCTGGTTGGAAGGGATCCTGCGAAGCCGCTCTGACGATCGCGCGTCCGCGGGCCGCGGAGAGTTCGTGCCAGAGTATTCGAACGCGCCGCGTGTGGACTTTGCTTGTCACCAGAATGACTGTACTGTCCTTCTTCGCAGCCATCGCGGCAGAAATGGCGGCGATTTCGTCCGCGGTGTTAACGATGGGCGGCTCGAGTACGTGGATGGCGTCCGCGGGCACGCCCTCGCGCGTCAGCACTTGCAAATTGTAGGAATCCTCGCCGATGTATGGAATTCCCATCGCTTCGAGTGTTGCGCCAGGCTCCGTGGAATGCGTCAGCCAGACTTTTGGCGCGTAGCCTTCTCGATATAATTTTGCTGCTTCGATGGCACGCAAGGGCATGCGCCCGCTCAGGACGACGATGGCCTGGGCTTTTTCGAGGGTATCTTGCCGTACAAGCCAGCGGCCGACGCCGAGAAGAAATACTACTACGCAGATTAGCGCGGCGGCCGCGACGATAAGCGCGATCCAGAGTGTACGCCGATGCCGTGCCAGTTTGGCCTCTGGCTTGTTCTCGGTCGGCATTGCGGTGCGATGGCTCACGGTGTGGCGGCATCGTATCTCTCGCCGGATAGGTGGTCAATCAGACAGGCGCAAGTTAAACTAGCGAGCTGCGAATTTCGGGAGGAAGCATGAGAGCGGTGGTCACCGGAGGAGCGGGGTTTCTGGGGTCGCATCTTTGCGACCGCCTGATTGCGGAAGGCTGGGAGGTGCTGGTTCTCGACAACCTCGTTACCGGTGTCGACTCCAATGTTGAGCATCTCCTTAAGCATCCCCATTTTCGGATCGCGCGATGCGACGTTTCGAAATACATCGACGTACCCGGCCCGGTTGACTACGTTTTGCATTTTGCTTCTCCCGCGAGCCCGGCGGATTACCTGAAGCTTCCGATACGAAACGCTCAAAGTCGGCTCGCTCGGCACACATAACGCCCTGGGGCTGGCGCTGGCGAAGAAGCGCGAAATTCTTCCTCTCTTCCACAAGCGAATGCTATGGCGATCCGGAGATTTCTCCGCAGCCGGAAGAGCTATTGGGGCCACGTGAATCCCATCGGTCCGCGCAGCGTTTACGACGAGGCCAAGCGTTTTGCCGAGGCCATGACGATGGCCTACCACCGCTATCACGGCGTGGACACGCACATCGTCCGCATCTTCAATACCTATGGTCCGCGAATGCGGCTGAACGATGGCCGCGCACTGCCCAATTTCGTGCATCAGGCGCTCACCGGCAAACCGATCACCGTCTATGGCGACGGGCAAGCAGACGCGCAGCTTTTGCTACGTCTCTGATTTGATCGAAGGAATTTACAGGTTGATGCTGTCGGACGAACATTTGCCCGTGAATATCGGTAATCCGCAGGAGATCACCATCCTCGAATTTGCGGAGCGCATCCGCGCCCATTTCAAAAATGCTCCGCCGATTGTGTTGAGCCGCTTCCGCAGGACGACCCGAAGCAGCGATGCCCGGACATCACTAAGGCGAAGCGCATTCTAAAATGGGAACCCAAGGTTGGGCTGGAAGAGGGTTTGCGATTGACGCTCGACTATTTCAAGCAGGAATTCGCTGCGAAAAAGAGTTCTTAACAGGGAGTTCGCAACGAATCGCGTTTTGAACAAGCAAATTTGCCGCGCGGAGGCGGGGCAACTGCTCGAAATCCTCACACCCTGCCGAACGAGTAATACTCAAAACCCAGCTCCCTCATGAGCTTGGGGGAGTAGAGATTTCTGCCGTCCACCACGAGCGCGCGTGCCATGAGCGGTTTTGCGCGCTTCCAATCCAGGTTGCGGAAAACGTCCCACTCCGTGCAGACAAGGGCGGCATCCGCACCCCGCAAGGCTTCATAGGGATCTTCGTGGTAGGTGACGTTCGGGAGAAGAACCTTCGTTCTGGAGATGGCCTCCGGATCGGTGGCGTGCACAGCGGCTCCTTCTTCCAGCAGCCGCTTCACGACTTCGAGTGCCGGCGCAAAACGAATGTCATCCGTGTTGGCTTTAAAGGCCAGGCCCAGCACGGCCACATGCTTGCCTTTTACCACCCAAAGAGCCTTGTGCACTTTTTCGAGAAAGCGGTCGATGCGCTGCTTGTTGACGCGCTCCGTGGCTTTCAATAAATCGAAATCGACACCGACGGAGGCCGCAAGGTGAATGAATGCCTGCACATCCTTCGGAAAGCAGAAGCCGCCAAACCCCAGTCCGGCACTCAGGAATTGCCCGCCAATTCTGGGGTCCAATCCCATTGCATGAGTGACTTCTTTGACGTCCGCGCCGATTCTCTCGCAGAGATCGGCTATGACGTTGGCGTAGCTGATCTTCAGCGCGAGAAAGGAGTTGGACGCGTGCTTGATGAGTTCGGCGCTATTGATGGTGGTGACGAGGAATGCTGCGTCTTGGGCGGCCGGGCAAGGACCCTTGTGCACCGGACAATGAAAGCGGCGCTCCAGGATCGGCCGGTAGATTTCGCGCAAATCCGCAGCGGCAGATTCGTCCTCTACGCCGACCACGATGCGGTCCGGATGGAAAAAATCTCCGACGGCGGTGCCTTCGCGGAGAAATTCGGGATTTGAAGCCACGCGAAAATTGGATTTGCCGCCGCCGCTATAAGCGGCGAGAGCCCGCTGCAATTCGAGTCCGGTGCGCGCCGGAACGGTGCTCTTTTCGACGACCAGTTTAGGGGAACGGGCTTGCTCGGCAATCTGCCGCGCCACTTGATCGATCGCGGAAAGATCGGCTTCGCCGCTTTCTTTCGGAGGCGTGCCCACGCAAATGAAAATGGCGTCGCCCGCACGAATGGCCTCGCCTGCATCGGGAGTATAGGAAATGCGTCCGGCCTTGCGAGCTGACGCCAGTATTTCCTCGAGGTGCTCTTCGAAGATGGGCACTTCGCCTGCTTGCAGCCGCTTGATGCGCTCCGCATCGATATCCGTGCAGGTCACTTCATGCCCTGCCGCGGCGAGGCACGCACCTGTTACCAAACCTACGTAGCCACATCCGATCACCGAGAGACGCAAGCCGGAATCTCCTTGGGAGCGCTTCAGGCAACTACTCGGCGCTTCCCCGAATTCACCACAAACATATCATTTTCGTCGAACCAAACTGCGGAGGAAAGCACATCCTCGTCTGGCATTGCGCAGCACGCACTCCACTTTCGAGGTTTCTTCCGGGTTGCTATCCGTCTTTCCACCCCGCCAAACGAGGCGGTTCTAGCCCTTCAGGCCTCTGCCCATCAGCAGGCCGCGCAAACCGAGAAGCACGAGGCGCGGCTGGCGGCGCACGACATTCCACAGCAAGCGTGTGGATTCGTCCCGGTTGATTTCCCCGAGAGACTCGCGCGTGGAAACGTTCAGGAGGTCAACCAGCTGCGAATAATCCTTCTGCTGGAAATGATGGAGTGCCCGCCGGATCAACCAGTGGGTGCCAAGTTCACGGCGAAGGGCGGCGAGTTCCTTGCTCCCGCCTTTCTGCAAAATAGCCTGGCCAACTCCAAGCGCACCACGCAACCCCGTCACGATACCGCCGACCGTGGATACCTTCACTTGGGCGGCCGCATCGCCCACCAAATACACTTCGCCATTTCCAACGCGCCGCCGCACCGGCACCCATTTTCGATAGACCGGTATCCTCGCTCCTTGCCATTCCAGAGGTTCCATGTGTTTTTTCTCGAGAAAGCGGGCGAGACATTTCTTGGTGTCGCAACCATCGTCGCCGATGATTCCCAACGCGCCCCGCTCAGAGGTCTCGGGGATCAGCCAATAGAAATACGGCGTATCGTCCGGAACGAACCAGACGCGTGTGGTGTCCGGCGGATGATCTTTCGGCAGGCGAACGATGGCTTGCACCAGCGGGACCGTTTCCATGGGCGGCCAACCGGCGCATCGAGCCACGCGGCTGGAGGCGCCGTCGGCGCCGACAACGCTATCCGCATGCAACTCCTTGCGCTCTCCGGAGGCATCGATTTCCACGCGCAACCCCTGGGCATTCGGCGCCAGTCCGAGAAAACGTGTGTCAAAAGAAAGGGTGGCTCCCGCTTGTTGCGCGGTCCGCGCCAAGGCGGGGATCAGGCGCGATCTTTCAATGATGAGATCAGGCCGCGCCAGAGCGACCTGCGCCGAGCGGCCGTCGGTGAACAACTCGAAGCGCCGTATTTCGTTGACGATGCTCTCGGAGGCAGCGGCGCCAAGCTGTGTGCGGAAGTGATCCGTTACGATCAACGACCTCGCGGTGGGTTCGAAGCTCGGCCGCGATTCCAGGACGCGCACCTGCCGCCCGCCCGCAGCCACCGTGGATGCCGCGAACAAACCCGCGGCGGAACCTCCGACGACGAGGACTTCGCCCTTCTCACCACCTGGCCGGGGCCGCTGTTCAATGCGTGGCACGATTTCGCTTTCCCAAGTCGCGCATACACCCGGAACTCTCAGATCGCCGGCGAATCGCGCTCAAAGTCTCAAAGAGATTGGCTGCTTTCCGCCCAACCCGAAGGGATATTCATCGAGAATCGGTAAGACGGCAACCTGGTAAGTATAGCGAATTCATTTGTGCGGGCAAACTTGCCGCCCGCCTTCGTCCTTCGAGCGCCGAAAGCATCGCTCTTCGGCGAGCATTCAGGAGATGGTGGCCGGTTTCCGCGATTGACGTTCATACGGTGCACGTTCGAGAAAGAGGATTCCACACACCACGATAGCAAACGCAACGACCGCCACCAGAATGGCGGCGAGCGGCGGCAGATAACTCACCAACAGGGCGGCTCCGCCACTGAGCAATCCCAATACGTACAAACTCAGGACGGCTCCGCGATGTCCCAATCCCAGATTTGCGAGCCGGTGAGCGACATGGTCTTTGCCGGGTGTGGCGAAAGGCAGCAAGCCGCGGCGCGAACGCGATATCGTGACGAGTGTGGTATCGAATATGGTCACTCCCAGAATCAGCAGCGGAACCAGCATCGCTGAGATTCGGTTGGCGTGCTCCAGCCGCAGTTTCAACCCGAGCGTGGCCATCAGGAATCCCAGAAACATTGCCCCGCCGTCACCCATGAAAATTTTGGCCGGCTTGAAATTCCAACGAAGAAAACCCGTGGCCGCACCCAGGACGGCAGCCGCCAGGGTGGCGACCAGCGTTTGGCCGTTTAGATAGGCAAGCAAGACGAAGAAAATGGAAGCAGTGGCGGCTACACCGGCGCAAAGGCCGTCCATGTGATCCAGGATGCTGAAGGACGCGGTGATCCCCACGACAAAGAAAATCGTGAGAAACGCGTCCAGCAGGTAGCCCGCTCGTCCGCTCAAGAAAAGCTCAAAAATATGAGCGTGAACGTCGGTCACCAGCAAGACGCAAGCGGCCAACGGCATGCCAAGGAATAGCTTGACCTGGTGGTGCAGCACGCCGCGGTCATCCAAAATGCCGATCACCGCGACGAGTGTCGCGCCCGTCAAAATTCCGGCGATCTGCTCCCGCGCCTCGCCGCTAAACGTAAAAAAGACCGCAAGCAGCACCGCTGCATACATGGCCAAGCCGCCCAAGAGCGGAATGGGGCGTAGGTGCACCTTGCGCGGTCCAGGAAGATCCACCATCCCTACATGCAAGGCCAACGCGCGCACCGGTATCGTCAGCGTTAGGGATGCAAATAGGGCTATCAGAAACGCCAGCAGACCTGCGGGCATGTTCACTCTTTCTTTTTTAAGAATACTGGCCGGGGCGGTGCGGCCAGTGCCTCAATCAAGTTCTGCCGGGTTGGGGACCCGGCTCCCAAGTAAAAATGGCTGTCCACGCAGCCTTAACACGATACTTTGAAAATTGTTTCGCTTCAATCAGGAATGTTCGTTGGGTAATCCGAAGGATAGTAGAACGGGCTAGGCAGTGCAGGGAGGTCACGGCCGATCGGCGGCCCCGTTGAATGCCGTCGCACTCGCAGCCTATCTTTCAGTGAGCATACGGCCAAACGTGCGGTTCACTTCTTCACGATTCTTTGTTGCGTAATACCAGTCGATGGTGCGCTTTAGACCGTCGCGAAAAGGAACTTTAGGTTCCCATCCAAGTAATTTTTTTGCGAGTGAGTTGTCCGCCACGCGATTGAGAGGCCCTGTCGGCATGTCTGGACGCAACTTGATTTCGGCCTTGTGGCCGGTGAACTCGCACACCATGCGGGCGGCATCGATGACTTTGATACGCTCCATCGTCCCCAGATTGATGGCCGTGCCGTCGCTGATTTTTTCTCCCGCTAAAATTGTCCCTTCGACAATGTCCTCGATGTAGGTCCAATTGCGGATCTGCGTTCCGTCGCCCCAAACTTCGAAGGGATTCTGGCCTAGAAAAGCGCGCGCAATCATGGCGATGACCGCATGATTTTCAACACCCCGCGGTCCGTACACAGTGAAATAGCGGCACGAGGCTGCGCCCATGCCGTGTTCTTTCGCGTAGGCACTGAGCGTAATCTCGCCCATCAATTTAGCCCAACCGTAGGTATTGTCGGCGTCTTTCGGGCCATTGGTGAGGTCTTCCGTGAGGTACAGCTCCTTCTTCACGTCGGATTGCAAAAAGTTTGGGTACACGCAGCCGGAAGACGCGAACACCACTTTCTTTACTTTTGCGCGCAGGGCTTCTGCGAAAACCAGCCCATCCAGAAAAAAGTTGGAGGCCGGCCCCGCCTGATGCAAATCAACGTAGCCGCGGCCGCCATGATCCGCGGCCAGATGAAACACCGTGTCGACACCTTGCATGGCCGAGCGGGTAACGCCCGGCTCGCGCAAGTCCGCATGGATGAATTCGATCTTTCCGCTAGCGGCATGTTCGCGGATGTTGTCGCGATGTCCGCTGCTCAAATCGTCCACGATGCGAATTTTCGCGCCCCGCGCGAGAAGATGGTCGGTCAGGGTGGAGCCGATGAACGAGGCGCCTCCCGTCACCAAGACAAGTTTCCCGGTCCAAAAAGTTTCCGAAGACGTCACGCGTTTACCGCCTCCTCGATGATTTTCACAAATTTCTGCAATTCTTTGACTCTATCATAATCGGGCGCAGCGGCCCCTGCCGCCCGGCCCATGCGTTGCAATTTCTCTCCGTCCAGAACCACCGAACGAATCACCGCCGCGGTCTTTTCCGGGCTGTCTGGATCAGCGGATACAGAAAAACCGAATTTCGCGCCCAGCGAAGCCGCATCCGTTTCCTCCGGCGCCACTGTTACGATGGGTTTTCCCGCCGCCAGAATTCCGTACATTTTGCTGGGCACCACCACTCCCTCGAGACCGCGCTTCACGGTGATGACGTGAGCGTCCGGCGCCGACAGCACCGAAGCAATCTTGCTCGCCGGAAAAAACGGCAGAAAGCGCACGTTTTTCGCTTCTCCGGCTAGCGCTTCGATATGGGCGCGCTGTGCTCCTTCGCCGACAAAGACGAGTCCAACACCCTCTGTTTCCAAACTGCGCACCGCCGAAATTAAGGTATTCCACGCCCCATAGAAGCCAAGATTCCCCGCATGAAGCAGTACGAATTTGAAATCGCCCCGAATTGCCCGGATAATCTCCCCGTCCAGCAAAGGTTGCGGCGCATCTGGCGGAAGAACATCCGTGCCATCCCGGACGATTTCAACGCCCGCCGGTTCAACTCCTTTTGCAACGATTCGCGCTCGCATGTCCTCTCCAAGCACGATCACGCGCGTGGCGCGCCGCAAAGCCCAGCGGTGCAGGCGTTCCCAAAAACGCGCTAACCGACCAGGCGCGACAATCGCTCCGCCCACGGCCATGTCCGGATACATGTCTCGAATGTTGTAGACATAGGGTTTGCCTTTCAGCAACGCAACGATCGCTCCGACGATTCCTTCAAACGGAGGGTCGGTCATGGCCAGCACCACATCGCAGCGCACGAAAAGAGCCCGGGGAATTGCCAGTGCGACGTAGCTCAAATAGTTCAGCACGCGCCGCTTCATTGAGAAACGCGGATAGTCCGTAGAACCCACGCGCAGAATCTTCACTCGCGCTGCGGTTTCCATCCCCCAAAGCCTCCAAGGCCGGCGTTCGCTGGGGTCGTAGGACGGCCGCCCACAAAGCACCGTGACGTCATGCCGCGCGGAGAGCGCTTCTGCCACAGTCGCCGCCATTTTGGCCGTCGCCGAAGTGTCCGGCGGATAGTAGAGATTCAGGAGCAGGATCCTCATTCGAATAGTGCTCGCGCCATGCGGTTCACGGCCGGGTGATCAGGAAGTCGCCGAGGACTAGCGCATCCATCTGCGTACGTTGGAAGCAATCGAGAGCCTCCGCGGGGCTGCAGACGATCGGCTCGTTGTCGTTGAAGGAAGTGTTTAGGACGACCGGCACTCCCGTAAGCTGCTCAAATGCTTTGATCAGGCTCCAATAACGCGCATTCGCCTCGCGTGTCACGGTTTGCAGGCGGCCCGTTCCGTCAACATGCGTCGGCGCAGGAATCTTCTCGCGCTTCTCGGGACGCACCGAATACGCCAAAGTCATGAACGGCGAGGGATGCGATTTCTCGAACCACTCGCCGGTCCTTTCGGCAAGAATGGACGGAGCGAACGGCCGGAAGATTTCCCGGTGCTTGATGCGCTGGTTTAGAATTTCTTTCATTTCCGGCCGTCGAGGGTCGGCCACAATGCTTCGATTGCCGAGCGCGCGCGGGCCCCACTCCGCGCGGTCTTGGAACCATCCAAGAATTTTTCCGTCGGCCACAATCGCGGCGGTCCGCTGCATCAAGCTCTCTTCAGCCAGTTCTTCCACGCGACAGCCGCTATTCCCCAATCCGTTTGCGTCAATGGCGCGCCGAATCTCCTCACGCGAGTATCCGGGGCCCCAATAAGCGTGATCCATCACGAACGACCGCGGCTTCCCCAGAAACTTATGCCAAACATAGAACGCAGCCCCAACCGCAAGCCCGGCATCGCCCGCCGCGGGATGCACATAAACCTGCTCGAATCCCGTGTGATCGAAAATCTTTCCGTTGGCTACGCAATTGAACGCCACTCCACCCGCCAGACACACCGACTTCAGGCCGGTCCGTTCGGCAAGTTTTTTCAGCATGCCCAGATAAATTTCCTCGAGACGCGCTTGCAGCGCGGATGCCAGATTGCGGTGCCGCTGTTCGAGTGGCTCTTCGGGATTCCGTTTGGGGCCCAGCTTTTTCTCCATCGTGTCAGAAAACATTTTGCCGAGGGCCGGAGTCTTGTCCGCCTCGGCCCAGCTCATTTCCGGTCCGGTCCGATGATGCGTGAAGTAATCCAAACCAAGACGGAATGCATTTCCATCCTCGCGCACGATATCGCGAAAGGCCTCAAGCTGTTCCGGCTGGCCGTACGCCGCCAGGCCCATCACCTTGTACTCATCGCCAAACTTGAGAAATCCGAGGTACTGCGTGACCGCGCTATAAAAAAGGCCGAGTGAATGAGGAAATGCAATCGCGCCTTCGATCTGCATACGGTTGCCGTGGCCGCTTCCCCACATGGTGCTCGCGAAATCGCCCAAGCCATCCGCGGAAAGCAGCGCGGCTCGTTCGAACGGCGACACAAAAAATGCGCTGGCTAGATGCGCCTGGTGGTGTTCCACGCGATGGAATTTCGCGGCGAGCCTCGTTGGATCCGCGTCGAATGCCTGCGCCAGCGCCTCCGGTATTCCCGTAAACTTCGCCAGAACTTTCATTCGCTCGCGTGCGAAGGATGGCATGCGCAGGGCGTAGAAAATCTTCGTTCCGAGCCGAGCGTAAGGATTGCGTGGCACGGCCACGTGGCCGATGTCTTTCAGTTCCACCCCGGCTTCTTTCAAGCAGTAGCGAATCGCCTGAGCAGGGAACCCCGCTGCGTATTTCACGCGGTTGAAGCGCTCTTCTTCGACCGCAGCCACAAGCCGGCCATCGCAAACAATGGCTGCGGACGCGTTGCCGTGGTAGGCATTTATCCCAAGTATGTTCATCGCAGAATTATTTAGTCTACATCAGGAGCGCGGATTAAGCCGCGAGGTGGCGCTTGCACCACTCGTTGAGGACGTAGAGCGCCCACGGGCGCGACCAGGAAGTCTTGCCTGCAAGAAAAGCTTCCCAAACGCCGTGGAGGCCCTCCGCGTGAAGGTGCGGCGCAAGCGATGGCGCGATTTCCGCAAAACTGCCTTCGAGCCTCGAGCGCAACGGCCCGCGAAGCCATTCCTCCCAGGGCAAAGTGAAGGTGCGTTTTCGCTGGCCCAGAATTTCCTCCGGCAACACCCCGCGCAACGCCTCTACCAGCAGCGCCTTCTGCGCGCCGGCACGATGACGTGCCGCATCGGGAAGGGAGTGAACGAATTCCACCAGCGGCGTGTCCAGAAGCGGCACGCGCACCTCGAGCGAGCGCGCCATGCTCACCGAATCCGTATCCCGCAGCAGCGTACTCGCCATGTAGCAACGCATCTCGAGCCATGCCGTCGCGGCCACCGGCTCCATCTTTCGCGCCTCGCTGGCGGCACGGTCCAGCCATCCGAGCCACGTCGGTTCCAGGGTGACGCCGTCCGCATTCACGGTACTCGGTCGAAATCGCGGTTCGATCAGCTTCTTAAGCTGGTCCAGCGGAAAAAGCGCTCGTGCGTAAAAATAAGGATGCGGAAGCCCGTCGGGGCTGGTCCACGCGGCCGCGGCTTTTCCGGCGGCATCCTTTGACCGGCGCGCCGCGAAAATGCTTGCGAGCAGCGGCGCTGTTGCCCGGCGCAACGGCCAGGGCACGAACCACGCCAAGTGAATGAGCCGCCGAAGAAGCGCGGTGTTCGCGAAGCTTGTGTAGCCCGCAAAAAGCTCATCGCCTCCCAACCCTGAAAGCGCCACCTTTAATCCCACCTCGCAAGCCGCCCAGGATACGAGGGACGTATTGATTCCATCCATGGTTGGCTGATCGAGGCTCGCCACTGCCTCGTCAATGCGCGAGAGCATGGCCGGGCCATCGAGAGGCACTTCCGTATGCTGGGTGCCGCAACGTTCCGCAACTTTACGGGCCAGCGGAGCCTCGTCGTAGGGAGTTCCCGGGAAGGAAAGAGTGAAGCTGCGGATGCCCGCTTGTGCGCGCGCCGCAAGAGCGGCAATAGCTCCGGAATCCAGACCCCCGGAGAGGAACAACCCCACGGGCACATCCGCGATCAAATGAGCCCGCACGGCGTCCTCCAGCAGAGGGCGCAGTCTTGCGGCCGCCGTCGTCAGATCCTTGGGCTTGCGCGGATCGCGCGCCGCCGGGGATGTTTGCGGGTCCCACCACGGCCGCGCCCTAGGCGCGCGCCTGCGCTCCGGAACGTACAAGAGCATGCGATGACCCGGCGGAAGCGAAAAAACTCCTTCCACCATGGTGACGGGTTCGGACACGCTGCCGAACAGCATGTAAGAAGTCAGCGCGTCCTGGGAGATCCGCTTTGGCAAGGTGCCGCACGCCAGGAGGGCGCGGACTTCCGACGCGAATGTGAAACTCTCCGCCGTCTGCGTGTAATAGAGCGGCTTGATTCCCAGCGGATCGCGCGCCAGGAAGAGCAGGGGCGCCGTCGCAAAACGTCCGCGCAGATCGAGCAACGCAAATGCAAACATGCCGCGGAGTTCCGTCAGACACTCTTCGCCCCACTCTTCCCAGGCGTGCACCAGTATTTCCGTATCGGATTGGGTTGCGAAGCGGTGCCCGAGGAGAGTTAGGCGTTCCTGGAGTTCGCGATAGTTGTACAGCTCGCCGTTGAACATGACGGCGACATCCCGCGTTTCGTTCCAGATGGGCTGATGACCGCCGGCAAGATCAATAATGCTGAGCCGGCGCATGCCGAGCGCCAAGCCTGGCGCCCGGGGATCGCCGATGAGGAATCCTTCTTCATCCGGGCCGCGGTGGCGAAACGCCGCCGCCATGGCCCGCACGCGCAACTCCGCATCCTTGCTGCGCGACGCGAAAGCGACACCGCAAATACCGCACACGCTATTGTTTGATCTCCGGCGCCGAAAAAAGGTAGTCCCAGCTTACAGCAATGACACCGCCGCCGCGACGAGCAGAACGTTCGCGGCTCGCCACACCACGCGGAAGATGCGATGCTTCTCGCCCGGCAATTTCGTCACTCCGATGCTCCAGATTCTGCGCTCCGGGCCGTCTTATTTGCAAGCCTGTTATAGAGAGCTTCCATTTGGAGAACCGGTTCCTCCCAGCTCATTTTCGCTGCCGCCGCAACGCATCCCGCAGCCAGCCGTCCGTGCAGTTCGGCGTCGGTAATCACAGACTTTATCGCCGCGGCAAGCGCCCTCGCATCATGCGGCACAACGAGTCCCGCCACGTCCGCCAGGAGGGGAGCGATGCCGCACTGTTCCGTTACGATGACGGGCGTACCCGCGGCTGCCGATTCCGCGGCGGTATTGCCGAAATTCTCATTCTGTGAAGGCAGTACGAATACATCAGCTTCGCGGTACGCGGCCCATTTCTCCTCCCCAAAAGTCGGCCCGGCGAAGTGCACATGCGCAATCACCCCGAGCTGCGCCGCCATCTGCAGGAGCCGCGCCTTCATCCCGCCCTCGTCCGGTCCCGCAAAGACGAGCCGCAGGCTCTTGTCCTCAGTTTCCCTCGAAATCGAAGCAAATGCCTGCAGCAGCAAATCCGGACTCTTTTTCTCCGAGAGCCGTCCCAGAAAAAGGACAACTTTCGCTTCCTCCGTAATCCCCAGCCCCTTCCGGAAAACGCCACGCTCCGGCCACGGAGCCGGAGCTTCCACCCCGTTCCGGCGTAGCGCGATTTTTTCACGCGGCACGCCTCCGCTCGCCAGTTCCTCGGCCTCCTGCTCGGAAGTTGCGATGATGGCGCTCGCTTGTTCAAACAATCGCCGCCCAAACCTCGCGTGATAAATTCTTTTCAGCCGCAGACTTCGCACGATCGGCACAAACATCCCAATCGGCTCGAGCACGTAGGGGATCTTCCGCTCCCCGCAAGCAGATGCAACCGCCGGCCCGAGAAAATCGTAGAGGCCATAGATGTGCGCGACGTCAAAATCACGCAGTCGAGCGCGGCAGAATCGCCGCACCGCAGGATTCCAGGTCACCGACCGGTATTGCAACCAGGTCGGCAGGTAAATCGCCGTTACGCCTTTTTCAATACTCCTCCAGCCAAAAGGACTCCGCTCAGTTCCGGACCGGCCCTGAGAGTTCAGGCGCTTTTCGATGCCCCAATCCGCCGTGAGTACCGTAACCTCGTTTCCACGTGCTGCCAGCCCTTGCGCCAGCGCTCGCACCTTCACCGGCGGGCCGCCAAACTCCAGGAAAGGCGCGTAGGTCTCCGTGACGCTCAGGATTCGCATTGTTCGCGAAGGATTTTCTTCAAAGATTTGGCAAACCCGCTGAATCGGAATTCCCGTTCCACGCGCTGCCGCCCGCGCGCGCCCATTTTTTGCGCAATGGCCGGATCAGAGAGCAAGGTTTCGATAGACGTGGCCAGTTGCGGTGCGTCTCCATGCGCCACCAGATAGCCGGTCACCCCGTCTTCTATCACTTCCGGCGCGCCCCCGTGGGCCCCGCCGATTACCGGTTTCCCGCAAGCCATTGCTTCCAGGTAAACCAGGCCAAATCCCTCGCCCCGGCTTGGCAAAGCGAACATCTCGCATGCCTGATAGCACGCCAAAAGCTCTTCGTTATTTACCCCGCTGAGGAAGTGCACGTGCCGGTTCACGCCATTCTGTTCCGCAAGATCCTCGAGCCACGCGCGGTCGTCGCCGTCACCCACAATCAGCAGTTGCAACTCTGGCCAGCGCGTCAGAAGCCGCGGCAGCGCCGTAATTAGGGTGTTCATTCCTTTATAGCGTTCGTTCGCCGACCACCGTCCAACCGTCAGGATGACGCGCCCTTCGGGATATCCATGAGGCAAGTGACTCTGCGGCGCGTTCGCGGGAATGGCCTCAAATTCCGGATCGAGCGCCCACGGCAACACGTGAATCCGCTCCTTGCGTACACGCTGCTCCGCCGCGTGATTCGCCGTGTCCTTGCTCGGTGCGAGCACCACATTCGCGCGCCGCAGAGCAAGCCGCCGCAAGAAGGGAAGCGGCTCCCAAACTTCCAAACCATGTGTGCAGATGATCGTCCGGAGCCGGGGCGCCGCAAGTTTCATCGCTTGCGCAACCGGCCCCAGGTTTGGATGCCCTGCCAAAACCACCTTCGCATGCCGCCTCGCGGCACGCATTGCCGAGGCCGTAAAACGCGCCTTGCTCCGTTCGCAGCCCGTGAACACGAATTCCTTCCCGCCCACGGACATGCGGTGCAACTCCGGCGAGTCGTTCAGGCTCAGCAGCCGGCAGTCCATGTGCCGGCTGGCGGCAAACTCGCTCATCACCGCCGCCAGGTGCCTTCCTGCCCGCTGCACGCCGCCGCTCCCCGTCAATTCCGTAAACAGTCCAATCAGCACGCGCCGAGTCTGCCTTGTGTCGCTACGTAAGGCAAGCCCCCGCGAATCGCTGCCCGGCGGCTGGCGCCACCGATTGCCCCCTCTTCCCACCAATGTTAGACTCGCGGCGATTATCCAATTGTGAATATCTGGCGCAGGCCTTCGCTTTCCGCTTTGCGGCTGCTTTTACGATTCTCTGAAGCCGTCTTGGTAATGTGTGCTCAGTTCCTCGCCCTGGCCACGGCCATGCCGCAAAGAGTGCGTCCGCACGAAGATTTGCACGGCGTACTTTCCCGTCAACGCCTCACGCCTCCGCTCCGCAACGCCGAAGTCACGCTTCGTTATAGTCCCGATGGCCGCACGCTCATGGTCCAAAATCCTTCCGGTATTTACCTGCTCTCCCGCGAACCGCTCAGTCTGCGCACCTACATTGCCGCGGAGGAAGTCTATCCCGCACGATTCTCGTTCGATTCGCAAACAATTTCTGTCATTGGCTACGGCTTAGAATTGAATCGCGTGCAGGTCCCCGGCGGGCTAAGACTGGAACAGCGCGAGTTGCCCTTTAAGGCGGCCTGTCTCGACACAGCGCTCTCACCCGGCGCCGACTTTTTTGCCTGCGTGCTGCCCGATCTCAAACTTGTCGTTTACCAGCTTTCGACCAATGAAGTCATCTTCTCCGTTTCACTGGAAAATTCAGATCTGCCCAACGGCTTCGTATTCATTCCTCTCGATGCTGACACCGCTTTCCCCGGTCCCTTCGGTTTTCGCTTGGCGAACGACTTTGCCTCCCTTGCGGGCAGAGGCATGAAGTTCCTTTCCATGAGTCTTTCGCCGGACGCCAAAATCCTCCTGGTGAAAAGAGGCTCGGAAGTATTCAGCGTCGACCTTGGAATCCGCAAAAAAATATCTGTTCACGGCGTGCTGCACAAGCTCTTACACGGTTCTTTCTGCCTGCTGGATGACGACCGCGTCCTGATCGCCTCCGGCGAAAAGGATGCCGGGCCCATGCTGATGTCCATGAAAAGCGGTGAAGTCATGGCAACTCCTTCTTTCAAGGCGGACAGAGTGCGCCTGTCTCGCAATCCCCGGTATGCGCTCCTCTCCGATGACGGGGTCGTGGGAGACCGTGTCTTCGACTTACAGGAGAACCGCGAACTGGATGTTCCTGACAACCTCGCCATGGATCTCTTCGGGAATGAAATGGCCGTCTTGAACGAAAGGGGCGACCTTTTTCTCTACCACATCGGAGAAAAACTCCCTTTTCTTTCTGTCGATTTACCTCTCGACAGCTTGCCCATCCTTCGCGCGGCCGCTGTGTCTCCGTCTCTCGATCACTTCGCCTTTTCCGTTGATGGCAACGGCGCCATCTTTCAATCCGCGACTGGTGAGCGCGTTTACACCAGCCCTCGCTTTTCGGCGGCAACTCTCTCGGATCAGTCTTCTGCTGACCTTCTCCTTCCGTGGAAGGTTCACAGCCCGCCGCACGTGGTTCATCTCAATCTTCTAACCGGAAAGTCTGCCGCGGCGTGGTCCGTCGGCAAATACCGGATCTATTCGGATGGAGCCGTTCTTTTGGAGTACGACTTCGAGAGCATGATGGGACGTGGAATTGCATTTACAGCAAAGAACGACATTCCTTTCCGGCTGAGCGCTCTTGATCCCGCAACAGGTACAGAACTCTGGAAACGCGAGTTTCTCCACGATGGCCCAGTGCCCTTCGCCGACCCGCAAGGCGAACGCCTCGTCCTGGCCTGGATCGCCAATAGTCCTGGAGCCGAAGCAGCAGCCAAACGCATCCCCACGGTTTGGCGCATTTACAAAGAGGCTAAACCCACGAAACTGGATACCTATTTCGAAGTCCTCGACGCTCGTTCTGGCCACTCACTCGCCGGCGTTCTCCTTCAAGAAGGCGCCGGCCCGTACAGCTTCGACGCCGCATTTTCCGCCGGCGACGCCCTCTTCCTCTTAAAAGATGGAAGGCGCACTTCCGTCCGCTCGTTGCAGGACGGCAGCCTAAGGGCCCAGCTCATTGGCGGAATACCTTCGGCGAGCGCCCGGAGCAATCTCTTCGCCATCGAGGAAGGGTTAGGCCGCCTCGTCATTTACGATCTGGCAAGCGGAGCCAAGCTCGGCCAACACATTTTCCCGAATCCCATCTCCTATACCCATTTCTCCGCCGACGGAAAACGCCTCTTGGTCCTGACCAAGTATCAGGTGGCCTACATTTTGGACGTCAGCTCACTCCGGCGCGCTCCGCCGCCTGGCTCTTCTCCTGCTTCTCACAATCCCTGAACAGTCCATTAGAGACGGGCATGTAGCGGGAAGCGCTTTTGAGTGCAAGAGTCCTGCGTTTCGATTTGGCCGGGGTGAGAGAAGGATTCGGTTGTACAATCGCAAAATATGTCCGGCACCTCAGGCTCTCTAGGCCGAACGACCTGCATTGCTCTTCTTCTTTTATTGGCCTCAGCTACGGGCACTCTCGCCGCCAACTCTTTGGGAGGCATCTTGCGCGACGCGGCGGGCCGCGTCGTCGGCCAAGCCAGGGTCTCGCTGCAAGCCACATCTGGCCGCCGGCACTACTCGGCTCATACCTCGGCAAATGGCGAATACCTCTTCACGGATATCGAAGCCCAGAGTTACCTCATGGCCGTAGAAGTCCGCGGCAAGATTTGGAATTCCCCTGCTCCGCTGGTGATTCAGGAAGGAGACGTGCTCGTTGACGACCTGGCACTGGCCGCGAAAGATCAGTCCCTCGTCGTCCTGGCACGGCAGAGCGATTCTCCCGACCAGGCAAGCGGCGGCGGGCATCTATCCGGCGGTGAAGTCTCCAGCCTTCCGCTGAACGAACGCGACTTCAGCAAACTCTTGCTCCTCGCCGCCGGCACGATGACGGACACCAACGGCGCCGCCAACTTCACGCAGCAATTCGCCATCAATGGACAGCGTGGCACCGCCTCCGTCTTTGCCATGGACGGCGCGGACACCAGCGATCCCGAGCTCGGCGGTGCTACCTTCTCAAACTTCAACGTGGACGCCATTCAGGAAGTGCAATCAAGCTCCGGAGTGATGCCCGCCGAAATCGGCCATGGCGCCGCCGGGTTCACCAACGTAATCACCAAGTCCGGCACCGGTCACATTCATGGCAGCGCTTTCGAATTTGTCCGTAATGCCGCCTTTGACGCAAGAAACTTCTTCGATCATGCAAGCGCTGTTGACCCGCGGCGGCTCCCCCCATTCTCGCGCAACGAGTTTGGCGCAACCGTTGGCGGGCCCCTGATCATCCCCTCTGTGTACGACGGCCGGAACAAAACATTCTTCTTTGGAGAGTATCAGGGGTTCCGGCAAGTCCTCGGCACCACTCAGGTCTTCGCCGTTCCCACCGCTGCGGAACGCAACGGCATCGATACCACCACTTTTGTTGGCGACACCCTGACCGTTCCCGTGAATCCTGCCATTGCTCCGCTACTGGCTCGCTATCCTCTTCCAAATGAACCGCAAGGCCCGTTTGGTGCAAGAACCTTTGCAGCTTCGTCCAAGGTTTTCACCAGAACCGACCAGTTCTCCGTTCGCGTCGATCACCGCGTCTCGGACAAAGCCACGCTTTTTACTCGCTTCAGCCTGAATCAGGTAAATGGCCCGACCACGAATCCGGATCAGACCGCCATCGATCCAGGCTTCGCCGTGAATTTCTTCGACCATCAGCGCAATGCAGCCGTGCGCTACTCGCGAACCATTTCGCCTCATCTAAGCTTCACTTCGGCCTTTGGATATATTCGGAGCACTCCCATATTCCCGGCGTCGAATCACACGGATCCCGCGTTGGTTTATGGCGACGGTCTTTTCGAGGGATTTAATACCGCCGACGGTTCGATTTTTGGTTCTTACAGCAATCTCTACCAGATCAAGCAGGACATGATCTATGTGCATGGCGCTCACACCTTCAAGTGGGGCGCAGAAATCAGGATGAACAAGGACGCTACGATTTTTGGCACGAATCCCGGCGGCGTTTATTCCTTTGGCGGTGGTACGGCTTATTCTCCCGTGCAAATCACTTCCGCCAGCGGCTTGCACGATATCCAGCCGGGCGATCCTCTTCCCGATGCGCTCACCGGCCTGCTGACCGCTACGCCGTATTCCTATTCGGTCACTGCCGCTGCTGCCGTCACTCCCGTCGGTGGTAAATTTGACGAGGCCGCCGTTCGGCGCGAAGCCTACAATTTTTATTTTCAGGACTCCTGGAAGATAGCCAGTAAATGGAGCGTGAACTACGGTCTGCGCTACGAGTTGAACTCTCGCATCAAGGAAGCCAAGCACCGCACCTCGATCGCGGTACCCATCGGCCCGGACGGTAAGCCCGCGTCCTATCTCACTCCCGGCGCCACACAGATTTTTCTGTACAATCCGCAGCCCGTTTATCCCTTGGACTGGAATGGCTTTGGCCCGCGGCTCTCCATCGACTACGCTGTCACCCAGCACACCACCATCCACGCCGGCGCCGCCATCACTACGATTCTCCCCAATCTGTGGCAGGACAATTTTGTCACCGGAGGAATCCCGTTAGTCTTTCAACCGCTGGTTACCGCTCGCCCGGGCATTCCCGTTCCCTTTCACAACGCCGCCGTCCCGCTCGCTCTCCCTCCCGCATATACAGCCGGCGGACAGCTTCTCTTTCCCAATGGAGACAGTTCGCATGTGCCGCCCAATACGCAGATCGATTTGCAGAGATTTCAAAGCGATCTGGCCGCTCTGACTCCCGGAAATGAGGTTCAGTTGTTGACGGCCGCTGCCATCTCGCGCAACTTTCGCAACGGCTATATTGCAACGTCCACGTTTGGCGTCGATCATGACTTTGGCATCGTGAAGCTAAGTGCCGCCTACGTCGGCACCGCCGGAGTTCATCTCGGAAACGTGCTTTCCCCGAACGGCTATGGCGGCGCTGATCCGGCCTTCGCACCCTTCACGCAGTTCAATTCTTCCGGCCAGGCCATCGGCGGGTTTGGACCTGAATCCATCATGTCCACCGGTTCACATTCCAGCTATCACGCGCTGCAAACCAGCCTCAGCCAGAACGCTTCGCGCATTGGATTGAGCTTCCAGGCCAGCTATACGTTTTCAAAATCACTCGACGACACCAGCGCCGTCCTCGGCGGTCTTGCTTCCAACGCCGGCGTGATTCTGCAAACCTTGCCGCAAAATCCCTTGAATCTCGAGGCGGATAAAGGCCCTTCCACGTTTGACGTCACGCACGTTTTTTCGCTTAGCGTGATTCAGTCGCTCCCGCTGGACCGCGTGGGCTTTCTCAAGCCGCTGGGAAAATACGTGACTGGCGGCTGGCAGCTTTTAAATATCACTTCGTTGACGAGCGGCCCGCCGTTCACGGTCTACTCCGGGATTCAGCAGACCGGTGCTGGCGCGGGTGGAACGGATCGCCCCGACCTTGTGTCCATGCCCGCTTTCTCAACCAGCCGCGCGGTTCGGGAGGATTATTTTGGCCGCGGCGCAAACAACGCTTCGTTTTTCTCGATTCCCATCAATTTGCCAGGAGGCACGGGCCCCAATGCAGGCCGCTTCGGAACCTTGGGTCGCGACACGTTTCGTGGGCCGGGTTTTCATCAATTCGACGTCGCGTTAATCAAAAACACGCCGTTCGGCCGCCGCGGGAATGGCGAACTGGGCATCCTCGAATTTCGCGCCGAGTTTTTCAACATTTTCAACATCGTCAATTTCGGCTTGCCCTCCAACACCGTCCGAGGCAGCGGCTTCGGCCTGATCAGCAAAACGGCCGGCCCCTCTCGCCAAATCCAGTTCTCTCTCAAGTTGGTCTACTAAACTCGAAACATAGCTTGGGTTTGGCCCGGAACCACCTCGCGTGCCATACGACGCACTGACTCGCGCTCTCCTGGGACCATGAATCCTTTAATCTAGAGCCGAGCCATTCTTCAAAAGATCAGCGAGTTCGCCGAACCGCTCCAAATAAATATCCGCCGGATACGACGTCCGGTCGTGCACACCAAAGCCATAGTTCACCGCCGCGGCCAACATGCCCGCATTCCTCGCCGTTTGTACGTCCACTTCGGAATCGCCTACGAGAAGCGCTTCCTGCGGTTCAAGTTCCAATTCTTTCAAGATGGTCCTTGCGCCCAGCGGATCGGGTTTCTTTGTTTCGAAACTGTTTCCGCCATAAATTGCCCGAAAATATTTCGAGAGCCCCAGCGCATCCAGAATCCTCACGCTAATCCGCACCGGCTTGTTCGTCAAGACTGCCATCGGCACTCGCGCCAGTTTTTCCAGTGTCTCCGCCACGCCCGGATACGCCCGCGTCGTATCCATCTTGTGTTCCTCGTAATAACTTAGAAAAAACTCCAACGCCCGTTGCCGTTCCTCCTCCGTGCAGCCGTTGCCGAGAGCTCTCGCGACAAGCAGCGGCGCGCCGTGCCCGATGTACCCGGATATCGTTTCCTGAGGCAGCTCCACGCGTTTCAATTCGCGCAGCATCGCATTCACGGATCGAATCAAATCCTGTTTCGAATCGATCAGCGTGCCATCCAGATCGAATAGCAGTGCGCGCACGGAGTTTAGTTTTAGCGCTGTCATCAATCTTTCATTTTAATATGGTCATCGCTGGTTTTCCGCGCTCTTCTGGATTCTTAAATCATTATGAATGCTGCATTACAGGGAAAGAAAGCATTCTATCGCTTCGCAGAATCGACCTCACTTCGCGTAAACTAGAAGGCTCATCGCTCAGTACAAAACACTACCGGAGTCCGAGACCACATGGCCCAGGTTCATCCCTTCCAGGCGTTTCGCTTCAATCCCAAACGCGTCGCGTTCGATCGCGTCCTCACGCAGCCCTACGACAAAATCTCGCCTGCGATGCAGGACAGCTATTACGCTGCGGATCCTCATAACCTGATCTCCGTCGAAAAAGGCCGCGCCTTTCCGGATGATTCCCCGCAAAACAATGTCTACACGCGGGCGGCAGCCGCGCTCGAAAATTGGCTCCGCGAGAGTATCGTCGTGCAAGATCCCGTCCCTTCTTATTACGCCTACTCGCAGGAATACACCGTGCCCGGAAGCGGCGAACAGCTCACTCGACGCGGTTTCATCGGCGCCGGAAAGCTCGAGGAATATTCCGCGGGCGTCGTCTTTCGCCACGAACATACTCTCTCGGGCCCCAAAGCCGATCGCCTCGAGCTTCTCCGCCACACCCGCACGCATACTGGCCAGCTTTTCATGCTCTATTCCGATCCGCAGTTGCGCATCGACGCCATCCTGAAAGACGCCGAATCCACGGCTCCCGCCACTCAGCTCCGTGACGAATACGGCGTCGTGCACCGCCTTGGGGTCATAGCCGATCCCGGCCGCATAGCGGTCATTCAGTCCGCCATGCAAGAGCAAAAGCTCGTTATCGCCGACGGCCATCACCGCTACGAAACCGCCCTCACTTATCGCAACGAGTGCCACCTTCGCGCCGGCGGCCTTCATCCTTCCGCTCCCTACGCTGTCGCCCCCTACGATTTCGCGATGATGACGTTCGTCAACACCTGCAGCGAAGGCCTCACCATTCTTCCCACGCACCGCCTCGCTGCCAATCTTCATGATTTTTCCTGGAGCGAAGCGCGCCGCTACCTCGAGCCCTGGTTTGAAGCGCAGGCATTTCCATTTGCTGAAGATTCGCAAAGAGCTGAAGCACAAATGAGTTTTCTCGCCCAGCTCCATCAATCGCGCGAACAAAGAGCCATCGGCGTCTATCCCGCCGCGGAACCCGGCAAGCGCGCTTTCTACGTCCTGAAGCTTCGTCGCGGCGCGGATCTCGCGCAGATGCTCCTCGCCGTTTCCCCTCTTCAGCGTGAGTTGGATGTCGTGCTTCTACACGATGGAATTCTAGAACCTGCGTTCGGCATCACTCCGCAAGCCGTCACTGCGGAAAAAAATCTTAGTTACGAGCGCGAAGCCTCCGCTGCTCTCGATGCCGTCGACCGCGGCTCCGCTCAAATCGCCTTCCTCCTCAATCCCGTCGATGTCGGTCATGTCATGCGCATCGCCACCTCCGGTGAAGTCATGCCCCAAAAATCCACTGACTTTTATCCCAAGCTCCTCAGCGGCATCACCATGTACCGCGTCGACGGATAACGAAAGCGCGCAGCCTCGGCGCTCAAACTCCAGGACCGGCGGTTGAACACAATTGCCATTCGTCGGGCGCGGAAAATAAAAAAGGGCACGCGCAAGCGTGCCCTTTTGCAAAAATCGTTCGGTGGGCTGCGGCCCGGCTTACTTCGCGAAGCTCGCCACAGCTTCCGCTTCGGTGTTGTAAACATCGAACACTGTCAGCAGCTTC
Source organism: uncultured Acidobacteriota bacterium (assembly GCA_963824515.1). Classification (GTDB taxonomy): domain Bacteria; phylum Acidobacteriota; class Terriglobia; order Acidiferrales; family UBA7541; genus Acidiferrum. The sequence goes on from CAWGPN010000008.1 coordinate 210,370, forward strand.
GTGATCTGCAGCACTTCCTGAAACTTGCTTCCCAGGTGCGCCAGCTTCAGTGCCGCGCCCTGCGACTTAGCGCTGTGATGCGCCGCCACCAGCGTTCCCAGGCCGGCGCTGTCGATGAAGGTGATATTCGCCATGTTCAGCACAACCTTTTTTTTCCCCTCGGCGATCAAGCTCTTCACTTTTTCGCGCAGCGCGTTGCTCTCTTCTCCCAGCACGATGCGTCCGTCCAGCGCCACCACGGCTACGCCGTCCACTTCCCGGTTGGTCATCTTCAAAGCCACTGTGTTTTCCTCCTCATCAGATAGCAGTTCCGGCGGCAACCCGGGCCGGGACCACAAAGCTTATCAGTAATAGTCCGCGCAGGACATGTAATATCCGCAGACCGGACAAATCAACTTGCAACGCCGCGATTCCAGCCGCTGCGAGCATACCGGACAATAGCACGAAACATCTATCCCCCCGGCATCGGCGGACTTTCCCGCATTCGCCGGCGAACCATTCCCCACGGGGGCCTCTGCCTGCTCCCGCTGAACCGGGGGAAGTTCCTGCTTCGCGGCACCATTCACGGCCCGATGTTTATAGCACATCCCCCGCCAACTTTGTAGCGCCGCCATCCTTGCCGGCTCTTTCTTCGATTCTCATCGCCCCTGCTATGCCCCCGCTCTCCATCCCAGCCCCTCTCTGCTATTCTCTTCCTTCGGAACGCCACATGTCTTCTCCCATTCCAGAAGTCCACGGCCTGAATCTCGATCCACAAACCCGCTGCCTCCATTACCACTCTCCGCTCGACATCATCGCCATCAAAATGAAATGCTGCGGCCTCTATTACGCCTGCAAAGACTGCCACGACGCCCTTGCCAACCATCCTCTCGAGCCCTGGCCCGTATCCGAATGGCTCGAACCAGCCATCCTCTGCGGCTCCTGCCGTTCCATACTCACGATCTCCGCTTACCTCAATGGCAACTCCCGCTGCCCACACTGCCACGCTCCGTTCAACCCTCGCTGCAGCAACCACCACCATTTCTATTTTGCCGCTCCCCCACTTTCGAGCTCGACCTGACCGCAGACAACTTCCATTAAATGGATCCTACGACGGGACTTTGCACAGGGACTCTCTAGTACCGGTAGTACCCGAAAAATTCGCGGCCAAAGAAACTTTTGCCTCGTTTCAGGATCGAGACCAATGTATTTCTTTTCTTTTTAGTGGTTTAGCGTGGCAGCGGTCGGAAATTCTAGTGCTTCTAAGTGGATTGGGAGGTTGTGATGCATCTGACCATTAAACACTACTTGATGTTAGGGGGAGTTGTTGCGCTCGTCGTGGTGGTGGGAGTTGGCGCTGCCACTTTGCATCGCAAGATGGAGACACCCAAATGGGTGCAAGTTACTGTGCCAGAAGACACCCCCATCCATGTAACGCTGGACCAAGCTCTCGCCAGTGACGAAAACAGGCCGGGCGACCATTTTGAAGCCACCGTGTCGCAGCCGGTGGTCGTTGACGGCAGGACGATCATTCCCGCAGGAGCAAACGCGGAAGGCGTGGTCGTGGATGTGCACCGCTCGGGACGACTTAAAGGCCGGGGCAGCTTGCGCCTCGCGCTTGAGAGTGTGGAAGTGGGTGGGCAGGAATATGATGTTCAGACCGACGCGTCTCGCCGAGTGGGAGGCCGACACAAGAAACGCGACTGGGCATTTATCGGAGGCGGAGCCGGCGGCGGAGCGTTGATTGGCGCAGTCGCGGGGGGCGGCGAAGGCGCTTTGATCGGCGGACCGGTAGGCGCCGGCGCCGGGACAGCGTTCGCATTTCTAACCGGAAAGAAGGACGTCCACCTGCATCCGGAAACACGACTTACCTTTGAACTAGCGGCGCCTTTAACCATACCAATGAAGGGTTCGAGAGAAAGCTAAGCACACGATCTCGCTTCGCGCTTTCCATCGAGCAAAGAACGGGTGCTGCTTGTCCACAGCTGGATGAGGGCGCCCGTTCGGATTTTTTGCGGCCGCGGAGCGCGACGCGCGCTAGAATGAAAAAACTTGCCGCCCCTCGCGACCCAGCAGTCGCTTCTTACTTGGATGCTGGCTGAAGTTTTTTGGCCGGCGCGGCGGATCGCTCGGCGCGCCGTTCCTGCTCAACCAGCTTTGTGCAATCGGCGATTTCATCGTCGAGTTTCTTGATCTCCGGGGCGAGGTGAAAGTCCTCAGGATGTTTTGCGTATTTTTCGAAGAGCGAATTCCGCTTGGCCTTCAAATCATCGCGCTTTTTCTTCCAGACACCGGCGGTTACGACCATGTAGTTTCCCCTGCAAACAGTGTGCGCCTTTTTTTGGATTATCGACAGGGAGACTCGTGATTTTTCCAATTTCGTTTTCCGCCGCCTGCCTCCGTGGCCACCGCAAATGGAAGGATCGCAGCAGAATCATGATCCTATAAACGCGGGCGCAAGCAAAATATCCACCGTGGTATCATGCGCGCGATCGCGTGGGTCGGAAAAACCGCGGAAATCTCCGAAGAGTTATTTGGCCTGCGGGATAAAGCTCAATCGGGCTCCCGAGCACCAATTCAATCAACTGGCGAAAAAGGAGAAATGACACACATGACTGGACTGCCCCAGCTTATGCCGACAACCGCTGCCGCCGAAACGTTTGGCGGCGTCACCTATCACATTGATGGCGAGCTCGTCCCCGTCCTCACGGTGGACGTCTCGGCGCGGCCCATTTACTTCGAGCATCACATCCTCCTCTGGAAGCACCCCACCGTGCAGATCGGTTTGAAGCCCATGAAAGGCGCGCTCAAGCGCATGATGGCCGGTATTCAGGTCTTTGTCACCGAAGCTCGCGGCGCCGGCATGATTGCCTTCAGCCGCGACGGGGCCGGGCACATTGTTCCCATTCACATGCCCCAGGGAATGGAATTGCACGTTCGCGAGCACCAGTTTCTCGCGGCCACGGACAGCATCGACTACACCTTCGAACGCGTCCGCGGCGCCGCCAACATGCTCTTCGGAGGCACAGGCTTTTTCATCGACAAATTCCACAGCCACGCGGGCGACGGCATTCTCTGGCTCCACGGCTATGGCAACGTGTTTGAGAAAATATTGGGCCCGGGCGAGGTCATCGACATCGAACCCGGAGGCTGGCTCTACAAAGGCCCCACTGTTAGGATGGAAACCGTGATGGACCGCATCACCAGCGGCATCTTCGGCGGTTTCAATTTGATCGTCAACCGCTTCACCGGTCCCGGCCGTGTCGGCATTCAGTCCATGTACATGCACTACCCGACCGCCGAATGACCGCAACGTGCCCGTAAATCTCGTCTCGCGCACAAGCCGTATCCCGCTCTCGGACTCGCTTGACCTCGGACGGCTTGAGTCCGGGTGTGTGGCCGCGCTGCCTCGTGCCACCTTCCATCTATTCCCAGCCGATGCGCAATAGCGAGAGACCCTGCCGTGGCAATGCAAACTGCAAGTGCGCGGTTCCTTTCTCCACTCGGAGGAACGTGGGCGACCCCAGAAGCTGCAATTGTCCGGCTCTTTCCAGTTCCTCGTATTGGCGCGGAGTCGGCTTTTGCGGCGATCCCATCTCCTTCCACGCCGTAAATGCATTGCTGTGATCGCCATCGATGCGAAAATTTTCCATCGATGCTTCGCTGACGTTCGTGGGCAAGCCCCTGACCTCAAGATCAATTTTGGCGGCGTCCACCGGCACGTCGTCGTCGTGATAATTCCAGACCAGGATCTCGATCTCGCGATCCTTCCGGGTTGCGATGGCCTTGATGTCCGGCTTGCCGCGGACTCCTGCCTGCAGGACTTCCTCTGCGGACAGCCCCGCGGAGCTTTCCGTCTTCAATCGCTCGCGGCCGAGCAGACCGAACATGCGGAATCCGTTTAACACCGGTTTGTCCAACCCGTTGGTCGCCAGGTCGCGGAACCCTTCAAAATACGGCTGATCTTCAAATTCAAAGGACCACGTCACCGCGCCCGCGAAATGGATCCCCTCTTGGCGCGCCAGATCGTAGATTGCGCCGAGTGTTTCCGCCGTGTACGCCGCGTACTGCGCTCCGTTGCGATACGCATTCTGTGGATATACGCGCGCGGAGCACGCCGCGCATCCCTCCGGATCCGATTCTCCGAGCAGAATCGGCGTGTGTCGCCATTCTGGAAAAGAAGCCGCGATTTTGAATCCTGCTTCAATCGAGGCTAGCTGCCTCGCGATTCCCATCTGCACGTGTCCGTCTTCCCAGGTCACGTTTCCCTTGGGATGAAAGCTGATGAAATCCACCGGTGAGCCGGTTTTCCCCGTCGCGTAGTTGCTCCCGTGCGCGCAATGCTCCAAAAAGTTCCGCAGAAACTCCGCCGCTTTCGGCGAGGCCGGACCCGTCGTGTCGGGCCCGCCAACAGTAGCGTCCGGTAACGCTCGCAGAATGGCGGCCGTCGAAATATCGTAGAGCTTGAAATATTCCTCCGGACTCCCTTTCCAATAGTCGATGTCCGGTTCATTCCAGATTTCCCAAAGCCAGCTCATTGTTTCGTCTTCCCCATAGCGCGCTCTCAGGTGCGCGGCAAAGTGATATACCGCGTCCGCCCATTTTTGATAGTCCTTTGGCGGGTAGGCCCACCCGGTAAATATCGATCCTTTTGGAAAGTTGTGACGATAAGGCGTGGGCTGCTTTGAAAGCGCTTCCGGCATGAAACCCACTTCGACAATCGGCTTGATTCCCAGTTCGTGGAACGCGTCAAAAATCCGGTCGAGAATCGCCCAGTTATAGACCGGATTCCCCGCCTCATCCTCGGTGTACACATTTGTCGAACCCCACTTCAGTGACGCCGAACCGTCCCCGGTGTTCAGCAGGTTATGGACGCGAATGTGGACCGGGACGGGGCTGAGCGCCGCCAGTTCGCCGAGCAGTTTTTTGCCGTTGGCTGTGTAGGTATAGTTCGGCTCATCGTAGCCGAAATAGTTCCAAATCGGCGGCAGCCGCCCGTCCGGTTGATCTGCGTGGACTTCGATGTGTACCGCTGGGCTGGATTCTTGTGCCACGCCCGCTCCGCATGCGAGCCCGGAGAATGCCACGGCGATGAGTAACCGCCGCAAAAGCAAGTTGGAGACATTCCGGGCAGTCCGCCGCGGCAATGGTTCTTCGAGATAGGTCTGTGCAAACATGCTGGGAATTCTAACTGAAGCGCCGCGCTAAAGTCCGGCGTTCGCGAAGCTAAATGCTGATTTCCTCCTGCAAACCTCCTCCTGGGATAGCATCCGCGAGTCTTCGCACGCTCCGCAGGCTTCACCCTGGCTTGGGCGAGACGGCGGGAATGGCCCCCGAACGATGCATACGATTGGCAGGCTGCGGAATCTAATGTTCCATGAGAGTGCCGGCACAAATCGTCAGGTTCGTCGTCGTTATTCAGGTGGTGCTGTTTCTTACCCACTTTTTCCTTTACGAGACCTGGGTACACTCGCCCGGGCGAGGCGCTGCGGCCGGGCCTTTATGGCTTAAGCTCACTCTCGCTCTCTTGTCCGTCAGTTTTATTGCCGCTTCGCTGCTGGCCTTTCGCTATACCGCCGCGCCCCTGCGATGGCTCTATAAGGCCGCTGCTGTTTGGCTCGGTTTACTGAGCTTTCTTTTCCTCGCCGCCCTCTCCTCCTGGTTCGTTTTCGTTCTGGCGCAGCTGGCCGGCTTCCATCCGTACTTCCACGGCATCGTCGAGTTCCTTTTCGCGGCCGCCGTATTAGCGGGACTCTATGGCGTATTCAACGCAGGCTGGACTCGCATGACCCGCATCACGATTCGGCTGGCGAATTTGCCCGAGGCCTGGCGCGGCCGAAGAGCCGCATTGGTCAGCGATCTCCATCTCGGCCACGTGCGAAACGGCAGTTTTCTCCGCCGCCTGGTGGCCAAAATTGTGAAGGAAGAGCCCCATGCGATTTTTATCGCTGGCGATTTGTACGACGGCACGGCCATTGACGCGTTAGGGGCAGCCGCGCCTTTGAGCCGTCTCACCGCGCCCCATGGCGTTTATTTTGTCGCTGGGAATCACGAGCAGTTTGGCGACGACAGCAAATATCTGCGGGCCGTCCGGGCCGCCGGTGTCCGCGTGCTCACAAATGAGAAAGTGGAAGCCGATGGTCTCCAGATTATCGGTGTCCCCTACCGTCACGCGACTCACGACGGGCACTTTGCCTCCGTCCTGCAAGGGATAGGCTTGGACCCGCAGCGCGCAAGCATTTTGCTGACTCACGCACCTGATCATCCGGAGATCGCCGAGGCTGCCGGCGTCTCCCTGCAACTCTCCGGACACACGCACCTCGGGCAGTTCCTCCCCTGGAGCTGGATGGCCCGGCGAATCTACCGGCAGTTCGTCTACGGTTTGAGCCGCATCGGCAAAATGCAGGTTTTCACTTCAAGCGGCGCGGGAACTTGGGGCCCGCCGCTGCGTCTCGGCTCGAATCCGGAGATAGTCGTTCTCCAGTTCGAATAGCGGCTTGGAAATCCCTCGGCTGGGAAATTTAGATAAAATCTTTGTGCCTCGACGAAGCGCGCGTGGCGGCGTTCTACACCGGGCGGCGAATGCCTAATTTCCGCATGCGCGCCTGCAGCGTCGTGCGCTTCATCCCCAGCAAGGCCGCCGCGCCTTTCGGACCGGCGATCCGCCATTCCGTTTGGCGCAGTGCACGGAGGATATGCTGCCGCTCGGCTTCTTCCAAGCTGGAAATGGGCGCGCCGAAAGCGGCCAGGGAAACTGGCCGCAGGCGCGAAAACGGCTCTTGTCCCGCGGCCGAGCTTCCCTGCGGGCTCGCCACGTCGTTCGATTTCAATTCACCGACCGGAACGCGCAGTTCTTTTCCCGGCGAAAGCAACACCGCCCGCTCGATAAAGTTTTCGAGTTCGCGAATGTTGCCGGGCCAGGCGTAATTTGCAAGCGCTTCCATGGCTTCGGCCGGAATGTATGCCACCGTCTTGTTCAGCCGGCGGCTGAATTTCTGCACGAAATAACGTACCAGCAGCGGGACGTCTTCGCGTCGCTCACGAAGCGCGGGAATCTGGATGGGAAAGACGTTCAGCCTGTAGTAGAGATCGCTTCGGAACGTGCGGTCGGCGACGCGATTTGCAAGATTGCCGTTGGTGGCGGCCACCACGCGAACGTCCACTCGCTGCGTCTGATTGCTCCCCAGTCGTTCGAATTCCTGCTCCTGGAGAACGCGCAGCAGCTTGGGCTGCAGCTCCAGCGGCAGGTCCGCGATCTCATCGAGAAAAAGCGTCCCACGGTCGGCTAGTTCGAAGCGTCCGATCTTCTTGGTAATGGCGCCGGTGAAAGCGCCGCGCTCGTGGCCAAAAAGCTCCGATTCCAGCAAACCGCTGGGAATTGCGGCGCAATTCACCTTGACGAAAGTGCGCTCGCGGCGCGGGCTCAGGTTGTGAATCGCCCGCGCGATCAGTTCCTTTCCCGTCCCGGTCTCGCCGGTGACCAGCACCGCCGTGCCGGCCGGCGCGACGACCTCCACTTGTGCGAGCGCGCGCTTCAGCGCCGGGCTGTCCCCGACAATTTCTTCAAAATTAAATTCGCTCCTGATCTCTTCCTCGAGATAGAGTTTTTCCTCGGACAACTTGTCCTTCAGTGCATCGTTCTCTTTGAAAGCCAGAGCATTTTCCAAGGCGATGGCGATCTGTGCCGCGACTTGCTGAAGCAGCTCGAGGTCCTGAGATGAAAAGGCGTCTTTGCGACGGCTGGCGAGATTGAGCGTTCCGAACGTGCGGCCCTGCGTGGTCAGCGGAACGCAGCAAATGGTTTGTACGCCTTCGGCGCGGAGCATTCGAATAGCTTCCGCCGGAAAGCGGTCGATTTCATCGCCACGTGCAAGCAGCGGCTTGCTGCTCGTAAAACATTGGCCGGCGGGACTGGCGTCGAAGGAAACGATTATCTCTCCATCGAAGAAACCCGGGCGGCCGGGAAAGTCGAGAGCATGGATCTTGAGGCGGCCCGTAGCGGGATCGACGAGCGCAAGGCTGGTGAATTCATGATGAATCACCCGCTGGAGCGAAGTGACAATGCCGCGAAAGAGTTCGGGGAGTTCCCGCGTAGACACGAGAACGTTGTTGACCTCGAGTAAAACTTGGAGGCGATCGCGCTCGCTGGCGAGCTGGCTTTGGTAAGCCTGGGAAGTTTCGAAGTTGAGCGCGTTATCCACCGCGACAGCAACCTGGCTTCCGACTCGCTGCATGAATTGCAGTTCGGTCTCGGTGATTCGCTGGGGGACGAGTCGGCCAAAACCCATCGCGCCGAGCCGGCGCTGCGCGGTGGTGAGCGGAACCATGGCCAATGAGCGAACGCCCACGTCGCGGAGGCGCTGGAGGAAATCGGGGAAACGTTGATCTACCTCTGTGTCGGTGACCACGAAGGGCTGCTGCGATTGCCAGACCCAGCCGGAAGGATGGCCATCTATCGGAGTTTCGCTGCCGGTCTTCACCGGAGTAGGCAGGCGAGTTTCCAGTATGTGCAGCCGCATGACGTTGCGTGCGGCGTCGTGAAGGACGAGCGTGAGGAAGTCAAAATCGACCACGGAATGCAGGCGCTCGGCCAGGTCATGAAACAGCGCGGCCAGGTCGCGATGCTGCGCGATGGATTCCGCCACTTCAAGCAGGGCTTCGAGCTGACGCCGGGAGTGTTCGAGCGGCGCGGGAGGGGTAACTTCCGGCGGGGAAATAGCGGGATCCGCCATACCCGCAGAATAGCATCCGGGTTGACTAAGGCTCAACCGAGAGACAGTCGAGAAAATGTTTTGCCGAAGATTGCTCGTATACTTAGAAAACGCTTTTTATAGCAGCGATATTTATGTTCGATTGAGACCGGGGACGACTTGAGATGAAGCCAAAGTTGCAGGTGATGAAATTTGGCGGGACGTCGGTGGGGGATGCCTCCCGCATGGCACGGACGGCGCAGATCATCGCGCGCGCGGCGCGCGCGGGAGCTTGTGTGGCGGTGGTCTCCGCGATGAGCGGTGTTACAAACCTCCTTATCGAAGCGGCCAATCGCGCGGCTGGCGGCGACAAAAGACCGGGGACTGCCGTTCTGGAAGCGTTGCGCAAGCAGCATGAAGAGGCGCTGGCGAGCCTCGCCCGGGACGACAAGGCGCGCAAGTCCGTCGTGGAAGAACTGGAAACCGTTCTCGCGGAGGGAAGCCGGCTGTATGAAGGCACGGCGCTGCTGCGAGAGCTGACGCCGCGAACGCTGGATGCCATCTCGAGTCTGGGCGAGCGGCTGTCGGCGCCGGTGGTGGCGGCAGGGCTGAGAGAGTTGGGAGTGCAGAGCGAGGCCGTGAATGCAACGCGCGTGATTGTTACGGACGCATTTCACGGCGGCGCGGAGCCTCGGATGGACCGCACGCGGGAAGCGTGCGAAGCGCGGCTGAGGCCGCTGTTGGATAAGGGAATCGTGCCTGTCGTGACCGGCTTTCTCGGCTCGACACCAGAAGGAATCTTGACCACGCTGGGGCGCGGTGGTTCGGATTATTCCGCGACGATCCTGGGCGCGGCGCTCCGCGCGGATGAAGTGATTATCTGGACGGACGTGGACGGCGTGCTGACCGCGGACCCGCGGCTCGTTCCGGATGCGCGCACGATTCCGGCAATCTCCTACCGCGAAGCCGCGGAGCTGGCTTTTTTTGGCGCGAAAGTGCTGCATCCGAAAACGCTCAATCCCGTGATGCAGGCGGCCATCCCCGTGTGGATTCGCAACAGCTTCGCGCCGGAGCGGCCGGGGACATTAATTACGCCGGCAGGGCGGAGCACCGGGGGCGGCGTGAAAGCGTTGACGGCGATCCAGGACGTGGCGCTGATCAGCGTGGGCGGGCCGGGGATTGTGGGATTGCCGGATGTTGTGGGGAGAACTTTCTCCACGACGGCGGAATTGCGGGCGAACGTGCTGCTGATTTCGCAATCGTCTTCGCAGAACGATATTTGCTTCATCGTCTCCGCGGGAGACGCGCAGCGCACAGTGGAGGCGCTGCGAAAAGAATTTGCACAGGATTTGGCGCACGAAAAGGTCGAGCACATCACTCTCGATACGAACATCGCGATCGTGGCGGTGGTCGGGGAAAACATGCGCGGGACGCCGGGAGTGGCCGGCCGAACGTTCAACGCGCTGGGCCGCGAGAACGTGAACCTGATTGCCATTGCGCAAGGATCTTCAGAATCGAACATTTCGTTCGTGGTGGAAGAAAAAGCCATGAAGACGGCGCTAATCACCGCGCATCGCGAATTCGAGCTGGGCAAGCCTGCGAACTGAAGCGCTTTTCAGATTTGGACCATTCGTAAAGAAATCCAACATGCAAGAACCTCCCGGAGAAATCCGCGACTCCCCGCCGAGCCGTGCGGGAAGCCAGCAGTCACTTAATTTGGTTTTTCGTCCTCGTCGGGCGGAATAATTTTGATGTCGTCGATGGAACGGGGGGCGCTGCCGGGATCATTGACGAGACCGTCGAGGGTGGTTTTGGCGTGTTCATCGACAGCGCCGACGGCGGCCACGAGGCAGGAATAGAGAAACGCCTTGATGCCGGAGCGGAATTGCTCCGTGGATTGCTCCGTGGTACGGGTGACATCGTCGATCATGGTGCGGCGACGGGCTTCGCACGCGGCGCGATTTTCCGCATCGAGGGCGGCGAGGGCGGAGCGGACGCGCTCGGTGGTTTCGGTGATGGCCAGATCGACTTGCACTTCGGCTTGGCGGCGAAATTCCTCGAGAACATTTCCTGAAGCGCTGTGCAGCAGCGCGCGGGACTCGGCGACGCGAGCATCCAGCTGCGCGGCGGCTTCGCGAACGACCATGCGCGTGGATTCCATCACGCGAACGAGCTGGCGATCGGAGATGCGGTCCGCGGCAGACTCGAACTGTTCCGTGGCCTGGCCGAGAGATTCATCCAGTCGGCCGCGGGTTTGCGGTTCGATTTCGCGAGCGGCTTTATCAATGAATTTCTGCGTCTCTGCGAGATTATGCTGCGTGCCGGCGGAAAGTTTTTCGAGACGCTGCGCGATTTCTTCCGCTTGCGCGCGGTAGGCGGCGTGCTGTTCTTCCCAGCGGCTCTGGACTTCACCGAGGCGAGACTCGAGGTGGCCGAGGATTTCTTCGCGGGAAGCGCGAATCAGCGATTCCAGGCGCTGCTCGGAGAAATCGTGCAACTGCTGAAGATTGTGTTCGCGGACGCCATCGCTTCGCGCGAGAGCATCGTTGAGGGCTTCGTCAAGCTGCGTGGCGAGCGCGTTCTGAACGACTTTTTCGGCCGCGGCTTGCAACTTGCCTTGCATGGCGGCGACGAGCTGATCGATGGTGATGGCCACGCGCTCCGGCTTGGCGGGCGAGCTCGTTTTCGCAGGCGGCGCGCCGGCATCGGCAGGAAACGGGGATGGGAGCGGGGTTACCTGCGTGTCTGCCGGGTCGTGAGCGCTTGGCCCGAGCGCGGGCGGCGTGGGCTGTTCGAGCGCTGGAGCGGCGGCCGTCGCCGCACCTGCCATCGATGCTGTCCCACCGAGCAAGCGATTCCAATCCGAAGGCGGCGGAGAAACGTTCCAGATATTCGCGGGCGATTCAAGCTCGACGCCGACCTGAAAGAGTTCGCGCGGGCTTGCCGGAGGATGGACGGACTTCACAAAGGCGCGAATGACTGGCGAGATGGATTGACCATCGGGCTGGAGCACGCGAAGGCCGACCGAAGCGCCGACAGGATATTCATGCCGCGAGGGGTAGCGGCAGCCGTGGAGATTGAAGCTGACAGTGGATGTTTTCTCCTGAAAAGAAAGGCCAGTTTTGGTCTGGCCGAGCACGACAAGGGGAACGGTGCGCTCGACGCGCGTGCTGCGGCGGCCTTCGAGTCCGGAAAGAGAATGAAGATGATCTGGGGGAGCAGCTAGGCTCACGGCAGTCCTCCACGTTTCAAGGGGGAAGCCTACCACCGACGGGGCGGGGTGCGAAAGGAATGTTGGTGGTCGAGAGTGAGTAGTGCTCGGGGAGGCGTGACTGGTGATTCGTGGAGAGGCGAGAGCCCGCGCTCCGGCCTGTCGAGGGCATAGCTTTCTTGTTGCCCGCTTGCCGAGCGTAAAGGCGAAACAGACTGAAGTCTGTCCCACCACGGAAACGATCCTCGTCGCGACACTCCCTGGGGCAGCTATGCTCATCGGATGGCTGGTCTGTATGGCCGGGGGCCCTCCCCCTCCCCGGTTTTTTTTGTAAGTGCGGATGGCTCTGTTGACATCCTCGGCACAGTCTCGATTTTGCGGGGTCGACAAGGGGGCGGCGTGCGTGTTTTCTGATCAAGCAGGAGGGACGATGGCCGAAGTGGGACTCTTGCCCTTTGCTCGCGTGGCCTTGCAGGTGGCCACGCGGGTCTTGCCGCCCTACCGCAGTCGCTTCAGCAAACATCAGTTCACCCAGCCGCAGTTGCTGGCGGTGCTGTGTCTGATGCGCTACGAAGACTGGACCTTTCGCGAAGCCGAAGTGCGATTACGCGAGCATGGCGAGTTGCGCGCAGCGCTGCAGTTGGAAAGCGTGCCCGATTACACCACTTTGTATCGTTTCCTGAAACGGCTGGACGACGACACCATCGACCGTGGACTGGAAGAAACCGTGCGCCAGTTGCGCCGCGGCCGGCGCTCGGCACGGGTGACGGCCGGCGTGGACGGCACGGGGCTGTCGCAGAACGCCGTCAGCACCTTCTTTCTCCGCCGCATCGAACAACAGGCCCATGGAAGGGCGCCCCATCGTCGCTGGTTGAAATGGCTGGTCGTTGCGGATTTGCAGCAACAGATTTTGCTGGCGCAGCAGGCCCATCCCGGACCGCGTTGCGACGCCCCGGCGCTGCCCGGGTTGCTGAATGTGGCCGGAGCACGTGCGCCCCTCGGCTTGGTGCTGGCCGATGCGGAGTTCGATTCCGAAGCCAACCATCAACACATTCGCCAACGCCTGCGCGCGCGCAGCATCATCCCGGCGAACCTTCGCCGCGGCCTCCCCCGAGGAGCGATCCGTAGCCAAATGCACCGGGCTTTTCCACGGAAACAGTATGGGCCACGCGCGAAGAACGAAACCATCTTCTCAGTAGTTAAACGGAAACTCTCCTCGCGCGCTCCGGGGCGCTTGTTAACATCGCAAATTCGCCAAGCCTTGCTACTCGGGCTCACTTACAACCTCTATCGCTTGAGGCACCCCAGCCGTTCGCAAGGATGTCAACAGAGCCAGTGCGGATTCTAAAGGACTTTAAGTCCTTATTTTTTGGAAGTGCGCATTCTAAACGAGTTACGGGCGTGCTTTGCGTAAGTGCGGATTCTAAAGAGGATAGTGGCGAGTGGTGGGTGGTTAGTGGATAGATGAGAATCGGAAAAAGCAGATTCCTCGCGCTGCTCGGGATGACAAATTCCATGGCAGCAATGAGGGGCGGGAATATGGGGTGGCAGGCGTGGGAGTGGTTTGCGGAGTAGTGGGGATGGGAAGGGTGATGGAAGAGGGCCGTCGGAGGGGCGGCATGGGGTAAACGAGCGGGTAGCGGAGGCAAGGCGGTGACTCCTTTCTCCTCCGCGACGAAACAAAAACCATTATAGCAGATTTTTGTTTATTGTCAAGTAATAACTATAAGTCGTTATAGAGCAGCAGGTTGCAGATGGCCGGTTCGTGGTTGAGAAAGAGAAGAGAGGTCGAAACGCGCAGGGATGCGGCACCCACCAGAAACGAAACCGCAAATGGTCGGCCACCCCAGAGACAATCAAAGTCAAAATCATTTTAGGGGTGTGAAGGGTCGCCCACCCGTCTGCCCGCTCTATGCGGGAACGGGTTCGCGGCGTTTGAGGCGGGGGAGGGACTTGATGGAGCGGCCGGTCTTTTGTTGGGCGAGGCGGAGGTCGTAGAGAGTTTGCAGATTGAGCCAGAACTGGGCGCTGGTGCGAAAGAAATGGGCGAGGCGCAAAGCGGTGTCGCCCGTGATAGAGCGCGTGCCGTTCAAGATTTGCGTGACGCGATTGGTCGGCACATCGAGCTTTCGCGCCAGTTCGGCGGCGCTCATCTCGAGTGCTTCGAGTTCTTCGGCGAGGTGTTCTCCCGGATGGATGGCGGTGACGGGCATGATGGGTCTCCTAGTGATAATCCACAATCTCGACGTTTGACGGACCGGGCGAGCGGTCGGGCCAGTCGAAACAGATTCGCCATTGATCGTTAATGCGGATGCTGTATTGGCCCTTGCGGTCGCTATGCAGGGCTTCAAAATGATTCCCGGGCAAGGCGGCCAGGTCTCGCAGCGATGCGGCTGCCTCGAGACGATCGAGCTTGAGGCGCGCGGATCGGGCAAAGCCGGAGAATGCCTTGACCCATTTTCCGGCGGCGAAGTCTCCGGTCCTTTTGTCCCGGTAGCTGACGATCACTGGACTAGAATAGCGCGAAGTACGCGTTACGTCAAGCGTAACGAATGAGAGAATGCGTCGCGCGTGTTCAATTGGGCGAGGAGAGTCAAGACCCACACCCTTTGAAGAACCAAAACCCAAAGGGTGTGCCACCCGCCCGATTGCCTAACGGCTGGCCACATTTTCGGTCTTTGCTTTCCGTCGATTGCGAACTTGGGTGCAAGATTGGTGCAAGCTACTCAAAAAGACCCTAGCAAGCTACCTTGGTCCGGTGCTGGAGCTGGCTTCCGTCGGCATTCTAGCGGGGTCGCCTGCCTGCGCCGTTTTGTGGTAAGCCTCTATGTGTACTTCCAGCTGCGCCAGGCGCTTTAGTTCTGGGGGAAGTGTGCCAATGTAGGAATACGGCACTGTCACAGCAAACCGGAAGTCGCGTGGAAATCGATTTTTGAAGTCACTTGGGGCGAAGGACAGCCAGATGTTAGCCGTGTATTCGAAATATTCTTGCAACTTTGCGTTCATGTCAGTTTCATCGTTTTGCGAGAGGCCACCGATTGTCGGCAAGAAATGGTGAAGAAATTTGTGGTCCCCACTCCACTTCATGCCGATGATGGCCGGAGTCTGATGTGCCATGTTGCGGTATGCGTTGATTTCTCTTCGAGCAGATTCTTTTTCAATGTTTTCTAGGTGCTTTTCGTAGCTCCAAAAATACTTAAGTTCTGGTAACTCTTTTTGTCCGCGCTTCACGCTTATGTCCAAAGCTTCGAAAACATGATCGAGTTGCCAGAAAAATGCTGCTAGATGGGCTCTACAAATCACCAAGTCCGCTTGAGCCTTATTAGTTAGGTCCTCTTCTAACTTAGCCATCTCACTTGCCTTCGTTTGTAACGCTGCCGTCTGCAGATAAACGCGCACATAAGCGAGATGATAGGCAGCACAGTTCAGTGAAAACCAAATCTCAACCATTGAACCAACGAAGTCCACTTCCGGAACATCTGGCATTTTGTTTTCACACCTTAATTCTCCATTCATGTTAGATGCCTCTGTGGTTACTATATCAGAGGTCATTATTGTGAGCAGCCGATAGTTTCACAGAGATTCGTATCTTGGGGCTTTTCTTTCAGTCGATTGCGGGTAGTGCTGCAACGTTAGTGCAAATGAACGTTTGTAGACGGCGGCGGGTTGCCGACCTACGTCGTCGTATCTTTCAGATCGTTCCTCTTTCGCAAGCTATCCCTGTGCCGCTTCATCATTTCGACTTGACGAGCGAAAACTCTGTTTCCCTCTACCAGAGTCATAAAGTCCAAAGATGAAGCATGGATTACTTGTCGCTGTTTGTTTGTGATTTCGGAGGCTCCCGGCATTTGTTTGATGAGATTCCTTAGAACGGTCTTTCGGATTCGAGCCGGCACCCTCTGGTCTTCCTTGAATATGTGGAAGAGATAAGAATTCAGGGACAGTTGGAACGCGATGTTGAATCCGATAAGCCTGCTGACATCCAGAAAATCTATGCGGGCGGATGCGGGTGGAATCTCATCCGCGTCTGGTCTTTTGGCCCACTTGCGCGAGTCGGTCGGCGTCGGAATTATGAGTTGTAGGAATAGGCGGAACCCCGCTGGCCGTTCTCGTTGACCGATGACGTAGCTAGCGAACTCCGAGTCGCGCTTGATCCCTCCACCGCGTGCCCGCGCGACGTTGTATCCAGTCTTAAGGAGCCACCGAAGGAGCGAATCGAAATCAAAACGAAAGACGATCCGGTCCCCAGCGTGCACGAGAGTTTTGAAATATCGGTCATGCATCTCACAAATGTATGCGTCGAGAGTTGAAAGTCGCTCATTATTGCACCGTGCACAGACATCCCCAATTTGGAGCTCGCCGCTGACCGCCTTATCCCCCTGCGCTGTGCGTGCAACGGAAAACATTGAATTTGAAGTCCGCTCGTGGAGACACTTCGGAAAAAGATGCTCGTTAGTCAGGTCATCTCCTGAACCACAGTAGGCGCAAGATCGAGTCCGCGGCGTCACTTCGAAGAGTCTACGCCTTCTTCGGTGCAGGTGGCGGGTGGGAGACCTTTTACTCTCCGAAAAGATTTTGCCTTTGTCCTTCTCTGTTGGGTGGCCCATCCTTGCGAATTTGATTTTGCAAGGTTGGGTCCTTTGTTTTCCTGTTCATTCGAGAGGCGGGACAGACGGGAGGTACATCCCTCTAAACATGACCGCGATCGAAATTAAAGATTTTTTGCCAGTGAACGCTCGCCGGTGTGGAGGCCTTTGGCGTGGAAGGTGAGTTGGGCACGGGGACGAAGAGCGAGGAGAGGTCCCTCCACTGCGGTCGGGATGACAGAGAGGGCGCGGGACGGGGCGGACGGGGTCGTAGAAGCAGGCTTGGGAGGTTTCGGTTTCTGTTTCTGTTTCGCGTTTGACTTTCCAGATGCGGGTGTTGGTGAGGTAGCCGGGTTTATTGGCGAAAGGAGTGACGCTTACTGCGGGATGAAGCGGGCTGCAGCGAGCGATTGCGTGGCGGGAGGGCGGACGCGGAAGTCATCGGTGAGGTCTTCCCAGCGGACGATGCCGGAACGATCGACGAGAAATTCAGCGGGGCGGGAGATGTCGTGCCCGTCCACGCCAGCGCCCTTGTGGAGCAAGTCGTAGCGACGAATAACTTCGGTTTGCGGATCGCTGAGAAACGTGAACGTGTAGCCGGCCTGCTTGCGCAGATTCGCGGAGACATCGGGGGCGTCCACGCTGATAGCCACGGGCCGCACGTCTTGCGCGGCGAATTGCGGAAGACTGTGCTGAATGCCTCGCAACTCGAGGTTGCAGTAGGGTCACCAGTAGCCGCGATAGAAGACGAGCAAAACTGCTTTGGGCGGCGGAGCGGCGGCGGAGGCGGTGAAAAGTTGGGCGAGGGAGGTGAGTTGGCCGGTGCTGTCAGGCAAGGTGAAGTCCGGTACGCGCTGGCCGACTTGCGGCGCACCCGCCGAGCGCGGAAGTTTGCGGGCGTCGACGAAAAAAAGTGTCGAAGCGGCGACCAACAGAACGGCCAGGACGGTGACAATCGAGCCCCAGATTTTGCCCTTGTAGCTTTGCGGTTGGCTGAAGGCACGAACCAGCCCGATCAGCAGTGCAGCCAGAGCCACGATGGGCAGGAGCAGATTTACCCACGGAAGCGGCGCGGCAGGAACCTTGAGGAAATAGAGCAGGTTGCTAAGAATGGCGAGCAAGATGAACGCGAGGCCCAGCCAGAGCATGCCGTTGGATTGCTTTGGTGGTTGATCGGACATAAACAAGGAGAGCGTAGCATGCGCGGAAACGCCAAGCAATTGGAGGACGCGACCTTGGCGCGGAGGGTTCGGGTGAGTGTTGATCGGATGTGGGGTCGAATGGAAAAGGTGCCGGCTTGCTGCGTTCCCTTCGACTCCGCTCAGGGTAAGCGAAATGACGGAGGGGGTGGGGGCCGAAGCAAGAGGCGCAGGGAAGTCAGGAGATGCCGCCCTGAAGGGCGGCGCTACGTGGGGCGGATTGAGATTATTTGCGGCCGATGAAGCGGACGCGGAGGGTGAAGGCGCGGCCCTGGCCGCCTTCGAAGGCGCCGAAATTAGGAGCGTCGATATTGTTGACGACGGTATCGGGATTTTGGCGGCCGAGAATGTTTACGGCTTCGGCGCGGACTCCCCAGAGATAGCCGCGGAAGCGGAATTTTCTCTCGAGGCCGATATTCAGGCTGGCGTAGGACGGGAAGCGCGAAGAGTTGGGCGGGCCGATGAGCTGCTGCTGGAGATTGATGACGCTGAAGGGGTAGCCGGAGCGGTATTCGAGGAAGTAGCTGAGTTGGATATTCCAGAGGTGCGTGGGAGCCCAGCCCCAAGTGACGAGGCGGTTAGGAGCGTCCCAGGCGACGGGTGCGGATTGCTGGGCGACGTAGAAAATGGAGCCGAGAGCGGGGTTGAGGACTTCATTGGAGTGCGCGATGGCGCGGGTGTAGGCGCCATAAAGCTCCATGTCTTCTGAAAAAACGTGGCGGAGGGAGACGGTGGCGGAACGGTAGCGGTCCTTGCGGGTATCTTGCAGGAGAAAAATGCCGCCGGGCTGGGCGGGCTGTTGATCGACATAGGCGAAAGCGTGAGAGCCATTGCGGGCGAGAAACTGCAGGGAGAGGAGCGTGTCGCTGGCAAATTTTTGCTGCCAGGCGGCGCTGGAGATCGTGAAGCGAGGTTGATGGAGGCCACCGGTGGGCAGAACAAACCGGCTGACGATAGGCCCTGGGGCGACGACACTCCCGGCGGAGTCGTAGAACGTATCGAGTTGCTGTTGATCGAGCGACTGAGCAATGAGAGAGAGATTTAGAGGAGCGTTGTAAATGCCCCAGGCGAGCGAGATTTTCGAAGTGTCGTCGCCGAAAGGAAGAAAGTTGGCGGAGAGGCGCGGCTCGGCCATGGAGCTTTGGGTGAAGCGGTCCCAGTCCGTGCGCAAGCCGGATTGGACGACGAGATATTTCGATAGCGACCAAGTGTCCTGGGCGTAGATGCCGGCTTGCGTGTTGGAGAGGCGTGGGTTTGCGGGGCCGGAGAAGGTGGTTTGACGGACCAGACAGCCAGGCTGGAGCGCGGAGGTGCACGAGGTTGCGTCAGCCGCAACGGAGTTGAGGACCTGGATTTCGCCGCGCTGGGCGGAGAGGGAATAGTCGAGAGCGGCGATGTTGGCGCCGACCGCAATTTCGTGAGTTCCATGCCAGTGGCGCGAAGCGGCGATCACGTTGGCGACGGCTTGCAAGCGCCGGCCGTGCTGATGCAGTTGCTGAAAATAGTTGCCGGAGGAACCGTTGACGAGAAGGACGAAAGGCTGGGTGCCTCGAGGGAGGTAATTGAGAGTGCCGTCGTCGGCGGCGATGCCCAACTCGAAGAGCGTGTCGTGAAGCCAGATCTGGTCCTTGAAAGAGGCGAAAAAACGCTGCTGCTGAGCAGTGACTGTGGTTGACGCGGGATCGAGGGCGTCCAAGCCGAGATTGCTGTCGTTGGCCCGGTTGTAGAGCAAAGTAGCGTGGAGAATGTGCTTTGGCGAGAAATTGTATTGCAGGCGGAGGAGATTGTCGCCGGCCCATTCCTCCCAGGTGTTGGCGCCGTCGGGCTGCTGTTTGACGATGGCGAAGGTATGCTGGAAGCTGACCGAATCCGAAAACCAAAACCGTCCGTGGATGATGGGCCCTGAGAAGGTGAAACGCGGATACCAGTTGCCGAGGTGGGGGCCTTCCTGAATGTTGACGCCGGGTGCAGGATTGGTGGTGCCGAAGCGCCATTTGTCGTCGCCGTCGGGGGTTTCGAGATTGAGAATGTTCGCGCCCGAGTGGGCGTAGCCCGCGCCGAAGCCGCTGGTTTGGACCTCGGCGGCACGCGTGGCGTCAATATTGAAACGCGCGGAGAGAGTACCATTCGCGGGATCGCCGATCTCGAAGCCATCGAGCAGGTATTGCGTTTCACCGGAACGCGCGCCAGCGATGTGAAGGCTGCCCTGGTTGTCTTGGGTAATTTCCGGCAGAGCGATGAGGCTTGCAGCGAGAACATGCGAATTGGGCACGGGGATATCGCGAATGTCGCGGGAGGTGAGCGTGTTGCGCTGAGCGGTGTCCTGGGGATCGATTTGGTTGGAGGGAGCGGTGACCTGCACTTGCTGGTGGACTTCTTCGGCGTGATTGAGGGTCAGAGTGAGCTCGTTGGCACCGGCATGAAGAGTGAGAGGGCGGCCGGCGATTACGAAGAAGCCTTGCTTGCGGACTTCCAGTTTGAATTCCCCTGTGGGCAGCTTGAGAAGTGTGAATCGGCCCACGCCATCAGTTTCGGTGCGGTAGAGGTGGCCGGCAGCATCTTCCAATTTGATTTGGACGGCGGCGAGGTGAATGCCGTTTTCGTCGACTACAAAACCGGTACAGTTAGCGAGAGCGGCCGCGCGAGTTTCGAGTGGCGCGAGTAGGGTTAGACAGAT
Source organism: uncultured Acidobacteriota bacterium (assembly GCA_963824515.1). Taxonomy (GTDB): domain Bacteria; phylum Acidobacteriota; class Terriglobia; order Acidiferrales; family UBA7541; genus Acidiferrum. Next base: position 230,712 of record CAWGPN010000008.1, read on the forward strand.
GAAAGCGGAAGTCAGTAGGCGGGCGAACCCCATAATCCGTCCTGCGTGGCTGGGCCTAGGTTCATTAGACTACAGATTATTCATGCAGGATGTCTTCTTGGATCCCGTGTTGCTGGGCAGATAGTAGCCTTTTCCAGTGAGGCGTCGGTGAGAATGGTAGGCCCGAATGGACTCGAACCATCGACCTCTTCCGTGTCAGGGAAGCGCTCTAACCAACTGAGCTACGGGCCTACAATTGAATTAGTTTAGCATGAGAGGCGGAGCCGTGCCGATGGTGACGATTGAAGCGGAGTTGAAGGAAAGGTGTCCCCGGGTGGCGCTGGCATGCGTGACGGCGGACGTCGAGGTCGGCGCAACGCAGGAGCCCTTGGCCCAGGAGCTGCGGATTTGCGAAGAGAAGATATTGAAGCTCGCGGAGCCGAAAGCGGTGCTGGAGTCGGCGGCGATTTTGGCGACGCGGACGGGGTACAAGGCGCTGGGGAAGGATCCGGCGCGATATCGCGGGTCGGCGGAAGCGCTGCTGCGGAGGGTGATTGCGGGGAAGGGACTGCCGCGGATAAATAATGTGGTGGATGTGATCAACCTTGTAACCGTCGAGAGCCGGCTGCCGGTGGGACTTTATGATTTGGCGCACGTGCAGGGCGACATCGTGTTCCGCGCGGGGCGCGCGGGGGAAACGTATAAGGGAATCGGGAAATACGATTTGAATCTGGAAGGATTGCCGGTATTTTGCGATGCGCTTGGGCCACACGGCAGCCCGACGAGCGATTCCGAGCGCACGATGGTAACGGAGGCGACGAAACGGGTGATTGCGATCATCATTTCGTTTGGTGGCGCGAATGCCAGTTCGCCGGATGCGGCGAAGAGTTTGGCGGTATGGGCGCACGGGATGTGCTCGCACTTGGAGTTGCACGCTGCGGCGCGAGATTCCCAGTGGGAGATTGTTGAATGATACGTAAGCGCTACTGCTGAACAGGCTCGACGAGTTGAGAATCGCCGGCGGGGACACGGTGATTTAGGAAGCCGCGGGCGGCGAGGAGCTCGGCGTTGAGAAGAGCTGCCCCGGCGGCGCCGCGAACGAGATTGTGCGAGAGCAGCGTGAGCTTGATATCGAGAATTGGGCATTCGCGCACGCGTCCAACGACGGCAGACATGCCGTCGCCGGCGTAAACGTCGCGGCGGGGCTGCGGGCGGTCCTCGCCATCGAGAACGACCACGGGATGGCGGACCGCTGAGGGAAGAGACGCAACTTCGGCGCCGACTTCAAAATTGCACAATGCTTCGCGTACTTCGTTCAACGAGGCAATTTTCTTGAGGCTCAGGGAAACGCACTCGAGATGGCCTTCGAGAACGGGGACACGATTGCAATGAGCGCTGAGACCGAGGCCAGCATCGACGAAACGTACGCCATCCCATTTTCCGAGCAGCTTCTGCGGCTCGGACTCCATTTTTTCTTCTTCACCGCTGATAAAGGGAACAACGTTGGCGTGGATGTCCATGGAAGCGACGCCGGGATAGCCTGCACCGGAAACGGCTTGTAGTGTGACGACAAAGATTTTTTCAAGGCCAAAGGCGTCGGCGAGGGGTTTCAGGACGAGGACGAGCCCCGCCGTCGAGCAATTCGGATTGGTAACGATAAAACCGCCTTTGTAGCCGCGATTTTTTTGCTGCGCGGGGATGGCTTCCAGATGGGCGGCGTTGACTTCCGGAATGAGCAAGGGAACGTCGGAATCCATGCGGTGATTTTTGGAATTGCTGACGACGGGATAGCCGGCACGGGCGAACTCTTCTTCGGCGGCGCCCGCCACGCTCGAATCGAGAGCGGAGAAAACGAAATCGCACTCGAGGCTGGGATCGAGGCTTTTCACGACGAGGCCACGGGCGGCTTCTGGAATAGCCCCGTCGAGATGCCAACGGACGGCTTCGGCGTAAGTCTTGCCGGAAGAGCGCTCGGAAGCGGCAACTTCCGTCAACTCGAACCAGGGATGACTTGCTAGAAGTTTTACCAGGCGCTGCCCGACAAGACCGGTCGCGCCCAAAACGCCCGCGCGCCATTTTTTAGCGGCCTGGGCGGGCAGGGAATTGGCTGCGTGCTGCGGCATGCCGCTCTTATCGCCGTTCTCCGAAGCAGGCGCGCTCATGCTGCACCTCCGAATCGAGCCACGTCATTCGCGTTCCGGGGTAATCCGATGCGCGTCCCTCGAACGTGCGGTTTGAATGTGTTGCGAATCCAGATGGTCATCTCCGTTTCCGCGGCGAGCGGCAGCACGTGAGGATGAAGGACCTTCGCTCCGCTCGCGGCCAAGGCGTGCGCTTCATCATAGCTTAAGTCATGAAGAAGTTTAGCTTCGACAGAGAGATGCGGGTTGGCGGTAAAGACGCCGTCCACATCGGTCCAGATGACGAGCTCCTCGGCGTCCACCACATGAGCAATGATCGCGCCGGAAAAATCGGAGCTATTGCGGCCGAGCGTGGTGATGCGGCCGTCGGGGGTAGCGCCGATGAACCCAGTGACGACAGGAACTAGGCCGTCCTCGAGAAGCGGAAGGAGAATGCCCCGTCCGCGCTTTTTGGTTTCCGCGAGATGAGGCCTGGCGTCGCGGAAGGTGTCGCAGGTTAGGACGAAATCGGAGGAAGAAACAGGAACGGCGGCGACGCCGGATTTTTCGAGAGCGGCAGCGAACAGGCGGGCGCAGAAGCGCTCTCCAAAGGAAGCGAGGCGATCGGCAAGTTCCGCAGTGGCATCGACACGGCCTTCCTGGCGCACTTCGTGGAGAAAATCGCGCCCGAGAAGCTGAAGGGCACGGCGGACGTGATCCTCTTGTTCCTCAGCAAGCTGAAGATCGTGGAGCACATCGAAGTGGAGATGAATCACGGCTTCCGCTTCGTTACGAGCGTGGGCCAGTTTGCCCTCGGAGAGGAACCGCGAGATGGAGAGCAGGCGGTCGGTGACGCCCTTCATCGCGGAAACCACAACGACGACGTCCGAGGATCGGGCCGCGGAACCGACGAGGCCAGCGGCATGCAGCATCCTCGCGGCGCCGAGCAAAGAGCTGCCGCCGAACTTCAAGGCAACAACGCTTCGGGGAAATCTCTCGAGACTTTCGCTTTCGGCCAGCGAAAAGCTTTCCGCTAAGCCGTCTTCTGCGGGTGCTTCTTCCTGCACGTGTTCGGGACTCATGACGTCCGCTCCTGGTTTCCGCTGGAGCGTCTCTGGAAGGGGCTTAAAAGAAGAAACCCACCGCCAGGTTCGCTTCAGGCGGTGGGTTGGAAACTTTTTCTAGCTTGCTAGCTGTTTCTCCACGCGCCGGAAGCGAAAATAGTGGACTTCGTCTTAGTCGAGGTAATCGACATAGACGTCGTCGTGGTAATTCGCTTCGTCGCGATAGAGATCATGCCGGGAAAAAGAATAGCATAGGAAAGCGATGAGGCAAAGCAGAGAAATGGCAGGGTGGGCAAGGACGCAACAAAAACTTACGCAGCGGTGCCTACAGCCGCGCTCCGCGACCTGTTCGGGAGTGCCGACCAGACCGGAACGCAGGCCGCGATTGGAAACCGAAAAAGCCGGTCTGGATCGCTGGTCTCACAGAACGTTCAGTAGACCGCCGCGGAATTTCATCGCAACAACAAATCTGGACGGTTACGCTGGGTCTTCTCAAGTGCCGCGGCGCGGCGCCAGTTTGCCACTTCCGCGTGGTTGCCGCCGATCAAGACCTCCGGCACCTTCCAGCCGCGAAAATCAGCGGGCCTCGTGTAATGCGGAAAATCCAGGAGCAGGTGATTCGCCGGGTGTGCGCCGCGACTGTCTACTGCGCCGCGAAGCTTCGTGTTTGTTTGCAGGGGAGCAGTGAGCTGTGCACCCGCAAAAAAAGCCTCCCCGGAGGAATCCGGATTTTTGCTGAACGATTCATTCTGGGAAGACGCTTCATTCCCCAGCGCGCCCGGAAGCAGCCGCGTCACCGCGTCAATGATCAGCATCGCCGGAAGTTCGCCACCGCTAAGCACGTAGTCGCCGACTGAGATTTCCTCCGTGGCGAGATTATCCGCGACCCGCTCATCGACTCCCTCATACCGACCGCATACCAAAACGATGCGATCCAGCTTCGCAAACCGGCGCGCCGTTTCCTGCCGGAAAAGTTTCCCGGAAGCCGACATCAGAACGATGGCAGTCTTCGGGTCAGGCGGGGCCGGCTGCCCGGCGTTTCCAAAGCTGCGTCCAAGGAGCGCTTCGACAGCCTCGAAAAGCGGCTCCGGCTTTAGCACCATCCCCTCGCCGCCGCCAAACGGCCGGTCATCCACGCTGCGGTGGCGATCCTTGGTAAACACGCGGAGATCCTGGATTTGCACATCGACAAGATTTGTCTCGCGGGCGCGCCGCAGAATGCCGTGATCCAGCGGGCCGGAAAAAAATTCCGGAAAAATGGTAATCAGGTCGAAACGCATCGCTTCCGCCAGTCTAACGTAAACCTGGGCTTACACATTCTCTTTCAAAATACGAAGGCCGTCTGGAAGCACGACGTCAATTCGCCGGCCGGCAGTATCGACGCGTCTGCAAATATCTTCGGCCAGCGGAATCAGCAGATCGCCGGCTTGCGTATCGACAACGAGCAGCGGTGTGCCGGCCACACCTTCCCCTGTGAATTGCACTTCCTTGACTGCGCCAAGCAAAGACGGCGCGGTTGCCAGTGAACACGGCGAAGACGAAACGACGGACGTTCCTTCTAAAGTTTCAAAGACGGAGCAACCGATCAGATCATCCACAAAATACCGGCCCGGGCCGAGCGTCACTCGTTTTTCAATCGGCAGCAGCACATCCAGTCCGCGAAACTTCTCTGCTTCCGTGATCGAGTTGCTTCCTTCAAAATGAAAAACGGCCTGGCCCTTGTGGTTCTGGCTGAGCCAGCAGGATTTGACCGCGGTCAGGTATGGCTCGGCACCTGCGGTTCCTCCGCTCCTGCCAAGAAAAACTTCCGTCAGTTTGGTTAACCGTTCGGGAAAATCCGTGAGGAGTTCCGCGGCCACTTCGCCTTTGTTGCCGCGAGGCCGGAGAATCCTCGCGACGATTACCCAACGATGGGCTTCAGCGCTCAATCTTCCAGGATCTCGAGCGTGTAGCGCTTTTTTACTTTCATGCCAGCGGCACCGAGAAGAGTGCGCACCGCTTTTGCCGTGCGCCCTTGCCGCCCAATCACCTTGCCGAGATCTTCCGGATTCACCCGTAGCTCAAGAACGGTGACCTGCGAGCCGTCGACCGGCCGGACCTGCACGTCTTCGGGGTGGTCCACAAGAGCCTTGGCAATGGCTTCGACCAGCTCTTTCATCCTTCACCTCCTCCTGCTCGACTCTCCACCAATCGTGGAAAACGTTCCCCGCTCTAACGGGGGACGCGCAAGAGATGGAGATTTCGCTGGAATTACGCGATCTTCTGAAGGCGGATGAAGCTTCGCACGGTATCGCTGGGTTGCGCGCCGACTCCGAGCCAGTGTTTGATGCGCTCGGTGTTAAGCTTGATCTCCGCGGGCTTTTTCAGCGGATCATAGGTCCCCACCGCTTCCACAACACGCCCATTGCGGGGCCGCGTCCTCTCAATCACCACGACGCGGTAAAATGGCTTCTTCTTCTTCCCAATCCTGGACAAACGAATAGTGAGCACTAACTCTTGCCTCCACACGCTATCTTAGCCTGTCCGGGCGGTTTGCGGCAATCGGAGAGTCGCTGGGCCGGTCCGCTTCCTGGCGGTTGATTAGGTGCAGAACCCGGAATGGACATGATTTCCCCACGTCACGCCTGACCACCTTCCTAAGTCCGGCTCTGCTTTGGGGCCCCTCGAACTTAGCAATCGCAATGTGCTGCCGGGAGCGCGATAATGCCCGCTGCCTTCGAGGAGCAACCCATGAGCGAAAAGAACGGACTGTCTCGCCGCAAGTTCTTGACCGAAGTTGCCGCTGGCGGCGCAGCCATTGCCATCGTGCCAAGGCATGTCCTCGGGCGCGGCTTCACTCCACCCAGCGACATGCTAAATATCGCCGGTGTTGGCATCGGCGGCATGGGCCGCGCCAACCTGATCAATCTCGCCAGCCAGAACATCGTCGCACTTTGCGACGTTGATTGGGGCTATGCTGGCAACTCGTTCGATAAACTCGACACCGAAATACCCGCCCTGCAAAAGCGACTGGACGAGCCCGATTCGCCGCCCGCCCCCGGCAAGCCTCCCGTCGAGTTCGATCGCGTCAAGGCCAAGGCTCGCCTCGATGGGATGATTCGCTTGAAGAACGAACATCTGCCCAAGGCCAAGCGCTATCAGGACTATCGCGAGATGCTCGAAAAACAGAAGGACATCGACGCCGTCCTCGTCGCCACCTCCGACCACATGCACGCGCACATCGCCCTCGCCGCCATGGCCCTTGGCAAGCACGTCTACGTGCAAAAGCCGCTTACCTGGTGCGTCGATGAAGCGCGGCAGCTTGCGCGGCGCGCCAAGGAAACCAAAGTCGCTACGCAAATGGGCAATCAAGGCCATTCTTTCAACGACGCGCGCACCACGGTCGAATACATTCGAGCTGGGGCGATTGGCGAAGTGCGCGAGGTCCACGTCTGGACAAATCGTCCGCTTGGTTTCTGGCCGCAAGGCGTGCCTCGCCCCGAACCTCTCAAAGAACCTGGCGCCACTCTTAAATGGAACGGTCCGGGAGTCAACGCCCGCCTCGCAGCCGCTCTTGCGGGGAATTACCCCGTCCCAGACAAACTCTCGTGGGATCTTTTTCTCGGAGTCGCGCCACAGATCGACTATCACCCTATCTACCATCCCTTCAACTGGCGGGGCTGGTCGGATTGGGGATGGGCGCCATCGGCGACATGGGTGCTCATTTGATCGACCACTCCATGTGGGCTCTCAACCTGGACCTGCCGACGACCATCGAGACCGTCTCGACCCCATTCAACGGCGTGTCCTACCCGCACGCCACGCAAACCTTCTATGAGTTCCCAGCGCGCGGCTCCATGCCGCCCGTCAAGATGACGTGGTACGACGGCGGTCTGATGCCCGATAAGCCCGAGGAACTCGGCGATGAAGAACTGAATAAAGGCGGCGGCGCGCTGCTCGTCGGCAGCAAAGGTAAGCTGCTTCACGATACTTACGGCTTGAAGCCGCGCCTTTTGCCCACGTCGCTCAACGACTCTTACGGCAAGCCCCCGCAAACGCTGCCGCGCATCGAAAACGAAGCCCACGAAATGAACTGGGTGAACGCCGCCAAAGGCAAAACGGAAAGCTCCTGCCCGTTCGAATACGCCGCGCGCCTCACGGAAGTCATGCTTCTCGGCGTAGTCGCGCTTCGCGCGGGAAAAAAGATCAATTACGACGGCGCCAACATGCGCGTCACCAACGTCGCCCAGGCCAATGATTACCTGAAGCGCGAATACCGCCAAGGCTGGGCCTGATATTTGTCCAGACGAAGCGCGTTGATTCGGACTTTCAGCTGAGGCGGTTGAGGCCGTTAAACGCCGCCGTCTTATAGCACTCCGCCAGCGTGGGATAGTTGAAGACCGTGTTGATGAAGTATGTGATTTTGCCCTTCAGCTTGAACACCGCCTGACCGATGTGCAGCAACTCCGCAGCATCTTCGCCAAAAATGTGTACGCCGAGCAGATCAAGCGTCTCGCGGTGGAATAAAAGTTTGAGACGGCCTTCCGTATGGCCGGTGATTTGTCCCCGCGCGATCTCGCGGTAATAGGCAAGCCCAACTTCATACGGAACATCTTCGTCGGTGAGCTGCTCTTCCGTCTTTCCAATAAAAGATATCTGCGGAATCGTGTAGATCCCGTACGGATAACTTGCGGGGTCCGTCTGCACCTGCAAACCAAACGCATGCGCCGCTGCGATGCGGCCCTGCTCCATCGAGACCGACGCCAGACTCGGAAAGCCGATGACGTCGCCCACCGCAAAAATGTGCGGCTGCGAGGTATGGAAATCCGCGTCGACCTTGATGCGGCCGCGGTCGTCGGATTCGATGCCGGCAGCGGCGAGGTTCAGCTGGTCCACGTTGCCTTGCCGGCCAACCGCATACAGCAAAGCATCGCCGTTGATTCGTTTTTTGCTTACCAGGTTGGCCGCCACTTTTCCGTCCGGCAACTCTTCCACGCTCTCAACTTCCTCGTTCAGCCGCAGCGTGGCGCGGTGGTCGCGCATGTGATAGGTCAGTGCTTCGACCATCTCCGTATCGGCAAATTCCAGAAGCCTCGGCCGCTTTTCCACGATAATCACGCGCACGCCGAACGTCGCAAACATGCACGCGTACTCCACTCCGATCACGCCGCCGCCCACCACGATCAGCGTCCGCGGAATCTCCGGCATGCGTCAGAATTTGGTCGCTGTCGATGATGGTTCGCCCGTTGATAGGCACTTTCGGGTTCAGCGCCGGCTTCGTGCCTGTGGCGATCACGAAATATTGCCCTTCCAGTTCCGCGTAGCCATCGCCGTTTTGTACGCGAAGGTGGTGTGCATCGATGAAATTTCCGAAGCCGTGAAGGACGTCCACTCCATTTCGCCGGAGCTGGTCCTGCGTGACCGCCACTTCGTTCTCGATGACGCGATGACACGCGGAAATTCAGGTCCGCCATCGTCACGTTTTCCTTGACGTTGTAATTCGATCCGTAGAAGGTCTTCGAATAAAAACCGGAAAGATGCAGCACGGCTTCGCGCATCGTCTTGCTGGGAATCGTGCCGGTATTGACGCATACGCCGCCGACCGCCGCTTGCTTTTCGACCATCGCGACGCGTTTTCCGGCTTTCGCTCCCTGGATGGCGGCGCGTTGGCCGCCCGGCCCTGAGCCAATGACGATCAGATCATACGGTTGCATGCGCTGATTCCCTCGATCCTTGTTTTTCTGGGGCGCCGCCCGGCGGGGCCATCACCGCCACAGGAGTATAAACGACGGCTTGGCTTCGCAGCGCGGGAATATGCAAGGAATCGCCATCACTGGCAGCGAGCCTCATGAATTGTTCTTACGCTAAGCGCGGTGCGTCATGCGCATCGCATGTCACAAGCTTTCTCGGTGACGAAGACAGTCAACGCGCCTGCGTTACCGGGCGAGGAACGACCCGCGGGAATGCTATTCTCTTCGGCGTCCCCCGGAGGCCTCATGCGCTTAGCGCTCCTTCCTTTCGCCGTCGCGCTCTTGGCTCTTGCAATCGAAGCCCACGCGCAAGGTCTCGGTTCGCCAATCGAAAAGCAAGTCGATGAGATTTTCACGGCCGTCACGCAAGAACATGCGCCCGGGCTGGCAGTGCTCGTGCGCAAAGACGGGCACACGTTGTTTGAAAAGGGATACGGCGTCCGTGACCTGCGCACGAATGCAAAAATCGACGCGTACACCAACTTCCGTCTGGCTTCTTTCACCAAGCAATTCACGGCGATGGCCGTCCTGCTCCTCGTCCATGACGGAAAACTGCGTTATGACCAGACGCTGACGGAAATATTTCCGGATTTCCCCGCCTACGGCAAGGACATCACCATCCGCAATCTCCTCAATCACACCGGGGGTTTGCCCGATTACGAAGACTTGATGGACGCGCAGGAGAAAACAAGAGGCCCGATCTGGTCGCCTGATCACCAAATCCAGGACAATGAAGTGCTCGGCCTCTTGAAAGAAGAAACCAAAGGAAAGTTTCCTCCGGGAACGAGCTGGGCGTATAGCAATTCCGGCTATGTCGTACTCGGTCTCATCATCGCAAAAGTCTCCGGCCAACCCTTCGGCGATTTTCTCAACGCACGGATTTTTTCCCCTCTTCACATGGATCACACGCTCGTCTATCAAAGAGGAAAGAATGAAGTCACCAACCGCGCCTTCGGCTACTCAAAAGCTGGCGATACTTTGAAGGAAACCGACCAGAGTTCTACATCCGCCACGCTGGGCGACGGCGGCATCTATTCGAATCTCGAGGATCTCGCCAAATGGGACGATGCGCTGCGCAACCACACCTTACTAAGCGAAGAGGAGATGCAGCCCGCGCTAACAACTGCAAAACTCAACGATGGGTCCCAACCTTATCAGCCCAAAGACGCCGAGCTTCATCCCGGCGCGCCCGTTTCCTACGGATTCGGCTGGTTCCTCGATCCCTACAAGGGTCATCCGCGCATGTGGCACACCGGAACTACGACGGGCTTCCGTACGGTCATCGAGCGCTTCACCGCCGACAATCTCACCATCATCATCCTCGCCAACCGCATCGACCTTGACCCCGAGTCCCTCGCCCTGAGAACCGCCAGTCTCTATTTCGGTTTGGAACCCAAAAAGTGAACCGCGCTGTCTTAACTTGGAGTGCGGCAGCCTTGCTCCCGGTTTGGAGAATAATGACGCGACAAAAGCTTGCGCCTGTCTGCACACGGCGCGAGAGTGATGTTCGGTTCCGCATTTTATCCTCGAGTGGCCAACGCGCCGGCCGAAATTAGGACACTACCGAAGAGACTCGTGCCTCAGGATAATCCCGCCAGTTTCCCCAGTCCTTTCATCTTCGCCCGCGCGGCCAGCGCGCCGTACTGCTTCATCATCGTGCGCATTTGCAGGTACTGCTTCAAAACCGTGTTCACATCCTGCACAGTCGTGCCGCTGCCCTTCGCGATCCTTTTCCGCCGCTTCCCATCAATGACGCTGTGATCCCTGCGCTCCTGATTGGTCATCGAATTGATGATGGCCTCGACCTGCTTCAGCTTTCCTTCGTCCACCTTCGCGTCCTTCGGAATATTTTGCAGCGGTCCCATCTTCGGCAGCATGTCCACAAGCTGTTCGAGCGGCCCCATCTTGCGAATCTGTTTCAATTGATCGCGAAAATCCTCCAGCGTGAATCCCTCTTTGCGCAGCTTGCGCTCAAGTTCGATGGCCGCTTTCTTATCGACCGTCTGCTCCGCCCGTTCAATCAGCGACATGATGTCGCCCATGCCCAGCACGCGCGAAACAATTCGCTCCGGATAAAATCCTTCCAGCGCGTCGTATTTTTCGCCGAGCCCCACGAACTTCACCGGCGCTCCCGACACTTTGCTGATGCTCAACGCCGCTCCGCCGCGCGCATCGCCGTCCAGTTTCGTCAGGATCACGCCCGTCAGTCCAAGCCTCTTATGAAACTCCCCCGCGGATTTCACTGCGTCCTGTCCGATCATGGCGTCGGCGATGAACAGAATCTCGCTCGGCTGCAGCTCTTTCTTCAGCGTGCTCAATTCGCTCATCAAATCGTCGTCAATGTGCAAGCGGCCCGCCGTGTCCACAAGGACCACGTCGCTCGCGGAAAGCTTCGCTTCCTTGATCGCACCTTTGACGATTTCCAGCGGCTTGTCCGTTCCCGCCCCCGGCCATAGCGCCGTCCCCACCGCCTTGGCCACCTGCGCCAACTGTTCGCGCGCCGCAGGACGGTACACGTCCGTCGAAACCACCAGCGGCCGGTGCCCATGTTGCACCAGCCATTTCGCCAATTTGCCCGTCGTCGTGGTTTTACCGGAACCTTGCAAGCCCACAATCATCCACACCGAAGGCGGCCGCGAAGCAAACAACGGTTTGGCATGCTTCCCCAACAGCGCCGTCAGTTCGTCGCGCACCACTTTGACGACTTGCTGGTCCGGCGAAAGTTGCAGCATCACTTCGCTGCCCAGCGATTTCGCACGAATGTTCGCCAGCAACTCGTCCGCTACGCCGACGTTGACGTCGCCTTCGAGCAGCGCCTCGCGAATCTCCGCCAGCGCCGCGTCCAGGTGCTCGTCCGAGAGCTTCCCCTGCCCGCGCAGATTCTTGAATGTTCGTTGCAGCTTCTCTGTCAGGTTTTCAAACATGATCTTTTATACCGCCTAAACTACAAAACGCCGTTCCACTCGAATCGACGATCCGATAGAGCTAGTATTCATCTTATGCACTCGCCAAAAACGGCAGGAAGTAAGCCTCCTGCGCGACACTTCCCCCGCGCCAGGCTCGGAGTGAGAGTCACGCAGGAACGGTAACGAAGTCGCTGAGCGTAGAGGTCTCAGGAGACTCAACAACCAGTTCGAGCGATCTCCTCCTGATCTTCTGAATGCCCTGTACTAGCGCGAACGGCAACACCAAGGCAGAGACAGAGAGGACAAGCGCAAGTATGTGTCGATCGATAAGGAATTCGCCTATCGTCGCCATCAGTTTCTCTTCGACTCTTTTGAATTGCTGATTTTGGGGCTTCTTGTATTCAAACTCCAGCTTTGCGCGCAACTTTTCAACGCTATCATCGTTTCGATGCGTCATAAACAGGCCAAGGAGTTGCCAAATACTCAAAGCGGGCAGCAGAGAGATGGATTTCGCAATGGTGCTATCCAAGTATTGAAATACCCAATTCGTCGCAACCTTAGGATCCTTCATTGCTTGTTCCCTTAGATCGTCCCTAATAGCAAAAAGGGCGTACTGATATTGAAGAGCTACCGTCTCTCTGTGTTGGCGACGAGCCGACTCCATAAATAACAACAGGACAAACGCAATAGCAACTACCATAGCTTCAACCTCATTTCCGCTCAGTATGATGCAGCGGGGCACCTATTTGTTTCTCTTGATGTTCGGTTTTCCAAAGCCCTAATCGTGTCAATTCTTCGTCTTTTATCCTAAGCTTCTTTCGGAAGTAGTGGCGCTGAGCTAGGAGCGCAGCTACGAATATGCCTCCCAATACCAAATGCGTATAGAGCGAACTCGCATTCCGTCCAAGCAAATATAGGTCAATTACGTCTCGCTTTTGTTTGAGTGTGGCATATTTTTCCACGAAATAGGCCGCAAACACCAAAAGAGCACCGGGCCAACCGAATCGATCTAGAACCGCCTCAAATACAGTGGCGAAGGCCATCCAGCCCTGACGCCGCGGCGGTGTGCTCACCTGCCTCTTACCTTTTCCCAAGGGTTTTCCTATTTAGGTCAGCCGAGGTGATTCGGTCGCGGCCCAAATCTGGTCCATCGACCGATAAGCCACTGTTAAGTCCTTACTACTTGTCAGATTATATCACAATTTGTACGCGGATCATGTCTCTTCGTTTCAGTAATTCCATTGCTTCACATCCTCTCCGCCCGCATTCATTTCCATATGCTCCGCCATCCAACGCACCAGATTCGCCGTCGAAGTCGGCTGCCATCCATGCCCCTTCATCGGCCGCCCATACTGAAATTCGCAATCGCACGGCGGATCCTTCAACGCCTTCATCTCCTCTTCCAGCTTGTACACCGCCAAGTTCAAATAAAAATTGTCCATGTCGCCGACGTACACGTGAATCTTCCCGCGCAGCTTCGGCCCCAGCGTCGTCCAATTCGTTCGAATGTTGTAGCTCAAGTCGTACCCATGGTCGCGCATGTACAAAGCCACGCTGTGATCGATCTTCCCCGTCGCTTTGTTCCATAGCGGCTTCGGATAACCATCCTCGCCAACCGGCCCATACGCCGCATCCCAAATTTCAATCTGTTCGCCAGAGCGATTATGACTTCCCAGAACATTCTCCATCTGGCTGAACTGCTGAATCGTAATCTCCGGCTGTCCCTCCGAAGTCCTCATGATGTAGCGCGGCACCTGCACCCACGTATGCCCCGGTTCAAAAAACGCGTTGTCATCTTCGTACGCGTTCACCGAACCATACCGCCGAAAATCAATCGAATCGGGATACAGCGTCCACGTCCCACCAAAAAAGTCTGGATTGAAGACCTGCTCCGCCAGCGATTCCCATCCGCCCGTCGATCCTCCCGTCAACACCCGCGCGTACGGCTTCGCAATCATCCGGAAATGCGCCTCCAGATACGGAATCATCTCCTTCACCAGCGCATCGCCATACGGCCCGTTGTTCACCGAATTCACCGCGTACGAATCGTCGTAATAAGGCGTCGGATGCTGAAACGTCACCGCGATCATCCGGGGAAAATTGTCCGAATTCCACGACTGATAAAACTCATAGCCTGTCTCGCGGTTCAGATTCGTCAACGACTTCCGCAATTTCGCGCTAATCGCAAAATACTCCGTCGAAAAATCAAATGGTGGTCTCAAGTTGAAATGGTTGTGTTCAATGATCAGCGGATACTTCGCGTTCGGATGCTCGTCATAGCCCTTCGGCAGCAGCACACTTGCGCCGATGTAGATCGGGTGCCCCCAGAATTTCGTCAACAGTTCGCTCTGAATCTTTATGTGCTTCACCCACGGCGTATCCGCCGGCTCTTCGATGGGCGGAATCACTTTCGTCAAGCTCAGCTTGATGTCGTATCCCGCCGCCGCATCCAGGCGCACGCTCTGCACTTCGCTGTACAAATTCCCCGGCGACCGGTTGAAGTGCTGCCCCTCCCACTGGTCCATGTGCAGCCACACTGTGTGCCCATCCGCGCGGTGAAACTCCGTATAAATGTTCATGATCGCCTGCACGAAATAATCGCCCGCGGGAATATCTCGAAGGCTCTGCACCGGCGCCCCCGGTGTGCTCGCGTCAATCACCGCCGCTTGCTCTGGCGCCAGCCCGTTCACGTCCACTCCGTACAGCGGCCCCGAATCGCCCCAGCTTCCCGCCGCCAACCGCGGCTCCGGCTTGTCCTTCTTGCTGATCACCACGAACACGCGCCCGGTGATCGCTCCCGCATGCACCGACGCCGGAAATGACACCTCGAATTTGTCGGCCGCCGATTGCGCCGCCGCCGAGACCACTCCACCCGCCGCCAGCGAAAAAATCGCCGCGCAAACCACCCCGCCTAAAATGCTTTTCAAGTTTATTTTCATGTTGCTCCCCAAAGGCGCCGAGAGCGTACTACACGCCTCGTCTTCCGGCAAAAACTTCTGTTTTCACCTGATGCTTCACGCTCTCAAACTTCGCAAAGTGGTTTCCTTCATCACGACATCACCGCTATCTCTGGCCGTCATTCCTTCATCGCACCATGTGCGCACTCGCACCGGAAGTTGTAATATGCGGCTTGCAATGACGTTAGCGGCACAAAGGCGGCGAACATGGAAATCGAGCGGCGTGATTTTCTGAAAGCTACTGGAAAAGCCATCACGGTGGGAGCAGCCGCGCTCGCTCTCGGCGGCAAAATTCTTGGCGCCAACGATCGCGTCCGTGTGGCCGTCTGCGGCGTCCGCGGCCGCGGCCACGATCACATTCGCGGCTTCGCTCATGTTCCCGGAGTCGAACTCGCCGCCCTCTGCGACGTCGACGAAAATGTCCTAAACATGCGCCTCGGCAACGTCGAACAGATGGGCCTCCCCAAGCCCAAGCCTTATGGTGACGTTCGCAAGCTTCTCGAGGACAAAGACATCGACGCCATTTCCATCGCCACTCCCAATCACTGGCATTCGCTCATCGCCATCTGGGCTTGCCAGGCCGGCAAAGACGTCTATGTCGAAAAGCCCTGCTCGCACAACACCTTCGAAGGCCGCCAACTCGTTCGCGCCGTAAAAAAGTACAACCGCATTTGCCAGCATGGCAGCCAGTCCCGCTCCAATCCCGGCATGCTCGAAGCCATTCGTCATTTAAGCGACGGCACCATCGGCGACGTCTACCTCGCTCGCGCCATCTGCTACAAGTGGCGCGACACCATTGGCCACGCGTTGCCGGAGCCCGTTCCCGCCGGCGTCAATTACGATCTCTGGACCGGCCCCGCCCCGCTCAAGCCTTTCACTCGCAATCGCTTTCACTACAATTGGCACTGGATTTGGGACACCGGCAACGGCGAAGCCGGCAATCAGGCCATCCACGAAATCGATATCGCTCGCTGGGGATTAGGCGTCGGCTTCCCCGTTTCCGTTTCCGCCATGGGCGGACATTTCATGTTCGAGGACGACCAGCAAACTCCCAACGTCTTGAACGCCGTCTACTATTTCGACGCGCCCGGCGGCAAACGCAAAATGATGGAACTCGAAATCCGCCACTGGATCACCAATCACGAAGCCGAAATCGGCACGGGTGCCTACGGCGCCAGCGCCGTACCGCCCGCGGGCCTCACTCCGCATGCGAGCAAAAAACCTGCCGGCAAACAGCCTTCGCTTGGCCCAAAGGACGCCAAGACCAACACCATCGGCAACATTTTCTACGGATCCAAAGGCTATCTCGCCATCGACGGCTACGACGCCTACAAAACGTGGCTGACCGATGAGGTCGTACCCGGCCCACACGGCAAAGCCGACGGCGATCACTTTGCAAATTTCATCGATTGCGTCCGCCGCCGCCGCGCCGAGGATATTCACGCCCCGATCGACCAGGGCCACATGTCCGTAACGCTGGTCCATCTGGCCAACGCCTCCTATCGCCTCGGCCGCACCCTGAATTTCGATCCCGCCACCGAGCAAGTCCTAAACGACGACGAAGCCAATACGCTTCTTCGCGGCACTTATCGCGCTCCCTACGTCGTCCCCGAACAAATTTGACCCGCTAACCCTCACACTACTCACCCACCGATCATCGCAAATTTTCCTGTAGCGCAGGGCGGGGCCTGCGTCTTTCTCCTCGCTTTTCTCTGCCGAGGGTGCCCCAGGTTCGTGGTTTGAACCTGCGTCTTGAGGTGGCCTGCTCACTCTTCCCCATCGATAGGCACTGACTCCGCTGCCCATTTGAATTTGTAGTTGACAACCCATAACCGCGCAGTTATGGTTTGCGCATGGGAAACGCCGCAAACATTGTTTTCAAGGCACTCGCCGACCCTACCCGCCGAGCGATTTTCGAGCGGCTGAGCAGGGAGGGCTACCAGACCGTTCATGCTTTGACCGATCGCGCGGGCGTCTCGCAGCCGGCTGTATCCAAACATCTGGCAGTACTCAAGCACGCGGGCCTGGTGCGCGCTCGGCACACGGGACGCCAGACTCATTACCGCGCTCAGCCGCGAGCTCTCGCACCGCTGGTGGACTGGATGAGCTACTACAGCCGCTTTTGGCACGACCGGTTTGACCGCCTCGAAGACTTACTCAAAAGGATGGACCAATGACTACTACGCGCTCAGTGGTGATTGAAAAAGAACTGCCTCACCCGCCGGAAAAAGTCTGGCGCGCTCTCACGCAGGGCCCGCTGATTAAGGAGTGGCTGATGGACAACGACTTCCAGCCTGTCGTGGGCCATAGGTTTACTTTCCGCTCTACACCCGCGCCCCAATGGAACGGCATAATCGATGCTGAAGTCCTGGTCGTCGAACCCAATAAAAAACTCTCCTATAGCTGGGGCACTTTGGGAATGGAGAGCGTCGTGGTTTGGACTTTGGTTGCAACCGAAGGCGGAACGCTCGTGCGCATGGAGCATTCTGGCTTCCGTCCCGATCAAGACGCCGCCTACAAAGGCGCGACCTACGGCTGGAAGAAGTTCTTCGGCGGCCTGGAACGGGTTGTTGCCGGGCTGCAATAACATCGGCATCGAAAGAGAGGCTTGGCCATGAAAATAAGGATTTCCATGCGTTCGATTCTTCGTTGGATTCACATCATCACCGCCATCCCGATACTCGGTTATATTTATAGTCCTTTTGAAAAACTTCCAGACTATGCCCCCGCTACTCGGTTTGTTTTCTTTCCTGTAATGGTCCTTACGGGACTTTGGATGTGGAAGGGCCATGTCCTTCGACAGCTTATTTCGGATAGACCGGCCTAATTAAAGACCGGCCTAACATGACACAACACGGAAGAGGAACCCGATATGAAAGGCGCTAAGGCAAAAAAGGAGTTTTCACAAGAACAACGCGAAGAACTACTCGGAACATTGAAAGCCCGCTTTGAGAAGAATAGGAACCGCCACGAAGGTCTCGAGTGGGCCAAAGTAAAAGCGAAGCTGGAAGCGAATCCAAACAAATTGCGGTCTCTCGGCGAAATGGAAAACACTGGCGGTGAGCCGGATGTTGTTGGTCATGATAAGAAGACGGGCGAATACATCTTTTTTGATTGTTCACCGGAAAGTCCGAAAGGCCGCAGAAGTCTTTGCTACGACCGCGAAGCACTGGATTCCAGGAAAGAAAATAAACCGAAAAGCAACGCCATGGAAATGGCCGCGGCCATGGGCGTTGAGCTTTTGACGGAAGAACAATATCGAGAGCTGCAGAAACTTGGAATTTTCGATACGGCGACGTCGAGTTGGCTGATAACGCCCGCTGATGTTAGAAAGCTTGGCGGCGCCATCTTTGGTGATCGCCGCTTCGGCCGTGTCTTCGTGTATCACAACGGAGCGGAGTCTTACTATGCCGCCAGGGGATTCCGTGGCTCGCTAAGGGTCTAAATTTGCGGGTTACGCCGAGCGCGGCTAAGTTAGGTGCGAGAGCCGGAGCCATACATGAGAAGGCCCGTTGCCGTGAAGGCGGCAAACTTAGCGATTACGATTCTTCGCCAATTCCTTCGCGTGGACTTCGTTTCTTGCTACTCACTACTCCTTGCCCACCATCAGAATCGTGAACGATCCCGGCACGATCGCTCCGCGCGGAGGCCGCCCTCCTGGTCCCGGCTTCGCGTCAGGTGGAGGTGGACTGAACTCCGCAGCCATGGTCAGCAGGTGATTCGTTTTTGTGTCGAGGGTTAGCGTCTTGGCGCCCTTCATCGTTTCCAAGGTCTGCTCCACCTCGAAGCTCGTGGGACTTTTCTCCTTAATGAACGTCATCGACCCCGCGTATTCCGCGCTGATGGCTTCCATCGTGGCGGGATTGAATGCCACGGTATCCACGCCCATTCCCGTCGGGAGGGTCGTTATAATGTTGCCGTTTTCGGCGTTCACAATCACCACCGTGGGCGACGGCTCGCGGTAGTAGGCAAAGAGCACGTGATTCTTTGCGTCAAGTGCCAGCCCGCTTCCGTGCGCGCCCTTCGAACTTACGTCGTAGTGCGCCGTAACGGTCATCTTTTTCGCATTCACTACGGCAATGTTGGCCTTGTCCGAAATGTTTATGTAGATTGTGCCTTTGTCATCGCTGACCGCCTCCTCCGGCGCGCCCCCCAGGTCCAGTGTGCCAACCACTGTGCCTTTCTTCGCGTCGATCACCGTCGCGTACGGTGGCTGATGGCTCAGAACCCAAACGCGCTCGTTGTAGGGATCAAACAGAATCCCATCAGGACGGCCATCCACGTTAATGGTCTTGATTACTTTCAAGGTCTTCGTGTCCCACATGGTGATCGGCTTTGTCGTGGAGAATCCGTGGTGTGATTTCGGATCGACCGTGGCGCCGCCCGCTTTAACGCCGGCAATCGTCCCAACCGGTGCAAGCGTATCTAAGTTGAAAACCGTCAATTCTCCGTACGCTCCTCCGCGTGGAATGTACAATCGGCGGTCTCTCACGTCCGCGAAAATATAATCATAGTAGCCGTCACCGCCCACTTTAGCTGTCTTCAGCACCTTATAGGGACCACCGCTTTGCGCATTCTGCGCCAATCCCGGCGAGGCCAGCAAAGCCATCCCCGCTGCAAGCGCAATCGCCGCGCTAGTTAGTTCCTTGATCCGCATACTTCGCATGAGCTATCTCCTTCACCACCCGAAAATTTCCATCCTGCCCGGACCCGCGGGCGACTATTCACCAAATGAAACGTGCCTCACTGTCGTCTTGAGTACAAGGATCTGCGGCAAGCTGATCTGCATCTAGATCGCCGGCGAGGCTCACGACCCGCCTTCCACTCTTCGTCTCTCCCCACTCTCATCCTGAGCGCAGCGAAGGATTACTCCGGCGTTTCACTTGCGCAGCTAACCCGCATGTTCTACAAAGGTGGCCCGACTCGTCCCAAAGGAGACCTCATGCCGTCCCTGTGCCGTCTTTCTGCCTTTCCACTTACGTGCGCTCTTGCTTTCTTCACCGGCGCTCAAGTCTCTCGCGCTCAGAACACGACTGCGGACGTCCCTCCGGTCATTGACGTCCACGTCCACGCCATGGACGAGTCTCCTGCCAGTGCGACTCCCATGTGCCCCAACACTTCGCGATTCCTCGCCTCCGATCCGGACACTAAGGAAGCGCCTTTCGGCTGGGCCCAGGAAGAATGCACTCCCAAGCTCTATCCCGCCGCGAAAGGCGAATACCTCAAAGATGTCGTCGCCGAAATGAAGCGCCTCAACGTCACCGCAGTGGTTTTCGGCGACCCCAAGAGCGTTCAGAAATGGCGCGACGCTGCACCCAAGCGCGTCATTCCCGGCACGAGTTTCACCGCGGGTATGGCGTCCAGCAAACGCGTCCCGCTCGATGAACTCCGCAAGGATTTCACGAAGGGCGGCTTCAAGGTCATGGGCGAAATCGGCCTCCAGTACGAGGGCCTCTCCCCCAGCGATCCCAGCGTCGACCAGTATTTCGCCCTCGCCGAAGAGCTCGACATTCCCGTCGCCATCCACATGGGCACCGGCGGCTCCGGCCGCGCCAACGTCACCATGCCGAAATTCCGCGGCTCCATGGGCAATCCGCTTCTGCTCGAAGATCTTCTCGCCCGCCATCCCAAACTGCGCGTCCAGGTCATGCATGCCGGCTATCCCATGATTGACAATATGCTCACACTCCTCCAGGCCAACTCCCACGTTTATGTCGACGTCGCCGGCCTCATCTGGAGCTATCCGCTCAAGGAAGTGAACCGCTACATCGAACGCCTGGTGGACGCCGGCTTCGAAGACCGCGTCATGTTCGGCACCGACCAGCTCATCTGGCCCAATCTCATGTCCTATTCCATCAGCGTCATTCAGAACGCCGGCTACCTCACGCCCCAGCAGAAGCGCGACATCCTTTATAACAACGCAGCCCGCTTCCTCCGCCTCGACACTTCACCCTCGAAGTGACCTTCTTCGTAGATTCTCTCTTCGATTTCAAGCAGTTTTAGTTGCTCGCGGTCATCCTGGAGTTTCCCCCAACCTGGTCGGAGAGGATGACTGCGGCTTCGCTGAAAGTGATTCCACTCTGACTATGCTTGTAGCCCGACGGGCTCATCCAACCGAAAGCGGCGGTCCAAGCAATTCCATTCCGTAGGCCTGATACATCTCCGCCTCATTTGCATATTTCCCGCCGCTCAGTTGCTTTGCGTTGTCCCGGAAAAATGCCTCCATCTTATTCGCAGGAGCAAAAGCAATCAGTAACTTGCCCGGCGTGTCTCCAACGAACGCCCAGACATGCGGCACTTTTCGCGGGCCAAGAATCGAATCCCCGGGCCCAAGACGGAAGCGCTCCGTCCCGGCCTCGAGGATGTAGTCTCCTTCGATCACGTAGAACCATTCATCCTCGTTGTGGTGCAAGTGACGCGGCGGCCCGCCCTTCTTCGTATGATTGTGGTGCTCGAAAAGGAAAAGCGCCCCGCCGCTGTCCTTCGTCGTCACCTTAAAATCCGTAGTGCTGATTCCGATGCTGTGATGCACTCCTTCCCGGTCCTCGCCGTTCGGCACAAGCGCAGCCTTTACCGCTGTTCCCGCTGCCCGAGCTGCTTCAACCTGTTCCGCGGTCCCGAGCGCGGCCTCACTCAGCCTGCTCCGCTTGGTGCGCTCACGAGCGCTGACGCTCTGCCCGCCTCTCCCAACACCGCCAAGGGCAACGCAGCCAACGTCGCCCCAACAAACGACCGCCGGTTCAAATCGCTCATCCCAGTAATCTCCTAAACATCTCCCGTCCCGCACCCAAATTTCAGGGCATTCACCGCGCCGGAGTATACATCACCTCCAATCACAAGCTCCGGTCGACCATTGCAAAATCGGGAAAATCCGGGAAGCTCGCTCCCTTTTCATACTGAATCACTGGCCACTCGTCACGGACCATCCTCGGCACCTAGCGCAGCGCCTCACTCGCCGCCAGCGACCACGACTTCTCCTCCGTCGAAAAACACCTCGACATTCTCTGGAACACCACCTAGCAACGGCCCCCTTCTATCATCCTGACCGCAGCCCATCTCATACATTCAGTGCGGTAGAATCCCTCTTAAGTGCGTTCCTCAAGAGTCTCGTTCTCCTATAAGATTCAGGCATATAATCCCCATTCAGATGAATCGCTTAAAATCCTCTATTCTGCTTGTCGCTTGCTTCTTCCTCTCGATATGCGTCTCGGCAAGGGGCAAGGACGAAACTCCGAACCTCGAAACGCTGGTTTCCCGAGCCCGCCTCGATCGAGGAGACTTGCCGGAAGGCACTCCGTTCCAATGTCGCTTCGGGCCGAGCTCCAGTTTTGGATTCTAAAGGTGACCTGGTGCAGGGCCAGTACACTTTTGATTGGGTCTCCGCTTCCCAATGGAAGGAAGTCATCCAGATTGGATCCTACGAGCGACTCCGCATCGGCGGCGCAATGGGCTACTGGCAGAAAAGCACGCTGAGTTACCAGCCGGAGCTCATTTTTCTATTCGATAAGCTTTTGCATCTGAAGGACGCTCTTAAGCTTGCACCAAAAGAAACGCTAACGAAGGTAAAAAGGCGCGAAAAGGCTGGCGTTCGGCAAGACTGCACGGAAGTGAAATGGCAACCACGCAACGCCCGCATCCTATGCTTCGATGCAGCGAACGGCGCTCTCCTGAGCACTGATTACCCCGAAAATGAAAATATGCTCCCGCCCGAAATTTCACGCATAGAATACAGTGCCTTAACTCCCGTCGCGGGAAGGCTGATTCCCTATGAAACCCAGGCTATGCGAGGCCGCAAAATCATTCTCTCAGTCAAAGTTCTGGATATTTCAAAAATTGTGATGGAAAATCCGGAGCGCTTTAAAATTCAGCCCGGCACGGAATTCTGGGCCGCTTGCTATGGCGGACACGAAGCAGAACTTGCGAATCGGATTCAACCGCCGTATCCGCTGAGTGCTCGAAGCAGTGGTGAGCAAGGCCGCGTAATTTTTTACGCTGTGATCGAGGCGGACGGATCGTTATCCCATCTGACGCTCATTCACCGCGCGCCACCAGACCTGGAAGCTGCGTCGCTCCAAGCCATACGTCAGTGGCGCTACAAGCCCGCCACCTGCGGCCAGACTCCCATCCGCGTAGAAACTTCAATCCCCGTGGAGTTCGCGCTTCAGCGCTAATAACACCGCAACGTCCGTTCTCCCACTCTCCGCAAAGCCTTTCTCCCGAGGGTGCCCCATCCTTGAGGGTTTGGGTTTTGCAAGGGTGGGTCTTTCATTTTCGATTTTTTCTATCCCTTCGCTTCCACAGACGCGCAGCGCGTGCCTCCAATCTCAGCACGAGGCCCCTACTCACTACCCGCTATTCACTACCCACTTTCTTTTCACACTTTTCCACACATTTCCACTGTCTCACCAAACCGTCTCAATCCCGCCAACTCCCTCAAACTCCTCGACTTCCGCCGCTCCCTTTCCCATCCGCTCCTCCCCGTTCGAATGACCTACTCAGTAAACACAAAAACTATTGACAAAAAGTAACTAACTCTGCTACCATACCCCATGTTTATCTTGACCCTCGAAGAGTTCCGCTCGCCAGCCACGCCATTCTCATTCTCCTCGCCTGATCGTTCTCAACATTGCTCGCTTTTCCGTCTGCCCCTGCATAAGTCTTTGCCCAGCGCACTAACCGCCCCGGTCGGAACCACCAATTTCCGGTCATCCTTCTAGCCACTCACCACTCGCCACTCGCCACTAAGTCCTTTAGAATCCGCACTTCCACAAAATCCGCCTCTAACTCCTTTAGAATGCGCACTTCCAAAACAAAGCACTTAAAACCCTTTAGAATGAACACTTCCAAAAAAACCGGGGGGAGGGTCCCCCATCCTTCAAGCAATCGCCTTTCAGACCCCCGTCCTTCATGCCCTCTTCACGGGTCAGGAGTCACGGCTCTCAACACGCCATGGAACAAATGTCCCGCTCGCGCGTCTTCACAGGTGCGGAGGTGATGTCCATGCGTAAATCCATGATGACCCTCGGTGTAGCAATGCTGGCGATGGCGGTCTTGACCATCCACCCCTGCCGAAGCCTCGCCGATGACTCCATCCAGGCGATTGGCACGCCAAATTTTTGTCCGGACGCCGATTGCGTCTGCTCGATCTCGAAGTCGAGCGCACCAGCTGGGGCCATCACCAGAACTGGGGCAATACGCAAAAAATCAGCGAGTTCGCCGGCCTCGATGCCAGCCTCGCCACGGCAAAAGATGCTCCCGTCCATTTCGAGTTGCGCCGCGATGCCGGAATCATGAGCTTTGACGGTCGCTTCCAAAACGGCGAAGGCAGCGGCAAATTCACGTTTGCCGGCAGCGCCGATTACGTTCAGGGAATGAGAGCCCTCGGCTACTCCGGCCTCTCGCAGGAGCAGCTTTTCGCCTTCGCGATCCATGACGTCTCGCGTCAGCTCGTCAAGGACATGAACGATCTCGGCTACCGCACTCTAAGCACCGACGACCTCGTGGCTTTTCGCATCCATGGCGTCTCTCCCGAATTTACCCGCGCCATGCTCGCTCTGCTTCCGGATAAACCGTCCCCCGATGATCTTGTCGCCATGCGCATTCATGGGGTCAGCCCGGAATTCACCAAGGAAATCAACGCGCTGCTCGGGAAGCGATTTTCTGTCGACGACCTCGTGGCCTTCCGCATCCACGGCGTCTCTCCCGATTTCGTCCGCGCCGTCCGCGAGTCCATCTCCAAAGATGTCTCAGGGGATGACCTGGTAGCCATGCGCATTCATGGCGCCAGCCCCGAATTCGTCAAAGCCATGAACTCTCTCATGGGCCGCCATCTCGCCGTCGATGACCTCGTCGCTTTCCGCATTCACGGCGTCTCGCCGGAATTCACCGAGCAGATGCAGCAACTCGTCGAAAAAGACATTTCATCGGATGATCTCGTCGCCTTCCGCATCCACGGTGTAAGCCCTGAATTCGTAAAGAGCATGAAGG
The DNA here is from genome assembly GCA_963824515.1 of uncultured Acidobacteriota bacterium. Taxonomy (GTDB): domain Bacteria; phylum Acidobacteriota; class Terriglobia; order Acidiferrales; family UBA7541; genus Acidiferrum. The sequence goes on from CAWGPN010000008.1 coordinate 255,454, forward strand.
ACGCGGGTTACCCGAAGATTTCGCCTGATGATTTAGTGTCCATGCGCATTCATGGTGTGGATGCCGCTTTCGTCAAGGAAGTACGCGACCACGGATACAAGAATCCGTCCATCGACGATTTGATCGACCTGCGCATCCACGGTCTGCGGAACCGCGATTCTCTATGACTTGGCTGCAGGAAATGGCGCCGGCGTTGCCATCGGTCGTGGAAAATCCGCCTCGAAGAGGCGGAGAAGCGAGGACTAGAACGTAAGCCGCACGCCCAGCTGTGCGGCAAAGGGAATCCCCACGGTGGTGCCCGGCCCGAAGAAATCGCCGAGCGCTCCCGAGGGAACAAGTAATTGGTTACCGCTCGTGACGGGAATTGTTTGCGTGCAAGCCGGATTCAAGCATAGACCGGTGACGTTGCTCAAATCGTTCACCGGAGTCGGAAGCACGGAAATATCCGGAATGTAGTTGTTGCCCGGGTTGTTGCGGTTGAACAAGTTGAAGAATTCGATGAACGGTGAGACGGACCAGCGTTCCTGTATCTTGAATGCGCGAGTGACGCGCAAATCCGTTTGCAAATAAGGCGTGCCGCGGAATTCATCGAGGCTGGTCTTCACGCCGTTGATGACGGCGCGGTCGCCAGCGGGAGTCGTAAGCGTGATGGGCCGCGCGCTTTCCGCCTGCGATAGGAACGTGATGTCGAATCCGCCAGGGGCGTGAATCGTTCCGGCGAGAACGGCGCGATGCCGGACGTCCTCTCCGGAGGGGCCATAATCTCCCGGCGCGAACGCATTGAATGGATCGCAAACGCCGTTGACGTAGTCGAAAAGCTCGCCGACTTCGCAACCCCAGGTTTTTGCGGAGGAAAGAGTGTAATTGGCTACCAGGCTCAGACGCTTGGCAACGTTGCCCTGCAGGTGCAGCGCAAAGGATTTGTAGCTGGACCGGTTATCGGTTCTAAAAACGGATACATTGGGGTAATCGTAACGGCGGTAGCCGTGCATCCCCGTCTCGAGCGTCCAGTCCCCGCTCAAAATCCAATTCTCATTGAACGCGTGTTCCACTCCCGCCGTTGCGTGCAACGCATACGGCGTGTGGTAATTCGGATCGATCAACGATGGCGTACCGGAAGCGTTCTGGATGTTGTAGTTGTTCACGGCGGTGAAGGCTTCCACCCAGCCGTTCTGCGCGAGATCGTTGAAGTATAGTCCGACGCCGCCGCGCAGAACCGTGCTTCCCGATGAGCCGAGGCCATAAGCAACACCAAGTCGCGGGGCAAAGGCTTTGCGGTAGTCATGTGGGATTCCGGAGATGACGCCGTTGCCGGCAAGCGCCGGGTTCAAGCTCTGGTCATGGCCGGAAGCGATGAATAGGCCGAAGGTGGTGTCGTACCGGAGGCCGTAATTAATGGTAAGGCGCCGCGTGGCTCGCCAGGAATCTTCGGCGTAGAGGCCGAGGCGCTGCACATTTTGGGAGAAACTGCCGTCGCCAGCGGGCGTGGCTTCACAATCGACGCCGGCGGGGACAGGCGGCGCGCAAGTGAGACTGAAATAAAACTGCGAGGGATTCGCCGCATAAAAAGATGGTTCGTTCGAATAGGAGAGCAGCGTTTCGGCGGTGGCGGTAAGAGCACCGCTCAGCACGGGCTCGTGAATAAAGTTCACGCCAAAACGCGGAGCATGGCGTCCAGATACGTGGCTGACGTCGTAGCGAAGCTGGTACTTCTCCTGATTTCGAAGTACGGGAAACGCGGTGATGGCGGTGATGAATTGATTGTCGCCAAAAGTTTCGAGACCCGAGATCGTGCTGGCCGTGGAACTGAAAGGAAATGCCAGGGCAAACCCGAGATTCGAATTGCGCGATTGAGTGAGATGCAATCCGCTGCCGGCCAAAACCAGGGAGCCAATCCATGAGGGACCAAAGGTGTGCTGATTGCTGACCACCAGATTCAAGTAATTATTGTGTGTGGTGGCGCCAGTGGAAGGCAAAGTTGCCTGCTGGATGAGGGCATTGCGCGTGGTGTAGCTATCAAACGCGGCGCGCAGAAACCACTGTGACCTTTCGGATTGCGCCCAGTCGAAACGGACCAATCCAAGGTAATCACGAAATGGAACGGGAACGCTGTTAGGCACGGCAATGGAGTTGACGCCGATGCCGCCATCACTGATCAGCCCTTGCGCGGCGAGCTGCGCGAGGGCATTGAATTCACTCTGACTATTCGGGCTGAAGGCGATGCTGGCATTTTCATGGACGTACTCGAACGACGAAAATAGCCAGAGTTTATCTTTGACAATGGGCCCGCCTAGCGTTGCCAGATAGTTCTGGCGGGAAAAAGGCTGTTTGGGATTGGGCGCGGGATTATCAATCGGGAAGCGGGCATTGAGCGAAGCGTCCCGCTCGTAGAACGCTTCATCGCCATGCCAATGATTGGTGCCGCTCTTTGTGGAAATCACGAAAGAGGCGGCAGTGGTGCCGCCGGTGTCCGCGTCTTCCTGGGCCGTGCGTACGGCAAATTCCTGGATCGATTCCGGAGAAAAATTCTGGAGGAAACCGCCGATCCAATCGTCCGAATTATCCGCGCCATCGACGGAGACGTTGTTGTTCAATCCCGAACTGCCGCCCGTGGAGACCGCAGTAATGCGGGCCTTGGTGGGATCGGAAGGTTCGACGGGCTCGGTTCCGGGAGCTAGGTAGGCGATATTTGCAAAGCTGCGCGCGGCGAGCGGAATCGTGACCAAATCCTGAGCTGTGATTACGGCCTGGTGGATTGCACTGGCTGAGTCGAGTGGCTGGGTAGTGATGGAGGAGGCCTGGCCCGGGACGTTGACGGTTTGCTGCACGGGAGAAGGGGCCAGCGTGACGTTCAAGTCACGCACGGAACTGATCAGAACTTTTGCGTCGGCGCGAGCCACCGCGAAACCTTTGGCGTTTACGGTGACGTGGTAAATGCCGGGGAAAAGGTTTTCGATGAGAAACTCGCCGCGATCGTCGGTTGAAGCTTTTCTCTGAAGAGTTGATGCTTCGGCCTGAACGACGACCATCGCAGAGGAGATACGGCCACCGCTGGTGTCCTGGACGGTGCCGCGGAGGGCGCCGCGGGGATTTTGGGCGCGCAATCCGAGAGGCAGGAGGAGTAACGACAAAAATGAGAAGGTCCGCAGAATCCGCGCGGTACCAGATGAGAAAGAGGTATTCATGCCGAGCGATAGGCTACTGGAAGGGCGGGGACTACTACCATGAGTCGTAGAGGAAGATAGAGTGGGGAACGGCCAGCATCCTCGCCTCGGGCGGGGAAAACGGAAGGCTGCGCTAGCGGACGAGGAGTTCGAGGAGTTCGTGGACTGCGGAGAGGGTTGGTGGCGCGAGCAGAATAGCGAACAGGGATGCAGCAAGCGCGAAAGCGGCACTACGGAGGAGAGATTTAGCTTGCCAAGAAGTGCGGGCTGGAGCTGGGGGAGTTGCTGGAGTCGCGGAGGACACGCGGAGCAAGCGATCGACGCGGGCGGAGAGGTCGCGGTCGGAGGCGAGCAGCGACGTGGAGAGAATGGGCAAGCGCGGAGCTGAGCCCATGCGGGCGACGCGAACGAGCGCGGCGGCGAGGGAAAGTGCGCGGCTAGAGTCGCCGGCGGCGGCTCGATCGTCCGCGGCCCACTCCGTCAACTTTGACCAATCGTGCTCCAGGATTCGAAGCGAAGGAACGAAGGGAAAAATATCCGGAGCGAGAAGGAAGAGGAAGCGCTTGGCATTGTCGCGCGAAGTGCGGTGAGCCTGCTCGTGCGATAAAGCAGCTTCGAGTTCGTCAGCGGAGAGCGTGGATAAAACGCCTCGCGAGATGAGCAACCGTGAATGAAGCAAGCCGGACATGGCGAGAAGGGGAGCATCCTGTTCGACGATGACAACTGGCGAGGCTTCTCCAGGGATGCGAGTTTCTCCCGATGCGGCGGCGCAAGACCGCTGGTGGCGCAGATTAGCGAGGACGGCGCGGGCTGCTCGCGTTAAGGAGAGCGCCCAAGTTGCGGCACCGAGCAACCCGAGGGCGGCGCAGATCACGCCGACGCGTTCGGCGGTGGCCGCAGGTTCGAACCAAAGATAGCTCGGAATACACAGACCCACGACGAAGAGAGCGGCGAGCAAGGAGGGAAGCAAGCGCAGGGTGAAGAGAAAACGTGCTGCCGTGATGGCCGGTTTTTTCCCTGCAAAGCAATTGGCGGATTTGCAGAAGATGCGCACGAGGAGAACGACGGCGGCGTTCAGCAAGAAAAAAGTAGCGAAACAGAGGCAAAGCAGCCGCACTAGATAGGGAAGAGTCATGACTGCCCCTGGCGGGAGAGCTCTTTGCGGCGGGTGCGGATTTTCTTTTCAAGTTCATCGAGGAGAGCGGCATCGTGCTCGCCAACGGCATCGAGCAAGCAGGAAAGAAGGAGTTCGCGAGAGGGATGCGGCCCTGACAAGAAGCCGGTAACCAGGTTGCTCGCGCGCATTCGCTCCCATTCCTGGCGGGAGAGGGTGGCCGAATAGACAAAGGCGCGATCCAGTTTGTGACGCTCCAGAAGCCCCTTTTTGAAAAGGCGATCAAGAGTAGTCATTACTGTGGTGTAAGCAAGAGGGCGGCTTAACTTCGGAACGACTTCGCGTACGCTGCTTTCGCCGCAAGACCAAAGAATCTCCATCAACTCGAGTTCAAGGCTGCCGAGAGCAGCAGCCTGGACGGGCTTGCTAGCACGCGCGGCGCGATTTTTGAGAAAACGGATCATAAGTTACGGCTCACCGGGGCGAGGGCTGGACCGGAGACGAGGACATTCTATGTCCTGCTTCGAGAAGTGGGAAGTCAAAACTGTGAGAGGCGGGCTCCGGACTTGCGAGCAATCCCTCCGGAATGTCATCGGGGGATCTCGGGAACATCATAGGTAGAGCCAGACCTACACGTCCGATTGACCGGCTTCCATGATAAATCTGAGTAAAGAAGCGTACTCTCGGCCATCCAAACGATACCGAATGTACTTCCATGGCAGAGGTTCCGCTCTTTCTCAGCTAGGCATACAAGCCTTCCCAAATCCACTTCAATACCTCGTCTTCAACGGAAAACCCTCTCTCCGAGTTCACTGCAAATCTCGAGTCCAGAGCAAAGGCCTGCGCCTCCAACGGCACAAAGCAATGCGAGCGCACGCGCACGAAACTCCGTACAAACAACTCCGCGTAACGCTCCAGTCCGAGCAGGCGAAATTGGGCCACGTGTACAAGTCCGTGAAAAAGGATCCTGTCCGTTAGCTTCTCCTGAAAGACGACCACCTCCTCGAAGGTCAAAGAGGCCATGTGCCTAACCTCCGGCAGGTTGAAGAAACCGCGGGCACGGGCCATGGCGTAAAATGGCGGATCGTCCAGCCGGCGGCGTGTCATCTCCACGATGCGCACCGAGTCCAGCAGCGCCACGGAAAAGAAAGGCGTCATTACCCCTCTTTCGTTTTCACTCAGCGTTCTGCTGCCTTGCAGAAATCGTCCTCGCTGATTGCGTAGATAGCGAGCGACTTGGGCGACCGCGCCAAGAATGTCCTTCTCGAGTCGGTCCGGCCCGGCGGACTGATCCGGTAAATCTCTCAATGACATCAAAACCGTTCTCCTCTTCCCTGCTGCATTGGTGGAGCAGGCAAAACCTGGATAGTTTAACAGTGTATCTTTAACGAGGTCAAGCTAATGCTGCCGGCTTCAAAAGATGAAATGTGTGTGGCCAAAAACAAAGTCTATGTAAGTACTGTATATGCAATCGCTTATCTAGAGTTAGGAAATCTAAATGCGCTTGAAAACTTCCTGGAAAGAATGTGACTTTTACAGCGTAATCCTATATGGTGATAGATGGAGACTCCTGCGATGCCCCCATCCCCTGACAAGAAGTTAGAAGAACGCATCTTGCAGGCAGCCATGCGTCTTTGGAGGGCCCTTGGACCTCGCGGCATGACCCTCCGGGCCGTGGCCCAGCAGGCGGGCACCACTACGCCGACCGTTTACAAGCGCTTCCGGAACAAACAAGCACTTCAAATCGCTCTCGCCCTGCGCGCCCGGCAGCAACTTCTGGAAGAGCTATTTTCCGCGGCAACTGTGGAGGAAATTCCCGCTCGGTATGTGGACTATGCGGAGCGGCATCCCAATGAATGCCAACTGCTATGGAGTACTTGGACGGACATTTTTCACCCTAATCTTCCCCGACCAGGCCGCTCGTGGTTTCTCGCCCGCTTAGCAGAGCGTTTTGGGGGCAAACCTGAGGATTATTCCCGCGCTTTCTATGCTTTTTTCCTGTTGGCCCACGGTGCCGCCACTCTTCTAACTGTTCCCGGAGATGCAGCGGCCCGCGATGAGGTACGTCACAATTTCCTCTCGCTCTGCGACTCCTTTATCCGGAATATCGAGATCTTTCGCGACTAAAGCCGGACCGCTGCGATATGCGTTCGCCCATACGAGGGTGCCGAGAGTCAAATCTTGTTCGATGCTGCCGCCTCGAGGCATGCAATTTCTTAGCAGACGGACCATCAATCACTTTTGGTTGAGCGGAGGGACGGATCGGAGACGAGAACTTGGATATTACAAGGATTTTTCCATGAGGGTTATAGATCGATGTCGTTCTGCTGAACCGACTATACCGAATCAGGGATGCTTCGTGCTTGAGCCCCGCCCTGACCGACGCCCCTTCGGTTGGTCCAAACAAAGGCCCTTGCCGGGCAATTCGAGTGGTGGGGAAAGAAGAGAGATGAAAATCAAATTTTGCGCTTGAGGAAGGCGGGTGCCTGGACGCTGGCTTGTCGCCATCGGAATTCGGAGAAGGGAGCGGGGAGACAGCTTTCAAGTGAAAGAAAGGCCGGCCAAGACTTGAGATTGGGAGAATCGGCTTCAATTGCGAGCAGGGAGGACGGCGTATCTCGAAATCACAAATCCCATGGCACCGCCAAAAAACACATCGGCAGGAAAGTGGTCGCTGCGCGTAATTCTAGAAAAGCTGATTGCTGCGGCCAATCCATAGGCGAGGTAGGGAACCCAGCGGTGTTTCCGATACCGTCTCGCGATGACGGTGGCAACGGCAGTAGCTGCCATAGCGTGAACGGAATAAAACCCACCAGAACTAAGTGGATTATGAGAGCCATTCAAAAAGCTGTCTGAATAGGGCCCATTCCCGATGTAATCCAGCGGCTGCGCTCTTCCCGTCATCCCCTTGAACGGAACAGCAAGAATAAATCCGTCCGCAACCGCCTCCCCCGCTAGTAGCGCGGTGTCTTGCGCATACGAATCCTTGCGCAACCAACCCACAGCGTACATGGCGGCGGGTACGGCCGCGATAAAGGCTGCCGCGTTTCCACTGCTAAATACGCGATTGAATCCGCTAAAGTTGGTCGTCGTGCGGAAAGGCGGCGCCGTATACGGGTCCGAGGCCAGCAAGCCCGCAGTGACTCCAGCCACGCCGATGGCTGGCCACCAGTGTTTCCCTTTCGCGAGATCTTTCGGAAACGAGAAGATCGCTTTTTCATCTTGCAGGATATTCCCCGGCAGCTTACGGAGCGAAACGTTCCGGTCTGGGTGGACAGAACTTGGTTGTCCTTGCGAACTGTTCTGGGTGGAAGCTGGCTGTTCGGAAGGCGTCTCTTGTGCGATGGCAAGCCTTGCTTCAACTCCCAGCAGAAGAAAAAGTGTCAAAAAAATGGGAAACAACGAGCGTCGCGCTTGGCGTTTCATCCAGTCAGTTTACTTCGGATTCGAGTTGGGCTAGCAGAAGATTGACGTGTTCGCTGTGTAAGTGAAAGCCAAGCCGCGCTTCAGGGAGGCGGATGGCCGGAAGCTGACTCACTGCCCGTTGAAACTCGGAGAACGGAGCGGTGAGACTGCTTCCGGATGAAAAAATGGGTCGGCCAACACCCGCTTTTCAGTATGGGACGCGCGGGACCACGAAGAGGTTACAAATATTTTCGAGCAAGCGACGCCGCAAAAAATTCCCGGCTGGTTTACGGCGGGCTACGGAGCGGATCCGATAGTCGACGAAGTCTTATGGATAAGGGCAGTGGACGGAAAGCACGATTGCTCTTCGCCATAAAGGTCCGTTCTTAAGGATTCGCGCGCTTATTGTTTCTGGCCAATGCCAAATTGATCGCCGGCGCGAATGGGTTTGCCATCGGCGAAATCGACTTCCAAGAGCTTTTCACTTTGCACGGGGCGTCCCTTTTCGTCGGCGAGAGTGGCGATGATGCGTTTGGTGCCGGTGTCGATGACTTCGCCCGTGGAGGGGAAGGCGAAGCGGCCGTCGATGCTGAAAGTGATCCAGCCGGGCATATCGCGCAGCTTGATAGTCATCTTCTGCTTTGGAGGCATGACGGTGGCGTCGAAGACGTGAATGCTGTTGTTCGCGCCGTCGGCGAGCCAGAGTTCTTTTTCGTCGGGAGTGAGGGCGATGCCGTGGCTAGGGCAGCCGTGGCGCTTCGTGGGACCTTTTTGAAAGCCGGTGACCTGGACGCGGTAGAGCATTTTCCCGGTGTGGATGTCGCCGACTTCGAAGCCGAGGAGGTCGTTAACGTTGACGAAAGCGAGGGTTTGAGCGCCGTTGATGGTGAAGGGGCGAATGAAATTGCTGAACGGGCCGATCTTGTTGATGACCGCGTGGGTCTTGGCGTCCGCCACGGCGAGCAGCGGCGAGTGCAGGCCGGCGAGATAAACGCGGGAACCGTCAGGCGCATAAATGGTGTTATGCGCGCCGGAGTCGAGAGTGATTTTGGCCAGGACTTCACCGTTGACGGCGTTCACGACGTTCCAGAAGGGCCCTTCGAAAGTAGGAACGTAGAGGAGTTGGCCGTCGGGAGAGATGGCGAGGCGGTCGGCGCCGCCCGGGAGAGGCTTTTCCCAAACTTTTTTTCCGGTTACGAGATCAAAACAGGCGAGACGCCTGAATGTGGTTACATAGAGTCTGCCGGTTTTGGCGCTGGCGGCGATGCCCTTTACATTTTCGGCGGGTTGTCCAGGCGGAACGTGCCAGGTGGGAATGCGTTCGAGCAGTTTGTAGCCGTGGTCCATGTCGTAAACCAGAATGCCGACGCCGCCGTATTGCAGATAATTGCGAATGCCGGGGACCGCAACGTAGAGGCGATGCGATTCATTCTGGGCGGCGAGTGCACTTTGCTGGAGGCAGGGCGCAGTGACGATGGCTGCGCAAATGAGCGCGACGGCCAGAATGGCGCGGACGGTTAGGCTCTTCATTGCTGGGGCTCTCCTAGCTAATCCTTCGAAGGAAACTGAGTGCCATTATGCCGCATGTGGGGCGTAGGGTGAAGATTTCGCGAACAGCTACTACGAGAGATGACATTGGAAGAAATCGGAGCGCGAAAGAGCGAAACGTGGGTTGCCAATCTGACGGTCATTTTAAGTGAGTGTTGAACCAGGCCAGCGTGCGTTCGACGACATCGCGGGTGTGCTTGGGATTTTTGAACATGTGGCCTTCGTGCTGGTAGACGACAAGCTGCGTTTTGACGCCAAGCGTTTTGAGGGCGTGCCAGAATTCGTAGGATTGCGGAGCGGGAACTTCGCCATCGGAATCGCCGACGAGAATTAACGTGGGAGTTTTGGCTTTCTTGATGAAATTGATAGGCGAACTTTTTGCGTAGACTTCGGGATCTTCGTAGACGGACTTGCCGAAGTACGGAATCATCCACTGGTCGATGAGATTTTCGCCGTAGTAGCTCTGCCAGTTCGAAAGTCCGGCGCCCGCCATGGCGGCTTTGAAGCGGTTAGTTTGCGTGACGGCCCACATGGTCATATAGCCACCGTAGCTCCAGCCGCAGATGCCGAGACGATTGGGATCGATGGGGGCGACGCGGATAGCTTCGTCGACGCCGGCCATGATGTCTTTGAAATCGCCGTAACCGAAATCCTTGACGTTGGCGCGGGTGAAGGCTTCGCCCTGACCAAAGCTGCCGCGGGGATTGGGATCCAGCACAAAATAGCCGGCGCCGGAGAGAGGCGCGGTGTAGTCGCGCGAGCTGGGCCATTCGGAAAGCACGGCGGCTCCAGGACCTCCATGAACATGGACGACAAGAGGATATTTTTTGGAAGGATCGAAATGGCGTGGATAGCGGAGCCAGCCCTGGACATTGAAGCTGCCGTTTTTCCAATGAATGCTTTTGGCCTGGCCCCATCCGGGCTTGATGTCCTTATTGTATTGCGTGATTTGCGTCCAGGAACCGGTGGGCCCGGCCCACACTTCGGGCGGAGCGCTGAAGGAGCTGCGAATCACGGCGGAGTTTTTTGCGTCGCGGGAAAGAGAAAGATTGATGCCCCAACCACCCGCGGTTAGTTGGCCCGCATCGCGGAAGAGTTCCGTGACGTGCATGTCCGCGGGACTGACGGTGGCGATACCGGAATCACCTTCGAGATATTCGCCGAAGAGGATCGAGCTTTGCGGCGTCCAGGCGAGCCAACTTGCGGAGGCTTTCATCTCGGGAGTGATGTTTGTGGCCTGGCCTCCGGTGGCGGGGATGGTGAAAATATCGCCGCCGACGGAACCTTCGTCGCTCATCAAGCCGCTGATGAAAGCGATGCTCTGGCCGTCCGGCGACCAGGCGGGATTGGCGATTTGTAGAGGCGGCTTGTAGATGGATTTCATCGAGCCGGTGGCGGCATCGAGAGTGTAGAGCTGGGCGATGAACCAGTTGTCGTCGCCATTGCCAAGAGCGGCGGTGACGACGAAGCGGCGGCCACGGGGAGACCAATCGTATTCATAGACGTAGGTGTCGGCGGGAGAGATTTGGCGGAGCTTGCGGGTGGCGACGTCGACGAGGGCGAGGCGCTGCTCGAAGAAGGCGTCCTTGATTACGCCGGTTTCGGGCGTTTCGGCGACGAGCGGGCCGGCGGCTCGCGTGGCGTTTTCGGTGAAAAGCAGGGCGATGGTTTTGCCGTCAGGGGACCAGCTTGGAGTGGAAAGGAAACCTTTGACTTGGGTGAGTTTGCGCGCGGAGCCCGGCGGGCCGACTGCGTCCATGACATAGAGTTCAAGCTGGCCGGACTTTACGGCGTCGGAAAGAAATGCGATTTTTTTGCTGTCGGGCGACCAGGCGACGCTGGCTTCGGCGTGGATGGCGTCGTTGGGGCTCGCGCTGATGCGTATTGGACGGCCTTTGCTTTGCAAATCGGCCACGAAAATCACCGTCTCGCCGGTGGAGACGCCATGTTTTGTTATGACGTCCTCGACCCAGGCAACTTTCTTGCCGTCGGGAGAGATGGCGGCTTGTTTGAAGCGGCGCGTGGAAGAAAGCAGCGAGATGATGTCTTCCGCGGGGGAAGACGAGTGGGGCTTTGCCTCAGCGGCGACGCGTGCTTGGACGGAGCGTTTGGCGCGGCTAGTTTGCTGCGCGAAGATCGCGCTCGCGGCCCCTAGCGACAGAAGCAGGGCCGCGACGATGGCTTGCTGTGGCCGAAGAAGTGTCATGTACCGTCCTTGAGAATTGCGGTTCAGGGCGCAAGTACGATAATCCGCCCAGGGAGACGCTGCAAGAGCTGGTTGCAAGAAATCACCGCAAGGATTTGTTCCTTGAATCTCGGGAAGATGTCTTGTCCCTCCGCGGACCTGCTTGTAAAATTCGCGGACATCCAACAATGGAGGAGTTGATGATCAATCGCCGTGGATTTCTATCTTCGCTCGCTGGAGCTGCGGGGGTCGCGGGAGCATTCGGCTTGCCGGCGGCATGGCCGAAGCTGCTGGAACAAACGCCCAAGCACCTGCCGGACAAGGCGCTGCATGATTCGAACGAAGAAAGTTATTGGGGGGAAATCCGGAAACAGTTCTTGATACCGGCGAACGAAGTGTATTTGAACAACGGGACGGTGGGCGCCTCGCCGGCGCCGGTGCTGCGGGCGATTTTCCACGCGTATAACCGGGAGGAGAGGATGGACCAGCACAACCCGGAGGATTATCCGATCTGGGGCTACGGCGAATGGAATCAATTTCGCGATCCGCTGGCGGAATTCGTGGGCTGCACGCGCGATGAAATCGCGATTCTGCGAAATTCGACGGAGGCGAACAGCTATATCGCGAACGGGCTGGACTTCAAGGCCGGCGACGAAGTGTTGATGACGGACCAGGAGCACCCGGGAGGCGAGAACGGATTCCAACTGCGGGCGAAGCGGCACGGGATCGTGGTGAAGAAAATTACGCTGCCGGTGCCGGTACCAAACGCGGCGGCGGTGCTGAATTTATTTAACGATGCGATTACGCCGCGGACGCGGCTGATTTTCTTCAGCCACATTACGACCGTAACTGGCGTGGTTTTGCCGGTGAAAGAGCTCGCGGCACTGGCGCGCTCGAAGGGAATATTGAGCGCCGTGGACGGAGCGCACGTGACGGGAATGATGAAGCTGAACGTGCACGATTTGGGCTGCGACATGTATTCGTCCAGCCCGCATAAATGGCTGCAGGCGCCGAAAGGGACGGGATTTTTGTACGTGAGGGAGGAAGTGCAGGAGCGATTGTGGAACACGATTGTGACGGAAGGATGGGACGAGCCGAAGCTGAAAGCGGCGCGATTCCAGCAAATCGGCAGTTCGAACGTGCCGATGCTGCATGGCTTGCGCGAAGCGATTGCGTTCGCGAATCGCATTGGGATGGAGCGGATCGAGCGGCGGCACCGGCACACGGCGGACTATATTTTGAAAGAGATGGTGAAGCGGGGAGCGGAGTCCTGGACATCGCCGGACCCGGCGCTGAGGTGCGCGATCGCGTCCGTGAATGTGCCGCCGATAGAGATTAGAGAGCTGGAAACATGGATGTGGAAAAGGAAGAAGATTCGGATTCGCGGCGGGGGACCATCGAAGATACGGCTATCGACGCCATATTACTTGTCGCGGAAGGATGTGGACAGTTACCTGGCAGCCTACGACGAATACAACCACGTGAAAAAGGTCGTCTGAATGGCAGTATCGTCCGTAATGGAGCAGATTTCTTGACCCTGTGCGCGAGGGTCGACTACACTACTAAATTCGAGACCTGTCGCTCACGCGGCCTGACGGTTGCTTTGCGCTCACAGGAAGAACGGCTGCACCTGGGTAAGCCTGGGTGCAAGTTTTGGGCCGTGAAATTAAAGGGGGATTGCTTTGCCAAAGCGCACATTTCAACCGCGGAAACGACGCCGCGCGAAGACGCACGGATTCCGCGCGCGCATGAAGACGGTAGGCGGCCGAAAAGTCCTGGCGGCGCGCCGCAAGAAGGGACGCCATCGCCTCACGCCCGAATAATTCCGGGCGCATGGATTTTCCGCGCGAAGCGCGGCTGGTGCGGCGCGGCGAGTTCGATGCCGTGTACCGCGCCGGGAAGCGCCGCTCCAGTTCCCACTTCACAGTTTTCTTTCGCGCCAACCTACTGCCGGTGAGCCGCTTCGGTTTCAGCATCAAGAAGGCGCTTGGCGGGGCGGTGATACGCAATCGCATCCGGCGGCGAATGCGAGAGATTGTGCGCTGCCATCGCGGGGAGATCCCCGCGGGATGGGACATCGTGATTCATCCGAAGAGCAGTGTGGGACGGGCGGAGTTTGCGGGATTGGCAGCGGATTTGCTGCGGTTGCTGAAGAGCGTGTGAGCGTGGTGATGAATACGGGCGGCGAAGACAAAGTGCAAGAGAGAGAAAGACTGAAGTCTGTCCCACCGACGGCTGATGAAGCGGGCGGGGCGAGCGCCGCGCTTTCGCCGACCGACAAAGTGGGACTAGCTGCAGGCGGGGCTCAATCAGGGGCCGTGAAAGCGGCGCTTGGGGCGCTGCGTATTTATAAGGTGTACTTGTCGGCGCACATGCCGGGCGGATGCCGATTTGAGCCGACTTGCTCGATGTATGCCTATCAGGCCATCGAGCGATTTGGAGTGTTGCGTGGAACATGGCTCGGATTGAAGAGACTGCTGCGGTGCCATCCCCTGTCGCGCAGGTTTGGTTACGACCCGGCACCGGAGAAAGCGGAAGTTGAAGCGTTGAAGACCGCGGAAGCGGAGCAAGATGCGGGCCGGGCCGGCGTCTCTCCCAGAGAGGCCCATTCGTGAGCGCGCCGGAAAAGAAAAAAGATCTTTCTTCAGAGATGCGCATTTTGGTTGCGTCGCTTCTTTCGATGGCAGTAATCCTGCTGTGGATCAAATTCTTCGCGCCGAAGCCGCCAGCCAACTCGCCAGCCGCAAACAAACCAGGCATAACCGCACCCACGGCGGGAAATTCGGCGAAAACGGCTGCGTCGAACTCAGCTAGTCAATCCTCTCCCGGCACAACAAGCCCGGGGCTGCCGGCGGGAACTGCCACTGCAATCTCCGCCCCCAACGCGGCGGCGGCGCCTCCGAAGTCCGACACGCAAGAACGAACGATCGTGGTGGAGAACGCGCTGTATCGCGTGGAGATTTCGAACCGCGGCGGAGTGGTGAAAAGCTGGCAGCTCAAAAAGTACAAGGATGATGCGAAGCCGCCACGCGTGCTGGATGTGGTGCATCCACTAGCGTCGGCACAGATCGGGGGATGGCCCTTCGCGGTGGTCCTTGACGATGCGCAACTGGAGACACAGGCAAATTCCGCATTGTACGTGGCTGGAGTTGCGGAACCCAGCGAGCACGCAGGAGACGCAGCAGCGCATTTTGCAGCACCTACCGGGAAGACTCTGGAGGCTCCGGCGGAATTGCAACTTACGTGGAGCGACGGGCACCTGGAAGTCACGAAGAATTTCCGCTTCGATCATTCCTACGTGATGCGCGTGGAAACTTCCGTGAAATTGAACGGGGCGCCGCTGAATGCCGGCTTGGCGTGGCTGGGCGGATTCGGCGATTTAACGGTGGCGAATCCGGCGCCGGTCGAGACGGTCTATACCTTCTACAGCGAGAACGGCTCCTTAACCACCAAGGCCTACAAGAAACTCGAGGGCCCGGATAAATGGGGCCCTGGGCTGTGGATGGGAGGCAAGGATTACGCGGGGATAGAGGATCGCTACTTTGCAGCGGCATTTCTACCCATCAAGGAGCCGGCACCTGGGTCGATTGAGACGCGGTATTGGAAGGTGACGCGGACGGTGCAAGGGGTGGATGGGAAAGAGGAGCAGGAGCCAGTGTCGGAAGTAGCGGTGGCGAGCTCGGCGAAGCCGCTGGCGCTGCGCGTATACGTTGGGCCGAAGGATTACGACATTTTGAAAGCGATGAAGCCGCCGCTGAACGCCCTGGTAAATTTTGGGTGGCTGGAAATCATCGCGAGCCCGCTGTTTCACGGGCTGAAGTGGATCCACAACTACGTGCCGAATTGGGGCTGGGCGATTGTGGTGCTCACGCTCGTCATCAACATGCTGCTTTTCCCGCTGCGTATATCAAGCTACAGAACGACACTGAAAATGCAGCGCGTGGCCCCGGAAATCAAGCAGATTCAGGACAAGTACAAGAAGTACAAGATGAACGACCCGAAGAAACAGGAGATGAACAAGGAGGTCATGGCGATCTACAGCCGGGAGGGGATCAATCCCGTGGGCGGCTGCGTCCCGCAACTTTTGCAGATGCCGATCTGGTATGCGCTGTACAGAGCGCTGGAGGGCACGATTGAATTGCGGCACGCACCATGGTTCGGCTGGATCACGGACCTATCGGCCAAAGATCCGTATTACATTTTGCCGGTTTTGATGGGCCTGTCGATGTACCTCGCTTCGAAGATGACGCCGATGCCGACGACGGACCCGCAGCAGCAGAAGATGATGAAAATCATGCCGATCGGCATGGCGGGACTTTTCATGATTATTCCTTATCCGAGTGGGCTTGCAGTGTATATTCTGACCAGCGGGGTGGTGGGTATCGGGCAGCAGTGGTACTTGAATCGCAGACATCCGATGGTTCCGGCTGCGAAGCAGTTACCGCGCGGTAAGAAGGCTTAGTCAGGCCAGGCAGCTAGAAGAAAAAAAGCACTTCCACTGGGGGCACATGCCACAGGAGCTTATCCGGGAAGGCCGGCTGGACCGGCAGGCGGCTGCAGAGGCTTTGCGGCGCTTTCTGGAAGAGATCGTGCGTGTGTCCGGGTTGGATTTGAAGGTGAAAGTGCAAACGGCGGAGCCGGCCGCGACGGACGCTTCAGGTGAGGCGGAAGTGATCGCGGATCTCGATGGGCGCGACAAAGAGATTTTGCTGGAACGCAATGGGGAAGTTTTAAAGGCGTTTGAGCACCTCGCGTTTCGCGCGCTGCGGCTTGAACCGACTTACCACGAAAAAATTCACCTGGATAGCGGCGGATATCGCGCGCTGCGCTTTGAAGAACTGCGCATGACGGCGCGAGTGGCGGCGGAACGAGTGCAGGCTTCGCAGCAGCCGTTCCGGCTGAATCCAATGTCATCGCGAGAGCGGCGGATTGTGCATCTGGCGCTGAAGGAGATGCCCGGAGTGCGCACCGAGAGCATCGGTATGGGCGAAGAGCGGCAAGTAGTGATCCATCCTGCAAGAGCGAAGTGATTCCAAACGATCAGAGGGTTGCCGGGAAGAAACGAAGTTTCATTCCCGCGCCCATCCCTGTGAAATAACCTTGCCCGATTCGTCCATTCTTACGCGATAGGTGAAAGCTGCGGGGCGATTCCCGCGTAATTGCCGAAATCGGATGTCGGAAATCTCCACGATGGCCTCGCTGCCCTCCTTGTGAAAACGGATGACCGGGAAGCGCGCAAACCACAAAACCGTCCGCACATTGGGAAGGCGCTTGGCCGCATCGATGTACCGATTGGGGAAAGCGTCGGGGTAGTAGCGTTGCTCGATGGCCGTCAAGGGCGACGAGTCGCTGAGATCAAGATGGACCTCGAAAACGCCGTGCGGGGTGTTGACCAGCCCATCCCAGTGCCAGAGGGATGGAGGGAGCGGCAAAGCGCCGAGGGAATCCGCTTTAAGCTGAAAGAGCGAAACGACTTTTTCGATGCGATCGAGCGCGACGCGATGAGCGTAGAAGGCCAGACCGATATAGATGAGGGCAGCAGCGAGACCCGCACGATTCCAGGTGGCGTAACGCACGCGCAATCCCTTGCCGCGGAGAGACGGGAGCAGAAAGAAAGCCGCGAGCAACATGATGATGGTTACGGCAGTTTGTGCAGATATCGGCGCGCCGACATTTTTCGCAAGTGCGGCAATCCCTAGCGAAGCTAGCGAGAGAACGGACCAGGTGATGATCGCACGATTCTTGAGGCCTTCCGCACGGCCGTAGACCCAAGCGAGAAGTTGCGGACAGAGGAGAAGCGCGGTGAAAGTGAAATCGATGATGAAAAGGAGATCCCAGGCGGGGCGGGACCAGCGAAGCGGCGACCAAATCATCGTGCCGAAGGATGTGGCCAAATCCAAAAGAATGTGGCTGAGGATGCCAACGGTATAAATTCCGGTCAACGCGACGAAGGAAGGCGCGTCCCATTTGCGCCAGCGCGCGAACCAGTATGTGAGTCCAGCCAGAGCAAGCGCGAAAAACGGCATGCAGACGAGCGAATGCGTAACGCTGCGATGCCACGTCATGATGAGCAGCGGGTTGCTTGAGAGAAAATCGCGAAACATGTCTGAATCAGGAAAGATCGCGCCGAGCATCAACGACCAGGTGATGATGCGAGCGCGGTTTAATGGCTTCGACGAAAACAGGTCTTCGCCGCGGAAGACTGCTTTACTGATGAGCGCGCCGGCGATGCCGTGAGTAATTGTGTCCATGCTCGCGGCGGTGTCAGGAGACGAAAAGCAACGGAGATGTCTTTGGAATGACGCGACCAATGCAGCGCGCGGAAACGCCGTGGCGCGCGAAGGCTGCTAGAGCGGAATCCGCGTGGTCTGGAGCGATGGCGACGAGAAAACCGCCGGAGGTTTGAGGGTCGAAGAGCAGGTCCTGATATTCCATTGGGACGCGCGCCTCGAAAGCGGCGCATTCACCGACGAAGGCGCGATTGTTCTTGAGGCCTCCGGAGAGATGGCCTTCACGGGCCGCTTCGACGGCACCCGGAAAATAGGAAAATGATGAGTGGTCAATTTCAAAGGATACCGGCTGGAGGCCATGAGCCGGGTCGCCGAGGGCCATCTCTCGAGCGTGGCCGAGAAGGCTGAAGCCGGTCACGTCGGTAAGCGCATGAATGGGACTGGGAGCTGCCGCGCTGTCCTCTAACTCATGAAGAGCCTCAGCAGCAGCGGAATTGAGCGTGCCCATGGCAGAGACCGCCGCGGCGAGCGACTCCGCCGAAGCGCGATCTTTTTTCAGCGCCGTCGTGATGACTCCGGTGCCGAGCGGCTTGGTGAAGAGCAGCGCGTCGCCGGGCTTGGCTCCCACGTTGCGCCAGACGCGCTTGGGGTTGATGGTGCCTGTCACTGCATACCCAAAAAGCATGTCCTCATTGCGGATGGAATGGCCGCCGATTACGCTGCATTTCGCTTCCATCATTTTCGCGAGGCCGCCGCGAATGATTTGCTCGAGGATCTGCGGGTCCCCTTTTTCGGGAAAGCCGACGATGGATAAAGATGTGGCTGGCTTGCCGCCCATGGCGTAAACGTCGCTGAGTGAGTTGGCAGCGGCGATTTGGCCGAAGAGAAATGGGTCGTCGACAATGGGTGTGAAAAAATCCACGGTCTGCACCAGGGCCAGGCTTTCGCTGAGGAGATAGATTCCCGCGTCATCGTTCGTATCGAATCCAACGAGAACATTGGGATCCGTTTGCTGCGGGAGCTTGCGCAAAACGGCGTCCAGCGTTGCGGGATTTAGTTTTGCCGCGCAGCCGGCTGCTTTTGCCATGGACGTGAGCTTGACTTGTGCCGCCACGATGCACCTCGTTGGTTCGGGGACCATTATAACGATGCGGACAGCGTTGCGGGGGTGACACTGCCTCCTACGGCGAAGAATCGTCTGCGATGCCGCGCCCTGTAAAGTTGCGCGCAACCGGCGAACGTGGTTTCATCGCCGAATGCCTTGGGACTTCTGGTTGATCTTCATCGTGTTCGCGGTGATCTTGCCGTGGCGTGGGCACCTGCGGCTGAAGAAGATGCTCGCAATTCCGCAGATGGGCTCGCGGGAGCGGCTGGCGCTTTATTTCTCGACGATTGCATTTCAATGGACGGCTGCCGCAGTTGTGGCATGGCGTGCTTGGGCCAGGGGGATGACGGCTGAGGAATTGGGTTTGAGGATTCATGGCCGCGGAGGAATATTTCTAGCGGCAGTTGTCGGCGGCGCGACTTTGGGTGCTTTGCAGTGGCTTAATCTTCGGCGGATGGGGCGGTCGTCAGGGAAGGCGCGCCGGTTCATGCAAACGCTAGCTGAGAAAATCTTGCCGCAAACCCGCGCAGAGCTGATTCCCTATCTGGCGTTGGCGGTTACGGCGGGTTTGTGCGAGGAGTTTCTTTACCGAGGATTTGCCATGGGGGTTTTGACGAAGGTGGGACTGCCCATTTGGGGCGTAGTCCTGTTGTCCTCTATTCTCTTTGCGATGGCCCACCTCTACCAAGGCCGCGGTGGGCTTGTGAGCACACTGGTTATTGGAGCAGTGTTCGCGGTGGCGCGAATCGCGTACGATGGGATAGTTCCGGTGATAGTTTGGCATGCAGCGATAGATGCGGTGGCGGGAGTGGCAGGCCCGCGGTACCTGTTAAGAGCGGTGCTGCCAGCGAAGGGAGAGGAAATCCACAAACAAGTAGGATTATAGTTACCTTTATGACAACACCAAGCCCAGCGGTGCTTTCCGAGGAGACCATTCGCCGTGCGTTAGGCGAATTTAACTTAGAGGCCAATGAGCAACAACTCATTTATATTCAACAATATATGAAGATTTTGCTGGCTTGGAATGAAAAGATAAACCTAACGGCAATCCGTGATCCGCTGGAGATACTATATCGTCATTTCTGCGAAAGTATGTACGCAGCCGTGGCCGTGCCTGTGGAAAACGGTCGGCTCGCCGACGTTGGCTCAGGAGCCGGATTTCCGGGGATTCCTTTGAAAATCATGCGACCCGAATTAGAGGTCTTTCTGGTTGAATCGAACATGAAAAAGGCCACATTTCTCGCGGAAGTGCTTAGAAATATTGAACTTCCGGGCACTCGGGTGCTTGTAAGCCGTTATGAAGAGTTGGGGGAAGAGGTGGCTCCGCTGGATTTCGTGTGCTCGCGGGCACTGGGAGAGTTCGAGCTGTTTTTGCGGTGGGCCGCTTCGGAACGCATTGCAGCAAAACAAGTTATCTTATGGGTCGGAGGCCGGGATCTGGACCAAATCCAGCGTACGACGGAATGGGAGTGGCGAGAACCGATTCCGGTGCCACATTCTCTGCGGCGTTATTTGCTTGTGGGTACGAAAACGAGCGCAAGTGTCGGCCCAACGACTTGAAACAAAAAGGGTTATTCTCCTTCCGTGAGAATCCCAGGATTGGCTCGCCTTTAAACCCATCGCAACAGATCCGCGGGTGATGCGGTACGTTTCAGACGGCATTCCATGGTCCGATTCCAAGATTGTTGAGTTTGTGGAACGGCAACGGAGGCGGCGCGCGAAGTAATGAACGATGGGTTCGAACGCTGCGGATTGAATCGAATCGTGGCGATCGCGCAACGAGAGAATAGAGCCTCAACGCGAATTATGGAGAAACTCGGGAAGAGCTATGAAAGGGACGCGATACATCACGGTTTCCAAGTTGTTCTGTATGCGATAGAGAAATAAGGTGGTTGGAAGTTGCCCCGCCGACGAAATCCCCTGAGAGATCGGTTTCAAGAGAAAATTCAAACAAACGGAGTGCCCACCGAATGGTGGGAGGCGTTCCACGTGGAACGTCGAGCAGATTTTCAGATTGCTCGGCGAGGCAGGTATTGCTCAAAGATGGGAAGGCGTGAAGCGCCAAAAAAGGACGAAAGTCCGTTCCACGTGGAACAAGTCCGGTCGGAATGATCGCGTCCGCCGGGGCAAGATCTGTTCCCGTGCAGGCCATAGTTTCACGTGGAACACTTGAGTGACGCTTAAGGAGTCGGTGAGCCGTTCCACGTGGAACACTCGGGAATGCATTCCGCCGTGTCTTGTTTGTTCCACGTGAAACAAGTTGCATACTTGGCGCTATTCTGGTAACTTTCCGCGACCTGGGGGACTCGTTGGCGCGGATTATCGCGGTTGCAAACCAAAAAGGTGGAGTTGGAAAGACAACCACCGCGGTGAATCTGGCCGCCTGCCTCGCTGCCTCCGAACAATCGACGTTGCTTGTTGATTGCGACTCGCAAGCCAATGCCACGGCGGCCATCGGTTTTGCCAAAGACCCTGCGCGAAGAACCCTCTACCACTGCTTAATTTTGAATGAACCCTTCGATAAAATTGTCCAAAAGTCGCAAGTCGAAGGCTTAGATGTCGTCCCCGCCGACAAAAACCTCGCCGGAGCTGCTGTTGAACTCGTCGTAGCAGAGAATCGCGAATATAAATTACAGGCACTTCTAAACCAGATCCGCGACCGCTACAAATTCATTATTCTGGATTGCCCGCCCGCGCTTGACTTATTGACGTTGAATGGACTAGTCGCTGCAAGCTCTGTGCTAGTGCCCATACAGTGCGAATATCTGGCTTTGGAAGGCGTTTCGGAACTTCTGGATACCCTGATGAGGATCCGGCGAACCCTGAATCCCCGCCTGGAAATAGAAGGAATCTTGCTGACGATGTTCGATGAACGAACGAGCTTGTCGCGGCAGGTGGCGACGGATTTGCGCAGTTTCTTTGGCACGCAGGTCTTTCAAAGCGTTATTCCACGCAATGTGCGCCTTGCGGAAGCGCCAAGCTTCGGGAAACCAATCATTTTCTACGACATTCACAGTAGAGGGGCCGAGGGCTATACGCAACTCGCCCAGGAGGTCATTGCCAATGAAGAGAAACGCTCTGGGACGCGGGCTAGGAGCGCTGATTCGGGAGCCTGAACCGCAGCCTTCTGTGCCACCAGCGGCTGCAACTCAGCCACATGCAGTCGGCGGGAGCGCAGCTGCCGCTGCGCCTGCACGCGAAGCGGCGCTTGCGGGGCCGCACCAAATTGACATCGATTTAATCGAGCCTAGCCCTTATCAGCCGCGGACGCGGTTCCGTGAGGAAGCGCTGGACGAACTCGCGCGGTCCATCCAATCGAGCGGAATCATCCAGCCTTTGGTGGTTCGCCCGCTTGGGAATCGCTTTCAGCTGATTGCCGGCGAGCGACGATGGAGGGCAGCACAAAGAGCCGGGCTGACGAAGGTCTCCGCGATTGTGCGGCAGGTGCCGGACGAGCTGGCGCTCGAGATGACGCTGGTGGAAAACATCCAGCGCGAGGATTTGAACGCCATCGAAGCAGCACGAGCTTTTGAAAGATTGATGGATGAATTCCAGCTTACGCAGGAAGCGGTGGCAGAGCGGACCGGCAAGGATCGCGCCACCGTGGCAAATGCGATTCGGCTGCTGAAGCTCGAGCCCACGATTCAGGACTGGATTGAAGAGGGCAAGCTGACCGCGGGACATGGGAGGGCGCTGCTGGCTGTGACGGATTCGCCGTTGAGGATGCGGTATGCGCAGCGGGCCTCTCGAGGTGGGCTGACGGTCCGGCAGATCGAGCGGCTAGCTTCGCGGCGCTCGCGCGGCGCGCGTCCTGCCGTGGAGATTCACATGGACGCGAATATCCGGGCTGCCGTGGAGGAACTCCAGCGCCACTTGGGGACAAAAATCCTTCTCCGACAAAAGACCAAGATGCGGCCTGGGCAACTCGTTCTCGAATATTATGACGACGCGCAGTTGATGGGAATTTACGATCGATTGATGAAGTAGAGCCGCAAATCCTGCGAAAATCGGACGGTCCGTTCGTTCCACCATATCCTTTGGACAACTCCGCAAATTCGATGCGTTGACAGGAGCGCGCCGAACGTTAGAGTGGAAGAGTCTCTCAAGGAGAAACGTGATGGCCTGGAAGTGGACCGGTTCCTCGAAAAACGGAGTGAGCGAAGAGTGGACCGGATTTATCGATCAAGGCGTGACGCTTGAAGGCACGCTGCAGCTCACGGGAACGTTTCGTATCGACGGGAACGTGAAGGGCAATATTATTTCAGAACAGACCGTGGTTCTTGGCGAAGGCGCCAAGGTCGAGGGCCAAATCGAGGGAAACCGCGTGGTAATTTCCGGTCGATTTGACGGCGTGATTTTCGCGAAGGGGCGAGTGGAGATTCAGGCAAAAGGTGTCGTGACGGGAGAGGTGCATTCGCCCTGCTTGGTAATCGATCCTGGCGGGATATTTGATGGCCGATGCCACATGCTGGCTTCGTCGGATGCCGCCACTGGCGTGACCATTCCGATTCGCGCGGTCGGCCAAGCGTAAGCGCCATAATCGAAAAACCTGAAAATTCAGAAAGATCAGCAGGAACTTGTCTAACTGCTCGAAAGCTCCCGGCTGAGAATTCACATTCTAAGTATATAACCACTATAGTATATATGACGGGTTAGTTCAAATTCCTCACGTGGTTTCCCCTAAGAATACCAGCTTTGGCGATAGATCCTCCGGCACTTTCAGACTTGCATACACTTCCGACTCTAAGATTTAGGTGAACCCCTGGAGGCAAGTTGACAGGTAGCTGAGGGACGACTATCGTTCGAGGTGAATTTTTCGAGAGGTATTTTGGATGAATATTTTGGTGATTGGGGCCGGAGGGCGCGAGCATGCGCTGGTTTGGAAACTGAAGCAAAGCGCACATGTGGAAAAAATCTGGTGCGCTCCAGGTAACGGCGGCATCGCCGCGGATGCGGAATGCCTGGCCGTGGACGTTGGAGTCGTTTCAGCGCTGGTAGCCCTGGCAGAAAAGATTGCGCCGGATTTGACGGTGGTGGGCCCGGAACTGCCGCTGGTGAACGGAGTTTCAGATGCGTTCGCGCTGCGAAACTGGGCTATTGTCGGGCCTTCGCAACAGGCAGCGCAGCTCGAGGGCAGCAAGATTTTTTCGAAGGAATTTTTGCTTCGGAACAATATTCCCACCGCGAAAATGTATGGGGTGTATCAGTCGGCACAAGATGCGTACGCCGCGCTGAACGGCGTGGATTGGCCTCTGGTAATTAAAGCTGATGGACTATGCGGAGGCAAAGGCGTTTTCGTTGCGCCTGATGCCGGCGCCGCCAAGGAATTTCTAGAGCGGGTCATGGAGAAGAAAGAGCTGGGATCTGGCGGGCATCGCGTCCTGCTGGAAGAAACGCTTGAAGGCGAGGAGCTGTCGTTCATCATTTTGACGGATGGAGAACGGTACGCGCCAATGGTGCCAACGCGGGATCACAAGCGCGTTTTTGATGGAAACAAAGGGCCGAACACGGGAGGCATGGGAGCTTACTCTTCAGACGGGTTGTTGCCGGAGAGACTACGCAACGAGGTTATTTCGACCATTGTGGAGCCAACGCTCCGAGGTCTCGCGAAGGAAGGCATTCCTTACTATGGATTCCTTTATGTTGGACTGATGCTGACCAGAAACGGGCCAAAGGTGCTTGAGTTCAATTGCCGTTTAGGCGATCCGGAGACACAAGCGATAGTAGCTCGAATGGAATTTGACTTAGCGGAGGTGCTTGCCGACGTGGCTGCGAAACGACTGGATCCTCAGAAGCTTCGCTGGAAAACCGGAGCAAGCGTGTGTGTAGTGCTGGCGTCGGGTGGGTATCCGGGCAAATTCGAGGTAGGCAAGAAGATCGCCGGCCT
Source organism: uncultured Acidobacteriota bacterium (assembly GCA_963824515.1). Classification (GTDB taxonomy): domain Bacteria; phylum Acidobacteriota; class Terriglobia; order Acidiferrales; family UBA7541; genus Acidiferrum. The sequence goes on from CAWGPN010000008.1 coordinate 280,092, forward strand.
AACCAGTATCGATGAAAACACTGGTGTACTAGTCTTTCACGCTGGGACCAAAATCGAATACGGTTCGCTGGTTTCCAGCGGGGGTCGAGTCATGGGGGTAACGGCAACGGGCAAGTCTTTGGAACAGGCGCTGGAATTGGCTTATGCAGCGGCAGAAAGAATTCGTTTCGAAGGTATGCACTATCGCAGAGACATTGGCGGGCATGATAGCCGCGTGATAGCTGCAGGAGACTGAGTGAATGGCCCAGGTGGTAGGACTTTTCCGCGCTCCGAGAAGGGGAGCGCCCATGGAAGAGTTGCCCGAAGCAGAGGCGGTCCAGGACTTGGGCTTCGAAGGGTGCGCCCACGGACGGCCGGGAGGAAAGCGCCAAGTTCTGCTGGTGGACCGGGAAACGCTGAACGCGCTGGAACTCGCTCCGGGAATCATTCGAGAGAACATCACCACGGAAGGGCTGAACGTCAACGGTCTGAAAGAAGGAGAATCACTGCGAATTGGCGAGGTGCTGCTCGAAGTGACCATGGTTTGCACGCCTTGCAGCCAGATGGATGAATTGCGGCAGGGCCTGCGAAAGGAAATCCGCGGCCGGCGTGGGATGCTTTGCCGGATCGTGAGAGGCGGGAAGATTCGGCAGGGCGATGCAATAGAGAAGCTGGCCCGATGATAGTGGGGGGACTTACGGGTTGGGCCGGCGACGGAGCGAAGGAGCTTCGGGCGGGCGGTTCTTGTCTTTTTTGGCTTTTTCGACCGGCTCGTCCGGCGGAACGACCCAATCGAAACCGTCCTCGGTCATAGTGCCAAGGATAAAGCGGGACTTGCCGGCGATGAGAGGCAAGACGGCGCGGAGAAAATCCGTGGCATCCTGCGGAGCGGCTTTATTGGCTTGGCCGCGGTCGATGTCTTGTTCCACTTTCAAGAATTTGGGGTCGCCCTGCGATAAATTGTCGATATCCGGATCGTTTCTTTCTATCAATTGCTGCAAAGTGGGCCCTGGAATGGTTGCCGGATAACGGACTTCCACGAGCGTCTTTGGCGAGTGCTTTTCCGGCGGATAAAGCTGCGTGAAACGCGGTCGCAGAAGGAGGGTCTGCAAAAAATTGCCGCGAGTCGAGAGCAGTTCTTGCTTGATGCGGTATTCGATGGTCCAGACTTCAGGGCCGTAATCATTGGGTGCAAAACCGATGAGGACCACTTCAAAGATGGGCTCATCGGGTTTGAAATCGATCTTGTGGTGAAGCTGGGAAACGAGAGGGCGCAGCCGCTCGAGGAAAGCGACTCCCATGGTGTCCAAGTCGGGGGCGATTTGTTCGGGATCAACTGCATAGTGCGGATTCCTGGCAGAGATTTGGGGATAATCCCTATCCAGGCGCACGGGTTTGGGATCGTATGTGTGTCGCCATTCGGAGGCGCCCAGAAGCACTCCGATGTGAGTGGAGTCAACGCTCAGCACCCTAGGGGGAATGGAGTTTGCCTCGATGGGCTGATCGATGGCGGCGAAAACAATTTTATCGCCAGCGACATGAACGATGACACGGCCTCCCGCGAGACTCGCGACGATTTCTTCGCCAGCGTCGCTATCCTGATCCTCTGCAGAAGAAATGCGAGCGGAAGACAGATACGCGAGAAATAGAAAACAGAGCGGGAATAGAGCGGTCCATCGAAGGCGGTAAGTGGCGGCGACTTTCATGGGTCGGCGGGATACGAACATTCTCCTACGAAGTCCCCGGCAAGAACAGTAGCTCTAAGGCTTTTCCTCGGGAACTGCAGCGGCAGCTTCCTTCGCGCCCAAAAGCATCGCGTCGAGGGCAACCCGGTCATAGTAGCGGCCCTCGAGAACCACGGACCACACTTTGCGCGTGTTGGCAATGTTCTCGACCGGATTCGCACTTAACAGCACCAAATCGGCGCTATGGCCCCGCTCGACGGTTCCAAATTCCGTTTCGCGGCCAAGAAACTGCGCAGCGCCTCGGGTCGCGGCCTGCAACGCTTCCATGGGCGTAAATCCCGCGCGAACTAACTCGGCGAGCTCTTGGTTAAAGCTGTCGCCCGGAAAGACAAATGGATCAAGCGAGTCTGAGCCCACAAGAAGAGGCACGCCGGCGCGATGCAGTTCGCCGGTGAGTTTCCAGTCATTGGATGCCTGGCGCGCCAGCCACGCCGCCCGCTGCTTCATCTGCGCGTCGTTGATGGACTCGCGCCATTCCTTGGCCATCGCGGGAGGGACGAAAGCGAGCAAGGGGTTGTCCGTTTTCCAGTTCTCAGGATGGGAGGTGATATCGAGTGAGGCCAACGTGGGTGTGACCCAGGTGCCGTTTTTCTTCAGCGTTTGGAAGAGCACGGCCGCTTTTTCCGGGCTGTACGTGGCGTCCGCTTCGTGTGCGATTTGCTCCCAAGCGGCGGAATCGCCGCTTTTTTCGGCTTGGACGAGGCGAGGACGGAGTTCAGCTTCCTTTGAGGAAAAAGAGAGCGCAAAGGCGCTATAAAGAAGATGCTCGATGCTGTGCATGCCTGCATCGCTTGCTTCCTTGGCGCCGATTTCAAACGGCAAATGACCGGCAAACGAAATGTTTTGTTTCTTGCATTCATCGGCTACGGCAAAAAACGCATCACGCGACGGCATCGAGATTATTTTTATGAAATTGGCCCCGCGCCTTTTGAGGTCATCGACAGCGGCGCGAGCTTCGGCGGCATTGGCAACTGGATACTGCTCGGCGGTCTTACGGCCGCTTGCGGCAAGGAAAGGACCGGCGACAACGATGTGAGGCCCTAGCAGGGTGCCTGATTCAATGTCGCGTTGCCAGGAGAGGAGAGTCTCGAGATCGCCGCCCATGTCGCGCACACCGGTGATGCCGTTGGCCAGGAGCAGGGGGAGAAGAACTTGTTTGCTCCAGGAAGGATCGGCGTTGAGGCCCGCGAGATGGACGTGCATATCCCAAAAGCCGGGAAGCAAGAATTTGCCGGAAGCATCGATGGTGCGGGCGGTTTTGGGGATTTTGATTCTTTTTGCCGCGCCAACGGCGGTGATGCGGCCGGCCGCGATAAGCACAGTCTGGTCTGCTTGCGGCGGGCGGCCGGTGGCATCAATCAGCGTGACATGAGTGATGGCTAGCTCGGAAGAGGGCTCCGCCGAAAAGAAGGATGGAACGACCAGGAGAACCGCCAGCAGGGGAAACAGTAACTTGCTAGACTTCAAAGGAACGCTCACCTTCCGGGCAACCGGGCATTTCAAAAATTACCATAAACGACTACTTTAAGCGTGGTTTCTTGCGACGCGGGAGAAGGACAGGCCCGGAAGCCCTCGTCAGGATGGTAGAGAGCGCGTAAAATAGGGCATTGGAAAATGGACTGGGACGGAGAATATGGGATTGAGAAAAGCGAAAAACATTCAGCACAAGGGCAAGCGGCTGGCGGAGATTCTTGAGGCACACGCGCTCTTTTTTCGCGGGAAAGACGGAGGCGCGCGGGCGGATTTGGCCGGCGCCGATCTTTCCCGTGCCGATCTCCAAGGCATCAACTTGAGCGGCGCGATTCTGACCGGCGCGAACCTCGAGGGCTCCGACTTACGCAAGGCCAAGTTGCCCGGCGCGGATTTGTCCGGCGCAAATCTTCGCAAGGCCGACCTGCGAAACACGGACATGACCGAAGCCATCCTTCCGGGCGCGGATTTGACGGAAGCGCAAGCCAGCGGTGTGGAATTTTTCCGCTGCGACCTTTCGAACGCGATTTTTCATCGCGCTCGTCTCCGAAACGTGAACTTGCGGCTCGCCAATGTAAATGGTGCGAAATTTGCTGGCGCCGATATGGGCGTAGCCATTCTCCGCGAGACGGACTTAACGGGAGCGGATCTTTCCGGCGTGGATCTTTCTACGACGTTGATGCCGCCCGGGTATTCCGGGCCAAAAACCGCACAGAAAAGCGCGTAGTCTTTTGCGTGTAGTCATCGTCGTTAATCGTTGGTGCGCGATATTTTAAGCGCTAAGTCCGGGATGTAGTACCTGGAACAGGCGTCGTCTCGCGTTAATGGCAAACGGCACCACCGCGTGGTAGCCTCAGGCGGAAGCGAAGTACTCCTTTGCGTATGTGATCCGTGGCAACTCCTGCAACACAACTCGAAGCCGCTGAAATACGCGAACGCGTATTGCAAGTCATCCGCAGCTTGCTCGAAGAGCTGGGCAGCCGAGGGGCGTTGCCGATGCTCAATGGAGCGTCACAGCTCGACCGTGATTTGGGTTTGGGCAGCCTGGAGCGCGTGGAGTTGCTGGCGCGGCTCGAGACAGCGTTTGGAGTGCGGCTCCCCGATCAAGTCGTAGCGGAAGCAAATACACCAGAAGAACTTGCGATGGCCCTGCCTAAGGCGTCCGGAGCAGAGCTGAAGGAAGACGAAGTGGGCTCTGGTTTGCGCGCTGCCATCACAACCCAAAAACTACACCGGGAAGCAGGCGACGCGGGCGTTTTATCGGCCGAGACTTTGCTGGATGTGCTGCGCTATCGCGCGATGCATGACGCCGAGCGCGCGCACCTGCTGATCACCGAAGAAACAGACGGCCGGGAGAAGAGCGTTACGCTGACGTTTGGCGAACTCTACACTGCGGCGCAGCGTTGTGCGGCAGAGCTCGCACGGCGCGGCGTGCCTGCGGGCGGGCGCGTGGCGCTGATGCTGCCGACTTCGCGCGCGTTTTTTGTCTCGTATGCGGGAATTTTGCTGGCGGGCGCGATTCCTGTGCCGATCTACCCGCCGTTCCGCGCGGATCGCATCGAGGAATACGCGGCGCGACAGTCGGCGATATTGAAAAATGCGGGCGTGTGCCTGCTGCTGACGTTCCGCCAGGCGGAAGCGGTGGCCCGGCTCCTGAAGCCGCGCGTGCATTCGCTTGCGGAAGTCGCCGATGCGGAAAAGCTCATCGAAGCGGCTGATAAAGCGCCGCCGCTTTCGCCCGGCGCTCTGCCTCTGCACCTTACGGGCAGCCGGGCGCGGATGGGGAGCGATATTGCACTGCTGCAATACACTTCCGGCTCAACGGGCGACCCCAAAGGAGTGGTGCTCACACACGCGAATTTGCTCGCCAATATCCGGGCGATTGGCGAGGCCCTGAAACTGGTGCCCGGCGATGTGGGCGTGAGCTGGCTTCCGCTGTATCACGACATGGGACTGATCGGCGCCTGGCTTACGCTTCTGCATTTCGGAATACCACTGGCGGTGATGTCGCCACTGGCGTTTCTTACCCGGCCGGAGAGATGGCTGAAAGCGTTTCAAAAATATGGTGGCACAATTTCGGCGGCGCCGAATTTCGCCTACGAATTGTGCGTGCGGAAAATTGCGGACAAAGATATTGAGGGCGTGGACTTGAGCCACTGGCGGGCGGCGCTGAATGGCGCGGAGCCAGTGAATCCCGATACGCTGGACCGATTTGCCGAGCGTTTTGCCCGCCTCGGTTTTCGACGCGAAGCACAATTGCCAGTGTACGGACTCGCGGAAGCTTCGCTGGCGGTGACGGTGCCACCGCTGAACCGCGGGCCGCTGATCGACCGTGTCGAGCGCGAAATATTTGCTTCAGAAGGGCGAGCCGTGCCGGCGCGGGCGGACGATGCAACGGCGATTGCGTTCGTCTCTTCAGGCATGGCGCTTCCCGGGCACGAAGTGCGCATCGTGGAAGCTAACGGCAAAGAAGTAGAGGACCGGATGGAAGGATTTCTATGGTTTCGCGGGCCTTCGGCGACGAGCGGCTACTATCAGAACGCGGAAGCAACCGGGAAATTGCTGCCACGCGGGCCGGCGCCGGGCGATGGCGAGTATGCCTGGGTGAATTCAGGCGACCGCGCCTACCGAGCGGACGGAGAAATCTACGTCACGGGACGCGTGAAGGACATCATCATCAAAGGCGGCAGAAATCTGTATCCGCACGAAGTCGAGGAGCTCGCGGGCCGTGCCGAGGGAATTCGAAAAGGCTGCATCGTGGCGTTCGGGCTGAAGGACGAAGCGACGGGAACGGAAAAGTTGGTTGTAGTGGCGGAATCGCGAGAACGCGAGGCACGGCGGCGCGCCGCCATTGCGGCGGCGGTGACGGAGCAGGTTTCGCAAGGGCTGGGCTTGCCGCCGGACCGGGTCGAGCTCCTCCCGCCGGGAAGCATTCCGAAGACGTCCAGCGGAAAGCTGCGCCGTGAGGAAACCAAGAAGCTCTATCTCGGGGGGAAATTGGCGGCTGTCAAAGCGCCGGCGTGGCTGCAGATCGCAAGGCTGGCCGCGGCTGGCGGGGCCCGCACGGCCAGCCGGGAAATTTGGTCCGTTGTGCGGCGAGGCTTGGAAATCTTGTATGGCCTCTATTTTTGCGCCGTGTTCTTGGTTTGGATTGTTCCGACGTGGACGATCGTGAATTTCATCAACGATTACCGTAAAGCGGGTCGGTTTACTTCCAAAGCTCTGAAGATTTTATTCGCGCTGATCGGCTGCCGCGTGCGCGTTATCGGCAAGGAATATGTGGATGCGCCTGGTGCGAAAGTGTACGCGTCGAATCACACTAGCTATTTTGACGTGCTTCCGCTGATGCTGGGCCTCGGCGTGCCCTATCACTTCATCGCCAAAATGGAAGTTGGGGGCATGCCCTTTATCGGGACGTTCTTGGACCGTATGAAGCATACGAAATTTGACCGCAGCGATCCGCAATCGCGGCTGCGGCAATCGGAAGAGATGGGAAAATTGCTCCGCGAAGGAGAATCGGTTTTTGTTTTCCCCGAAGGAACTTTCACGGACGAAGACGGCATGCGGCCCTTCCAGCTCGGTGCGTTCAAAGCGGCGGTGGATGCGGGTGTGCCAATTGTTCCTGTTTCGCTTTCAGGCACTCGGAAATTCCTGCGCGACGGCACGTATTTGCCGAGGCCAAGCAGCGTGACCATCACCGTGTCTCCGCCCATCTATCCTCGCGACGCACGCGAGGCAGCGAAAGCCGATGAGAGCTCTTCGTGGCACGAATTGATCCGCTTGCGCGACACGGCGCGCGAAACGATTGCGCGCCATTCCGGCGAACCTCTCCTGTAGAGCGCTATCTGCCCAACATTCTCAGTGCTGTAGGCTGTAAATCACTGTGATTTGCGTGTCGATCTCGACGGGCTGGCCGTTGAGAACCGTAGGGCGGTAGAGCCACTGGCGTACCGCTTTGAGCGCGGATTGCAGAAAAGAGCGGATCGCCGTTGACTACTTGCAAGGATTGGATCGTGCCGTCCGTGGCGATGATGGCATGCAATTCGACGCGCCCTTCGCGATGAATCTGTATGGCGAGCGGCGGATAGACGGGTTCGACGCGCTGGAGAAGCATGGCCGGCTCCAGGTGCGTCACGTGAAGTCGACGCGGCGGCTGCGGCCGCACATCCGCGGGCCGCTCGGGCTGGACGCGTGTATCGACGAGCGGAATGCAGCCAGGACACGGAGTACCAGGCCCAGGCCCTAAAGGAATTCCAGGCGGCTCCGGAGCTGGACCTGGGTCCGGGTCCACTCGGTGTGGAATTTGGTTCGGGGCAAGTAAGTGGTCACCAATCACTGCGATGTGATGCCTCGGAGTCTGCGGCGTTTGCTGCGGTTGCTCCGGCGCGCTTGAACGGTAGTAAGGCGGAATCGGTGTCATGGCGAAGGCGAGACGCTCCGGTTTTCCAAACAGCGGAATCAAGACAATGGCGGTGACAATCGCGCACTGTGTGGCTATCGAAATCGCCAAGGCTCGCCGGCGAATGCGCCGCTCGCGGGCGCGCTGCTCGGCGCTGCCCTCGACGAAACAGCCTTGCAGAGAACCAAAATCTTGCCGCGGACTTGGACCGGGTTCGATAGACATCACACACCTCCACAGGAAAGTTCTGCGAGAAAGAACGGGAATTTTTGCGACGCCGGTCTCCTGTGGGTTGCTCAACTACCGCAGGAGACCGGCGCCGCGCTCGCAGGGATGTGAGGTGCGCGCGTCCTCTGTGATATTGGACACCGGGAGGGTGGACAAGTTCCCGAGCGCCACCAGCAAACGCTGTCCGTTTGTTCGCAAGCCGCAGCAGCGGAGGGTAGTGCGTCAGTTTCCGTTCAGAACGCATGCGCCCTTGGCGCACGACCAAGTACGAAAAAAGGAGGACTCATCATACGTCTCTTGTTCTCATCGACAGCTCCGCCTCTCTTCTTAGCAGCGCGTTTATTGCCCACTTGCCCTTCTCCACTATTGACGCAGTCGCGCTCTTTAAGGCATCCTCCAACTCGTTCTGCAACCACGAATGCATTCTTCCTGACGATGGAATACGAAATCCGATGATTACTCGCCGTGTTATGTCGCGCACTTCGATCACGCTGGGTTGCGTTGTGCTGCTTGTGTCTGCCGCCGTGCATTGCCACGCGTATCTAACGTTCAGCGCCCCGGCCGTGCATGCATCGAATCTGCCGATTGCGCTGCAATCTGTTTTCGAGATTGCCTTTCTCTCGATGGCGTGGAATTGGATCGTCCTCGCACTCATTGTGCTGATCGTCACGTTCGGGGAAGTACGTTTGGGCAAGGCTATCGCCCTGATCTGCGGCTTCGCTGTGTTGGTTCAGGCTGTATTCACTGTTCCAATGGTGGGGTTGTTCATCGGAAACGAAATGATCGGTGCCGCATCCTTGCTAATCATTATCGGCGGCTTTTTGTTTCAGGTTTCGCGGGTCGAGACCTGATCGCCACGGTCTCTACGCGGGCGTGCAGCGCAAAGCGGGTTGCCGCCCGGGTCGTGTTACCTGCAACTTGGACTACCTCTCGGCCACTTTACCGGTTACCGCGTTTGAACCAAGCCGCCCGGCGGCGGACGCTACGCGTGAGGCACGAAGAACAGTGGTTGCCTGAAGACTGAGATAAGTTTGGGTCACAAGGAGGTGTCCCTGTGACCCGTCTAAGAAAAATGATGCTGGACGAACTCCAGGGTCGAAAATCACTGCACATGTGCTTGGCTGGGTTGAGGATTCGGTGGTTCTATCCGATAGCCGAGGCTTCGAAGTTGCCGAAGCATCTTCCAAGTGCGGAGTTGCTTCGATCGTTTGGTGACCGCTGGGCCGCGTTCTTCGTAACGGACTCCCTGGTGCAGGATCAGCCAGATGAGTCGACACTGTCGATGGGCGATGGCCCCGATGGCTTGATTGTGTCCCAGACGCGGGACTGAGCGGCGATACACGATCTCGAAGATACTTCCTTTATTCCTGGCAGCGGCGTTCGCAGCTTGGTTGAGCAACCGTCGCATGTGGCGGTTGCCCTTTGGAGAGCGGCGGCTGTAGTTTACGCCCGCGCTCTCGTCGTCGCCCGGGCAGGCACCGACCCACGAGGACAGGCATTTCTCGGAGCGAAAGGTCGCTGCGGTGGGGCCGACCTCGGCAATGATCTGCTGCGCTGAGTCCACTCCCAGACCGGGCACCTCTGCCAGCCGCTGAACGGCATCTTGGTGCTCGCTGAGTAGACTGGCCATCTCCTTGTCCAGTTCGCCGATCTGCTCGTCGATCAATCGCAACTCCTCCAACGCCATCTTCAGCAACCTTCGGTACACAGCATTCAACTCCGTACAGGCGCCGAGCGCGTCGCACAACTGTTCCGGCGTAGCACGCAAGCGCTCATCCGCCAAAGCGGCCAGAGCGGCTGGGTCGGTTTCCCCTTCGGCGAGCGCCTTCAGCATTCGCCGGGCACTGAGGCCGAACAGATCGGAGACCAGGCTGGACAACTTGATATGTGCCTCTTCCAAAAGAGACTCCAGTTGGTTCTGTAGCCGTATTCGATCACACCTTAACTGGTACTTCTTGCGCGTAACTGTCCGCCACAGACGTTGCTCGGCATCGGGCACAAAGCTCAAAGTCAATTCGTGGGCCACCAGCCGCTTCACCAAGCGTTCGGCGTCGGGGAAATCCTTCTTGCGTCCCCGTCGTCCGCGATTGGACTCCGCCTGCGCCAGATGCAACGTTCCGGACCTCCGCCTTGCGCCTTCTCGCTTCTCCCGTATCGGCTTCCAATACCTTTCCAGCGTTTCCCACACTGGTTTCCAATATTGGGCCGTCGACTCCATGACTACTTCTTCGGCCTCTTGCTCGAGCAGCCATGTCGCCAGCGATCGCAGTTGCTCAGGATTGCTGCTAAACATCCTCCGCTCAAACTGGTAATCGCTTTCGATTTCGACGTCAGTCACCACTACAGCCAGCATCCTTTTGTGGACATCAATCCCCGCTATCCTATAGGACATAGTTCCTCCTCGCCGAGAGCGGAGAGCGTGCTGCGGTTAACTTAACCAGGGTCGCGGGCTATCGCCGCTCTCCCAAAAGGGGAACAGCGACGCCCAATCATCCGCTCAAACACGCACGCTCCGGATCAGACAGCGTCACGGCTTCGACCTCTCCATTGAGTTCTCGACCTCGCCGCTCCAGGCTGTTGCGATCTTAACTCTAAGTGATTTTCATGAGGTTTCGCGGGCCGGCCCGGCCCTAAAGGACAGCGTCGTAATTACTCACAAAATACCACACGTTCCTACATTCGCACACTGGAAGATTTTGCTCGGCGCTTCCATCGCCCGCCAGACCGTTTGGGGCCAGGCCACATTCGCGAATATCAGGCCGAATTATTTCAGAAGAAGAACTTGACTCCGGGGACCGTCGCGATTCGCTTGGCGGCGCTGCGGTTTTTCTACACCAAGACGCTCAAAAGGGCTTGGAGCATCGCCGAAACACCCTACCCGAAAAAAGCATTTCATCTTCCGACGATTCTCAGTCAGGAAGAAGTTGCGCAACTCATCGACGCGGCACGCACTCCCTACCAACGCATTCTACTGATCACCCTCTACGCCACTGGCGTGCGCAACGCGGAGTTAACGCGGCTGAAAGTCAACGACATGGACAGCCAGCGCATGGTGATTCACGTCCAAGGCGGCAAAGGCCGCAGAGATCGCGATGTGCTGCTTAGCCCCAAGTTGCTCGAAGAACTGCGCAAGCACTGGCAGCGTTTGCAGCCCAAGCCCAGCGTATGGCTGTTTCCGGGCAACCGCCACCATAGCGGCGATCAGCCCATCGGCACGAAAACCGTCTGGCACGCCTGTCAGCAAGCCGCCCTGCGCGCGGGCCTCAAGAAAAAAGTCCATCCGCACACCTTGCGCCACTGCTTTGCCACCCATCTCCTCGAAGCCGGCGCTGATCTGCGCACCATTCAGATCCTGTTAGGCCATGGCGATCTGAAAGAGACCACCATCTACCTGCATCTTTCCGAACGTCATCTGCACGCCACCGCCAGTCCTTTGGACTCGCTGAAGCTGAAAGACGAACAACGGAACGATTAGATGAGCCGGCCGCCCCTGGAGGTGGCCGATCTCATCCGCACCGCGGGCCACGCATTCATCGAACGAAATCGCCACTGGCTCAACTGGCAGCACGTCAAAGTGCTGCGGGCCATTGTGCGGTGTCGTACCGCCGCACTGGGCGGGCATCTCGATGAGTGCACCCGCTGCGGGTATCGCGCCATCTCTTACAACTCCTGCCGCAACCGCCACTGTCCGAAGTGTCAGACCGCGGCCCGCGACCGTTGGATCGCCGCGCGTCAAAAGGAACTTCTCCCCACGCGCTACGTCCACGTGGTCTTCACGCTGCCTCGTGAGTTGGCGCCACTGGCGCTGCAGAATAAAAAGATCGTCTACGATTTGTTGTTTCGCGCCAGTGCGGAAACTCTTCTTGAAGTCGCGCGTGATCCCAAACATCTCGGCGCAGAAATCGGTTTCTTCAGCGTGCTGCACACTTGGAGCCAGAAACTCGGACTCCACCCGCATGTCCATTGCGTGGTTCCCGCCGGTGGACTGTCGCTCCATCACACCCGCTGGGTAAAATCACGTGGTCGCTTCTTTCTTCCCATCAAAGTTCTTAGCCGCGTCTTCCGCGGCAAGTTCGTTGCCGCTCTCCAGCAAGCCTTCCAGGAAGGTCAACTTCGATTTTCATGGAAGTCTGACGTTGCTCGCTCAGCCGAAAATCTTCGCCGCCTGGCTACGACCGCTGTTCCGAAAAGACTGGGTGGTGTACGCCAAACCACCCTTCGGTGGCCCCGCATACGTGCTGCAGTATCTGGGCCGCTATACCCATCGCGTGGCCATCTCCAACCATCGCCTGGTCTCGTTTACGGGCGGGAAGGTCACCTTCCGCTGGCGAGACTCCGCTCATAACAACGAACAGAAGCTCATGACCTTATCGCTCGATGAATTCTTGCGCCGCTTTCTGTTGCACCTGCTCCCAAAGAGGTTCGTGCGCATTCGTCATTTCGGCTTTCTGGCCAATCGTCGCCGCGCCGCTTCCTTGCCGCTCTGCTTGCACTTGCTCTGCGCGCCATCCACGCCACAGAACGGCCAAGACACGTCCACCGCCCTGCGCACGAAAGATCTTTGGCGCTGTCCGCGATGCGGTGGCCCCATGGTGCTCATCGAACGACTCACGCCCATCGCAATGCAAGTCCGTCCTCCACCTCTTCCAGCCCCGGTCGCCGCATGAAACAGCCATCGACATCACGAATAGTTTGCGTGCCTTGGCACTCTCCGTGCTGCTGCGTCTCCTCGCTCAGCCAATCTCCGCTTCTTGCTCTTCAAGATCATCCACTCTCCGCAAACTGGACCGTCCCACGACAATCTCCCGCTCGATGCGGCCCGTGGCACACCCCCACGCCGGTCCCACCGGCCTTCCAACCCCTCCTCCATCCCATGCAATCCCCATAGGCCCGCGTCCGCCGCAACCGCGCGGCTCCGTTCAAACGGCTTTATCGAAAGCGCGCCAGAGCACCCTGCCGCCACTGCAATCCCGCCAAGAAGCGCGCTTCCGATAAAGCACTAGCGTTAATCAGGCCGGTGACGCGTTTTTGGGCGTAAACTCCAGTTATCACTTCTCGGAGGTGCGGATGCGAATCTCCGAATTTGGCTCGCTCACTTTGATTTTCACCGGTTTTCTGCTCGTAGCCCCTGCCGTCGCTCAGAAACAACTTGCTCGGTCACCGCGAATCTTGTCTGCGAAAACCGTCTATTTCGACAACCAAGCTGGCTCCGATGCAGTTGGGAAATGTACGTTGGCCCAGCTGAAGAAGTGGGGCAAGTTTCAACTCGTGAACGACCGCAAGCAGGCGGACCTTATTTTCCTTCTCTCAGGCGGACCCGTACAGAGGAGGCAACATTGTATTCGCCAGTGGCCAGACCGGCAGCACCGAGAACGGCCACGTCACCGAAGACCCTGTGCCGAATTACAACAAACAGTCTCCCACGCGCTACGCCTACCTAACCGTGATTGACCCCAAAACTGGGGATAATCTCTGGAGCGACCAGCACCGGTGGGGTGGACTCCTCACGGGTTTCAACAGCGTCGGGGAGCGTCTCGTCAAAGAACTAGAAAAACAAACCAGGAAATGACGGAATCATCGGGCAACCAAGTCCTGAGTAAGTTCTATAAAGGGAGAAGTCAAGAAAAAACACTTCTCCCTCGGCCGGAGATTTTCTGGCTTTCCAGCCCGTGTGAATGAGCGAGAGGTGGTTCTGAGCTTCCGCCCCATGGACTCGGTTCGGTACGCATGTGGCCCAGCGGTTTGGGTTTTCACTCCCAGCGGTTTTCATCGTCTGGTCGCGACGAAGCCAGTCTGTTCTGAGACCGCAAAGCAGAACGGTGGTCAGGTGCCAACCATGGTTCTATCTGAGACTCGTGGCCTATAGCTTTTTCGGGTTATCCGAGAGGGCCTAGGGTCGGCTGTGAGACTGGGTGCCCGAGGCACGCAGCGCCTAACTTATCAGTTGAGACTCGCTCTCGAACCCGAGTGTCTCGAGAACCCGACGGCCACCTCCAGAGAAGATCCCAGAGATGGCGCGGACTCGTCAGAGACACTCAAGCTGTTTGTGGTTTCAGATGTTGGGCGTCGAAGCACACTCCTTTCTTCCAGACGATCAACGCGATCGTGGCAATCTTCCGCGCCAGGGTCAGGCGCGCCATCTCCGGCCGGATTCCCTTGGCCACCAGGGCTGCGTAAAATTCCTGCAGCGGTCCGGGTTTGGTGGCGGCGACGATCGCCGCGCCCTTGAACATATTCTTCAGTTCGTGATTGCGATTGCGGTTCAGCCCGCGCAGCGAGATTTGCCTCTTCGATGGCCGCAGCTGCCCTTCCACATACCGATGATCGGCGCTGCTGTGCGTCTCGATCGCCAAGGCCGCCGTAGGCCCACAGCTGCCGCTTGGTGCGAAAGCGATGCGGCGTCTGCAGAATGCGAATCAGTCGGCTGCGCGGATCGGACCGATCGAAGGGATCTGGCACAGCAGCTTCGACGCCTTGTGTTTCTCGCTCTCGGCCAGCAGTTCGCGCCGCACTTGCTGTCGCAACGTCCTCAACGCATCGAGTTGTTGGTAGTAAAACTCGGCCCGGCGGCGCACACCGGCTTCGCTGATCTTCGCGAGCCACTGGGCACGATAGCGCGGCGCATAGACCTGCTTGCCGGCGCAGGGAATCGCCCAACTGCGATACATCGCCTTCAGGCGCGTCATCACCCGCCCCAGATCGCCGCTGATGGCCACATAACTGCGCGACAATTCCTTGAGCGTGCGCACGCCGTGCTCGCCGTGATAGACCGACGAAAGATGTCCGCCGCGCAGCAGATCGGCCAGCTTGCGCGCATCGATCCGGTCACTCTTGTTGCCAACCTTCAGCGAGGCATTCTTGCGCGGATCGCACACCAGCACTTCGTTGACGTGCGGCTTCAGCAGGTCGTACAGCCACGCCGCCCAGGTCCCTTCTTCCAGCGTGACGTGCAACTCTCCGCGCAGCCCGCGGACAAACTGAACAATCGTGCTGGCCTTGGTTTCGATGACGCATTCCATCACCAGCTTGCCAGCCGCATTCAGAACCGCAATCGAAATCCTTTCCTTGTGCACATCCATCCCGATATACTTGGTGTTATCCATAAAAAGGGTGTTCCTTTCCGGAGAGGTTGAGCCGAGCACTCAAAACCTACTCCAGTTGGGGCGCCCTTTTATATTGCGTCGGATAATCGGAAACTGAGCCACTACTTAGCGGAGGACGCAGAAGCCGATGGATTTGTGGCGCAAGCTTGCGAAGAATGCACGGGCTTTTCCGAGGATCGTGAAGCAGTATCGCAAATGGACGACGTGGGACGGATGCCGGAGTGCCAAGAGGCGACTGCATCTTATTGATTACAGGGTGCTTATTTTGTTGAATCGGAATTGCCTCGCCGCGCATCCCATGGCTGTGGACGTGGATCTGAAGGAGGGTTATCGCCATGGAGCGCCGCAATGTGGAAGTAATTGGAGTGCGACGCACGGGTTGGGCTGCTCTGGACCGCGATCCGCAGCAGGACAAAGTTGAGTTTGTCTGTCCGCACTGCGGTGCACGAGACCAGAAAAATGCCAGGCGCGAGCGGACGCAGTATCGTTTCACGGATGGCTTTCTGCAGGATTTGCAGGGCGAAGTAACGCAATGCCATTCCTGCAAGCGATCGCTGCGCGTGGTTCCGGTGGTGCTGCTGCACGACCAGGACGAAGAGCGGCGGTTTGCAGCGGTTTTTTCGGACGAGCTAACCGGCGCGCGGAATTGAATCACGCGGAAAGCTGAAGATGGAAACGGGGCGCAAAGATTTGCGCCCCGTTTTTGTTTTGCGATTCGCGTAAGCAGGTAGAGCGTCAGTAAGCCTGCAAGAAGGGATCGACTTCCATGTGGTATCTTTCGAGGCCAGCGCGAATGTAATCAAAGGCTTCGTCAACACTATCGGCGAATTGCAGCATCTTGTACTCGTCTTCGCTAATCGTGCCCGAATTGACCATGGCCTTCCAGTTGAGCACTTTGTCCCAATATTTGCGGCCATAGATGAGGATGATGTTGTGCTTGGCGAGCTTTCCCGTCTGGAGCAGCGTAAGCATTTCCCAAAGCTCATCCATCGTGCCGAATCCGCCGGGAAAAACGATGAGGGCCTTGGCGATTTGCGCGAACCACAGTTTACGCATGAAGAAATAATGGAAATTGAAGCTGAGCTCGGGACTGATGTAGGCATTGGCGAACTGCTCGTGGGGCAGTTCGATCGAAAGGCCGATGGACTTGCCGCCGGCTTCGCTGGCGCCGCGATTGGCGGCTTCCATGATGCCGGGGCCACCGCCAGAACAAATGACGAAGCGACGTGGCCTGGGTCCGAGCGTCAGTGACCAGGATGTAATTTTATGCGAGAGCTGGCGCGCGGCCTCGTAATATTGGGACATTTCCAGGAGGCTCTTGGCGCGGCGCACCTCGCTGCGATGTCTGGAGCGCGCCGACGGCGAAAGTTTCTTGACGTTTTCATTTTTCAACCGTGTGCAGCGCGCCTGCGCCGTTTCGTGAGATTCGATGCGCGCGGAGCCGAACATGACGATGGTGTCGCCGATACCCTCTCTTTTGAGCTGCACAAGAGGGTGGAGATACTCCGCCAGGATACGGAGAGGCCGCCCCGGGGTACTTTCCAGGAAACGGGGATCTTCGTGGGGCGCCTTGGGCGCGTGCTGTGGCTTCAGCTTCGGCTGTCCTGCGGACATGGGTTGTACTCTCCAGAAGATGCAATCCATCATTGTAGGAAGCGCGAAGGCTCGCGGCAACGTCTTCCGGCGCGGATGCGTCGAATTGAGTACACTCCTTGAGTAGACTGCGGGAACCGGGCCTCTTCGATCGGAGAGACGGAATGACGAAAACATTGTGGAAATACGCTCTGCTGTTCGCGGCACTGCTCGCCGGAGCCGGAGCAATGCGAGCGCAGGCTCCCGTGGGCCCGATTGCTCGGAGGGCCGGTGAGCCGGTGCAACAAGCTCCGCCAGACGCGCAGGCACAGCTGAAATTCGGAGTGCAGCTGGTGAATATGCCGGTGACGGTGCGCAATAGGGCAGGCGAAATGGTGCACGACCTGGAAGCGAAGGACTTTCACATCACTGACAACGGCATCGAGCAGAAAATCACGCATTTCGATCTCGGAGGCGATCCTGCATCCATAGTCTTTTTGATCGAGACCAGCTCGCGCATCAACACGCTCCTGCCGGAGATCCACAGGACGGGGATTCTGTTTACGCAGACCGTCATGGGGCGGTATGGCGAAGGCGCCGTGGTGGGTTTCAATGATGGCATCGACAAGCTGCAGGACTTCACGAGCAACGCCGACTCGATTGAGAACACCGTCGCGCAACTGCAAACAGGGACTTCCGGGTTGAGGCTTTACGACGCCATGGCTGTGGGCGTCAAAATGTTGAGCGACCTGCCGCAGGCGACGCCGGAGAAGCCGGGCCGAAGGCGCGTGCTGCTGGTCATGTCCGAAGCCGTGGATACGGGGAGCGAAACAAAGCTCGGCGAGGTGCTGCGAAAGGCGCAGCTCGCGAACGTGACGATTTACACCGTGGGGCTTTCCACCACGCGCGCGGAATTGCACGAGCAGCGCAGAAATACGCCGCAGCCAATCACTCCGCCGGGGATTTCGCCCATGCCGGGGCCGCCAGGTACGGCTCCAACACCGTCAGTCCAGCAGGCGACGCAAGGCGGCGGCGCGGACCTGCTGGCGCTGGCCATCTGGGCGGTTCAGCACATCCACGGCGAGGTGAAAGACCGTCCGCTGGAAGTGGCGACGACGGCTACCGGCGGCGCGTATATCTCCACCTTCAAAGACCGTTCCATTGAAAAGGCCATCGACGAAATCGGCGGCGAACTGCACGCGCAGTACACCATGAGCTATGTGCCAACGGATGGGGCTGACCTGGGCTACCATGAAATCAAAGTACAGGTGGACCGTAAAGACTTGAAAGTTCGCGCACGACCCGGCTATTACGTCGCAGCGCCGGAAGGCTGAAGCCGAAGACCCACGCCGTTAGACCACTTGCTTCCAGAAAGTGACGTCGCGGGACGCTAGGAGGGCATCCTTGCGGGCGTTCCAGCGCAGAAAATGCGGCGTGTTGGTGTGGCGCGAATGAGCTTCGCGGCTGGCCCAGACTTCGTGGAGCAGAAAGGCGCTGGGGCCTTCGGCGGAGCGATGCAAGTCATAGGTCAGGCAGCCGTCTTCCTTGCGCGTGGGTCCGACCAGAGCACGCAGCTCGGCTTCGAGGAGCATTTCCTGGCCGTCGCGGGGGCGGAGTTGCACGATGAGCGTCACGGCGTCTTTCGGGAGCTTGGCTCTCGCGGCTTGCTTGGACCTGCGCGAGCCGGTGCTTGAGCGGGGTGACTTGCGGGTTCGAGACAGCCTTGTCTTTCTTTTGCGCTTCGGCATAGTGGCCGGGATTCTACTCCAAGAGGGCCGGAAAATCCCAATCTCCTGGAACGAACAATTTGCGGGCTTTTACTCGAGGGGATGAAAATGTCCGAAGCCCAGCGAGCGTGGCGCGGCGGCTAATTCTGGAAAATCCTGGTTAACAATAATCACTCCTCCCCCCATGTTTTTTGTAAGTGTTGCATCTAAAGGATTTAGATTTTCTGTAAGTCTTTTAGAATCAACGTTTGCGGACGGCCTTGTAGGTGTTGATTCTAAACAGCTTGCGCGATCGCCATTTTGCTCCTGGCGGAACGCAGTGGCGGCCCGGCATTCTGTCCACTCCAAGGAGCGATCATCGCTGCCGGGCTGGCTTGGCAAAGTATCGGGGATGAACCAAGGCACTTTGCCCTGGCCGGGAAGGCCCCGACTGCGCCGCGCCCACAAAACAAAAACGCCAGCAAGAATGCTGGCGCCATCGGGACTTCGCGAACTATTACCTGAAAACAAGTATACTCACGAGTAGCGTCTAGTCAAGGAAAAGCAGAGGGCGGTAATGGGCCGGACTCCGGCACTCGTGTCGTTAGGCACTTTCGAGCCTGCTCTTCAGACTTCTAATTGAGGAGCCATTGAGGGACACTATCTCCCAAATGCTGGTGTCGAATGAAGTAGAGGGAAATCGACGGAATGAAAACTGCTCAACTTATTCTCGGCCTGCTCTCAATTCTTGCTACTCCGCTTGCACGGAGCCAGCAAGTCACCGATAAAGAGCCGCAAACTCCAATTGAGACCACTGTATGCAGGATCGCTAACGAACCATTTACCTATAACAACAAGCTTGTGAAAGTACGTGGCTACGTAAGTAGCAATTTTGAATACTCTATTTTGCTGGACGAGAAGACATGCCCAGACAACGGAGTCTGGTTTGTCTTCGCTGATGGCTCGGCCCCGCCCAAGTTGGCGGCGACGGTCACAGGAAAAGGGACTCCTGGTAGCCGCAATTCTAGAGGACGAGTCACGCCACCGATACCGGTGCGACTGGTCAGAGAATCAAACCTTGAGAAACTTGAGCACTATTGGGCAATTTCGGCGAGGGGAGAGGCGTGCGCAGATGGGCCCCCTCCACCGTTTCCGCCGGACTGCACCACATATCGTGTAACTGCAACATTCATTGGCCGAGTCGATGGCGTTTCCAAAGAACTTCACGCTGCACACTTAAAGCGGTCTTCTCAGGACCAAGTTGACGGAAAGGGATTTGGGTTGATGGGAATGTTCGACGCGCAGATTGTCGTGCAATCTGTTGAGAAAGTAGTTGCCGTAGACGAATCCATGATTCACAAGACCGCATCAAAAGCACAGTAACTAGAAGTTATCTCATGAATGGTTTTGTGGCAGGGAAACCACAAACCGGCTGCAATGGAATCAGACGGAAAGTGATGATTTGGCTGAGTTTCCACGGTTTCATCTTGTAAGTCCCGTCCTTTCCGCGATGTCCGAGCATTTATGATATGGCTTCTAGTCTCATGAGTCTTAAATAGATTGCATAAATAAAGAAGAGGGGTTATCGTGGATCATGTCGAATCCACGAGGACGTCCTAAGAAGCGAGAGCTCGTTGTCAGTCCAGAACAGAAGATAGCTTTGCGGCAACTGCTGCAGCAACCGCGGAGTTCGCGCTCGCTGGCTTTTCGCTCTCGCATCGTTCTAGAGTGTGCCAGCGGGGAGAGCAACGCGGCGGTAGCCGCCAAGCTGCGCACTACAGGTTTCACCGTGGGCATGTGGCGGAATCGTTTTATCACCGAGGGCCTTGCTGGTTTGGGGGACGAGATGCGCCCAGGAGCGCCACGACAGATCGGCGATGACCGTGTCGAGCTGGCCGTGCGCCTCACCTTGGAAGAGGCTCCCAAAGGAGCAACCCATTGGAGTAGCCGTGCGTTGGCAGCGAGGACCGGCTTGAGTCAATCCACCGTGAGCCGCATCTGGCGGGCGTTCGGGTTGCGTCCTCATCGCAGCGAGACGTTTCAACTATCCAACGATCCGCTGTTGGTCGACAAGGTGCGAGACATCGTGGGCCTATACCTGAACCCTCCGCATCATGCATTGGTGTTGTGCGTGGATGAGAAGAGTCAGATTCAGGCGCTGAGCCGTAGTCAGCCGATCCTTCCCATGCTGCCCGGCCAGGTGGAGCGTCGAACTCCCGATTACAAGCGCCATGGAACCACCAGCCTTTTCGCTGCGTTGGACATCACCACGGGAGCGGTGATCGGTAAGTGCTGGCCACGGCACCGCGCCATCGAGTTCCGCAAATTCTTGAAGCAGATCGATCGCGCCGTTCCTGCCGATCTTACCGTCCATCTGGTGTTGGACAACTATGCCACCCACAAGACCAAGGAAATTCGGGCGTGGTTCCTGCGGCATCCTCGCTACCACCTGCACTTCACTCCCACGCACAGCTCGTGGTTGAACCAGGTGGAACGCTGGTTCGCCTTACTGTCACAACGGCAGATCAAGCGAGGTTCGCACTACAGCGTGCGTGAACTGGAATCCGCCATCTTGGAGTTCATCGACGCGCACAACGAGCAGCCCAAACCCTTTGTGTGGACCAAGAGTGCCGATGCAATACTCAATAGCATTGGCCGGTTCGCTTCCCGTACTCTGGCTGCCCACGGCACCACAAATATATCAGAAATCAATGACTCAGGAGACTAGGTACTCGGGTTTCAAGCGGGCGCGTGTAGAGCCCGTGCTTGAGGAACGCTGCGGGCACTATCGGAAACACAGATTCTCATTGTTTAAGCTCGTGAATCGCACGCCACGGCTTTCCGTGAGCCCATTGGGCTGTTAGAATGCGCGGCAGCCTCGAAAGGAATATTTAAGAATGACTGAAAATGTAAACGCCGGCCCGGACCATATCTTACAAGTCGGATTAGGCTTCTGGGCTTCGAAGACCTTGCTGAGCGCGGTGGAGATCGGAGTCTTCACGGAACTGGCGAAGCAAGCGGAGGACTTAGATACGCTTCAAGGCCGCCTTGGAATTCATTCGCGAGCCGGGCGAGATTTTTTCGATACCTTGGTGGCGCTGGGTTTCTTGCGCCGGGTGAACGGAAAGTATGCGAATACACCGGAGACGGATTTATTTCTCGACAAGCATAAGCCTACCTACATTGGCGGGATGCTGGAAATGGCGAACCAGCGGCTGTACGAGCACTGGAGCCATCTCACGGTGGCGCTCCGAACTGGCAAACAACAGAATGAGGCTAGAGATGGAGGAACTGGTTCCCCCTTTGACGCGCTCTACGCGGACCCCGCTCGGCTGAAGACATTCCTCGCGGCGATGACGGGTATCAGCCACGGCGCCAACCAAGCGATCGCTAAGAAAGTTCCGTGGGGACAGTACCGAACCTTCGCCGACGTGGGAACCGCGCAGGGTGATCTGGCCGTGCAGATCGCGCTGGAGAATAAGCATTTGAAGGGCCTGGGCTACGATCTCGCTGAAGTTGGGCCCATTTTTGAGGAATACGTGGAGCAAAACGGTGTCGGCAGCCGTCTCTCTTTTCACCCCGGCAATTTCTTCAATGATCCACTGCCCCATGTGGATGTGATTACGATGGGCCATATTCTGCACGACTGGAATCTGGAAGAAAAGAAAATGCTCCTTAGGAAAGCGTATGACGCGCTAAACGCAGGGGGCGCCGTGGTGATCTACGAATCGATCATTGATGATGACCGCTCGCAAAATGCCTTTGGTCTGCTGATGAGCCTGAATATGTTGATTGAAAGTCCCGGCGGATTTGACTACACGGGCCAGGACTGCAAGGCCTGGATGAAAGAAGTCGGTTTCCGCGATGCCCGCGTGGAACATTTGATCGGTCCGGAATCGATGGTGATTGGGTTCAAGTAGCGCCGCGGACAAGCATCCTTACCTTAAGGCGCCAATCCCCGCAAAAACTCGAAACGACTGTTGGCCCTGACAAACGTGGTTACACGCGGAAGTAGCATCCGGCCAAGCGAAAGCATCGCGCAGCAGTGCATTAGCTTCCGGAAAGGCGGCCAGCCAGTACCTCGCACGGCGGGATCTCACAGAACTGGCCATTACTTACTCTTACCGCCAGGGCTTCGGAATCGCCGACCAAAACAGTGAGATAACCAAGATCCCGCGGGGATCGTCCCTGCGTTCTGCCCAGCGTTTGCAGTGTGCGCGGCACATGATACGATTCCGGCATGAGTGATTCCGCTTGCATCCCAAGTTCCGCTCCGGCTGTCCCGGTCACGACGGCTACTTTGCGGCACTCTGCCCTCGTCCGCGTCACTCACTGGATCAGCACTCTTTGCTTTCTCGCGCTGCTCGTCAGCGGGGCTGAAATCGTGATTTCTCACCCGCGCTTCTATTGGGGCGAAACCGGCAATGACTTGACGACCCCGTTGTTCAAACTGCACATCCCTTCCTCGAGGGCCCTGGTGCCGACCGGCTACGGGTACGTGCTTCCGGACCAGAACGGATGGAGCCGCTACCTCCACTTTCAAGCTGCCTGGATCGCTGTGTTGACTGGCTTGCTGTACGTCATCTTTGCTATTTCCACAGGGCACTTGGGGAAAAACTTGTTTCCGAGGAAGGCTGATCTTTCCTGGCGGGCATTCTCGACGGCTATCATTAAACATTTGCGCTTCGAACGCCCGAGCGAGGAAGAAGCCTGGTCCTATAACATCCTCCAGCGGCTCGCCTACCTGTCTGTGATCTTTGTTCTGTTCCCCTTGGTGATTTGGACGGGCTTGGCGATGTCCCCCGCATTCGTTTCGGCGTTTCCGGCGACGGTCACTCTGTTGGGCGGCCGGCAATCCGCGCGCACGCTTCACTTCTTCGTCTCCGTGGCTCTCGTGCTCTTTCTGCTTGTTCACGTTGTAATGGTTTTTCTTGCCGGATTCTGGGGCCGCATGAGAGCGATGATCACGGGCCGGGGCGGTACACCGATGGAGCGCACATGAGCAAGATCTCCCGCCGAAAATTGATCACCGCTGGACTCACGGCGACGGCAGGCGTAGCGGGCCTGGGGGTAGCGGCGCGACTTGCAGAAAAATATGGACTCGTCCCGCCCGATCACGGCGGAATCTACGGCCTCGGCGAAACGTTGACCTACGCTTCTCAACGCCTCATCACGCGGCATTCGTTAGCCCGCGAATTCCCTCGGAGTTATATTTCGAAGCCTCCATTCGCCAACGAAATGCCGCCTCTGAGCGATGCCTTCAAGCGTCTTCAGACGGGAGGATTCGCTGACTGGCGGCTCACCGTGAACGGCCTGGTTGACCGTCCCGCATCTTTCTCTCTCGCCCAGCTAAAGAGCTACCCGTCTCGCAGCCAAATCACCGGACTATCGTGCGAGGAAGGATGGACATATATCGCCGAGTGGATTGGAGTGCCTCTCTCGCACGTCCTCGATCTCGTCGGTGTTCAGCCGCATGCCCGATACGTCGTGTACTTCTCGATCGATCCCGGCTGGTGGGAAAGCATAGATATGGCCGACGCTTTGCATCCGCAGACTTTTCTCGCCTATGGGATGAATGGCGGTGAACTGCCAGTGGGCAACGGCGGGCCGCTTCGATTGCGTCTTCCCCGCCAACTCGGCTACAAGAGCGTGAAATTCGTCACGCACCTCACTGTAACCGACAATCTGAAAAAGTTCGGCAAGGGCCAGGGCTCCGCGGCTCCTGAAGCCGGCTACGCCTGGTACGCCGGCATCTGACCGGCTCATTCCGCGCCAGAGGCCCATCTCTCTTGCGAGTTCGTGGCGCATGCGCGAGCGCTGGAAAGTACGAACTGGGGTTATCCGTAAGCTGTCTAAACCGATAGCGAGCAGGCAAAAAGGAAGTTGGAGTTATGACATGTGGCAGCCGGCGTTCCATTTGTGCTCCGCCTCACATAAACAATCCATCTTAGAACTGCACCGGGAAAAGGCTGCGTTGACTCGCTGAGTTATTTTTCGGCGAGCTTGCGGCCAGCGTTGAGGCTGTCAAAGTTCAGGATGGTGTTGAGCACGAGCGAATACGTGCCACGGGTTTCGCCGCGATACACCGGATTGATGGAAAAGAGCACGACGTGTCCGCTGCCCGCCGGCACGTCAATGACGGCGGGATGCTGGGCGATTTCATCGCCTCCTTCGACGAGACCGGAGACGAGTAAGTCCTTGTTGTCTGCGTAGCGGAAGATGACGCGCGGACGGTCCGCAGGAGGAATGACACGGGGATTGTTGTGCTTTTGCTCGTCGGTGACCGGAGGAGCTTCCCAGATTTCGGATTTGGGTTCTTCGGGAGCCTGGGCTTCCGGGCGTCCGACGACGAAATCAGGATCGTCCATCGTGCCGCGGCCCGTGGGGCGCGTTTGCATCTCGGGGCCAAGGCGGCGGAAGCCGCGCGCGCCGATGATGCTGCTTACGGAAAAAATGGGGCCATTGTCGCAGTAGGCGGAGAGCTTTTCGTTGTAGCCGTAAGCGATGGGACTGGCGCTGTCCACGAGGCGCGTGCCGACAACGGAGCCGATAATTTTCAAGCGGCGGGCGTTTGCGTCGCTAACGCCGTCGGCGAGGCCGATGGAGAGCGCGAAACGGGAAGTATCCATGGCGGTGAGGAGTACGCCGCCCTTTTGGACAAAGTTTTGGAGATGTGCGACGCCGTCCCAGCCGAGGCCGGGCCGCATATCGTCGGTCGAATCGTTTTGGCCGACGAGGTTGGGCGTTTCCGGAGTGTTCTTCCACGGAAGCGGATTGCCCCAAGAGGTCAGCATGCCATTGATGATGGCAGAGGTGCTCGCGAAACGGCCGACGGGCGGAAACAGAATGACGTCGTATTTGGCATTGAGGTCACTGATTTTGGAGATAGTCTGTGTGCTGATGTAGTCGTAGGGAATGCCGAGATTATCGAGGCCGATGCGCCACCAGCCTTCCGTCTGCGTGCTCAGCCAGGTGTGGACAAGAGCTACGCGGGCGGCGCGCACGGGATGCGTTTTTACCGAGGGCATGGCGGAAACAGCAACCGCCTGCAACCCGAGGCTGGAGAGAGCGTCCTTGAGCTGCTCGCGGCTGACGTTACGAACGAGAAAGGTTCCGCGGTCAAACTTCTTGCCTCCACTTTCGAAGGGCTCCTCGGCCGCATCGATGGAAGCATCGCGCAGTTTATAGCGCAGCGTGGCTAGCGACGGCTCGGCATTGTTATCGATGGCATAGATCGTGCCTTCGCCGCTCACGCCGGCAGGCGCGTTAATTTCCTTTACGCGCTCCATCGGAGCATCGAGGACTTTCGGATCGGTTACGCGCGTTACTTGCACGTCGAACAGCTCACCAAAGGTCCAGCCGGTATCGTCATAGGGCGTCTTTTGGGGATCGTCCGGACTCCAATACTGGTGATCGAGGAGGGCGTCAGCGATGCGCGAGTAGGGCTGGTCCATGCGAATGATATAGCTGCCGGTGGGAAATTCGCGCGTCGTGGTGGCAGGGGCTTCTTCTTTTTCCTTCCCTTCCTTTTTCGTTTCGTCCTTCTCCTTATTGGCTTTCGAGAGCTTTTTGGCGGGTAGCGTAACGGTGAACGGCGCCGTCGCGCGCGAAATTTCTACCGCCTGCTTCTGCAAGACGTGCAGCAAAGCGGCTTGCGAATCCAGCCGCGGATCGGCGGCGGACAAGACGTAAGCCGCAGGCCCCTCCTCGTGGGGCTTCATGACGGAGCGTTTCGCTTTCAGATAAAAATTCTTCAGAAAAAGACGTTTGTTTTCGTTGAAATAATGGAGCGAAGTGAGCAAGCCGGTCTCTTCGTAGTTATTGTTGTCGCGCTGCGACCAGAGAACCTTCGGTAGCGGAGGATTTTGCCGGTACCAGGTACGGGAATATTCGTCAGGGTCGAGCGTGCGTTCTCGCGTATCGGCACCGCCATTGCCAAACGTTTCGTACAAGCGGCTGATGCCATTGTGCATCGCGGCGATAAACATCAGATAGCCCGGCGACCAAGTGTCGAATACGCCGTGGGTGAAAACACCGGGCATACCAAACTTGGTCATGTCCGCGACGTTGCGCCAGCCAATCATTTCCCATTCATTGGTGAGAATCGGATCCACCCAGGCGTTGAAGGGGCCGTCGCCGATGGTGTTGTCATAAAGATAGGGCACGGACTCGTGAAGGTCGTGGAGCACCTGGGCTTTCCAGCCGACATAGGTGTTGAGGACGTTTTCCGTGAGCTTGAGGGTTACGCCCATGGCGTCGCGGTTGTTGTCGTGCGCCACGTACTTGCCCCAATAAATCAGCGGGGGATAAAACTCTTTCGGATGAGCAAGATGCCAGCGGTAGATGTCCACCATGCGGTCGCGGCCATCCACTTCGACGACGGGGGTGATGAGCGTGATCATGCCGTCGCGGATTTCGCGAATGTACGGGCTTTCATCGACCGCGAGGCGATAGGCCAGCTCCATCAATGCGGTCGGGGCGCCGGTTTCAGGCGAATGAATCGTTCCAGTGATGTAGTAGACGGGCACGGCTTGCGTCACGAGCTTGTCTGCTTCCGCGTCGTCGAGCTTGATGGTGCGCGGGTCGGCCAGCTTCGCCAGCCGCGCGCGGTTCTCGTCGAGGTTTTTCAGATTTTCCGGCGAAGAGATGGCCACGGCAATCATCTCGCGGCCTTCTTCCGTTTTGCCGATGGAGAAGACTTTCACGCGCGGGCTGGCCTTTTCGAGCAGGCGCATGTATTTGTAAACGTCTTCCGCATAGGGCAGGATTCCCGGAGCGCCGGCCACGTCGCCGAGAACCACCTCGGGCGTCGGAACAGTCTTCGAAGCGGGGAGATAGTTCACGAGCGGCGAGGTAAAGTACGGCTCGGTGGTGTACTTGTGGATTTTCGCGGTGTAGGCTTCGTCCACTGGCTGCTTGGGATCACGAGCAGGCGCAGTTTCGCCGTCGGCCAGCGCCGCGGACCCGGCCAGGGAAAGAAGGAGTAGCAAGAGCAAGACTCCGCAGAACCTGAACGCGCGCTTTTCCGTTGCAAATCATTGGTCTCCCCCGAAGATACGAAGTGGAAGGCGGATTGTAACGCAGTCGCTACTCGGCGGCGACAAAAGTTATGCAGACCGGCGAAGGCACTTCGATGGTTTGGCCCGTGGGCGTGAGGCTGCCGCTTGCGGGATCGATGTGGAAGACGACGATGTTGTTCGAATCCTTATTTTCCACGAGCAAGTAGGCGCCCGTGGGATCGATGGCGAAATGGCGGGGCGTTTTGCCTCCAGTGAGCACGTGGCCAAGAGATTTGAGCGTTCCCTTTCTTTGATTAATCGCGAATACGGCGATGCTGTCGTGGCCGCGGTTTGAAGCGTAAAGAAATTTGCCGGAAGGAAGCACGGCAATCTCCGCAGCGTCGTTCTGGCCGGAGTAACCTTTCGGCAGTGTTGATACGGCTTGCAGGGCGGAGAATGACCCATGCTTCGCCTCATAGGAGAAAGCCGTCACGGTGGAAGCCATTTCGCTGATCACATAGGCAAACTTTCCGTTGGGGTGAAAAGCGAGATGGCGCGGGCCTGAGCCCGGCTTCACTTTCGCAAAGCCGGAAAGCATCGGCGTGAAAACTCCAGTGCCATCGTTGAAGCCGTAAACAATCACTTGATCGAGGCCCAAATCGGACGCGAGAGCAAAGCGATTGTCGGGCGATGTTCCGATCCAATGCGCGTGCGGACCTTCCTGGCGCTCCTTGTTTGGGCCGGAGCCGGAATGCTGGACGAAACCGCTGGCGGTGCCGAGGCTGCCATCGCCGCGCACGGGGAAAGAGGCGATGCTGCCGCTATCGTAATTGGCGACGAGAACGAACGAGCCGGTCTTGTCCAGCGAAACGTAGCAAGGCCCAGCTCCGCGCGTGGGTACCTGATTCAGAAATTTGAGCGAGCCGGTTTTTGCGTCGATCGCAAAAGCGCTCACCGCGCCGCTGACTTCTCCATTGAAATTGCCGATTTCATTCACGGCGTAGAGATACCTGCCGCTGGGGTGCACCGCCAAAAACGATGGATCCACCGTTTCCGCCGCCACGCCGATGGGCGAGAGCTGGCCCTTCGCGGCGTCGAAACGGTAGGCGTAAATTCCCTTGCTGCTGGTTTTTGTGGTGTACGTCCCGACGAACGCGATGTACTGGCCCTTCGTCGGGGGCTTTTCTGGAGTTTGCGCCTTCGAGGTCAAAAGCAAAGGCGCGGATAAAAGGAGAAGGAGCGAAAACAATCGTTTTGTGATCTTCATACCGCTGAGGATTCTAACACTATCCGGCGGTGTGGTAGGCGTGCGGCATCCGGTGTCGCTGCAAACGCATCTTGACTACTTTTTGTCTTCTTCCTGCTCTTCCTGCAAAACTGCTGCGGCCGCGACGGAATCGTCACCCTCGATGCGCAGGAGGCGCACTCCCTGCGTGGAGCGGCCCGCTTCGCGAATCTCGTTGGCGTGCACGCGAATCACTTTTCCGTCGTGCGTGATGATCATCACGTCGGACTCTTCCGTGACCTGCAGCGTGGCCACCACGAAACCGTTGCGGTCCGTGGTCTTCATGTTCGTGACGCCCTTGCCGCCGCGCGACGTGATGCGGTATTCCGCCAGCGGCGTGCGCTTGCCAAAGCCTTTTTCCGCAACCGTGAGCATCAACGTAACCAGCGAGTCCTTGATCTGTTCGTTTTCGAGTTCCTCGAGATTTTGCGAGGTGGTTTTGTGCTCCTTGGCGATGATCTCGAAATCCGGCTGGACCGCGTCCATGCTGACGACGTAGTCCTCCTTGTCGAGGTCCATGCCATTGACGCCGCCGGCGTTACGGCCCATCGGGCGAACTTCGGTTTCGCGGAAGAGAATCGCCTGGCCTTCGTGGCTGGCAAGAAAGATCATCTTTTTGCCGTCAGTGAGCTTGGCGCCAATGAGTTCGTCCTTGCCGTCGAGGTTGATGGCGATAATGCCCGTCGAGCGGGGATTGGAAAATTCCGTCAGCGCCGATTTCTTGACCGTGCCGCTCCTGGTGGCCATGAATACGAAGCGGCCTTCTTCTTCGAGGTTTTGCGCCGCGACGAGAGCCGTCAGCTTCTCGTCCTCTTGGAACTTTACAAGGCTCGAAATGGCCTTGCCCCGCGTGGCGGCCGCGGCTTCCGGAAGTTCGTAGACCTTGAGCCAGTAGACGCGGCCTTTCGAGGTGAAGAGCAGGATGTAACTATGCGCGGACGCGATGAAAAGATGCTCGACGAAATCTTCTTCCTTGGTGCGCGCGCCGATGCGGCCCTTGCCGCCGCGCGACTGATGCCGGTAAGTATCCACAGCCGTGCGCTTGATGTAGCCGGCGTGGCTCACCGTGATCAGCATCTCCGTATCGGCGATCAGGTCCTCCAGCTTGATTTCTTCGACCTTGTCGACGATTTGCGTGCGCCGGTCGTCGCCATAGGCCTTGTGGACTTCCCACAACTCCGCGGTGATCACCTGCTTCAACTTTTTCTCGCTCGAGAGAATTTCCTTCAGTTCGGCAATCTGCTCGCGGATGGACTTCAATTCCTTGAGGATATCGTCGACGGAAAGCTGCGTGAGCCGATGGAGTTGCAGCTCGAGAATGGCATCGACTTGAATCGGCGTCAGCCCATCGGAAACAGACCTCGTGATTTCGCCCTCGAGAGCCGCGACTCGATACTTTCTGCCATCCAGCTTGACGCCTTCGATCTTCCTGGATTTTCCGTTCTCCGTGATCGTGACGTCCTGCTCGGAAAAATAATTGAGCAAGTTTTGCTTTGCTTCGGCGCGGCTCGAAGAACCGCGGATGATGCGGATGACAGCATCCAGATGATCGAGCGCTACCTGGTAGCCGACGAGGATGTGTTCGCGCTCTTCGGCTTTGCGCAGTTCATAGCGCGTGCGGCGGATGACGACGTCGCGCCGGTGCTCGAGAAACAGCTTGATCAGCGGAATCAGGCCGAGTTCGCGCGGCTGTCCGCCCACGATGGCCAGCAGGATCATGCCGAAGGATTCCTGCATCTGGGTATGCTTGAAAAGATTGTTGAGGATGAGCTGCGATTCCTCGCCGCGCTTGATCTCGATGACCACGCGCATGCCCTCGCGCGAAGATTCGTCGCGAACGTCGGCGATGCCCTCGATTTTCTTGCTCTGCACCAGTTCGGCGATGCGTTCGATCAGCCTCGATTTGTTCACCTGGTACGGGATTTCCGTGACCACGATGTTCTCGCGGTCCTTGCCGACTTCCTCGATGGCGGCTTTGGCGCGCATCATGAAGCTGCCGCGTCCTGTCTTGTAGGCGGACTCGATACCTTCGCGGCCGGCGATGTACGCACCGGTCGGAAAATCCGGGCCGGGCACGAGCTTCATGATTTCCTTCAACGGGGTGTCGGGCTTGTCGAGCAGAAGGATTGCTGCTTCCACGATCTCGCGCAAATTGTGCGGCGGAATGTTCGTGGCCATGCCGACGGCGATGCCGCTGGCGCCGTTGACTAGCAAATTGGGGATGCGCGAGGGCAGGACGAACGGTTCTTCGCGCGTCTGATCAAAGTTGGGAACAAAATCGACAGTTTCTTTTTCGAGGTCGGCGAGAATGTCTTCGCTGAGCTTGGCCAGGCGCGCTTCCGTGTACCGCATGGCCGCCGGGGGATCGCCGTCGACGGAGCCGAAATTTCCCTGGCCGTCGATTAGTGGGTAGCGCATGTTGAAGTCCTGCGCCAGGCGCACCAGCGCCGGATAGATGACGGCTTCTCCGTGCGGATGGTAGTTACCGGAAGTGTCTCCGCAGATTTTGGCGCATTTGCGGTAGCCACGGTTCGAAGCCAGGCCGAGATCGTTCATGGCCACAAGGATCCGCCGCTGCACGGGCTTCAGGCCGTCGCGCACGTCCGGCAGAGCGCGCGCGATGATCACGCTCATCGAGTAGTCGAGATAAGATTTCTTCATCTCGGCTTCGATATCAACCGGCAGCAGCACCGACTTGTTTGTTTCGTCCGCCATTTCCCCTCGCTGTGTTGCCCCTTTCGGAGCCCGAAACTCTGTTCTTGCGAACCTTGCCGAGTAATCTTTATTCCGCTAGCATCTGCTTATGACTTACCGCTTTTCAGCACTCATCACCAAAGAAGATGGCTGGTATGTCGCGCGCTGCCCCGAGCTAAACGTGACCACGCAGGGCAAAGATGTCGAAAGCGCTCGTGCCAGCCTCGGTGAGGCCATCGAGCTGTACCTCGAGACTTGGGGCCTTCCCGAAGAGACGTCGACTGAGGGCCCTTCATTCTGGACAACGGTCGAAGTTTCCCATTGAAATGCCCAAGCTCCCAAGCGTCTCCGGCGAGCGTGTAGTCAGGGCCTTGAAACGCGCCGGATTCATTGAGTTGCGCCAAAAAGGCAGCCATGTTTCCCTCGAAAAACGCGGTGAAGATCAAGTCTTTAAAACCGTCGTACCGATGCATTCCCAATTAGCCAAAGGCACGCTCTCGGACATCCTCAAACAATGCGGCCTCAAGCCAGAAGAATTCCTCGAACTTTTGTAACACTCATCGCTTGGCGACATGCTGCAACACATAAGCTTTCACCGAATCGAACGCGTCCGCAGCATTTGTAAACCGCAGCGGCCCAAAGTATTTCTCAAGCTGCTTCATAAAATCGTCGCGCTCCAAGTCGCTCGCAAGCTCGATCGCAATACCCCGCTCATTGTCAGGCGCTTTGGTTGGCGACGCGCGAAACTCAGTACAACTCAATCCGCGCAGCCCCGGCAATGTCGTCCAACCTAGTTGGTAAAGCATGTGCGAAGGGCTAAATATCCAAGTTCACAACTTCGAGCGCGTTTTCTTCAATGAACTTGCGCCGCGCTTCGACATTTTCGCCCATCAGCGTCGTAAAAATATCTTCGGCCGCAACCGCATCTTCAAGTTTCACTTGTAGCAGTGTCCTCGTCTCCGCGTTCATCGTAGTTTCCCAGAGTTGCTCGGCGTTCATTTCGCCGAGGCCCTTGAATCGCGTGATCGTGAAGTCTTTCTTGGCGTCTTCCACGACGTAGTTCAATACGTCGTGCACGCTTTCTTTGGTCGCTTTGTCGCCATTGCGCGACACGGTGAAAGGCGGCTTGTTAAATTCCTCGATCTGCTTGGCCAGAGCGCGCAGACGCTTATAGTCCGCCGTCGAGGCCAGCGCCCAGTTCACTTTCTGGTTGTGCGGTGGTCCAAACTGAATTTCATAGAGGCTGTGCTCTTCATCGAAAGTCACGTTGCCTTCGAGCTTGAGTTTAGCTTTGCCAATTTCTTTCAAAAGTTTGTCGAGCGCTTTCTTGTCTTCGAAGTCCGTCTTTTTCTCGAGCCCGCTTTCCGCAAGCAGTCCCACCAGGTCCGGCTCGCGCAAACGGCGGCCCAGCTTCGCGGCGGCGGCCTCATACTCCTGCACGTTCAGCAAAAACTTCGTCAGGCTGGCGCCTTCGAGCGATACGCCTTCTTTGGCTTTCACGACGTGATCTTCCGTGGCGCGTTTCATTAGCTCGTGCGCAAATTCGCGCTCGTCGCGGATGTATTTTTCGGTTTTCCCGCGTTTCACGCGGTAAAGAGGCGGCTGCGCAATGTAAATGTGACCCCGCTCGATCAGCTCCTTCATGTGGCGGAAGAAAAACGTCAGCAAGAGCGTGCGGATGTGCGAACCGTCGACGTCCGCATCGGTCATAAGAATCACTTTGTGATAGCGCAGTTTGCCCGCGTCAAAGTCATCCTTGCCGATGCCGGTGCCAAGCGCCGTGATAATGGCGCGAATTTCCTCGTGTCCCAGCATTTTGTCGTAGCGCGCTTTTTCGACGTTGAGAATTTTTCCTTTGAGCGGCAGGATGGCCTGATATTTGCGGTCGCGGCCCATTTTCGCGGAGCCACCGGCGGATTCGCCCTCGACCACGAACAGTTCGCAGCGCGAAGGATCGCGCTCCTGGCAATCGGCCAGCTTGCCGGGCAAGCCACTCGAATCCATCGCGGATTTGCGCCGCGTCAATTCACGGGCTTTGCGCGCAGCCTCGCGGGCTCGCGCCGCGTCGATGCACTTGCCGATGATGCGGCGAGCCACTGTGGAATGCTTGTCGAACCACTCGCCGAGCTTTTCGTTCACGAGTTGTTCGACATCGCCCTTGATGTCGCTGTTCAATTTGCCTTTGGTCTGGCCTTCAAACTGCGGCTGCGGCAGCCGTACGGAAACGACGGCTACAAGTCCTTCGCGCACGTCGTCGCCCGTGATGGTCACTTCATCCTTCTGCTCTTTCAGCATTCCTGCCGACGACGCGAAATTGTTGATCGTGCGCGTCAGTGCCGAGCGAAAACCGGATAGATGCGTGCCGCCATCCACGGTGTTGATGGTGTTCGCGAATGCGAAGATGTTTTCGCCATACGTGTCGTTGTATTGCAGCGCGATTTCTATCTCGACGGCGCCGCGCTTCCCTTCGATATAGATCGGCGAATCGTGCAAGGTGGATTTCCCGCGGTTCAGGTGCTTGACGAACTCGCCGATTCCGCCCGTGAAACGGAATTCCGCGTTCTTCTCCGAGCGCTCGTCGGCTAGCGTGATTTTCAGCCCTTTGTTCAGAAAGGCTAGCTCTCGCAACCGTTGCGAAAGCGTGTCGAAACTGAAAACCGTCTTTTCAAAGATGCTGGGATCGGGATGAAACGTGACTTTCGTGCCCGTCTTCCGTGTTTTGCCCGTCTGCTTCAATTTCGAGGTGGGCTTTCCTTTCTCGTAGGACTGTTCCCACACCGCGCCATCGCGCGAAATTTCCAACTCGAGCCAGTCCGAGAGTGCATTCACAACGGAAACTCCGACGCCGTGCAAACCGCCGGAAACTTTGTAGGTATCGCTGTCGAATTTTCCGCCGGCGTGCAGCACCGTGAGCACGACTTCCGCGGCGGGACGCTTTTCCGTGGCATGCATGTCCACGGGAATGCCTCGGCCATTATCAATCACCGTCACCGAATCATCCGCGTGTACGGTGACGTTGATCTCGTCCGCGTAGCCAGCCATGGCTTCGTCGACGGAATTGTCTACGACTTCCCACACCAGATGGTGCAAGCCCAGATCGCCCGTCGAGCCGATATACATCGCGGGACGCAGGCGCACGGCTTCAAGCCCGCCCAGAACTTTGATCGACTTCGCGTCGTACTGGTGCCCCGTTGCTTTGGCGGCCACCGTCTCTTTATCGCCCATGTACGCTCCTGAAGAAGCTCGCACCGCGCAAAGACGGACCCCGAGCTATGCGGTGAGCCCCAACGCTAAAAAATCTTGCTCAAACTTTTGTGAAGCGAGGGAAGGCGTGCTCTCGGAATGCTCCGTACGTCGCCTTACCCTTTGATCCCGATCGCAAGCGATCGGAACTCGTAGGGTTCCTGCTTCATCCCGTCTCGCGCAGCGAGACGTGGCGAAGACTGCTTAACTCCAAGCTTCCGGCTCCTTAGCTCCTGGCGCGAAGCTAAATGGCTGGGCCGAATGTGCTTGGCCGACGTGCCGATTTGGAGGATACCGTGCAACGAATCGACAGCCACATTAGTGTACCTGAAGCAGGCCACTTTCTCAAGGGCGAGAATGCCCTGCATATTTCAATAAAGGCTTTATTTGCTGCAATTTATGGAGGGCTCTCCGTCAGGGCGAAAAATAAAAAAGGCGCCTCGAAGGGCGCCTTTTTCTGTACCATTTTCCTCAATCTAGAATGCGTTTGCGCTATGTGGCTTACTTCAAATACGCATGGGCATGATGATATAGCGATAGCGGTAAGATTCGTCGGCGAGCGGGCGCATTTGGCCGGCGGACTGTTCATCCTTCAACTCAATGCTGATCGGCCCGTCGGCCGCAGCAGCAAGAAAATCGAGCATATAGGATGAATTGAAACCGATGGCGATCGGGTCGCCCTTGTATTCCTTCTCGATGTTTTCCTTGGCTTCTCCGTACTCCGGACTCGAAGCGGAAATTTCAACACCTTCTTTTGAAACTCCCAGCTTCACCGCATGCGAGCGCTGATCCGCCAATTGTGATACACGACGCACCGCATCGCTGAGTTCCGCTCGCTCCAGCACGACGGTTTTATTGTTGTCGCGCGGCAGTACCGCTTCGTAATTCGGAAATTGGCCGGTAAGGATTCGCGAAATCAAGAGTCGATGGCCGACCTGGAAAAACAAGTGGCTTTCGTCCTTGGCGAAATCGATGGAAGCATCGGAGCCGGCCGCACTCGCCAGCTTTTCCACTTCGTCCATCGCTTTTTTCGGAATAAGGACTTTCACCTCGCCATTCAAGCCCGCCAGCTTCTGGTCCGTCTCTGCAAGCGCCAGGCGGTGGCCATCCGTGGCCACCATTGCGAGCGTGTCTGGCTTCAAAATCAGGAGCCCGCCGTTCAAGGTGTAGCGGGACTCTTCCATGGAGATGGCAAACTTTGTTTTGGCAATGAGGCTCTCGATGACCGCAGCTGAAATTTTGACGAGTGTGTGCGGCATCGCAGGAAGCGCCGGAAAATTTTCCTTGGCCATGCCAACAAGCTTGTACTTCTTCCGGTCGCTAACGATTTCTACCCAATGATTCTCGAGGAGCTTGACCTTGATCTCGCCCTCGGGCAGCAAGCGCACGAGTTCCAGCAGTTTCTTCGCGGGAATGGTGCCAGCGCCCTCTTTCTTGATCTTTGCTTCGCACGACGTGCGGATGCTTAGCTCCAGATCCGTCGCCGTGATGGTCAACTGGCTGCCCTTGGCCTCAACCAGCAAATTCGAGAGGATTGGAATAGTTGTTTTGCGCTCGACCACACCTTGGGTCGTGCTCAGTTCATTCAACAACGCCGATTTTGTAACACTGAATTCCATCGCTTGATGTTCCTCGCGTGCGGTTCCTGGTGCGCTCATTCGCTTACCTCGCCACTCTTCTACCGCTGTCGTACTGTACTCGCTTTTGTTAAAAGTATAAAGCCTACTCCATGTATAAACCCTGTGGAAATGCGCGGAAATCGTTGCCATGCCGGTTCAGCAGATCGTCAGGTAATTCCAATTTATTCACACCCCATAAATACCATCACAGCCACAAAAGCATCTCCTATTTTAGGAAAGTATAAAGCTTGTTGTTGTGATGAAGCCTGTGGAACTGTGGAAAGCGCGGCAACTTCCTTTGTTCCACGAACCTGGCGACAGAGTTATAAAGTGGCGAACTGTGGGAAACGGTGAAAACAAGGAGTGACATACTGAGTCTAGGCCGCCCATTGAATTTTCGTCCACGGTCGTCAACAGTATTTCCGCACATTCTCCAACGCTTCTTCACATACACTCCCCGCGCGAAATGCGGTAGGTAACAAACGCAAATCCATAGAGTAACCACGCAGGACTTGGATCTCCGGCGAACATGTTTCTGTGCTTATCGCAACGAGTAAGAGGAGGGTTGAGTTAGAAGTGCGATGTAAGGGGTGGGGTGAAAGTCCCGGCGTTACTGCAAGGTATCCATCAATCGGGTAATCGTCCGGTTCAGATCCTTGTCCGCCCGCCGCATCTCCTCGATTTTGTTGATCGAGTGCAGGACGGTAGTGTGGTGCTTGCCGCCGAATTGCCGGCCAATCTCCGGCAACGATGCGCTGGTGAGTTGCTTTACGATGTACATGGCCACCTGCCGCGGGAACGCGATCGCCCGTGTGTTGCTGCGCACTTTCAAGTCCTGCTCGCGCATGTTGTAGTGTTCGCTGACGCGTTTCTGAATCAGGTCGATGGTGACGCGCTTCTCCTGCGAAGCAATGATATTGCGCAAGACCTGCTGCGCCGTCGCGAGGGAGACCGTGGCTCCCGTCAAGGACGCGTAAGCCATAAGGCGCGTCAGCGCGCCTTCCAACTCGCGCACGTTGGACTTAATGGCGCGCGCGATATATTCGGCAACCTCATCCGGCAAACTGAAGCGGTCGTTCTCCGCTTTTTTCTGTAAAATAGCAATTTTCGTTTCCAGATCCGGCGGCTGGATATCGGCGATTAGCCCCCACTCGAACCGCGAGCGCAGCCTTTCCTCGATCGAGTTAATTTCTTTTGGCAGGCAGTCGGATGAAATCACAATCTGCTTCTGCTGCTCGTAGAGCGCATTGAACGTGTGAAAGAACTCTTCCTGCGTCCGTTCTTTTCCCGCGATGAACTGGATGTCGTCCACCAGCAGCACATCCACGGTGTGGAACCGCTCGCGGAAACTGGTCATGCGGTCAAAGCGCAGCGAATTGATCACTTCAATGGTGAATTTCTCCGCGCTCACGTAGCTCAGCCGCATTGCCGGATTGCGCTTCTTGATGGTGTGCCCGATCGCGTGCATCAAGTGGGTCTTCCCCATGCCCACTCCGCCATAAAGAAACAGCGGGTTGTAGGCCTTGGAAGGCTGCTCTGCCACTGCCCGCGCCGCCGCATGCGCAAACTCATTGGATTTGCCGACGACAAAAGACTCGAAGCTATAACGCAAATTCAATTGATGATCGCTGCTCTCAAAGTCGAGCTTCGCCTGTTTCACGCTGGATGCTGCGGGAGCGGCTGGCACGGGCTCTTCCTCCGTACACACGTACTGCACTTTCACATTTGGGGTCCCGAGTTCGTGGAATACCGCTTTGACGATTTCGCCGTAGGTCCGTGTCAGTACCTGCCGGAAAACCGTGCTGGGGATCTGCACAAACAGGTTTTCCCCCTCGGCGCGATTCAGCCGAGTCGGTTGAAACCAGGTGGTGTACGTGTTGATGCTGACACGGGACTTCACTCGCTCCAAGAACCGGTCCCAGCAATTCGTCGCAGTAGTCATCGCAAAAGAGAATCTCTCCCCATTATTTCCACAGATGTGAATATGTTGTGGAAAAACAGGTCCGTTCGGTATCTTTCAGTCTTCGGGATTCATGCCTGTACCGGAGCGTTTTGCTTTCCCCTGCCGCTCCGTGCTCGGCCCTAATGGAATTGTCGGCCCCTCGTACTGCCGTTCTCAGACAGCGCGGGATTGTCGCCGATTGGACCGCTTCGAGCAAGCGAAAAGTGCACGAAGGGAATCACTGCGGTGCACACCTCATGCACAGTTTTTCCACAAGCACAATTCTAGTGCAACTCCGCTCCACACGGCGCATTTGTAAGCGAATTTCCGCATTTTTCCCTTCCGCTCAAACAAGTTTGCACAACATCGAGGCAAATCACCCTGAGGAAAATTCTTCTGTTTATGGATTTTTCTTGTCGGGCCTATCGAATTCGTAGATGCCCAGAGGGTCGCTTCCAACGATCAGATGATCTTTGTCGACGAGAATCGTGTTTGCCTCCAGCCGCGCTCCTTCCGGCGTGTACATCAAATAGGTCGCGCGGCGATTTCCGTCTTTGTCGAATTGCAGCAGCTTGTCGCCCAGCGCCATCCATACTTCCTCGGTGGATTTTTCCACGCCAACGGCCGTCAGAGTCCTTTTGAATACCGGAGGTTCCCCACGCTTCTCCTGCCTGGCGATTTCCTTTCGCGTGGCCTGCGCTGCAGGCCAGGCGTCTACGCCAGTGTACTGGATATCCTGCCCGCCATAGCCGAAGCGGTCATATTGGCGCACCGTCGCCTCCGGCAAATAAGGAAAGGCATAGTAGAGATGGCCTGCGTCGTCCGTCACCAACATTCCGATATTTAGAAAGCGGTTCAACTCCGGGCGCTCGGAAATCGGCTCCGGATCTCCAAACTCGCGCACATCCCTTCCATTCTTATCGAAAACGATTACGAGACTCGGCTCGCGCAGGGTTGCCACGGCAACTTCCCCATCCGGAAGCGACGCCACCGATACGGGTGCGTTGACTTTGATCATCCGCGCATTTCCCTTAGCGTCCCAGATCTTAATGGCGTTGGCGCCGCGGTCCGCCACATACACGGTTCCTTGCGCGTCCACGTCCAGGTCTTCGCCAAACGTAATCCTGGTCAGTTCTGGTGTCTGGGCCCCGGCGGCCTTGCTATCCTCGTACGCTGGAACTCTCCTTACCAGTTTTCCCGCTGCATTGAATACGGAAGCCGAAGATCCCGGCGCCGTCAAAATATAATAATTACCGTCCGCACCGCGTTTCACCGCCCGCAAGCCCGGCCCAATACCCGGCAGCAGCCGTTTAGTGGCCGTGAGGTCCCCGTCATACTGCCCAAACGTGCACCCCGCAAAACACGCCAGCAGACACAATCCCGCAAGAATTTTCACGCTAATCCCAGCCTCTTTGCGCTGAATCATCTTGTACAGAGTCATCAGAATACGGCGGGAGCGTTCAGGTTGCCCCGCGCCACAGCTCGTTGATGGGCCGCTTAGTCAATCTTGAAACGGAGCCGCTCAATCGATCGCGCGCGCAAACGGCCGGCTGCGTTGCGCCCTGCCGCATCGTCCGTTTCAATCAGCACGCAATTCATTTGCACGTCGCCGGTTGCCACTTCAAAGCGCGCCGGCAAACCATTCAGAAATTTCTTGATGATGCCGTCCCGGTCCATACCGATCACCCCGCCGTGCGGCCCGCTCATGCCTACGTCCGTGATAAACGCCGTGCCGCCGGGCAGAACGTGCTCATCCGCCGTGGCCACGTGGGTATGCGTTCCCACGATTGCGGTGACCCGACCGTCGAGGTACCAGCCCATCGCCAGCTTTTCACTGGTCGTCTCCGCGTGCATATCGACCAGCACGAACGCCACGTCTTCCGGGAGCTTCGCAAGCTCGCTGTCGGCCTTCCGGAAGGGATCATCAATCGGAGTCATGAATACGCGCCCTTGCAGATTCAGCACGGCGTACTTCACGCCATTCCTCGCCGTGCCAACGTATAGCCCGCTGCCAACGTTCCCCTCCGGGAAATTCGCCGGCCGCAGCAGTCGCGCCTCGTGCGGCATGTATTCGAGTATTTCTTTCCGATCCCAGCTATGGTTCCCGCCTGTAAGAACGTCAATCCCCA
Organism: uncultured Acidobacteriota bacterium; assembly: GCA_963824515.1. Classification (GTDB taxonomy): domain Bacteria; phylum Acidobacteriota; class Terriglobia; order Acidiferrales; family UBA7541; genus Acidiferrum. The sequence goes on from CAWGPN010000008.1 coordinate 320,205, forward strand.
TGGCCAGCAGTTCCTCTGCGAGCCGCGGGGTGATTCCGAAGCCGGAAGCGGAATTTTCGCCATTGGCGATGACCAGATCGATTTGCCGGTGCGCAACAACATCCGCCAGCCGGTCGCGCACGATCTGGCGTCCCGGCGATCCGACAATGTCTCCTATGAAAAGTACGCGCATTCTTGGTGGTTTCGGACGATTAGTGTGGCTGCACAAAAATGGAGCGGACTGCTTGGCCGTGGGCAGCTAGGCCGTGAACCTCTGAAATAGGTGGGCGCCACGAGACAACCATTAGGCTTTCCTGCCCCGCTCGCTTCCCGGCCTTGCCGGGAGTCCAGCGGGACAGGCCGTGCTCACAGGCTGTCTATCCGCAGCACCCCAGAGATTCATTACGGTTCAAACGGCGTTCGCGGCCTCACCTGCTTCGAAGAACCGCTCCGCCTTTTATTCTAGCAGGATGCTGGTCCAAAGAAACGAAGATGCATCGGAGCTGCAAAACGAGCTGCAAATTCGCAAGGAATTTACGAGAGGAATCAACGAGAAACACATCCGCGCGGCAAGCTTGGTTTTTTCGGAGCGGCTCAGTCTACAAAATCAATCACCGCGCCGTCGCGCCGGTCCAGGAATCCCACGAATTGTCGAAAGTTTGGCGCCGTTACGTTGTTGTAGACCGCATTGAAATTTCCGTGATTGGTGACGTTGAGCGAATAGAATCCCAGCCGAATGTGATGGATTTTGCCGCTCTTTGCTCCTAGAAACGGAACCTTGAAGAGGCGGTAGATCTTTACATCCAGCGACAAGTAGGTGGCGAACCGTTCCCCGTTCGGTGAGCCCACATAGTTCTGCAAGACATCCACATTGCTATATGGATAGCCGGAATGCACATCTAGAATGGGACTAAAAATCAGCTTTTTCGGCAGGGAGAAAACGCCCCACGCGATCACCCGCTGCGGGACATCATACGGGAGGATGCCGTAGACGTTCGGTCGAATAACGGGTTGCAAGAAAGGAATCATGACGCTGGAAAGGTTATTCAAATCGCCCCGGGTGCGGCTCCAAATATAAGAAGCGTTCACTTCATTGTGGTCATGAACCGTGAAGTGCACGGTGCCTTCCAGTTCCCGGTAGTGCGAAGAACCGGTATTCGTTAGACCCAGGAAGGAATTCCCTCCCGCGGCAGCTGTAAAAGGATTGACGTCGAATAAGTAGGTCGTATGGCTGTCAATGTAACCGACACGCATGACCACATTGCTTCGCAGCGCGCGATCCACCTCGAGATTCCACGTGAAATTCCGGGGCGTGGTGCCTGGTCTCTGCGGCAAAATGCCCGCATTGAGCGGATCTGCCCGGCCTACGTAGGCATTTGTGTAAGTCACGGGCGAACCGATCAACTGGCCGGTGGAGTCAAACTGGCTCACCACCCGGGTGGGATTCACATCGAAGTCGGCCGCCAAGAGTGGCAGCATGCTGTAGAAGAGACCCGCCCCGGCTCGAATCACCGTCTTTCCGTCCTTATTTGGCGAGTAGGCGATCCCCGCGCGTGGGGCAAACGCCGCGGACCAGCCCGTCGTTTCGCTGGACAAGCGCGCTCCCGCATCTACCGTCCAGTGGGGGTCTAGAACCCAATGGTCCTGAACGAACTCAGCGATCGCCGTATCGGAAACACTCTGTGCTCCCCCCGGCTGAAAATCGATCTCCTCGTCTAGGGTGCCGTTTTGCTCGAGGAGTCGCACCGGATTAGACGTGTTCACGCCGGCATACGATCGATGGCTTAGATCAACTCCCACATGGATCTCGTGCCGTCCCAGCCAGTGTTTCTCCGCAAATTGATAGCTGGGCAGCAACTGGAAATGCTTGCCCCTCCTGGACCATCGGTTGAAGAAGTTTCCGCCCCACCCTTCGGGCGAAATCACCATGTCGTCGAATCCCTGGCCATGAGCATTGCTGTCGAACCGCGTATAGTGCGCCATCACACTGAAAATCGCTCCCGATTCCAGTTGGTACTTGTCAGCCAAACCGACCGCTATTCCCTTCTGATTCAGGTCGTTCGAAGCCGTCTCGGGAATAAGAGCATTAATGCCAACATGCTGCTGTCGCAGGGGGAATGCGTTGACCGTAAGCGTCAGAATTTGCTTGGGCGAAAGAATGAGCTCAAGTGTCGTAAACGAGTTAAATCCCTGCTTCTTGGTGATGTCATTCGGCCACGGCAGGCCGCGCACCGTGGTCTTTTTCATGTCGTACTGAAAGACCTCGGAGAAAAAAAGTTTGTCGCCCAGCAGCGGTCCCCCAAAGTCAACTCCAGGGGTCGCTTGCGCGACGCCGACCATCGAACCGTTCTTGCCAAGTACGGAGGGCACAAAATTTTTCACATAGAAATTCCATTTCTCTTGCGGAGGTTTGGTTTCAATGGTTGTCAATCCGCCCGAGAAACTACCGAATCCCGCGTTATACGGCGTTTTATAGACAGCGAACGATTGCACCGCATCCGTGGGCACCGCAATGGAGAAACTTCCCGTCACCGGATCAGCCGTCTGCGCGGAATTCACCAGAAACAGGCTCTGATTTTCGTCAGCGCCTTTGAACGTGAGTTGCCCGTCCTGCGTTTTCATCACTCCCGGAGTAATGGGAAGCACTTCCCGGATCTTCTCCTCCGGAGTAGGGAGTGCAACCAGTTCACGGTGGGTTACAGTAGCGTTAGGGTTCGAGGCGCTCTCCGTGGAAATAACCTGGTTTTGTTCGCGAACCTCGACCTTTTCCGTGACTGTCTCAAGTTCCAGCGCAAAATCCTGGGTCAACGCCTCTCCAGGAGCCAGGGAAACCGTTTTCGATACAGGCTTGAATCCCATCTGGTTCACCGAAATCGTGTAGCTTCCCGACTTGAGGCCCTTGAACGCGTAGTGACCAGCATCATCAGTATTCGCAGTCAAATCGCTTCCATCGGGTGGCACGGCGCTCAGCTTTACGCCGATTCCAGACAAATCAGAGGAAGCATTCTCCTGCTTGGTGGAAATTGTGCCGTGGATGGATCCAGTCTGTGCCATCTCGCCGCCCGGGCGCGCGCCCTGACCGAACGCCGGCAAGGCAGCGGCCAGAATCATAAAAAGCCAAATCTCGCTTGGCCTTCCACCCTTCCAGAGCCGGCGCTTGGGCCTCTTGCTGGAGACACGCTTTGCTGCAAATCGTAATGCCGCGTTTAAGAATGGATTCATGGTCTGGCCGATGGGTACGCTGTCTATGAGTGCGTTCTTTCTTTAAGCTGGTGGGTCAGTCGGATTAGCAAGCGGCGCATGCCCCTTTGGCCAGTCGGACGACATCCCTTTCATTGTCAAGTTGAACGCCGAAAACCGGAAGTCCAGCGAGAGCGGAATGTGCCTCAATCTCCAACTGCGCATGTCTTGGCGCAAGCGGGCACATCCCGTCATTAGACTCTTTCGGGAGTTGATTGGATGTTTCAGAGGTTGGTTCCGTTACGAATTCCGTGCCTAATCGTGCATGTCCTTGGGGCCCTTATCCGCGCAAAGACGTTCTGCATTCTCATGCAATTGCGAGAGCAAGACTTCCAGCTTGTCGATGTCCACATTCAGGATTCCTTGAAAAAACTGGCTGCGCACTTCTTCGAACCGGACCTTCAAGTCCGGGACAACCCGCCGTCCCCGGTTCGTAGCCTTGATAATCTGCAGACGATGGTCGCGCGGATCGCTTCGCCGCGTAAGAAAACCGTTCGTCTCCAACCGGTCTACAAAGCGCGTGATCTTGCCTTTGTCCCGACCCATGGCTCTGGCCAGTTTTCCCGCGGAAGTTTCCCCCTCTTCCACGCAGTGAACCAGCACCGCGGCCTCCTGCGCCGTCATCCCAAATTGGCCAAAGCAGCGATCGAAGGCAGTTTGAAGTCTTATGCTTGTGCGGAATAGCCGCGATATCGAAAGCTCCGCCTGCCATTCTCGTATGCCGGCGCACTTCCATTCAGACTTCTTCCTTTTTTCGAGAGAATTCCGCAGAAATCCCTCGCGCTCTCCGGCTTCGCTGGTTTCCGTCATACGTTTGATCGCCAAGACTTCTCGTGTTAAGCGTCCGAGCTGCTCAGTCCCGTTCCGCTAAAAGTGAAAGCCCAGTTCCGCGGAGTAGGACCGAGGCGTTACGAAGTGCGTACCGCTGAATGTCGATTGAAAATTGTAGAGCGACACTTTGTTCGTCAGGTTGACGATGGTAAAACGCAAGCTCCATTTGTAACGGTCGCCGTGGAACAAATCATCATCGCCTATCGCTAGGTCAAACAGGTTTCGAGGCGCAATTCGCGGCGGATTGTGGTCGTTATTTTCGGTCCCATTGGCCGGAATGTTCACGCGCGTCGCGCCCGTCCCTATGGGGTTCGCACCACAGCTCGTGGGGTCATTGCTGAGCGGACTGGCCAATGTCGCAAAGATTCTCACCCCGCCCGGCCCGGCACAGAATAGCCCAATGGCTGCCTGGCCATCGCCATCCAGCGCCAATGCCGTCGCAAAATCCGGCACTGCCCCTGCCACCAATCCACTGTCATACCGCCAGTTGAAGCCCACCCAAGGCGCGCGCTTCCACGGCTGGTATTGCAAGTGAGTCGTTTCGTTGAATTTTTCGTCGTGGTCGATCCGGAACACCGACCCGCTTTGCCCCACGGTTACGCCCAACCCCCCGACCTGCGGCGGGAAATAACGTGCCGCCACGCTGGACATCACCACGAGAGCGCTCAGGCCATGAAAATTTGGCAAACTGGCGCGCAGCAAAAAGCCCGGAATTTTGGAGTTATGCCAGTCAATCGGGAAGGTGATCGGCGTGTTGCCGAGCACGCTGAAGTCATAGGCGTTGTGCGTGTACTTCCAGATGTACTCACCGTCGATCACCAGATACCTTCCGAACGCCTGCTGCAACCCGGCGTGAAACTCGTTCCGGAAACCGGGCGGCGAGTTCGCTGGGATGCACGGAATTAGTGCGGCGATCACCGCGACGTCGCAGCCTCTGGTCGAGATGATCAAGTTTTCGTTAAACGGTGTCTCCAGTGTCCGCGCGTAGGAAATCCTCAGCACCGTGTTCGTTGCTTTGATGTTGTAAGCGATCCCGAGCCGGGGCTCTATTTGATTCGCGGACGAAAGGCCTCTGTACATGTCGCCGCGCACGCCGAGGTTAAATGACCAACTGCCCTTCGTAATCGTGTCCTGCACGTAGAGCGCGAGCTCCTTGACGTCCGTGTGCCCCAAAAATGTGAATTCACTCCCGCCGCGCGTTAAATCAATGGGCAGCAGGGTCGTGCAGGGAGCATCCAAAGCAGCGTTGCCCACTAAGCAGGGATTGCCGGCTTGATCCGTCAGCGACGGCAACAAGGTTGCGTCGATGATGCCCAGACGGTCATTTTCATCAAGGAAGGTATGCTGATAATTGACTCCCGCCTTCAGATTTTGGATGCCTTTGACGTAGGAAATATCGGCGTGAATCCCCGAGTTGGTTAGCTTGCGATTCTGCGAGATAGTCTCGGTGTTGATCGGACCCAGGTCCGCCAGTGGGTTGCCGCTTGGATAGTAGTTATACTGGTCGTGGCGCACGTAAGCGCCAAGAGTAAACGCTGCCGTCGTGCCGATGAGCCTTGTCCACGTCGGGGCTATGTTGAAGGTGCCAATCTTCGATCGCTGATCCGTGTTGCCGACATTGTTTCCATTCGCATCCAGGACGTTGAGGTTGTCAAACGTATTCGGCGTCTGGAACCACGAGCGGGTGTATTGGAAGTTTCCGTGAATATTATCCCCGGGCGTCAACTGGTAATCCACGCGGTCGAACACGTTCAACTGATTCCCTTTGTCATGGATCGCCGTAAACTCCGGGGGATCCAGAAATCGTCCAGTCTTCAACCCGTTGGCCGCGATGAAATTCCCCCATTTCTGGCTCCCGTAGGACATGTCCAATCCCGCGTTTGCCGTTCCGAAACTCCCGAGCGAAGTGGTCACCGTTCCCGTCGGTGTCGATTCTCCGAGCCCTGATTTCGTCGTAACCTTAATGATCAAGCTGGTTTTGTCTCCGAATTCCGCGGGCGGCGCACCGGAGATGACTTCGAGGGACTGAATGGAATCAGCGGGAATCTGGTTGGAAAAAACCTTGCTGGTCTGGTCCGTGATTGCCTGCCCGTCCACCGAAAACGAGTTCTCGGCGTGATCCCCCAAGCCGTGCATGTTCCCGTTAGAGTCCGCCGCCACGCCGGGTGACACCAGCGTTACGAGATTTGTCACCGAAGAAGACGCGCTCTCCAGCGGCAGCTTGTTGATAATTCCCTGATCCACGTCCGTGTGGAACGTCGATTCCGTTTCAATCAAATCCGCGCCTTTCTCTGTTACCGTCACGCTTTGCACCTCGGTACCGAGCTTCAAATTGATCTCCACGTTTACGGGAACCCCCGAACGCACATAAACGTCCTCAACAAGTGCCGCAAATCCCGGCGCGGTCACAACCGTGTGGTATGTATTGAACGGCACGTTGGTAAATTTAAACGAGCCATCTGTGCCCGTCGTCGTTTCTCTATAAAAGCCGCTCACGACGTAGGAGATTTCCACCTTGGCGTTCGCTACGGCGCTTCCCGATGGGTCCTTCACGACGCCTTCAATCGATCCCGAATTCCCCACTTGTCCACAAACAGCCGCTGCTGAAAACAGCAACACCAATCCCAAAATTGAGTAACTCCCCAAACGATTGAACATTTCTTCTCCATCTCTTTGTAGGTTCTTGCTTTCTTGTGGATAGGGACCGTCTGAAATACGACGGTGGCGCTGGCCCGAATACGGTTCAGCGCACGTTTTTGCGAGTCAGTGGCAGGAGATGGGAATTACGCGGAGGGCGGCGCCCGGGAGGCGCGGTGCGGAGAGAACGAATTGCCCGGCGCGGTGTGTTGCGGGAGCGAAGAAAATCGGGCGATCAGCTCGGGAGAGGCGACGAGGTCAAGCGCCGCAGCGGCCAGCGCCGGCACATGCGCCGACTGGCAGATGTGGCAAGGGGTATCGGGGCCACCCGTATGCTGGTGGAGGAGACCGCCGCCTCCCGCGAAATACAGAAATACTACGCACGCAAACAGCGCTAAAGCGCGGTTCGCTGTGGGGCGTCCGAATATACCTCGACCCAGTCCCATAAATTCCACTACAGCCTAACACTTTTGCTATTCGAACCAGCCGCCTTGTTACAAGTTCCCAACATCCGTCCCGTTAAGTTGCTTGACCCGGCAACTATTCCCCCAATCCGTTGCTTGACCCCGCAACCATTCCAGCCTAAGCTTCGTCTTAGTACAGACGATGTTCCTCCGCCCCAATCGGGTACGGTTCGGCGCTGTTCTGCTCGGAATGATCTTCCTGGCGGCGCAATTCCACTACTGTGCGGATCTGAATTCCGGTCCCGCCAGCGCGCATCCCTGTCAACTATGTTCGACGGCAGGCTCCGCTGTTGCCCCTGCGACTTTGCATATCTCTCTTGTTCCCGTCGTCGACCGGCTGGAAGTATTTGTCCCGATACCTTTTTCCTTCATCGAACTTCCTCGCGCGACTTCTCCTCGCGCGCCCCCCGCTCTGTAGTTTCCCGCTCTCCCTATTCACTGTCCGTCTTGATTAACCACGGCTCTACCTATTTGTCCCTGTCTCACGGGATCGCAGAGGAGTTTTAACATGAAGAAAGGAATGGCTTGGGCCACCGTGCTGTTGGCCTTCCCTGTCTGCGCTCTGGGCCAGCAGTCTCCACCGCCCTCTTCGGCGGCTGCTCCTGCCCCGGCCTCTCCGCAGACTCCGGCCATGCGCATCACCCTCGACGAGGCCATCCGTCTCGCCCTCCAGCACAACCATGCTCTCCAAGCCGCTCGTTCCACCATTCTGCAAAGCCAGGCGCAGGAAATCACCGCCAACCTTCGTCCCAATCCTGTCCTTTCCCTCGACGCACAATTCCTGCCCGTCTTTCAACCTCATCAGTTCAGCGGCGATTATCTGAACAACAACGCTCAGTTCGATGCAGGCATCGGCTATCTCTTTGAACGCGGCAAGAAACGCCAGCATCGCCTGCAGGCCGCCAGGGATCTAACCAGCATCTCGCGCTCCTTGGTTACCGATAATGAGCGCCAGCTTGTCTTCAACGTCTCCCAGCAGTTCATTGATGTCGTCCTTGCGCAGTCCACCATCGATTTTGCTAGGCAGGACCTCGACAGTTTCCAGAAGACCGTCGACATCAGCGAAGAGCGCTACAAGGCCGGTGACATGAGTGAAGGCGACTTCCTCAAAATCAAACTCCAGCTTTTGCAATTCCAGACCGATGTTTCCGCCGCCCTCATCTCCAAAGTGCAGGCCATCGCCGCCCTCCGCCAGCTCATCGGCTTCGAGTCCGTACCCGATAGCTTCGATGTCCAGGGCAAGCTCGATTACCAGCCGGTCCACGCCGGCCTCGAGGACCTGAAAGCCTTGGCCATGCGCGACCGTCCAGACTTGCTTGCTGCTCAACAAGGTGTCATCGCCGCGCGAAGCCAGGAATTACTTGCCGAGGCCAATGGCAAACGCGATATCGGCGCGAGCTTGAACTATACGCACACCGCCGCCACCAGTTCCGCCGACGTTTTCTTCAACATTAGCCTGCCGATTTTCGACCGCAACCAAGGCGAAATCGCACGCACCCGGTACGCCATTACCCAGTCGCAAGAGCTTGCCCAGGAAGCCTCCGAACAAGTCATGTCCGATGTTGTGGACGCCTATGAAGCCCTGCGCACCAACGACCAAATCGTCCAGCTTTACCGCAGCGGTTATGTCGACGCCGCACAGAAATCGCGCGACATCAGCGAATATGCCTACCAAAAAGGGGCCGCCAGCCTGCTCGATTTTCTCGATGCGGAGCGCACCTACCGCTCGAACCAACTTGCCTACCGCCAGGCCCTTGCCAGTTATATGAGCGCGCTCGAACAAGTGCGCGCAGCCGTCGGAACCAGGAGTCTGCCATGAGTCTCAAAACCCAGTTTCGAGCTTTCGTCTTTCCATCTGCTGTTTTGGCCGCCGCTTCCGTTCTTCTCTTGCTCGCCGGTTGCGGCTCGGCTCCCACGGAATCCGAATCCCAGATGACTTCTTACTCCTCCAAGAAGTCCGGGGCGGAAACCGCTTCTCTCTTCACCGTTCCCCAGGACCAGATGGCCCACGTCCAGGTGGTCTCCGTTGAAAAATCCACCCTCCCTCGCGTTCTCCGGCTCACTGGCGCTGTGGCCTACAACGCTTTCAAGACCACGCCTGTCTTCGCCGCTATCGGCGGCCCCGTCCATGAACTTCTCGCCGCTCCCGGCGAAACCGTCCGCCAGGGTCAACCGCTCCTCACCGTCAACAGTCCCGACTACTCCATGGCGCGCTCCGCATATATCAAGTCCCGCGAGGCCTATCTCCTCGCGGACAAGTTCTTCACTCGCGCGCAAGACCTGTTCCATCACGGCGCCATCGCTCTGGCTGATTTTCAGCAGGCCGAATCCAACCGCAACCAGGCCCAGGCGGATCTTCAATCCAGCGAAGACGCCCTCCGCGTTCTGGGCGTCAACGATCCGGCATCGCTCGCCACGAATCCTCCGAAAACCACCGCCCAGATTCCTGTCCTCGCTCCCGTTGCAGGAGTAATTGTCGAGCGCCTCGTCGGTCCTGGCCAATTGTTGCAGGCCGGTGCTACCCAGGTCTTCACCATCTCGGATATGAGCACCGTCTGGGTCCTCGTCAATGTCTACCAGAGTGAAATGGCCTACGTTCACCTCGGAGACAGCGTGGATGTGAATACCGACGCTTACCCCGGCGTATTCCACGGCCGTATTTCCTACCTGGCTGCGGCACTCGACCCGAACACACGCACCCTCCAGGCGCGCATCGTTACGGAGAATCCCGGCAAGAAGCTGAAGAAGGATATGTACGTTACAGCCATCGTCAATGCCGGCTCGATCGCTAATGCCCTTACGGTTCCAGACGCCGCTGTCCTGCGCGACGCGGAAAACCAGCCTTTCGTCTACGTTCAGTCCTCCGCCAAACCAAACGAATTTGCGCGCCGCCTCGTTGAGCTCGGCGACAGCCAGAGTGGCCGCACGCAGATTACCAGCGGGCTAAAGGAAGGCGAGCACGTGGTCGGCGACGGCAGCCTCTTCTTGCAATTCAAGAATTCTTTGCAGCACTAAAGGGAAACCTGGCCGAGGGAAATCAACGATGATTCATCACATTGTCCAATTCGCCCTGCGCCAGCGCTTCCTGGTTCTAATGGTCACGCTGTTGATCGTTGTTGCCGGCGCCGAATCCTTCCGTCGCATGCCCGTCGACGCCTATCCAGACCTCTCGCCGCCCATGGTCGAACTCATCACCCAGTGGCCCGGCCACGCCGCGGAAGAGGTCGAGCGCCTCACCACTCTTCCGCTCGAGCTGGCCATGAACGGCACACCCAACCTTAAGGTGATGCGTTCCATCTCTCTCTATGGTCTCTCGGACGTCAGACTTACGTTCGAGGAAGATACGGACCCGTATTTCGCGCGCAACGTTGTTTTTGAGCGACTTAGCGACGCCTCCCTTCCCGCTGGTGTCACGCCCAGCATGGCGCCGCTTTTCAGCCCCAGCGGCCTCGTCTATCGCTACGTCATCGAAAGTCCCGATCGCTCTCCGATGGAGCTGCACACTTTCGAGTCCTGGATCATCGAGCGCGCCTATCGCAGCGTTCCTGGCGTTGCCGACGACTCCGGTTTCGGCGGTCCCACCATGGAATATCACGTCCTCCTCGACCCCGCTAAGCTTTCCAACTACCACTTGCCCGTCGTCCAGGTGCTCAACGCACTCACCGCGAACAATTCCAACACCGGGGGCGGCTTTTACTCGCAGGGCGGTCAGTTTTACTACGTTCGCGGCCTCGGCCTCGTTAAGAATACCGACGACATCGGCCAAGTCGTTGTCGGCAGCTCCAATGGCGTTCCCATTCGCGTGAAGGATATCGGTCACGTCGTAATCGGCCACGCCCCGCGCTTGGGTATTTTCGGCTTCCAGGACAAATCCAAAATCAATAACGACGCCGTCGAAGGTGTCATCCTCATGCGCCGCGGCGAGCAGACGCAAAACGTCCTCGCGGGCGTCGAGAAAAAAACCCAGGAACTCAACCAGAGCATCTTGCCCCCGGACGTCAAAGTCCGCCCCTTCTATGACCGCAGCGATCTCGTCCGCGTCACCACCGACACGGTCGAAGGAAACCTGCTTCGCGGCATGATCCTCGTTCTCCTGGTCTTGCTCTTTTTCCTGGTCAGCTTCCGCGCCGCCGTCATCACCGCCTTGACCATTCCGCTCGCCCTGCTTTTCGCTTTCATTTTTTTGCACGCCACCGGCGAAGCCGCGAATCTGCTCTCCATTGGCGCGATCGACTTCGGCATCATCATCGATGGCACGATCGTCATGGTCGAGAACATCTACCGCGAGCTGAATGAGCGCAGCGGCCAGGACTACGACCTGAAAGAAGTCATCATCGCCGCTGCCCGCGATGTCGATCGCCCCATCTTTTATTCTGTCGCCGTCATCATCGCCGGCTACCTTCCCATCTATGCGCTCACCGGTCCCGCAGGAAAACTTTTCCATCCTATGGCCGACACCATGGCTTTCGCCCTCGTCGGCGCCCTCATCCTGACTCTTACTCTCGTTCCCGTACTCGCCTCGTATTGGTTCACGAAAGGCGTTCACGATAAAAAGAACCCGGTCTTCGAGTGGATTCGCAACTTCTACGCCGGCCGCCTCGATTGGTGCCTTAGCCACCCCGCTCTCACCCTGCTCGCCGCAGTCCTCATCTTCGTTAGCGTTTTGCTTCTCGTCCCCCTCATCGGTGGCGAGTTCCTCCCGCATCTTGATGAAGGCGCTCTTTGGGTTCGCGCCACCATGCCTTACACCATTTCTTTCGAGGAAGCCGCCAAATTCGCTCCGCAAGTCCGCAATATTATTTCGAAGTATCCCCAGGTCACGGTCGTCGGCTCGGAGCTTGGCCGCCCCGATGACGGCACCGATCCCACTGGCTTCTTCAATTGTGAGTTTTATGTTGGATTGAGGCCCTACAACGATTCTTCGTGGAAGTCCGGTTCCATTCACACCAAGGAAGAACTCTCCCGCGACCTCAACAACAAGCTCTCTTCCTATCCCGGTGTCATCTTCAATTTTACTCAGCCCGCCGAAGACGCCGTGGACGAAGCTCTCACCGGCCTGAAATCCTCTCTCGCCGTCAAAATCTTCGGCCCCGATCTCAATATCCTCGAAAAAAAGGCTCTTCAAATCAAAGACGTCCTGGCTAAAACTCCCGGTTTTACCGGACTCACCGTTGTTCGCGAGCTCGGCCAGCCCAGCCTCATTATCGACGCCGACCGCGCCAAAATCGCCCGCTACGGCGTGAATATCGCTGATGTCGAAGGCGTCGTGGAAGCCGCCATTGGCGGGCAGGCCGCCACTCAGGTCATCCAGGGTGAAAAACTTTTCGACCTCGTCGTCCGCATGGAGCCGCAATTCCGCTCCAGCGCCCGCGAAATTGGCGACCTCCTCGTCCCCACTCCCGCGGGCCAGCAGATTCCCCTTTCTGAGCTCGCGACCATCAAGGAAAGCACCGGTGCTTCCTTCATCTATCGCGAAAACAATTCCCGATACATCGGCATCCAATTTTCCACGGAAGGCCGCAACCTGGAAGGCATCGTCAATGCGGGCCAGGCCGCCGTCAAGAAAGCCGTCACCCTCCCCGCGGGTTATCACCTCGATTGGGGCGGCGAATACAGCGAGCTCCTCGAAGCCAAATCCCAGCTTTACGTCATCGGTCCGCTCACCGTCTTGCTCATCTTCATGATCCTCTTCGCCCTCTACGGCAACTTCAAGTTCCCCGTTATTATCGCTCTCGAAGTCATGATGACCGAACCGGTGGGCGCCCTCATCGCCCTCAAACTAACCCACACTCCCTTTAGCGTTTCCAGCATTCTCGGATTGCTCGCTCTTATGGGAGTCTCCGTCGAAACCTCCGTCATTCTCGTCAGCTATATAAACAAGCTTCGCCTCGAGGGCCTGGACATCCGTAAAGCAACCTATGAAGCCGCACTCCTGCGGCTCCGTCCCATCATGATGACCGCCCTCGTTGCCTGTCTCGGCCTCTTGCCTGCTGCCCTTTCCACAGGTGTGGGTTCAGACACTCAAAAACCCTTCGCCATCGTCATTGTCGCCGGCCTGCTCTCGCGCTTGCTCCTGGGTTTCTTCGTCATCCCCGTCCTCTACCAATCCGTCGCGCGGGAAGGCGACCTCCTCCAGGTCTGATTTTGCTGGATTGTGAACTGCTGAACGCGTAGGACCTTATCGGGGCAGTGCTTGCCTGCCCCGCGGCGTTGTGAATCCACGCAGGAACGGACCCTTTGGCTCAATAATTTGGATCGAAGCGCACAGACTTGCTGGCCGTGCTCCGGTAGCCCGCCAGGGCCTATTTCATCGCATGCCGCGCCGTTGGCGGCAGGATCCCATTCAGCCTCAGATACACCGCCTGCGCGCTGTAGTGGTCGTACCAATCGTCGGTTAACCCGATCAGCGCACCCGCACGGGATGTCGTCCGGCCCCCAAACCAGGGCAGCGAATCCCCCAGCTTCGAATCATCCACACCCGCCAGCGCTTCGCTGCAATACGCAAACGACGCCTTCAGCGCCTCAACCAGCTTTTCTTTCGAATCCGTGTCCTTTAGCTCCACTTTCGGCGCTTCCTTCCCCGAAATCTTCGCGCACAGAAAGTCGTTCGATTGCGCGATGTGCATCGCCAGGTGCCCGAACGTCATCATCTCCGGCGTCGGCTTGAACCCAAATTTTTCCGCCGGCATCAACTCCGCCGCCCCGACCATATTCTTCTCATACCGCGGCAACATTTCCTTCACCGTCGTCGTCACTGGATTCGCCACCTGCGCCGTCCCCTGCGCCTCGCAAGTCCCTCCACAGGCAAGCATCGCCGCCGTGACTGTCCCCAACATCAATCCCCATCGCCGCATGATCATTTTCCTAGCCCCTTTCGTCCATGTTCGTTGTGCGTGCCTGAGCCCTGTATCCGTTCTGCTCGACCGTCACCAAATTCCGCCAGCAGCATACCCCCGCGCGTATCCCCGCGACAAGCAGCTTCCTCTCCTATCCACTGCTCCCATTTCCGATTTCGATTCTCTTTATCCAAATTTCATTTGCCATCTCGGCCCCATTCGCTCTCATAATGTTGGTGACGTCCTTCGGAGCACCTCTCTCTGCTTCAGGGCGAATCCAGACTTACGATCCGGCCCCCACGGCCAGGATTTCTCGAAAGGCGGGAATCAAGGACGCGGGCCAGTCTTGAACGAGGAGCTTATGGCAAGAACAAACGGAAATGGCACAGCAGCAAGCAGCAAATCCCCCTCCACTAAAAAACTCTCCGCTGAGCGGAAAATCCAGCTACGCGCCTACGAAATCTATCTCGAGCGCAATGGCGCTCCCGGCAACCCCCTTGAGGACTGGGTCCGCGCCGAACACGAAGTCCTGAATAAGACCCGCAAAACCACCAAAAAGACCGCCACGGTCGCTGCCTGATCTAGGCCGCGCCGCGGCTGCTTTTCCATTCCGCCCCTTCCTCATTTTTTCGAGCGTTGCCCCCGTGCTCGCCGCAGACTTTCCCTGCACTCTCGGCTACAATGGCGCGGCTCTCAAAACGTCATCCACATCTCGCGAAGGAATATCCTCATGCCCGCTCATTCACAAACTCTCTGCTTCTCTGCGCTCCGCTCCGCGCGCAAACTCGTCGCTTGCGCGTTGATAGCTGTCCTCGCCCTCTCAGCTTCGTCCGCGATTCTCCTTGCCACGCCGCGGCCGCCCGCACACGCTAAAAGTTCCGAGGCGCGGCCTCTCTTCGCCATTTCTTTCGATTCGCATCTAAGCCCCGCTCCGCTCGACGGCCGCGTCTACGTCGTCATCTCCACCACCAAGGACCCCGAGCCCCGCTTCCAGATTCTCGAAGTTGAAGTCCACTCCCAGCAAATTTTCGGCCTCGACATAAACGCCCTCGCCCCCGGCCAAAACGTCATCATCTCCGACGACGCGCTCGGCTATCCCACCGCCAATTTCCGCGACATCCCCGCCGGCGATTATTGGGTCCAGGGCGTCCTCAGCAAATACACCACCTTCCACCGCGCCGACGGCCACACCGTCAAGCTCCCCATGGACGAAGGCGAAGGCCAGCACTGGAACTCCAAGCCCGGCAATTTCTACAGCGTTCCGGAAAAAATTCACATCGATCCCGCCGCCGAAAACGCAAGCCCCATCCAAATCCATCTCACCAAAATCATTCCGCCCATCGCCCCGCCCCAGGACACCGCCTGGGTCAAGCACATCAAAATGAAAAGTGAAGTCCTCACGAAATTCTGGGGCCATCCCATGTACCTCGGCGCCATCGTCGTCATCCCCGAGGGCTTCGCCTCGCATCCCCACGCCCACTATCCCCTGCTCGTCAATCAAGGCCATTTCCCCAGCGATTTTCACGGCTTCCGCACCACTCCGCCTTCCGCCGATCTTTCCGGCTACGCCCTCGAGCGCGCCCAATCCCAGTATCAGTTCTACCAGGATTGGACCACCGGCAAGCTCCCGCACATGCTTCTCCTCCTCATCCAGCACGCCAATCCCTATTACGACGATTCCTACGCCGTCGATTCCGCCAACGTCGGCCCTTACGGCGAAGCCATCAATCGCGAACTCATTCCTTACATCGAAAAGGAATTTCGCGGCATCGGCCAGGGCTGGGCCCGCGCCGTCTACGGCGGCAGCACCGGCGGCTGGGAAACTCTCGCCACGCAAATCTTTTATCCCGATGATTTTAACGGCGCCTGGGGCGCCTGCCCCGATCCTGTCGATTTCCACGCCTATCAAACGGTGGACATTTACAACGACCAGAACGCTTACTTCGCCATCGGTCCCTTCGGACGAATCGCGCAATCCGAAATGCGCACGCCGCAAGGCATCGTCCTCGCAACCACCGAGGGCACCAATCGCTGGGAACTCGTTCTCGGCACGCACGGCCGCTCCGGCGAGCAGTGGGACATCTGGCAAGCCGTATTCAGCCCCGTCGGCGCCGACGGCTATCCCGCCGAAATCTGGAATCAGCGCACTGGCGTAATCAATCACGAAGTCGCCGCCTACTGGCGCGATCACTACGACCTCACGCACATCCTTCAGCGCGACTGGAAAACGCTAGGCCCCAAGCTCCAGGGCAAGCTCCACGTAACGGTCGGCACCGGCGACACCTACTATCTCGATGGCGCCGTCCACTTCATGCAGCACGCGCTCGAATCCACCGCCAATCCCCATTCCGACGCCACCTTCGACTACGGCGTCGACCAGCCCCACTGCTACACCGGCCCTCCCGGCAGTACCACCCGCGAAGGCGGCCTCACCTTCACCCAGCGCGTCCTGAAAGCCGCCGCCGCTCACATGCTAGCCACCGCCCCCAAGGGCGCCGACACCGCAAGCTGGCGCTACTAGCTCGCGCTCTTCTGCCGCTCCCAACTCCAGTTGTTATTCCGAGCGCAGCGCGGACCTCTTCGGCATCGCGCGCATTCCGCGCGATGAATCTGCTTTTGTCTCTGAAGTTTGACGTAGCGCCGGGCTTCAGCCCGGCATCCGCCTTTTCTGTGTTTTGCTTTGTCCCCTGGTAGGGGCACGACGCGCCGTGCCCTCTTTCTTTATATTTTTTTGCAGCCCTGGCCTTTAGCCGGCGCTGGCCTTTGTAGGGGCGGGTCTTTAGACCCGCTCTTTCCGCTTCCGAATAAAATGTAAGCTAAAATAGTCCTCGCCTTACCTTCTATCCAATGGTATACTTCTTGTCAGTTGGTCTGCTTTTCAGGACTACCCATGAAAACCGAACTCTCCACTGTCACCACCAAAGGCCAGCTCGTCATCCCCGCAAAGCTCCGCCGCAAGTACGCCATCCGCGAAGGCACACAAGTCGCCTTCGTCGAGGAAGAGAACCGCCTCGTCCTTCAGCCCCTCACGCCGGAATTTGTCCGCAGCCTCCGCGGATCCCTAAAAGGCGATCCATCCGCGCTGAAAATTCTTCTCGATGACCGCAAACGTGAGCGCGAGCTATGAAACGAATCGTTCTCGACGCCAGCGCTGTCATGACCTTCTTCGAAAACCGTCCCGGCGCCGACAAAGTCGAGGACCTCATCCATCTCGGCGTAGCAGGCAAACGTCAACTGTTCATGTCCGTCGTCAACTGGGGCGAAGTCTACTATTCCACCTGGCGTGCCCATGGTCCCGGCGTCGCCCGCAAAATCATCGAAGACATAAGCCAGCTCCCCATCGAAATCGTCGATGCCGGCGTCGACTTGACGCGCACAGCCGCGGAACTCCGCGCCAACCACAAACTCCCCTATACCGACTGCTTCGCCGCCGCCCTCGCCGCCCACCGCAAAGCCTCCCTAGCCACCAGCGATCAGGACTTCGTCACCGTCGAAAAAAAGATCGACATCCTCTGGACCGGCGCGTAATTGGCCCGCCCAGCCCTTTCTCGATCAGTGTCATCCCTCGCACTGCGAGGGATCTGCTTGAATTATCTCACCGTCACTACCAAAGAAAGGTATTTCCAAAGTCCTTCGACTGGTCTATAAAAGTCTCGGTGAGTCCAGCTCAAAAGCCCGAAACCTACTTCGACTTTGTCACCGCGCCATCTCCCAACGATCCGACCCAGACCGTCAAGCTGGGATTGCGTCACCTGACTTTCCACAGGTACCGTGATTTTGGCTTTGCGGCGGGCATCGCTCAGTATTATGGTATCGTCCAGGATGGGCTTATCGTTGCTGAGCATGCTTTCCGCGGTCTGCAGCGCCCTCTCATGCTAGGTGACGACACGAATGCCGATCAGTCAGTTGTTATATATTCGTGGCGGCCAGAGTTCGACTGCGAATGGTCAGGATATCCTTGGGATGGGACTGTGGTTCGCCTGGAACCCCCTCCCGATCGTGTTTTTGTCGTGCTCGTCAGGGAAGAGCCGCAAAACGAGTTTGGGGTATTCGGTTCGATTGAAAAATGGAATTGGGTCGGTGAAGATGCCGTACTGAAAGGCGCACCCACCGACTGGCAGGCGCGCTACAAAGAGCATCTTTGGAGTAGATTCATACCATGAAGACCAATGAGCAGATATCCGCCCTCGTCAACGCCGCCTTCGCTGATCGCCACGCCGCGTTTCGTCCCTGCGCTTTTTTCGACGACCGGCTCGATTGCATTCGCATCGTTACCCGCGATTGCAGCGTCACCGAGATGCGCGTAAGCGACCTCATCACCATTCTGGAAATGAGTCACCCTCCCCACGGCAAAAACAAGTGCGTCGGCTTCACCGTCAAAGGCGCCCGCCACTTCTGCAACCAGCACGGCTTCAATCTCTCCGCCCCTCTCAAAATGTCCGCCCTTTTGGACGCCCTCATGAAATCCGCCCCCAGCCTCGTCGTCCAAACCATCATCGAACGCATCGTCAAGCCCCTCGTAGAAGAAGCCAACCTCGACCACGTCGAACCCTCGCCCGCTTATAAGTCCATACCTCAAACCATTTGACCCGCTCGCCCCTCCCCCTCCGTCATCCCGACCGCAGTGGAGGGACCTCTCTTCTCCCTGTTTTCTCTTCTCCTACGCCGCCTCCCCCCGCCGCCCCTGCCTCCCCCATTTGTCATCCTGAGTGTAGCGAAGGATCTGCTTCTTCTCTCACCACCGACTGCCTCGCCGCCACCCCTCCCGCCGCCCCGCCAACTCCCGTTCCAAAAAGTCCCGCTAATCCGCCCCATCAAACACGTTACGTTTCGACCTCAGCTCACCGAGCCACCTACCTTTTCAGCCAAAGGTAAGTCCACGAACAGCACCTCATAGATAAAGAAGTTGACCATACATGATATATACGGCAATATGTGCTCGCACTTCTTAGTTGAGCAAACTCGACTGAGTTGCTTCGTGTCGGGCGCATCGCCAGACCGATAAGCATTGAACCCATTCTTAAGGGCGGAAGCCGTCACTTCCTCCCTTTCGGTCGGAAGCGCCGCCTTCCGCCCGCGATCAAAGTAAGAAGTGCACATTCATTTCTAAATGCCTCCTACGCAGGCCAAAGCGGATAGGCTGGCGGCCCTCCTCGAACCCGCCTTCGGGAAGGCCGCGTTCAGAGTGAATAGGAAGAGGCCCCTCTCCTTTATCTGCGGGGGCACCAGCGGCAACGGCATTCTTGCCTTGCGGCATCAGTTCCTCGATCGCGTCACTGTCCCGCCCATACGCATAATCCCCGTCCTCGCAGAGCGGACATTTGCTCATCAATTGGTTGAACGAAACCTGCAAAAATTTGAGGAGTTCTTAGCTTCCACCGCAGACTGTGTGCTGGTCTTTGTCGAGTCTCCGGGATCCTTCGCGGAGACCGGACTGTTTGCGGCCCTCCCGCACGTTGTCGAGAAGACGTTCATCGTAAACACCCGTGAAGAGTCCCAAAAGATTTCCTTTCTAAACACTGGCCCAATCAAATTGATTCGAAGGACATCTCAGTTCGACACGGTATTTGAACTAGCCGAAAAAACTGTCTCCGCATCGGACGCGAACGGTATAGTCGAACGGATTCTATCTACCTGTCCGAAGTACGATAATGCTCTAGTCTTTCACCCTGAGAAAAAGTTCTCGGACCTCAAGCTTTTGCTTCAACTCGGATGCGTGCATCTGACCGTCACGCTGGTGCGCGCAGCCTCCACAGACCTCGTGACGGACGTACTTCGTAAATATTTTAGAGCCGTGGACCGTGAAATAGTGGAGAGGTTGCTCTCACTGCTCACAGGCATCAATCTCCTGCAGAGAACAGATGAACTGTATTTCAATCCTCGTGCAGACGGATTAAAGGATGACGAACTAATTAGCTCCGCGGCCTTCGCCACAGAAAATGTCAGGGCTCGTTCCTTAGAATGGCAAGCAGAAAACAATAGCCAAGCAGCGACGTTTCTACGCGAAAAACTCGGAATCGAAATATGAGCCTCGCTGAACAAATCGCAAATTCATTTCAGCTTTCAGAGGCTTACGTGCGAGGAGTGGTGGTCACCGCTAGCTATCGTTATAAACAATTTTCAATCAAGAAAGCAGACGGCAAGTCTGATCGAAAGATTGAGCAGCCTTCAAAGGAGCTTAAGCTCTTACAGAGATGGCTAGTTAGGCGTATCTTCGACCCTCTTCCTACCCACCCCTGCGCCCATGCTTACGTCAAGGGAAGGAGTATCGGCACGAACGCATCAGTCCATCGGCAGAGCAAATTCATCTCGAGGCTAGACCTCGAAAACTTCTTCCCGAGTCTGACGTCAACAGACGTCGAATCGCTCCTGAATCGAAATCGTAATCTGCTTGAGGGATCGCCCCTCAGTGATGACGACATCCGAATGGTCTGCGCGCTCACATGCAGATTCGGAAGGTTGAGCATTGGGGCGCCAAGCTCTCCAACAATCAGCAATAAATTGCTCTATGAGATAGACACACGACTCATGGCGATCGCCACGGACCACGGCGTGAACTTCACACGGTACGCCGACGATCTCTATTTTTCATCTTCCAAACCCGACGTGTTGTATGAAGTATGCAAGAAGGCTGCAGCCGTTTTTGCGCAAGTGGCCAGCCCGAGGCTGAGAATAAACGAAAAAAAGACCTATCACGCGTCGCGGAAGAAACGTATGGCTGTTACCGGTCTCCGGATAACTCCCGATGGGAATGTCTCGGTTGGGCGCGAACTAAAGAGAAAGATCCGGGTGTTCGCCCACAAGGCGTCCAAGCAAAAAATCGGGGAGGAAGAGCTTGGCTGGCTTCGGGGAATGCTCGCCTATGTGTCTTCTATCGAGCCTCACTTTGCTGAACAAATTAGACTTAAGTACGGAACCCCGTAAACTTCGCCGGGCGCGACTTTTGCTCAGAGCGCCCGGCAGGATGGTTTAATGCGAATTTGCAAATTTGAAATTCGGAATTTTAAGGGAATTCAGAACGGGGCATTCGACTGGGAAGACATCGCCGTTTTGATCGGGGAAAATAATGCCGGGAAATCCACCGCCTTGCAAGCGCTCCAGTGCTTCTTAAGCGGCAGCCAGCTGAAGGATCAGGCTTTCTTTTGTGAAAACCTAAACGACCTAGAGCACGCAATCGAATTAACTGCTCACTTCTGCGATCTGTCCGAGGTCGAGCGGCAGGCAGGGGCAGTGCGCGGCCGAATGATCGGGGACAAATGGATCTTAAAGAAGAAATTCTGGTGTGAGACAGATGCTGGGGAAGAGCCTACCTGGAAGGAGCAATACTACTCGTACAGTTTGGAAGAAACCTTTATAGATTGGCCTCAAAGTGATAGTTCCTGGGCTAATTTCCCGCAGCCGTACCAGATTTTCATAAATCAACTACCCGGTCGGGGGCCCAGGCCAAACGCTCAGTCACGCGACCAACTTCGGGAATTGGTGCGCAATCAAAATCCAAGAATGTTGGCGCGAGGCGAGGCTGCGTGGATACCTAACCCAGGTGGTGGCGGAAATTGGAAATCCAATGCGAACTCAATCATACCAAGATTCATTTATGTAAAAGCCGTTCACGACGCGACCGAAGAGTCCACCTCCAAGGAAGCCTCGTCCTATGGAAAGCTGGTCAGCTTGATTATTGAAAAGAAGCTGATGGCACGTCCCGAAATTGTCGATCTAAAGTACAAGATCGAAAGCGTTCTCCAGCTTTTCAATCCTGACCCTGAACATCCAGAATTACAGGCCGAAGAAATTCGCGACATCCAGGATCGCATCAACTCCCGATTGAACCAAGTCATCGGGGGAACCGTTTCAATTAGAACGTCGGAAATCGAGATCGAATCGATGTTGCTGCCGAGCACCTACCTTGTCCTCAAGGACCGCCCTGACGGCGTAGAGACTCCGCCAGTACACCAGGGACACGGGCTGCAGCGTACACTCGTCATGACGCTGCTTCAAATCCTCGCTGAAACACAAATTGAAACAACTTCCATCGACGAGCGAAGTCCCGCAGGTATCCCACCGCGCCCTGTCCTTTTGGCGGTGGAAGAGCCTGAACTTTATATGCACCCACAGATGGAAAGAAAAATGCGCGATGTCCTGTACGGCCTTGCGAAGCAGCCCGGCTTCCAGGTTATCTGCACCACACACTCACCCATATTCCTAGACATCGCCCAGTCGCACAAGATCATCGTCCGAGTTGTTAAAGGTCCCGACAAAATAGTTAAGTTCTTTCAGGTGGCTCAGGATATCTTTAGCGAGCCTGACGCGGCGGCAGAGCGGGAGCGGATACGGCTAATCGGGAATTTCCACCCAACCATCAACGAAGTGTTTTTTGCTAAGCGTGTTGTGCTGTTAGAAGAATATAGTGCTGTTGTCGCATTCGAAAAGCTAGGAGAGATGGTCGGACTCTTTGCCAGGCACACACAACTACGTCGCGACGTTACCTTGATCGATTGTCAGGGCAAAGGCAACATTCCCATGTTTCAGCGAGTGCTAAATCACTTTGAGATTCCCTATACGGTGGTCCATGACGAGGACCGCGGTAATCAGAGCGAAGAGCGAGTCAACGCCCGCATTGCAGGACTGCTAAGCAGCCCGACCAGAGCTAATCTTTGCCATGTGATCCGCCCTACAAACCTCGAAGGTCTACTCAACTATGCCGCAGCAAAAGACAAACCCTACCAGGCCCTAAAGAGAATCGAGCAGCTATGTCAAAGCGGAACCGTACCCACCGACGTTCTAACTGCATTCAATTGGGTGTATTTCGGGCAGCCTATTGAGCCTTAGGGGTGCAGGATTCTGCCCGGGTTTCGGTTACATGTGAGCCCTTTTGTTTATTCCACAAATTTCCACAGCCTCACCAAACCGCCCCACTCCCGCCAACTCTCTCAAACCTCTCGACTTCCGCCACTCCCCTTCCAATCCGCGCCTCCGTTTGAATTACCCATTGAGCAATCCCAGTCTGACTTTGTATTACAAATCGTGTTACACTTGCAGCATCAAGGTGCTCTGCCATGGCCTCCCCACTCACACTCCGCCTCGACCCCAAGACTCGCCAGCGCATCGCCCGCCTGGCTCGCCGCAAGAGCCTTTCCACGTCGGAAGTCATTCGCCAGGCCATTGCCGCATGGGCCGATCGTCAGGAGCCTGTCGCCTCTCCCTATGAAGCCATCATGGACCTCATCGGAGTTGTCCACGGCGGAAATCCCAAACGCTCCGAGCAGACCGGTCGCCGCTTCGCCGCACTTCTCAAGCGCCGCGGGAACCGGCCTTGATTCTCATCGACGCCGGGCCGCTCGTTGCCCTGGTCGATGCCGATGACCAGCACCACGCGAAGTGCGTCGCAGCTCTCAAACCCTTGCGCGAGCCTCTCGCCACCGTTTGGCCTCCGCTCGTCGAAGCCATGTACCTTTTATCCGATCAGCCCGTGGCGCAAGAGGCCCTCTGGGAAATGCTCGAGCGCGGCGCCGTCCTTCTGCTCCCCTTCGATTCCAGCGACATCCCCAGAACCCGCGAGCTCATGCGTAAATACGCCAACCGCCCCATGGATCTCGCCGACGCCGCGCTTATCCGCGTCGCCGAACGAGAGGGCCTCCGAAAAATATTCACCGTCGACCGCCGCGATTTCTCCGTCTACCGCCTCAATAACCGTATCCGCCCGACCCTCATCCCGTGAGGATTGCACCGTAAGGCCCTCTCGCGCTTTTCCACACATTTCCACAGTCTCGACAAACCGTCTCAATCCCGCCAACTCCTTCCAGCCGCTCGACTTCCGCCAAATTCATTCGAATCCTAGCCTTCCAATTCGAATAACCTACTCAGTAAACTAGAAAACTATTGACAATCGGTTACTCCCCCTGCTACCATGTCCCATGTTTGCCTCGAACCTGAAAGCAGCCTCCTCGCCAACCATCCCGTCACCCTCCCCTTCTTCCGCTTGCTCTTCCCTCTGCGCACTCAGAGTCTCCGCGCGAGACCCACTCCGCTCCCCTTGTCATCCTGAGCGCAGCGAAGGATCCGCTTCTCCTTTCCTTCTCGCCACTGACCACTCGTCACCGCTCCTGACTCTTTGTGGGAGTCCACATCAATATCACTCCATGGGACTTACGCTTCCTTTGTTTTCATACTCTTACGCACTCTTTTGCACTGTGAAATCCCTCAACCCTTTTGTCTTCACTACTTTGCGCACTCTTTGCCCAAAACAACCGGGTGGGGGTATGCCCCCGCGCCCACGCGCAATGAACTATCCTACTTTCAGTTTCCATTTTCCAGTTTCGTACTTTCCATCTCGCCACTCGTCACTCGCCACTTCCTTCGTATAATGTGCCCTCAATCCAAGGAGAGCACACCATGCACTACCGCCGCTTCGGCCGCACCGGATGGAACGTCAGCGAGATTGGCTATGGCATGTGGGGAATGGCCGGCTGGACCGGCTCCGACGACGCCGAATCGCTTGCCTCGCTTCAGCGCGCCATCGATCTCGGCTGCAATTTCTTCGACACCGCTTGGGCTTACGGCGACGGCCACAGCGAGCAGATTCTCGGCAAGATTCTCCGCGCCAACCAGAATGCCTCCGTCGGCGGCCCCGACAAGAAACTCTACGTCGCCACAAAAGTGCCGCCGAAAAATCAGCGTTGGCCCAGCCGCCGCGAATTTTCTCTCGACGATTGTTTCCCGCCCGATTACATCGTCGAGTACGTCGAAAAAAGCCTCGCGAATATCGGCGTCGAAACTCTCGACCTCATCCAGTTTCACACTTGGGAAGACAAGTGGCTCGACGACGAGCGCCTTCCGCGCGCCATTGAAAATCTTCGCACCAGCGGCAAAGTCCGCGCCGTCGGCATCAGCCTCAATCGTTGGGAGCCGTGGAACGGCGTCCGCGCCGCGCGCGCCGGCCTCGTCGATGCCGTCCAGGTCATCTACAACATCTTCGACCAGAATCCCGAGGACGAACTTTTCCCCGCCTGCCGCGAAAAAGATGTCGCCGTCATCGCGCGCTGCCCGTTCGACGAAGGCTCGCTCGCCGGAATCCTCACCCTCGATAGCACCTGGCCCAAAGGCGATTGGCGCAATACCTATTTCGTGGCCGAAAATCTCAAGTCCAGCGTGGCCCACGCCGATGCGCTCCGGCCTCTCCTCAAGGACGGCATGACCATGCCCGAAATGGCTCTCCGCTTCATCCTCAACAACAAAGACGTCGCCACCATCATCCCCGGCATGCGCAAAACCCGTAACGTCGAGTCCAACATCGCCGCCAGCGCCAAAGGCCCGCTCCCGCCCGCCCTCCAATCCGCTCTCCGCACTCACCGCTGGATCCGCACCCCCACCTCCTGGAGCCAATGAGAAACTATGGCTAGGCACTTTGAAATCACGGAACTGAGGAACGCAATCCGCGTTTCGGTGGGCCAGGATCTGCCAGCGTGGACACGAATTCTTGTTAGTTTCATTTCGGCAGCCGCCGCCCTCTCGATTGGTCAAGCGCTGCTCAGAGGTTGGGTCTGGCTCGTGGCAGTTTGCATAGCTGTGATCGCGTTCGCAACAGTGAGAGGTTCGCGCGCTGAGCTCAATGTCACGAAGGTTGAATTCGTGACACGAGGGAACATTGGGCGTCGCGGCAGTAATGCAACCCAGGTTGTATGCACTGGCGATGTTCGTGGGCTTGAATTTCGGGATTCGACCGGACTGCGAACTGGGCTTTACGCACTAACGGCGCGAAGTCAAAAATGCATCCTGCCATTCGTGGATTATTCGGAATCGATTCAGATAATTAGCGCGATTCAAGAGAAGTTTCCCGGATTGGCAGAGTCGTGGAAAGTCAAATCAGACGGCAGCGACCACTTTCTCACGCTTGGCTTGGGAAAAGGAAAATCAGCGTGATACCGCTAAGCGGTTTGCTTCAGCGCGCGTTCGACGAGCGTCAGGCAACGCTCGGCTTGTTCGCGGAGGAGTTCTTCGCGATCGCCGCGATCTGTTTGCGAGCTGTGGAGTTCATCGGCAATCGCCAGCGCCGCGAGCACCGCGACTTTTTGCGTGTCCACCGTCGCGGTGGCCGCCGCAATCGCGTGCATCTTCTCATCGACGTACTGCGCAAGCTTGTGGACGTACGCTTCGTCCAGCTCGCCGCGAATCGCGTACGTCTGCCCGAAAATTTCGACTTTTACGGGACCGCTCATGTCTCCGGATTGTAGCGTATCGTGGCCGTGGCGGGAACAATCAACTGGCGCCCCCAGCTCGCGCCCCTCAACTCGAGCGAAGTTGGGCGCCAAGATTCTTTTCGAGCGCGGCAATTATTTTGGCGGAGAACTCGCTGATCTGCGCATCGGTCAGTGTGGCTTCGCGGCTTTGAAATGTCACGCGCACCATCAGTGAATATTTTCCCGCGGGTACATTTTTCCCGCGGAACAGATCCGCCGCTTCAATGCTGGCAATTTCGTTGATCCCGAGCGAGTGGATTGTTTTAGCAGCTTCTGAAAACGGAGTGCCATCGGTAAGCAGCAGAGAAAAATCTCGCTCGACGGCCGGAAAACGCGGAAGCGGTTCGTAGCGCCGCGCTTCTTTTGCCGCGCGAATCGCGGCGTACAACGGCTCGAGTTGAATTTCCGCCAGGAAGATTTCCTGACGCAGCTTGAACTTGTCGGCGATGCGGCGAGCGAGCTGACCCGCTTGCCCGATTTTCGCGGAGCCGAGAGAAATGTGTGCGCGCCGAGCGGCATGAGCCCAGAGAACGCCAGCATCTTCCCAAGAGAAGCCGCGGGCCAGTTCACCAAGTGCGTCGAGATCGCCTTTTAGGTCGGCGAATTCGAAAGCTCGGGGATCGTCGTAGATGCCTTTTTCGCGGGCTTCGCCAGTCGCGCCAATGGTCAGGATCGGCGTTTCGACCGATGCGCTTCCCTCCAGGCGATAGTGGCGGCCGATTTCGAAGAGGCGCACGTTGCGTTGGCCGTGATTGAGATTCCATTCCAGCGTGGCGGCCATTGTCACGAGGCCAGTTGAACGCAGCACGCTGGCTTCTTCCGAGAGCGGATTCGAAAGCCGAGCAGGCGCGACGCCTTCGGGGCGGAAGAGTGAGTCGCGATCTTCGGCCACGTGGGGGATCGTGAGAATTTCGCGATAGCCTAGTCCAATCAGCCGTTCGCGCAAGCGCGATTCGGGCGCGAATTTCGGCAGGCGCTGCGCACCCTGGCGAGCGGCGGGCAAGCGCGGCGGAAATTTATCGAGGCCGTACACGCGGGCGACTTCCTCGATCAAATCGATATCGCGTTCGACTTCGGCGCGCCAGGAAGGCTGCGTGCATTCCCACGCTGCGAGGACGGAGCCGGCGGCGCCGCGATTCTGATCGATTCGAATGGGAGCGAAACCGAGAGCGCTGAGGATCGATTCCACTTCCTTGTCGGGAACGTCAGCGCCCATGACGCGAAGAAGTTCCGCGCGCGTCAGTTGGATTTTTTTCAGAGCGCGTTTGCCGGGATAGACATCCACTACGCCGGCGAGCAGCTCGCCACCGGCAAGCTGGAGGATGAGTTCGGCGGCGCGGCGCGAGGCGAGCTCCGCCATTTCCGGATCGGCGCCACGACCAAAGCGCGTGGAGGCTTCGGTATGGAGTTTCAAAGAGCGAGCTGCTCTTCGAATGGCGACCGGTTCGAACCAGGCGCACTCGATGAGAACATTTTTTGTCGAAAAAGAAATTTCCGTATCGGCGCCGCCCATGATGCCGCCAATGCCGACGGCACGAGAACCATGACCATCGCAGACCATACAGATGGAAGGATCGAGCGTGCGTTCGAGGCCGTCGAGCGTGCGGATTTTTTCGCCGGATTTTGCGTGGCGCACGATGATGCGATGATCGCGGACCTTGTCGTAATCGAAAGTGTGCAGCGGATGGCCAAGCTCGAGCATGACGTAGTTGGAGATGTCCACGACATTGCTGATGCTGGCGACGCCGCTGGCTTCGAGGCGGTCTTTTAGCCACTTGGGCGAAGGCTGGATTTTTGAGCCGCGAACGACGCGAGCGGTGAAGCGGCCGCAAAGATCCGGCGATTGAATTTCGACTTTCACGGCTTCGCTTGCTTTTGTGCCGCCTTCCGCAGGCTTTGGCAGGACAGGCTTGAGAGGCAGTTTGTAGACGGCGCTGAGTTCGCGCGCGATGCCGTAGTGGCCGAGGCAATCGGGGCGGTTCGAACCGACTTCGGCGTCGATTACGGCGCCGTGCGGGCCATTTTCGACGCTGCCGATGTTGGTGCCAGAGAGCGCGAGGCGCGAGGCGATGTCACTCGGCGTGGCGGTGACGTCGACGAATTCCTTCAGCCAGTTGTAGACGACCTTCATGAATTAATACAGCTCCATTTTCGATGAGACGCCGGAATAGATCCGTGTTCCGTGACCCGTGAGAGAGGTCGAAAGTCAAAGGTTGAAAGTTCAAGAAAGAGTCTGATGCGGCGGTTTATCGTCGCTCGCGCGTTGGTTGCAGGATTGGTTGGTACCCGTGCAAGAGGGGCGCAGCCAGCTGCGCCCTTACAAGAGCGGAGTCCAAGCGGAAGATTACACACCGGATGCATCAGGCGGCACCTCCCGGGCGGCCGAAATAGATGTGCGTGGAATACTCGAGGCGGACGCGGCCATCCTGATTGTAGGCGTCGAAGATTCTTTGCAGCTCCGCCATCATTGGAGCGAAATTCGGATGATCAGTCGTTGGGCAGAAGGAGCTACTGCGCAGACGGCCGGCGAGGCCATCGAAATCAAATTCCTGAAAATTTGGAAGCTCGTGTGAGGAGTACGCACCGGCGCCAAAAAAATTGAGCATGTGCTGCTCGTTCGGGTAGCTTTCTTTCACACGCGCATAGTCCGTGCCGAATTTTCGGAGCAAGGATTCGTAGTCGCGGAGAAACGGTGTCGTGTCGGTGAGACGCTCGTTCCAAATGACGACGACCCGGCCGGCGGGCTTGAGGATGCGAAGGAATTCGCGGCGGGTGGGACTCTGGTCAAACCAGTGGAAAGCTTGCCCACATGTCACGAAATCCGCGCACGCGTCATCCAGCGTGGTTGCCTCGGCCGATCCATCCACGCTGGTGAAACCATCATAGGAGGCGAGATATTCTTCGCCGGCCAGGCGCATCGCTTCGTTGGGTTCGACGCCGAAGACGCGATTGCCGTTCTTTAGAAAGAGTTCGCTCAGAAAACCGGTGCCTGAGCCGATATCGGCGACAGCGTGGCCGGATTTCAGAAGGCACTCGGCGCGGAGAATGTCGCGGACGCCCGAGGGATAGCCGGGGCGGTAGCGGAGGTAGTCGGCCACGCGGGTGGAGAAGCGCTGTTTGGAATCGGCAAAAGTCATCATCAAGACTCGAAATTCGAAAAACGAAACTCGAAAACGATACTCATGGAAATTGGCGCAAGAAGCGCACGTCGTTCTGGAAAAAGACCTGGATGTCGTCGATCTGGTATTTGAGCATGGCGAGGCGGTCGATGCCCATGCCGAAGGCGAAGCCGCTGACTTTTTTGGCGTCGTAGTTGACGAAGCCGTAGACGGCGGGATCGACCATGCCGGCGCCGAAAAGTTCGATCCAGCCGGCGCCTTTGCACTTGGAGCAGACGCCGCCGCCCGCGGCCGTGCCAGTGCCGCCGCAGAAAATGCAGGAGACGTCGAATTCGACGCTCGGCTCGGTGAATGGGAAGTAGCTGGGGCGGAAGCGAGTTTTCACGCCGGGCCCGAAGAACTGTTTGACGAAATATTCGATGGTTCCGGTGAAATCGCAGAAGGTGATGTCCGAATCGACGGCGAGGCCTTCGACCTGATGGAAGATGAAGGAATGCGTAGCGTCGGGATTGTCGCGGCGGTAGACCTTGCCGGGAACGATGACGCGCACTGGAGGCTTTTGCTTCTCCATGGTGCGAATCTGCATGGGCGAAGTGTGCGTGCGGAGAAGGAGCGGCGTCGGCGCACCTTTTGGCAGGTCGAGATAGAAAGTGTCCATGTCGTCGCGGACTGGATGGAATTCAGGGATGTTGAGAGCTTCGAAATTGTAGTAGGGCGTTTCGATTTCCGGGCCTTCGACGACGGAGAAGCCGATGGAGAAGAAGATGTCTTCGATTTCCTGGAAGACCTGGCGGATCAGGTGGTGCGAGCCAATGGGGCGGACGACACCGGGGAGCGAGAGATCGATGCGTTCGTGGGCGAGGGCGGCCTGGTCCGAGCCGGATTCGATGGCGAGACGGCGGGCTTCGATTTTGGATTCGACGTGGGCGCGGAGTTCGTTGAGGCCGGCGCCGACGGCGCGTTTTAGATCGGGCGGGGCGGGTTTGAGCCAGTTCTCAGTGATTTGGGCTAGGACGCCGGATTTGCGGCCCAGCCAGGATTGACGCAACATCTCCCAGCCGTGTTGGTCCATTGGCCGGGACACTTGCTTATCGAAACGTTCACGAACTTCGCCAAAGTATGCAGGAATCTCGTCCGGCAGTTTCACGCCGAGGTTCGCTAGAGTCTTGGCGGTCGGGTTGTCGATAGTCGGCATAGTCAGCGAAATAGATTACAACGAAGGAGCACGATGAATCGTGCTCCTACAAAAGGAGTCACAACAAAAAACGCAAAAATCCAAACGCCGTGCCATTCGCTATCTTACGAGCAACTTCAGAAAGTGAAGAGGGATTTCTCTCTTCGTGGGCCGACGCGTTCGCAGGAGCGAACGCGAGAGAAAAAGCGTCGGCCCGCTCCGTTCGAAATGACGGTTTGGCTCGGCCGGCCAAAGAGCTATGGCACCTTTTTGGCTTGGGGCGGAGCGGCAGCTTTGGCGCTTGCTACCAAGCTCGTAAAGGCGGCGGCATCCTTGACCGCAATATCCGCGAGGATTTTGCGATCGAGAGAGACGCCGGCAGCTTTCAGGCCGTGGATTAGCTGGCCGTAGGTCAGGCCGTTGTTGCGGGCGGCTGCGCCGATGCGCTGAATCCAGAGCTTGCGATATTCGCGTTTTTTTACGCGACGGTCGCGCTTGGCGTAACGATCGGCGCGATTGGCTGCTTCCTGTGCGGATTGGTAGAGCTTGCTCTTGGTTAGAAAGAAGCCCTTTGTCCTTCTCAGATACTTCTTGCGGCGTGCCCTGCGTTTTGTGCCGCGTTTTACGCGTGCCATGGGTTTTTCTCCTTCGAATTAGAAAAGCCGAGGATCTAAAAGCGCGGGGCTAAAGCCCCGCACCTACAAAGAGTCGGCTGCGTTTCTTTCGGGAGACAAACAGGATGCGTCGACACGCGTGAAAATACGTGCTTTGCAACGGGTTTGTCTCCGGTTTGGTGCTCGCCGCTTTCGCGGCTTTATCGGCCGGCAGGCACCCGTGAAGCGCTGCCTGGCACGATGCGCGGGACTGACGTCCTGCGTTTTGATCGAAAGGGCACGGCGTGCCGTGCCCCTACGAAGAACAACTGTGCGCGTGCGAAATTACGGAACGCGCGGAAAACTATTACGGCTTTAGCCGTACGGTAGCATTTGCCTAACGGCGGCTACGTCGGCGGGATTCACGAGCGTCAGCTTTTTCAGCTTGCGCATACGGCCGGGAGCCTTGGTGCCCATCAAGTGGCGTTTACCGGAGTGCATACGTTTAATTTTGCCGTTCGCGGTGATCTTGAAACGTTTTTTGGCGCCGCGATGAGTTTTCAGCTTCAATTTTGGTTTCGTCGAATTTCTTGGCATGACTTAAAAAACTCCCCTTAATGGGCAGGGCTTGCGCCGCCGCAATAATTTCTACTTTCTCGTGAACCGATCAGCGGGCACGGCGTGCCGTGCCCCTACGAGATTCAAATTCACAAACAAATTCAAAGGCTACTGCGACTGCTGGGCGTTGGCCGTTGATTGACCCGAGGGCTTGGCAACGGAGACGCCTTTTTTCGGTGCGAGCAGCGCGACCAGGACGTTGCCTTCCATCCGCGGCATCGTTTCAATCTGGCACTGGTCAGCGATTTCAACGAGCAAGCGATTCATCTTGGCACGACCAACTTCCTGATGCGCCATTTCCCGGCCGCGATGGAAAATCATGGCGCGAACTTTGTGGCCCTCGCCGAGGAAGCGGATGATCTGATTCTTGCGAACCTGATAATCGTGCTCGGCGGTCGCGGGGCGAAACTTGACTTCCTTGAGCTGCGAACCACGGCTGCTCTTGCGCTGCTCGTGGGCCTTTTTGTTGGCCTGATAGAGATATTTGCCGTAGTCGGTGATCTTGCAAACCGGCGGGTCCGCCGTCGGAGAGATTTCCACCAAGTCCAGACCGCGCTCGCGCGCCAACTTTATGGCCTCGAATGGCTGCATGACGCCAAGCTGGCCGCCTTCTTCATCAATCACCCGGATCTCGCGAGCGCGAATCCGCTCGTTAACACGGATGCGATCGCTCTGCCGGAAGCTGCGTTCTGCGATAATTCCCCCTAATTGATAAAAGGCGCCTGATGACCCGCCTCGCCGGGCTGGCCCTCGAATCTTTAGATATCCATCCGCACAGCCGAGAGAAGGCCGGGGACGGGTTTCAAAGTATAGCATGCTGAGGGATTGGTTGAGCAAGGGTTTGGTGGCCGAGGAAGAGGTGGATTAAAGCGGAGTCAGCAGGCAAACGTCAGGAAGTGAGAGTCATCACCTTACCGTTTGGGCCCGCGATTCGGGCATGGAGCTGGGGCTTTTCGCCTGGCTCAATAGGAACATCGAGATCGAGCAAGGTGCAGAGTCTGGTCAGCTCCGCCTGGTTTGGCCCAGACAGCGAGAAGCGGACGATATGGGAACCGGCCGGAGCGTCGACCGACGGATGGACGGTGCCAGCGCCCCACTCGATGAAGAAAGGTAGCAGGCCATCGAGGTCATCCTTGAGATTGAGAGTTTTCCATTGCAGAAGACGGCCATCGGGGCGCTTGCGCGATCCCGGTGTCGGTCCTTCAAAGGCGAGGCCTGCTTCGCGGAGGCGAATTGCGAATTGGTCCAGATCGCCGGGATGGGCGGCCCAGCCGACGAGGCGCGGTTCCTTGAGTTTTCGCAAGCCGTCATGGTCAGGCGCGGCGGATTGCTTGGGGTCGGGGGCGATGATTTCCAGATAGTGCATTTCGCCGAGTGAGAGAAGAGCGTTGCGCGTGCCGCGTCCGGGATGGACGCCGCCGAAAGCGGCGCGAACGCCGGTGCGTTGCTCGACGAAGGCGATGCCGCGATCGAGATCGCTGCAGCCGAGAAGGATGTGATCGAGCACCGTTGGCATGCTAATCGCTCCCCAAGAAATGGAGGGCGCTGCAAGAGCACTTCCGGACAAAACGAGAAAATGTCTGCGAGAGAGCATAAGCACGCCGCACCGGCTGACAGGAAAAATCTGAGTGAGACTATCCCTCTGCGGTGGTGGGGTCGATCATGCGGCGGATAACAGAGATGCGATTGGCGGGAAAACCGCCTTGCGTGGCATGGTCGCGGACGGCCTGCTCGTTCGGCGCGATGTAGACGCAGTAAATCTTGTCATCGGTGACGTAGCTTTCGACCCACTGCACGCCGGGTAGAGTGCGAATCACGCTGCAGGATTTTTGCGCGACGCCGTGCATTTCGGCGGGAGTGAGCTTGCCGGCCCCGGGAATTTCGCGTTCGATTAGGAATTTCGGCATGAGTATTTTCCTCCGTGAGTAAGTTACGAGATCGAACGGGATTCTACTTCCTTTTGGAGCGAATCGACAACTTCGGCCAGGGGTTTGGGGCCTTGGTCGCCCTTGCTGCGATGACGGACGGAGACGGTGCCGGCTTCGGCTTCTTTGGGGCCGACGATGAGCATGTAAGGGATTTTTTGGAGCTGGGCGTCGCGGATTTTTGCCGGGAGCTTTTCGTTGCGGTCATCGAGATGGACGCGGATGTTGTGCCGCTTGAGAGTTTCGGTGACGTGCTTGGCGTAGTCGGCGACTTTTTCGCTGACGGGGCAGATCTGGACTTGAACAGGAGCGAGCCAGAGCGGGAAGGCGCCGGCGTAGTGCTCGATCAAAATGCCGAAGAAACGTTCGACAGAGCCGAGCAGCGCGCGGTGCACCATCAAAGGCTGATGTTTGGCGCCGTCTTCGGCAACGTATTCGAGTCCAAAACGCGCGGGGAGATTGAAATCGAACTGGACAGTGGTGAGTTGCCAAGGGCGGCCAATGGCGTCGATGAGCTTGACGTCGATTTTGGGGCCGTAGAAAGCGGCTTCGCCGGTGATCGTTTTGTACGGGATATTGAGACGCTTCATGGTCTCGGCGAGCGCGGCGGTGGCGCGTTGCCAGTCCTCGGGCTTGCCGGCGTAGTTTTCGGGATGAGCAGAATCCCAATCGGAGAGCTCGACCTCGAATTTATCGAAGCCGAAATTTTTCATGACGGCGAAAGCAAAATCGACGCAGGCTTCGACTTCCGATTCGATTTGCGAGGGCGCGCAGAAAATGTGAGCGTCGTCCTGCGTGAAGCCGCGGACGCGAAGGAGGCCGTGGAGGACGCCGCTGCGCTCGTAGCGATAAACGGTGCCGAGTTCGGCGAGGCGCACGGGAAGATCGCGGTAGCTGTGGAGTTTTGATTTGTAGATGAGAATGTGGCCGGGACAGTTCATGGGCTTGAGTTGGTAATCGGCTTTTTCGACTTCGATAGGGCCGAACATGCTGTCTTTGTAAAAGCCTGTGTGGCCGCTGGTTTTCCAGAGGTCGAGACGCATGATGTGGGGAGTGTAGACGAGGTCGTAGCCGCGTTTGAGAAGCTCGTCGCGGAGCCAGTCTTCCATGATTTTGCGGATGAGGCCGCCCTTGGGATGCCAGAAGATGAGGCCGGGACCGGCTTCTTCCTGAATGCTGAAGAGATCGAGCTCGACGCCAAGCTTGCGATGATCGCGGCGCTTGGCTTCTTCGAGGCGGTGAAGATATTCGTCGAGATCTTTCTGATGAAAGAAGCAAGCCGCGTAAATGCGCTGGAGCTGGGGATTACCCTCCTGGCCCTTCCAGTAGGCGCCGGCGACGCTCATAAGCTTGAAGGCGGTGATGCGTTTGGTGGAAGGAATGTGCGGGCCGCGGCAGAAGTCGATGAACTTGCCGGTGGTGTAGAACGAGACCATCGGCTCGACGGCCTTTTCCTCGACGAGTTCGCATTTGAAGATTTGGTTGGACTTTTTGTAAAGGTCGAGAGCTTCTGGCTTGGGGATGAGTTTGCGCTCGTTGGGCAAGTCCTGTGAGGCGAGCTCGTGCATCTTTTTTTCGATTTTGGCGAGATCTTCGGGAGTGAAGGGCTCGTCGCGAAGGAATTCGTAGAAGAAGCCGGTGTCGATGGGAGGGCCGATGCCGAGCTTGACGTTGGGATAAAGGTCCGTCACGGCGGCGGCGAGGAGATGGGCAGCGGAATGGCGGAAGACGAAGAGCGCATCTGGATCTTTTTCGGTGAGGATCTGGAGTTTTACGTTTTCTTGGAGAGGGCAGCGGAGATCGATCAGCTGACCTTCGTCGGGGGCGTTGGGCAGAGAGGTGCCATTGGTTGCGGTGACGCGAGCGACGAGAGCGGCGTCGGCGAGACGGGGAGAAATTTTGCGCGCGATGTCCGCCGGAGTCGTGCCCTTGGGCACCTCTTGAACCTTGCCGTCCGGCAATGTGACCTGCAGCTGCTCCATGATTAGTTCACCTGGAAGGAGAAACTCTAAGCTTATCGGCGCTGTGCAGGTTGGTCAAGGACGGGGGCACAAACGCTCTTCGCTGGAGTGAAGTCGATGGGGTCAGGTTTTTTTTGCGCGAGCGGCTTCGAGAGCTTCCCAGGCGGATTCGGGGAGCATGAGGAGGTCGTTGAACTCGCCGGCACCGCGGAGCCATTGGCCACCGTCGATGACCACACATTCGCCGTTGATGTATTCCGCCATGTCGCTCAAAAGGAATGTGGCGAGATTCGCCAGTTCTTCGTGACGGCCGAAGCGCTTCATCGGGTGCTTTTCTTTGGAGTGGTCTTCAAACTGTTTCGAGGGCATGAGGCGGGACCAGGCACCTTCTGTAGGGAAAGGACCCGGAGCAATGGCATTGAGGCGAATGTGATACTTGGACCACTCGACGGCCAGGGATCTGGTCATGGCAAGGACGCCGGCTTTGGCGCAAGCGGAGGGAAGAACGAACCCGGAGCCGCTGCTGGCGGCGGCGTAGGTTGTGACGATGTTGAGGACGTCACCGCCAAGCTTCTGCGCGATCCAGCGTTTGGCAAAGGCCTGAGTGCAATGAAAGGAGCCGTTGAGCACGATGCCGACGACGGTGTTAAAAGCGTTGGGGGAGAGTTTTTCGGAGCGGGCGATGAAATTGCCAGCGGCGTTGTTGACGACGGTGTCGATGCGGTCAAACTGCTGCTCGGCTTTCTCCGCTGCGGCTTCGACAGCGCCATAGTCGCGCACATCACAGGTGGTGAAAGCGGCCGAACCTCCCAGCGCGATGAATTTCGGCGCAAACTTCCTTGAGAGGTTCTTCGCGGCGGCCGACAAGATACATTCGGGCACCAAGCTCAGCAAAACGCAAAGCCATGGAGCGGCCCAAACCCGTGCCGCCGCCAGTGATGAAGATCGCCCGGCCTTTTAAAGTGCCCTGTTGAAACACGCGCCACCGCCTTTTGAGTATTCTCGCCGGATGGGGGCTATCCGGAAAATCGATTCCAGTGTATCAGCGTTCGGAAAATGCGAAATGCCAGCAAAGCCTGGATGAAAATACGCGGACATCTTACTTCGCTGGGCTTCAAAAAACACCGGGGATGAATCTCGGTTTGCTGGCCATCTTGGCGCGATAGTCCGGATTCGCGAGGAGAACGCGCTCCTCGGTGGAAAGCCGGTGCGAGAGGACCGCAATGTGCGCGAGCGAGCCAACAACAGCGGTGATCCACGCCGTGTGGATCAAAGGCAGGGCCAGCATCTCACTGAATACCGCAGCGTAGTTCGGATGGCGGACGTAGCGGAACGGTCCCGAGGAGATGACGCCGAGGCTCGTCGAATCCATGACTTGAACGTTCCAATGATCTCCAAGCGTGCGGATCACCCACCAGCGCACGGCATTCGCCGCCAGGAAAATAACAAACATCACCGCGGCCAGAACGGGGATAAAAGGGCGGTGAAGGAATACAACTTCCAGAGCGGCACCCAGCAGGACGGCGGTATGAAGTACGACCATCCAGCGGAATCTCGGTTCGTCTACTTTCGCCGCCCCGCGAGCAATCATCTCCTGCTGATGTCGGCGTGAGATTCGCAGTTCGACGATGCGAAGAAGAGCCACGGCCAGCAGCAGGCCGAGAAATGCAATGACGCTCAGGTCCATTGAAGCAGGAGAAATTCGGCGCTGAATCCCGGGCCAAAGGCGGCGGCCACCGCATATTCGCCCGATTTGAGGGGCCGCTTTTCGAGCCATTCCTGCAAGATGAAGAGGATGGTGGCACTGGAAAGATTGCCGACGTTGGCGAGAATATCCCAGGAGGGCTGCGTATCACATTTGCAGAGCCCCAATTCTTTTTCGACATTGCCGAGCAAGCGCGCGCCGCCAGGATGCAAAATCCACCCTTTTATGTCTTCCTGCTTGCGGCCTTGCCGCGCGAGAAAGCCATCCATGAGGCCGCGAATTTTTACGCCGATCATTTCGGGGACGTCTTTGGAAAGCAAGATATGGAATCCCGAATCGCGCAAGTCAAATCCCATGGCACCGAGGGAATCGGGGAACGTGTAAGTCTCCGAGACGAGAATCTTAGGTCCCTTGCGCTCTTTTCCGGTCACCAAGACCGCGGCTGCCCCATCGCCGAATAGAATCGAGGAGATCAGATTCGCCTGGGAGATGTCCTTTCGCTGGAAGGTGAGGGAGGGCAGCTCAACGGAGATGATCAGCACATTTCCGCCTGGATTCGCCTTCAAATAGTCCGCGGCCCGTCCAAGAGCCATGGCTCCAGCGGCGCAACCAAGCTCTGTGAAAGGCATGCGGCGCACATTCGAGCGAAAACCCATCAGGTTGATGAGATGCGCGTCCAGGGAAGGGATCATGAAGCCGGTGCACGAGACGGTGATGATGAGATCGATCTCATCCGGGCGCAAACTGGCGCGCTGCAGGCAGTCCTCCGCAGCCTGGCGGCCGAGCTTCACGGCGTGTTCGATGTATTCCTCGTTGGTCTTCGAAAGCGGCCGGGGCTCGACGGTGTATTCGATGGGAAAGATGGAATAGCGCTTGTGCACCTGTGCGTTGTCCGCGATGGACATCAATGCTTCGAGGCGCCGGTCAGGAATGTCGAACACCCGGCCCATGTAGAACTTCACTTCCTCGCGAGTCATGGTGTATGGCGGCAGAGCCGTGGCCGTGGCGGCGATCGTGCAATGCGAGTTTGAGGCCCCGTTCGAGGGTCCAGTATTCAAGTGTTCCACCTGTCAATTCCGTGTGATAGCTCCGCCTGAGAGTAATACCAATTTGCTAAGCCATTTTATCGCAATGGTCCAGCAGCGGGCGGCACATGAGCGCTAAACTTTACAACATTCCGTGCGCGGGGAACAGTTTGAAATGGGCCACCACGCCCTCCCCGTAAAGTCCAGTAATGCACACCTATAATTTATCCTTGTGCGGCGCCTTTGTAAAATCCAGATTGCGATTTGGGGTATGCTTTTGCGCATCATGAAAATTCGTGCGGATTTGCGAAATCTACGGTTGCGACGGCCTCTGCTGTTTTTTTGCACCGTACTTTTTTGCAGCGCTGCCGTTTTCCTGGCCGCGGCCAAGGCGCCGGCACCGGCACCGGGGAAAACGCCGCCGCTGCTGGTGATGATTTCCGTGGATGGCATGCGCCCGGACTACATCACGGAGGCGGACGATCACGGCGCAAAGGTGCCAAACCTGCGGCGCTTCCTGAAAGAAGGGAGCTACGCCGAAGGCGTGGTAGGCGTGGTGCCCACGGTGACTTATCCGAGCCACACGACACTGGTCACGGGCGTGTGGCCAGCGAAGCACGGGATTTTCGCGAACACCACGTTCGATCCGCTGCGGAAGAACTATGGAGGCTGGTATTGGTATGCGGAAGACATTCGCGTGCCAACGTTGTGGGATGCCGCGGCGGCGGCGGGACGGACGGCGGCGAGCATTCAATGGCCGGTGACGGTTGGGGCGCACATCACCTGGGACATTCCGGAATTCTGGCGCGCGGGTACGCCGGATGATGCCAAGCTTCGGCGGGCGGTTTCCACGCCGGGGCTTTTGGAAGAGGCGGGGGCGGAGTTGGGCGAATACCGAGGAGGAAGTGACACGTCGGTGCAAGCGGACGTCAACCGAGGAGAGTACACGGAATGGATTCTCGAAAAGAAGCACCCCGCGTTTTTGACGCTTCATCTCAGTTCGCTCGACCACATCGAACACGAGACGGGGCCATTCAGTCCAGAGGACATCGCCGTACTTGAAAGCATCGATACCACGATCGGAAAAATCCGTGCGACGGCGGAGAACCTTGCGCCGGGACGGACGTACATCGCCGTCGTTTCCGACCACGGCTTCGTGAGAACGGACCGGCAACTTAATTTGTTCCCGTTGTTTCGCGAAGCGAAGCTGATCACCGTCGACGAGAAAGAGAAGATCACCGATTGGAAAGCGATTCCGTGGGTGACGGGCGGGTCCGCAGCGATCGTGCTGAAAGATCCGAACGATGCCGCGACACTGGCGCAGGTGCGCGAGCTGCTCAAAAAGGTCGCGAGCGATCCGGCAAACGGCGTCGACCGCATCCTCGACGCGGAAGAACTGCACCAGCGCGGAGGATTTCCGCCGGCGTCGTTTTTCATGGGCCTCAAACAGGGATGGAAAACGGGATCGAGTCTGGATGGCCCTGTGCTCTCGAAACTAAAAGCCGGCGGGACCCACGGAGGACTGCCGAGTTTGCCCGAACTGCGGGCGTCGTTCTTTTTGGTTGGCCCGGGTGTTCCCGCGGGCCGGTCGCTGGGCGTGATTGATATGCGCGACATCGCGCCGACGCTGGCGCGCCTAATGGGGCTATCGTTGCCGAGCGCGGACGGCAAAAGTCTTTTGCCGTAATTCGGCACGATGTCGCGGGGTGCCGTGGAGTTTCCGCATTTGTGGTCTAGCGCAAGCCGACAAGACCCTTTACGGAATCGATCAGTTTGGCGGAGTCGTAGCCCACGCCGTCCTTGAAAACGAGCTCGACCTTTTCGATGTCCTTGATGTTGGCCGATGGGTCTCCCTGCAGAACCACAACATCGGCCGCTTTGCCGACGGCAAGAGTGCCGATATTATCCAGCTCGCCGAGGAATTGAGCGCCATTGGACGTCGCGATGTGGATGGCTTCGACTGGCGTGAAGCCCGCCTCCACCAGCAATTCCACTTCGCGCTGGTCGCCAAAGCCGGCGATCACGCCGCCGTAACCGGTGGGATCGAGACCTGCCAGCAGCAGCCCACCCTGCTTGGAGAATTCGTGCTCGAATTCCATTTCCTTTTTGAAGATTGCCGCGGCGTCGGATGTTGCGGCGTTGTCGGAGATGTGCGCGCGTCTCGTTAGATAAGAAATCCTGGCTTTCGGAGTCATGGCGTCCAGCACGCGATTGTCGAGTGGGGCGCGCCCCGGCACGGAAGTTTCGAAAACAGGAAGCGTGGAGGTAACCGCGACGTGATGCGCGATCAGATCGTGAATCATGTCCTGCATAGGCTTGCCGGCGATGTCGACGGAGAGCAGCGCTTTTGCGGCGTCGCGCGGGTTGGGGCAGACGCCCGGCTTCTTTTCCGGATAAAACTCCGTGTCCACTTCGATGCCGTGCTCGAGATCGTCGATGCCAAGCGCGGCTGCTTCGCGAAAGCCGATGGAACAAAGGTGGCCGGTGACCTTGATTCCGTGAGCGTGCGCGGCCTTGATGGCGGCGGAAAGTTCGTCCGGGGTGATGTTCATGTATGCCTTGAAAGAGGTGACGCCTTGCGCGATCCAAAATTCGACCGTCTGGCGCGCATCCTCGGCATCCCTAAGCTGATGCATTTGCAAGGCGAAAGCGCCGGGTCCTTCCAGATAAGGGCCGGTGACATGGATTTTCGGGCCAACCATTTTTCCTGCGTCGATGGCCTTCTTTAGCTCAAGGTCGGTGTAGGGTTCGAGGCTGCCTGTGGTGCGTATTGAAGTGACGCCACCCGCGAGATAGAGGCGCGGAAAACTCGAGGCGTGTTCCGGATAGAGCGGCATTCCACCGGGCGATGGATAGAACATGTGGTCGTGCATGCCGACAAGGCCGGGAATAACGGTGCGGCCACTCAGATTCAGAACCTTTGCGCCGGCGGGAATCCTGGCAGTGCTGTCGTCGCTCAGCGCTGTAATTTTTCCATCATCAATGACGAGCGTTTGGTCTAAACGAGCCGGTGCCCCCGTGCCATCGACGACGCGCACGTGGGTCAGCGCGATCACCGGCGCATCTTCCTTTAAGAAGGTGGTCACGGCGGGCGAAAGCTTCGGCTTGGCCTGACACAAGGCAGCAGACGGCAGCAGCAAAGAGCAAAGTGTGATCCCAAAAATTCTTCGCATCGCAACACCTCGCGGGGCAGGAATCTTTTCAGCGCGTTGAAGTCTATTCAGACTGGTGTGCCGGCACAAGTGCCGAGTGCGAAGTGGCATCGCGGAGAATGTGATAGATTTTCAGCCGTAGAGGTGGCAGATGCTGAAACGCTTTGGATTATTTCTTGCCTGTGCGGCGGTCGCCGCGTTTCTCGCGGCATTGCCGTGTGCCGGCCAGGAGGCGCCGGTTTCCGGGACAACGGAAGGCGACTTTGTCATTCACAATTTCAAATTTCGTTCCGGCGAGTCACTGCCGGAATTACGGCTACATTACACGACGCTTGGCAAACCGGTTCGCGACGCGAAAGGCCGCACAACCAACGCGGTGCTGATACTTCACGGAACGGGCGGCACAGGGCATCAATTCTTGCAGCCGCAGTTTGCCGGAGTCTTATTTGGTCCCGGCGAGCTTTTAGATGTGTCGCGCTATTACATCATTCTTCCGGACGGGATCGGCCACGGAAAATCGTCGAAGCCCAGCGACGGCCTGCGCGCGCATTTTCCGCAATACGACTACGACGACATGGTCACCGCGCATTACAGGCTCGTCAAAGAAGGGCTCGGCGTCAATCACCTTCGGCTGGTGATGGGTACATCGATGGGCTGCATGCATTCATTCCAGTGGGGCGAGATGTATCCGGATTTTATGGACGCGCTGCTGCCGTTGGCTTGCCTGCCCGTGCAGATCGCCGGGCGCAACCGCATTTGGCGCAAGATGATTATGGATGCGATTCGCGACGATCCGGAATGGCAGGGCGGCGACTATAAGGAAGAACCGAAGCAGGGACTGCGGACCGCGCTGGATATGCTGCTCATAGCAGGGAGCGCTCCGATGCCCATGCAGAAAGCATTGCCCACGCGCGAGGCCGCCGATAAGTATCTCGACGACTTCTTCAAAGCGCGCTTGGGCAGTCTCGATGCGAACGATCTCTTGTACCAGGTAAATGCGTCGCGCGATTACGATCCATCGCAGCAACTCGGCAAAATCAAGGCTCCGCTGATGTGGATTAATTCCGCCGACGATTTTATCAATCCGCCCGGACTCGGAATTGCGGAGAGAGAGATTAAGAAAGTGCCACACGGCCGTTTCGTTCTGATCCCGGCCAGCGAAAACACGCATGGCCACGGCACGCACACCTGGGCCGAATTTTGGAAGCAGTATCTAGCGCAATTGCTACAGGAGTCTGCCCACTAAAAGCAGGCAGAAAAATTAGGTCAGCGCGTGGCTTCCTGGCTGGCGCGAATTTCCTGCCAGCGACGCGGGCGCTTGTTGGCCTGCAAGACCTTCTTGCGCAGGCGAATCGATTTGGGTGTGATTTCGACGAATTCGTCGTCGGCAATAAATTCAATGGCCTGTTCGAGGCTGAGCTCACGATGCGGGATCAGACGGATGGCTTCATCCGCGCTGGAGGAACGCATGTTCGTCTGTTTCTTTTCCTTGGTGACGTTCACTTCCATGTCCTGCTCGCGCGAATTTTCGCCAATGACCATGCCTTCGTAGACTTCCACGGCGGGCCCGATGAACAGCTCGCCGCGTTCCTGGAGATTCCACAGCGCGAAAGCCGTGGATGGTCCCGGACGGTCGGCGACGAGCGCGCCGGTGGGGCGCAAAGCCATCTCGCCCGAATACTCCATCCAGCCATCGAAAATCGAATGAATCAAAGCAGTGCCGCGCGTGTCCGTCAGCAACTGGCTGCGCAAGCCGATGAGACCGCGGGAAGGAATCTTGAAGTCCATGCGCACGCGGCCGGAATTGTGATTGCTCATTTTCAGCATTTCGCCGCGCCGGCTGCCCAATGTTTCGAGGATGATGCCGATAAAGTTTTCCGGAACGTCGATGACCAGGCGCTCGAGCGGCTCGAGTTTCCGTCCATTTTCCGTGCGCACGACAATTTCCGGCTTGCCGACCATCAATTCGAAACCTTCGCGCCGCATGGTTTCGATCAAAATGGCAAGCTGAAGTTCGCCGCGCCCGAGCACGCGAAACGATTCGGGCGTGTCCGTGTCCTCGACGCGAATCGAAACGTTCGTGAGCAGTTCCTTCTGAAGACGGTCGCGCAAGTCGCGCGAGGTCACATAGCTGCCCTCTTTTCCGGAAAGCGGGCTGCTGTTCACCGTGAAAATCATCGCAAGCGTCGGCTCGTCAATCAGCAGGGGCTCGAGAGGAGCGGGCGCTGAGAGATCCGTGATGGTTTCGCCGATCTGAATGCCCTCGACGCCGGCGATGGCGACAAGATCGCCAGCGACAACCGCTTCTGCTTCATCGCGCTCGAGCCCGCGAAAGGTGTAGAGCTTGGTGATGCGGGTCGATTCCAGCTTTCCGTTGATCTTGCTGACGCCAACGTCGGTGCCGCGCTTCAGCGTGCCGTTAAACACACGGCCAATCGCGATGCGGCCGAGGAAATCGCTGTAGTCGAGATTCATCACCTGAATTTGCAGTACGCCATCCGGATCGCCGGGCGGCGCGGGAATGCTTTTCACGATGGTTTCAAACAAGGGCAGCAAGTCCTTCGAACTATCCCCAAGTTGCCGGTGCGCGACGCCATCGCGGGCGTTGGTGTAAACGACAGGGAAATCGAGCTGGTCTTCCGTTGCGTC
The DNA here is from genome assembly GCA_963824515.1 of uncultured Acidobacteriota bacterium. Classification (GTDB taxonomy): domain Bacteria; phylum Acidobacteriota; class Terriglobia; order Acidiferrales; family UBA7541; genus Acidiferrum. Next base: position 364,346 of record CAWGPN010000008.1, read on the forward strand.
CAAGTCGATAAAGAGGTCGTAGATTTCGTCGAGGACTTCTTTTGTGCGCGCATCGGTGCGGTCGATCTTGTTCAGGACGATTACAGGCGGCAGTTTGGCCGCCAGAGCCTTTTGAAGGACGTAGCGCGTTTGCGGCAGGGGCCCTTCGCTAGCATCCACCAGAAGCAGGACTCCATCGACCATGCGCAACGCGCGTTCGACCTCGCCGCCAAAATCGCTGTGGCCCGGGGTGTCGACGATGTTGATCTTCGTGTCGTGGAAAAAGAGCGCGGTGTTTTTCGCGAGAATGGTGATTCCGCGCTCGCGCTCGAGGTCGTTCGAGTCCATGACGCGCTCGACGAGCGCTTCATTGGCGCGGAAAATTCCGCTTTGGCGGAGCATGGCGTCGACCAAGGTCGTTTTGCCGTGGTCCACGTGCGCGATGATGGCGATATTGCGAATATTTTGGCTCATGATTTCTACGTCGGTCTGCGGGCTGCCGCCGGGCAGCCCCTGCAAAGACAAAAATAGCTGCTGAAACAACCAGCAGCCCGGACGAATCTCCTTTGTTCTCAGGTGCGGTCGAGCAACCTATAGTTTAGCAGAGGCCGCGGCTGTTCCACGCTAAATTTCGTGTACTATCCCTTTTCAAGCCGTTCCGCCTCACTTTGCAAGGGATTCTTCGGAGGAACTTTCATGCGATTAGCACGTTTGCAGGAAAAGGGCAGAGTCTATCTATGGATGATCGTCATATTGCTGCTCTGTGTGCTCAGCGGCCGGGCGCAGACGCCGAATCCACCGGATTATTCGCTGCGCTTTGACAAAACGGACGTGATGATCGCCGCGCGCGACGGCGTCAAGCTGCACACGGAAATTTACACGCCGAAAAATTCCACGGAGCCGCTGCCCATCCTCATGGAGCGGACGCCTTACGGGCTGCACGACGATGACAAGGGTTACAGCCGCATCCTCACGCGCTATCAAGAGATGATTCCCGACGGGTACATTTTCGTGTTTCAGGATATTCGCGGGCGCTACGGCTCCGAAGGCACCTTCGTGATGCAGCGGCCTGTGCGCGATGCAAGGGATCCGAAAGCAATCGACGAAGGCACGGACACCTACGACACGATCGATTGGCTGGTGAAAAACGTCCCTCACAATAACGGCCGCGTGGGCCTCGTGGGCATTTCTTATGGCGGATGGCTTACCGTCATGGGCATGCTCCATCCCCATCCCGCGCTCAAAGCCGTTTCCGAGCAAGCCTCGCCCGCAGACATGTTTCTGGGTGACGACTTTCATCACAACGGCGCGTTCCGCTTGAGCTACGGGTTCGAATATTCCGCCATGATGGAGACCGGCAAAACGAATTTCAAATTTGATTTCGACCGGTTCGATACCTACCAGTGGTATCTGCGCCTCGGCGCGCTTTCCAACGCAAACAAGAACTACCTGCATGGCACCTTGCCTACCTGGAACGATTTTGTGGCCCATCCGAATTACGATGCCTTTTGGAAACAGGAGGCCATGCCCTACATCCTGAAGAATCCGACCGTGCCGAATCTCAATGTGGCGGGCTGGTGGGACCAGGAAGACTTTTACGGGCCGATGAAGATTTATCAGCTGCTCGAAAAAAATGACCCCGATCACTTGAATTATCTCGTCGCAGGCCCCTGGAATCACGGCGGCTGGGGCCACGGGCTCGGAGGATCACTTGGGGAGATTCCTTTCGGCAGCGATACGTCGCTCCATTTCCGGCAAAAAATTGAAGCACCCTGGTTCGCCTATTGGCTCAAGAACAAGGGCAGCCTGCCGCTCAAAGAAGCTCTGCTTTTTCAAACGGGAAGCGACAAATGGGTGCAATTCGATTCCTGGCCGCCCCGCGAGGCAACATCTCGCGAAATCTACTTCCGCGAAGATGGGAAACTTTCGTTCGACGCGCCGCGGACCGCCAAGACCGGATCTTTCGACAGCTACGTCAGCGACCCTGCGCATCCTGTTCCGTACCGCCATCGCCCCATCGACATGACGTATCCCGAGGATCATCCCGGCGGCTGGTACACCTGGCTCGTGCAGGACCAGCGCTTCGTGGACAATCGTCCGGACGTACTCACCTGGGAGACCGACGAACTCACCGAGGACATGACTCTGGCCGGGCAAGTGACCGCGAAGCTATTTGCATCCACGACGGGAAGCGATTCCGACTGGGTCGTGAAGCTCATCGACGTGTACCCGCAAAAATATCCCGAAGACTGGAAACTCTCCGGCTACGAGCTGATGATCTCGGACGAAGTATTCCGCGGACGCTTCCGCAAGTCGTTTGAAAAACCGGAGCCCATCACGCCGAACGCCGTAACGCCCTTCACCATCGACCTGCACACCGCCAATCACGTCTTCAAGAAGGGCCATCGCATCATGGTTCAAGTGCAGAGCACGTGGTTTCCCATCATCGACCGCAACCCGCAGAAATTTGTCCCCAACATTTTCGAAGCGAAGGAGTCGGACTTCCAGAAAGCCACCCAGCGCATTTACCGGTCGAAGGAATATCCTTCGGGAGTTGTGCTTTCCATCCTGCCGGTAACGGCGGGCAATTAGCCACATTTCAGCCGTGTCCGCGGTTTCGCCAAGCAGCGCTTTTGCATGCCGGAATGGTGCGCCCAATCTCCTGTGATATCCTCAATTTCGCCGAAAAAGAACCGATCCACCACGTTGTTCCGGGGAGTCTTGATGCATTCCACTCGCAAAACAACCGCCGCAGCCGTTTTTCTTGTTGCCGCCGGACTTGTGTTCGTGCCGCTTTTCGCAGCCCAGCCGCAGCCGCAGCGCCTCGACTTTGCGGCGCTCTTCAACAAGACAGAAGTGATGATTCCCATGCGCGACGGTATGAAGCTGCACACGGAGATCTACACGCCAAAGAATGCCACGGAGCCGTTGCCGATTCTGTTTGAGCGGACGCCGTACGGCATCTCCAGCCCAGACAGGGGTATGAGCAACTTGCTCTATCGTTACTCGGACATGGTTCCCGGGGGTTACATCTTTGCGTTTCAGGATATTCGCGGGCGCTATGGCTCCGAAGGGAAGTTCGTCATGCTTCGCCCGTTGCATGACCCGAGCGATCCCAAGGGTGTGGATGAAAGCACGGACACCTACGACACCATCGACTGGCTCGTGAAAAATGTCGCGAACAACAACGGGCGGGTCGGCCTCGACGGCATTTCGTATGACGGCTTTCTCGTCGACATGGGAATGATTCATCCGCACCCCGCGCTGAAAGCCGCTTCGGAGCAAGCCTGTATGGGCGACACCTGGCTCGGCGACGACTTCTTCCACAACGGCGCTTTCCGGCTGAGCTACGCATTCGAGTACACCGCGCTGCTGGAATCCTCGAACGAAAATTTCAGCTTTGATTTTAATCGGTTTGATATGTACCAGTTTTATCTCCGCCTCGGCGCTCTTTCGAACGCGAATGCGGAATTTTTTCACGGCAAAATACCGACCTGGAACGAATTCGTGGCCAATCCGAGTTACGACGAGTTCTGGAAGAGGCATGCAGTCGCATACGGATTGAAGCAGCCGACCGTGCCTAATCTCAACGTCGCCGGATGGTGGGACCAGGAGGATTTTTACGGGCCGCTGGCGACGTACGCGCGGCTTGAAAAATCCGATTCGCAGCATCTGAACTATCTTGTTGCGGGCCCCTGGAATCATGGCGGTTGGGGACACGGGCTGGGCAAGTCGCTGGGCGAGATTCCTTTTGGCAGTGACACCGCCGTTTATTTTCGACAGAAAATAGAGGCTCCCTGGTTTGCCTATTGGCTCAAGGGCAAAGGCGCCCTGCCGCTGAAGGAAGCGCTGCTCTTCCAAACGGGGAGCGACAATTGGGTTCAGTTCGATTCCTGGCCCCCGCGCGATGCACAAACTCGAAATCTTTATTTCCGCGAGGACGGAAAACTCTCCTTCGATGCCCCGCAGACGGACGCTGCCAGCGCATTCGATAGCTACGTGAGCGATCCGGCGCACCCTGTTCCGTACCGCCATCGCCCCATCGACATGACCTATCCCGAGGATCATCCCGGGAGCTGGTACACCTGGCTGGTGCAGGACCAGCGCTTTGTCGACGACCGTCCGGATGTTTTGACGTGGCAGACGGACGATTTAACGGAGGACGTGACGCTCGCAGGGCAGGTGACCGCGAAGTTATTCGCTTCGACGACCGGCAGCGACAGCGATTGGATCGTCAAGTTGATCGATGTCTACCCGCAGAAAGTTTCGGAGGACTGGAAGCTCTCAGGCTACGAGCTGATGATTTCCGATGAGATTTTCCGCGGCCGGTACCACAATTCATTCGAGAAGCCGGAAGCGCTGAAGCCAGGCGAAGTAACGCCTTTCACCATCGATCTTCACTCCCAGGATCACGTTTTCAAGAAGGGTCATCGCATCATGGTCCAGGTGCAGAGCACGTGGTTTCCGCTTTACGACCGCAACCCGCAAAAGTTCGTGCCTAACATTTTCGAAGCCAAAGAATCCGACTACCAAAAAGCCACACAACGCATTTATCGCTCGAGGCAGTTTCCGTCCAGCGTGGAAATCATGACTTTGCCGCAGAGCAAGTCGAGCGCGCAAAAGTAGAGTGAGCGCTCAGCTCGCTGGCGACTTTTTCCGGTTGTAGGTGAAATCGTATTCGACGTGCCAGGTCTTTCCTTCGTCAGTTGAACCCTGGCTGAACTGCCTGACAGTGTCTGGGCCAAGCTTGAAGAATTGCAAATGACGCTTTAGTTTGGTTCCATTAGGTTGCGGAACGGCGTCCGTCCAGTAGTCCATCACGCCGTCTTTCAGCCCGCCATAGAAGAAAATATTTCCGCCGGCGCTGTCGACCCAATACTGCTCCCAGCGCTTTAGCGGCTTATCATAAATGTTGTAGCTCTTTCCCGTGTAACCGGAGTTTCCAGCGCTCGTCCAATTTTCCTGCACAACACAATCGCCTAGAATCAGCTCAATCTTGCTGCTCCCGACGTGAACACCTCGCTGCGTGGTGACGACATCCCAATTTCCGAGCCAGAAATCGAATTGCCGGTTCTCTAGCGTGTTGGCGCACGGCTTTTGATTTCGTTTGACCTGTTCGACCAATTTGGAGAAACGCGCATCGCTGCGCAGCCTGGCAAGTTCTGAATCCGAACTTAGAGGCTCAGGTTGATTGAATCCGTGTGCCGCCGCTTTCTCGAGGAATTCGAACGATTTTTCATCTTCTTTCATCGAGGCGTAGACGAGTGCCAGTTGATACTCCCCGAGCGCCGCAGGCAACCCCGCATCCAGCGCCTTTTGGTAGGCCGAAATGGCTTCTGTTTGTTCTCCAATCTCATGCAGAGCGGTGGCCAGGCGAAACCAGGTGCGCGGATTCTTTGGCTCTGTTTCCGAAATTTGTCGGTAAAGGCGCGCCGCTGTTTGCCAGTCCTTCGAATCGTAAGCAGCATTTGCCTGCTTTGTTGTGTCGGCTTGATCCCCTTGCGGATTCGCTCGGACGCTTTCTGCGAACCCGGCGGTCAGCAAGATCAGTACGATACAAAGGCCCGTTGTTCTCATGATTTGTACACCCCTGTTTGAAAGGTTTGTGGCCTTACAGGTTCTGACGTTTCTCAGACAGAAAGGAGAGTTTGCTAATCGTTCTTAGTTTCTTGAAATTTAGAATGATCGCAGAGTCTTCACTTCATGCTTGGCAGCCAAGATTCACCAAAAGAGGGCCGAAAGCGGCAAGCCAGCGTCGAGCTTCATGAGATCAGTGAAGTCAAAGCACGTGTCCCATTTGCGGACATGTGTTCACTTACGGTCAATGTTTATCTGCTTTTTTGTAATCCTCCAAGAACTTGATATTGTCTCGTCCCAGAAAGTACCCAAAATTCCATTTTTCGCGGAGTTCTTCGTCCTTGGGATTAAATAAAGCGAAATAAAGAAACTTATTCAGCGAAATTTCGTATTCTCCAGCAAACACCAAGACGCGTGATGCGTCTAATAGCTATACAGGATGGGGTGGATGACTCCGAACGTTAGCCCGACTCTTGACTCCGTGATGGACGAACGTTCAAACCTCGTGCCTTCTTCAGGCCCGCGTTTTATGCGTTTCGGTCCGTTTCAGGTGGATCATCAGCGGCAGGAAATAACCAGGAATGGGTCACGCCTAAAGCTACAGGGCAAGGTGTATCAGGTTCTCGTGGCGCTGCTAGAAAAGCCGGGCGAAGTCGTTACCCGGGAGGAATTACGCCAGCGCCTCTGGCCCGCGGACACTCACGTCAACTACGATGCCAACGTCAACACGACAGTCAACAAGCTTCGCCAGGCGCTGGGTGATTCCACGGACAAGCCTCAGTACATAGAGACAATTCCGCGGAAAGGGTATTGCCTGGTGGTGCCCTCCGAAGGATCTGATGTTTCCAGCACATCGCTTGTCCCGATTGCCGTTGCCGAAACCCCTTCTTCGATTGTGTCTCCGTCTTCCGCGGCGGAATTGACTGCGGCGCGTTCCGGGTTTTGGTTTCCTATTGGCGCGGTCGGTTTGATCCTTGCCGGAATGCTCCTCGGAGCGGGAATTACAATCACGACTCTATGGCTTTCTCACTTCGCGCCTGCCACGCGCTGGCCGTAGCGGGTAGATTCCAATTTATCCTTGGTGGTTGCGACGGCTGGATTCGAGCCGGCTGAACAACTGCCAGCTCATGCAATCCCTGCTATTTTTGCGGGGGTGCAGCTTCGCCGGAGTGAAACTCCGTCCACGGACCTGCTTTCATGTCGTGTAAGTAAGGTGCCTGCCACGCGTACTCCGGGTGCGCTGCGAGAAAGGGCTTGGCAAGAAAATCTTCTCCGCAGGGATGCCCGGCGCGCGCAACCAGCTTCATTTCTTTCGTCATCTCTGAATCCGTCGCTTTGCCCTGCACAGCGCCGCCCGGGAAATAGGGTCCCCATCCCCAAATTTCGATGCCGCGCGGCGAGGAATCCACATGACCGCAAAGCGTTCTCTCGTTGGTTTCCGGCCGCCGGTGGTAGCTATCGACGTGATCGCCGAGCATTTTCTCCGCAAGACTCACGTCGATCTTGCCTTTATTTTCCTGCAGCAATTGATCCCAACGCACGCGCCGCGCATTGGGCGAAGACCCCAAATCCTTTGAATCGAATTGCGGCGCATCCTCTCGTAACACTTTCGGATCGCGCGCCCAGTTCGAGCCCGCGTAAGCGCCGTCCTTCGTCCGCCACAGTTTGTAGGCTTTCAGGCCGAGTTCGAACTGGGCGATTTCGCCGGTTTTGCTGTCGCCGAGGAGCCAGTCATTGGCGTAGCCGCCGTTGTTTTCGTCGAGCATGATTTTCGCGTACTCGTCGATCGAGCCCGCATACTGAAGCGCTTTCCGCGCGCGCACGAATTCCGCTTTTCCGTCGGGATTCCATCCTTCGAACTGCGTAATGGTCGTCTCCGTGACCATCAGACCGTCGCTGTTGATTCCGAAGTCGTCGTCGCTCGCGATCACTCCCGGAAAACCATCCATTAAAATGCGGTAGCCGGCTTTCGGTACGATGTCGAAGACGATGCGCCAGCGCTCTCCGTTGGCATAGTTCGTCCAGTTATTGTGGGCCATGACGATCCGCCCACCCTTCGTCCAGCTACCGGTGGCCACAAAGGCGCTGCAATTTCCAGGGCTCTTCAAAGCGGGCGAGTGCGCCAGTTTCTCCTGCTTGTTCAGCCAGGGCACATAATAATCGGGCAGTTCTTCGAAAGCGTTCATTGCCACGATGTCGTCCACATCCAATTTTGAGTTTGTCCGGGCGCGCAGGCCATCGACAATTCCCTGCAGCTCTTGCCGATACTCCTCATCGATCTTCGGCCACAGCATTTCGCGCGCGGCGTTTCGGAAGAACGCCCAGTCGCGTTGCGTCTCATGCATCATCCCCGCGCTGACGGCACCGAAGGCATCCTCAATTTCCGGGGCCAGCAGATAGCCGTGCTGAAAACCGATGGTTGCCGGATCGCCCTCGAGATGGACATAGATCCAGCCGCCGTCTTCGAAACGATGCGCACCCACAAGCCTTGGATCGTTTGCGCCGGTTGGTTCTTGCTCCGCTGCGATACTTTGGCTTAAGGCGTTTTTGGCGGCCGTGATATCGGATCCGCTGCCGCCCAGCCACCACAGCGCGGCACAGCCAAAAAGTATCACGAGGACCGCCGCTGTCCGCCTCATCGAACTCGTTCCCGTTTCTGCTTCCATCGAGCCTCCTACTTAGCTGCGCCGTTGCGGCGCGTAAAAATCAGACCCAGCGTGCGGCCCGCATCCAGCTTGAATCCGCTAATCGCCTGATTCGAGTTTCTCTCGAAGTGAATTTTGAGCGGCGGCTTGCTCAGAATGAACTCATCCGGCGCCGTCGCCCCAAAGGTGCCTGAAGGTAGGGTGCTGGTGTGAAGAAAACCGCCACCATCCAGAATAGCCACGATCTTCAGTTTGTCATCCACAATTCCCAAACGGTACGTCACGCCCAGCTCGCTGCTCCAGTAGTCGCCGGTGTACGGTTGAAGTTGCTCCACGGTCAGCGGAATCTCTTTTTTCTCCGGTTTTTCACGCTCGCGCTCCGAGTTTTTCTTCTCATCCTTCGGTTGCATCATGCTGCCGAGATAAATGTCCGCAACTCGCAGCGCGCGGCGCGAAGGATCCGCGTCTCCCCGGTTGCAAAGGCACGCCACGGAGAAGTGCTCCCCCGGAAAACGCAAGAGTTCCGCCCGGTAACCGCCCCAAGAACCGCCGTGGCTCACTGTGCGCAATCCACGGTAATCCCGAATAAACAGTCCTTTTGCATAATCGAGCACCTTGCCGCTATTAAGCTTGCCGGGCTCCTGCAGCTCCGCGAGAAAATTTTGGCCGCCGACTTGGCCACTGTAAAAATTCTCATCCCACTTCAGCAGATCTTCGACCGTGGTGTGCACGGCGCCATCGCCGGTCTGCTCAAAATAGGAGACATCCAGCTTGTACCCGTCCTGGATTGTTTTTGGATCGTAAGCCAGCGCGCGATTGCGAATCAGCGCCGTGTGATCGTCGCGGTATTGCGTATGGAACATGCCGAGCGGATTGAATATGTTCTCCGCCGCGAATTCGCGAAGCGTCTTGCCGCTGACGCGCTTCACGATGATGGAGAGCAGAAAGAATCCGGTGTTGCTGTAAAGCCAGTCGCTTCCCGGTGCGAAGTTCAGGGTCTTCTGCCGCGTGATCAACTGCAGCGCATCTTCATCCGTCGTAACGCTATCGAAATTGATGCCCGCGAGTTCCATGAGCGTCAGGTAGTCGCGCAGCCCGCTGGTGTGATTGAGAAGCTGGAGAATGGTGATTTCGTGGCCGTAGTCCGGCAGTTCGGGGATGTATTTCCGGACGTCATCATGGACGGAAAGCTTTCCCTGTTTTTCCAGCAGCAAGATGCTCGCCGCCGTGAATTGCTTGGATGTTGAGCCGATGTCGAAAACGGATTCCGGTGTTATCGGCACATCTTCTTCGATGTTCGCAAGGCCATAACCCTTCGCGTAGATGATCCTGCCGTTTCTATAGACGGCGGCCGCGCATCCCGGTGATCCTGGCTTTGTAAAGTCGGCGAAGACCTCATCCACAGCCGCGGAAGTCTTGTCCTGCGCGCCGCGCGCTCGCGAAGCGCCGCACGTGGCCAGCACCAACGCGCAGGCAGCGATTCCACTCCCCGCTTTCCGCAAACCCCTCATCCTCGTCCCCCTTGCCGTTTGCTGCGCGCAGAGTCTATCTTCTTCGCACCCCGGCATCAATCCTTCGCCAGCGTCTCGTGTAAACTTGGCATCGCACAATGCTGATCGCCATCACCCGCGCCGTTAGTCCGGCTATCGTAAATTGCGAGCTGAGCTATATTCCGAGACACCCGATTAATCTCTCCATCGCTCAGGCGCAGCACCGCGCCTATGAACAGCTTCTCGAAGAACTCGGCGCGCGTGTCATCTCCCTGCCCGCCGAGCCGGATCTCCCCGATTCCATGTTTGTCGAAGATCCCGCCATCGTCCTGGATGAACTCGCCGTCATCTTTCCACTTGGCACCGCATCGCGACGCCCGGAAGCTGCCTCGCTGGCGCAAGCCATTTCCAAATTTCGCAAACTCGAGCGCATCGCGTTGCCTGGGACGCTCGAAGGCGGCGACGTTTTGTGCATCGGCCGCAAGCTCTTCGTCGGTGTCACCAAGCGTAGCAACGCCGAAGGGGTCCGCCAGCTCGCCGCGATCCTAGCGCCGCACCATTATGAAGTCATCGCTGTGCCAGTAACTGGCTGCCTGCATCTTAAGTCCGCCGTCACTTTCCTCGGCCGCGACACGCTCCTCGCCAACCGCGCGTGGTTCGATCCAGGTCCTTTTTTCGGCTACGACTGGATCGACGTGGCTCCCACTGAGCCACATGCCGCCAACGCCCTCGCGCTTGGGAATACCATCATTTTCCCCGCATCCTTCCCCAGCACAACGGCACGCATCGAAGCCCGCGGCTTCCCTGTCACCGCGCTCGACATCTCCGAACTCCAAAAAGCGGAGTCTGGCCTCACCTGCTCCAGCTTGATCTTCCAAGCTTAGGTCGGTAACAGCCTGAGTTTCCGATGTAGGCGATATCCGCAAAAGCAGGCGGCCACCCCGATCACTCGGAATTGCTGTTGCAGTTGAGCTGTCAGTTTGCTTTGCGTTCCGTGCTGTTAGTTCTTCAGTTCCACAACGCTGCGCGATCCTTTCGTGCTTGAATACCCCGGAGGTGCACCACGGGCCCACCGACCCGATTCCTATCTAACTCTCATTCCGGAAGAAGGTCGTAAACTGTAATTTATAGATGATTAACGAGTTATTTGAGCGGCGCGGGCATTGTGCTCGATTCCGCCACGTTGGGAGAATGTTCAAAAGCTTCGCGTGGCGGCGTATTCAAAGGGTTCATCGAGAATTGCGTTAGGCAAATTGTGAATATCTGGCTATAATTGGAGTTTGCCTTTGAAGAGCTGGCCCCGCCTGAGTGGGTCTGCAGGGAATACGAACATGAATCCGGTTATAGCCAAACTCCATGAAGCGCAACTGCGCAAAGACCTCCCCGAATTTCGCCCCGGCGACACGGTGCGCGTCAACGTCCGCCTGAAGGAAGGCGAAGGCGAGAAGGAAAAGGAGCGCCTCCAGGCGTTCGAGGGAGTTGTGATTTCCAAGAAGGGCCGAGCTTCCGGCGCCACATTTACTGTGCGCCGCGTCAGCTTCGGCGTCGGTATCGAACGCATTTTCCCTCTGCACTCGCCCTCGATCAGCTCGATTGAAGTGGTCGGCAAGGGCAAAGTTCGCCGCGCCCGCCTTTACTACCTGCGCGATCTGCGCGGCAAGGCTGCTCGCATCAAGCGCGCCGCCCGCCCAGAAGTGGCCGCGGTTGCTACCGCCGGAGCCGAGACCAAACCGTAATCGCAACTCGCCAAATTTAGGCGCATTTAAGAAAGAGCTCCGCGAAACCGGAGCTCTTTCTGCTTTTATTCTCTTCTGCGGCGAGCCCTCTAACCTACGACTTCATTCCTATTTCGAAGCGAGCGCCGATTAGGGCTGCACGTTTGTCACGCCCTCCGCGCCGGGCTTCGGAAAATGTTTCTCGTACCAGGCGATGGACCGGTCGGTCCAATCGATAATGTGCTTTGTCTCTCGGATACCGTGGCCCTCGCGCGGATAGCGGACAAAGACCGCTTCCGTTCCCACGTCTTTCAACGCGACGAAGAACTGTTCCGCCTCGGCGATTGGGACATCGTTGTCGTTTTCGCCGTGCATCAGCATCGTAGGCGTATGCGCCGCGGCCACGTGCTTGAGCGCCGAGCGCTCCCAGGCGACATCCATCAAATTGCCCTGGTGGAGAAATTGGCCAAACTCCATCTCCTCGTATTGGTTGTAATAGGTCATGTAGTTGTAGCTGACTAGATTGGAGATGCCGGCCGTGGGGATCGCGGCTTTGAATTCGTTGGTCTGCGTGATGAGCCAGTCTGTTAGCTGCCCGCCGTAGCTGACGCCTTCGATGCCCATGCGCTCGCGGTCAATCCAGAGGTAGCGGCGCACCGCCGCGCTCACGCCGTACAAAACATCCTGGCCTTCGTGGCCATCTTGATCGCCAAAAACCGCATCGGCGAACTTCTGCCCGTAACCCGTGGAGCCGCGGTAATTCACGTTAAGAACCGCCCAGCCAAGCGCGGCGTAGACCTGATTCCTGAAGTTGAACCCCGGCCCATTTTGGCCGTGCGGCCCACCATGAATATTCACGATCAGCGGGTGCTTCGAGGTTGCCGTCATTCCCAGAGGTTTGGTGAGAAACGCCTCGACTTCGAACTGGTTGTCGTTGCTTACGAAAGTGAAGGGCTCGACTTCGGCAAGCTGCTTTCCCGCAAGGACTCCCGCGTTCAAGTTCGTGAGTTTGCGGGCCGCGCCGTTACCGTTCTTGACGTAAAGCTCAGCCATATCCTGCGGCGAAGTGAACGCGTATGCCAGTGTGCCGTCCCTGCCGGCGGAAAAGCCGCCGACGCCGCCGGGATCCTTCACGACGTATTCCGGCGCTCCCGCGCCGATGGGCAACCGCACGAGATGATTGCTTCCGCGCGCCTGCACCGTGAAGTACACCGCGCTGCTGTCAGGCGCCCACTTTGGCGCGCCCTGACGGTTGTCAATCACCCCTCCAATCTCGTGATGGTCGCTGCCGTCGGCGTTCATCAACCAGACGTGCGTGTCTTCCATGGTTGTTTCGCGGTCGGTCAGGCCGCGCGTCGTGCCGCGATAGGCGATGTGCTTGCCGTCGGGCGACCAGAGCGGACCGTATTCGTTGTATTCCGTTGCCGTAAGGCGGCGGACGCTGTTGTCTGCCACGTTGAGCGTAAAAATGTCGTAATTGAAAAATTCGTCCTGATTCGGTTCACGGTTCGATGCAAAGAGAATCTCCTTGCCGTCCGGCGACCAGTCAATGGAATGCTCATCGTAAATTCCCTTCGTCAGTTGGCGCACCTGCTTGGTGGCCACATCCACGGCAAAAATGTGAAGCCGCTGATTGTCGTTGAAGCGGGTCATACCTTCCCCGGCGTCGGGCTTATACAAATAGCGCGTGATGACCCTGGGATCGCCGTCGGCCTCGGCCGCGCGTTCGTCTGGCGTCGAGGAGACGAAAGCAATCTGTTTGCTATCAGGCGACCACGTGATGTCCTGACCTTCGCCCGGCAAGGGACTGTTAGTGCCGTGCATGGCCGCGAGGGCTGTGACGTCCGAGCCGTCCGAACGCGCCAACAACAGCCCATGCTTTTCGCCGACACTCCCCTGAAATGCCAGCCATTTTCCATCTGGGGACCAGTGCGGATTACCCGCAACGTCTTTTTCGCCCCCGATAAGAGAGGATTTTTGTGTGGCAAGGTCCATGATCCAGAGTTGCGGAGACGGACGGCCTGGCCGGTCGTAGAGAATCACGGTGTAAGCGATGCGGTGGCTGTCCGGAGAAAGAACCGCGTCGCCGACAAAGCGAAAGTGAATAAGATCGCCGCTGCGCAAGCCCTGCGCGGCGCTAAATGGCGCCAGCACCATAGCCGCCGCGAAACACAAAAAGCACAAACCTAGGCGAGACCGAACGGACTGCGAGCGTGAATGCATGGAATTCTCCCCAACCCTTTCTTTGCAGCTAAATTTGCCCGGCCATCGTAGGTCTCTGAGCATGCCCCGGTCAACGAGACTTGTGATAAACATTCCGTAACGCGTCCCATGGCGCGATTGAGACCGACTTCTGTTCCCGCAAAAACTTTTCCCGATTCACGAGACAATTTTCTGCCGCCTTCGTCTATACAGACAGACGACCTGTTGACTATCAACAGGAGCAAGCGTAGTCTCCTGTTGATTGCCAAAAGGAGCATTGCAATGGCACAAACGCGCGGCGAAGTCTTGCAAGGAACGCTGGACCTGATCGTGCTCAAAACTCTCGAAGCTCTCGGACCGCTCCACGGCTACGGCATCGCCGTGCGCATCCAGCAGGTTTCCGCGGATCTCCTCAAACTCAACCAGGGCACGCTCTATCCAGCTTTGTTGCGGCTGGAGCAGCGCGGCTGGATTTCCTCCAAATGGGGCGTTTCCGACAACAATCGCAAGGCCAAGTATTACTCGCTCACGCGCAGCGGCCGCAAACAACTTCTCGCAGAGACGGAAAGCTGGGAGCGCATGGCGGCGCTGATGACTCGATTGCTGGGACGCACGGAAGGAGCCTGATATGGAATGGTGGCGTATTTTCAGTTCACGTTTGCGCGGGCTTTTCGGCAAGCAACGCCGGGATTCAGAACTTGACGCAGAGCTGAGCGCTCACATCGAAGCGCTGACCGAGGAAAATATTCGTCGCGGGATGAATCCAGAAGAAGCGCGCCATGCGGCCCGGCGAGAATTCGGCGGCATGGAACAGACAAAAGAACTCTATCGCGAACGCCGCAGTCTTCCCTTCCTCGAAACACTTCTTCAGGACATTCGCTTTGGCGCGCGTTCGCTTATAAAGAATCCAGGATTCACCATCGTCGCGGTCTTGACCCTCGCGCTCGGCATCGGCGCAAACGCCGCCATTTTCAGCGTCGTCAACGCCGTGCTGCTTCGTCCGCTTGCCTACAAGGACGCCGACCGGCTCGTCACGATCCTGCACTACGGCACAAGCCCCGTCTCAGTCGCCAACTACATCGACTGGCATGACCAGAGCCAGTCATTCGAAGCTATGGGTGCGGCGGACTATTGGTCTGCAAACCTGAGCGGCGTTGATTCACCGGAACACGTTCTGGGACTCAAGGTGACGCAGAGTCTGCTTCCACTGCTCGGCGTGAAGCCGCTGCTAGGTCGGCTGTTCGTTGCGGGCGAAGATCAAAAAGGCGCGGAGCACGAAGTTATTCTGAGCTACGGGTTGTGGCAAAGACGTTTTGCGGGCGATCCGAAGGTTGTGGGCAAAGCGATAACGCTCGATGGCGAACCGTACACGGTGGTCGGCGTTATGCCGCGTGCTTTCAAGTTTGCGCCGTTCTGGGCTACTCACGCGGAGATGTGGGTGCCCAATGCGTTCGGCGATCGCATCCATAGCCGTGAAGGCAACAGTCTGCGTGTTTTCGCGCGTCTCAAATCTGGCGTCACACTTTCACAGGCTCGTGCGGAGGTCGCGACGATCACGGCGCGCCTCGAGCAGAAGTATCCGGGCACAAATCGAGAGGTCGTCGTGAACGCCCTCAAGGAAAATGCCGTAGGTCAAGTCAAAGCACCCCTGTTGGTACTGCTGGGTGCGGTCGGATTCGTGCTGCTGATTGCCTGTGCGAATGTCGCGCACATGCTTCTAGCGCGTTCTACTGCCCGTCAAAAGGAGATTGCCGTGCGTACCGCGCTGGGCGCCCCTCGCCGCCGCGTAATTCGGCAGTTCCTCACTGAGAATCTGCTTCTGGCTGTCATGGGAGCTTCTGGAGGCCTGCTCCTCGCAGCCTGGGGGACACGTGCGCTGGTGGCGCTCAGCCCGGCGATTATTCCGCGCGTCGATACGGTGACAATCGATGCTCGCGTCGTTCTGTTCTTGCTTGGCGTTACAGTCCTGACCGGTGCGGTGTTCGGACTCGCTCCGGCATTGCACGCTTCCTCGGTCAATTTGACGGACGCCTTGAAGGACGGAGGCCACGGGGGCAGCGATAGCATTCATCGCAACAGGCTCCGCAGTTTCCTGATTGTGTCGGAGTTTGCACTGGCCCTTATCCTTCTCGTTGGCGCAGGCCTGATGATTCGAAGCTTCTTCGCCTTGCAATCAATCGATCCAGGCTTCAATCCAAACCATGTGCTTTCGATGATTGTTTCCGTCGCTGGAACACAGGAGGCGGAGCCTCATCACCGCGCGATTTTCTACAAGCAAGTGATTGAACGCATCGAAGCGCTGCCCAGCGTGGAAGCGGCCGGCGGAATCAATCACCTGCCGCTCGCCGGCGATACGTGGGGATTTCCGTTCACAATTAAAGGCCGCGCAAAGTCTCGCCCTGGCGAATCGCCGACGGCCGTCTACCGGGTTGTTATGCCAGGATATTTTGAAACGATGCGCTTGCCAGTCCTGCGCGGCCGCGCAATCGCAGCGACCGACGATGCCGGCGCTCCAGGGGTCGTGCTGATCAACGAAAGGGCAGCGCAAAAGTATTGGCCGGGCGAAGATCCGCTGGGGAAGCAGGTCACGTTTGATGACGACAAGAAAAACCCGCCCACGTGGCTTACCGTTATCGGCATCGTCCGCAATGCGAAGCAGGAGAACTGGGCGGCGAAACCGTTCCCGGAGGTCTATTTGGCTGCGCTGCAGAACGGCGGCTTCCTCGGAGAAACGGAATCGCACGCGTCTTACCTCACATTGGTCGTGCGCACGAGCGGAAAGCCCTCTGCGCTTGCCGGCGCGGTGAAAAATACGGTCTGGTCGTTCGACCGCAATTTGGCGATCTCCCAAGTATTGACTATGGACGATGTGATTGCCGAGGCGAATGCCCAACCTCGCTTTGAGATGGCTTTGCTTGGCCTGTTCGCCGGAGTCGCACTCGTCCTGGCCGCCGTCGGAATATACGGCGTGATGAGCTATTCGGTGGCGCGGCGCGCGCACGAGATAGGCATCCGCATGTCGCTCGGCGCAAACCGCACGGACGTGTTGCGGTTGGTGGTGCGGCAGGGAATGGTGCTTGCGTTCGCAGGGTCGGGCGCAGGCATCGTTGGGGCGCTGCTACTTTCACGCTTGATGACGAAGCTCTTGTACGGAGTCCAGCCGACGGATCCGATCACACTTGCCTGCGTGACTTTTATGCTGATGTTTGTAGCGCTCGTGGCAAGCTATATTCCGGCCCGCAGGGCCATGCAGGTGGATCCCATCGTCGCGCTGCGATATGAGTAGCCGTTCGAGATAGGCGCACCGTGCTAAAATCTCCGCCCGATGGGCCGCCTCTGCTCTTCCCGTTTCGAGCGTGCGGCGCGGCAACTCGGCTGGATGCGCATCGCCGGTCTCGATGAGGCCGGGCGCGGCGCGCTCTTTGGCCCGGTTGTCGCCGCCGCGGTCATCCTCAATCCCAAACGCCGAATCGTCGGCCTCGACGATTCGAAAAAACTTAAGGCGGAGCGCCGTACCGAACTTGCCGCGCGCATTCGCCAGCATGCTCTTGCCTGGGCTGTTGCCGAAATCGATGCGCAGCGCATCGATGCCTGGAACATTTATCAAGCCAGCCGCCAGGCCATGACGGCGGCGCTGCAGCAACTCTCGATCCAGCCAGATTATTTGCTGATCGACGCCATGCAGCTCGATGTTCTCGTCGAGCAAAAGTCCCTCATCAAAGGCGACGCGCGCAGCGTTTCCATCGCCGCTGCCTCCATTCTTGCCAAAACTCATCGCGATGCCTGCATGGAAAAATGGGACGCAATCTATCCGCAGTACGGCCTTGCCCGCCACAAGGGATACGCCACTCCCGATCATTTGGAAGCCTTGCGCCTCCACGGTCCTTCTCCTCTTCACCGCCATTCCTTCGCGCCCGTTCGCGAAGCTTCCTGCTGGGCCGCTGGAGCCACGCAAACTCCACTACCTCTTTTCTAGCGCGTCGCATAAACTCTCCGCCGGACACTCCGGAGGCTAGCTCGATGGATTCGCGATGGGTTGCGCGCCGCGCCGTAGTTCTTCTCTCGCTTTCATTTGCAATATATTGCATTTGTGCGGTTGATGTTCCATTCGACGGCAATCTCCCCCATGTGGAGGCACAGACTGTTATCGCCGCCACCCCTCCTATGGGCTGGAACAGTTGGGATGCCTACGGGGAAACGGTGGGCGAATCCGACATTCGAGCAAACGCGGCTTGGATGGCGAAGCATTTGAAAGCCTATGGATGGGAATACGTTGTTGTGGACGAAGGCTGGTACGTAACGAATCATGCGGCGGAAACCAATGGTGCTGCCGCGGAATTTAGTCTCGATGCCAACGGCCGGTATATTCCTGCTGTCAACACGATCCCTTCGGCTGATCACGGCGCCGGCTTCAAGCCGCTGGCCGATTACGTCCACTCGCTCGGCCTAAAATTTGGCGTTCACATCTTGCGCGGAATTCCCAAAGAAGCTGTGCGAAAAAACCTGCCCATTGCGGGCACTTCTTATCATGCTAAGGCCGCTGCCGAAATTTCCGACACCTGCCCGTGGAATACCTACAATTATGGCCTGAACCCTCACTCGCCAGCCGCCCAGGCTTACTACGATTCTATAGCCCGCTTGTATGCCGGATGGGGGGTTGACTTCCTCAAGGTCGATTGCATTTCCAGCCATCCTTACAAGGGCGCCGAGATTCGCATGATCAGCCGTGCTCTTCGCAAGGTTCACCGGCCCATAGTGCTGAGCCTCTCACCCGGTCCGGCTCCACTCGCTAAGGCAATCGAACTTCGCCACTACGCGCAAATGTGGCGCATTTCGGATGACGTTTGGGACGTTTGGCACAGCGACAAGGATTTTCCGCAGGGCGTAGAAAACCAGTTTGCTCGCGCCGCGAAATGGGCTCCGTTTTCAGGCCCCGGACATTGGCCCGACGCGGATATGCTTCCGCTTGGGCGCCTGGAACCGGTAGCCGGATGGGGCAAGCCACGAGCAACTCGTCTCACTCACGACGAGCAGCGAACTCTCCTCAACCTCTGGTCCATCTTTCGTTCGCCGCTCATTATGGGAGGCAATCTCACTTTGTGCGACGACTGGACCGAATCCGCGCTCACCAATGCGGAGCTGATCGAGGTCGATCAGCATTCCAGCCACAGCCACGCAGTTATCTCGACGGACAGGGCTGCCGTCTGGCTGTCCACTCCCGAGTCCGATGATGGCGCCTATGTCGCCGTCTTCAACCTCGATTCGGCTCCCCAGTCGTTTCATTATTCCTGGAAAGAATTAGGTCTCCGGCGCGAGAAGTACAAACTTCGTGATCTCTGGGAGCACGACGACCTGGGCTCCAAGGAGTTCCTCGATGTGACGCTTCCCGCGCATGCGTCCGCCTTGTATTGGGCCGCCGAGCACTAGCCCGCCATATATTCTCAGGCCACCCGGAACCTCCGCGAGGGCCCAGCCATTTAGACCGTGGCTTCACTCTGTGTCGTTCCTCGCGGCGAGCCCGTGCTGCGCCTCACCTCTCGAAGAGAGCCTTTTGGGCGATACGCCCCGTTTCGCCATGTCTTCGCCGCCTAGTTTGCTGGTCCTGACGGGGATAACTGGCTGCTCACACTCATTTCTGGGTTCGTTGACTTGCCTTTTCTCTGCCTGCTAGCGTTAGCAAGCACGGCTTGTGTCTGCCCTCCCAACACTTGGGACGGAGGACTTCTCCTCCCGCAGGCGCGGGCCGCGTATTGTCTGGGAACGCGAATGGCCTATACCAAGAGCAAAATTGTCGAAGCCGCGCAGAAGCTGCTGAATCAGGGCAAAGTCCCTCAGGCTATCGCCGAATACCAGCAAATTCTTAAGTTTGAGCCGCGCGATCAGGTCACCCTCATGACCATTGGCGAGCTCTATATCCGCCAGGGCGAAACTTTCCAGGCCATAGATTATTTCGAGCGCCTCGCCCAGATTTTTGTCGGCGACGGCTTTCTCACCAAGGCAATTGCCGTTTACAAGCGCATCGCCAAACTGGCACCGGAAGAGATTCGCCCACTCGAAAAACTGGCCGATCTTTACGTCCAGCAGGGCGTCATGAGCGAGGCCCGACCTCTCTTCTTGCAACTCGCGGAAATCCATCTCAAGAACAACCGCCAGCCGGAAGCCGTCGGCCTCCTGAAAAAGCTTCTCCTCGCGGAGCCGGACAATCTCCGCATTCAGATTCGTCTGGCTGATCTCTATCAGGCCATGGGCCAGTCGCGCGAGGCCGTAGACACCTATGTTTCCGCTGCGCAGCGCGCGCTCGCCCGCGGAGACCAGTCTGAATCCGATAAACTGGCCGACAAAGCCTTAAAGATCGACGCCAATTGCATGGCTGCCACCATTGTCAAAGCCCGTTCCTCTTCGTCCCAGGGCAATCTCAGCCAGGCGGCGGAGCTGCTCGAGCACGCCCCCGACCTTGAAAAAGGCGGCGAACAAACTGAGCTGCTCCTGGATTTTTATCTCAAAAGTACAGATTGGGATAAGGCCACCGCTCTTGCGCTCCGCGTTTTGGGAGCCGACAGCAAAAACTTTGGCCCCGCGCAAAAAATCGTCGAAGCACTTCTCGAATCAGGCCAAACCGACCGTGCCATGGCCATCATTAGCCAGATTCGCGTCCCTATGATTGACGGCGGCGAGCATGAGGTCATTGGCCGCCTGCAAAACGAGCTGGCTGGCCGCATGCCCGGCCGCCTCGAGCCGCTCGAATGGCTCGTCGATTTCTACGGCCGCACCAGCGATTCTTTCCGCCTCCCCGACGCTCTTGCCAATTTGGGTGACGCCCTTGCCGCCTCCGATCAGCTCGAGCGCGCAAAAGCCATTTTTGAACAGCTTGTCGACCGCCAGCCCGATAGCGATTCCGCCAAGCGCAGGCTCGACGGCGTCCTCAGGAAGATGGGATTGCTAGGGGCGGAAGCACCACCGCCTGCTCCAGAAGAAAATCTGCAAACGGATATTCACAAGGCTGCTGCGACAAAGTTGCGTCCTGAGTCGGACATCTTTGTGCCCGTTACCGGCGACAAGCCTTCAGCCAGCCCTGTCTCCACCGAGCCTCAGCTTGACGAAGAGACGCAAAAGTTCATCGCTCAGTCCCTCACCGACGTCGACCTTTTCGCCAGCTACGGATTAACCCAAAAAGCCATCGGCCTTCTCGAAGCCATTTTGCGGCGCGCTCCCCGGCACACTCCGACGCTCGAAAAACTTCTCGATTTTGTCCTCGGCGCTGGCGATGACCGCCGTACCGCCGAGCTGGCCGCCCAGCTCGAAATCATCCACACCGAGCGCAACGACCAGCGCAGCGCCGAGCGTTTCGGCGAGCTTCGCCGCAGATTCCAACGCGCTGCCGGTCTCAGCGACGCGGAGCTGGCGGCCAGCACTGCGCCCGCCCATCTGGAAGCTCCCGCGGCGACGATTCCCGAAATTCCGGTCTTGGAGGCCGCCGCCGAACCTGCTGCTGCCGTAGAAGAGCCTGTACCTGCGTTTGAAGAGCCGGCTCCTTCCGAGGCCGTCCCTGCCGCGGCCTCTTCGAAACCTTCCGGCGTTCACGAGGAAGTCGACCTCTCCGATGAATGGGCGTCGATGCTGGAGGACACCCATCCGGCCGATCCTGCCGTGAAGCCGCCTCCCGCACGGCCTGCCGCTCCTGCCCCTCCTCCCGAAGTTGCCGCCGAGCCCGTGGCTGCCAAATCTTCCGCATCGCCCGAAGTAACGGAGTTTGAGCTGCCCGTCGAAACTCCTCCCGCGCCCGAGGAAGAACCACACATCTCGGCGGACATCTCTGCTGAACATCTTCCTGCTCTTGAACCGCAGAGCGTTCCGGCGCCTGCAGAACAAGACCATGCTCCGGCAGAGCCGAAAAAGCTGGCAGTACCTGGGATGCCCCCCTTGCCCGCTGAACCGGAGCCCGAATTCGAGGTCGAGCGCGATTACGAACTGGTCCTCGAGCAGGAACCTTTGGTCCCCGCTTACGACCAGAAGCCTCCAGCCACGCCGATTGTTCCCCCCAAACCGCAGACGGAACCCGAACCCGCGCCTGCCGCCAAGAATTCCGCCGCCCCGCCCGCTGGTGGTTTTGCCTCCGACCAGTTTCTCGAGGATTTGGCGAAGGAAATTGACGACCTGGGCCTCGACGCACTCACGCCGTCCCGCTCCGAAGCTCCATCCAAAGCCGTTCCTCACCTGCCGGAAGAAAAGCCCGCCATGCCAGGCGAGCCGAGCCCGCTGAAGGAGGTCTTCGACGATTTCCGCGCTGAGCTTGGCGAAATGGGGGCCGAGGACGAGGACCTTGAGACGCACTACAATCTCGGCACCGCCTTCCGTGAAATGGGACTCGTCGATGAGGCCATCAGCGAATTTCAGAAAGTCGCCAAGGCCACCGACAACGGCAAGCCCTTCCGCTATGTTATGCAGTGCTGCACGCTTCTGGGTCTCGCCTTTATGGAAAAGGGCCAGCCAGGCATCGCCGCCATCTGGTACGAGCGCGCTTTGCATACTCCTGGCATTGAGCCTGAAAGCATCCTCGCATTGCGGTATGATTTAGGCGTTGCCCAGGAATCCGCGGGTGAGCCGGAAGCAGCGCTGAAGAGTTTTTCCCAGGTCTACGCGATGAACATCGATTATCGCGACGTCGCTGATCGTATCGCTGCTCTACAGAAACCGATCCGTTGAGTCCAGGCAGCCGTTAGAACAGGGGACTCCCTCTTAGCCATGAACCGCGTCTTGCGCGCATTGCTGGTCGTCGTTTGTTTTGAAATGGGAGCCTTGCTCCTTTATCTCCCGTGGTCTGGCTTCTGGGAGCAGAACTTTTTTCTTCTTCACTTTCCTTCGCTTATTCGGCTGGTCCTTCATCCCGCGTTTCGTGGCGCCGTCAGCGGCGTGGGCATCTTGGACATCATTTTGGCCGTCAGCTTCATTGGCTCTCGTTCGGGTTCTTCCCGTGTCCCTACCCAGTAGTTCGACGCACGATTCCTTGCCTCTTCCGGGCAGCCAGCCAATTCTCTGTTATGTCACGGACCGCCGAAGTTTGCGTGTCGCTCCCCAGGAAGATTTGATCAAGCACCTGCTCGGGAAGATCGAAAGCGTGGCAGCGGCGAACGTCGATTGGATTCAGCTACGCGAGAAAGACTTGTCTGGAAGAGATTTTGCTTTGCTCACGCGCGAGGCAGCAACCCGCATTTCGAGGCAAGCAGGCCGCTCGCAGGCCGCAACCCGCCTTCTAGTGAATGATCGGCTCGACGTGGCTCTCTCCGAACAATCAGGTGGCGTCCATCTGCGCGAAAACTCCCTGCCACCCAAAGAAGCAAAGCGCTTGCTGCTGGCCTCGCGCCTTGCCCAATCGTCCTTGCACGATTTCCTCGTAGGCGTCTCTTGCCATTCTCTGGCAGCCGCCCAATCCGCCGCTTCCACGGGGGCCGACTACATTTTTTTCGGCCCGGTTTTCGCCACGCCCTCGAAAGCCGTCTACGGCGAGCCTCAAGGGATAGAGCGTCTTGCCGAGGTGTGCCGCTCTATCACCATTCCGGTCCTCGCCATCGGCGGAATTACCCTCGAAAACGTGTTCTCCTGCTTCTCTGCCGGTGCGGCCGGGATTGCCGCCATCCGCCTTTTTCAGGACTCCACTGATCTCGCCGCGACCGTCCGTATGATCCGCAAGCAGAATTTCCAAGCACCGCCGGCTGGCGCTGCCACTTAGCGCACCGCTAAACGGCGCAGCAGCCGGATCTGTCCCGCATGATAAACATCGTGCATAGCCACACCATAGATTTGCCGGAGAAATTTTATTCCCCGCGGCGTGTCCAGAACTTTTCTGATCGCCGCTCGCAGGGCGCGGTGCTCCCGGTCGAGCAAGTTCTTGTCCGCACGCCAAACGGCTTCGTTCACCTTCCCCTTCTCGGGTCGCGAAAAGAAATTCTTCCCCTTCAATGCAAACGAACCTTTCTTTTCGCCTTCGATCCGCCTGCGCACCTCGTATTTCCAGTACGCAGCGTGTAAGGTCTCTTCCCAAATATTGTGCCGCCCCTTCCCGGGACGCCAGGCGGCCTGTTTCGCGCTTACTCCCCGAATCGCTTGCTTGAGATTGGGTCCATGCCAGGTGTTCTTTTCGTACGCCTCGTCCAGCAGCCTTACTACCAGTTCCCGCGCTTTCATCCTGCCCTCGCTTCAACGGAGAATGCCGGCCCTACGGCGTTGCCTTCGCCGCTTCGTTGAGAATCATCGCCAGCCGGACTCCGCCTTCCGCGATGCGCTTCTCGGCAACCGCCGCCGCCTTTTTCTGGTACGCCTCGTTGGCCACGATGTTAAGGTGCAGCATGCGCTCGCCGATGTTGTTGTCATCCGAACAACTGTGCATGGCGACATTCGGCTCGATCGGCAATCTTTGGCATCAGGTCTCCATAAGCCACACTCTCCGCGAAGTCGTAACCTTCCCACACCCAGTTATCCATATGAATCCCCGCCTTTTGCCAGCCCTTGATCTCCGTCGAGAACAAAGCGTTGAGCGTGTCGGCGTATTCCGCGGCGTCCGCGCCCTCCGCGTCGCGTTCGGGAATCGCCGTATCCCAAATGCTGTGCAAGTTTGGCGAAAACCAGTGATTGTGTTCGTGGGCGCTGCGCCGCAAATATTTTAACGGCACGCAATTTCCGCCTTCATCGGCATTCGTGATGGTGTGCAGAGGCTGGTGCAGGTCCCCCACAAAATGGATGATGTAGCGGAGTGCTTCCGCGCGCTGCGCCCCGTCGGCGTTCTTATCCTCCAGGATGGCGAGTTGGTCGGTGATTGCTCTCGTTACGCATCCTCCCTTCCCGCAATACGGTTCCAGCGGTCCTCGCTTCGATCCGCGAGGGATGTCGATGAAGTGCCACGGCCCATTCTTCCGTTCTCCGCGCACGTCGTCTGCCCAGGTCGAGGCATCTGCCATCGCGTCCCGCACTGCTTCTCCGCAATATCTCTTCAATTTCGGATCAATCGGGTTCTCGCTCAGAAGCTTCAGCACCAATTCCCGTGTTTCAGGCGCCAAATGCTTCTCAGCGATGAGCGCCACCGTTTGGTGTCCTTTGCATCCCCACGCTCGCGCCGCCGGAGCTAACACGAATACTGCAGCCAGCGCCAGAACCACCAAGCGAGCCACCATTTGTCTCATGGAATTCCCCCGAGGAACCACGTAGTGATTGGCCATCTAATTCTGAAAGAGTGTTAGTTCTCAAAAACGCGGCAGACGCTGGAAATTCCGAATCACTGCTGCCGGCCGTAGCACGGCGGTTTCCGCAAGTCACCAGCCGCTGGCTGGTTTCTCACGCGCTAAGCCAGCGCCCGACCGGCCGCCAGGACTCCGTATGATCGCAAATTACGCGCAGTGCCGCAGTAATTGGGATCGCCAGCACCAATCCCATGCCGCCCCACACCCAGCCCCAAAATAGCAGCGCTATCGTGATGGCTACCGCATTCAGCCGCACCCGCCGCCCTACCAGTTGCGGAGCCACCAGATTCAAAGCCAGGATGTGGATGGTCGTCAATCCTCCGGCGATCAGCGCGAACTCCCCGAAGGTTCTCCATTTTGCCAGCGCGATAATAAACGCGGGCAGCCACGCCAGCACGGCGCCGATGTACGGCACCATATTCAGCAATCCCGACGCTATTCCCGTAAGCATCGGAAAATCCAGCCCGAGGAACCAAAAGAACAAACTGCTCGCCAAGATCACGAGCAGCGTCAAAAGCGTCATCCCCGCCAGGTAGTCTCTCAGCACATCCCTCAAGTCTTCCAGAGTCTCCTTCACCCGCGTCCGCTGCGATGCAGGAAAGAGTTGCAGCGTGCCGTGCCAGACCTCCCGCTTTCCCGCCAGCATGAAAAACACCAGAAACGGCACAAACGTAATTTCCAGGAAAAGCGCGTAGAGAGAGCCAATACCGCGGAATAAGAGCGAACGCACAATCGACGCTTCCGGCCTCTCTCCACCCGTTTGTTGTCGGACCGTTTCTGGCGCGATCGCCGATACCTGGCCCTCGAGTCCGCTGATCTTGCCTTCCACTGCGCCTGCTGCTTGCTTTATCAGCGCGCCGTATCTCGGCCAGTTCGCCGCAAAGTCTTCCGTCCTTGTCCCCAGCCCGTAGCCTACCGAGACGAGCACTGCAATCAGCAGAAGCACCATCAGCATCGCGCCCACCGTGCGCGGCACGTGCGTTCTTTCCAGGAGCTCGACGGCCGGGTCCAGGAAATAGGCAAGTAAAATAGACAGCAGCACGGTGATTACGACTCCGGCCGCATAGTAGAAAAATAGCAGGATGATCGCCGCAGCCAACACGCGCAGGCTAAAAGTTGATCCGGCGATTCGTACTGTGGGTAGCGGCGTTTCGGTTTCGGACACGAGGTGCTCCGTTCCCATCACGTTAGCATACTCTCGCGGGCGAGTGCTGCCTTCGCTCGTGGCCGTTTCGCATTTCATGTCGTCCCCTTCCTGCCGCGGTGCCCCTTCCGTGCCTCCAGGCCTGCTATTTACCCAAGCGAACCTCTGGAACGCTCTCTCCAAGTGCTCTCACGGCTCTGTGCTAAACTTTTCTGGCCTCAGTCCTTCAGGAATTGAACGTGAGCTTCACATGCCCAAAGAACTTTTCGGAACCGATGGCATTCGCGGCGTTCCCGGCACCCCGCCACTTGACGACGCCACTCTTTTTGCCACCGGCCGTTCTCTCGCCGCCTATCTGCTCCGCGAACATTCCGCCGCTCACGTGCTCATCGGCATGGATACGCGCGAATCCGGCCCTCACATTGCCGCTGTCCTCGCCGCCGGCCTTGCCCAAGCCGGTGCCTCCGTCGCTTTTGCCGGCGTCATAACCACCCCCGGCGTCGCCTGCCTCGTCCGCCAGAATGATTTTCAAGCCGGCGTCGTTATTTCCGCCTCACACAATCCTTACCAGGACAATGGAGTTAAGCTTTTTTCTCACGCGGGCATGAAGTTTCCGGATTCCGTTGAAGAAGAGCTCGAAGCCGACATCTTTAGGCACCGCTCCGATGCGCCTCCAAAAAATCCTCCTCTCCCCGTGGCCGATGCGTCCCTCGACGCCGAATATCTCGATTTTCTCCGTAGCCGCGTTCTTCTCGGTGCCAATCTCTCCGGCTTCCGCATCGTTCTCGACTGCGCCAACGGCGCTGCCTACAAGCTCGGCCCCGAACTCTTCCGCTCACTTGGCGCTGATGTTGTTTCCATGGGCGTCTCGCCCGACGGGCGCAACATCAACGCTGGCTGCGGTTCACTCTATCTCGAAGGCCTGCAGAAGCGTGTCGTCGCGGAGCGCGCCCGTCTTGGCGTCGCTTTCGACGGCGATGCCGACCGGGCGCTCTTCGTCTGCGAAACAGGAAAGATCGTTAATGGCGATGGTGTGCTTCTCGCCGTTGCGCGTCACCTCAAATCTCAAAATAAGCTCAAGGGCAATCGCGTTGTCGCCACTTCCATGTCCAATCTCGGCCTCGAGCGCGTCCTCGCCCGGGAAGACATCGCTCTCGCCGCGTGCTGCTGTCGGTGATCGCTACGTTCTCGAGGAAATGCTCCGCAGCGGCAACGTCATTGGCGGCGAGCAATCCGGCCACATCATTTTTCTGGAAGACAGCCCTGCTGGCGACGGTCTTCTCACCGCCGTAAAAATCGCCTCGCTGGTTTCCATGCGCGGCAAAATCGAATCGCTCGTCGAAGGCCTCAAGGATTACCCGCAAATCATCGTCAACGTCAAAGTAAAGTCCAAGCCCCCGCTCGAAACACTCCCCGAAGTCTCCCGCGCACTCGCTGAAGCGCAATCCGCTCTCGGCGAAAATGGCCGCGTCGTCCTCCGCTATTCCGGCACGGAGCAGCTCGCCCGCGTCATGGTCGAAGCCGAACACGACGCCGACGTCCAGCGCTTCAGCCAGTCTCTGGCCAACGCCCTCCGCTCCTCCATCGGCGCTTGAGCCTCTTTAAAAGTACTGTTTCAGACCTCGTACCAAAACGGAACCGCGCTGCCGATCAGCAGCCCCACCGTTGCCATGCATGCAGGGCACATGAGCGTCTCCCGGACTGGCAATTAGGCTGATTGAGCCTTTTGCACGAAAAGTGGTGGTTCGTCGCCACTCGGTCCCCAGCTCGCGGGCACTGCCACGTTGAGCATCCGCAAGTACACGCTGAACTGCCCGCGGTGCTGGTACCAGTGGCTGAACATGACGTCCCGCAAGAACTCCCCTCGAGGTTGCGTCAGGATTTCCCGCCCGCCCCCGACCATCCGCCACGTCTCCTTCATCGCCGCATCATCGAACTTCGGCAATAGGCTCTGCACCGCGGCGATGCTTTCATCAAACGTCTTCAGGATTTCCTGCCGGCTCGCTGGTTGCGGAAAATTGAAGGACTCTGGTGCTTGCGCTGGGTTGTTTTGCACGAAGCGCATGATTCCTCCCGGCACGGAGGCGAGGTGAAACGCCAACTGCCCGGCCGACATGGACTTTTCGTGCGGCTTCCACGTCAATTTATCTTCTGGCAGTCGCTCCAGAAATCTCCGCGTGATCGGCGCCTGTGTTTCAAACTCCGCCAGCAATGCTTCAGCAATAGACATGTTCCTTCTCCTCTTTCTCGAAATTTAAAAATCTGCTTGGCCCGATGGGATGCACACGCCTTCGCGGCGCGCCACCTCCCTTCGCTTACTGCTTCCGCCCCGTCCCGGCCTTCAGTCCGGCGTTCGCTTCCGCCGCTTTCCGCACCCGCTCGTGAATCGAGGCCCACCCCGTCACCACGCCTTTTCGGTGCTCGTCAATAATCAGCCCCAGCGCCGTGTGATGGAATTTGATCAGCGTCCCGCCATCCACTTTGCTCAATCGGTATTGCAGATTCGACGCCACCGGATAAGACATGAAGAGCGGCCCCGTAAATTCCAGCAACGTCGGCCGCTTGATCGCCTGCACTGTCGCCCAATAGTGCCCGTTCCCGTCGCCCAAGTCGCGGTACCATCTCCCGCCCGGCCATGTCTCCAGCTTCATCGGCATCGGCGTCCCGTCGGGATGTGCATTTCGCTCCCCCAGTTGCTCCACCAGCGCCTCGAACGTCAGCTCCAGCGAGGCTTTCACGTGAATTTCCTGCGTAATATTCAAAGTCAAATTCTCGATTCCTGCCGTTGGTCCGATTGCTGTTGAACTCATGTTTCCTCCTTATTTGGAAAAGTGTGATTTGGAAACTTTTGCAAATCTACCTCGCGAAAATCTCCTCAGTCTTTCTTCGCGGCGCCGCTCTTTTCCTCGGCCCGCTCCTTCACCCGAATCAATTGATGTCGCCAGTACCGCTCAAACGTTTCCGTCCACTCGTGCAAGGGCCGGATCGCTTCCGCGTTCGTCCGGTAAAACATCTGCCGTCCATCCCGCCGTACGTGCACCAGTCCAACATCCTTTAAGACGCGCAAGTGTTTCGAAACGGAAGGCTGCTCCATCTCCAAAGCATCCACGATCTCTCCCACCGGCCGTTCCTGCAGAGCCAGGTAATTCAGTATTTCCCGCCGCCGCGGCTCAGCCACCGCATTGAACGCATCCGAAGTTGTCGCCGCTCTCGCCATGCACGCCACAATACATGCCTATATGGGAATATGTCAAGTGTTTTTTTGCCCCTTACGGCATTGGCATCCACACGGTTCAGGTGTAGAATTCCTGCGATACGTAACCTTGGAGCCAATGCTTTCGGCTGAAAGCTGGGGGGTACCACATGAAATACGTTCTCTGCGCGTTGGCAGCTTACCTTTTCGTTCCCTCCGCAAATTTTCCCCAGGATCCCGACGTCAGAAGTGCCGCGGTACAATTGCTGGAAAAAGCGAATGGCCTGAGCATGTCTCCAAACCTGCCGAATCTCGAGAGGACGGATAGATTTGAGGTGCTGGACACGAGTTCATCGATGCGAGAAGGGACTTTCACTCGCGTGGTGATCCAGGGTGCGGGCCGGCGCGATGAAGCGACATTTGGCGACTATCATGCCACCAATATATATACCCACTCAGGCCTGAGCACGGAGAGGACCTCGGAATTGCCGCCCGCCCCCGTCGTAACGATGATGAGGATCACGCCGCTCTACTCAGTGCGCTTTGCGGATGATGATGTCATTCGTGAGATCGTCGAGAAGGCGGGCGCTGACGAACACAAGTTGCGGTGCATCGAGTTTGACACGATTCGCGGCCAGCGCACCGAAAACAACGAAATTTGCGTCGACGCCGCTCAGGGAACATTGGCGAGCCAAAAAATTGGGAACAAGCTGATCGAGTACCGGAACTTCTTCCCCTTTGCGGGAGCGCTAATGCCCGGAAAGATCAGTTTTTCGCGGAACGGCTTGCCCGAACTGGAAATTACACAAACGATGACGGAGTTAAAAGATGCGACGCAAAACGCCTTGGTGCCGTCGCCGAATGCCAGCACTCGCGTATGGTGCACGACCTACAAGCCCGCAATAGGACAATCGATGCCGCAGCCCAGGATGGGGAGCGGCGCCCGTGATGTTGATGTGGTGATACGGGCAGTGATCGGCCCAGATGGCAAGGTGCACCAAGCCGTTGTGCAGAGCGCAGAGCGCGACGATCTTGGTGCCGAAGCGCTGACTCTCGTGCGGCAATGGGTTTTTGCTCCCGCAGTCTGCAATGGAAAGCTGAACGAAGAAGACGCCACGTTAATCGTGCATTTTCACGGTCGATAGCTGCGGTCGAACCTTCATCGAGCGCCTTTGAGCAGTGCCCGGGGCTTTCGAAATTGTCCCGCTTTTGCTGCTTTAGCGCTCCCGCGGCGAAATCGAGCAAATGGAAGCTGAACAAAAAAATCTCGAGCACCGCGTCGACTTTGCCACCATCGACCTGAAACTCTCCGAAGAATACAAAGCCAAGCTGGATTCCCCGGCCCCCGCGATTTCCACGCTAATCCACAACGCTGCCGTCAGCGGATATCGCAAAGTCGCGGATACGTTGCTCGCACTGATACTCTTCTTCGCCGAATACGGCCCGGTTCTCGCCTTTTGGTTTTTGCTGCTTCTGCTGCCTGGGTGGCTCATCTGGCGCCGCTGGCAACATGCCACTGCTGCAATAGGAAACGCCTAACTCATGTGCGTGCCTCGCACTTCCATCCCTCTATCCCGTAAAAAGCAAAGTTGGGATTGCTATGCTTCTCGAGTTGTCATCTCCCAAGCTGGCAAGCCCAGGTGCATTCGAGTAGTTCTTCCTCGTGGAGATCGTCCGACTATCTATCGGGAGTCTACCGGGCGGGTACGTTACCGCACCGCTAGAGAAACCTGCCCGTCACCTCTTTCTCAAGGCAATACTCCCAAAGAATGTAGGTGATTCCCGGGCATCTGTGAGATTTTGTAGAATCTCTCGGGTTTCCAGCTCTCCACTGGATTCTGTTTTCTTGTAAATTCTTTTGAATCATACACCTCTGCTCCTCCTCCAAGTGGCAACATCGCTGGCACGACTATTGCTCTCATTCATTGCAACTTACAAGATTGGCTTCCCGGGGTGGCCGGATCCGAACCTCGACTCGGTTCCGGTTTTATTGGGGGGTCAGTTCGATTAAGGGGGCTTGCACCAGCCCCCTTTTTCATTTCTGGCCGTTCGTTAGAGGTGGTTGGCCTGTGCGGGATCATAACTTCCCGCGAGTGTGTCGTCGAAGTGGTTCAGCTCGGAGGGCCTGATTCTGTCAGGCCCTTATTTCTTATCTCCGTCCCGCCAGCCGCAGATCCGACTCGTTGAGTCCAAACCGTTGCCATGTCTCCGAACCTTTTCTTCGCACACTCGAGGTTCGACTGTTGGCCGCTAACTTCGAGGCCAAAAAAAAGAGCGGCCGGTGGGGGGACCGGCCGCTCGGGCGTGGGGGATGGAGGGTCTTGTAATCCGAAGCCAATCCGGCACTTCCGTGCGTCCTGCTGTGCTCGCGAACAGCAGTACGTCCTACAGGAGCAATCAGGCCCAAGCCTTTCTGCTCCGGAAGCCGTAACCAACTCCCGACTACACCTACGATTCTGCGCTCCACCCTTTTTTCCGTCGATAGCCCGACGGGTTCATTCTTCTCAGTACTTCCGCTATTTTTCCAGGGCTCCTTTTAGTACCTATGTACTTACGCTAGTTCTTCGCCATCTCGTTCAAATTGAGCTCTGTCTATTGCTCTCAAATGCATACCGCTTTCCGTCCGCCAAGGTCTGAACCACGCCACAACCAAACCCATCTAGGCTCTCCTAACTCAAGACCGCTTAAACTGACTCATGCAGTCAAAACGCCGCAGCGGTCGCATCGCCAAGGAAATAGCGATCGTCCTCCTCGGAACGGACACCGCCGGCAAGGTGTTTTCAGAAGAAACGAAAACTGTCCTGCTCAGCCGCCACGGTGCGGGAGTCGTCTCGCGCTATCGCTTTACTCCTGACGAAGTCTTGACGCTCCGTCTGCCAGGTACGACCAAAGAGGCGGCGGTCCGCCTCGTAGGTCAAATGGGTGGCGAACCAGGCCGCTATGTTTACGGCCTCGCGTTTGTCGATCCGGATCCTGATTTCTGGCCCATTCAGTTTCCACCTCCCGAGCCTTACGAACCGGCGATTCCACGCTTCCTGCTCCAATGCAGCTTCTGCGAGGCCCGCCAGGAGGTCGAACAGGGCGATATCGAAGAAGACGTTTATTCCGTCCTCGGAAACGTCCTCCGCTACTGCCAGGAATGCGGTACGTCCACGCCCTGGAAAAAGACTTCAAGCGAGGCTGTCCCCTCTCCCATCGCAGACCCGGCCAAACCAAATTTCAATTCGCAGACGCCCACGCCCTCACCAAACACGCTGGCAACTCGTCCTGGCTCGCCCGCGCCCCTGCACCACCCATCTTTTGAGCCGGAGCACGCAGCCTTGTGCCCGCCCGTGTTGGCTCCGCAGGCCGCATCGTACTCCGGGGAATTCGCCATTCAAGAATTTACTTCGATAGGCGACATTCAGGATTCGCCGCAAGTGGCCACCTCCATCGCCGTTCTCCATCCGTCGGAGACTGCAGAGCACCT
Organism: uncultured Acidobacteriota bacterium; assembly: GCA_963824515.1. Lineage (GTDB taxonomy): Bacteria > Acidobacteriota > Terriglobia > Acidiferrales > UBA7541 > Acidiferrum. The sequence goes on from CAWGPN010000008.1 coordinate 396,991, forward strand.
TCCGCTTCCCGCTGCAAAACCACCAGACCCTCACCTACGCGGGCTCGATGCAAATGGACGGCGCATCAACAAGCGCCGCCATGTTCGCATTCGAGTGTCTTTCACAGCCTGCGTGCGCGACTCGGGGCACGCCGACGAGATCGTAGAGTGCGAGAACGTATCCAAGGGCGGAATCTGCTTCCGCAGCCTCAAACGGTACGCGATGGATTCTTTGATCGAAATTGCCGCGCCATTTTCGCCCGGGGAGCCACCCCTTTTCATCTCCGCCCAAATCAAGCGGATGGAACCGCTTTCGGGAGGCAAGGTCTTCCGTTACGGTGCGGAATACACATTTCGGCCGCCTTCCCGTCATTTCTGAAGAACGCAATCCTTTTGCACGTCTCCCTTCGGCTAGCTGGCCCGTATCCATCGCCCAATGGAAAGGAAATCCTTTGCGGCAAGCGAAGGCTTAGAGAGCTCGAATCACTTGCCTCAACAGATTTACGGTTTGCAGAAGCTGCTCCCTTTCGTTTTCGTGCAGCGAGGCCAGCGCCGTCGCGAGCGTATCAACGCGGCGCTTGCGGCCCTCCCCCATGACCTTGGTTCCTTTGCCGGTAGCTGTCAGCCGGACGCGGCGACCGTCTTCGGTGGATTGGCGGCGGACCAGCCCGGCGCGCTCCAGGCCGGCGACGATGCGGCTCATAGTCGGCGGGCGGACTTGCTCAGCGTCGGCCAACTCGCCGAGCGACCTGGGACCGCCGAAGACCAGAACGGACAGGGCGGAAAGCTGGGCGGGGCCAATGCCGGATTCGCGGTCGCGCACGCGAAGACGGCGGAGCAGATGAATGGCGGCGGAGTGAAGTCGATCGGCGAGGTCAATGGCGGGCTGCGGGAGGGTGTCCGGCGGGGTGGCGACGGGAGGACGAGTTTTGCGCTTGACAGGGGGCATGGAGTTTAGTTAGCTATGCTAACTAAACTGCTTGGGGAGGTAAAGGAAAATGAGCGCAGCAGCGGCAAGCCTGGGAATCCAAAACATCGGGCAAATGTCGATCATCGTAAAGGACGTGGAGCGCGCCACGACTTTCTACCGGGACGTGCTGGGACTGAAGCTGCTCTTCACCGTGCCGAGCATGGCGTTTTTCGATTGTGGAGGAGTGCGCCTGATGCTGGGAACGGCGTCTTCCCCGGAATACGACCATCCCAGCTCAATCCTCTATTTTCGCGTGGCGGACATCAACGCCGGGCACCAGCGTCTGGTGGAGAGTGGAGTGGACATCATCTCCGCGCCGCGATTGATTGCGCCGATGCCCGATCACGATTTGTGGATGACCGCATTTCGCGACAGCGAAGGAAACGTACACCAATTAATGAGCGAAGTGCCTCGCGCAGCGACAAAAGCTGGATGCGACGGATAGATTCCGGGAAGGATGGGTCGGCGCCAAAGGAAAGGCCTTGGCGGCGAAGATGTCGTAGACTTAGCAAGGGGACATCCACGCGCTGGCGCGAACCTCGTTTGAGAGACCGGAAGAGAACCGAGCCGCCAACCGACGACTGCTAACCGATGGCAAAGCCTTTTGTCAGCGTGCTGATCGATACGTACAACCACGAACGCTTCATCGAGAAAGCGATCATGAGCGTGCTGGAGCAGGATTTTCCGTCTTCGGATCGAGAAATTGTCGTCGTGGATGATGGCTCGACGGATGGGACGGCGGAGATAGTGCGGAAATTCGAGCCGCGGGTGAGGCTGATTCGAAAGCCGAATGGGGGGCAGGCTTCTGCGTTTAACGCGGGGATCCCGGAATGCAAGGGAGAAATCGTATCGTTTCTGGACGGGGACGACTGGTGGACAGCCGATAAGCTTCAGCTTGCCGTCCGCGAGTTGGAAAAAAACGGTGAGCTAGGTGCGGTTGGCCACGGGCACTACGAGTTCCATGAAGATGGCCGTCCTCTCGGGGTTGTGGTTCCGGAAAAGAAGACAATTGTTCATTTGCAGGACTTGCCGACGGCAGTTCTCTTTACGCATTTGCGTTGTTTCCTTGGTACGACGAAGATCACCATTCGAAAGAGAATTCTCGATCAGATACTCCCATTCCCCGAGCAATTGGTGATCGAGGCCGACGAATATATGTTTACGCTAGCGCCGGCGCTTGCGCCGGCGCTGGTCTTGGACAAGCCGTTGTTTTACTACCGCTTTCATGAGGGCAATCTTTTCCAGTACTCGGGAAACGACGACCAAAAAACGAGACGGAAGCAGCGGGTTCTGGAAGTCTTGCTGAAATGTTTGCCGCCACGGCTTCGAGCGCTAGGGATTCGAGAGGACATCATTGGGACGGTCATGGAACCTATTTGGGTCGATGCGGGCCGCATGCGGTTAGGACTCGACGGTGGGATGCCGTGGGAGACCTATCGAATAGAGACGGCAGCGTATCGGTACAGCTATGCGGACCGGCCGGTCGGCTACCGGATATTCAAGACGCTTGTCCTAGGTGCGACGCTTGTCCTGCCTCCGCGCGGTTTTTATAGAATTCAACAGTGGTATGGGGCCAAGGGACTTCACCGGATTCGGGATTGGTTTGGCAAACCAACCGGAGCAGCACCAATCGTTGAACAGCGGCCGAGAGGTTGATGGGGAAAGTAGCGGCACTTTGCAAGGGAAAGCAAGGATGCGCTAGAAATGAGCACCTGCAGTCACACGAGATGTTAGGGCCTTGATTGAGCTTTAGAAAAAGGGACGGCGGCAGGAAATGACTTGCCCGATTTGCGGAACTCCCGATCCACTCGAAGTCTGGATAAAAGAGGGAGTACGGATCAGGGAATGTGGAAGGTGCGGCGTCTTGTTCACGGTTGAGAGGCCTGCTGAATCCACGCTGATGCAGCTATACAAGGGTGACGCGCTGCTGGCAGACCGTCCGGATCCGCAGCCGAGGGGCGAAGATTCGTTTCCTCCGTGGAAGATGAAGGAACACGAACAGTTTCTTGATGAAATTGCAAGACTCGGGGCCAGCGCCGGCTCGCTGCTGGACGTGGGTTGCTTCAGCGGCATGTTTCTTAGAAACGCCCGGCAGCGTGGATTTGAGATTGCGGGCATTGAGCCGAACGAGGACGCATTCCTGCACGTCCGCAACCTGCTTGGCTGCGAAGTAGTGCACGGGAGCCTAGCATCGGCACACTTTGCACCAAACCATTTTTCCGCAGTTAGTTTTCTGGATGTTATCGAACACGTTGAGGATCCTATCGCCGACCTAAAAGCGGCCTTCCGAATCATGCGGCCGGCTGGAGCGTTAGTGCTGGCAACACCGAATGTGAAAGGCCTGCTTCAGAGAGTAGTAAAAATGAAGCGCAAAATCAGGCGGCAGCCGTGGTGTCCTATCGACGACGTTCCCTGGCATTTGTGGGGCTTCACCCGCGAAAGCCTCGCGCTGTGCGTCGAGAGGGCTGGTTTTATTGTGAAAAGAATTTCATGGCTGGAGCCCAGTCCTCTTTCCACTAATCTGGGTGCAGGTACTTCTGCTCTTCAGCGCGCCATTTTGCTGACCGTCGCGGAGGCTAGCAAACTGATGGGAATGAGCGACCGTATGGCGCTATTTGCACAGAAGCCGGAATCCGCCTAACGATGGATGGACCATGAGCAGACGCCAATATGGTATCGAAGTAATTCTCGGCTCGAAGCGAATTCTGCTCTGCTGAAGCTCTATAGGGATTTCGTAGGATTTGGGATTGAGTGGATGGTCATCGGACGGGTTCTAGCTGTGTTATGCAAAGACCGGATATCAGACTGAAATGATTACGCTAGGGATTAATTATTCGCAGATGCATGATTCGTCGGCGTGCCTGGTGCGCGACGGGGAGCTGTTGTTTGCTGTGGCGGAGGAGCGAATCAGCCGCCTGAAGCATGATGCGCGCTTTCCACAGAACGCGATTCGAGCTTGTCTGGAGTTTGCGGGCATCGGGGTGGGGGAGTTGGACGAGGTGTGCTTTGGGTGGCAAGTTCCTGGAGCAGCGTTTCGGCATGATTTGAAGTGCTACGCGACAGGACAAATGCCCGCGACGTATACAAATGGACTGAACTCGACGCTGCATTTCCTGAGCATGTGGAATCAAGGGGGAGGGGCGAAACGGTTCGCGCAGATTTTTGGAGCAACGAAGGCGCGGATGCGATTTGTAGACCACCACTTGGCGCATGCGATCAGCGCATATTCTTATTCGGGATTTGATGATGCGGCAGTCGTGGTGATGGACGGGCGCGGCGCGTGGGAGGCGACGTCGATCTGGCACGGGCGGAACGGACGGATCGAGCATGTGTTGACGATTCCCTTTCCAGACTCGGTTGGATATTTCTACAGCGAATTCACGGAGTACCTCGGGTTTCAACGGAACAGCGATGAGTGGAAAGTGATGGGACTTGCGCCTTACGGCAAACCTGGAGTGGATTTGCGCGCGTTCCTTGAACCGGAAGCCGGACCTTACAAGGTGCACGCCAGGAAGTTGGTGGCGAAGGGAGCCGCGCCATTTTCCGAAATGATACGGCGGTTCGGGCCGCGGCGAATTCCAGAGAGCGAAATCGGCGAGCAGCACAAAGACGTGGCGTACGCGGTGCAGGAAGCTTGCGAAATCGCGATGATCAGCACCGTGAAGATGGCCATCGAGAAAACGAAAACCCGGAATATTTGCCTGGCGGGGGGAGTGGCCCTGAATTCGAAAGCGAACGGGAAGATAGCGGCGTCGGGGCTAGTGGAAAAGATCTTCGTGCAACCGGCGGCATCGGATGATGGTGTAGCGCTCGGCGCGGCGCTCGCACCTTATCTTGAGAGACGGTGGACGCCTGCCGATGAAGGAGATGCGGCACGCGTATTTGGGGCCGGAGTTTGACGATGCAGCCATCGAGAATAATTTGCGGACCTACAAGCTGAAGTACGCAAGGGTGAGCGACGCGGCTGCGAGCGCGGCGGAGCTCCTTTCGCACGGGAAGATTCTAGGATGGTTTCAGGGGCGGATGGAGTTTGGGCCAAGGGCGCTGGGGAGCCGGTCGATCTTGGCGGACCCGCGCGACCCGGAGATGAACGCTAAGGTCAATAATGCGGTGAAATTTCGGGAGTGGTGGCGGCCGTTCGCGCCGTCGCTGAAGAAGGAAGCGGCGGGAGATTATCTGGAGAGCGCGAGCGATTCGCCTTTCATGATTTTAACGGCGCAGGTGCGGCCGGAAAAGCGCTCGGTGATTCCCTCGGTGACGCACGTGGACGGGAGCGCACGGCCGCAGACGGTGGAGAAAGAGATCAATCCACTTTACTGGCGGCTGATTGACGAATTCGGGAAGCGCACCGGCGTACCGGTGATCATGAACACTTCGTTCAATCTGCGCGGCGAGGCGATCGTGCATACACCGACGGACGCGATTCGTACTTTTTTCAGCTCCGGGATGGACGCTCTGGTAATCGGGAGTTTTGTCGTGGAGAAATAAATTGAGCTCGACGCAGAGTTGGCTGGCGCAATTCTTGCTGCGGCACGATTCGCTTCCGGCGAAGCTGGGTAGGTTGCCAGTGGTCGGAGTATTGATACGTCGGGCGGGAGCGAAACTTGTGCCGCGCGATTCGCTCACGTGGGTGCAAGTAAAAAGAGGCCCAGCACAAAGCTTGTGGCTGCATTTGAATCCACGGACGGGATCGACTTACTTTGAAGGCGGCGGCGAGCAGGAAGTGCAAAGGGCTTTGCAGCAACACTTGCGTCCGGGAATGACTTTTTACGATGTTGGAGCGAACATCGGCTTTTTTTCCTTGCTGGCGGCGCGCCTTGTAGGAGTTGCGGGCCGCGTCGTGGCTTTCGAGCCCGATCCGGAAATCTCGGGGCGGCTCCGCGAGCACGTTGCGCGAAACGCGTTTGGCTGGATCACGGTAGAAGAAAGGGCCGTGCTATCGGAAACGCGACCGGTCTTCTTTGCGCGAACCGATCCGGCGGCTTCGCCCGATCGCGGGCTTGGGCATATCGTCGCTGAGGGCACAAAAGACACCATTCAAGTGGCCGGCGTCTCGCTTGATGATTACGCTGGAGCCCATCCATCACCGGACTTTCTCAAGTGCGACGTGGAAGGGGCCGAGGTCGAAGTGTTTCGAGGGGCGGAGCGATTGTTGAACGAGAAACGACCTGGGATTATCTGCGAAATGCATAGCGAAGAGAATGAGCGCATCCTGGTTGAAAAGTTCTCGCGGCTTGGCTACACGTGCAAGGCCTGCGGCACGAACCACGTTCTGGCAATTCCTCAATGACGCAAAAGTGCATCGCACTGCTGGGGCGGCGGGATACACCGACGGATGCGGTGGAAGAATATTGCCGCTATCTGGGAGCGGCACTCCGGGCGCACGATTTCGAACTGGAATTAGTGCGCGTGGAGTGGGAAGACCTGGGCTGGCCAGCAGCGATGAGAGAGCTCGACCAGCGTGCGCTCGCGTGGCGCGGGTGCTGGGTGCTCGTGCAATACACGGCGCTGGCGTGGTCGGAGCGCGGTTTTCCGCTGCGGTTTTTGCGAGTAGGGCGAATTCTACGGCAAGCGGGAGCGCGAGTGGCGATGGTCTATCACGACGTTCTGCCCTACGAAGGCAGCCGCACCATCGATAAACTGCGGCGACGCGCGCAGACGCACGCCATGAGCGAGGCGCTGCGGACTTGCAGCCTCGGCGTCTTTACCGTGCCGATAAGCAAGATTTCCTGGATTGGACAGAAGCATACGCGGGCCGTTTTCATTCCGGTGGGTGCGAACCTACCGGAACCGGAAACATCGTGGACCATGCGGCGAATTGAAACAAACGGGCTGCCCTCGATTGCCGTTTTCGGGATCACTGGTGGAGAGGCCGGCGTCTGGGAAATCGCGAGCATTTCCGAGGCGCTGCACGTCGTCACAGAGCGGCTGGGCAAGCTGCGGCTGGTGGTGATGGGACGAAATTCGGAGGCAGCGGAGAAAGCGTTGAAGAATTTGATGGACCAGGTCCCGGTGGAGATTACCGCGCTGGGAGTTTTGCCGGCGGAGGAGATCGTGCGGCAAATGGCCTCGTGCGATGTATTGCTATTCGTGCGCGGTGCGATTTCTTCGCGACGAGGCAGTGCGATTGCGGGAATTGCGTGCGGCCTGCCGGTGGTTGCGTTTGACGGGCGGGAAACAGCGTCGCCGATCACGGAAGCGGGCGTTCTATTCGCCGACCCGAAGCGACAGCGAGGATTGGGAGAAGCGCTGCTGAAGGTGCTTTCCGACGAGGAATATCGAGCATCACTAGCGGCTTGCAGCCGCCGGGCGCAGGAACAATACTTTTCCTGGAAAGCGATTGCAGAACGATACGCAGAAGCGTTGCATGCCGTGGAATAAACCGCAGGTCAACGAGTGCGGTCAAACCACAGCGTTATGAGGCTTCACCGGGATAGCGCGTCAATCAGGGTCTCTTTCTTTTTCTCTGCGAGCGCAGCCAGGGGATCGAGCGCGGCTGCGTAGCCCGCGATAGTGGCTGCGGCCAGAAACGCAAACACCTCCGTGGGGAGCCAGCGGTCGCCGGTCCAGCGACTCAAGAAGAGGATAGGCGCGCAAATGGCGCCCAGGAGAAATTGTGTTCCGAAAGAGACGAGGACGGCCATGCCGGACTGGCGCTGGCCGCGCATCTGGCCAAAATTAAGCCTGCGCGGGAAGCACAGCGAGGACCAATTGGCGATGGAGAGTTGTCCGGAGACAAAAAAGACGATGGCGGCGATCGTAGCTAGGAGAATGGGCAGGGAAGGAAGGCCTACAAGGTAGGAAAAAGCGAATACGGAGATGGTCAGTTCAAAAAGAAGAATCACGACCTGGAGAAGATTTTTTCCCAGAAATACTTCGCGGAAACTGACGGGCGAGGTGAAGTACGTCTGGATGGATTTCCCATCGTAGGCGAAAGTGTTATAGGCGGGGGCCATCAGAATGAGAATGAGGTAGGCCATCATTCCCGGGAAAAACAATTCGGAAGAAATCGGGTGCTTCATGGCGGTGGGATGGCGGCCGGCGAATTGCGTGGTGAAGAGGAGCACAAAGGCGGGAGGCATGATCAGGAGAAAGAAAGCAAAGCTGTTGCGCGTCAGGTAGCGAAACTCCTTGCGGAGGACGGCGGCGACTTGTGGAGACAACAAACGAAGCGCGTCGGATTGAACTGTGGCACGGGCATCCGGGCGCACGATGGAGCGCGCGGGAGCCGTGGTCTCGCTGAGTTCCTCGCCGCGAAACTGTGTGGCGAAGCGCATCCAGAGAAATATGCTGAAAAGCAGGGCATAGGCTGAGATGCCGGCCGCACCGAGCAGAGTTTGAGAAAAATGAAATTGGGCGGCACCAACGATGGCCTGGCCGGCAAGAGACGGGGGAAAAACGGCGAGGTAAGGAAGCAAGTGACGGACCCAAGGCTGCGCCGAATGGCCGTATCGCTGCAGCAGCGGGGAAATGAATTGCACGGAAACAGCCAGAAGTATAAACAACGCGAAAAACAGTTCGCGGGAGCGGCGGCGAGCGAGAATGCGTTCGAGCCAGGAGCCAATCAACCGCTCGAGCGTTATGTTCATGAGCAAGAAGAGAAATGAAACTACAAGCATGGCCGGCAGCAGAGCGGGGTTCGCCAGAGCCGCGCCGACGTTCATGGCGAGCAGCCAGCAGGCGGAAGCGATGGCGGCAAAATCTGCGAGCCCATACGCAAGGCCGACGATATAAAACGCGCGAAGGCTAAGGGGAAAGCGGAGCAGCGTGCGAAATTCAAAGCCGGCGCCGAATCCCGCCGAGAAAACGGGAAAGAGCTGCCAGAAAAGAAAAATTCCCCAGAAGAGCAAGGCGATCCAGGCGACGTGAGCGCCGGAGAGAAAGATATAAGCGCCGAAGCAAAAAGCGACGCTAAGGCCGAGGACGGCTATGCCGGCGAAAAAGCCGGCCAAAATCATCCCCATGAGATCCCACTGATTATTTTTCTTGCGGAGGTTGTTGCGGAGGATGCGCCAGCGAAGTGCGGCGACCAGCCGGACCTGCTCCCAAACACCCGGAATGCGAGCTACATCAGCCAAGAGAGCTCCTCAAGTTGCGGCTGGCGGGAGCCATCCTGACCGACGATCGAGAGGAAAATCTGCTCGAGGGTTGTTTTGCTGCCTTCTTCACCGGGGATTCCCGAGCGCAGCTCCTCGAGCGAACCCTGGGCGACCAGCCGGCCTTTGTGAATGATGGCCACGTGGCTGCAGAGCCGCTCGACGATTTCGAGGACATGCGAGGTTAGGAAAATGGTGACGCCTCGTTCGGTCATGCGGCCGAGGAGTGCTTTGAGCGCGCCGGCGGCAAGGGCATCCACGCCTTCGAACGGTTCGTCGAGGAAAAGGATGCGTGGACCGTGAATTACGGCAGCGGCGAGGGCGAGCTTTTTCTGCATGCCGTGCGAATAGTCGGCGACCAGGGTTTTGGGGCGGTCGGCGAGTTGCATGAACTCGAGTAGCTCCTGGGAGCGGCGCTGCGTGGTTGGGCGATCGAGGCCGTACATGCGGCCGACAAAATGAAGATATTCGGCGCCGGTCAATCGTTCGAAGAGGCCCATTCCCTCCGGAACGACGCCGATCTGGCGCTTAACTTCTATTGGGTGCGCGGCGAAGTCCAAGCCCAAGAGTTCGGCTCGACCGGAGCTAGGAGCGAGCAAGCCAGTGAGCATCTTAATGGTCGTGGATTTACCGGCGCCATTGGGACCGAGAAAGCCGAAGAATTGCCCGGCGGTGACTTTGAGATCAACGGCATCAACCGCGATCAGATTGCCAAAGCGGCGGGAAAGCTTTTCGGTGACGATGGCAGCTTCCGACATCGTGACTCCTGTTTTCCAGATGTAGTTCGAAACAAGACTCTAACATGAGACCGGCGGGCGTTAGGGCGGGCGAGAGTGAATGAGCCCGGAGGCCAGCGAAATCAGGAAACACTCTGTGGATTCTGAGGCCCAGTAACTGGCTGCAATTCCTTCGTGGGCAGAACCGCAAGAACGGCGGGCAACTCGACGCGGAACACCGCACCGCCTTCCTGGCGGTTGTAGCAGAGAATCCTACCGCTATGCTCCTGCACGATGCCGAAGCAAATGCTGAGTCCCAAGCCGGTGCCCTTGCCGACAGCCTTGGTGGTATAGAACGGATCGAACACACGGGAAGGTTCCTTCAGGCCGGGGCCGGTGTCCGAAAAAAGCACGACCACATAGGCGCGGTCGCGCATGGTCTTGATGGTGAGGACGCCGCCGCTGGCTGATTCCATGGCGTCGACGGCATTGTTGATCATGTTAAAGAAAACCTGCATCAACTGATTGCTGTCTCCGCGAACGCCAGGGAGAACGGATTCGAGCTGGAGTTCGATACGAACCGTCCCGGAGCCAAGGTCGAGAGCGCGAAGCTGCACGGCATTGGTGACGACAGTGTTGATGTCCAGAAGGGTGCGCTCCGCCGGGACCTGCCTCGCAAAGCTGAGAAGGTTTCCGACGAGAGTTTTTGTGCGGCGGGCCTGGTCGCGGATCTTGGAAGCCGTAGAGCGGGATTTTTCGGGAAGGGCAGGGTCGTCGGCCAAGAGATCAGAGAAGCCGAGAATGGCGGTCAAAGGGTTATTGATTTCATGAGCGGCGCCGGCGGCCAACTGTCCGAGAGAAACTAGCTTTTCGGATTGCACCATCTGTGCCTGCAGGCGCTGGAGATTTTGGATTGACCGCTCGGATTGAGAGAGAAGACGAGTACGGTCGACATCCGCTAAATAAGTCCTTAGAAAGACGAGGAGAACCAGTGGAATGGAGGCAATGAGGACAGTCAATAGGCGAAAATCGCGCACGACGAGGCTTTCATGCGCGTACCGGAGGGTGTAAATGGCGAAGAAGGGCAAAGAGATCACGGCAGCCATCGCCAGACGGGCAGGTACGACACTCTCGGCACGAGGGCCGTCCAGGTTTTCTTCGAATGAATCGCCTGAGGGAGCATCAAGGGCATCGCGTTTTTGGTAAGCGATATAGCCTGCGAGGGCGAACCACAGAAAAGAGGAGACTAGGGGGATATCGTACAAACTACCCGTGTAATAACGGTTGAATTCGAGAGCGACGTTTATGGTGAGAGAAGAGAGCATGTACATCGTCGAAGCGCCGAAAAGATGCGCATAGACCACGCGCCAGGCGCCCGCGGAGCGCAGCCACAGATAGCCGAAACCAAATACAATGACGAGATTCTCGATGTTGTGAAGAAGGATGTAGTTGTAATTGTACTCGGCAGGGGAAGGAACTGCATACATCCAGGGCAGGACGATGAAGACATAAAGGAAAAGCCACCAGGAAAGGAGGAGAGTAAAGTCCAAGTAGCCGAAGCGGAGGTGCAAGCCGCCTCGCTTGAGATGGGGCCGGAGCGTCAGCGCTGCCATAATGGGAATGCCGCGCAGGAAAAAAGCGACGTCTAAGGGATCAGCGTCCGGCACTGGGCGATGGAGATAGATTTCATAGTAGGTCCAATCGAATTGCCCGATCATCCAAAGCGTGCAACTCATCGCAATCAACATCCAGAAGAGATTTCTGCGCCAGTGGGGAGTTCCGGCGTTCAAGAGAAGACCGGCGTTGGCCACAAGCGGCACGAGGCACTGAGCCAAGTCTCCGTAGATGGTCAGAGCGCGGCTTCCCCGAGGGAGCAAAAGCGAGACGAGGGCATAAACAAGCACGAAGAAGAGACAGATGCCCACCATGCGTCCGATTGTTTTGTTAGGCGACATAGGACCAAGGGAATCTATTTTAGAAGGGAGAGGCAGGAAGAGGGCGCCACATTCCGCGTGGAATACCTAAGTATAAACGAAGCCATGCCCTGCCCGTAATTATCGGGAGACGGGTGGGCGGAGCGAAACCTGGAGCCACGGATTGCCAGCTAAAAGGCTTCGCGCTTCGCATGTGCTATACACCTGGACTTCCAAGCGCAATGAGAATTTGCGCGTGGGCTACTGGAGGGGTCTCAAGCGTGCCGCGGTTTGGGGAGATCCGGAGGTGGCGATGGCGCAAAGCGGAAATGCTCTTATATCTCTAGTTTGTCAGGAAATTGGGATGAGAAGCGGTACCCAAACACAATCTCCGAAGACCTCTTCTGCTGCTATCTGACAGCTAGCAAAGGAATTACGTTGAGTACATAAGTCTGTTCGTCGAGAGAGTTGCTGGCCGTATCGGAGTATCAAAATCATGTTCCGGGCCAGGTCCTTATGTCCCGCGAGAAGTCTTGAACGAGAAGTCTTGGATACGAGCGAGACCTCAGAAAAGGGCAGCGGGCTAGAAGGGAGAAGTCAGAAACAGTCCGGGAAGATGCGGATTTCAGTTAACAAAATTGCGTCAGATACGTCCTAAGTATCAGGGTGCTGTATCGAGGGTCAGGAGAGGTTTGTCGAGAGGAAACCTTCCCTTTAAACTGTTTTGAAACTACAATATAGAAGAGATTAGCCCCCAGCTTTCTGAAAATGGTCACGAGCGGCCCGATCAGGAAGCCAAACCGCCTCGAGTGCGGCAGCCTCTGGCGAAACATTTCGACCCACAAGGGCGTATGTAAAGTAGAGGACAGGCTGAAGAGAGAACCCTTGTGTCTTCGCCGGGATGGTCCACTGCGAGGACGGTTCGAGAGAGCATTCCAGTGGCAGATTAAAGAGGATTGAGATGAAGACGTGGAAAAAAGTCGTTATCGGGTTGGGTGTTGTGGCGGCCCTAGCGGTAATCGTGGTGGTCAGCATTCACCAGGCGAATAAGGGAGTGGTGACGGTTCAGACGGCGAAGGTTGCGAAGCAAGCCGATCTGGTATCCCTGGTGACGGCATCTGGTGAGATCAAACCAACTACCTATACGAATGTGACTGCTCAAGGATTCGGCAGGATCACAGCAATCATGGTGAAGGAAGGCGACCACATCAAGAAGGGCGACCGGTTGTTGCAACAGGAAAACGTGCAGGCAAGCGCGGACGTCCAGGCACAGGCGGCAGCCATCCATTCTGCGGAGGACGCAGTGCAGGCGGCTGATGCCAGCTACCGGGCGGCGAAAGCAGACCTGGTGTCGCAACAGGCAAACATGGAAAAGGCCAAGCTCGATTGGGAGCGTGGGCAGGGACTCTTCAAGGCCGGTTTGATCGCCAAGCAGGATTTCGATCAACGAAAGTCCGCTTATGACGGCTCTGTAGCGGCGGTAGACGCGGCGCGCGAGCGGGTGGTGTCGCTCAAGGCGCAATTGGACCAGTCACGCTCGCAGGTGAATCAGAACAAAGCGATGCTGGTGCGGACCAAGGACGTACTGTCAAAGACGACGTACACCTCTCCGATTAATGGAATCGTGAGCTACTTGCCGGAGCGCGTGGGCGATTACGTGGTTCCCGGCATTCAGAACTCGAACGGCAGTTTCTTAATGACGCTGTCGGATATGTCCGTGGTGACCGCGGAAGTTAAGGTCGACGAGACCGACATCATTAACGTAAAGCTGGGGCAGGAAGCGGATGTGACCATTGATGCGTTGCCTGGAAAAGTGTTCACGGGCAAGGTGACGGAGATTGGTTCGCAGGCGACGTTGCGCAGCTCCGGTTTGGCCACGACGCAATCCACGACTGGCACGCAGGAAGCCAAGGACTTCAAAGTGGTCGTGAGGCTCGATCATCCGCCGACCGATTTGAGGCCGGGGCTTTCTACGACAGCAAAGATCAAGACGGCCGAAAAAAAAGGCGTGATCGCAATTCCGATTCAGGCGCTTGCGGTGCGCACGCGGAAAGATCTGGAAGCAGCGGCGAAGAAAGCGAACGGGCAAGGAGATTCGGGAGTGACGTTGGCAGCGCCGCCGCCCGCCTCGCCTGGGGATCCCAACAAGGACGAAGTACAAGGGGTCTTCGTGGTTAACGGGGAAAAGGCATTTTTCCGGCCCGTGGAAACGGGAATCACCGGAATTACGAACATCGAAATCACCAAGGGATTGCAAGTCGGCGATGAGATCGTGGTAGGGAGCTACAAGGCGTTGAGAACGCTAAAGCCAGAGGCGAGCGTCAAGGTGGACAACTCCGTACCGAAGAAAGTAGACGACCAGCTAAGCTGACGGAGCTTGAGAGGCGAGGGACAATCGAATGCCGGTGGAGACAGCCGCAACGGATTCGTATCGCGAGGATTTGGTCAGCTCGGGAATCGTGATCAAGACCGAAGCGCTGACCAAAGTGTATGAAATGGGTTCGGAGAAGGTGCACGCGCTAAGCGGCGTGGACGTGGAGATTCGGAAGGGCGAGTATGTGGCCATCATGGGGCCGTCGGGTTCCGGGAAGTCCACTTTGATGAACCTTATTGGATGCCTGGATTCGCCGAGTGGCGGCAAATACTGGCTTGCGGGACGCCTGGTAAGCGAGCTGGACGATGACGAGCTGGCGTATATTCGGAATAAAGAGATCGGCTTCGTTTTTCAAACATTTAATTTGCTGCCGCGCGCTACGGCGCTGCACAATGTGGAACTTCCCCTAATTTATAACGGCACGCCGGCGGAGGAACGGATCGAAAAGGCGAAGAAGGCTTTGGCCCACGTGGACTTGGTGGAACGGATGTCTCACAAACCGAATGAGCTATCGGGAGGCCAGAGACAGCGCGTGGCCATCGCCCGAGCTCTGGTGAATTCGCCATCCATCGTGCTGGCAGACGAACCCACAGGCAATCTCGATTCGAAAACCGGCGAGGAGATCATGGCTTTATTCGCGGATCTCCACCGGCAGGGCAACACGATTATTCTTGTCACTCACGAGCACGATATCGCGCAGCACGCGCACCGAATCATTTTCATCCGTGACGGAAAAATCGCCTCCGACGAAGCGGTCATCAAGAAGAAGTAGAAGACAATTCGGCTCTTTCCTTCCCCAATCAATCCTCTAGATTCATAGGCCGGTTCCCGGCGTTCAAAATTTACATGGCTGCTGCCCCGCGGAAACTCGCAGGAGTAGAAAGGTCGGTGTACCTTTGCGAACAAATGGCAAGAAAAGCTTCCAGGTGGAGAAGTTGCTACGCGGAGCCGCAGAGCGAGCGCTCAAATACGCGGCGGACATCGCTGAACGCCGAGTCGCTCCGGAGGAGAGGGACGTCCAGAGACTGGCAAGATTCCGCGAACGGCTTCCCGCAAAGCCGAGCGACGCCAGGCACATGATTGCAATGTTGGATGAAATCGGCTCGCCCGCGACGGTGGCGACAACGGGTGGCCGATACTTTGGGTTCGTGATCGGCGGAACGCTGCCCGCTGCTCTCGCCGCAAACTGGTTGGCGGCGGCGTGGGACCAAAATGCGGCGTTGCGGTCAATGTCGCCAGTTGCAGCGGAGTTGGAGGAGGTAGCGCTTGGGTGGGTGTGCGAGGCGCTTGGCCTGCCGGAAGATTGCGAGGGCGGGCTGGTAACTTGCGCAACGACAGCGAATTTTACCGCGTTAGCGGCGGCGCGCCATGCCCTGCTTGCACGGGCGGGCTGGAATGTCGAGGACGACGGAATGTTCGGGGCGCCGCCCATCGATGTCGTAGTTGGTGAGGAAGTGCATGCTTCGCTTCTTAAGGCGCTTAGCCTCGCAGGCTTTGGGAAGAAGCGCGTAATTTGCGTTCAAGCGGATCATCAGGGACGGATGCGCGCAGACAAATTGCCACAATTGAGCAAGCGTACGATTGTGTGTATCCAGGCGGGAAACGTAAACAGCGGGGCCTTCGATCCCGCCGCGGAAATCTGCGAGCGGGCCCACGCGCGAGAAGCTTGGGTCCACGTGGACGGGGCTTTCGGTCTGTGGGCGGCGGTCTCGCCGAAGTATCGCCATTTGACCGCGGGATTCGAGCAAGCCGATTCCTGGGCCACCGACGCGCACAAATGGCCGAACGTCAGTTATGACAGCGGCATCGTTCTGGTGAAGAAAGGGATGGCGTTGCGTGCAGCAATGACGATGACAGCAGCCTACCTGGAAGCTGGAGCGCGGCGCGAGCCGATGTACCACACCCCAGAGGCCTCGCGAAAAGCACGAGGAGTGGAATTGTGGGCGGCCCTGAAAGCACTTGGCCGAGAGGGGCTCTGCTCGCTCGTGGAACGGACTTGCGCGCATGCGCAGCGATTTGCGGAGGGGCTGCGCGATGCAGGTTTCGAAGTGCTGAACGACGTGGTCATCAACCAGCTACTCGTGTCTTTCGGCGGCTCCGAAGCCACGCAGAAAGTGATTCGAGCCGTGCAAGAGGACGGGACGTGCTGGTGCGGAGGAACGACGTGGCAAGGAAAGTCCGCAATGAGGATCAGCGTATCGTCATGGGCGACCACGGAAGCGGACGTGGAGACCAGTTTGAAAGCAATCGTTCGCGTTGCGAGGGCCTGCCGCAGCTAACCTACAGCCGCGAGAAAAGGGATGCCAGGCGCATCCGTCAACGGCTATGCGCGGCGTGCGGTACTTCCATGTCGGCAAACGTTGGTGCCGGACAGAGATAGGTGCGAGACAAGCGGTCATGCCAAGTCAAGGCATCCTCATCCCACATAGCCCAGAGAAACCCCATGAAAAAACTGCTCGCGGATAGCATATAGCCCGCACTGCGCCACAGCATCTGCCGAGGCTCCGGGGGTTCGCCTGAGAAACCGACCACTTGCAGGCCCCGAAGCATCATGCCCGGTGTTGTGCCGCCGAAAACAGTGAAGAGAGCGAAATATTGCAGGTACACGATGACGAACGTCGCGACACATACGGCGGCGCTCAATTTGCTGAAGGTAAATTGTCCTCCAAGGGAACCGAAAAGAGCGAGAAAGCCGCCATAAGCGAAAAGCAGACATCCCGCGTCGATGAGGCCGGCAATGCGGCGCTCCTCCATGGAGGCCACCGGGTACATGCAGTCATGGTCCGAGGCTGAGTTCGGCGGAAGAGTTTCTTCGAATGCCCGATCGGCAGCGGGAGGCTGAGAGACGTCGATATCCATTCGCGTCTCATCCCGAGCAGCAGCATTTCGACCGATGGCGATGGTGAAGGAGAAATCTTCATCCGGGACGGACGGAGCCTCAGCCAGAGCCACAGAGGCGTGAACCGGCGGAGGTTGCTCAGGGGTTTCAAAGGGAAGTTCCGATTGGGCGAGATTAGGCGCAACCCTGCGCCGTCGAGTGCGAAAGGCCTGCATCCGCTGGGTCAGTTCACCGCGCCATTCCGGGGCTGGCCCAGGGTTGGGCGAAGCCTGTCCATGGTCCAGACCCACACCAGGGTCCGAATGCTTCCGCGCGCTCGGCGCAGAAATCTCCGCCTGGCCAGTGGAGTCAATCGCAAGAAATGAATCACAGAAATTGCAGACGCGTACGCTCGAAGGCAGTACGGCGCCACACTGCATACATGTTTTTGTCACCGGTCGTTTTTGCGCTGCGGACGCTTCCACTCCGGTGAGGAGGGAACGAGGTCAGGATACTACGGGTATGGGAAAGTCAAGACGAGAAAGCGAGATAGATGTGGCGAAAGAGACAGCAGAAAAGAGTGCCGCAAAGATGCTGGTGACGGCGGTCGCTAAGATTCCAATTGTTGGGCGAACATATCCCTGCTGAAGGCGATACGGCGTTCGAGGGTGACAGCCGCGAAATAAGTACATTGTCCGCGCTCCGTTTCCGTCCATGCGCGGAGCGAAGGAACCATGCGGGCAATGGTGGCGCGAAAAAAGCCCAGAAGGCCGAAATAGGCCCCAATGGCTTGCATTCCGCTGCGATCTTCGGGGCGGTCCGGGCAAAGCTGCAACAACTGAACGACTCGCGCAAAATCCTTGCCCGTTGCTGTTGTCTTGATCCCCGTGACGTCCTGCACCTCGGCAGAGAGAGAATGCTTGATCGAAGCCGCGAGGAGAGAGCGGCAATAAGAGACGAAAAACTGCAGCAAACAAACGATCGAGAAGACGAAAATAAGTGCGGCCATCATCGGGGGATCACCGCGAGACGCGCAGGGGACATCCTGGCTTCTTCGGGCAAGTACCAGAATGCATAGGCCCAAGCCAGCGGGAGGAAGGTCCCAAATACCTGGATAAGGGGAACGAATACTGAGCTCAACGACGGATACAAGTTACGGATCGCGTAGTTGGCGGCAAAGAGGCTGAAGTAAACGCCCAGAGAAAGCACGAGCTGAATGAGCCGGGTACGCGTCTCCCGCAGCTTCAGAATAGCGGCCCAGAGGACATAAGTGAGAACCAAGCCAACAAAATAGAGGTTCTGCGACAGCTCCACGACGAAATGTGTTAGGAGCTTCGCAGTCGATTGCTGGACCACCGCGTAAGTGAATAATGCCGTGCCCGCCAGGAGCAGCAGCGTGCCATATCTCACATACCGCTCAGCGTTCATTTCGCTGAATACGTGAGCGTAAAGAGTGCTCAACGCGAAATAGAGGAATATCGTGAGAATCGCGTCCGAGTAATAATAAAAGTATAGATACTGCTTTGAAGTAAATCCGTACTCGGCAAGGATCTTGTACCGGCCAAGCTCTGAAATAATCAGAGCGCCCATGTACAAATTTAAAACAAAATAGCGGCGAAATGCGTGTTTCTTGACCGCGCACACCAACACGGCTGCCTCACAAAGGAGGCCGACCAGCCAAATGAAGTATGCAAATGGACCAGGCACGTTCCTGCCAATCTACGCCCCTGATCCCCCGCTCCGCAATTAACCTAGGCCAACCTCTGCGGATACTGCGCGGTCATCAATAGGGCGTCGGTGGTGCCGGTGCCGAACCGTTTCTGTACGGCGTTGGCGGTGCCGGCGCGCTTCCATTCCTAAACGGGGTCGGCGGTGCTGGCGCTGAACCGTTGGCCATAATTACGGAGCTGTAACCGTGCGCCGTAACCATAGTTTTCAGGCCCATAGCCCCCACCAGAACGAGCATGACGAGGAGTACAACCGCGAGCTTCTTGGACATTGTGCCTCCGGGGATAGACAACACCCGGGGACACTCTATCCCTGATTACAGCGATGTCAAGTAGCTCTCGTCTTGGACCTGTTCCGTATAGGTACACACCTACCCGTCCCGCCTCTTCGCTAGGCTTTCGCCTATCAAGAGGGGAGCGTCAGTTCACAACGCCGCCAGGATAGGTTCTGGGACTTGTAGGGTCAACGGTACGGTAGTACTAAGAACAATAGGACTCGAGAAGCGACTACTTCGTCACTTCGTTGAGTACATGGAAAAACCTTTCCGAGCATCGATTGGGCACCCAGGATTCGACAGGCTCGCTCGATAGTCTCTGCGGGAGTGCTTGACACGTTTGCGACCGACTCCGTAGCATTGACAATTGCCTTTGTGCCGGCGTAGCTCAGTGGAAGAGCGAGGGTCTCATAATCCCTAGGCCGTGGGTTCGATTCCCCCCGCCGGCACCATTCTTCCTTCTTGATTTGAAAGGAATTACACGTGTGCGTTTTTTCGTGTACCCGCCGTGTACCCTTCGTTGCGGTTCAGGAGTTTCCCAAGTGCGACGAACATCGGCCTCCAACTGTTCCTGACGCGCACGAACCCAAGGCGCGTAGTGCTTCTCCGTAATTCGCACGCTCTGATGCCCCAAAATAATTGACACGCGCTCGATGGGTACGCCAGCAAGTAACAGCTCAACCGAGAAGGTATCCCGAAAGCGGTGTGCGTGACCGTCAGGAATTCCGGCCAATACAAAGAGCCGCTTCAGACTCTCTTGCCAGATTCCCGCTGCGGTTTTGGGAGTCGAGAGTCCCGTCCAGAAAAAATATGTGCTTTCAGGAATCGCATTCAGTGCTTCCATAACAACGGGCGGCAGCGGGCAATAGACCGGCGTTCCTGTCTTTGCCGTGTACAAGAAAAGTTTGTCCTCCTGAATGCGGTTTCGACCGAGCGTAGCAGCATCTCGTATGCGTAGCCCGCTATAGCGAAGGAGCAAAACAAGCGCACGCAAACGGACTGCGTTCGTTTTATCTGGATACATATCGCAAGCATCCAAGATGCTCCTGACCTCTTCCTTCGTGAATGGAGCAGTGGGCGGCTCGGTGATCTTTGGTGGTTTTAGAGGAGTTGTCGGATTCGTCGGAATCCAGCCACTCTCATGTACAAACCGGAAGAATGCGCGGAAAGCTTCGAGTTTTTTTCGCGCTGCAATATTCTTATTCGGCCAGGACGCGCGGAATCGTCGAACCGCGTCAACATCGAATTGCGTGACGTATGAATGGCCGTGCAGCGTGGCGAACTCTTCAAACTGCCGAAATAGCAAGCGGTATTTGTAGAGCGTAGGCTCGCGCAGGTTCCGAGCCTCTGCGTCCACCAGAAATTTGTCACAAGCTTCCTTGACCGTGAGAGGCTTCGCCTTTTCGATCTGTTGCCCTTCGGCTTCCCATCGCCGCACTAGCTCTTGTGCCCGTTGCCAATCGCGGACCCTGAGCGACTTCCGCATCTCGATTCCGTTCAGAGACCCATCGACCCAAATAGGGCAAAGACAACGCCGGTAGTCGCGGCCTGCCATTCTCTGTTTGCAGTTTTTTCGGTGACGGCGATAGATGGTCAGCATCGTGGGACTCTCCTACCGGACCCCTAACTTGGACGAAAGCCGATGATGAACGTGTTCGAGCACGGAGCGGGGAATTCGCAGCGTAATATACCGTCTCTTGTGGCGCGGACTTCGTTCTCCGAGCACAAGCACACCAGGCTCGTTCTCGAAAAGTTCGCGAACTTTGTCAGGACTCAGGTTCCACATTTCGGCGATTTCCGTAACGGCGTAGTGCCGCTCAGCGTGCGCCGAGGTATCGAGTTGGAATGATGAAGCCATTACGCGCGGCGATTCCTCCTGGATAGAAAGGTTGCGGATTATCGAAGCCCTCTGGCCCCCGGCAAGGCTTTGAAAATTCCCCTTGCATTCGGACTGGTAGATGAGCTACGATGTAACCTACATAATACATGTTTGTAGGAGGATTTGTCAACCATGATGTCCATCCTCAAACGGCAGCCCCGGCATGAGGTCATCTCCGTCCGGTTGACGGAAGACCGGCTCAAGCTTTTGGAGCGCCACCGTAAGCTCCTCAGCGAGCAGCTAGGCCGCGAGGTGTCCCTAGGCGAGGCTGCCTTCCTCGTGATCGATGAGCGTGCTGCTTTACTCGACCGCGCTACCCAGCGCCAAGAGCTACTCGGCAACCCAACGGATTCGCTCTACCGCGTTCGGAAGAAGTGGGAATCTCAACACGAGCTCTCTCTTGCCGAATGGGATGTCTTGGCGCTTTACATCCAGATTGGTGCAGAGAACGAGACGCAGGAGCCGCCGTTGCTCTGGCCTGCAATTCCGTCCAGGGAATCCTATCTCGCGCTGCTCGATTCCTTCGAAGCCGTTTACTTGAGCCGGAAAAATCCTGGCTCAAAACATATGTCGTACTACGTCCGCAACCTTGGCGGTGACTCCGCTGGCGTTCGGGTAGCCGACGAGAGCCCAGAACAAAAACATCAGGCACTTCTGAAACAGATCGCAGCACGGAAGCAGCTGCTTAAATCACCGGAGAAATGGGAGCGACCCGGCTCTGTCGCCGGATGCCTTCTCGCTGCGATTCGCGACGAGGCAATCGAGAGCACGAAACTCGATCAAGTTCTTGCACGATTCTGGCCGACTCTTTGGGCACTCGCCGCTCGGGGCCATTGGCTGCGGCACGACCGCCAGCCTGTGCGTCCCTTGGGTCCCAAGGAAGATGATTTTCGCAGCCGCATTATCCTACCCGATTCACTCCGCGCGGACGAATTCGAGCTCTCCTTCACCTCTGCGGGCTGCCCTGAATTGGGCGTTTCGATTGACTTGGGCAGCAGCCGGCGTGTGAGCTTTCTGATTACGCGGTATCCAGACCTTGCCGAATTTCGAGCGATGCTCGACGGCTGGCCGATGAAGCGTTCATGGAACGGCAGGCATTTTGTCGCAACGCCCAGCAAGGAGATGGGTGTAACGCAGGTCACGCTTCGGCTCCGGCAGAACGACGTGAGCATCGACTTCACGGAGAAAGAGTGGGCTGCCCTGAGGGAACTTTTTCAGAAAGTGAGTGCGTTCCCGGAGATTCAACGCTGGCTTGAGGAGCTTCGGTTGGAGTATGGCGAGCAGGGCTGATAGCGCGAATCGTTTGCCATGCCCGAGTCGGCGAAGGACGGTGCCTTCGGCACCGGGTGTGGCGACGGACACGCCACCCCAAAATGGGTGCCGTATAGCAACCTTGGTTGCTATACGGGAACTTCTTGAAAATCCAACAGCTAACCGCCAACGAATCCGCTCAGTGGACTCGGCAGCAACCTTCGGTTTCCATATGGGAACTTGTTGATTTTGTGGGGAGAAATCCGATGTCCTCGCTTCGAACAAAATCGGTCAGCACCAAAGTCACGCACGAGGAATACGCCCAGATGGAGGCCCTCGCAGCCGAGCAAACCATCAGCGAGTGGGCGCGCGATGTGCTACTCAAGGCAGCCAAGCCGAATGCAGGCGAGCAAGTCGTCCTGGCTGAGGTAGTCGCGCTACGGACGATTCTTCTAAACGCGCTATACAAACTAGGGCAGAAAGAGGAACTCAGCGCCGAAGATATGCAGGAGCTAATCGAGCGGGCGGATCGGGAGAGATTCCATCGAGCGAAGGAACGGTTAGCAGTGTCAGCCACTGGGGGTCAGCCTTGAACCAAGAATGGGGCCGAAAAGAGGATGCGGGCGAGTGGCCGAAGCCCACGCACGCCTGGGCGCTTAGAACGATGCTTATAGCAATCGTGAGTGTGGCCGTGATTTGCGCTTATCGTTATGCCTACTTGCTAACACCCTTGCAGCACTTCTATTTGACGACTTACATCCGTTGTGGACTCCGCAGTGAGATCAACCTTTCAAGAAGCGGCCGTTATCTCATGCTCAATGTGGTGGACGGGAAGGGAACGCGATTGGCGCTCGACGAAGAGGTGATACCGGTAACGACCGCAAGCGGGGAGAAGACCTTCGCGCTCACCGAGGAGGCCGTGAAAGCCGGAGACAAACGGCTGGTGTTCCAGCAGGTGCAATACGACAACGCGAAGCTGCATGAGTTCCTGGGGCACTGGATTTATCGAGATCAGACCTTCATGGATTTTCTTTTGCCGGCATTGGGGGGAGGCCTCGGCGTCTTCTGTCTCGGCTTGCTGGCAGCCATCCCCAAGGATGCCGTTCGCGCTCGCGAACGGAAACAAGGACGACGGCTGAGGGGACCAGAGCTTGTCACGGCGGGGCAATTCAATCGCAGGAATCGCTCCGATGGCATCAGCTTCGAGTTGGCGGAGAGAACCATCACTCAGAAACTCTTCGGTCAGGTACCCAAGCTCAGGTTGCCGCTCGCCATCGAGCGGAACCACATCCTCATCATGGGGGACACCGGCACAGGCAAGACCACTCTCACCCGAAGAATTCTTCTACAAATTGAAGAGCGCGGCGAAACCGCTATCGTTTACGACCCGGCACTTGATTACACGCCAGAGTTCTACAAACCCGAGCGCGGCGACGCGATTCTGAATCCACTGGACCAGCGGATGCCCTACTGGAGTCCGGGGCAAGAAGTGCTTCACCCGGCAGAGGCACTGACTCTAGCAACGTCGCTATTCCCCGAGCGCCGGAACGAGAATCCATTTTTTGTTGAAGGCCCAAGAAAAATCTTCGCCCACCTTCTGACTTTCAGGCCAACACCCGAGGAAATCGCTTGGTGGATGTGCCACGAGGAAGAGATTGACCGCAGGGTGAAAGGGACACAGTACGCGGCCATGATCGACCGGCAGGCACCAGCACAGCGGAGCGGCGTGCTGGCCTCCCTCAACATGGTTGCCGACGCATTGAAATTGCTGCCTTCAGAAAAACAAGCAACAGGACGGTGGAGTGCGGTGGAATGGTCGAGGCAGCGCCAGGGTTGGCTGTTTCTCACGAGCACGTCCGAGACTCGCGAACGGCTCTTACCGCTCACGAGTCTATGGCTCGACATGCTGGTGCTGCGATTGATGAAACAGGAAAAACCCAACTCAAACAAGGTGTGGTTTGTCTTGGACGAACTAGCAACGTTACAGCGGCTGCCTCAACTACATACTGCCGTTACGGAGAACCGAAAATCAAATAATCCGGTAGTGCTTGGGTTCCAAGGGCGCAGCCAATTGGAGACGCGCTACGGTCACGAGGCCGAGGCCATGCTCTCGCAGCCCGCGACAAAAATCTTCCTGCGCACTAGCGAACCGAACGCGGCAGAGTGGATTTCGCGGACGATTGGTGGAGTGGAGATCGAGCGTTTGAAAGAGAGCCGGTCGAGCGGCCAATTCGGGAACGAGCGCAAAACGACCAGCCACAACAACGAGCGCCAAATCGAACCATTGGTGATGGATTCTGAGATCAGCGGTCTTGCGAACCTGCACGGGTATCTGAAAAGCGAAAATCTTGTCGTGCGAATGAGTTTTCCGATCATCGCACTTCCGAGCAGGCATCCGGGGTACATCCAGCGCCCGATTGAGATCCAACCAGAAGAACTGCAGGTGGCCACGGCGGTCGCAGCCGCAACGAGTGGGACACTGGAACGGAAACTCACGCGACACGAAATCAGCCACAACCACCAGCAAGTGTTGAAACGACCAGGACCGAGACAAGGCCATTTCTTCCAGTAGGCCAACTCAGATGCTGACCATTTCCAATCCTCTGAGTGCAAGCCAGGCGCAGGCATACCACGCGGAGGAGTTCGGCAACGCGCGCGAGAATTACTACACAAACGGCGACCAAATACGCGGGGAATGGCACGGGAAACTCGCCGAGCAGTGGGGGCTGCGCGGCAACGTCAGCGAGGAACACTTCCAGCGGCTCGCGGAGGGTCAACACCCGATCACAGGCGAGCAACTCGTCCGCCACAAGGCGGCCCGAGAATACGTGAACGACCAGGGCCAGAAAATAAAAACAATGGAACACCGCGCCGGTTGGGATGCAACGTTCTCCGCGCCGAAGAGTGTTTCAATCACGGCACTTGTAGGCGGGGATGTGCGACTGTGCGAGGCACACCAACAGAGCGTTGTTGTCGCGCTGGACGAACTGGAGCGTTACGTCCAAGCACGTACTGGAGGAAATCTTCCGGCAGAGACGACCGGCAGGTGGGTGGCAGCGAAGTTCGAGCATGACAGCGCAAGGCCCGTAGACGGTTACGCCGCGCCGCAACTGCACACTCACGTGGTTTTCTTCAACCTCACGGAAACGGAAGATGGAGAGACCTACGCGCTACAACCACGAGAGCTCTATAGGACACAGCAGTATGCGACGGCGGTGTATCGCTCGGAGTTAGCCACGCGCCTCAAGGCCCTGGGCTACGAAATCGAACGCGGGAAGAACGGCCAGCCGGAAATCACCGGCTATAGCAAGGAATACCTTGCGGCATCGAGTCCCCGCCGTCAGCAGATCGAGGAGCACCTTGCGAAGGAGAATCAGCGAGGGGCCGATGCCGCGCAAATCGCCGCGCACAAGACGCGACAGGCAAAGGTCGAACTCTCACAGGAAGAAGTGAAAGAGCGCCACCAACAGATGGCAGAAGCTTTTGGAAACCAGCCGGAGCGAGTGATAGCAGCAGCCAGGGAAAGAGCACAACGAATCGAGCAGGATTCCCCCGGTGTGACCGCCCAATCTGCCATGACGTTCTCGAAGGAGAAGAACTTGGAGCGGGAGGCGGTAGTCGAGGAGCGCGAATTGTTGCGAGATGCATTGAGGCGTTCAATGGGAGATGCGACATTTGAAGAAATCAAAGCTGAGTTTGAGAAGCGCGTTAAGGCAGGCAATTTTATCGAGGTCGAGGTGAAAACAAGCTCACCAAGCCGAGCATTTACCACGCAAGAGATGATTGACTGCGAGCGCGACACGATCCAGGCCATGTACGCAGGCCAGGATAAACACGCGCCCCTCGTTAGTTTCAATACCCGTAGGGAGATCGAAAAAAACCATCCCCATCTGAGCCAGAGTCAGCGCGCAGCGGTCGAGCAAATCCTCGCAAGCCGGGATCAGGTCACTGCGTTGGAAGGTGTCGCCGGCGCTGGCAAGACCACCTCTCTGGCAGCGATCCGCGAAGGAGTCGAGCGAGAAGGTTATAGGGTGGAAGGCTTCGCGCCGACATCCCGCGCGGCACAGAAACTCGGCGAAGTCGGAATCGAATCGAGTACGTTGCAGCGGCATCTTTCGCACAGCGAAGAGCCACAGGACGGACAGAAGCGGTTCTACGTTCTCGACGAATCGAGTCTCGCGAGCACGAAGCAGATGAATCAGTTTCTGCACCGGCTCAAGGCAAGCGACCGCGTGTTGCTGGTAGGCGATATGCGGCAGCATGAAGCGGTCGAAGCAGGAAGGCCGTATCAGCAGCTACAGGAAGCAGGAATCGAAACGGCTCGGCTCGACGAGATCGTGCGGCAGAAAGACGCTGGGCTGAAAGAAGTGGTGCAGCAACTCTCGCGCGGCGATGTGCGGGATGCAATGGAGAAACTCGACGCACAAGGCCGCGTGCATGAGACCGTGGACAAGGGCGAGCGGCTAAAAGAAATCGCACGCGAGTACGCGAAAAAGCCGGACGGCACACTGGTAGTCTCGCCCGACAATCAATCGCGCCGGGAAATCAACGAAGCGATCCATCGCACGATGCAGGGTGTGGGCCAGGTCAAAGACGAAGAGCACAAGTTGCGTGTGCTGGTAGCGCGGCAAGAAATCACGGGCGCGGACCGGCAGTGGGCCGGGCAGTACGAAGCTGGCGACGTGGTGCGGTACACGCGAGGCAGCAAAGCGCACGGCATCGAAGCGGGGGAATACGCGCGCATCGAGCGTGTGAACGAGAAAGAAAATCGCGTGACGGTAAGGCGTGAGAACGGCGAAGAAGTGAGCTACGATCCGCGCCGGTTGCATGGCGTGACGCTCTACCGCGAGACGGAGCGCGCGTTCAGCGAAGGCGACCGCGTACAGTTCACCGCACCGAATCGGCAGCGACACATTGCGAACCGCGAGCTGGGGACTATCGAGAAGATGGATGCGAGCGGAAATCTACAACTGCGCCTTGACTCAGGCCGCACGATCACATTCAACATCAGAGAAAACCCGCATCTGGATTACGGGTATGCGGTCACAAGCCACAGCAGCCAGGGGCAGACCGCCGACCGCGTTTTCGTGCATGTGGACACAGAGCAGGCGGGAGAAAAACTCTTGAATCGCCGCTTGGCGTATGTGGCAGTATCGCGTGGTCGCTATGACGCGCAGCTTTACACCAACGACAAAGCACAACTGACAGACCAACTCTCCCGCGACATTTCACACCGATCGGCTTTGGAGGCGAACTGCAACCTGAGGCAGTCGGCTGGCCGGATCGAAGTGTCTTCCCAGCAAAGCCAAGGCCAAGAATACGCGCGGGTAGTACGTCACAGCATCAGCCGTTAGCCACATTCTTTTCGTCCTCACTGGCATCGACGGACAGTGCTCGCTGTTATGACTCCCGTTGCTGCTCTTCACTCACACTTCACTGTGCGAATGACGTGGCTATACAACGGGAATGCGCGAACGTTTACCTTGCCGAGTACTATTGACAACACGTATCGCAAGCATATAATCCGCCACATTCTTGCCACGTGGAGGTCCCCGATGCGAGTGGCGACGATTGTGCTTTTCGTTTCCCTGACTTTTCTGGCTTCTGTTGAGCTTAAATCCCAACAAACATCAGTGGCGGTGCAGCGGGACCCCCAAGCCATCGCCTTACTGCAACAGACAGTGGCTGCAATGACAAGCAGTGTTCCTGCCGATTCATCGGCGACCGGCACCGTTACCATTGTCGAAGGCTCAACCACGCAAAACGGATCGATCCAAATCCTCACTCGGGGAACAAGCCAGACGGCCGAAACAGTCACTCTCCAGGACGGTCAAAGGGCGGTTGTCTACTCGAATGGCGATGCAAAGGAAATCAACGGGGCTTCGTCCTCTAGTCCACCCCTTGAGCTAATCGTCACGGACCAATGCCCAGACTTCCCGCTCCCTCTTCTCCTGTCATCCCTCAGCACCGCCGATGAAGCCATTCACTATGTCGGCGCAGAAACTCTCGATTCCCAGCCCGTTCAACACATTCAAGTCTGGAACACTTTTTCCTCAAATCCCGTGCTAAAAAACATCGCTCATTTCTCAACCAAGGACATTTGGCTTGACGCCATCTCCGGCCTTCCTCTCAAAATCGCTTATTCCCGACGCCCCGGAAGCGGAGCCGTCCCCGCCATTCCTGTGGAAGTCACCTACTCCAACTACACCAAGGTCAACGGCGTTCTTTATCCCTTTCAAATCGACAAGTCACTGAACGGCACAACTTGGATGACCATTACGATTTCAATCGTTTCCTTCAACACGGGCCTTACCGCTTCTCATTTTCAGGTTGAATAGAGGAAAACAA
Organism: uncultured Acidobacteriota bacterium; assembly: GCA_963824515.1. Taxonomy (GTDB): domain Bacteria; phylum Acidobacteriota; class Terriglobia; order Acidiferrales; family UBA7541; genus Acidiferrum. Next base: position 425,337 of record CAWGPN010000008.1, read on the forward strand.
TGCGCCGCCACCTACTCTTCGCCCTCACGATCTGTTTTCTGCCAATTTGCACCCGAGCGCAAACCGGCTTTCCCCCCTTTGGCTCCTTTGAACAAAGCGGCTTCGACGCGGTCAACCGCCAGAACCTGAACGCTGTTTTCGCCATCCCCATTCTTTCCATTCCGGCCAGAGGCCAAAGTTTTCAGTATAGCCTCGTCAACAACTCCCTGCTGTGGACCCAAACGGGGGTCACGCCCAATGCGTGGACCCCAGTGGTCGATGCAAGTGGGAATCCCACCTGGGGCTGGAGCTACGGCTCCGCCGTTGCGGGCTCTGGCCAGAACCTTTATCAGGGGCAAACCAGCAGCCACCTTTGCAGATACATCGATCCCGATACAGGCTTTCAGGCTTATGCTTCATGGTCAACTACAACCTACTCGCATTTCGCATATAAAGACTGGCTCGGCTCCGTCCATCCGTTTAATGGCTCATACGTGATTACTTCCGCGAGCCAGGCTGCGCAGGACAACTGCGGCATCGTGCCCGGGAGCACCGGCCCCGTTGCCGGCTATGCCACCGACAACACGGGTTTTTACTTCTCCGCGAACAATGGCTCGATGTCCGTCGTCAGTCCCGCCGGCGTCAACGCCGGCGGTGCTCCGGTTGACAGCAATGGCAACTATGTCAGCCAGACCGTCGTCAATTCCACGGAAACGGACTGGACGGACACCGCTGGCCACGTTGCCTTAAAAGTTCTCACCAACACCTCGAACCCAAACATTCAGTATGAATGGCAGGACTCCAGCGGAAATTACACGGCCGCCACCAGCACCACGGTGCAGCGTTCCACTCTCAGCATCAAGACCAATTTCGGCTGCACAGGTGTCACAGAATATACCGGCACAGCCATTCTACCGACGGAGATCGATCTTCCAAACTCACAAAAATATCTCATCACTTACGAAGCCACACCCAGCAACTCCGGTTACTATACTGGCCGCGTCAAGCGCGATTACGCTCCCAACCGGTGGTTATTACGAATACGATTACCCGACCACGGCTGGCGACGGAATCGTCTGTGCCGACAGTAGCGTGAAGAGCCTCACCCGCCTTATGAACGACGGTACAAACACTTCCACTTGGACATTTTCACGCGCCCCGAGCGGCTCAAATTGGGTGGCGACAGTTACCGCTCCTCAGATGCCTTACGATTCTGCGGCGAACAATTCCGTCTATACATTCAATTCGAGCGGCCAGCAACTCACCGCGCAGTTCTACCAGGGTGCCGTCGTCTCGGGGAATCTCAAGAGAACCGTTAGTACGACCTGGGCCACAAACGGTTCTCCTGCCACGCAGATCACAACCCTGGAAGACGGAGCGACGAAAAATGAGGTCGAGACCACGTATGATAACTATGGCAATCTTCTGAGTTTGAAAGAGCACGACTGGGGGACAAACGCGCCCGGTTCCATTCTCCGAACCACAACGATGACGTATCTGAGCACAAGCGCCTATATCACTGCCAATATTTTGAACCGGCTCACAAATGTGACCGTCACGGACAATACTACCGGCGTCGTGCACTCGCGCAGAAACATTACCTATGATGAATCGTCCTACATCAACTATGGAACGTGCCATACCGGAGTGCCCCAACACAGCGATACTTACGGATGCAGTTTCACCACTCGCGGCAACCCCACCACGGTCACTTCATACGCCAACGCTTCGGGCCAGACTGGCCCTGTCACGCACCACAGCTATTACGACAATCTCGGCAACCTTGTGAAGGCCGACCTGGATTGCTGCCAAAGTAAAACTTGGGCCTACAGTTCCACCACCAACTACTCCTTTCCGGATTCAGCCACTCGGGGCTCTTCCGGGACTCAGCTCACCACCAGCGCGACATACAATGCCTACACCGGGCTGGTTGCCACCTCGACCGACGAAAACGGCCAGGTCACGACCTATTCCTACGACAATCTCAAACGACTCACAAATGTCCAACGTCCCGACCATGCCAATCTCACCTGGACCTTCACGGACGCTACGCCTCCTTCCCAATCCAGCGTGAATGCTGGCGTTCCCATTCAAAGTTCAAACGTGCAGCAGACAATCACCACCGTTGATGGCCTGGGCAGGCCTGTCACGCAGCAGATTTCCGATGGCACGACAACCTATTCAATCGTCGCGACGCAATACGACCCTCTCGGCCGGGCCTACATGAGCAGCAATCCTTACACTTCCTCTGCCCAATATTGGACTACGTCGCAATTCGATGTCCTTGGTCGCCTTACGAAATCTGTCCTCCAGGACAACTCCCAGACAACCGTCTCCTACACTACCAACTCCGCCACCGTTACCGACCCTGCGGGGAAGGCACGTGAATCGGTCGTAGATGGGCTTGGCCGGATGATCTCCGTTTACGAGCCGGACCCCTCCAATGGCAACACTCTCACGCTCCAGACCTCGTATACTTACAACATTTTCAATCAGCCGTTGGTCATTACAGCGATTTCTGGCGCTCAGACCCGCACATACGCCTACGATGACCTCGGCCGCGCCACATCCGTCCAAACGCCCGAGACCAATCAAGTCGCTTACCAATATCAGTACAATAATTTCGGCCTCGTCAATCAGCGCACCGACCCTCGCGGTGTCATCACGGCCTACAACTATGACAACCTCAATCGCCTCTCTTCCATCAGCTACAACGTGGGTTCAACAGGCGTTACCGCAACACCGGGAGTCACTTTCACGTACGATCAAGGCGGCTCCGCAGCCTACGCTCTGGGTCGCCTCACTTCCATTACCGATGGCGTAGGCTCGGAGGCTTACACCTACAACAATCTTGGCGAAATGACACAGCTCCAGAAAGTCATCAGCGGCACTACCTACATCACCGGCTATGCCTACAATCTCGCAGGTCAATTGAGCTCCATCACCTATCCTTCGACCCGAGTCGTTCAACAGAGTTACGACACCATCGGCCGCCTTTGCGCCGTGGGAACTTCCGGTAGCACCTGCGCTTCCGGCACGACCTACGCAACGAGTTTTGCCTATAACGCGGCTTTTCAGGTTACGGGATTCAATTACGGCAACGGTGTCGCCGCAGCCTTCGGCTATACCCCCGACAGGTTGCTACTGCAAAGTCTTGCCTACTCGAAGGGTGGCAGCTCCTTGTTCAGCACTAATTACTGGTACAAAACCGACTCCACCAATTGCCCCAACGCCCCGGCAGGCAACAATGGTCAGATTCAGTGCGTCACCGACAATGTGGATTCCGGGCGCACAGTGAGCTATGGCTACGATTCTCTCTATCGCCTCACCTCTGCCGTCACAAACGGCTCGGCTAACTACGTCAAGTGGGGGCTCACGTGGGCCTACGACCGTTACGGAAATCGCCTGAGCCAGTCGTCCACTTACGATTCTCCGCCTACCAACTCGCTTTCTTTCGCCAATCCTGGCGGAGCGCAAACCAACCGCCCCGATGGCATGTGCTTCGACGCCAACGGTAATCTCACCGCCGAATCCGGCACTTGTCCGCCTGCGGCTCCAACGTATGCTTATGACGCCGAAAACCGGCTCATCGCCTACTCGGGCGCGGCCGGCACCTACACATACGACGGCAATAACTTGCGCGTAAAGAAAGTTGCCGGGGGGACGAGTACGGTTTATATTTTCTCCGGCACAAAAGTCATCGCTGAATATGACAACGGCGCGGCTCCCGCTTCGCCCTCGCGCGAATACATTTATTCGGGAGCGATGCTACTGGCCAAGATCGAGTCGGGCGGTTCGGTCTACTATCACCGGGACCAGCTCTCCAACCGCGTCCTCACGGATTCCAGCGGAAACGTTCTCGGCCAGCGCGGCCACTATCCCTTCGGCGACACCTGGTACGAATCCGGCACCACGACCAAGCTGAAATTCACCACCTACGAACGCGACTCCGAATCGAGCAACGATTACGCCATGATGCGTTCCTACATCAACCGATTCGGCCGCTTCTCTTCCCGCGACCGACTCGCCGGTTCCGCGAGAAATCCTCAGTCTTTGAATAATTATACGTACACCCAAAATGACCCAGTCAATTTGTCCGACACGAATGGTTTGACGCCAAGGATGTATGTTTGTGGTGGCGGTTTCGACCCAGTCCAGATAACCAATTGCTTTCCGTGGGGCAACGCAGGAGGTGGTGGAGGAGGCGGCAGTTTCGGCAGCGTCGTTTTTGGAAACGATATTTTTGATGCGATAGCAGGTGCTCCTGGAACATATCTGAGCATCGATATGTATGGCAACGTTGGCTTCGGGTTTTCAGTTGACCTATGGCAGCACACGTGGAATTTCATCGATGCCGCTGATGCTCAAAACCGTCGGTATGGCCTCGGCCCCGTCGCGACAAGTGGGTACCAGGTGCAACTGCGCGATCTGGGAGCGGATTCCCTCACGTCTGGTCTCATACCCGAACTGATAGCGGCTGCGGCCGAGGGACTTGTAGACGCAGGACCAGCACCGAATCCACCAGATACGTTGCAGGACGCACTGGCATTTCGGTCTCAGTTGCGCCAGCAGGGTGCGGACCCAGCCCTCGCCTACAATTTGATGCTTATAGCGTTCCCTGAGGTCAACCAATACGCGAACGACTTCGCGGAATGGCTTCAAGTTTATTCCGCACCTGTCCAAACAGTCTTGGTCAACTATCAAGGGCTTCTTCACTGAACCCGCGCGTTACGAGGCCTCTGCAATGAATCGCGTCATGACTCAAAAACTAGGCCGTTTGTGCCCAGCCTTTCTGCTTTGTACGTTGGTACCGACCACTCTTGCCAGCCAGATTCGAGGTGTGAACCAGCTAACCGGCGAACTGAGTATGGGGCCGGGATTCACCCGATCAGGCGGAACCTGCATAGCATTCGGGGCGCTACTTTCTGCCGGCGAATTCTTTCAAAGGTTACGAGTGGAAAAAACTGCCACCGGACTGGAGTATTGGAACGGCCCACGCCGCGTCACAAAATTCCCATCCGAATTAACAATCAATGTTCTTACCTACATTTGGGCTTGCGATGATCCAGATAAGGCAAACAAAGAAGACAAAGCAGAGGCTTCGTCCGCCGGGGCCGTTTTGCAAAATCTTCAATGGGTTATTCAGTGGAAGACAGGAATGAAAACGCGTCCCGTGGCTAGAATCGATCTCAAGCTTAACCGATCTTCAGCGGATGAATTCGCTAAGAGAGTCGGCACACGTTCATACCCGGCTCTTCCCAAAGAGGGTTCTGAGATATGGAATGTTACGCTTGCGATTCATGAGCAAGATGCCCCACTCTCTGACAGTCTAGTCCTGATCGTCACCACAAATGGAGGAAAGCAAGTAGCAAGGTTCTCCGGTCATCTATAAAAGGGGGCAAGTAGGCTTGGAGGCGATGTCGGTTGGGCAAATGCCGTTGTAAGTCCCGTGTACCCGCCGTGTACCTCAGTTGGGTGACTTCGATGTTTTTATAGTTTCTGCCGTCTTGTAGAATGAGCAAGTTACGTGGAATCAGTGGGGGTCCGAATTCCGATTCCCCCCGCCGGCACCATTTTTCTCCTCTATATAATGCGGTTCTCGTGGCGCAAAAATCTCGCGTTCGAGTTGCGTACCAGTTCGTGATAGCCTCTTCCCATGCTTTCCCTGTATCGACGCCATCTTAAATCCTGCCCGCATACGCTGCGAACCCACAAAAAGTGCGGATGTCCGGTCTGGGTGCAGGGAACGCTGCGTGGAAAGTGGATGAAGAAGACGCTCGACCTCAGGAATTGGGACGCGGCGCAGAAGCTCGTAAGGGACTGGGAAGCGGGCACGAGCCAGGCGGAAAGAGTGACTGTCGATGAAGCCTGCGCCGCGTTCGTGCGGGATTGCGAGGCGCGGCAGCTTTCCTCGACCTCGATGGGGAAATATAAGAACCTGACGGAGGAGTTGAAGCGGGATTTCAAGAGCCGCGTCGTGGGGTCCGTCGATATCCAGGACCTCAGGTCATATCGCGAGACGTGGGAATTGGCGCCACTGTCTGCCCGAAAGAAGCTCGAACGCCTGCGCACGTTCTTTAAGTTCTGCCACGAGTCGGGATGGACTAAGGGTAATCCGGCGAAAGCGTTGAAGCCCCCTGTCGTGAAGCCCTCACCTACGCTTCCGTTCCATGACGAGGAGATAGAGAAAATACTGTGGGCAGTGGAGCTCTTTCCGAATCGGGGCATCCATGGAGCGAACACGCGGGGGCGCGTGCGGGCGTTCGTGAACCTCCTGCGGTATTCGGGATTGCGGATTCGGGACGCGACCACCCTCTCGAAAGAGAAAGTGCAGAAGGGCAAGCTGCTTCTCTATACCCAGAAGACGGGAACGCCGGTATGGTTGCCTCTCCCGAAGACCGTCGTGGACGAATTGCAGCAAATCGACGAGGGCGGCCGCTATTATTTCTGGACGGGGAACGGCTCCGAGAAAACCGGCGTTTCCGTGTGGCAGCGGACGCTTTCGAAGCTCTTCGAGAAGGCCGGGGTAGCGAAGGGGCACGCGCACCGATTCAGGGACACGTTCTCGGTGAATCTCCTTCAGGCCGGAGTGGCGCTCGAAACCGTCTCCATTCTCCTCGGGCATTCGTCCGTGAAGATCACCGAGAAGCACTACTCACCTTGGGTGAAGTCCCGCCAGGTGAAGCTCGCCTGAATATGCCTATAACAAAAGATTAAACACCTGCTTGTATTACTATGACGTAATATACGGCATGGTGGGTGGAAGCCAAAACTCATTTGAAGTTATTAAAGACAGTTTGAGCAACAGAATAATCACCGAGTACTTCAAATCCGAGACCGACGCCGTAGGAACATCAACGACATTCTTTACACCGCCAGCTCCCTGCGTTAACACGGCTTCAAGCACCTGCAATTACGCACCATCGGAAAATGCGTTTTTGCAAGAAAAGGCAGCTTTGTTTGGAAGCAAATAATGTGAGAACAAAAGCGACCTAGGACGACCTACCCAGATTCGCCCGATGGGGAAAAAATAGCGAGTTCTTGTCCAAGCGGTTCATGAATTCCGGTGAAAATTTGCGCGTCAACGCACGGCAGAAGTGCAGGGGGCGTTGCGGGGGACAACGGTATTGTTAACGGTCAACGCGGGCGGCAAGATTCAGTCATTTTTTTGCTTGATCAGCGAGCTTCGCGAGCAAACTAACGAATGCGATGAACTCAAGCGCCTTTTCCGGATCATCTTTAATAATCTTGTGCGCGCGGGGATTACGAAGGCCTGCGACAGATCCAGAAAACATCATCATGAACCCCCTTTGCTCATCCAGGTCCGACGCATCAGCGAGGCCGTTGAATTTCAGAATAGGATTCTTGGGGCTGAATACATGTTCCATCAAGGATGACCCGTCTTTATCGTCTACGCCGCTGTTCAGCCTCACGAGCGCATTGAGCGCTTTAAGTGCGTCTTCCACGGCGTTTGCATAGTGGCCGTCATGAAATAACTTGCCCGCGGCACGTTCGATAGCGGGGTGTAATTCAAGACCCTCATACGCCTTCAGCGTCTTTGCGGTGCCGGTATGTCCGGCGTCGCCAAGCTCTTCGAGAAATCCCGCTTTGATCGTTTCGAGGTGGGCTTTGGCTGCGGCCACACCTCGCCGCAGACCATCGCGCACTTCTGCAAGCGGGGTGCCGTGATACATATTGTGCGACGCAGTATCTAGCCGAGTGACTCCCCATTGGTATCGAAGATACTCAACGGTCCCAGCTCCGAAGATCGAGACCAAGAGCCCGTCAAGCTGTTTTGCAAGCGCACTTATTCTGGGATCGCTCCGGTCGTTCACGGAGTTGACGTCAAAAGCGTCGAGGTCAGCGATTCTGCGATCGAGCTTCGGAATGGCCAATTCCATCTGTTGCAAAGAGAGATTTGCCGATTGAGGCTCGGCTTTTTTTGGTGTGCGTGCCATATGTTTGTCTTGAATCTTACGCTGGGAAGCCTTCTTCCCGCAAAGAAGAGTTATGCACAAGGATTGGCGTTGGCAGCACAGGCGGGGCGGTGAGACAAAGTAACCCGCAAAGCCGCAGGGGGGTTTTCTTACCCTTTTTCTGGTCGGAATCGCGACCGCTGAGGCTTCTTTTTTCCTTTCTCTCCTGGATTTGCCTAGCCTCTGGGCATGGGTGAGTGGAAAGCACAGATAAGTTTGCGTGTCCGCCAAGACCTGCGCCGGGAACTCGAAGGCGTTGCTGAGCGAGAGCGCAGGAAGCTCGGTAACGTCGCTGAGGTCTTGCTTGAATGGGCCGTGCTCCAGCTTCGGGTTGCGGGCACGATTGATCGGCTTCTGCGAGTGCAACTCGCGAGCAAGAAGGACAAGTGAATGGGTGAATGGAAAGTTCAAGTGAGCGTTCGCGTGCTGCCGGAGATGCGGCGTGAACTCGAAGTGGCTGCCGCACGGGAGCATCGCACGCTTGGGAATCTGGGCGGCATTTTGATCGAGTGGGCACTCGAACTGCACACTCAGTGCGAATTTCATCGGTGGAGTGTCGTCACGGCGCCTTCCGATTAACTGTCAGGATTTGTCCGTGCGTCCAAGGCCCGCTGGATTTGGTCCTTAAGACTTGGATCCTGGGTTCGAGCCTCAATTCTGAGCAGCGCTGAACGAGCTAAGATGGCCGCGTTATTCTGTGTCATTTTCAGCGCAGGTATCAATGCGGCCACTGCTTCTGAGTTTCCGATCCTCTCCAGGCCGGAAATAGCGATAGGTTCTACGAGCCGATTTGCTTCCAGTGCTTTTTCAAGGAAAGGTACACCCACTGGGTCGTTGACATAGCTCAGGGCAAGCGCGCTCTCGGCAGCGTGCTCGTATGAATTTGAGGATTCTATAAAGTTGAGAAGATCTTGGCAACGTCTTGCGAGTGTAGGTGCGCTCCTGGGCCCAATCTGAAGAGGCAGTTGAAATGCTGCCTGGCCTCCAGCAATTTGTCCATTCAGTAGGACCGGCTTGGCGAGGTCTGCGACGACGTGGTAGGTACCAGCAACCTTGAAGTCAAACCACTCGTTGAGGACGATGTGCTGGGAATAGCTTTCGCCAGGAGCAATTTCGAATTTACCTATTCGACTAAATCCGCTCTTGCGGAGTTGCGGGAGCTGAAGTTCTTTCCCATCGGGGGTTGTGATAGAGAACAGAAGGTTCTCCTTTCGGTCTCTTCCTAGGTCCACCTTGGCAGTCTTGCTACTGTTGTTTGTGATGTGGAGGGTAAGGATAACCGGCTCGTGCAGGGTTATGCGGGGGTGATCATTTGAGACCACTACGGCGATGGGATTCTCTGTCTGCCCCCGGAAGGCTTGCGATGTCGCTCTCGGTTGCGATGTTAAGATGATTAGAAGAGCTGCGCAGATGAATGTGGAGAATCTCATAGGCCGACTCCCTCTTTCAAGGCAACGGATTGATGATTGCTGTCATATCTCCCGCAGGGCCAGTCTCGGTTACAGTGAACTTCCAGGATCCGTTTACGTTCTGATTCACAGATCGAGTAACCGGAGCAGCGCTGAGGAGGGTGCCGTTGAGTGTATCGCCTCCCACTGTGCAACTGTAGCTTATAGTCTGGTGCGCAACGAATGAGTTTGAGTAGTAGGGTTTGCGAAAATCCGTGTCGAGTCTGCCCGCGAGGTCATGATCGTCTGCTACCTCGCCATCTGATCCTGGTACAGAGCCTGTTGTGGGGTTTTGCGAAGTGATTGCGGGAAAGGGTGTGGGCCACGCATAGTCCCCAGTACCTGGATAGGTGACACTCTCGCTCACTGAGCAAGGCGAAAGGTCGGCCAAGTTTCCAGAACTTGATTGCCAGGACCACACTACGTGAAGGTCACCGCCCCCCGCGTCGGTCCACTCCTCCACTTGAAAGTTAGTGGGGACTGCCCTCACATTGGTTGGAGCGCTGGGGACTTCTTGGGAGAGGGGGCAGTCGGGGTCGTCTTCCTTAGGGCCCCAATACATATTGATGCTTCGGGCGTTATGGTTCGTGGAACCGACCCCGACGCCGTTAATCAAATGGCCACTGGCGGTAGCGATGGACGTGTTGTCGGTCCACCAGGTTGGAAAAACGTTCGTGACGGTGACAAGTCTGCCCGTGCATGAATTCATGGCTTGAACGGCCTGATAGTCGCCGGTGTCGATCAGGAGATCCAAGGGATAAAATTGCATCCAGGGAGTTTCGGGGCCGCAGCAGACCATGCAGGTGTAGGTGGCATGGCCCCAGGTTTTGTCCACGATTTCCTTGCCCTCGTACAAGCTACCCTGCGGGTTGTCGTTGAGGTCGAGGAGGCGGTAGGTACCTGAAGTCAGAGTGGAGGGCAAGACGTTGCCGCTCTTGTCGGGAATGGCGTTGCGGATCAGGTCGGCGAAATCCACCGCCATCTGCTGGCCAGGTGCGAGTGGCTTTTCGATCTGGTACAGGCCGGCACCTTCATTGTAGAGGATGGTCAGTTGCGCTAAAGCGGGCTGGTTGCTGCCGTTCGCGATCGTGACCAAGGAGTCGTGGTTCGCATCCACCTCCCATTTTCCTCCTTCCCAATCAGATGCCAACTGATCGCTGAAAGGGGTCTGCGCGCCGTAGCGTCCTGTTGAGTCGTAACTGGCGGCGACGGCGAGCAGCTCGTTGGGCTGAACCGGAGCGCTGATGATGACAGAAGCCCAGGTAGCGTCAGACGGCAGAAACTTCTGGGTCTGGAGCTCGGCGACGTCCACCATTTGTGTCTCATTCGGCTTAAACGGCAAATCGAGAGGAGCGCTCTGACCGGTCGTGGTGGGAGAGCGCCAGTTGAACTGAAGGTGCGCGGTGTAGGTCTTGGCGGTCGCGTTGCGGATAAACAACTTCGGCTGCAGGGTAGTCCCCTCCGGAATACCGAGGGCGGGGTCAGGGTTGATGAGGGCGAGCATGGGAGCACGGGTGGTCCACTGGGAAACTCCTCCAAAGCTTCGAGAGGAGAGAGTCGTGGCCGGATTGTGATTGAACATTTTCAGGATCGCGGAAAACGTCCCCGAGGCCTCGAACAGAAGATGGACGGCACTGAGAAAGCGTGCGCCCTTGGTCAATCTGATGTTGATGCCCCCATAGGAGCCGGTCATGCCGGACTGCTCAATCAGATAGCGCATGGAAAGACGCTGGGATTGCCGCGCGTCGAGGGGGATGCTTTGCTGCCAAATGCTCCCGCCGGAGTCAGTGAGAGTCAAAACTGTCTGAATCTCTTGATCGCCGGTGTTGGTCAGAATCAGAAAACCAGTCGTTGTTTCCCAAGGCAGCCACCAGATGCCTTCCCGGCTGCCAGTTTCATATGTGGAGCCGCGCTCGGTAGCGTCCAAGTGAAAAATGATGGGCCGCGCCGTGGCGCGGACCATTGCATAGGCGTAGAGGGCGCGATGGGCAGCCGCTGTAAACCGGAGCACGAGGGAGCCCCAGGAACCGGCAAGCTGGGGTGCGGACTTCAGCAAAGTTTCGAAGAGGTCAATCGAGGTTACATCGCCTGGTTGGATAGTGACGCTCGGCAATACAGTCTCGTCGCCTGCGCTCGAACGAACAGCCGGCACCACCGTAAGCGGTTGGGTCTCGAGGTTGTTGCGAAGGACTAGCTCCGTATTCCAGCCGGCCTCTGTAGTCCAGTAGGACAGGAATTGCTTCTGACCGGCCGGTTGCGGTACCGGGGCAAGATGGTGCGGTAATGTGTTCGTCTGAGCGGACTGCGCATTGGCGCCATGAGGAGCACACATAGCGAGCACAGCAAGCAAGAGAAGTGGCCCCAGTTGCCTACTAATCCTCCGCGCGGTCATCAAGAGGTTGAAACCGCTGGTCGTATTCGAGTAGATCGAGGAAGAATTAGGAAAGAACCGGCTGAAGGCAGTGACCTGGGCCATGGGACGCTCCTGCTCCGTCTAGGATGCTGGCCGACAATCTGATAGGGCGTAACCCTAGCGCCACGGTCCATCTATGTCAAGTCACATTTTAATGAATTATCACGCGACGAAATGGAGCATGCACTTGGGTACCTGCGGAAAGCAGCAGATACTCTGCAGAGATTCGGGAACATGGCTCACTGCGGGATGCGTGGTTTGCAGAACTCAAGGACCTGCAGGACTAATGGGTACGTCTCGGATTTTGGCGGACTGGGCCGCGAATTTTGGCCGGTTTGGCCTCGGATTTTCGCGGTACGGCAGGACTCGAAAATTGGCGGGGCTTGAGGCGGAAGGCATAATCTGTGCGCGGCAATATGGTGGTTCGTTCGGCTAGCCGAGTTCCCTGCTATACGTCTCTCAGAGCTTCCTCATCCAAGCCGAAGTAATGGCCGAACTCGTGGACTACGGTGAGACGGATTTCTTCCCGGATGGCCTCTTCGACCGAACGACCTGCTTCGGCAGCCACGTATTCTGCATGTGCTTCGATGTTTTTCTGGTACAACACGATGCGGTTCGGACCGGAAGCCACGTTGAAGAAACTTTGTTCGGTGCGCGGCGTGCCTTGGAAGATGCCCATGAGCAATCCCTTCGGGTGGTATCCCTCGGGCGGATAGTCTTCGACCACCACGGCGACATTTTGGATGTGCTTGCGGAACTTCCGCGGCAGGGCATCCAGCGCCTCGCGCACTAATTCAATGAACGTGTCGCGCTTCATAACGATCTACCTCGACAGCCTCCATTGAGAGTGCCGATTCGTCGGGGTCGAAGGTCGTGCCGCACGCAGAGCAATGCGCCTCGTCGTGGTGATAGGGATGCTCCACGCATCGCCACTGCTCACTGCCGGGCAGAAGTCGAACGACAGAACGGCAGACAGGACAATGAGCGACGATACAGAGCGCTTTCATCGCTAAACCTCTGAGTTCGTATCCATGCCAAATCTTAAGATGCCGTACTCAGGGAATGTCAACCTAAATCAGGCTTCGAAAATTGGCGGGGAGCGTTGTTTTGAGGCGTTGTGGGAGCGGGAGACCTGCTGGTTCGTTCGGCGACCCTGGCCAAGCTATCCGGCAGGTCATCGAGTGCCTCCTTCGACGCCGGATCGATGCAGGGATAGTACGCCCCCGGACTGTTTGACTAAAGAGGCTACGATCCTAAGGGAAATTTGCTGACCGTGACCCAAAATGCGCAGATGTCAGGCTCCACGCAGTCGCGCGCCTACGCCTACGACTGGATGAGCCGCATGACCTCCGAAACCGTGCCCGAAATTGGCGCGACCGGCAATGGCACCGCATATTACACCTACGACTCTGACGCCACCTGCGCCACATCATCCAATGGCGATCTCGTCAAGCGAATCGACGCAGCCGGAGACGTAATCTGTTCCAGTTTCGATGCCCTACACCGCGAAACCGCACGCACGTATCCCTCGGGCACGTACTCTGGGGTAACTCCGCAAAAGCACTTCGTCTATGACAGCGCCACCGTCAATAGCATCGCAATGACAAAGGTCGAGGCCCGTCTGGCTGAGGCCTACACGTGCCTCTCGCCCTGCACGACCAAACTCACCGACATTGGCCTGAGCTACGCCAAGCGGGGTGAAACTTCCGACGTCTACGAGTCAACTCCAAACTCCGGCACTTACTATCATCTGAACCATACTTACTGGGCCAACTTCGACCCCTATCAACTAACTGGCAATATCGGTCTACCCACGACGATCACCTACAGTCCGGACGGCGAGGGCAGAGTTACTTCGGTGTCAGCATCCTCAGGACAAAGCCCTCTTGTCTCCAGTACGGTGTTTAACACCGCAAGCCTCCCAACCACCATCAATTTGGGCTCTGGCTCTGGTGACGCCGACTCCTACACCTACGATCCGTACACCAACAGAATGACGCAGTATCAATACACGGTAAACGGGACGTCACTTACCGCGCCATTAGGCTGGAATGCCAACGGAACTCTTCAGACGCAGAACATCACCGACGGTTTCAACAGCGCCGACACGCAAAACTGTTCTTATCAATACGACGACATCGTTCGCGTTACCAGCGCAAATTGCGGAAGCGCAGCGGCACAAACCTTTGCCTTCGACCCATTCGGCAATGTCAACATATCCGGCAGCCCTTATAGCTTCAGTCCGACCTACTCTACTTCAACAAATCGCATGACTGCACTGGGCAGCTATACGCCAACGTATGACAGCAACGGCAATCTAACCAACGACAACGTACACAACTACGCTTGGGACGCCGACGGCCACGCAATCACTGTGGACGCAGGCCTTTCCGACGCTGTTGGTCTCACTTATGACGCCCTCGGCCGCATGGTCGAGCAGAACCGTGCTGGCACGCACACCCAGATCGTTTACTCTCCAACCGGCCGAAAGTTCGCTCTAATGAACGCCTCGACCCTGCAGAAGGCAATAGTTCCACTCATTGGCCAATCCCTGGCAGTCTACAATTCCTCTGGTCTTCTCTACTATGGCCATCCTGACTCAATTGGCAGCATTCGCCTCGCCACAACCCCAGGCCGCGCCACCTACTTCGACACCGCATACACTCCTTTTGGAGATACTTATGCCTCCAGCGGCGGCTCTAACTTAGATCCCGCATATACAGGCCAGATGAACGACACAGCCCACCGCGAAGACGTTGTAGGCGGCCAGTACGCCCTCTACGATTTCCCCGCGCGCGAATACAGTGTCCAGGGCCGCTGGCCCAACCCCGACCCGGCAGGCGTGCACGCAACTTGTCCGAAGAATCCGCAATCGCAGAACCGATACGCCTACGTTCTTGGTAATCCCATGACGCAAGTCGACCCCACGGGATTGTTCACGCTCGATTGCAACAATGGCGAGAATCCCTTCTGCGCCTATTGCAATGCCTTCCCGGACGACCCTGCTTGCCAGAATCCCTGCGGTTTCGACTTCTTTGATAATCCATTCTGCCCACTTCCCCTTCCCCCCGGCGGTGGCGGCGGTGGCGGCGGATATGGCGGCGGTGGCGGCGCTAACCCTGAGAAGCCACGCCCTTTCCCCTGGCCACTGCTGCCACCCGGCTTCTTCAACCAAACTAGCTCTGGAAACGGCACGGGCGTGGCGACCTGCGCGCTAGTCGTGCCCTCATTCCGAGGATTGGGGTGCATCTACCTCTGCGAAGGGCCGAAGGGGATTGCCCTCGCCGGCAAGAGCTGCGGACCGCTAGATTCCAAAGCGCTTAAGCTATGTCCGTTCACCACAAAGTGGGTTTTAGGTGTTCTAATATCACCGCCCGACTTCTGTGGAAAAACTCAACCTTAGTCCCCAAAAGGAGTGGATATATACTGAGATGGGATTTAAAATAATTTGGGAATATCCGGCGCTAAGCATAGTATTGATAATCAACGCGACACTATTTCTCCTGTTCGCGGGTCTGCTCTGTACGACGCTCTATAGGCAGCGCCTAGTTATGCATGCTGCCACTTACCTCGTGGGCGCAGCGTTAGGCGTCACGGCATGTTTGGCGTTCAGTTGGCTCGGTGCCAGGGCGCTACCTACATTCCGACCCTGGGAACCCAGCCTAGGTTCCCTAATCTGGGTTCTCCTGCCCAGCGCCCTCATGATAGAGGCAGGCGTTCTAGGTGTGTTGGGAAGCCGGGGAATGTGGCGCCTGCCTTTTCTAATACCTACCGGCCTCGGAGCCACTGTTTTTGTGAGATTACTCATACGGATTCTAGCTAACTCGTAAGCGTCGGCTGGAGCTTTCAATTACCCACAAGTTTCGCTCCGATGAGAAAGCCCATTTCGATATCGGTGAGACGGGACAGACCTTTCCAGATGACCTTGTTGCCTGGTGGAGAATCACCGGTGCGCGCAAGATAGCCGCCCAAGTGCTTTTGACAACCTGATTTGGCCCACCTTTGATACTTTCATTTGGCCCACCCTAAGGCCGTTGTTTTTCCTCTTCTTCCGGGGGTTCCTTTCCGTGGCCCCGGAGGGAGTGGAGTCCTGCGGTCCGGTTTTCAGGACCGCGTTTAGGACGGAGCGGACGCCGGGGCCACGGCGTCGCGTGGCGTAGCGCCCGACCCGGCCCGTTACGAAGTTTTTTTTCTTTTGCCTTCCTTCCACCGTGCGCCGGAAGCGATACGATTCCGTGCCGGTTTCGATGATGTGCGCGCGGTCGGTGACGCGGTCCAGCAGGGCCTTGCACAGCCGCGGATTCGGAAATACTTGCGTCCACTCCGAAAACGGCAGGTTCGTGGTCACGATCAGCGTGGCCCGTTCGGCTCGTTCCGCGATCACCTGAAACAGAAACTCCGCGCCGATTTCTGCCAGCGGCACATAGCCCACTTCGTCGAGCGCAATCACGGACCATGACATAAAACTTATGTTTGAATTCTTCGGAGTTGTCTGTCAGATTCTCAACGGCGAAGAGCATACCTCGGCAGTCAAAAATTTGGAGAGTGACATAAGAAAGAGTCCCCTCAGCAAAAAGTTCATCGAGAGTATCTGGAGTTCAAAATACCTAATGGATTTTCTAAACGAGAATCCCTTCCCCGATTCCTCGAAGAATACGATAAAGGATTTGAATAATCTGTTGCTACAGACAGCAAAATGAGAGGAGGCAGCCATGGCCCAAAAAGTCATCGAGGTTGTTGGTTCTTCCAAAGAAAGCTTCGCCAAAGCCGCCGAGAATGCCGTTCACGAAGCCGCGAAGACCGTGCGCGGCATGAAATGGGCCCGCGTGTCTGAATTTGAAATGCTGATCGATGGCAAGAAGGTCGCCGAGTATCGAGCGACGGCCCGCATCTACTTCGACATCGAGCGGTAGATTCGCACCGAAGCAATTCGTTCCTTCAACTTTCGCGAAACGAAAACGTGATTTCCCACACTACTGACTTAGGCAGGAGTGCCGACCGGTTTCGGAAGCGTCGCGGAATTATCAGGGAGGACAAATGAAAATCACTCTTAGGTCCGCCACGAAGTGGATGATTCTATTTCTGTTCGCTTGGCCGTCCTCTGTGCTCGCTCAACAGGCAACCGCCAACCGAAATGTCATTCTTCGCCGTGACCCCACGACAGCCAGTCCCGCGCTGGAACATCTGCTGAAGGGGGCTAGGCTGACTCTGGTTGACGCAACTCCAGACAGCGGTTTTTATCACGTAAAGACCGAAGACGACCAAGTTGGCTGGGTCTTCGCGAGATACGTCAGCGTTTCGCAGCCCGTCACTCCCCAGACTCCCATCACCACCCAACCCACAGCGGCGGGGTGTGATCCCAGCTTGGACAGTCACGTCTACCATCCCCAGCGTCTCATCGTAAAGCAGCAATGCACTACGGTGACGGGCACCATCGTAGATGCCACCAACGGCAAGAAGTCTGACGGCGTTCGTCACGAAAAAGATGGAGACACGCACGGATGGCTAAAGGTGGATCCCGAATTCGAGCCTCTCTTGAACTCCGGAAATATGAATGATGAGGGCGGTAACCTCGTTTTCGAAATTATTTGCCGATTTCCCGTGACCCAGGCGGACGCCAAGGCAGCCTGCAAGGGCTACACCGATCAAGTTAAGCTCCCTCCTGTTGGTTCTCACGTGACCATCGTGGGAACCCTCGTGCAAGACACCTTTCATGGGCAGTGGATGGAGATTCATCCCGTTACCAGCATCACGGTATCGCCGTAAGCACGGTTAGTTATGATCCTCCAGACTCCTCATGGTTTTCTGTAACGAGATTCGCCCCGCCGCGGCACGTTCACGGTCAACGTGCCTCCTTTTCAGCACCGCATCCGCGGCCGGTCTCAACGCCGAAGGTGAAGCGATTTCTGTTTCGGCGGCCGTGAGGCATCGGACTTTACTAACGAATTGAAGCGCGTAGGGAGGGCGTTGCGGAAGCGAGGCAGTTCTATTTGCTACCGTTCCGCGTTATAGAGCGCTGCGACTTCGGCGGGAGAATACGCGCGGTTGTAGACGCGGACGTCGTCGATAAGACCGTTCAGAAAAGAGTTGGCTAGAGCGCGACTCGGCAAAGGCTCAAATGGTCTATGTCCCGCCTCCGGCTTGGTATATTTGCTTAACGGCCGACGCACTGAGAGCCTTGTCGTAGATGCGCAGGTCGTCGATCGTGCCATTCACTTCGTTGTCCGCAGCTGCTGACTCGCCTAATCCAAGCACAGTGCCGCCACCATGTTCCGGCGGAAGTCCTGCCACACTGCTCGTCGCCGCGACCTGCACGCCATCCACATAAAGCGTTTCCGTTCCAGCGGATCTATCGAGCACGCCCGCGATGTGGTACCAGACTCCCGTACTCGGGGTCGCCGCATATTTCACATAGCGGTCATCGCAGCAGCCCGTACTATTGTAGTTAACGACCCAACCAGTTCCCGCGGAATAATGTCCATTGTCAATTGCTAGCTGGTAATTCGTCGAATTATCACTATTGTCCTTTTCGATCACTATATATCTTTCGCCCGAACCAGGAAGGGCGCTTAATTTCACCCAAGCCGACAGCGTGAAAGAGCCGGACAACACCAACTGAGGTATTTCATTTGCTTGAATATCCCCATTGGTGCCGTTGAAAGTGAGTGCATATCCTTTCATCCCGCTCACCCATGATGGAACGTGGAGGCCATAACTGTCATCTTCATATATCGACGAGTCGTATGTTATCAATCCGGTTCCTTCGTCGAGGAGCCATTCGCTCACCACATCGGGCCCCCGGTCGGCCGTCATGAGGGCAAGACTGCTTCCGACCTCGTAGGTGTCGGGGAGAATCCCTCCGTCGGTCGAGACCTTATCGTTACTACCATTGAGACTGTACTTCGCGGATTCCATGATGTTATTAAGCTCGAAATTCGTGCCGTCCGTCACGTATGTATAATAGTAGCCCGAGCTCGTGGTGTTTGTGGGGTCGACGGGCAAGGTGCCGAGCAAGTTCGCGCCGGCAGTGTTCGTGAGGTTCAGCGGCACCCATCCTTTTCCGTTCATTAGTTTATAAGTCGAAGACGCCGCGCAATGGTAGACCCAGCCGGACGGCAATGCGGGCATGCCCAAACCCTGGCATTGGTCTCCTGCCGTTGAGGTAGCTGTGGGATCGGGAATCGAGATATAAGTGGTGGAGACGGTGCCCAAGGACCCCGCCCCGTTGCTCGTCTTATAATTGGTAATCGCGAGGTCCAAGGCCTGCAGCCCGTTCAGCCGCGTCGAGTCCCGCGATTGCTTCAGGAGTTCTCCGGGGTTAATGAGGATAACGGCAACGACCGCGAGTATCGCGATGACCGCGAACACCACGAGGAGTTCGATCATGGTGAAACCCCTTCGGGAAGAGTAGGCGGTGGCCAACGAACGGCGGATAGCAGAGTTTTGTTTCATTCTTTTATTTCAATGTCTCGATGATCGCCTGGTTCTTGTTGTAGAAGGCGCGAACCTCGACAGGAGAATAAGCCCGTTTGAAGACTTGCGCATAGAGGATCGTGCCGTCGAAGGAGGAGAGGCGGTCACTCCGTTCGACCCCTATGTACTCCGGGTTCTTGGAATCGAAATTTTCGTACCCTGCGATGCTTGGCGTTGCACCATCATCCACTCCGTTCACGTATGACTGCAACGTGTTTGACGAGCGGTCGACCACGAACATCGCCTGGTACCACACGCCGAGAGACAGGGTTGTCGGGTTCACGTAGATGTCTTTGTGCCCGAGACCGTCATTCAAGTACAAGGACACTTTTCCCGAGCCGCCGTCGTCGAGAAAATAGACCGCCCAGCCCTTGGACTCATCGGCAGCCTGTCTCCCGAGCAATTGTGCGGCAAAGTTTTGCTGCGTGGCAGGCAGGGAGTTCGCCTTCATTGCTACAGCGATCGTGAAACTACTGGTGCCAAGATCCAGAGCAGAAGAAGAAGGAAAAGAGATAATTCGCGGGGGGATAGCCAGATAGTCCGGCGTAGCGGCAATATGAATGGCGATGGCAATGGTCGCTACGTAGGACAAGATGGTTAACAAGAGGACTGTCGCTAGCAGTGCGAAGAAAAATTCGACCGGAGTTAGAAATCGTTTTTTGGGAGAAAAACCTGCCATACGATTTATTTTAGCATACCAGATGTTAATGATATCTGGTTTGACATAATGGCCGTTTTGTGTTATGGTTTGTTTCCAGTTTAATCCCGCAAAAGTTCAAGTATTTCAAGCTTAAATCGGGATTTCTTGCCGCTAGCGGCAATATCTCCCGCATAGTGGACTCCGTCGTTTTCTTCTATTTTGAGGGCAACAGTCGCAAGGACCCTACTATCCTTTCGTTCATGACGCCTCATCGATTAGAGAATTACCTTCGAACGTATCGCAAACAATCCGGCCTCAGCCAACAGGAGGTGGCTTTTCTCTTGGGTTGCGAGGATGGAACTCTTGTGTCTCGCTATGAAAAACGACGGAGGCTGCCGCCGATAGAGACCGCGCTCGCGTGTGAAGAAATTTTCGGCGCGCCGGTTGCCGAGCTCTTTGCGGGCATGCGGCAATCAGTGAGGAAAGACATTGCAAAGCGACGGCTGGAATTGAGGTCGAGGCTTCAGGCCAAGACTCTCAAGGGTAGTGCCGCCCAACTTGCTACACACAAACTTCGCTGGCTCGCCGATCGTGAAAGCCCTATAGTCGCAAACCAAACCTCTTCAGCAGCATGACCGGCCCAGGCAATGAGAAGCGGGTGCTCGCCCTCGATGTGCATTCGCGAAGCTTCGGCTTCGTCGTATTTGAAGGTCCGAACCACATGCTCGATTGGGGTATCAAGAGTTTTCGTCCTGGCGTAAATGCGGTGAAGATCCCGGCAGCGAAAAAACTTCTCGCACTGTTCGATGAGTTCACGCCATCCGCGGTCGTGGTTCGGAAACCCGAAATAAGAAGAAACACGAAGATGCTCGCGGTTATAGAAAGAGTAGCAGGCAGCAGCAGGGTTCCGCTCAGATTCATATCGCGTGGAGATGTGAACCGAGCGTTCGTAGGATTCGAGAGCAACAAGTATGAAGTCGCCTCGGCCCTGGCGAAACAGTTTCCGGCGCTCGCCTCAAGGCTGCCGCCCAAACGAAAGTGCTGGCAGAGCGAGGACTACCGGATGGGCATTTTTGATGCTGCGGCCGTGGGGGTTGCGTACTTCACGCGACGCTGGCGGCGGGTTCGGCTAAACGATGCTGACGTTACGGAATCTCACCCGTAAGGTTTTAGTGCATCAGAACCATATTTCTGCATATTGAGCGTATTCAGCGTAACCTGCGGCTCGCCACCGGCCCCTTCCTCGTCCACACTTATTACTGTGATGAAAGCTGAGCTCGCGTGCGAGAGAGCACTCATTACAGCGTAGGTAGGGGTAAGGACCAAGTAACAAAAACATGACGAACAACAAAATCATCAGACGGGAACGCCAGGAGGTTCCCAAATTAATCGACGCCGCACTCCTTATCAAAGGTGCGGCTGGACAGGAGAGGGAGACGAGAGTGGTGGTGCATCACAACACCTTGGGCGTGATCCCTGGGCTGCACCGAAAGATGGGCCAGTTCCTAGATCAACTCAGCGACTCATTTACGACACAAATGCGGTCGGCTGGAATTGATATAGGGCGGGTGCAGATTTCGTGGCGTCCGATGGAAAACGAGCAAGATGCTTATGAGAAGCTCACTCGCTCGCGCCTCGTTCTCGAACTTCAGCAGTTGCCGGTAAGTTAGCGTAGTTGACTACTCTCGGGTAGTCCATCCGTTCTTCCAACGGATGATTAGTAGTAAGGCCAAGTAAAAGAAACTAACCCCTTACCCCCTACAACGCTCCGACCCAACTAAGGGTTACACCTTCTCCCCTTCGGGGGAATTTTGCCCAGAATAGCACACCCAGTTATTACACTCGAACTGATGCCCACACTCTAGCCTCGGAAGCTGTAAAGCGCGTACAAAGTCTTTGGTGTGAGAATACTTTCTCGGTGGATCTAGGCCAAAACTATGCCCGCGTGGAGAGCCTAGACGAAGCATGCTCTGGGCTTCGAAACTTTCATGCGGTGGGTGCGTTATCCGGGGTAAGGAGTTAGTTTATTTTTTTCCGAACGTTAAATCAAACCTTCAACAATCTTCTTCGCCTCGGCTGCGGTTTCGGCAGTCCAGACTCCGATGATTGCCAGGTCATACTTCTTGAGCGACTTTTCTATCGACGACTTCGCTTCTCCCACTTGCTTCTCGTACTTTTCGGAAAGACTGCGAGGAGCATCGGAATCGAGCTGAAGGTCGCCAGAATAGTCGAGATCAAATCCGAGCGGCGTGAGTTTTTCCTTGGCCGTCTCTATTTGCTTCTCCAATTCCACGATCTTCTGCACCAAGTCGAGTGCGCCTGCCTTCTCCGCTAGAGCACGGAGAATCGAGTCGGTGGATACGCCGTCCGCGTTCTCAAGCCTGCTCTGCTCTCTTGTTTTGGCATCGTTCAGTATGCGCGAAAGGTGTTCGCGCTGCTTGGGATCGAGCTTGCCGTTGGTTTTGTCCATAGTTGTATTTGTTTGTGTGTTCCTTACCCCGTTTTCCGCAGGCGATGAGATGACCAATGCGCTACGCGCTGTGACATCCATCGCCGGTTCTATTTTCCTTCAGTCAGACCTGAGGAAAGAAACTGCATGATACGCAGAAAACGCGACTGCTAAACGAATGCGTAGGACTCGGTGCTGCTGTCTTTGGGCGTCAGAAATATTTTGCCGCGTATGTCTTCGCGATATAAGGGCTCGGTTGTGATCCAGAACATCCGATGATTGTACCGGGCACGTGATGCCGCGAGGAGGTTCCTCCTTCTTTCTTCGTTCCGCACCACGATCGTTACTCTGAATTTCCTGAAATTTATCCATTCCTTTTCGCATTGGTCGGTGTCGAAATACGAGTAATACTTGGTCAGATTCCTCATAATTTTGGATTGGCCATTCCTGAAATTCCCCGGCTTTGTCTTTTCCACTTCCAGAAAGTAGTACAGGGTATTCTCGCTTTCTGGTTTTTTAGGATCGGTGATCGCAAACAGGGCGTCAGGGTTTATCGTGCGTTTCGTGTCCCTCTGCCGCCAGTAAAGCGACAGTCCATGTTCTTTGCACACTCGCTCGACGTACAAATGAAAACGTGTGATTTCGTATTCATGCGGCAGAAGATTGTCGGAATTCGGCTTAAAGACCTTCGTCGCGGGCGTCGACAAGCCTTCGTTCTTCACCTTCAAAACTCCTTTATACGTAAGCCCATAAACCAATGCCGGACTTCCCCGCCGTCGTATCCTCGGGATGAGTCCCCGCCATTCGACCAAGCCTTCCTTTTCGAGCAAAGAAATCGTGCGTCTCATGCCGCGCAAAGCAGAAGGAGATATTGTCCCGTAGGAGAGCAGTGCGAGATCCTGGCACGTCAAGCAGAAGAACTTGGAGAGATGGGATAGGGCTTTAAGCTTCGCTTCCGTCAGATGGAAAGCCCTTTGGCCTTCCGGATGGCTTGATCTCGTCATCCTTCAACGATGGCTGTACCGATTCGGTTTGTACACCGTACTCGGCAATCGTGCGTTTCTGGATGATTTCTGCAAAACTGGCAGTCGAAAATTCGGGCGGAGGCGGCGTGTTGATGAAATGCGCCGATCCATCCGCAGCACGGTAGAGGACACGACCCCTTGGAAGCGACGTGAGAAGAGCAGGGTCGAATGGTAGTTTCCGCTCCATCCATTCCATCTCCCCTGATTTTGGGCTTCGCTTCCATATGTCCTCAGTGGTCATTGAGGGGATTTCGCCTTTGATCAAGAGGGCATCTTGTTGTCCGATTCGGAAAAGAATCATCGTTGAAACGTTGCCGAATATCGAGGAACGGATCTTGGAATCAAGTTGATCAACATACTGATGAGCGAGCGTAAGGCATAACTTGAAACCACCGGCTTCGGAGAGGATCACGTCGAACGCGGAAGTTTGGAAGTTTTGAAATTCATCCGCATACAGATAGAACGGTATCCGGTCTTTTGGTTTTTGAAATTGCCGCCGCATCGCCGCCTGCTGGAACTTCGAAACCAAGAGCGTGCCAATCAAATTGCCGGATTCCTTGCCGCCTTTCGCGAGATTCACCAGTAAGACTTTCTTCTGCTCCATCACATCGGAAATGTTCAGTTTTGCATTCGGGCTTCCGAGCATCACCTTGAGGCTTGGCGTGAGCAGAAACTTCGCCATCCTTGTCGTGATTGGTGTAGCGGAGTCCTTTGGAAAATGAGCATATTGGTCTCTCCAATACTGAAGGATGTCTTCGTTTTTGATTTTGCTGAGGATGCTCTTCCTCCTAGTATCGGAAACGAGGAAATAATAAATATCCAGGAATGAGCAGTCCTTTGCTTCGAGAATGGTGTTCACGGTCCATTGAAGAATTGACTGCCAGCGGTCGCCTGCCGCATTCTGCGAGAGCTGCTTGAAGGTCACCATGAGGTCATCTGCAAGCTGATTCAACTCCGCCCGAGTCTCCCAACTCATGAAGTCGATTGGAATGGGAGAAATGCCGTCGAGATAAATCGTGTCCGCAACCCGTGATTTGGGGACGTAATTTATGAGTTTTTCTACGAGGTCGCCTTTCGGGTCGAGGACGGCAACGCCTTTGCCTTGGGCGATATCTTGGAGTGCACACCAATGAATGAGGGTCGATTTTCCCTGCCGGGTTTTACCGGCGATATACACATGTTGGTTTCTGACCGAATCAGGGATATCGAAATTCATTCGTCGGAACCGATATGAATGCCGCCAACAGGAGGTTTCTTGTCCTTGCCCTTCCGCTGAACGCTAATCACTTTTATGCCCAAAGCACTTTCGAGCGGCACGAGATCCGCGTCTGGATTCGCTGTAAGGAGTTCGGTTATTTGTTTCTGAATTGCTTCAGGCTTGTTAAATCCGCGAATGAGATTTTGAATCGAGTCGTATTGATGCTCGTACGCAACCACGATGTCGTTGACCGTGATGACGGTCTTACGAGCAATGCTTCGTTCGATAAACGGAAGGCCCCGCTCAATCAATTCAGAAAGGTCTACCGGGGCGCTTCCCACGTCCCCGGGTTCGTCGCTTTCTTTCGAGGCTTGGTCTTTGTCCTTGGCGCGTTGGATGTGTTGTTCGGTCTCACTAATAGTCATGGCCAGTGTCTTATCCGCTTTCCGGATGGCTTTATGAAGCTCGGGGTAATCGCCAAGGTATTTTTCGAAAACCGTGCGATAGTTTGGAAAAACCGATTGCACGTAGCGGAGTTCGCCGAGGATTTGCTGTTGTTGAGTCGGGGACGCGTGACCGATTTCCGAGAGGTTTTTGCGTTGGTCCCCGAGGTTCGATGCCGCTTGTTCAAACATGTCTTGCTTTGCCATGGCTATCATATCTTTGACATGCTTATCTTGAGTCTTCAGCCAGCCATATTTCTTCTCAAGTGCGGGAAGATCCTCGGCCTCAACCGGACCGTCCTTGGCCCTCGCTTCTTCCGGCCTTTCATCGTCCTTTACAATGCGCCGCGAAAGCTCAGCGATCAAATGATCCTGTGTTTTGAATAGTTCTTCTACCGCTTTGGAAACGACTGCGAGTTGGTTCTGAATGTTGGGTAGTTTCTGTCGTTCGCTACATAAGATCTGCTCAAGGAGGTCTTGGCGCTCTTTGAATGAATTTCGGCTCGACTCCACGCCATCGAGCATCTTTTTCTGGAGCACATGGGGAAGCATCGAATACCGCTTAAAGAACCGGGCATTGTTCAATTCATCGGTGGGGATTCCTGGGGTTGGTGATCAACGATTCCGAACGATCGTGATCGCGATTCCTGGATGATCGTGATCAGTGTTCCGACGGAAGGTGATCAGTGATTCCTGGATGATCGTGATCACTTAACCCACCTTCCGCAGTCTGAGGTGATTTGAATATTTTTTGAGCACATTTTCGGAGTAATTCGAATCTAGAGATTTCTTAACCTTCCTATCCTCAGTAGGAGTCTTCAGGAAGTATTGCGTGTCCTGCGAAAAAGTCTTTGTAGTGAAGACCAACCCTCTTGAAAGTGGAGTAGTCATGCGTAGGATCGAGGCATGTACTTGCGTCGCTGCTATCGCAACAAGGATGGCAAGCGCCATGGCTACTGGGCGCTGGTCGAGAGTTATCGTTCGTCGCGAGGCCCCCGGCAGCGCGTGGTGGCCTACCTCGGTGAGATGGATGCGGCAGGGCGACTGGGCATTCACCAACAAGCCGCAGGTGCTGCCGCAGTTGCTCAGCGCGGATTATTCCAGGACATAGAGCCGCAGTGGGTGGAAGTCGATCTGAAGCGGATCGCTATCGAACGGAAGCGCGCCTTTGGCGGTCCCTGGCTGGGGCTGGAGTTGTGTCGGCAAGTGGGACTGCTCGATTTTCTGGAACGAACTCTTCCTGCGGGACGAGAAGAGATTTCCTGGCCGGTGATGGCACAGATCCTGATCCTGGCACGGCTCTGTGATCCTTCCAGCGAGTTGCATATCGCGGAACGATTCTATGAAGCAAGTGCGTTAAGCGATCTGCTGGGCGTGCCAGCCAACAAGGTAAATGAAGACCGGCTGTACCGCTCTCTCGATCGGCTGTTGCCACACAAGGAAGAGCTGGAAAGACATCTGAAGAATCGGCTGGGAGAATTGTTCGATCTGGACTACGACCTGTTGTTGTATGACGTCACCAGCACGTACTTCGAAGGCGAGGCGAAGCGGAATGAGCTAGCTCAGCGGGGCTATTCGCGCGATCACCGCCCCGACTGCAAGCAGGTGAACATCGCTCTGGTGGTAAGTCGCGAGGGGATGCCGCTGGGCTACCAACTATTTGCCGGGAACCGCAACGACGGGACCACGCTGGAAGAGATCGTGGAGCGGATCGAACGGCTGTACGGGAAAGCGAATCGCATTTGGGTGCTGGATCGCGGCATGGTGAGTGAAGAGAACGTGCGGTTTTTGAAGGAAGCCAAGCGGCGTTACATCGTGGGGACGCCGAAGGGTGTGCTGAAACGGTTCGAGAGGGAGCTGCGTGCCAAAGACTGGCATCAAGTGCGGGCCGGTCTGGAGGTGCGGTGCTGTCCCGCCCCTGGTGGCGAGGAAGTATTTCTTCTGTGCCGGAGTGCGCAGAGGAAAGAGAAAGAGCAGGCCATGCATGAACGGTTCGAGAAACGAATTGAGGAGGGGCTGGAGAAGATCGTGGCCAGCTGCGGAAAGCGCAAGCAGTTGCCGGCAGCCGTGGGGCAGCGCGTCGGGCGATTACTGGGCAAGAACTCACGAGCGGCGGGAGCGTTTGAGGTCAAGATCGATCCAGATACAGACGGCTTTGCAAAGTGCCACTGGAAAAGAATCGATCGCTGGCGGGAGTGGGCACGACTCAGTGAGGGTTGTTATGTGTTGCGCAGCAACGTGACGGACTGGAGGTCGCAAGAACTCTGGCGTGCCTACATGCAGCTTACGGAGGCCGAGGCCGCGTTCCGCATCCAGAAGACGGATCTGCAACTGCGACCGATCTGGCACCAGAAACAAGAGCGGGTGGAAGCGCACATCCTGGTGTGCTTTCTGGCCTTTGTGTTGTGGAAGACGCTGGCGCAACTCTGCCAGCGCGCTGGGTTGGGCAACGAACCGCGGAAAGTATTCCAAGAGTTGGCGGACATCACCCTGGTCGACGTGGTATTACCGACGCGCAACGGAGTAATCATCCGCAAGCGCTGCATCAGTCGACCGACCGAGCACCAGGCAATACTGTTGCAACACCTGAATCTACATCTTCCCAACTCGCTGGAAATGGCCCAAGTGTAGTGAAGACTCGGGCATGTCCGTGTTGAAAACACAGGTATTTATTCTTCAAACTGCGGAACTTGGGTTAGCGATAACGCAAGGGCTATCGTCGCGAGGCGAGGTCTGAAGGAAGCGTCGAGCAAACGTGCGAGTCGATGGACAAACACCGATATAAGGCGTGAGCGTCGGACGAGCGGGCTACTTACCGCGAAGTCCATATCCATCAAAGATGCGAAGCGTAGATCCGGCGATTGCGCACGGAAGGCGGCTGAGATTACCCCAGGAGATCTGCCCTGTGTCGCTACGGCGACTGAGGTTGTCGAGAGGCAATCTGACCGCAGGGCAGAAGTCAGCAGAGGGTGTAGTAGATCACGACGTCGGCGAGGCTAGTGAGGCACTCCAATACCGAAAGGTGGAGCCAACAGATAGGCCGAGCCGGGAACGGTGAACGAAGACCCGAGGACGAGAGGAGAGGCGAGTAGGACATGGATAGGACCCCGTACGGCGACGGCCTGGAGGCGTGGCCCCGTCTGGTGTCCGGCGTGCGCGTCGCTGGAGGGGCCCCGCCGTCCTGGGGGCGGTCAGGTCGTGGGCGGTGGGCCGAGGCCCAGCCCCGCCGCGTCGCGGGACGTGCGTGGCCCGACGGGCGGGGCACGGACGCCGGCAGCTCGCCGGCGGGGGCACGCGCACGGAGGCGCCGGGCGCGTCCCCGCCGGCGGCGTGGTCCTCGCGCTCGGAGGCGTGGAGGCGGCGGGCATGCCCGCTTGCTGGGTCGTCGATTGCGGCGGAGGCCCATCGTGCTCATCGAGGTCCACGTAGGCCAGATGAACACGACGTCGCTCGGGGCCGACGCCCGAGCGCGACGACCGTGCGCTCCGCGGGCGTCACTCGGGGAGGCCGCGCCCCGGCGCGCCGCGCCTGCGCGACGACGCGGTTCTCGTATCCCTCCTCCAGCGCCTTCGCCGGGTGGCTCGCGGTGAGCTGCCCCATGAACGGCGGGTAGATCGAGTACCCCAGCAGCTCCTGCAGCCGCGCCGGCATCTCCCGCGCGACCTCGGTCGGGACCGCAGCGTGAAGTTCTCCTGCTGGCGCGCCCAGGGCTGGCAGTACTGGTTCGAGAACGCGCACCGCGGCCCGGCCGATCGGTTCGCGCCGCCGCGGTGCACCAGCGTGCCCGCGAACACCACGCACGCGCCCGCCGGCATCTCCACCGGCCGCGCCAGCGCCGCGAGCGCGCTCCTGGCCCGTCGGGCGCCTCGGCCATGATCTGCGTCGAGGAGCCCCGCGAGCTCGGCGTCGCTCCACAGGTGGCTGCCGGGCACGACCTCCGTGCCGCCGTTCTCCGCGGTGAAGGCGTCGACCGCGACGATGGTGGAGAGCGAGACCATCGGCCGCGGGCGCGGCACGGTGTAGAAGCTGTCGTCGGCGTGGAACGGCTGCGGCGTCTCGCCCGGGCCGGATCTCGATGGCCTGGCTCGCCGTGAGCAGGAAGCCCGGGAGCAGGTACCGCTCGCGAGCGCCAGATGCGCGGGTCGAGCGCGATCTTCCAGAAGACGCGCGCCCGCGCGACCAGCGTGTAGACGCGCTCGGTGCTGTAGCCCTCGAAGTTGTTCCGGCCGCCGCGGCTGCCCAGGTAGAAGCGCGAGCACGCGGCGCACCTCGGCGAGATCGTCCGGCGCAGAGGAAGTCGCGGAGGATGGTGAAGCCGTCGCGATCGATGGCGGCGGCGTGCGCGTCGAGGTCGAAGCCGTCCATGTGGCCGCGACGATGATAGCTCGACGGGGAGGCCGCGCGCGACCCGGGAGGAGCGGGATGCGTGCCCTGCCGGGCCGGGCGGGCTCTTCAGTCAGGGAACGGGCTTCGTCGCGGACGGTCATGGCGCGCCGCAGGCTACAGCCTGAGGTAGCCGCCGGGAGCGGCAGGACTGCGGGACGGGATGGCCTGGCTCGGCAGGACTGCTGACACGGGCTGACGGGGGCCGGGAGCCACTGAGCGGGGCCCCTCCCAGATCGGCGCGCTGGTACGTCGGCGCGAGGTACGTCGGGCCGAGGTACGTCGGCGCCTGGTAGGTCGGGCCCTGGAACATGGGCGGCACAGTACGTGGGCCCGCGCACGCAGGCGCGCTGATGCTGGGGAGGCTGCCCGGCGCCTGATACTTCGGGCGGCCGTAGACCGGCCCGTGGACGGTGGGCCGCGTAAGGTCGGGCCCTGGAAAGGGGGCGCGCCGTAGGGCGGGTCGGGCACGGGAGAGCGAGGCCGAGTAGTCGGGGCGCGGGATGGCCGGCGCGCCCGCGCACTAGCCGGGGTGCGCGGGCGCGAGCTGAGCGGCGAGGCTCGCTCACCTGGCAGCTGACTGGAGGGCCTGCTCCGCGTCCGTGGATGTCCTCGCCCGAGGGCGCCATGCACCGGCGAGTGCCGGGGCCGAGATCGCGAAGAGCGCGATGGTGCTGACGAAAAGACGCATACCTTGGATTTCCCCCGTGTTCGATGGTGTCGAACGACCGTGGCCTGCTCGGCGACCGCGCCGTCGCGCCCAGCGGTCGCTCTTCTTTCGGAGCCGACGCCCATGTCACGCCAGATGCGCATCCAGGTCGGCCCCATCGGGAGCCACCCGCCGCGCCGCGGGCCGTGGTCCAGCCCGCGCACCCGGGGCCTGCGCGGGCCCGGTCGGGAGACAGGGATCTGGCGGACTCGCTGGAAACCTGCCGTCTTGCGTCACCGTCGACAGGAACCGCCGCGACGTGAGAAGCCGCGGGCGCGGCGCGGCGCTGGCGAGGAGGGGACGTGGACGAAGCCTCTGGAGCGGTAAGTTCGGGGGCAAGCAACGGCGCTGCTCGGCGCCTTGCCGGGGGATCCTCGACCCGACTCGGCGGGTGCGCGTAATTTTTCTCCGCCCGTGCTTGGTTACCGGGCCGGTGCTTGCTGCGCAGGTCCCGCATCGCGCACTTCGCGGCGTCGCAGGGCCAGTGCCAGCTGGAGAATCAGAAACTCCTCGTAGACGAAGCGCCGCCGGCCGCGCGTCGCCGCCGTCATCGTCAGCGGAAAATGAATGTCGCGCAACGCCTGATCGCAGGTCGGCCAATCGTGCTTCTGCCGCAGAGCAACCGGCAGCACATCTGTTAAGCTCGACGCATACCGATCGAGGGTTTTGCGCAGGAGCGAACGCAGATGTTCGGGCCGCAGATCTTCGGTGAGCGGATAGATCGGCACCACGCCCGGCTCCGTCGGCGGTCGTCGCCGTCGAGGATTGCACGCGCGGATTGCTCATCTGCCAATGATCGCGATACCACTTCGGTTTGCCGCTGAAGGAGAGCGCTGGCCATAGCGAAACCGCTTGGCGGCGAACGACTGATTGAACCAGACGCCCTCCAGGCAATTCTTGCCGTCATCGCTGAGGACGACGCTCACGACCGTCCGCCCATCGTTCAGCGAGCGTCCCTCGATTTCGACGACTTCGCCTTGCACAGTCTGAATGCCGTCCGCCGACAGCGCGGCGATGGACCGCACATCGTTGAGATCCTCATAGTGCGCGGAAAGTGAAAGAACAGATCGCCGACAGTGCGCAGACCGAGCCGTTCCAGCAACTCCAGTCGAGCGGCGGAGATGCCGGGGAGCGTAGGGAGAGCGATCTGCAGGGGGTTGATCAGGCCACGGTATTAGACCGCTTCTGCTTTAATTCATCGGTTATTGCGGCGAAACAATAGGACGGTTGTTCGCTACTGCATCAGCCAATTCCTGGAGGGCGTGTTGCAGACGCGCTGAAAGCAGCTCAACGAACCAACCAGGGAGTCGCCAGTCCTTTACTGCCTTTGTCAGCTCCAATTGACGATCGGTCGGATTGTAGCCATCCGTAAGGTTCGCATGCAGCCATCCTTTCGCGTCACGCGGACTTTCCTCAGGCGAGGACGGCAAGGTCACTCCGGGTTTCAGGCCTGGAAGCTGGTCGGCTGCCGCGAGCAGAAGCGACTCGTACTCTTGCCGAAGGAAAACCACGGCAAAGGAGAACCGCGTTCCGGCCCCGGCTTGCGTTGCTCGTTCAGCGAGAGTCCGCGCCGATGCTCCGCACAGAAAGAGCTGTCCTTCGACCCGATCAGCATCCCCGTCCAAAACCAGGAGGGCGGCACAAGCTTGGGACGTTTCGCGGCGTTTCCAAGATGGCGAGCTAGGTCTCCTTTTCTTTTGCCGGTAATTTGGTGGAGGCCGCCTACCTTCATCGGTGCATTATCGAGAAACAATTGCCCCTGAAGAGTCTCGGGAAGTTCCGCAAGAAGCCGGCCCACAAGCGACGGCACGGCTTGGACATCGCCGTCCGCCTCAACGAGCAGCACCAAACGCTTCATTCAGGTACCTCGGCAAGATCCCTGGAAGTCGGGCCGGATCGACGGTGAGGAGCTCGCCGGGCTGAAGGAGATGCTCGCGGAGCGATTCCATTTGCTCGGAGCGACAGGGCCGATCCGCGTTGCCATTTTCTCCACCATCCACGACTCGAAGAGATTCGGGTGGGAAGTAATCGAGTAGCTGCGGACTGTGCGTCGTCAGAGATCACCTGACCGCGACTGTCCGAGAAGAGCTTGAACTCGTATGCCAATGTATTCAAGTGCTCCGGGGTGCAGTCCGGATTCGGGGTGTTCGAAGAGCAGGGTCTGCTTGGACGGGTTCTGATACATCGCGAGCATATGAGCGAGAAAGCGACGAAAGCCTTCCGACTCCTGACGCACATCGAAAGTCAATAATTTACCGTTGAGTTGGTAGCCGATGTCGAGCCGATCTGGGTTCGGTGCATTCAGGGTCAGGCTGCCAACGGTACGATTGACCGCTCGTATGCTCTTCGCGGAGTGTGTTCCAGCTGTGAGCCTTACTCAAGTCCGACAAGATACGATCCGCGACCAGCAGATAATTGTCTCCTCGATCTGCGAATCCTTGATCGGACGGATGCCCTTGGTTACCCGCCCCCGTTAGCACCTCTGCCGGGAAAGTCGTAGCAGCCGATGCCGGAGCGAATGCGACATAGGCGAAAGTGGATTCTTGCAAGCCTGGGATAGCTCCGAGCATGATCCTCGTCGGCTGAGGAGTGGGCACGACTTGGGGGGAGGACCCATTTCCCTGCGGCTTGATGGAACAAGGGTTTGTCACCGAGCTTGAGGATTCGTCCAGCACCGGTGACGGACCGAGGATTGACCCGTAGTCTGTACTCGAAGGATTCGCCCAGCCCCCCGATGGAGAACCGAAGATTGTAGTCAAAGGCTCCTTTGGTGATCGACATGCATGACGCGGTGAGGACCGCCTGGCGCGGCGGATTCATGCTTCCGCGCATTCAGGCTATCTCGCAGGAACCGGATGGCCTGAACGAAGTTGCTCTTCCCCGTCCCGCTGCGTCCGATCAGGACCGTCAGCGGGTCGAGATCGATCGTCACATCGACTAGGCTACGGAAGTTCTGAATCCGGACACTGTTGATCATGTCATCCTCCGCCGACATTCTCGCAACTATATCCTCCTTTGTCACGTCCCGATTCGGACGAAGCTGGAATCGGGAGACAGTCGAACAGACGCGCGGAGGCATCAAGCATGTACCGACGGAATGATTGGGCGGCATGCGGGGAGTCCGTGGAGCTTTACTATTTGACGAGACTTTCCCTGCTTCCGATCCACGAAAGTCTGTGCGAAAACAAGCTCGGCAGACGCCTGAGCATCGCTTTGTACATTTCTCCCGTCGAAGTTGTAAAAGCGTTACCACGACGCAGCCACTCCGCAACAACCGTATTCATAGCGATTTGCAGGGCAGGGATCTTCAGTACGGTCGATCCTGCTTGCGTAAGCATCGCTCATAACCCAGCAGCTTCCCGGAACACATGCAAGGAATCCGCTGCCGCCGGCGGAACCAAACGAGTACCTGATCGCGGTGAGTACTCCCGCGAATAGCTGTCACGAGATCCGCTGGTGCTCCAGGTGGAAACCGCGTCGCCGACGCCCAGAGTACCGCGGTAATCTCTCCTTTATTTCACCGCGTGCCTCGCCCTTGATCTCACCCTTGGCTTCACCCATCGCTATCCATTCCTGAACTTGCTGCGATTCAAGAGCATTCCACTCCTTTAACGCTCCTTTCCACACCCGCAGCCGCTGGTCGCCTCGGCAAACACCAACGCCAGACCGCCATAATCGCCCCACAGTAGCGAATTCGCCCTCTGATTCGCCAGCTCGATCCAGCATGAATGATACCCGCTTCCGCGCCGCCATGCATCAGCGGGATACACGGCAGGCACCGCGACAGCACTCCGTCCAAATGGCCGCGAGGAGCGCGGCGGCATCCTCGTCGCACAAATTCCGCTCCACGATCTCCAAACCGGTCCGTATTCCGGTTCGTCGCGGAACCATCGTGGCGGACGTGCGGCCGCGGCCGGTCAGGTTCACAACCGCCCCGCCAACGGAAAAGCGTTCTTTTCCAGCTCCATCGGCCTTATCTCCAACCACAATGTCCCGGATAGACCCCGCAGGCGGCCAAAGAATTCCCCCGTCGGTTCGAGCGCGAACTGGACCGGCACGCCCACGCGACGGCGGGGTCGGCGTCCGCGAGCCAGGCCATCGTCTCTGGCAGGTTCGCTCGGGATCGCTCCAAAGGGCAGCGTGCGCATATCCAGCCAGGTGCGGAAACGGTTTTCAGCTCGTCCTCGTGCGAAAGAAGACAAGAAAGCCAACCGCGTCGAGCTTGGCGGCGTAACGACAGGCTTGGCCGTGCCGGAGAAAAAGGGGACATCGTGAATTTCAAAAGTCACGGTGTCCCTTTTCTTTCCTTTCGATCGAAAAAGGGCTGTCCGGTCGCTGGGGGGATTTCGTTGGGCATCGGCTGGTATCGGTGGGTCACGACGTGGGCTGTCGGGCACTCGCTGGGCCGAGGGACGCGCTGCTGCACGGCAGCATCGCGCCAGGTGTGCCCCGACGAACCCCCGATCCCCACAAGCCTAAGCGTAAGACTCGAAGGCTACGGGACCGCCTGAGTAGTCCCCGGAACGGTGAGAACGGAGGAAAACCCGTGTTATATAGGGATTGAGTTAAAGGCGACTGTGGGATACCGCCCCCGCGCAGGACCCAGCCATCGTTGGCATTGGCTGTGTTGCCGAATGCGACCATGGGGTCACCGAACCCCCCGATTGCTGTATGGAGCCAGTGGGGCAGGTGCCCGTCCCAAACATTTGTGCCGAAGATCGGGGTCGCCCACAGCGCCCCGGTGGCCGATTAGGTACTCAGGGCGTGGAGCGAGATTGACATTTGCCGTGTTCCGCAACAGCGGTCCCGGATACCGCCACCTCGGTGCCGTCCGGGAGGAAGATCGGCAACCGTCCGCTGGGAGTCGGTGATCGCGTTCGTGATTATCCCCGCTGAGTCCGTACTCGCGATCGCTTCCCAAGTTACTGGGGTCACGCCGAACGTCCCCAGTCCCCACGGAGAGCGTCGCCGAGGACGATATTGTCGTAATAAGGGAGGTTACTGGAGGTTGCATCCGTCAGCGTGGTTGTGACGAATACGATGCGGAGACTCGTTCTCCGGGGTGAAGCCCAGAAGGAGTGATGATGCCGGCACAGGCATCGCTACGAGGCCAAGGGCCAGAACAGTGTCAAAGTGCCCGCCATCGGAAATCGGAACACGACAAATACCTCCCAGGTGATTGTGTTTCATCGTAGGGCTACCAGCAGTGGGGCAAGTAACCCTGGCAAGGGCACGGCCCGGTCCGGAGCGGCGCCTTGGGTTGTGCGAAACGGGTCCACTACTCTTAGAACGAAACCGTTGGACGCGCCGACAAACGGTGTGTATCGTGGAATGCGCTACGTACTTACCAAGGAGCTGCGAAGGCGGGCAATCGATGAGCGAAGCCCCCGGCCCCACGGAACTGGCGACCACGCAGTTGCTGCCCTACCTGGCCGTCGGCGGCAACGAGGAGGCGTGGCGGGTCTTCGTCGTACGCTACCGGCCGCGCATTCTCCGCTGGTGCCGCCGGCTGCAAGCGGACGATGCCGAGGAGGTCGCTTCGCGCGTGCTGCACAAGCTGGTCGTCGGGCTGGCCCGCGGGGTGTATCGGCGGCACGACCCCGGCACCTTCCGCGGCTGGCTGCGCCGGGTGGTCGGCAACGAGGTCGTGGATTTTGCCCGCCGGCAGCGCTCCGGCCAGCCGGCCGGCGACGTCCTCTCGTGCTGGCCCGACCCCGCCAGCATCGACGAACTGGCCGGCGAGCTCGACGAGGAGTTCCGGGCCGACTGCGAGCGCGCCGAGCAGGTCTGTGCCCGCGTCCGCGGCCGCGTGCAACCGCACACCTGGGAGGCCTTCACCCGGACGTACCTCCAGGGCCAGGAGGTCCGCGAGGTGGCCCGCGAGCTCGGCCTGACGCTCTCGGGCGTGTACAAGGCCCGCGACCGGGTCCGCCGGCTGCTGGAAGAGGAAGGGCAGGCTGAGTCTGCTCCCCTCCGTTGGAAACGGTGCCCCGCCATGAGCACGCACCTGTGCGACGAGCAGATCCGCCGGCTCCTGGGCGGTACACTGCCCGACGATGAGCTGTTCAGGCCGACGCCCATCTTTGGCAGTGCCCCGACTGCCGGGACGCGCTGCGAGCGGCGGACGGAACCGACGCCGGACCTGCCCCCGCTCGGCCGCGCCGCGGTCCGAAGCGTGCCGCCCCCCAGAGCGCCTTGCCCGCGGTGCCCGGCTACGAGGTCCTGGGCGAGCTGGGCCGCGGCGGCATGGCGGTCGTTTACCAGGCCCGGCAGCTCCAGCCCAACCGCATCGTGGCGCTGAAGATGATCCGCGCCATCGAGCACGCCGGCCCAACAGAAAGGCTGCGCTTCCAGATCGAGACGGAAGCGGTGGCCCGCCTGCAACACCCGCATATCGTGCAAGCTGTACGAGGCGGGCGAGGTGGGTGGCCAGCCGTTCTTCTCGCTGGAGTTCTGCGACGGCGGCACGCTCGCACAAGCTGGCCGGCATCCGATGGAGCCGCGTCAGGCCGCAACGTTGGTGGAGGCGGTGGCGCGGGCGGTCGGCGCCGCCCACCGGGCCGGCATCGTCCACCGCGACCTCAAACCGGCCAACATTCTCTTGCAGACGGCCGGTGGCCCGCTGCAGGTCGCCCGTCGCGCCGACACGCCGTCGGACAAGCCAGCCCATCGCCCTGGGCCGTCCGCTATCCCGAAAGTCAGTGACTTCGGACTCGCCAAGTTGCTCACCAGCGACACTTCCGAGTCAGCCCGATCCGGCGCTGTCCTGGGCACACCGTCCTACATGGCTCCGAGCAGGCCTCGGAAGGTGCGAGGCGATGGGGCCGCCGCGGACGTGTACGTCCTGGGGGCGATCCTCTACGAGTGCCTGACCGGCCGGCCGCCGTTCCAGGCCGCCACCGTCGTTCGAGACGTCGGAGCTGGTGCGGAGTCCGAGCCGGTGCCGCCGCGCAGCTCCAGCCGGGCGTGCCGCGCGGACCTCGAAACGATCTGCCTGAAGTGCCTGGAGAAAGAGCCGGCCCGGCGCTACGCCACCGCCGAAGGGCTGGCCGACGACCTGCGCCGCTTCTGCGAAGGCCGGCCGGTCGTGGCGCGCCCGGTGTCGCGGCCGGAACGGCTGCGACGGTGGGCGCGGCGCGACCCACTGCCGGCGACGCTGGCCGCGTCCTGGCCCTGGCCGTGACCGTCGGCCTGGCGACCGCTCTGGCCCTGTGGGGGAACGCCGCGAACCACATCCGCGCGGACGAGATACCGCCGCCGCGAGTCGGAGGCTCACTACCTCACCTGTCGCGGGTTGCTCGGCGAGTACGTGGCGGCGACCCGCGACCCGCGCCTGCGCAACCCCACCGCCCGGCGCGAACACGCAAGCCTGGCCGAGGCGGGCGTTTTCGGAGGCTGGCCTGCGCCGCCCAGACGACCCCGCCTTGCAGCGCATCCTGGCGAAACTCCCCACCGGCCTGGCCGCCCTGGACGCCTACGAAGGCCGGCCTCGACGACGCCCGCCAGGCCGGCGAAACGGCCCGTAGCTTGTGGCAGGCGCGCTGGGCGCCCGACGCCGACTGCCGCGACCGGCTGGCCGGCGTGCTTTCGACCCTGGGCTTCGTTTACGGGCACTCGGTCGCAATGTCGAAGCCGCCGCCTCCTTGCGGCAAGCCCTCGTCCTGTGGGACCAACTCGGCGGCGACGGCACAGACCCCGCCGCATCGCTGTTGGCCGCGACGGCCGCCGCCGTGATTGGCCGGCCGACTTTTGGAGCTGGGGTCTGAGGAGCAAGCGGAGGTACGAAGAAAACTGCTCCGGCTCAAGAGGCTATCGGCAGTGAGGCGGGCCACCCGAGCTGCGGCTGGAACTGCTGATAGCCTGGCGAAACTGGGTCAGTGGTACCGACAGGCCGGCAATCGGGTGGACTCCGACTGTTGCTGGCGTCGCAGGCTTCGGAGCTCGGGACGGCGGTGATCAACGAAATGCCCAACATGGCGGCGCGGCGAATCAGCCGGCGATTTGCGGCGACGAACTGGCCGCGTGGGCGGCCGACCCACCCGGAGGAGACCGCCCGGCTGTGCGAGCAAGCAGCCCGATTGCTGGAGCGCAGCGGTTACGCGACCCCGGCCGACCCCGGGACTGCACGGGTACGCTGGCGAAGGGCTCCTGGATGCTCGCCGACAGTTCCCATCCAAGCGGGCCAGTGCGCCGAGCCCGGCGCCGCACGGCGGGCGGCCGGTGCTCGCCGAGCTCGCGAAGCGGGAGCCGGACAACCCGGCGGCGCCGCTGCAAGTGTTCTGGGGCGGCACCGCCTCGCCGAGCGAAGGGCGGTGCGGCCAGAGTCGTCGGCAGCGCGGCATCGGCCCGGCAGGCGGCAGAGGGCCTGGCGGAGTTTTGTGATCGGGTCGGCCGCCCCGAAAGTCTCCTGGGCGCTGGCGGTTCGAATCGGGCAGCATCGCCCGGGCTGCGACACGCCGGGGTGCGGACCAGGCGCTGCGGGTGGTCCAGTGCTGCCTGCGGACGTCCAGCGCCTGGTCCGCGAATACCCGGACGAGCCCCACTATCCCCGGCCTGAGCAGGGCCTGGACCCAGGCCGGCAAGGCGAACTGGAGTGGCGCGGCGCTACCAGGAAGCCGAGGCGGCACTGTGCGGTGGTGGCAAGGTGGCCGACCGCTGGCGCAGTGCTGGCCGGAGTACGCCCGCTGCACAAGGACCGGCTCGCCCGGCTGAGACGCTTCCTCGAAGCGCGGGCGACCACGGCAGCCGCAAGGCACGCCAAGGAATAAGACCCCGTCCGCTTGGGCCTGGATTCATACACCAGCGGCGTCAGCGCGAAGGGATCGGCGTGCAGCGCGTCGATCGTCACCGCCGACTCCCGCGTGACATTTGCCGCTCTGTCGGCATACTATAACACACAGTCACTTTTTCCCGCCGCTTCCATCCTCGGAGGACACATCATGAATGCCTCGCGCTCTTGCCGGTGCTTGGTACTATTCGCGTGCGTCTGGCTGATCGGGCCGGCCTCGGCCGCATTGGCGGCGGACGCGGCCCGACGGCCGAACTTCCTCTTCATCTACACCGACGACCAGCGCTGGGATGCGATGGGCGT
The DNA here is from genome assembly GCA_963824515.1 of uncultured Acidobacteriota bacterium. Lineage (GTDB taxonomy): Bacteria > Acidobacteriota > Terriglobia > Acidiferrales > UBA7541 > Acidiferrum. The sequence continues at coordinate 464,564 of CAWGPN010000008.1, forward strand.
GGTGCAGCGCGAGCAGGGCGAGCGCGGCGCGGTTCCCCTGGTTCAAGACGCCGAACATGGACCGGCTGGCGAGCGGAGGGGGTGCGCTTCCGCAACGCCTTCGTCGTCAACTCGCTCTGCTCGCCGAGCCGGGCCAGCTTCCTCACCGGCCGCTACAACCATGTCAACGGCATCGTCAACAACCACACGCCGTTCCCGACCAACAACGTGACCTACGCCACGCTGCTGCGCGGCGGGCTACAGCACCGGCATACATCGGCAAATGGCACATGGGCACGCCAGCGCGGCCAGCGGCCGGGGTTCGACTACTCGGCCAGCTTCATCGGCCAGGGCCGGTACTGTCGATTGCCCGTTCGAGATCAACGGCAAGTCGAGACGCCGACCAAGGGCTGGGTGGACGATGTCTCGACCGACTTCGCCATCGAGTTCCTGCAAGACAGAACCGCGACCAGCCGTTCCTGCTCGTCGTCGGCTTCAAGTCGGCCCATGGCCCGTTCGACCCGCCGGAGCGGCCAAGGACGCTTACGCGGCGAGAAGGCCCGGCCGCCGGTGAACCCGACGTGCACGCGATCTACCGTGCCAGGCCACGCCGCCGCCGCGGCAAGAAGAACGCCGGCACGGCCTCGAGCCAGCGAGGCCCGGCAAGCGGGCGTGAACCTGAATTACTTCCGCTGCATCTCCGCCGCCGACGAGAACCTGGGCCGGCTGCTCAGGCGCTCGACGAGCTGGGGCTGGCCGACAACACGATGGTCATCTTCACCAGCGACAACGGCTACTACCTGGGCGAGCACGGCCTGGGCGACAAGCGCTCCGCCTATGACGAGAGCCTGCGCATCCCGCTGCTGGTGCGCTATCCCAGGCTCGGCCGCCAAGGGCAAGGTCGATCGACGAGATGGTGCTCAACATCGACCTGGCGCCGACCATCCTCGACTACGCCGGCGTGCCGAGTCCCCGCCGAGATGCAAGGGCCGGAGCTGGCGGCCGCTGCTCGAAGGCAAGGCTGCGCGACTGGCGCAAGGCCTTCTTCTATGAATACTTTCTGCGAGCGCGAATTACGCGCGTCCCGACGGTGATGGCCGTGCGCACCGACGACGCCAAGCTGATCCGATACCCCGGCCACGAGGAGTGGACCGAGATGTTCGACCTGAAGGCGGACCCCTACGAGACTCAAGAACCTGGTCGAGGACCCGGCCCACCAGCGAACTGCGCCGAGCGCCTGGAGGCCGAGTTCGAGCGGCAGAAGAAAGCCGTCGGCTTCCGTGTGCCGCCGTATGCGGACAAGGCGGAGTAGATGGCGAGCGGCCTGGTCGTATAGTAGCGCCCCAGCTCGCCAACCAGTCGAGGTACGCCCGCAATGACAAGGAAATCGTCTGCATTCCGCTCACCAAGTAGAAAGGCATGGCGGCGGGATTGCTATCCCTTTTTCGTCCCTCTTGTTGTAGGACGCCGGAACCGTGCTAAACTGACTCCCGCCACTCCGCCACTTCGCCACAGGACCCCACGGGCAGTGTGCCGTCCGTGCCAGCACGTGCTATTTCCTGCCGCCATAGTCCATGAAGGGCGCGTTGACAGCGTGCCTTGGGACGCCAGATCGTGCCATCCCATGCCAGCGTCTGCCGCCACTCCGCCACGACGTGTGGGACGACCACTTCGCCTGGGCCGGCCCTGAGTCCGACCAGTGGAACGGGCTATGGGACGAACTCCCCCTCGATGTCCTGGCCATCAATCCCCCTGAGCACCGTGGGGGCTCCGCCACGGTTGCTGAGGCCACCACGGCTTGTTTCCCGAAGTGCGGCGTCCGCTTGGTTGACCGAGCTTGTCGGGTTGGCCGTAGAGCTCCGGGCGGCGTCGCAAGGGCTTTCTCCCACGTAGGAGAACAAATTCAGATGGAAAGGCTTACTCCGGGGAGCGCCTCCGGGAACAGCAACGCGCACCGCGAACACGTGACCTCACCGAAGACACATCAGAGAAGCATGTCATCCCCGGCTATAATGCTCAAGGAGGGTGCGCGTCCCCCACTACACAATGGCTTCGCCCACCGCTTCGGCGATTGGTTG
>CAWGPN010000009.1:0-307112 GCA_963824515.1 uncultured Acidobacteriota bacterium
TATCACGACAAGAGAATCGGATGACCCGTGCGTGGAGAAATGGGGCAGATCATTAACAGCACTGGCCGGTTTGCTTCCCGAACCTTGGCCCTGCGCAGTGCAGAAAACATGCAAGAAATCTCTGACTCACGCGATTAGTTCGCAGATTTCTTAGCCAGCGTCAGAATCTCTTCGTGTTTACGTAATTCCTGGCACACAATAGCAAAACTTTTTGGTTTGTAGCCCACTGCGACCACGGAACCGCGAAGCGTATCCTTGAGTCTTAAGATTGTGTGTGCTCTACCGGCGTCATCTGTTCGCAGTTGGGGCCAGTTGGGATCGTCAAATTTCACAGTTGCGTCGGCTATCCATTGTCCATCAGGTCCTGCGATACGCAACAGGACCTCGCAATACGGCGTGGGAGACTTGGGTAGATCTTGAAGGCAGCTCTCTATATCGTAGGTGACTCGCAACGTATACGGTTCGTTCCACGATAGCGGAACATCGGCGACGGTCACCTGATTACACCCTGCATCCCCTACAACGACAGTTACCGGATCTATGCCGAGGTCGCAAAACTCTACGTAGCCAGTGACACTTTGTTCTTTCTCCTCTCTTCGCCCGTTCTTTTCACGGATTTCAATAGAAACTTCGGGCTGGCGGCCATCGGGAGCTAGCGCTCGAACTCTTAGAGAACAATAATTCGGCGCCCCCCACAAAGGAGGGCAACATGTAATGTAAATTCCCAGGCCGAGAGTAAACATCAGTTTATGCAGTCTCTCCATAGTTTGGCCTCCACCTGCGGATTGTCAGGATTTCCGATCGCACTCCCGTTGTGCGCGAGTTCATGAAAAATATTGATCTCCATCAATTCCCCCGGAGTAATGGACGAAGCTCCGACAGCGGCCGCTTCGGCAGCAGCAGCGGGGTAAGTATAGGGTTCTCCGTTTAGAAGGGCCGGTGTGTGGTCAGGATCTAACCAATTTATTGAGCTATTCAGTCTTATGTTTCCACTAAATGGATTGTAGTGGGCCGACTCAGGGGCGTGCTTGTCTGTCTTAATCAGACCCTCGGGCGTAGTATGAAAACGTGGTGCTCCATAATCCTGAAAATCAATTTTGTTTAGCTTGGCCAACTGCTGGTTGACATTCTTGAAGTCTTTGGCGCAAGGAGGCTTTTCAAGATCCGCCCAGACGTTAAGGATCGAGATATCTAGGAGAGTGTATGTATCCTGCTGATCTTGCTGACTGTTAGTGAAATTGCTAATCCCGAACTGGGACAGACTCGCCGGATTGTAGATGCTATTCAATGTGGCCTGGGTGTCTCCCAGTGGATCTGAGAATATGGGCGGCGTTCCTGCTATGGGAACATTCCCCGGCAGTCCGCCGATGACGCCGCTAAACAAGACCTTGAAGAAGTTCACCAGAAAGCTGATGATCCCCTTCCCGCTTGGATCCAAGTTGTTCGTAGGATTGTTCCGCACATAGGCGTAGCGATTCCAGGACTGAGGATCGCCCGGCTGGCCTAGCAAGGGATCAACGCACCCGAAGCGGCCAAAACGATTGATGTAGGAACGCGCCATGGCATAGTCATTGCCGGAATCATAGTCCCGCTCGTAGCTTGTGAAAAAGAACTTTGTTGTGGTGTTTGTCGCATACCATTGCTCGCCGTACGGATAGTGGCCCTGTTCGCCGATATCGGTGCCGCTGTCGTCCGTCGTGACCCGGACGGAGAGATGGTCCGAATGATGATAAAGGATTGTGCTTCCCTGAATCGTCGAGATCAGGCTTCCGCCTAAGTAGATGTATTCCCTGGAGGGGGAGTTGACGGCGGCGCCGTTGTCGTATTCGGCGATGTCCTTCCCACCGGAGAAGACGTAGGCTGTGGTTGTACTTCCCTGCAAAGCTTTCACAACTCGCATGCCGTGTGAATCACAGGTATAGGTGCTGGTGGTTCCTGCGAACGAATTCGCAGATGATATCAAACAGTTCTCGGCATCGTAGCTTAACGTGTTCTGACCGTCGCTTAGCATGTTGCCGCTCGCATCAAATGAGTATCCGTCGGGCCGATTTGTGAATGCTCCTCCGGGAGGGGTGGCAGGCGGTGGTGGCGTGGTCGCAAAAGTGAGGCTGTTCGATGGCGCATTGCCGGCAGTAACTGTCTGGTTTGTGCGATTTCCATACTGATCGTAGGTCCACAACATACCCCATTGTGCGAATTGCGACGTCCCCTGTGTCAGGGCAGTGCTTATCCTTCCAAGGGCGTCGTAGGTATAGGTTACGGAACGTCCTGCAGAACCCGGAGTGACAGGGTTGGCGGTGTTGTCTACGATACATTGAATGAGGCCATCGTTACCCGGACTTCCGTTGGTGCAGTAGTTGGAATCGTTTTGGTAGTAGTAGTTTAAGCTGAAAAGCGTCGTGCCGCCTTTCACATAGCTGAGACTCGTCATTTGCTGGCGCGTCGGTGAGTAGCCAAAGGCAGCAACCACACCATTGCCGTAAGTGAAAGTCAATAGCTGTTCCGCGGCGTTGTACCCGCCACCGCTGCTTTGCGGTTCAGGTATGGACGCAAAGGTCGTTCCGCCACTTACGATTGAATTCAGTAAGCCGACATTGTCAACATTTTGCTGTACGACGCGGCCAGATGGGTAGGTGATCTGCGTCAATTGCCCGCCGGCATTGTATAGATATCCGGTTGGATAGGTCGTTCCGCCAATGACCTTCTGCTTCTGCGTGACTCGTCCTCCTGGGTCGTACGTGAAGGTTTCCGAACCAGAAGGATCGGCAACGCTAGTCAAACGTCCCAACGCAGAAGCTCCCTGTCCGCCCTGATCATAATAGTTGCACGAGTTTGCCGCCGTGCCATCCGGCGAGGTCGTACACACGTTCGGCATGAGCGAAGTATTGGAATAGGCTCTTCCCGTTAATCGGCTCAACGAATCATAAGTGTAAGTAGTTGTGATGCCCCGCGCATCCGTTTTTCGGCATACGGCCTTGGCTGAACCCGCACAGAGCGACACGCCGTCTGACATCGTGTAGTAGAAGTAGTCGGTTCCTGCCTCGGGCGTAACCATGGAAGTGGGCCTCCCAAGGCCATCATATGCAGTAGTTCGAGTTTGTAAGCCCTGCACGACCTGCGTTAAGTTATCGGCCGCGTCGTAGGTGTAAAACGTGGCAGTAGGTGTTGCGAGCGACGAGCCGCCGTCTGAGCCGCCGGTCAGCGCCGAACCAGAAGGAGTGCCCGTAAATGACGGTCCGGAAAACTGCCCTGGGTCGCTCGTCGAGGAACTCGCCGAAAGGCTGTAATTCGTTGCGGCTCCTGTAGCGACACTGGTCAGCGATACGACGTTTCCGTTGGCCGAGGCAGTCACTAGGCTCCCGCTGATCGCTTGAGCCAGAGCGCTGGCTAGCGAGGAAGGCGTGCTGCTTTGTCCGTAGCTTACGGAGTATTGCGAGCCATTTATGGTGACGGACACGGTGCCGGAATCGTACGTTGCCCCTACCGCGTCGTTCCCTCCCGTCAGCGTCGATCCAGACGGAGTGGTGAGGAACGATGGCCAGTCGAAATCTGTAGGGTCTCCCGTGCTCGAAGTGGCAGATAGCGAATAATTCGTATTCGAGCCCGTCGTTTTACTTGTTAGGGTCACGACGCTGCCGGAAGCTTGTGCGGTAACCGGGGAACCCGAGTCGCCATTGAAAGCGCTAGCCAGCGCCGAAGCAATTGTGGACGACGAACTTCCCTGTTGGTAGGTAACAGATTCTAAATGACCGTTAACTGTTATTGATACGCTTCCGTAGTCGTAAACAGTTCGGTACTGAAGGCAATCTCCTCCTGGGCCATGTCGGGTGCATTTCTGCGCGTTCTGTTCGGATCCGTAAATGGTAACCGATCCACTACCCGGAGTGGCCCCAGATCCGCCGATACTCCGCTCACTTCCACTGATGCTAACCGACCCCTGCCCTGGCGTCGCGCTCGTTGTGGCCGGTTCATCCACCTCGATGATTCTGCCAAAGCCGTCGAGCCACTTCTGCCGCTGCTTCCCATCCTCATCGACCGTGACGATTGGGTAGCCGTACCCATATGTTGTGGGCGAACCTTGCTGAGATCCGACTCCGCCGGCTCCGGACAGGGTGACATTGGGTCCGTAAAACCCCTTGGTCTGTTGGCCGTCCGGATGGGTGTTCTGGACAGTGCGACCTAGGCCATCATAATAAACGTATTCATAAACTGGTCCGGAACCCACGTACGGATGACTCACGCTGTAAACGCGCCCATTGCTGTCATAGGATGTGTCCACCTCGCTCGCCCCGCCTGGGTAATTTACGAATACGTTGGAAATCTTTCTTCCATAGGTATCCAGCACAATCTGTTTGTGCTGGCAACTTTGGCAATTTGATGACGCCGTTATGTCTCCGACGGCGGTGTAGAGGTCAGCTTGTGTTGACGATGTGTAGACCGTTTTGTCCCAGCCTATTGGATAGTCGTCCTCTGTCGAGCGATCAAAGGGGTCGATGAAGTGTGAGTATGTAATTGCCCCATTTGGATCGGTGGAAAATGCTCGGGCTCCGCTGCCATAATAGTAACCAGCAGTTAGCGTCCAATTGGTCGATAACGTGACGCTGGTGACGTAGGCGTTGGTCTGTTGGGTTGGCGTGTACGGAGTTAATTGGTTTGATCCATTATCTGTATAGTACTGATCTGTGTAGTTGAATTTCGTTATGTTTCCCTTCGGGTCAGTCTGCTGAGTGACCTGCCCCGTCGTGTCATAACATAACTGGGTCGTCAGGTAAGTGGAACCACTGACCCAGCTTTGAATTTGAGTCGGATTGCCGCGCGTCGTATAGTTTTGCCCGAAGTTCGTGTCGTCATGATTCATCACGCCAGGTACGAGAGAAAGACCTGACGACGGGCAGTTAGAATAGTTATCGTAGCTATAGAGCGTCTGCAGAACTTTGCCGCCGCCACCAGTACAAGCTGAGTCACTTCCTGAGTTGTTACATAGAGTCACGCTTAGTGGACGATTGATATCGTTCGTTCCTGTCGAGAGGTAGGTCGTGTATGTTGCCCTGTCCGGAACTGAAGGAAAAGTCGGCGAGGATCCGAAATAATAGCCCCATTCCTGCCTGCCCGAAATGTTTCCTGTTTGCGTTCCGTTGAGTCCGTTGTACTGATATTGACTTTGCTTTGTGATGCTGCCGGAAGGTGTGGGCAATGTAGTTTGGGTCTTTAGGAGACGTATATACGCGTTTCCGTAGCATCCCGTGAAGGGACAAGCTTGCGAAAAATCGTACGTGTTGGTCACCGTTTGGAGAAGGTTCGAGGAAGAATCGTAGGTTTGAATCTGAATCGGCCATGCACCGTTGTTCAAAATAAAGGTGTAGACAGTGTGATCGCCACTCGGCGCGGTAACGGTCACTTGTTGCTTGCAGTTTGATCCGTACTGTGTTGAGCTGCAGGTCGAAATCACCTGGGGGGAATAAGTCCATGTGCCTCCAGCAGTTTGACGTGAAGAAAGCCATCTGGTCTTATTGCTGTAAGAATCGCTAAAAGTCGTGTATCCGTAAGTGACGGTACCACCTGTGGGGAGCGTCATACTCGTCAGCAATCCGTAGTATGCAGTCTGGCCATGGGGAGAGCCGCAGGCAGAGTTTAAAGTGGAATCGCAATCGTACTTCAACGTATATTTGTTACCGTCAGCCAGCTGAATGCTGCTTACGACGTCCATCGTTCCGGTGAAATCAGTCACTCCGGACTGATTAAATTGCGTGTTGACATTTATTGTTGTCTTTGTGACGGTGTACGTGGACGTTCCGCCGGGGGTAGTGGGGTATTGGGAATTCGGGACGATATAGCACGTTTGCGTTGTCTGGCCGTTACAATTGAACGTTGTGCTTGGCATAAAGCGGCCGAGCGTATCTCCCGCGCCCCAAGGCCCGCCCCAAGGCGCGTAATTTCCGTTGGTGTCTTCAGCTCCGGGGCTAGCGGGCTGCTCCCAGGTTGCTGAATAGACCAAGGATCCGTCCGGAGCATAAATTCCCGTCTGGCACACGTTCAGCATGTAGCCCGACGAGTCGGACGCGTAGGAATTCGGGGTCGGGCACGAAGTACCGGGCTCGGGAAAAGATCGAACATTGCCCAACACATCCGTGAAGATGTATTCCGTACAATATCCTGATCCGCAATTCGTAGCAGAAAGACCCCCACCGTTGGTTGCGAGACGCCAACCGTAGGAATTGTAGTTGCTTGGGGCCCAGTTACAGCCCGACATACCGCATCCGATGTTCCAAATCATGTTGCTGTCGTATTCATATCTGACCATCTGCGGTTGATTGGTCGCCCGCTGGGGGTAGGAACCAAATACGAAGTCTAGGTGCAGATTCCCATTAGCGTTATCGGTGAATCCCTGCTCCACTGGATCGGGAGCAACGAAGGTTGGGGTGCCGCTCGCGTTGAGGTAGTTTTGCCCCCTCGCTACCCCGCTAGTCGCGAGCAAAACCGCGAGTACTCCGATGAGGGACAAAAGAGCACGCGAATGATCCTGTGCCAAGTCCAGTCTCGAATGAGCCCTTTGGAAGCTGCGTGAGCCGTTTCCGCTACCCATTGTCGCTCTCCTCTTGAAATAGGAATACGACCTGCCCCCAGCAAGCTGGGCACTAAACTTATTCGAAATCAGTGTCCGTTAGGCCCGTGTTGAATTTGATCTGGCTGAGTTGAAGAGTCATTGTCTGCTGGCCAGCAACAAATTCGGTGATAGAAAAAGGGATGAGCATGCCGCTCGCTGTCTGGTAGTTTGAAAACTGGATGTCGTGTAAATATTCTCCCGGGCCACCATCCTTCCGATATGCCGTGTCTTCAATAATCTGAACCGTCAGAGCTTTGGGGTCGATAAATATGTGGGATTTTGTCATCTTGCTGAGCGCCCCAATGGGATCACTGGCGGTCGGAAATATCTTCTGTACTAAGATGTCGTACAATTGTTGGCCGTTTCGCGTCACCAGCCCGCCGTTCGTGATGCTAAATGATGTATCTTGCATGGCGGTGAGTATATGGAGCAGAGGGAATATTACGGTGGCAGGCTTAATTGTATTTTGGGAAGGAAGGGGCGATGTGCTTCCGTCTGGGTTCTTTTGGAATGTCGTCACAGTATTGACAACCCACGAATGGACTCCATCGGCAAGCGTGGCGTCCACGCGAAACTGATGGAGACCACGCCCCTTCACGGTCACGCTTCCTTGGACTCCGTCGCCCCAGGAGTACGTGACGTTACCGGTGGCCGCATAATCTTGAATCGCGGCGACAGCAGTTTGGCCCCCAGCCGCGCTCAGAACTTGGCTCAGAATGGTTAGCGCCTGCTGATCGCGCTGCACGGAGGGTTGGGTCGTCGTAGGAATTTGTCGTCCAACAAGAGATACACAGGAGATTGATGCCACGACCAAAAGGAAGAAGGACCGGCTGTGGAACATGGGTTTTCACCCCCTAAATTAGTTGCCTTATATAGGGACGTCAGTCCGATGTCAATACCTGTAATAGAAGTTTTAAAAGGCTAGAAAAACGAAAGATGAAGCTAGTCACTCAGTTATTTACTTGAAAACGACGATAAGCTTTCCATTTTCGATACGAATATCGCGCAAGTTTCTCGGCAACCGCAGGAATGTCTGGTTAGCCGGAACCGCAAGTGCCTGTTCCATCGCTCTCTTAAGAGATGCCCTTGGAATAGGAAGTGAGCCAATTTTTCCGCTGATGGGCTTGAAATCTAAATATCCGTTCGCCGTACTCAACTTCCCTACCAACACGAGAGTGATGTCTCTGCCCCTAAGATTTGCCAGTACATACAATCGCATTCGGTCCGCAGTAAGATTTAACTTCATGTCGCGAACGACAGCGACATTCTCTGCGGATAGATTGGCAGTGCTGGCTTGAAAATACTGTTTAAGCAAGGAGTTGAGTTCGGTTTCGTCGGCTCCGACAACGTTTGGAACGCCGCTTTCCGCTGCTGTCTGGGCTTTCTCCAATTGTTGTAGTAATCGTTTTGCGGCAACCGGGTCAGTGTGGGTGACAGGAGGTGGGGTTGTGTGCAGGACCAGCATCAAGCCGATCACGCCAAGTACAAGCACCGTGCCGAGTACCCCAGCGATGACGAGACCTGCAAGTCTCCACTTGCTTTTGTCTGGTCGTAATGCCCGCTCGCGCCGTAGTCCTTGACTCATTTGCAGCTCCCCACGTGCTTGGATCACGTGCAAATCTCTGACACAATCGAGTATTCAAGTCAATCCCAACTGGTAGGCAAACCAAGTTGCTGGATTCCCACGGTTGTCTCTCACGGTGAAGAACGTCTGACATCCATCCTTGAGCAGGCCTGCGGACATGTCAGGTGCCCATCCACTCACGCGCCACAATGCTCTCACTTCTCGTGCGATTTCAATTGAGTTCAGGACGCCACCCTCTTCCTGCCACACATGTTGCCGAGCACAACTTCGGTCCAATTCCTGCGTCCAGCGACCGCGCACTTTCTCCTTTCTGTTCCTCCGAAAGAATGCGGGGGCCCACAAAGCACCTGTTCGCTTGCTTCGATTTCGAATGAATGCCTATTCCCGGAGGCTTGCCCGTTCTGACTCCTCGTTTTCGCACTTGCGCACATATCATACGCAGCTTGATCGCCGCCACTCCTTAAAACGACTCCACGCGTCGTCTCTGAACGCCTGCTGACAGGCGTCCAGCACTTCTGGCGTTTCTTCCGATCTGGTCGCTGGCGTAAAGCGGCTCCTAATGTCGACTGTTTCTGAGTCCGGAAGGTATTTTGGAGTTGGAACAGCGCCGCCTAACCATACGCACTTGCTTCACAGGCCCTTCCCGGCACGAAGGCCTGCGACGCCGCAGGCGGAGCGGTTAGGCCGGAGTGGTGGGAAGGGCCTGTGAGCGCTCGACAGAAATAGGGATAGGACCCCATCCCGAAGGGTAAAATGCAAGGTCGATGGCCGCGATAGCAACAACTTCGATGGCAGTCCTCGTGCGGCGAGCCCAACGCCTGCAACTTCTCACCATCATTTGGATGACGGCGGAGGCCATCGTCGCTCTGGCCTCCGCTTGGATCGCGCGGAGTCCCGCACTTCTTGGCTTCGGGGGAGACAGCGCCATCGAGCTACTTTCGGCGATTGTTGTACTGTGGCGATTCCGATCAATGACGGAACCCGAGTCCATGCGAGCCGAAAAAACTGCTGCCCGCGTTGCCGGGGCGTTGCTGTTCTTAGTGGCAGCATTCGTTCTGGTTACTTCGTCGCTGGCGTTCCTCGGGCACGACGAACCTCGGCCTAGCTTTGTGGGTATCGCCCTACTGATAGTAGCGGCCTTCGGAATGCCTTGGCTGGCAAGAGAAAAACGGAAGTTCGCAACACAACTCTCGACCGCTTCCCTGAATGCCGACGCAGCGCAGTCTTCACTCTGCGGTTATCTCTCATGGATCGCGTTAGCGGGATTACTGGCCAACGCAGTTCTTGGGAAGTCGCTGGCGGACCCGATTGCGGCGTTGATTCTTGTTCCATTCATCGTGAAGGAAGGATGGGAAGCTATCCGCGCTTCTCGCCCTGGATGTCACTGTTGCTCGGCGTAGCCAAGCTGATGCCGCATGTTCACCCGGCCTGTACACGAGATTGACGGTCCGGCGCCACTCGAATCGAGACTCTCATCGTCGGGTGAGAGCCATACGTGGACGACATCTAAGTGTTTTTTGATCCGTTTCCACTGTCGCTGCCCGTTGTCCGAGTCCTCTTACCGACTCCTATCGAGTCCGGTAAGTCTGCCTTTTTCTGCCACTCATTTTCTTGGGCCATTGCTTCGGGCTAATTCCTGCGTCCTGCAGCGTCGCGGCCTCTGCTTTCCCGGTTCCGCCCTTAAAAGCATTTGGGTTCCCTCCCATAAAGCAGCCGCTCGCTTTGGAAGCAGAAGCCACTCGCCTCTGGGTGGCCCCAAGAAAATGGGGCAAGAAAAAGGAGAAAATTCAGTCATGGCTTACCTTAACTCAATAACTCTCGTCGGGTTTGTTGGTTCTGACCCAGAGCAACGCCAAGCGAAAGGCAACGGTTCGAAATTCACCGTCTTGTCGATCGCGACACAGCGCTCATGGAAGAACGCAGATGACGAATGGAGTTCGAAAACGGAGTGGCATCGTGTCGTTGTGTTCCGGCCACTTTTGGCAGAGCGTGTCGCTACGACTATCAAGCAGGGCGCTCACGTGCTCGTCGAAGGCTCTCTCGTCAGCTCGACCTACGAACAACCGAACGGTAAAGGCAAGAAGTCAAAGACCTCGAAGATTACGTCGTGGTCCATCCGCGCCGATGTCGTACGCAGGCTCGATCGCGGCGAACCGGAGCCCAACGCTCCCGCGCAAGCGCCAGAGTCCAACGAAGCTTCGCTCTGATGCGAACAGCTCGAATGCCCTCCGGCGTTGCCGGAGGGCCTTTTTCCTTTTTCTTTTGTTAGCGCATCAGTCCGCGGCTTCGATTTGGACCAGCGTTGCTCCCCGCAGCTGAAGAGGCGTTGGGCCAGCCGGTGTCGGAATATCCGCGAGACGGCTCAACAACGACTCAAGCGCGGACAGACCATCGTCGAGTGCAGCCAGTTCAGACTCGTTCAGTGGGATTTCCTGGCGCATCCGCATCAGGTTGCTCTTTCCTTCGAGCAGAGCCGAAGCGGTCGAGCCTTTTGGCATGTAGAAAGAGCATTTCGCACATGCCATCCGGTGAGGACATCGGTCGAAGAAGTCATAGGTGCAGTAACCGTGACCTAGATCGTAAAACTTCCACGGCTCTTTGGCGCCAAGTCCGGATCGGACTTTTTCCTGATCGATGAGCACCTCGATCGCACGGAGGTTTCGACGAAAGTACCCAGCGTCGGAATACGACTTCACCAGCTTCGTCGGTGTGATCTTTGCGTACCGCTGGGTTGAAGATGGTAAGCGATGCCCCAACCATTCCTGCAACTCGAACAGGCTCATTGGCTCTTTCGCATTGAACAACTGCGTGGCGATGGTCGATCGTGCCCGATGACTCGTAATTTTCCCGCGCAGATCGTTCTGCGGTACTCCAGCCTTGAGGCACAACCTGGGAATCAGGCCGTGATTCAGGAAGAACTCTCCGAGAGGCCTCATGCGGTGCAGGAACAGGAAGTCAACCATCTCGCCCGTCTTCTGATCGCAGAGCTTTGCCTGCGCGGGTCGAACTCTCTCCCAAGCGTTGATCGCCTGACCGACGACGCCGTCCACAGGCTTCGTGAAGGCCGTCCCTGTCTTGTTCACCGGAACATCGAGAAAACACACCGACGATTGGCTGTCTTGCTGCCAGCGCACGCAGCCAACACGCAGGCGGCGGATTTCATCTCCACGGATGCCGGCGAACAGCCACACTACCGTCACAGCTCGGATCATTTCGATCGGGTAGTAAGTGTGTATCCTCCCACTCGGGTTTCGCCAACTCGCAAAGTCTTCTGGCGTGACGTTCAACCCCGCCCACAGAAGCTTTGCCCACACGTCGTCAGCGATGACTCGCGGTGTCGTAGCGACTAAGGCTTTCACCGAACGTGGCGGCGTAAAACTGCGGTACGGATCAAAGCGCGGAGGAATAACACCCCATTCTTGCAGGTCCGCGAAGAACACTCGAAGAGCCGTGTAGTTGAGCATTTTCCCGTTCGGCGTCAGCGGTTTCCCATAGTTGCGTGGTTTTCGCCCGACCCACTGCGCTCTAAAGTCGCCACAGCGCATGTTCGTGATCATCGTCAGGCACTCGACCGCCAAATTGCGATCCCATTGCTCCGGCGTCGCAATCGTTGGGTGTTTTGCTGTCAGCCAGCGCCCCACCGTGAGCAGGAAGTAGTAGGTCGCTTGGCGGACACGCGCGCTATATCGGGCATTTTCTCGCCAGTAGTTCGCCGCCCGGACCCACTTCTCAGGCACTCCTTCCAGCAGATGGGGATTTGGATGTCGTGGGCGCTCCACACGCATCACCGGAGCGGAGATGATCTTTCGATGCGCCAGCACTTTCGAGACTGCCGAAAGATACAGGGTGTTATTTTTTCTGCCTCGCCGCTGCATGACTTTCTGCAGCACCTCGAACGTCAGGTCTTCGAGACGTGGGCTCCGATTCGTAATCAACACTTCGCACATCGCACGGGGAATATAGATTTTCGCCGTTCGGGCGCGATAGCCCCACTCCGTAAGCATTTCCTGGAGTTCGCTGAACAGCTGCCGGATGCGCGCACGGCCGAAGACACGGATCGCCAGCCCATAGAACAGAAAGTTGTAGCGCCCCAGTTCGTGCAGTGAGTCGAACCCGCACAGGACATAAGCGACAGCGGCGACAGAGGGTTTTTCATGCCCACCCTTCTTGATGCTCTCGATCCACTCCTGTTCCGTCCAGCTCCAGAAGCTCTTACCCCGTGCCGCCATATCACGCACCATCAGGGCCTTCAGGTTCGGCCAGTATTTTCTGTGAAGGTCAATGTGAGTCGAGACATCGTCAACAGGCTTCATGAGGCGTGGAAAACCGCACTTCTCGATCACTATCGAAGGAGGAACACCGTCTGCCAAGCTCGGCGCGTTAGCGCGCAGCTTTTCCGTTTCCTCTGCGCTGAGTTCGGGATTTCTGTCGTAGCTGTCGAGCGTAATGGGCCAGGCCCACCGCGGTGATGCGCACTTCTCAGTCATGCCAGCACCTCGCTCATCGTTGCCACGCGCCGCGCGTGTATTTGCGCCATCCCCCGGGCGAGCTTATTCGCCAAGTCACGACCGCTCAGATGAATGTAGAGCGTGGTCGTCTGTAGACTGCGGTGACCAGCAAACGTCGCGATTTCGTGAATGTCCCAGTCCGCGCGCGCCAGATCGGTCAGACACAGATGACGCAATGTGTGCGGAGTGAAGCGAGGAAGATTGCATCGCTCGGCCACGCGAGCGATTGTCTTGGACCACGTCCAGATCGAGATTGGCTTTCCGTAATTGCGACAGGACTCTGATAGGAACAGCGGACCGCGTTCTCGGCTCAGTTCGCGGCGCATTTGGAGATACCTGCTGAACAGCTCACTCGTTGCCAACGAGTATGGGACCACTCTTTCGCGTCGGTTCTTCGTGACCTCCAGCCGAATTCGCAGCAGGCGATGTGCGGGATCGATGTCTGCCACTTCAAGCGAGCAGATCTCCTCGCGGCGGAGAGCTGCATCGTAGGACATCGCCAGCATCACTCGATTTCGCAGCGGCTCCTGCTTACAGACTTGAAGAATGTTCTGCCATTCTTCCTCGCTTGGAATCCACGGAAGCTGGTGATGCCGTTGGATTAGGCCCCGCCCGCCTATAAGCGGGCGCAGAGGGTTTCTCGTACAGACTCGTTCTTCGACGAGGAAGTCATGAAAGAGGCGAACCACTGTGAGGTGCTGTTGCAGAGTGGCGTTCGCGAGAGTGCTTCTTGCTTCCATCCCCCTTCTCGAAACCCTCGGAACCTCGAGCTGAGTGATGCTCCGAATGTAGGCTCCGATTGTCGGACGAATGACCGAGTGAAACGGAACATTTTCGGTCTCCAGAAAACCGAGATAGCAGTCCAGGTCTCGCCCGTAGGCTTCGATCGTGTTCGCGGCCAGACCGCGCGCAGCCTGAAACTTTAACCACTCCCTTGCGTGGGGATTCTCTGAAACCTTGCGGTATCGCTCCCATCGGACTTCACAAATCGAAAACTCCAGGGCCATTGGTTCCTCCATTGTGGATTCGGCCCCTCCGGGGCCGAATCCACGATACGTCTGGCCGGACAACCAGCCCTATTCCACATAAACAACACCGTGAGGTTAATTGGATTTTTAGGGAAGGACGCCGAAGTGAAGAGCACGAAGAGCGGAAACGAATACACCGTTCTATCACTCGCCACGCAAGCGTCTTGGAAGGACAAGAAATCGGGCGAGTACGTGAACCGTACCGAATGGCACCGGATGATCGCGTGGGCCAATCTTTCGACGTTCGCCGCAACTCTGAAAAAGGGCACGCACCTCTCCGTGGAAGGCGAGCTGCGCTACCGCGAGTTCAACGACAAGAAGCATAAGAAGGTCAAGGTTCGTCTCGCGGAGATCCACCTCGGCAAGATCGGCAAGCTCGACCGCGCCGAAAAGCGCGACGCGAATGCGGCGCCGCCTGACCTGCCGACCAACGGCGAGGAGGCCCCTTTCTAGGGGCCTCCATTTTTATTGCCCTGAAGTTCGCCGACGCGAACAATGCTTATTGTGAGTTTTGGAAATTACCACGTCGCCGTATCCGGCGCGTGTCAATGACGTTGAGACAGGTGCTCAGAGAATTTAGTGAGCTTTTCATGTGTGCTGGACCGGCTTGTTGATCCAGACTTCGCCGGGAAGCTGGGGTGGTTTCGGAGCACTTCGCACGAAGCGCTCCGGGTGAAGTTGGTAGGCAACATTGAGCACTTCCTGGCGTTGCCGGAGGATGTTTTCGGCTTGGCCATAGTGCACCGTCGCCGGCGTGAGCAAGCCCAGACCGGAGTGGCGATGTTCCTCGTTGTACCAGCGAAAAAATCCCTGACAGAAAGCTCGGCTATCCTGAATGCACCCGAAACGGTCCGGGAACTCCGGCCGATACTTCAGGGTGCGGAATTGGCTTTCCGAGTACGGATTGTCGTTCGAGACGTGCGGCCGGCTATGCGTTTTGGTCACGCCCAGATCGGCCAGCAAAAACGCCACCGGTTTGGAGCTCATCGAGGTGCCGCGATCAGCGTGCAGTGTGAGCTGGCCCGGTGGAATGTGTTGTTTGTTGCAACTTTCCTCGATCAGCCGCTTGGCCAACTCCGCGCTTTCACGATAAGCGACCATCCAACCGGTGACGTACCGGCTGAAGACATCGAGGATCACGTAGAGATAAAAATATGTCCATTTGGCGGGCCCGAGCAGCTTGCTGATGTCCCAGCTCCAAAGTTGATTGGGAGCCGTAGCCAACAGTTCCGGCTTCTTGTAGGGCGGATGAGTCCGTTGATCGCGACGTTCACGAGTTTCGCCCTGTTGTTTGAGCAAGCGATGCATGCTACTGATCGAGCAGAGGTACTCGCCTTCATCGAGCAACGTCGCATAAACAGCGGCCGGGGAGCGATCCTGGAAACGTTCTTCGTGAAGACGAGTCAGGACCGTTTCTCGCTCTGCCCGATCAAGGGCCCGCGGCGGCGAAGGTCGCGGGGACGCCGCTACGGCTGGGGCAGAAGCCTTACGGCACTGCCAGTAGTAAGACGCCCGTGGCACCCACAGAACCTGACAAGCCGCGCTGGTGCCCACGTCGATGGCCAGTTCGCTGACCGCGGACATCAGGATTTCTCTTCCGGGTCCACGTCGGGAAGTGGGTTCCCCAACAGCGCTGCCACTTTTTTTTGAACGTCGATGATGAGCTCCGCTTTGCGGAGCTTTTCCGTCAATTGACCAACCTGACGGCGCAGCTTCTGGTTTTCTTCCGCCAGGGGATTGTGCTCGGATCGGGGACCGCGTTTGCGCGGCTTCAGGGCCTCAACGATGCCGGCTTGGCGCTCCCGCCGCCAGCTCACCAAATGCGAGGAATACAAACCTTCCCGGCGAAGCAGTGCTCCAACTCCGCCCGGAGTGGCGGAGGCAGCATCGGCCTCTTCGAGAATACGGATCTTGTACTCCATGGGAAACGTACGACGCTTGGCCTTGGCCACCACCTCGGAATCAGGTCGCGACGAGAGGCCAGGCGAGGCGCCCGCTTCGGCTGCCGCTGCACTCCGCTTCGGCTCGCCAAAAGACGGCGAGCCTTCGCTCCGTTCCGCGGCAGCCGAACCCCCAGAAGAAAGAACAACACCAAGAGAATTCCCGTTCATCTCTTTCCTTTTCCTTCTCGCCCTGCTCATTAAATAAGGGTACTAGACTTGTCTAAGCGATGTTGGCACGGAGGGAGCCAAACCACTAAGCCTACCGCGAATCTGGCACTAAGTAGATCAAAAGCTTCATTGGTCTGGGAAATGCGAGCGTGGGAAGCGAAAATGACCTGCCAGTAGCACTGCTGTAGATCAAGCTACACAATACTTCACATAAGTTGTAGTATTGTGCTATGAGAAAAGAGCGGAAAGAAGCAGCCAAGCGGCTCTACGAGGTCGCGGAAGGCCAACAAGGCTTCTTCACGACGAAGCAGGCGAAAACTGCGGGGTTCGCGGAGAATACTCACCCGTATCACGTTCACGCGGGAAACTGGATTCGTGAGCATCGGGGAATCTATCGGCTGGCCAGCTTTCCGCGAGGCGAGCGGCCCGACCTGATGCTTTGGTCGCTCTGGTCCCGGAATCGGGGAGAGGCCATGCAGGGAGTCTACAGCCATCAAACTGCTCTGAGCCTCTACGATCTTACGGACGTAATGCCCGCAAAACTTCACATGACTGTGCCAAAAGGCTTCCGGCGAAATAGTGAAATCCCCCGCGTGCTTGTCCTGCATTTTGCTGATCTCTCTGAGAGCGACATCGGAGCTGCTCATGGAGTGCGGGTAACAAAGCCTATTCGAACAATTCTTGATCTGCTGGAAGGCGGAGATATGCAGCCCGCGACCCTTCGGCAAGCACTCCGTGAAGGGGTACGGAGAGGGCTTATTCGCAGAAGCGAAATTGCAGAGGCTCGGAAACGTCTCGCTGATCATAAGCAACTGCGAGCCTTTTTTCAGAAGGTAGCCGCCTGATGGAGCCGAAGAGATACGCGACAGCCGCAGCTTTTCGGAGAGCACTGGAGGACAGGCTTCAAGATATTGCCAGGAAGGAAGGCGTTGACTTGCAACGTCTGCGCCGTCAGGTTGCCTTTGACCGGCTCTTGGCACGACTCTTTAAGGTGGGAGAGCCTCTCGCGCCACCTTGGGCGCTGAAGGGTGGCTACGCGATGGAGTTGCGAATTAAGGCAGCGCGCACGACGAGGGATATTGACCTGACAATGCGCAGCGTCTTGAGTCCCGGCGAGAAGAAAGACGACAAGAAGAATCTGGCTGTGCTGGAGAAGCTACAAGAAGCCGCTGCATTCAAAAGTGGGGATTCCTGGGGTTGGTGATCAACGATTCCGAACGATCGTGATCGCGATTCCTGGATGATCGTGATCAGTGTTCCGACGGAAGGTGATCAGTGATTCCTGGATGATCGTGATCACTTAATCGTGATCTTCGGAACGGTGATCACGATGCCCCCGGAACACTGATCGGCATCGTCCGGAATCCCCATTAGATTGAGCATTGAGATTCAAAGCTGGATGCTTTCACTTTTTCATAGCCTCTCTTGATGCTTTTGCAAGATCGTTCATTTCAATTGTCCCCTCTTTTTGCCCGCATGATTCAGCCTGATAGGGCGAAGGCCAACTTCAGATAAGTCGGCTCGACGTTAGCTTTGCAGGAAACTACAGCTGCCCACAACCCATACACCGAAAAGCGGAATGCTTGAATCCCTACCGAGTCTTTGAACGATACCCTCTCTTGCGTCCACGCCGAAAAGGGTCGCAAACGACTGGTAATCGGACCAACCATCCCGTTGCTCACTAAACGAGTGAACGAGCATGACGGCTGCCACCGCTCGAAACTGCTCAGCGGTGATCAGGGCCGAAGCTGTGCGATGAAGCAGTTGGTAACGGATGGAATCGGCGGGATCTTCCGCTAAGCCGAGCGTGTGCAAAAGAAATCGAAGACGCACTTCCCTCCCCTCTGAAGCGTCGCGACGCCATTCGGCGAGCGTAGGACCAAAGGACTCGCTGACCTTGCCCTCCACCATGATAGAGACGGGACCATTCGTGCCGCGTGCCAGGACGAAGAGGTCGTTCTGCGAAGGACGGACGCCGCCGGGCAAAGGAACCTTGAACTCAGGAATCGCCAGAACCGGTGTGAGGTCCTTCAGTGCAACTTCGTTCGTTTGCTGGAAGGGTTTTGCAACTTCTGCAGGAAATCCATCCGCCGCCTCCCAGCAGTACGCCAAGGTTCTAGCCGAGTAGCCGGTTCGCCAGTGCTTAACCGGATCAGCCAACAGCACTTGCCAGTCTTGAGACCCTGACGTAAACATCAAGATGCGAGACATTTGTGCCTCCACTTACTGAATACCGAACGTGCGGAGCCACGCAGGACACATGGTAACCAATCGGCCCGTCTTCACGCTCAGAATAGTCCCTAGGCCTTGTTATCCTTCACATCTAAAAAATTAGCCCGCGCAAGCGCTGGCTGAGCAGTATGCGGGAGAGTCTTGGTGGCAGTTCTGGTGGCACTTCGTTTGACAATTCCGGTCGGAAGCGGGCGGTTTACGGCGATTCAAGAAAGCTGCATCCAGCTGAAATGTCGTGAGTTGACACATGCAAGCGGATGCAGGCACTACCACGAAAAAGGTTTATGAGTCCGCTGCTCTAACCGCTGAGCTACGGGCCCCACGTGTCACAACATATTACACGTTACACGGCAGAGATTTAATGAACAAGAGTTTGTACTCGTCCCGCAGACTAGTGACGCCTTGCCTTTCGCCGAGTGTGTTTCCAACGGGTGATGAATTCCTTGGGAATCAGGCGGCCTCTTTTTTTGTCACTACTCGGTGGTCATGCTAAGCGGAGTGTTGACGACAATGGGCGGTCGAAGAAAGGTGATAGTCAGGTTCACAGCGAACAGCGTGACCGCGGTCAACTCAAGCAGCGCAGAAACAGGCAGAACGTTCCATGCCCAAGGCGCGTAATCTTGGTAGGCGAGGATTTCAGACGCGACGCGGAGCGTGCAACCAGTCATCAACAGCACCAGCATCACAAGCATAAGCTTTGGGCTCCACAACGCACGCATCCCACAGAATGACGGCAGAATCCTCTGCCCGACGCAAAAAACCATTGTCGCGATGAATCCAACGGTCAACGCGTGTCGCGATGCTCCCCATATTCCGGGTGCTACTCCTGCGCGCGATGCCCAGATACCGAGAGCCGCAGCAATCAGTAGCCACCCATAAGCAAGCCGGATGAATAGGGGAAAACTCCCGTGAACATTGATTGTCTTCGGCGCCTTCGCTGTAGGCTCGAAGAAGCGGATTGCTACGACCGCCAGCACCGCTCCTCCCAGCAAAAGAACTCCGGCTGCCGTAAAGTGCTCGAAGAAGCCGGCCACGACACCCGCCGTGTTCAAACCAGCGGCTACTAGGAGTAATGAACCCCGCAGGGCTCGCAGCCCCATGAACGCGGGGAGCCAACGCGAACTGAAGCCCCACACCATGGGAACCAGAAAGCCCCAGGTAGAAACGATCAAATAGCGCTGGTCGAATTCGTGTGGGAATGCCGGTGAACTTGCGTGGATCGCCATCTGAATGGAAGCTCCCAGATTGAGCGCCAGCGAACTTAGCAAACCCAGAGTCGCGGCAATCACAACGAAGATCCAAGGTTCCCACGCCTTCGGCATACCACGCGAGGGCCGATGACTTGCCACCGCCTGAAAGAAAATCAAGAACGCAAGAACTTCAAGCACTGCCGACATAGGCAGGTTGATGCGCCAGTGCCAGGGATAAATATTTGAAAGCCAGCGTGTGCTCACACCGATGACCCAAAGTGTCCAACATAGCCACCCTTCCCAAAGAGCAAACGGTTTAAGCTTCCGCAGCTTCGGAATCCCCTCCGTGCCAACATCGCTTAGACAAGTCTAGTACCCTTATTTAATGAGCAGGGCGAGAAGGAAAAGGAAAGAGATGAACGGGAATTCTCTTGGTGTTGTTCTTTCTTCTGGGGGTTCGGCTGCCGCGGAACGGAGCGAAGGCTCGCCGTCTTTTGGCGAGCCGAAGCGGAGTGCAGCGGCAGCCGAAGCGGGCGCCTCGCCTGGCCTCTCGTCGCGACCTGATTCCGAGGTGGTGGCCAAGGCCAAGCGTCGTACGTTTCCCATGGAGTACAAGATCCGTATTCTCGAAGAGGCCGATGCTGCCTCCGCCACTCCGGGCGGAGTTGGAGCACTGCTTCGCCGGGAAGGTTTGTATTCCTCGCATTTGGTGAGCTGGCGGCGGGAGCGCCAAGCCGGCATCGTTGAGGCCCTGAAGCCGCGCAAACGCGGTCCCCGATCCGAGCACAATCCCCTGGCGGAAGAAAACCAGAAGCTGCGCCGTCAGGTTGGTCAATTGACGGAAAAGCTCCGCAAAGCGGAGCTCATCATCGACGTTCAAAAAAAAGTGGCAGCGCTGTTGGGGAACCCACTTCCCGACGTGGACCCGGAAGAGAAATCCTGATGTCCGCGGTCAGCGAACTGGCCATCGACGTGGGCACCAGCGCGGCTTGTCAGGTTCTGTGGGTGCCACGGGCGTCTTACTACTGGCAGTGCCGTAAGGCTTCTGCCCCAGCCGTAGCGGCGTCCCCGCGACCTTCGCCGCCGCGGGCCCTTGATCGGGCAGAGCGAGAAACGGTCCTGACTCGTCTTCACGAAGAACGTTTCCAGGATCGCTCCCCGGCCGCTGTTTATGCGACGTTGCTCGATGAAGGCGAGTACCTCTGCTCGATCAGTAGCATGCATCGCTTGCTCAAACAACAGGGCGAAACTCGTGAACGTCGCGATCAACGGACTCATCCGCCCTACAAGAAGCCGGAACTGTTGGCTACGGCTCCCAATCAACTTTGGAGCTGGGACATCAGCAAGCTGCTCGGGCCCGCCAAATGGACATATTTTTATCTCTACGTGATCCTCGATGTCTTCAGCCGGTACGTCACCGGTTGGATGGTCGCTTATCGTGAAAGCGCGGAGTTGGCCAAGCGGCTGATCGAGGAAAGTTGCAACAAACAACACATTCCACCGGGCCAGCTCACACTGCACGCTGATCGCGGCACCTCGATGAGCTCCAAACCGGTGGCGTTTTTGCTGGCCGATCTGGGCGTGACCAAAACGCATAGCCGGCCGCACGTCTCGAACGACAATCCGTACTCGGAAAGCCAATTCCGCACCCTGAAGTATCGGCCGGAGTTCCCGGACCGTTTCGGGTGCATTCAGGATAGCCGAGCTTTCTGTCAGGGATTTTTTCGCTGGTACAACGAGGAACATCGCCACTCCGGTCTGGGCTTGCTCACGCCGGCGACGGTGCACTATGGCCAAGCCGAAAACATCCTCCGGCAACGCCAGGAAGTGCTCAATGTTGCCTACCAACTTCACCCGGAGCGCTTCGTGCGAAGTGCTCCGAAACCACCCCAGCTTCCCGGCGAAGTCTGGATCAACAAGCCGGTCCAGCACACATGAAAAGCTCACTAAATTCTCTGAGCACCTGTCTCAACGTCATTGACACGCGCCGATCGAATAGAAGCCAATCCCGAGAATAAAAGTGCCCACCCAACCGAACAATTGTGCATGGCCGTGCGCCTGAATCCAGGCAGGAGCGATGGAATCGGCTGCCTCCCGATTGCTGATATTGATGAGATTCCACACACCGAGAAATGTTCCCGGGAGCAGCATAAAGACCAACCCCGAGACGATATAAGTCATTAGCATGTGCGAAAGCGATCGTTCGCGAGCGATCGCGCGGTCCATAAGAGATTTTGTCTTGTCGTCCAACCAAGCAGGACGTTGGCGGGCAACCGGAGATGCATCGGACATCTAACCCTCCATTTCCAAAACGTTCCGGCAGTGGTCCCTCGACAGAAAGCCGGAAGCTACCCGGCAGCTTTAAATGCGGCGCTCTTCGACGCGAACGAGGCAAGCAACTTGTTCCAGTCTTTCACAAATGACTCGGCAGCTTCGCGCAGGAGATCGGCGGCGAGCTTGCTGTAGTCGATGCCCGCAGTCACAATGGATAATCCAGAGACATTATTGGTCACATTCTCAAATCTTGGTCGAATCGGTTCTCCCGGAGCTATTTACCCGGCGACGCTGCTTTTACTTTATCGCTGAATTTGCTCCCTGTTGAGACAGGGTACACGATGCGACGGCCTTGGACGCGTGCAAAAGAACTGAGCGAATGAAGCTGAGAACGTTTCGCGCTCATGATGTCGTCAACCCGAATCCCGCGCACCGTGAGTGCATCGGCGATGAGCGAGCGGTGGCAACGCCATGGAACTGCTTCCGCACACATAATCGCGCTCCGTTTCTGCGAAGCAAGTTTCATCAGCCGCTGTAGTCCTGCTTCGAATTCCGAGGTCTGCATATAATCGGCGAAGCCACGAAATGAGGGATTACGCCAACCCATATTCGGCGAATCACGGCGTGCATGACGCAAGCCTCCGAGTTTTCGCAAATGCACATAGCCGATCCTCGCGGCCCGCAGCTTTGTCGAAAGGATCTCCCGATTGAACTGAGGGTTGTGTCTCGATCGGGGGATACTGCGTACGTCTATGACGCGCTTGACGTGATGCGCCCGCAGAAGTTCGAGGAAGTCTTTCCATGTGTGTGTCGAATGCCCAATGGTCAAGACAACAGACGCTTGTGTCTTGACCTTTCTCACGACGAGTACCCTTTTCTTACCACCTCGCGATAGACCATGGAAATAGGGCATCCCAACTGAACGATTGTATTGAGAGTGTCGATACGGGCGCAACTTCCACTCCAATCCGCGTCGCTCCTGGGCGAAACATTGTCAGCAGCATCTTGATTCTACTGAGGGCCTTAAGCGAGTGAGGTTGATTTGCGGGCATGAGAACCGCTTCGCCTGCCGTCGTCCGCAGCGGCTTGCCAGGAACCGCAATTCCTGCTTCCCTCTCAAGCAGATGCCTGAATGCAGTCGAAGCGATCCGGGAATTCCGGCCGATATTTCTTAGCGGGAACTGGCTTTGCGAAAATGGATTGTCATTGGAGACGTGAGGCGGAATCGTTTGGCGCAAAAAGTCGGTGGGGTTACTTTTGAACATCATTCATTGAACTTTGGTTCGATTGCGAGAATCTCTAAAAGCTCTATGTCTAGTGGGCGCAGACGATACGCGCAAGCTTTAGGACACATATTTTGAACATACGTTTAATCCCCTCCCAGACCTAAAGTCCTTAAGAAAGAAGAAGTTACGTCCCTATCCGGAGAAATGTGCGCCAGTCACGCAGCGCAGTGACGTACGTCACTGCTTGCTGTGATTTTCGACGTTACCTTAAGGACCAACTCAAGAAGAGAAACTTGGAGGGGATGAACTCCATGGTAGCAAGCGTTCGGGGAGCGTACGGTTTCCAATTGGAAGCTTCGAACACGCCCCTGCAGCGCGTTGAACTCCCTACCCTTAATCCTAGCCCTGACGAAGTCGTCGTCGAGGTTGCCGGATGCGGGGTTTGCCATACGGACGTTGGGTTTGCTTTCGATGGTGTGCCCACGCGCCATCAACTTCCGCTCATTCTTGGACACGAGATCTCCGGACGCGTTGTTGTAGCAGGTGAAAAAGCCGGAAACTGGTTGGGACGATCCGTGATCGTTCCCGCAGTGATCTCCTGCGGAGTGTGCCCGGCTTGCCAGGCTGGACGATCAACCATCTGTTACCAGCAGTTCATGCCAGGGAACGATGGCAATGGCGGTTTTGCCACCCATGTACTGGTCCCGTCCCGCGGCCTTTGTGCCGTGCCCGATGCGCTCCCATCACACATCACGCTCGAGATGTTATCGGTAGTAGCTGATGCAGTGACGACTCCTTACGAAGCGATCCGAAGGTCTGGGCTAGGACCCGACGATGTGGCCGTCATCGTTGGCGCCGGGGGTGTTGGCGGATTCGGAGTGCAGATTGCAGCGGCTCTGGGCGCAGCGGTTGTAACCATTGACATTGATAAAGAGCGGCTCGATCTTGCGTCACAATACGGCGCTGGGCTGGTTCTGAATGCGAGTTCCACAGACCTGAAGGGCATGAGGGCCGCTGTTCGGGCGTTCAGCAAGGAATCAGGGCGAAAGGGCATTGGTCTGAAAATTTTTGAAATGAGCGGGACGCCCGCCGGCCAGACTACCGCGTTTGGGCTACTGAATCATGGCGCTTACCTAGCCGTGGTTGGTTTTACGCACAAACCGATCGAATTGCGTTTATCGAATCTGATGGCCTTCGATGCGACCGCGCGCGGCAACTGGGGTTGTCCGCCAGATCAATACCCCGCCGCTCTAAATATGGTTCTCGAAGGCAGAGTTGTCCTTACGCCATTTATTGAGAAACATCCTTTGAAGGAAGCTCCGGAGGTTCTCGAAGCAGTAGCGAGGCATTCGCTGCGGCGGCGAGTGATCTTGCAACCACACCATGACCAGGGAATGCGCGGATCGGAGGCCGTACGGTGAAGAATCACAATTTAGTTGAAGCCATCTCTCCACGGGAGATTCTTGTTGAGCGAAAGCCGGTCCGGGATAAGGCTGGCAAACCCGTCGAGGGTCTTCATAATGTTTGGATCACGCTAAACAATCCGAACGAACTGAATAGCTACACCACTGCGATGGCCAAAGAACTGATTCTGGCGCTGCGCGAAGCAAGTAACAACCGCGCGGCCGTAGCCGTAGTTCTGACCGGGGCGGGAACGCGTTCCTTCTGCAGCGGAGGTAACACGAGGGAATACGCCGAGAATTATGCCGGCGCGCCTGCCGAATATCGCCAGTACATGCGCCTTTTCAACGACATGGTCACGACCATTTTACATTGCGACAAGCCGGTGATTTGCCGGGTGAACGGAATGCGCGTGGGCGGCGGCCAGGAAATCGGCATGGCCTGCGATTTTTCCATTGCGAGCGATCTCGCGATCTTTAGCCAGGCCGGTCCCAAGCACGGTTCTGCACCCGACGGCGGCAGTACCGATTTCCTTCCCCTCTATGTGGGGATCGAACGCGCGATGCACAGCGGCACGCTGTGTGAGACCTGGAGCGCGCACCGCTTCTACTGGCTCGGCGGTCTGACGCAGATTGTCCCGGCATTGAAAATTTATGGTGGCTGGGTGGCGAATCCCCTGGTTGTGACGGATCGTGTTTTAGATGAGTTTGGGCGTCTCGCGCTTGGCGAGTGGAAAACGGGTGAGGCACGCGAAGACGGCAAAGCGCAGTTAGCCAAGGGAACGGTGGATCTTTCGCTGCTGGATGAAGCGGTTGAAGGCATGTGCACAAAACTGCTCTATACCATGCCCGATTGTCTCATCAAGACCATCGAAAGCCTCCGCAAGCACAAGCTCGAACACTGGGACAGGAATCGAGAAAGCAATCGCGCGTGGCTCTCGCTCAACATGATGACCGAAGCCAACGCGGGATTCCGCGCCTTTCACTATGGAACCAAAGATAATCGAGAGGCGGATTTCATCCGTCTGCGTCAAAGGCTCGCGGAGGGTGCGCGCTGGAGTGAGGAACTGGTGCGCGAAATCGCGCCGTGGGTTTCACAACCGACGACCGTTTCAAAGTGAGCTTATCGAGGCCCAGTTGTTCGATATGGCCGGCTCGAGCGCGAGGGCCTCTGGGAAAAGCAGTGCAGAAGGAAGGATTCCGTTATGACGCTCCGCCTATTCGACGCCTGGCACGATAAACCGCTCGAGGGAATCCTCTACGAATGCCGCGAATTGCTCGAGGACATGAGTTTTCCCACGGTACGACGCTGGCGAGAATCCGGTGGAAAGGTAGTCGGACATTTCCAAGTCTACTTCCCGGAAGAAATCGTTCACGCGGCGGGAATGCTTCCCTTTAAAATTCACGGCGCGCAGGTGGAGTGCGTGCAGGCTGACTCTCGTTTCGGCTCCTATCTCTGCTCCATCCTGAAATCTTCTCTTGAACTGGCGTTGAGCAAGCGAATCGAGCTTGAGATGTTTGTGACTCATCCGATCTGCGACGCTGCTCGCAACTTGGGAGCGGTGTGGGGCCGCAATTTTCCTTATCCCTGCGAGATTCTCTATCTACCTCAAAATGCCAACTCTCCCGCTGCCGTCACTTATCTGCGAAACGAATATGCGCGCTTGCAGCGCAGCATCGAGGCCATAAGTGGACGTTCAAGTAAGGACGACGACTTGCGCCGCTCCCTCGGGATATACAACCGGAATCGCGCCTTGCTCCAAGATTTATATGCCATCAAGCGCGAGACGCCCTGGCTGGTATCCGCCGACGAAGCGTATGTCCTAGTCGCCATCGGCGGACTAATTCTGAGGGAAGAGCACAACGAACTCCTCGAAGTGGTTCTGCCTCTGATTGCTGCCCGCGGGAATAAAAAACAGGACAAAATTCGCATCGTCTTCGAAGGCGGCTTCTGCGAACAACCGCCCTTGGATCTAATTCGAGCGATCGCTCGTTCCTGCTATGTCGTTGATGATGATCTCTTGATAGGACTTCGTTGGCTTCTAGAAGATGTTGCACTCGACGGCGACCCGCTTTACAACTTGGCTTCCGCCTATCTCGAAAAAAGCTCCTACAGCCCAGTGCAGCATGATCTTCGCAAACCCAAGGAGAAGATGCTGCTCGAACGGATTAAGAATTCGCGCGCGGAAGCGGCCATCCTGACCGCCGCAAAAATGTGCGAACCCGGGCTGGAAGAACAGGTCACCTATCTCCATGCCCTCGATAAGGCAGGGATTCCCTATTTCATCAGCGAATTCGAAGAGAAAATGACGAGCTTCGAGCACATGGAGATTCAGCTCGAAACTTTCGTCGAGAACATTCTCTTCAGCTAAGGAAGGATCAGGCCATGAGCGATCGACAACAGGAAACCGGCCTTGTTGGCCGTGGCAATCGCGAGGGAGCCGATCTCTTCCGACGATGGTTCGGCGAACTGAACCACACCGCGGATCAGGGCGGGCCTTCCGCCTACGTTTTCGTGATGGGCAGCATGTGCGAAATTCTACGCACCTTCAATTTGCCTGTGGTTTTTCCGGAGATCAACTCTCTTCAAATGGCGGTACGACGCGTGGCGCACGAATACCTCAACCAGGCGGAAGACTATGGCTACTCGCCGGATATCTGCGGTTATGTGAAGGCCGATGTAGCGGTTCAACTTCGGGGCGGGGAACACCCGATGGGCCGCATCCCGAAGCCCTCCATCGCCGTGCTTACCAACGCCTGCAACACGTACATCAAGTGGGCGGAAATCTGGGAGAGGATGTATCACATTCCGATCTTCACTCTCGACGTGCCCGGCACTCGAGCCGCTGGAACGCAAACCTGGCCTGGCGATCCTGATTTTGAAAATGACCGGCGCTATGTGCAAGCCCAAATCAGCGAGCTGATCGCGCTTTGCGAACGCGTGACCGGCATCAAGTTTGATATCGATCGCCTCCGCGAAGTCATGGGCTTCGCCAACGAAATGTCCCGGGGATGGAAAGAGGTCCTGGAATTCAATAAGACCCGCCCATCGCTCTTCAATGCATTGACCGATGGGACCATCTATCTTGGCGTCACAAATAGCTTCCGTGGCTCACCCGAGGGCGGGCGTTTCTTCACCAACCTGGTCGAGGAGATGGCCTACAAAGCTGCCCACGGCATCGGCACGCTCACGGAAGAAAAGTATCGACTCACTTTTATTGGAGTTCCTTGTTACCCGATCTTTCGCAGATTCAATGAACTCTTTACCGAATGGGGAGGAACGTTTGTCCACTCCACTTATTTATGGTTCGCCTCGGGCGGAGCCAATCTCGGATTTCAGTACGACCTTACCCGCCCGCTGGAAAGCCTGGCGGAAGGGGTGCTCATTAGCGTGCGCGACGCCATGGACAGCATGTTCTACCAGGATCGCGCAATCCTGGAAATGGTCGACAGCTTTCACCTGGATGGTGTCGTCTACCATCCCATCAAGAGTTGCCGGACCACTTCCACGGGAATGGCCGACAATCGCCGCTCGCTGATGGCCGCTCGCGACATCCCAAGCCTCTTCATCGAGTCCGACATGATGGACCGGCGCGTCGTGGGAGAAGCCCAGATGAAGAATCGGATCGATGCCTTTTTCGAAGGCCTTGCTTCTCGCAAACAGCGGGAAGCTGCAGCGCGTTGAGGCGAAAGAATTTCGCACGGAAGGGAGACGAAAATGGCCTACGCCGCCGGAGTTGATGTCGGGTCCACGCAGACAAAAGCCGTCGTGATCAACGAGGCAAAGAACATCGTCGGCCGTGCGCTGGTGGATACGGGAGCGAACGTGGTAATTGCTGCCGAGCAAGCTTTTGCGCAGGCACTCAAAGACGCAGAGGTGGTGGAAGAAGAAGTCGAGTATGTGATTGGCACCGGCTACGGCCGTTATCGGGTGACATTCGGAAACACGCAGGTGACGGAGATCAGTTGCCACGGCCGTGGAGCGGTGCACATGTTTCCGGGCACGCGCACAGTTTTAGATATGGGCGGCCAGGATACCAAGGCCATTCGCGTCCGAGCCTCGGGCGAGATCGTCGATTTTTGCATGAATGATAAGTGCGCCGCCGGAACGGGAAGATTTCTGGGAGCGGCATCCAGTGCTCTTGACATTCCCCTCGATCAATTGGGACCCACGGCGCTACGGTCCGAACGTCCCGTGCGCATCAGCACCACCTGCACGGTTTTTGCCGAATCCGAAGTGCTTTCCTGGCTTGGCAGGGGGAAAAAGATTGAAGATATCCTCCAGGGCGTTCACCAATCGATTGCAGCGCGCTCCATCGGGCTGCTGCGGCGCGTAGGGATCGAAGAGGCGATCACCTTTACAGGCGGGGTGGCGCGCAACATCGGGATGATTGAAGCGCTACAAAAGGGTATCGGCGCCAAACTAAACGTGAGTGAAGATTCGCACTTTATGGGGGCACTGGGAGCCGCGTTATTTGCTCTGGATCATGTGCTGGCGGGCCGCGCTCCTGCCGCCACTGGGAGGCCGTCATGATTTGCACTGCCGGCATCGATGTTGGTTCCACGTATACCAAAGCAGTCATCTTGAATGACCACGGCGTGATCGTCGCGCACGTGATGAACAACACGGGATTCAAGCTTGCGGAAGTAGCCCGCCAGGTTTACGAGAGTGCTTTGCAGAATGCGGGTCTCACGGAATCGGACATTTCCTACGTCGTAGCCACCGGCTTCGGACGTCACCTCGTGACATTCAGCGACGCTCAAGCAACGGACTTAACTGCCAGCGCTCGCGGCGCAACCTTCTTTTTCCCCCGAACGCGTACGATTCTTGACGTTGGCGGCCAAACTATGAAAGCCACCCGGATTGATGATTCGGCCAAGGTGAAATCTTTCCGGCTGAACGATAAGTGCGCCGCCGGAACGGGAGCCTTTCTGGAAAAGACGGCCCGCTATATGGGTTACGGAACGACAGAGATCGGTCCACTGGTAGCAACGTCCAAACAGCAAGTGGCGATTTCCGGAGTGTGCGCCGTTTTTGCGGAATCCGAAGTGATCAACCAGTTGTCGCTGGGAAGCGCGCCAGCGGACATTATGCACGGCGCAGTTGCTTCGCTGGTGGATCGCTCGGTACAGCTGATGAAGCGTGTGCAGATGGAACCCGAGTTCACGCTCATCGGCGGCATCCTGCGTTTCGAGACCATGGCGCGCGTAGTGCGCGAACAGCTTAAAGCGGAAGTGAATGTTCCGCCTGAAAACCTCGTGCAGTTCGTAAGTGCATTGGGCGCGGCCATTCTGGCGCAGCGGCGCCTGCAAAAACGGAATCTGCCCGCCGCCGACGGTATCCATGACAAGGAAATCCGAGCTACAAACTGATTGCCGAAGGGTGCGAGGTGGCGAAGCTGATCAAGATAGACAGTTTGTCTAGTGGCCCGGGCAAAAGATTTTTCTCCGACGCCCAGCTTCAAGGCGACCCCGCTCTCGTCGCGGAAGGATGGGAACGCCGCTTCACGGCCGATGCTCAGCGGGTGCAAGAGGTCACTGAACTGTATTCCCAGTTGGGATATGAGGTGCGAGCGGAATCGGTTCAGTCTGACGAACTCAAAGATGATTGTGAAGATTGTCGCTCTCTCATCGTTTCTAATTTCAAGACGATTTACACTCGTAGGAAAAAAACTTGAATCAAGAGACTCCAACTCGGCCATTTCAAAGTGCCTGGTCTCCAGTTCTATTTCTCTTTCCAAATGGGCTTGCGTTTCTCCAGAAAAGAGTTCAGGCCCTCATGGGCGTCTTCTGTCTGCATGAGCTCACCGAGGTAGAGTTGCTCCACGTCTTTGATTCCCTCGCTCACAGTTTGGTACAGGCCCCGGTCCACGGCTCGCTTCGTCAGTCTCAGCACCGGACCGCTCATCGACGTCAGCTTGTTTATGAATTCGTCCGCCTTTTCGCGAAAGTTCAGAGCCGGAAACACCTTGTTGACAAGTCCCATGGCCTTGGCTTCCGCAGCGTCGACAACCTCACCCGAGAGCAGCAACTCCAAGGTGCGGTTCCGGCCGATAAGGCGTGGAAAGAGGACTGCAGCAACAGGGGGAAAAACTCCCACCTTGATTTCCGGCTGGCCGAAAGTGGCGCGGTCCGAGGCGATGACCATGTCGCAAAAAACTGCCAATTCGCAGCCGCCACCCAAGGCCATGCCATCCACCATGGCGATACTGGGCACAGCGAGGGAATCGAGAAGATGGAACATCCCGTGAAATCTTTCGAGCATTTCCGCGACTTTGTCTGGCGCATGGTCTTTGATGGAAACACCAGCCGAGAACGCCTTCCCCTGGTGGCCGATAACCAGAATTTTTACACTGCTCATGGAGTGTATTCGTGTGAGCGCGCTATGCATCTCACCGATCATGGGAATGTCAACAATGTTTAAAGGTGGCTGGTTCAGGGTGATCTTTGCCACGCTGTCTCGAATCTCACAAACGATGCTCGAATACTCGGGTGCCATGAAAATAGTCCTCAGCTTTCTGGGCTGTACCGCATGCGGAATTAGAATCCCACAGAATCCCTGCGATTGCGTCGTGCTTTCTCGAGCATTCCCCCTGGGGGATTCAGAATGATCACCCGGCACGACCGAAATGGCAAAATGCGCCTGAAAATCCTCAAGAGTGCTGCCGCGGCATTCCGCCGACGTGGTTACTACGGAGCGAGCGTCGATGAAATCGCCAGAGCGCTCCATATGACCAAAGGAAATCTCTATTACTACTTCAAAGACAAAGAAGAAATCCTCTTTGCCTGCCATGAATATGCCCTGGACCTTCTCCTGAAAATGTTAAAAAAGGTCGAAAGCAGTTCGCATCCACCCCAGGAAAAATTGCGGCGCGTCATCGTCTCTTTCGTATACATGATGATTGACGAATTGCGCGGAACCGCGTTGACCATGGATGTACAGGCGCTTTCCATATCACGGCGAAAAAAAGTGATCGCAAAACGTGATCGTTTTGACCGCGCTATTCGCCACATCATCGGGGAGGGAATCAAAAAAGAGATTTTCCGCCCCGTCGATTCCAAACTAGCCACTTTTGTAATCCTAGGCTCACTCAATTGGATTCCCTATTGGTTCGATCCGTGCGGCGAGGCGAGTTCCGTCGAGATCAGCGAGGAGTTCGCAGAGCATCTTATCAAAGGACTCCTAGCTAACGAAAGCCAAACCCGCGGCTCGATTGAAGAACGTAGTGGGTAAGAGGAGGCCACATCATGTTTGCAACTGAAATCCTTCGCAAAGAACACGACGCAATCTTGAAGATGCTCGACGCCACCGACGAGGTCCGGCTTAGGCTCGTCCGGGGTGAAGAAGTCGCGCCCGGCGTGCTCGACGGAATTCTCGAGTTCTTTCGGGTCTTCGCTGACCGCTGCCATCACGGCAAGGAAGAAGACCTTCTGTTTCCTTTGCTAGAGAAAAAAGGGATGCCCCGGGACGGTGGTCCTATCGGCGTGATGCTTCGTGAACACGACCGCGGCCGGGAACTCGTGCGCGAGATGGAACTGGCTTCCTCGTCATCGAAAGACATTGCCCG
This sequence comes from uncultured Acidobacteriota bacterium, assembly GCA_963824515.1. Classification (GTDB taxonomy): domain Bacteria; phylum Acidobacteriota; class Terriglobia; order Acidiferrales; family UBA7541; genus Acidiferrum. The sequence goes on from CAWGPN010000009.1 coordinate 31,727, forward strand.
GTCCTCAGGTCGGCGATGGGCTCAAGCCGCGGCGGAATACACGAATCTCTTGCGCGAGCACATCGCCAAAGAAAACAACGTCCTCTTCCAGGTGGCGGAAAGCCTGCTTACGGCCGAAGAGCAAGAGCGACTGGCCCGGGAATTCGAACGAGTTGAAATCGAAAAAATGGGGGTCGGTACGCATGAACGCCTTCACGCAAGAATGGAGCAATTGCTCAATGAAATCACAAAATCGCGAGCGGCCGGGCAATGAGGTGATTCCATGTTGGCCTAATGCAGCGAACTCTGCTCGAAGGGCTATTCCCAAGTGATGGGGAGTTCGGAGTAGGCGGCGCCCTGAGTGATGGGCAGAGTGAAATTCAGAGTCGTGTGCTTCGCGCCAGAAAGTTCAAGGGCCTTCCGGAAAAACCCGATGATCGCATATTGCAAGATTTCGTGGTGCTTTTGAATGCCGATACAAACACCCACTAATTAAACGATGCTTGGACCAACTCGCGGGAATTACCGGCGCAGCGCCAGGGGGCCAATTTGACGTGTGTCTCTATCATGTTAGAGTAACTCTTGCATTTTGCTTCGTGCAGCTCTCGCACGCCACATTCCGTCGAGGAGAACAATCCATCATGCCCCGTAGGAAAGTCTCTCGAGACGGTTCGGCCACCCGCATGGCTCCGGCCGGCCGAAATCGCGCAGATGACCGGATGCAGACACACATATTGCGAACGAAAGGAGCCAGCTTCAGGGAGATAACCGGGCTTCGGGAACGCAAGAAGGCCCGGCTGCGACAACAGATTATCGATACTTCGATTCGTCTTTTCCGCAAACGAGGGTACGAAAACACGAGGGTCGAGGATATCGTCCAGATTCTCGAAATCAGCCAACCTACGTTTTTCCGGTACTTCCCAAGTAAGGATGCTGTTCTGCGGGAAGTCGGTCGTCGTGGTTTCAGCTGTATCAAGGAACATCTCGAAACTGAACTTTCGAGCGAGGCCACGACGGCAGAGCGGCTGCGGCGGATGTATGAACGTTTGGCTCGGGAAGTGGAGACCGATAAGCCGCTTTGGCGGGCCGTTGTGCTCTCCGGAGCAATGGATCCGGTGCGTTCGCCGGAGATTCGGCGTCCGGAGGAGACGGCGGTCAGTTTATTGAGAGAGATTCTAGCGGAGGGGCTGAAGCGAGGAGAGCTTGTGAAGGCATTCCCGGTTGCTCATCTAGCGGAATTTATGGAGGGCCTCTACTCAACGGTGGTTCGCCGTTGGGCAGTAGGTCTTTCCGGACCTCAGAATTTGAGCGAACGGGTGCACAACGCGGTCGAATTCTTTCTGAAGGGCGCACAGGCGTAATCCAATCGAGCGGATCAGTGGCTCGCTGCCCTCCATCCTTAGCTTTGTTCTTCATTCACAAAGGGGTGTGTTGACTTCGCAATTTTCATACCTGATTGCCTGCGCTTGCGCGGAGGAAAGAGAAATGAGGGCTGCTGTCCTGCACGAATTCAAGAAGTCCGTCGTGATGGAGGACGTTCCACGTCCAGTGCCGGGAGCGGACGAGGTTCTCATTCAATTGGAGGCCTGCGGAGTGTGTCATTCGGATTTGCACCTGGCGGATGGTGATTGGCCACAACTCTCGGCGATTACAAAAAGGCCGCTGATTCTGGGGCATGAGATTGCGGGACGAGTGGTCGAGAAAGGCGCGGAGGTGCGCCAGCTTGAAATCGGCGAACGAGTGGGAGTGCCGTGGATTTATTGGACGTGCGGCGAGTGCGAATTCTGCCGCGATGGAAATGAAAACCTTTGCGCGAAGCAGAAGATCACGGGAGTAACTGTGGACGGCGGGTACGCAGAGTTTGTAAAGGCGCCAGCGAGTCACGCGATCAAGATTCCGGACGGGCTATCGTCGGAGGAGGCAGCGCCTCTATTTTGCGCAGGCCTGACGGTTTATCGAGCGCTTAAGCAGGCGAGCATTGTGCCGGGGCAGAGGCTGGCAATCTTTGGGATTGGCGGACTTGGACATCTCGGAGTGCAGATCGGGAGAGAAATGGGAGCGGAGATCACGGCGATCGACGTGTCCGAGGAAAAGCTGGGATTGGCGAAGGAGTTAGGCGCGGCAAGAGGCATGAATGCAGCTTCGACAAATGTGACCAAGGAACTGCGAAGGAATGGGGGCGTGCATGCGGCGCTGGTAACTTCTGCGGCGAAGGCAGCCTACGATTCGGCGTTCGCTTGCGTGCGGCCGACGGGAACGCTGCTGGTAGTGGGACTGCCCGCGGAGAATCTATGCTTTCCGCCAATTATGATGGCGGCTGCGGAAATGCGGATTCGCGCGACTGCGGTGGGCACACGACAAGATCTGCGTGAAGTGCTGGAGATCGCCAGCAAAGGTAAAGTCAGGTGTCGCGTAAGCACGCGGCCGTTGGAGCAGGCAGGCCAAGCGCTGGAAGAGTTGCGCCGCGGCCAGGTTTCCGGACGAATTGTACTCGCTATGACCTGATGGACCTTCGAAGGTCGCTTCAGCGGCCTGACTGCAGTCTAGCTTTTTTAACCTCGCGCCGTTTCAGGCAAGCTCGTGTTAATCGTCGTGGCTACGGAATGCTCCCCGGTCGGGAAAGTTCGTGTTGACGTTAGTTTTTATTATGTGATACCGACTATCATAATCTTGAATGCAACGGCGAAAGGAACTTGGCAGGGGGACGGTGGCTGTGATCGGCGGACTGCCGCAGGAGTTCTCATGCAAGTGTCGAGCGTGAATACGAAGAAACTTTTTGAGCTGTCGGGGCGGGTAGCCATCGTGAGCGGGGGCTCGATGGGGCTTGGGCGGCAGATGGCGGAAGGCTTGGCGGACATGGGAGCGAATTTGGTACTCTGCGCCCGCAAGAAGGAACGATGCGAAAAAACGGCCGAAGAATTGAGCCAATGTGGCGTCAAGACGATGGCGCTAGGTTGCGATGTCAAGAATCCTGATCAGGTTCGCGATGTTGTGGAAGAAACGATCTCGCGATTCGGGCGCATCGATATCCTGATCAACAACGCAGGGACGTCGTGGGGTGCGCCAGTCGAGGAAATGAAGCTGGAGCACTGGAATAAGGTGATTGAGACGAATTTAACGGGGACATTTTTATTTTCGCAAGCCGCCGGGAAATACATGGTGCCGCAACGGCGCGGGAAGATTATCAACATCGCTTCGGTGGCAGGCCTGCGCGGCGCGCCACCGGAGTTTCAGGCAATTGGATACCATGCGAGCAAAGGCGGACTTATTGCGTTCACTAAGGATCTGGCTTGCAAGTGGGGCGTGCACAACATCCAGGTGAATGCGATCGCACCTGGCTGGTTTTCCACGCACATGTCCGAAGTGGTCATCGAAAAAAATAAGGAAGCATTCCTCAAGAGGATTCCTCTGGGACGGTTTGGCGGCGATTCCGATTTGAAGGGTGCTGCTGTTTTTCTGGCATCGGATGCCTCAAATTATGTGACAGGACAAGTGCTGGTAGTCGATGGAGGGCAGACAGCCTGACAGAGGCTGAACAAGCGATGAATATTCCATTGACACCGATCCGTTTTCTGCGTTACGCGGAACAGCAATACCCGCGAAGAACCGCCGTTGTGTGCGGCAAAGAACGGTTCACGTATGCTGAGTTTGGCCAGCGTGTCGGCAGGCTTGCGGGGGCGCTGCGTAAGGCAGGGGTCCAACCTGGCGACCGCGTGGCATTTCTGAGCGCGAACTGTCACCGACTGCTGGAGGCGTACTACGGGGTTCTTGAAGCGGGGGCAGTTCTGCTGCCACTCAATATCCGTTTGGCGGCTCAAGAGCTTGCATACATTTTGAATGACTCGGGCGCCCGTGTGCTGTTTCTGCAGATACAATTTCTCGAATTGGTCGAATCTTTTCGTCCGAGGCTTTCTACTGTAAAGGCGTTCTATACGCTCGATGGCGGAACGGATGAAGAGTGGCTGTGCAGGCAAAATTACGAGGAGCTTATCTCTGATGCGACGCCGCTACGCGGAGAGATCATGGGTGTGGACGAAAACGCGCTCGCCGAGCTTTTCTACACCAGTGGAACCAGTGCGGAACCCAAAGGCGTGATGCTCACGCACAGAAACATCTACCTGCACGCGATGAATGCATGTTTGGCCCTGCATACTGACAATGACTCGGTTGAACTTCATACCATACCGTTGTTCCACGCAAACGGCTGGGGCGTGGCGCACTTCTTGACACTGCTTGGCGGGAAACACGTCATGGTGCAAAAATTTAATTCCGTCGAAGTGTTTCGGCTAATTGAAGAGGAACGAGTGAACTATTGCAGTCTGGTACCGGCCATGGCGACCGTTTTGGTGAATTGTCCCGAGCGTCCGAAGTATGACTTGAGCAGTCTGCGGAGAATCACACTTGGAGGTGCCGCCTCATCTCCCACGCTGGTGCGGGAGGTGGAAGAAAAGCTGCAATGTACGTGTTTCTCGGGGTATGGGCTTACGGAAACGTCGCCCGTGCTTTCCATCTCTCCGATGAAGGCGGGCGTTTATTGGGAGCCTGCGAAACGTTTTGTCGGCCAAGCGATGACTGGTTACGCGATACCGGGGGTCGAGCTCCGAGTCGTCGATTCGGAGGACCGGGATGTGCTGCGCGATGGACAGGCCATTGGCGAGATAATCGCGCGTACCGATGGCGTCATGGAAGGCTACTGGCAACAGCCCAAGGCTTCAGCAGAGGCGCTACGCGGCGGCTGGTTTCATACCGGAGACATGGCGACTTGGAACGAGGATGGCTACATCCTTATCGTAGACCGGAAGAAGGACATCATCGTCAGCGGTGGAGAAAATGTTTCTTCGTTGGAAGTGGAAAAGGCCCTTCTTTCACACCCCGGCGTTCTCGAGGCCGCGGTTATCCCGGCACCAGATGAGAAGTGGGGAGAAGTGCCGGCTGCGTTGGTTGTCCTGAAGCCGAATGTGCAGATCGGCGAAATCGAACTCATCGAACATTGCCGCTCGTGCTTGGCCCATTACAAGTGTCCGCGTTCGATTGAATTTCTTGCGAGTCTGCCGAGAACCGGCACAGGAAAAGTCTTGAAAAGAGATTTGCGCAAGAACTACTGGCCGGTCCGGGGGAAAGTTCGTCCGGAGTCTGCGGTGAATCAAGCTAAGGGAACGGCGGAATAACCGAGCCACCACTCTGGAGCACTCGGCACTCAATCTGCAACACAAGACAAATGATTTGCAGTTTGTCTCGCTATTGGGACGGGGGAAAGGATGGACCTCTAGCTCACAGCTGGCGAGGTGGAGTTCCGAAACAATTTCCGTGGGTGCTGGAGGGAAATGTTCCAATAGACTGGACCGAATGAACCGCGGGCGATCATGACGGCTTTTCAAGACACACCCACTGGGATCCGGCCTGGAGAGGAACTCAACCTCGCCAAGCTGGAACCTTTCCTCCGCCGTCATTTCCCCGGGGAAGCCGAATCATTTAGCGTTCAACAATTTCCCAGCGGCCATTCCAATCTGACTTATTCTGTTCAGATCGGCGCCCGCCAGCTGGTATTGCGCCGTCCCCCCTTTGGCAGCAAGGTCAAGTCCGCGCACGACATGGGACGCGAGTTTCACGTGCTTTCGAAGTTGCACGCCGTGTACCCTCCAGCGCCCGAAGTGCTTTTGTACTGCAATGAGGAATGCGTACTCGGAGCGCCCTTCTACGTAATGCGGCCCATTATCGGAATCATACTTCGGAGAGATCCGCTGCCCGGTCTCGCGTTCGCACCTGCAACCGCGCGCAGAGTGTGCGAATCGTTTGTCGACAACCTTGCACGTCTCCACGGCATCGATTACGCCGCGATTGGCCTGGGCGATTTCGGTAAGCCTCTGGGCTACCTCGAACGGCAGGTGCGCGGATGGATCGAGCGTTACAATGGCTCAAAGACCGACGAACTTCCCGAGGTGGAGAAGCTCTGCGCATGGATGCAGGCGAACCTTCCTGTATCGAGGGACGCGACAGTCATCCACAACGACTACAAATTTGACAATGTGGTGTTCGATTCAGGCGATCTCAGCAAAATCATCGGCGTCCTGGACTGGGAAATGTGCACCATCGGTGACCCGCTCAGCGATTTAGGAACTGCATTGGCGTATTGGGTTGAGGCGAGCGACCCGGATGAGTTGCAAAGAGTTCGTTGGGCACCTACCAACTATCCAGGCAGCTTAACGCGCGATGAACTTGTGCAGCGCTACGCCCGAATCACCGGCCGCGAGGTTTCAAACATGGATTTCTATTTGGTTTTTGCGCGGTTTAAACTCGCCGTTATAGTGCAGCAGATTTACTATCGATACCATCTAGGGCTGACCAAGGACGAAAGGTTCGCCGCCATGCCCGAAGTGGTTAGGAATCTTCTGGAGGCAGCATGGCACAGCGCACAATCCGGAACGATGTAGCAGCTCAATGGCTTCCGCTGGATGAGCCGACGCCAAATTTTCAAATGCCCCACAGGATCTGCTCATTTGTAGTAGCGCACAATCCATTCCGCAACGCAGCACGGTTTTTCACTTGCTTCGCATTCCACGGAACATGCATAGACAGCCTCGTATGCATCGGAAAGCTCTTTGAAGTTTATCAGCTTGAAATGCCCCCGAATTCTTGAGCCTTCGCGGACAGGGGAAGGAAACCGAACGCGATTCACTCCGTAGTTGATGGTGAGCCTGGCGCCGGCGCGAATTTGAATGGCTTGCTGCATCAGGCGACTAATCATCGAAAGTGTCAGGAAACCATGGGCAATCGTCGAACCGTAGGGTGATTCTCGTTTTGCTCGCTCGCGATCAAGATGAATCCATTGCCGGTCTTCCGTAGCTTCAGCAAAATGGTCGATACGGTCTTGCTCCACAACAAGCCATTCGCTCGTGCCGATCTCCTTTCCCACGAATTCCCTCAACGCATCGGGCGTCTCCAGCACGGTCATTGACATAGCTGCCTCTCACGCTGGTATTGACAATGTGTTCCAGACTTCCTCGGTATCAATGCGATCCGGATTTCGGCTTGGACTTGCTCCATTTCCCAAGCTCCCATTTCGCAATCGATTCCGTATGCACTTCATCCGGCCCGTCAGCAAGCCGCAACGTCCGCACATTGGCCCATGCGCTTGCGAGAAACGTATCTTGCGAAACGCCCGCGCCGCCATGTGCTTGAATCGCGCGGTCAAGGACTCGCAGCGCAACATTCGGCGCGACGACCTTGATCATGGCAATTTCCGTTCGCGCGGCTTTGTTGCCTACGGTGTCCATCATATAGGCAGCTTTAAACGTAAGCAGCCGGGCTTGGTCGATTTCCATCCGCGATTGCGCGATGTCTGCACGAATGGTGCCTTGTTCCGCCAGCATCTTGCCAAACGCGACGCGAGACTGTACGCGTTTGCACATTGTATCGAGCGCCCTTTCCGCGACACCAATACATCGCATGCAGTGATGAATCCGGCCCGGACCTAGCCTTCCCTGGGCGATCTCGAACCCTCGTCCTTCGCCGAGCAGTAGATTCGAGACCGGAACGCGAACGTTCTCAAAGGAGATTTCAGCGTGACCGTGCGGTGCGTGGTCGTAGCCGAACACCGAAAGTAACCGAACGATCTTCACTCCGGGCGAATCCATGGGCACCAGAATCATGGATTGCTGTTTGTGCGGCGGCGCGGCTGAATCTGTCTTGCCCATGAAGATGGCGATCCTGCAGCGAGGGTCACCTGCACCAGAGGCCCACCATTTTCGGCCATTGATGAGATAGTCAGTCCCGTCACGAACGATGCTGCTGCGGATGTTTGTCGCATCCGAGGAAGCGACGTCGGGCTCCGTCATCGCAAAGCAGGAACGAATCTCGCCCGCCAACAGAGGTTTCAACCAGCGATCTTTCTGCTCGGGAGTTCCATAACGTGCCAGAACTTCCATGTTGCCGGTGTCTGGTGCCGAACAGTTGAAAACCTCGGACGCCATTGTGCTGCGACCCATGATTTCGCATAGTGGCGCATACTCGAGATTCTTCAAGCCCGCGCCATTTTCGTCACCGGGCAAAAACAAATTCCACAACCCCGTTGTGCGCGCCTTCTGCTTCAGCTCCTCAACGACCCGCGTTGGGCTCCATCGGGCGCGCTCGATCTCATCGTAAAAGCGCTGCTCGTTCGGATAGATGTGCTCATCCATGAAGGCAAGAAGCTGCTGCTGCAACTCTTTGGGCTTCTCGCCGAATTCAAAGTTCACTGAAGCACCTCGTCGCCGCCGTACTTCTAGAGCCACCATGGCTAGACTAGTTCACCGCGTGGCTGTTTGTTGGAGCGCGCCCACTCGGCTTTTCATGTCGCGCGTGATTATATACAATGCCCTGCTCGTTAGTCACTCTCATGTGTAAGCGGCTATCAGTATTTCGCGGTTTATTCATGCTTCGAGGAGCGTCTTGTGGAAAATATATGCCTTCCGCGAAGGGAAAGAGGCAGTTGTGACCGGCGTCACAGCGGATGTGGGTGCGCAAGCCGGAAACTAACAAGTTGAGTAAAAGGAACAGCGCTTGATAGACTCACAATTAGTGCGACGATCGTTGATTTTCGTGATGGCCATGGCCTTGACGGGGCTAGGGCCCGTGCCGCTATCGGCTTGCGCGATGTTCTCGGGCCGGATGGCGGAATGCGCAACTCCCGCTACGGCAAAAACCTGCGATCACATGGACATGGAAACAAGTGGCTCAGGACCTGCCTCGCCGCTGAACGATTCGTGCTGCCACTTGCAGTCCCCTGGATCGGTGCGCCAGCAGAACTCGTCGGATTTCTCCCTACCGGCGATTCCCGTAAAGGTACTGGACGCGATTTCGACGCTCGCTTACCCGCAAAGAGAGCGCTCTTTTGAAGTCCTTGGGGACCCCTCACCGCCTCCTCTTCAGTCGGTTCTCTGCATCTTTCTAATCTAAAGCTGTCCAAAACGGCTCTGCTAGCGCGCATTTGTGTGTTTGCGTGAGCAGTATCGGTAATCCGGCGCAAGCCTCTGCGCACGCGACGCTTTTTGACCCTGATCGTGAAAGGACGGCTTATGAAGTTCATGGTTCTGTTGGTCTCATCGAGTTTGCTGTTTCTGTCCATATCTTCCGTTGCGCGAGCACAGGAGCCGTCAAGGCCTAGCGCGGTGGCGAGCCTCAACGATCTGCTCGCCGAGGCTGAACGAAACAATCCGCAGATTCGGGCTGCGCGGCAGCATTGGGAGGTGGCCAAGGAAGGGCCTTCCCAAGTTTCGACTCTGCCCGATCCGACCGTTCTGTTCCAACAACTGAGTGCTGGGAGCCCACGTCCATTCTCCGGCTATACGAACAGCGAAATGGCGAATGTCGCGTTGGGGGTCTCTCAGGAAATTCCATATCCGGGCAAGTTGCGGTTGCGCGGGCAGATCGCGAGCATGGAGGCTGAGGTTTGGAATGACCAGTATGAGTCGGTGCGCCGGACCGTTCTCGATAACGTGAAGGCGAATTATTTTCAGTTGAGCTATCTGGCGACGAAGCTCGGCATCCTACAGGCCGATCAAAGCCTGCTCAAGCCAATCGAGCAGTCGGCGGAGGCACATTTTCGTCAGGGGATGGGGAGCGAACAGGACGTTCTGCAAGCGCAACTTCAGCAGACGCGTGTGCTGCGGGAAGTGACAGCGACACAACTGCAAGCCGACACCGTCCAGGCCAAACTCAAACAGCTCCTCAATCGAGATCAATCCTCAACCGACATCGACACGGCGCAACTCTCGGAGAGTGCGGTGTCGTACACGTACGCCGATCTACTGAAAGCAGCGCAATCCAATAACCCCGGCATTGCCGGGGCGCAACGGATGATCGAGCGGCAGAAGCTTCAGGTCGATCTTTCGCACAAAGACTTTTATCCTGATTTCAACATTCAGTACATGTGGTTCCGTACCGATCCATTCGAATATCGGGCGCGCTATCAGATCTCCGTAGGTATTCGCATTCCTATTTACCGTGCCCGAAGACAAGAACATGAATTGGCGCAGGCCAAACTAGAAGAGAGTCGCGCGCGAACCGAGCTTGAAGCGGAATCGCAGGGGGTGGCTTCCGATTTACGGCAGCAGTACGCGGCGGCAGTACAGTCTGCGAAGCTTTTGAAAATCTATCGTGAAGGGCTTTTGCCGCAGGCTCGCGCCGAATTGCAGGCGGGCACGGCCTCTTACGCGGCCGCCCGTGAGGATTTTCAGGCCTTGCTAGCGTCCTTTGTAGATGTTCTCACTCTGGACGAGCAGTACTGGCAGACCCTCGCCGAACACGAAACTGCATTGGCAAGCATCGAGAAGACGACGGGATTGTCGCTGCGCTGAATCAGCAGCGAGGGAGAACGATTATGAGCAATTACCGAAGAGGATTCATTCTGGCCATTCTTGGAAATCTAGTGCTGGTAGGCGTGCTCGGAGCCCTGTGGTGGAACAGCCACACGTCGATCCGCGCGGCACGGACAGACGAATCTCCCTCCCTGGCTGCTGCATCACAGCAGACTGATGCTAGTTCGCCTCCCGCACCGCCAGCATCTGTGCAAACTCCGCTAGCACCCGTTCAGCTCTCTCCAGAACGGCTTCAGTCCATTGGCGTCCAGTTCGGAGAAGTGAAACGGGAGCCAGTCCAGGATGAAATTCGAGTTACAGGGAACGTCGCAATCGATGAGACGCGGCTTTCTTACGTGCAGACACGATTTTCCGGGTACATAGATAAGGTCTTCGCGGATGCGACTTACAAGTACGTCCGTAGAGGACAACCACTCTTCACAATTTATAGCCCCGAACTGGCGACCGCGGAGCGCGAGTATCTGATTGCGAGACAGAATGCGCAGAACGCCTCCAACAGCACCGTTCCGGGCGTCGCTTCCGGTTTTGCTTCTCTTCTGGACGCATCAGCGGATCGCTTGAAACAATGGAACGTGCCGAAACGCGAGATCGCACGGCTTGAGGCTTCGGGACAGGTGCAGCAGGAAATCGAGATTGATTCTCCGGCATCCGGCTACATCACCGAACGGAACGCTCTGCCAAATCTTACCGTGCAACCGAATACCCGTCTTTACACCATCGCAGATCTTTCCACGGTCTGGGTGTTTGCGCAGGTGTTTCAAAACGACGTTGGACGCGTTCGTGTGGGAGAGTCCTCTTCGCTCACCGTCGATTCGTATCCGGGACGGACATTTCACGGAAGAGTTGACTTCATCTATCCCGACGTGGACATGACAACTCGCACCGCACGCGTGCGCCTGGTGTTCGCGAACCCGAATCTCACCTTGACGCCGGGAATGTTTGTCAACGTCGTCTTGCACGTGCCGCTTGGAGAACAACTGGTGATCCCAGTCGGAGGCGTACTCCAAACCGGCACGCGCGAAATCGCTTTCGTGGTCCGCGGCGACGGCTACCTCGAACCGCGCGACGTGCAGATTGGGCCCCAAGCGGGCGACCAGTACGTCGTTCTGAAAGGGCTGAAGGCGGGGGAACGTATCGTCGCCTCAGCCAATTTCCTAATCGATTCCGAGAGCCAGCTTCAGGCCGCGCTCGGTTCCTTCATTCCACCTCCGCCTGGCGCCGGAGGCGCGGCTGCGATACAGACTCCTCAGTCCGACATCCAACTGACTTCCAGCCCGAACCCACCTCGGAAAGGCACCAACATCTTCCGCGTAAAGCTCACGGACGCACATGGAGCTGCGATTCCCGGGGCGCAGGTGACGGCGACGTTTTTCATGCCAGCCATGCCGGCGATGGGCATGTCCGCACTGCGTATCGAGGTTACCCTCAGCGATCGAGGAAATGGTCTGTACGAGGGATCGGGGCAGCTCGGAAGCGGCGGAACTTGGCAAGTGACGATTGTCGCGCGCAAACAGGGTAAAACGATCGCGAGCAAGCAACTCCAGCTGAATTCGGCAGGAGGAATGTGACGTGATCTCCCGATGGATGGATTGGTGCGCGCAAAACCGCTTTCTCGTGTTTACGGCAACACTGGCGCTCGTGGCAGCAGGAATCTGGGCCATGCGCGGAATCTCGCTGGACGCCTTGCCGGATATTTCCGACGTGCAGGTGATCATCCACACGCCGTGGGCAGGCCAGCCTCCGAACTTGATAGAAGACCAAGTCACGTATCCCCTCGTCACCACGCTGCTCGCGGCGCCAAATGTCAAGGCCGTGCGAGCGCAAACAATGTTTGGCGATTCTTACGTCTACGTTGTGTTTCAGGATGGAACGGATCTCTATTGGGCGCGCTCGCGCGTCCTCGAATATCTGCAAGAGATTCAGGGGGAGCTGCCGTCTGGCGTTCATCCTGTCCTCGGTCCCGATGCGACAGGCGCGGGATGGGTCTACGAATACGTCCTCGTAAACCATATACATAAGTACAGCTTGGCCGAACTGCGCAGCTTGCAAGATTGGTATTTGCGCTACCAGCTCGAATCGGTGCCTGGGGTTGCTGAAGTCGCGGCGATAGGAGGTTTTGTTCGCCAATACCAGGTGAGTTTGGACCCGGACAAGCTTCGCGCCTATAACATTCCGCTGCGGACCGTGATCGAGCGCGTCCGCGACAGTGCCAATGAGGTTGGCGGCCGCTTACTGGAAATGGGCGGCGCGGAGTACATGATCCGAGGCCTGGGCTATCTGAAATCGCTCGACGACTTGGAAAATGTTCCCGTCGCCACGAAGAACGGCACGCCTGTCTTGATTCGTGATCTGGGAACGGTCACGTTCGGCCCGGACATCCGGCGCGGCGCCGCAGACTGGAACGGCGAAGGAGAAACAGTTGGCGGGATCGTCGTGATGCGCTATGGAATGAACGCACTCAACGTAATCAACGGGGTGAAGAAGAAGCTCGCCGAAATTGCGCCCTCTCTTCCGCCCGGCATCGAAATTCGTTCTGGATATGACCGCTCCGGCTTGATCGATGCTTCTATTCACACGCTGCAGCGCGATTTGCTCGAAGAAGCAGTGATCGTCAGCCTGGTCATGATCATGTTTCTGTTCCATTTTCGATCCGCGCTGATTCCCATACTCACGATTCCCATTGCGATTGTGGCGTCCTTCATTCCGATGTACTACCTCCACGTATCGAGCAACATCATGTCTTTGGGCGGTCTGGCGCTCGCGATTGGAGTGCTCGTCGACGCAAGCATTGTTATGGTCGAAAACGGCTATCGGCATCTCTCCGAACGGCTCGCTGTTCCTGTTGACCCTCCGCCCGCAACGTCCGTTAAGGAAGATGCCGCTGGAGTCGACGTGGCAGTCGCGACTCAGATGCTTCCGGCCGCAGAGGTCGCGCCCCCGCCGCTCACTGAGAAGGAGCGGCGCCACATTCTTTTAGACGCAGCCAAGCAAGTTGGGCCCGCGCTCTTCTTCTCTTTGGTCATCATCGTGGTTTCGTTCCTGCCGGTATTCCTATTGGAAGCACAGGAAGGACGCATGTTTCGTCCCCTGGCGTGGACGAAAACCCTCGCCATTGGATTTTCCTCGTTGCTAGCCGTCACGCTTGTGCCGGTGCTGATGCCATTATTCATTCGCGGGAAGCTTCGGCCGGAATCGAAGAACCCGTTCTCGGCTCCCACACAGGCAATTTATCTCCCGGTGTTGCGACTGGCGCTGCGTTTCCGCAAATCGACGCTAGTTTTGGCCATTGTTGTTCTGATCCTCACCATTCCTCTGGCGCGACACATTGGCAGCCAGTTCATGCCGCCTTTGTTCGAAGGTTCCGCTCTCTATATGCCGACGGCTCTGCCCGGAATCTCGATAACCCAAGCGACTGCGCTCCTTCAGGAGCAGGATCGAATCCTTCGTTCCTTCCCGGAGGTTGAGTCTGTTTTCGGGACCGTCGGACGCTCCGACAGCGCCACGGATAACGCACCACTCTCGATGTATGACACCACGATCATGCTCAGGCCGAAGAACGAATGGCCCGCCGGAATGACTTACGGAAAATTGATTCAGCAAATGGACTCAAAGCTGCAATTCCCGGGCATCTCGAACACGTGGACGATGCCGGTCGAAAACCGTTTGGATATGGAGTTGACGGGGATCAAGACGCCCGTGGGAATGAAGATTCAGGGGCCGAGCCTCGAAGGCATCGAGCGGATTGGCAACCAGATTAACCAACTTCTCTCGGCGCTGCCGCAGGTGCGTTCGGTTTTTGCCGAGCACGTGGCGCAAGGTTTCTATATAAATGTCGCAGTCGAACGGGCAGTGGCCGCTCGTTATGGTTTGACTGTGGCGGACGTCCAACGGGCCGTCGCGTCGGGAATTGGTGGCGAAAACGTGGCCGAGAATATCGAAGGGCGGGAACGCTATCCGATCAATGTTCGCTACAGCCGCGATTTTCGGAGTGACGTCGACCAGCTTCGACAAGTTATCCTAGCAACACCCAGCGGAGCACAGATTCCGATCGGCGAGGTCGCCAAAATCTATTTCACTCGTGGGGCTTCGATGATTCGCGACGAAGAAGGGCAGCTGACGGGATATGTATTCCTGGACCTGAATACCGCCAATTATGGTGGCTTTGTACAGAGCGCAAGCCGCGTGCTCAACGCAAGGTTAAAGCTGCCGCCGGGCTACACTTACTCATGGTCTGGCGAGTATGAATTCGAGTTGCGCGCAAAGAAACGGTTGGAGCTAATTCTTCCAATAGTACTTTTCGCGATCTTCCTCCTTCTCTACCTGATCTTTCGTTCCACTGCCGAAGCGCTGATCCTGTTCTTCCCCGTATTTTTTGCGCTGACCGGCGGCCTCATCTTGCAGTGGTTGCTTGGGTATGAGTTCAGCGTGGCGGTTGCGGTTGGCTACATCGCCCTGTTTGGCATCGCAGTAGAAACGGCGGTCGTGATGGTCATTTATCTTCATGAGGCGCTCGACAAACGCCTCGGTTCGGATGCGCCCCTCGAACATAAGGACATTGAGCAGGCAGCCATCGATGGCGCCGTGCGCCGCTTGCGTCCGAAGTTGATGACCGTATTCGCCGTGATTGCCAGCCTGGCTCCAATCCTTTGGGAGACGGGCATCGGTTCGGACGTGATGAAGCCAATCGCCACGCCGATTGTCGGCGGTATGGTTTCTTCTACGATTGCCGTCATGATCTTGGTGCCGATTCTCTTCGCGCAGTTGAAAGAGCATGAGCTGCGGCGCGGCACGCTGCGGCGGTCCACCGAAGTTGAATAATCCCGGATTCGGAACATGGGGTCCACGGGACCATTGGAACACTAAACTGCGTTGCGTGTTTGCAATCTCCCGCAAAGGCTACATAATAAGCCCGTTGACGCGACCAGGTCGCGAACCAAATGGTTTGTCCGCAATGTAGTTACGATAATCCAGATTCCTCGGTGCAGTGCGCAAAGTGCACAACGCCACTCCCGCTCAGCGACCAGACGCTGGCCACAGGAGGTCAGGGCTGGTCCGTGCCCGTCGCCGAAGGAATCATTTCAACCACCTCCGCCGTGCAACTGAGTCCCGGCACATCCATCGGAAGCCGCTACGAAATCGTCCGGCTGCTGGGACAAGGCGGCATGGGCGCCGTGTATCAAGCGCATGACCGGGAACTCGACCGCCAGGTCGCCATCAAGGTGATTCGGGCGGACATGGCGGCCAATCCGGAGATTCTCCGCCGATTCAAACAGGAACTCATCCTCGCCCGGCAGATTACGCACAAGAACGTCATCCGCATTTTTGATTTAGGGCAGGCCGACGCGATCAAATTCATCACGATGGAGTATATCGAAGGCGAAAACCTGCAGAGCGTTCTTCGGCGAAATAAAAAACTTGAGCCGGCGGAAGCAGCCAACATCATGGCCCAGGTGTGCCGGGCGCTGGAAGCAGCGCACGCGGAAGGCGTGATCCATCGCGATCTGAAGCCGCAAAACATCATGCTGGACAAGACGGGCCGAGCTTACGTGATGGACTTCGGTATCGCGCGCTCGATGCTTGGGGCCGGCTTGACACAAACTGGCGCGCTGATCGGAACACCGGACTACATGTCGCCCGAACAGGCCAAAGGGCTGGCGTTAGATGCGCGCTCGGACCTCTTCAGCGTGGGTATCATTTTCTACGAAATGCTGAGTGGCGAGGTGCCCTTCGACGCCGACACCACGATGGGGAAGCTCTGGAAACGCACCAATGAGCCTGCGAGGCCCCTCGGCGAATTGGACAAAGCGATTCCGCAAGAACTCAGCGAAATTGTGCGGAAATGCTTGGAAATTGACCCGCAGAAGCGGTTTGCTAGCGCCGCCGAATTGCTGCAGCAGATCAAATTGTGGCAAGGCCCCGCGGAGGGGACGCGGATTCTCACTCCCGCAGCAGCGCGTTTGCCGGCATACGTAAGATGGCTAGCCGCCGGACTGGCAGTCGTCTTGATTGCGGGCGGGGTCTGGCTTCGCATACAAATAAACTCGGCCCCCGCTACCCCTCACGCGCCCATGTCACTGCTCATCGCGGATTTCGATAACAAGACCGGAGATACGGTCTTTGACGGAACGCTAGAGCCGATGCTTGGCATCGCGCTGGAGGGCGCGCCGTTTATTTCCTCGTTTAGCCGAGGACAAGCGAAGAAGGACGCAGCGCAGCTCCAACCCGGAGCAACGCACCTGAACACGGCACTGGCGGAACTTGTGGCAGTGCGGGAAGGTGTCAATGTTGTCGTGAGCGGGTCTATCGCGAAGGACGGAAGCGGCTACAAGGTTTCTGTGACGACGCTCGAACCAGCGACAGGGAAAACGATTCTCAAGGAAGAAAGGGATGCCTCGAACAAACAGGATGTGCTAGCAGCGGCAGGAAAGCTGGCGGAGCGCATCCGTAAGGGGCTGGGCGATACAACCCCAGAGTCTGCGCAGCAGGCCGCGGCGGAAACGTTTACGGCGAGCTCGCTGGAGGCGGCGCATGCGTATGCCGTGGCGCAGGATTTTCAGCAGCAAGCCAAGTGGGACGATGCGCTGAAGGCGTACGCGAAGGCCGAAGAGATTGATCCGAATCTGGGCCGCGCGTATGCAGGAACGGCGGCCATTTATCAAAATCTGGGAAAAAATCAGGAAGCCGAGAAGTATTACGGTTTGGCTCTTTCGCACATCGACCGCATGACGGACCGCGAAAAGTACCGCACCCGTAGCGGCTACTACTTGCTCATGCGCAATTTGCCGAAGGCCATGGAGGAGCTGACTGCGCTCGTGAGTCAGTATCCCGCGGACACGGCTGGGCACGCGAATCTTGCTCTCGATTATTTCCTGAGCAGGGACATGGCCAAGGCTCTCGAAGAGCAGAAGCGGGCGCTCGCCATTTCTCCTCACAGCGTTCTGCAACGCGACAACTATTCGATGTACGCGCTATACGCTGGGGATTTCGATACAGCGCTTAAGGAAGCGCAAGCAATTCTCCAGGAAAATCCCAAGTTCGATCAGGCGCTGCGGACTTCCGCCCTGGCGGAATTAGGACTAGGCCACACGGCCGGGGCCCAGCAGGACTATGCGAAGCTCCGAACCTTAAGTCCATACGGCGCTTCCATCGCGGCCACCGGGCTTGCGGATCTCGACCTCTACGAAGGCAAGCTCGCAGATGCTGCCGGTATTCTTGAGAAAGCCCTCGCGGCCGATCTTACGGCGAAGGACACGGAATCCGCCGCCGGGCGCATGGCCATGCTTGCTCCCATAAAAATGACGCTGGGCAAAACGCAGGAAGCTGTTTCGTTGGCGGAGAAGGCCGCCTCCAGCAACAAAGATCCACGCATCCTGTATCGCGCAGCGCAGGTTTATATTGCCGCGGGTCAGGGAGCGAAAGCCTTGCAACTCATGGGACCTCTTGCGCAGAGGCTGGAAGCCGAGCCGCAGGCGTATGCAAAGTTGATCGCAGGCGAAGCTCAGCTCAAAGAAGGTCATGCGCGGGAGGCGCTACATATTTTTCAGGAAGCACAAAAACTTGCCGATACCTGGCTCGGCCATCTTGACATGGGGCGCGCTTATCTGGATGCTGGCGCGTTTCCCGAAGCTTCGACAGAGTTCGACATTTGTTTGAAGCGTCGTGGCGAAGCCACTTCCGTGTTTCTTGACGACGTCCCCAGCTATCACTTGTTGCCGGACGTTTACTACTACCAGGGTCGGGCGCGCGAGGGTCTACACAGTCCGGGAGCAGCAGACTCCTACAAAACATTTCTCTCCATCAAAGGAAAAGGCGCCGGGGATCCGCTCGTCGCCGACGCCCAGCGCCGGATTGCCTCGCATGAGTGAACCTCTACGCGCCTGGCCCCAGAAACGGCGGCTGCCTCACTGAACCACAAGCGATACCTCGTTCGAATTGACGCTTTCAACGCCCGACGTACTGACAGCCTTCACGACGAAGTAATCCGTCTGGCCTATGGTTAGTCCCGACAGGTCGTATTGAGTGACAAGCCCAGCATTGACAGTCGTGGTGTAAACACCAGAAGTCGTTCCGATGTGGATGTTGTAACCTGCGACGTCCGGTGATGGACTGCCTACCCAGGTGAGCGTCACGTGTCCTGTCCCCTGGGGAGAGGCAACAAGATTCGTTGCTGGCTGGGGCAGTATCGTAACAGTGTAGTTCTGCGTGCCCATCTGTTGGGGATTGCCGCTATCGGCCACAGACTCTGAAAAATTGTAGATGCCTGCAAGAGTTGGCGTGCCTGTGAGCGTATCACTCGGGCTGGTGGCTGGCTGCGTGATGGTCAAGCCCGGCGGAAAAGCGGTGTTGGTGATCGAGAAGGATATGGGAGGCGTACCGCCAGTTGTATTAATCGTCGCGGTGTAGAGCACTCCTTCTGTGCCGTTTGGCAGAGTGGGGGTGGTAATTACCAGATGGGGCAGCACAGTAAGTGTCACGTTGAATGCGACACTTTTCGCGGGGGAGCTGCTGTCTGTAGCGGTAATAATTAGCGGATACGTCCCTGTGACAGTGGGCGTTCCGCTAATCAAGCCATTGCTGCTGTTGAGAGTAAGCCCAGTGGGGAGGGGGCCTGATTGAAGTGACCAGGTTATGTGGCCCACTCCACCCTGTTCCAACAGGAACTGAGTATAAGGAACACCCGCGATGGCCTGCGGATTGGGCGTCGTGAGAACGAGCGGAGCTAGCGGTGCCGTGCTGTAATACAACTCGCTGCTCGACAAAAAGCTTCCGCTAAAGCCGCCGGCGATCAGGGCGGTACCGTCATTCAGGAGCGTGGCCGTATGCTGCCAGCGGGCAGTGCTCAGGCTACCTGTATTTGTAAATATTGAGGTCGAGGGATCATAAATTTCGGCACTGCCCAGGATTGGAGTCGTGCATGTTCCGGGGCAGTTATATCCGCCAGCCAGTAAAACGGTTCCGTCAGGTAACAGGGTTGCGGTGTGGGCGCCCCGCGGGGTGTTTAAGCTGCCCCCCGTGAAAGCGAAAGTTCCTGTTGCTGGATCGTAAAGTTCTGCGGTGCCGATGCCGGCAGCGCCATTGACTAGTCCACCAGCGATTAGTACCTTACCGTTAGACAGCAATGTTGCGCTGGCGCTCTGGCGTGCCGTGTTCAACCCGCCTGTGCTTGAGAATGTCTGCGCAATTGGATCATAGAGTTCGGCTGTTGCGTCTAGCCCCGACGCAATCAGCACTTTTCCGTTCGGAAGTAGGGTCGCTGTGTGAGTATACCGGGCTGTGGTTAGCGGTCCAACGACCGTAAACGTTTGAGTCTGAGGATTGTAGAGCTCTGCGCTGCTCAGTACGCTCCCGTTGAAACCTCCGGCGATCAAAACGGTGCCATCCGCAAGCAATGTTGCGGTGTGGCCAGCACGCGGAGTTGTTAGATGACCGCTTGTCAGCGTAAAGCCCCCGTCGGTCGGATTAAAGATCTCTGCAGAAGCCAAGTACGTGGTGCTGTCGCTTTGGCCTCCGACAATCAGTACCGTTCCATCGTTCAGCAACGTGGCCGTATGGCCCAGCCGTGCGGAGTTCATACTTGAGCTGGTTGGGGTAAATGTCTTGGTCGCAGGGTCGTAGATGTTCGCTTGATTAGAAGCGGCTGGGCCCTGATCGACCTGGCCTCCCGTAATCAGAACCTGTCCGTTGGTGAGCAAGGTTAAGGTTGGAGATTCGGTCGCGTAACCCAGATCGCCACTGCCACAGAAACCGTTCACGGTGAACGGATTGGAAATTCCAAAGGCACTTGAGACCGCGCCCTTCAGCGCGTAACCGATTTGGCCGCGATCGACGCTCAAGTCTCCGAAGAAAGCATCCCCGGTCGCGTTCGTCTGTTGTGTCAAGGTTCCACTAAGGACGGCCGTCGAACAAGGAGGAGTGCCGTTCAATGACACCGTCACGTTGGCCCCGGGGATCGGTGCATTGGTATTGTCCGCGACATGCACAATCACAGGGCTGTTGGGGCTCGGAATACCGCCGACATAGTTGGGCGGCTGCTGCGTAAACGTAATGTTGCCACCGGCAGGTGGGACGAAGAGAATCGTATAGTTAGCGGTGGCAAACTGACTCGGGTTCGCCTGGTCATGAACCGAAACGCTGAAGCTCAATGACGAAGCCTGCGGATTCGAAATGGTTAGCACGCCAGTGCCGTCGAGCGTTACACCCGTCGCGGGAGATGGCGGGCCAAAGACCAAGCCGCCGATACCCCCAGATGCCGTCAGTTGAGCGCTGTAAGGAACGGCGATCGTACCGGCAGCCAGGGTAGCCGGCGCAATCTGAATCACCGCACCGGTTCGAATCGTAGTGGTTGTGGAGATAGATTCGGCGGGCGTGGCCGCGTCAGTGGCCGTAACAGTTACGCTTGAGCCAGCCGGGTTGGCCGCCGTTGGCACTCCCGTGATTTGTCCAGTGCTCGAGTTAATGGCCAATCCCGGCGGCAGCCCTGTGGCAGTCCAATTGTACGGAGTGGTCCCACCCGTCGCCGCCAGCGGAGTGGCGACATAGGCCTGGCCAACGATGCCATCCGGAGGCGTCGCAACAAACTGCTCGCCAAGCGGAGTCACACTGACGTCCAAGGTAAAGTTTTGCACTGCGATATTTTGTGGCGAGTTCGAATCCGCTGCTTGAATAGTGAATTGATAGCTCCCCGGAGTTGTCGCTTCACCGGAAACCAATCCCGAGGAACTCAAACCAATTCCGGGAGGCAGCGAACCGGAAACAACGCTCCACGTGTCTGTTCCCGGCTTGCCACCTGCAGCCTGTAATTGGACGGAATAACCGGGATCGAGGCGGTCCGTGGAGGGCAAGGAGGTCGTGAGAATGGTGAGCGGGGGATAGACGGGTGGCGGAGTGAGATTCGGATTTCCAGGATTGGACAGAACGGTGGTCGTGTTGACGGCCTGTGGCACGGTCACCGGGACAAGCGCGGTAAGCGGATTGAATGGCGTTTGTGTTGGAGTGGGATTCACAACGCGGATCGTGATGTAGGCCGTTTCGCCCGGAGCCAGCGTAACCGTCGCTTCATTCGGCGCTGAGTTTGTGATGTCCGGGTTGGTGATATTGGGATCCGCGACGGTGAACAGCTTGGGATTCGTGATGTTGGCGACCGTGATCCAATGCGTTTGCACGCCAAGCTGACAGTTGGCTGCAACTGGTGTCTGATAGAGCTTGTTGATGAGCAACTGCAATACGATACCGTCTGGCGGCGTAACCGTCGAAGCGGTCTTGACCGTGTAAGAAGCAGTCGTGTTTCCGTTGTTCGTGATGGGATAGGTGACGTCCTGGATCGAGCCGTTGGTGATGTCCGGATTCGTAATGTTCGGGTTGGTGATGTTGGGATTCGTGATGTTCGGGTTGGTGATATTTGGATTCGTGATGTTGGGATTGGTCGCGCTGACGTTCGTAACGTCCAGGTTGGTGATGTTCGGGTTGGTGATATTCGGGTTCAGGTAAGAGGTATTGGTAATGTTCGGATTGGTGATGTTGGGATTCGTGATGTTCGGGTTCGTGATGTTCGGGTTCGTGATATTGGGATTAGTGACTTCCGCATTCGTAATATTCGGATTGGTGATGTTGGGATTCGTGATGTTCGGATTCGTGATGTTGGGATTCGTAATGTCTGGATTGAGAACGGCCGAAGACGAAAGCCCGTTGTTCACAACAGATCCACCAATGGCGGTGATTTGATCGACGTTTACGGTGATGGAGGCTTGAGGGTCGCTGGATGTGGCGAACACACTGCGGGAAACGGAGGAGTACGGAGGAATCGTAACGTCCAGTGAAGTCAACACCGAGAACTGAAGAAAGGATGCCGAGCCTGCCGTTGGCTGGTTGGCAATGGAAAATCGCACGATGATGGGCTGAGCGGTAAAGTTCTCCGCTTCCACAGGAAAAGCGCGCTGGAACGGCACCGTTTGGCCATTAAAGGTAGTGGTGCCGAGCGGTTTGGCATTCCCCGGCGCTCCAACGACAAGCCCGCCGGTAATCTGGGCAGTATAGATGTTCTGATTGCGCATGCCTTCCTGGCCAGGAACGCAAGCCGGAAGAGGGTTGCCGTTCTCGACGCTGACGGCTCCCGCGACAACCGGCGCCGTGTAGTGTTCCCAATCGCCATTCGCAGGCGGAACTACATCGCGATTGTCCGTCCAGGTCGCATGGAAGAGAGGATTCACGCTCGGTTTGAAGTTGTATATCCAGAATCTGCCGAGGGGAACAAACATGGGTGAGGGAACGATATCGATGTAATCCCCAAGGAAAGCTTCCTGGCCTTGGTCGAAAAGCGGAAGGTTAGGCACGTTGAACTTAAATTGCTCGATGTCCGGAGCTTCCGGATTGACGCAGCAGCCGTATTCGTACTGCGAGACGAGCACGGATGGGCCTAAGGTAACCGTGGGGAAAATGCCGAGCTCAAGAACCCGCAAGTCGAGTGTATGGCGGCGAAGTGTCAAGCCTGCATCATCGATGTACGGTGTGAATACGCTATTCGGCTTCGAATTCGGCGGGGCCAATTCGCCTTGAGGTTCGAGCATGGCATCATAGTTGCCCAAGCTTGACGGGTCCGGCGTATAGAAGTCCGCATAGTGGTCCAGGCGCAAATCGTAGTAGAGGAGGGTGAGTCTTCCGTTTGCGAATGTAATCGCCGGCATGATTTGGTGCCCGCGCCCCGAGGGATTGGTCTGCGCGTTCTGACGCAGGTTGTCAACCATAATGGGCCGAGTCCAGTTCCTACCGTTCAGGGAGCCCGCGACAACTACGCGGGCATCGCCGCTGGAGCTGAGCCCTCGCGCGGAAAACGCGACATAGACGAAGCCAAAGAAGTCTGTGGTAATCGAAGGATAGGCGTTAGTGCGGAAAGATGTGCCGGTAGTGCCCTGATCGAACGGCTGGAACGTGGAAATCTGGACTGGATTGCTGAACGACTGACCTTCGTTTGACGATTGCGCGACCATGATCGCATCGGGTACGCCGGAAGAGGCGAACTGCCGCCACGCCACGTAAACGTTTCCGTTGAGCGGGTTAATGGCGATGGCGCTGCCCTGGCTCGTCGTGGTTCCGCTGTTGATTTGGACAGGCTTGCTCCAGGTAACGCCGCAATCGGTCGAATGGGTGAACATCAGGTGCGTTGGGGTGCTATTTGCTTTAGTCCCCGCCAAAAAATCGGTGTACGCAAGATAAACATTGCCCCCGGCGAACGATTGATGGACGGAAAGCGTACCGCCGTTCGGTCCAGCACCAGGTTCGCTCGCATCGAAGGAGCAGGTGTCTGCGCCCCAGCGAGGGATGTCTACGGCCATAGCTGGTTTATCGAGGAATTGCGAGCTGTTGCCCGAGGCAACTATGTGGGTGTCGATGTACGCGATGGGATCGAGTTGTTCGTTGTTGTTCAAGTCGTTGTAGCGTGCGATGAAGATCGAACTCACCGAACTTGCGGTGGTTGCGCTGGTGGCGCGGTCAAACGCCAATCCCGCGTAGTAAAACATTCCGTTTGTGCCCGCCCGTACCACGGGGTCAGCGGCAGCCTGGTAACCTCCGTGTAATGCCCCGCTATCCACACATTGGGACACGGCATAAGGGCACCCGGGCAACAGGTTGCTTTGCCATGTAAGTCCGCCATCGAAAGATTTGAACAAGCCCAGCCAAGCGTCGCCCGTCTCCCCGCCACCGCTGAGCACCGTCTCCAAATCCACCGTGCGGTAGTCATTTGCGCCGGAAAGAATGTGCATAGGATTGCGCGTCGAGACGGCCATGGACGGCTCGTTCTGGCGCTGCAGGAATGGATCGCCCGTGGGCCACTGCGTCCCAGAAACCATATTGACGTTTTGACCTGCAACCTGTGCTTGCGCGGGAGATGACGAGATGAGTGCTCCTACGAGCACCAGAGTGAACGCCGTAGAAAGGGTGCGAATGGACGGTCTCATCGTAAAACTCCTATCAACGCTAGTAGAGCAAGGCGTTGTGGCAGCCTTGCATGTATGGGCATCTTCGCAGACTTGGCCAAGAGAACAGTGTTAGCGGGTCAGGACTCAGCAGCACGCAGTAGGGGGACAGACCACGTACTGACCAACCGAGGCGAAATTTTGCTCCTCAAGCGCCGCGAAGTCAAGCAGAGGATAGCCGCAACGCTGCAGCTCGGCAAGGTTCGACACGTTCAGACGTGTTGCACTCGATGAAACTTAGCGATAAATTGAAATCGATGTGACCAGCCCGAGTTTTTGTACTAGTCTCCTGAGTCATTGATTTCTGATATATTTGTGGTGCCGTGGGCAGCCAGAGTACGGGAAGCGAACCGGCCAATGCTGTTGAGTATTGCATCGGCACTCTTGGTCCACACAAAGGGTTTGGGCTGCTCGTTGTGCACATCGATGAACTCCAAGATGGCGGATTCCAGTTCACGCACGCTGTAGTGCGAACCTCGCTTGATCTGCCGTTGTGACAGTAAGGCGAACCAGCGTTCCACCTGGTTCAACCACGAGCTGTGCGTGGGAGTGAAGTGCAGGTGGTAGCGAGGATGCCGCAGGAACCACGCCCGAATTTCCTTGGTCTTGTGGGTGGCATAGTTGTCCAACACCAGATGGACGGTAAGATCGGCAGGAACGGCGCGATCGATCTGCTTCAAGAATTTGCGGAACTCAATGGCGCGGTGCCGTGGCCAGCACTTACCGATCACCGCTCCCGTGGTGATGTCCAACGCAGCGAAAAGGCTGGTGGTTCCATGGCGCTTGTAATCGGGAGTTCGACGCTCCACCTGGCCGGGCAGCATGGGAAGGATCGGCTGACTACGGCTCAGCGCCTGAATCTGACTCTTCTCATCCACGCACAACACCAATGCATGATGCGGAGGGTTCAGGTATAGGCCCACGATGTCTCGCACCTTGTCGACCAACAGCGGATCGTTGGATAGTTGAAACGTCTCGCTGCGATGAGGACGCAACCCGAACGCCCGCCAGATGCGGCTCACGGTGGATTGACTCAAGCCGGTCCTCGCTGCCAACGCACGGCTACTCCAATGGGTTGCTCCTTTGGGAGCCTCTTCCAAGGTGAGGCGCACGGCCAGCTCGACACGGTCATCGCCGATCTGTCGTGGCGCTCCTGGGCGCATCTCGTCCCCCAAACCAGCAAGGCCCTCGGTGATAAAACGATTCCGCCACATGCCCACGGTGAAACCTGTAGTGCGCAGCTTGGCGGCTACCGCCGCGTTGCTCTCCCCGCTGGCACACTCTAGAACGATGCGAGAGCGAAAAGCCAGCGAGCGCGAACTCCGCGGTTGCTGCAGCAGTTGCCGCAAAGCTATCTTCTGTTCTGGACTGACAACGAGCTCTCGCTTCTTAGGACGTCCTCGTGGATTCGACATGATCCACGATAACCCCTCTTCTTTATTTATGCAATCTATTTAAGACTCATGAGACTAGAAGGCAGGGCAAATCCGGAGCCGAGTTAATTGACTTCGCGCACGCCTAAAATGCTCGCTGCTTCCCGCAACTCGGACTCGCGCACACGACCGACTACGTCAGGCGGCGGCTTTTTCCGTTTTCGCCAAAGCGGCAACGCTCGCCGCGCGTGGCCGTCGCAAGGTAAGTCTCGACTCCCTCGCCAGCACTCCACCGATACCGAGGGACTCGTCATCGGGATGTGCCAGCACACCCATCACTCTCAAGCACCGCCTGTTTGCCGAGGTCATCGCCCCAACACCTTGCGGATACGAGCAAGGTGGTGCCAACTGTGCCGCAGTGCGTGGTCCTCAATGACGAATTGCGCGGTGACTGGCGCGCCGAAGCTCAGGGAGAAAGGCGCCCCCTGATCCAACTCGTCATCCGTGAATGCGCGAACTGCAGCAGCCGCCTCACGACTATTCCGGCGCAAGAGTTCGACCGCGGCAGCTTTGGTCACCTCGGCATTTTCCTGGGCATGTTTTCCGTTCAACTCCGCTACAACTTCCCACGTGACGTCTGTGACAGCTTTGCCATTGGCGATTGCTCGCGCGAGATCAATCTCAATAGGATAAACACTGGCAACATGGTGCACGATGACGCCGACAGAACGACGGTCCGATCCCGACACCGGTGTACGCCACTCCGCTTCCGAGAGCTCTTCAACAAAGGCAGCCAGCCCGGCAGCGCCTTCCTCGATGCGATCCGCCAACATTTCCGCGCGGCGATTCACGGAGTCCTTCATTTTGTGAGTAGCAGTCGTTTGTGGTGACATGTTTCATCTCCTCCTATTCTTTTGGATCTTGGTCGACCAGCGACTGAAACTTCCTTTAAGATCGAACGCCGATCACTTCGAGATATTCAGCGAAGACCGTGGTGCTACCTACGCCGGCTCGATTGTGAGAAGTCCAAAGTTCCTCGAGTTCCCGGCGAAGGCGCTCACCGTCGGTGGCATCGAGGGAAGCAAACGCTTGATAGGTGGGTCCGTAATAGAGGCGGAAGAACTCCACCACCTCCGAGGGAGGAAAGGGATAGCTGAACGTGTACTGGCGCCGGACCAGGGATAGCTCCGAAAGTCCTTCGCCGAGCCGTTGACGGACTGTGGCTTCGTCGCCCCATAGCGCCGGCGCGGGCATCCCGGACGGCGCAATGAATTTCGATACGGCCTTGAACATTTGGCCGATGAATCCTTGTGGGGTCCAATTGACCATCGCAATGGTTCCGCCCGGGCTGCACACGCGCAGGAGTTCCTGAGCGACAACGTCCGGCCGCGGTGCAAACATCGCCCCAACCAGGCTGGCCACGATATCGAAACTCCCGTCCTCAGAAGGGAGTGCCTCGGCGTCGGCTTCCTCGAAGCGGGCTGAGAAACCCTCGGCTTGCGCCCGCTCCCGTGCCCGCTCTACCAGATTGCCGGCGATGTCCACGCCGGTAACCTTCAGACCGTCCCGCGCGGCAATCAGAGCGAGTTGCCCTGAGCCACAAGCGACGTCCAGGAAATGGGCTCCAGAAGCGGCATCCAGGCGTTCGTAGAAATCCCGCGCACCGTTTTCCATATAGCGCGAGAACCGATCGTAGTCGCCAGCCATCCAGGTTTTCTTGAGGCGAGCTTTCAGATTCACAAATTCGGGTGAGATCGCGGTGGCGTGCATGGTGTTGTCTCCTTCATTCTTGAGTTGCGGTCGACCAGCGATTCGGTGCCGTGTTTTGTCGACGGAATCACTATGCGGCAGGATGCGGCGGGGATACTTATCCAGGCGTCTGGTTCTCTTGCTGGGACGCGAGTAGTATGTGGTTTACTTGACCCAGAGTCCGGACCAGTTTGCCGAAACTCGATCGCCGCAGTTTGGAGCCCGCATGGATGTTTTGTCCGAAGTCCTGAAGGCCGTCAGACTCGATGGAGCCTTGTTTTACAACGGGGAGTTTTCAGCGCCCTGGTGTTTTCGGTCGCCTGCCTCGCGCACGGTAGCTCCCTATCTCTCGCCGGATTCCGGGCACGTGATCATCTTTCACCTGCTGACGGAAGGCCGCGGCTACGCGCATATCGAGGGTGAAGGCAGGCCGGTTCCTCTAAACGCAGGGGACATCATAATTTTTCCGCATGGCGACCCCCACTTCATGGGAAACGGTTCGGCCGTCAAGCCAGTGGACATGGCAGTAGAGTTGGAACGAATATTGTCTCAAGGCCTCAAAATCTCCCGTGCGGGGGGAGGCGGAGAAATCACCAGGTTTATCTGCGGCTACATGACTTGCGAGCCGCAACTTAGCCAAGTCTTCCTTGGCGGGCTGCCACCCGTGCTGAAGATCAATACTCGCAACGACCCCTCGGGCCAATGGCTGGAAAATTCTATCCGCTATTCGGTTGGTAACGCGGATGCCTCCAGACCCGGCGGTCAGGCCGTGATTGCCAAGTTGTCAGAAGTGCTGTTCGTTGAAGCTTTGCGACGTTATATCGCCCAGCTTCCTCCAGAACAAACCGGGTGGCTGGCTGGTGTCCGTGACCCGGAAGTTGGGAAAGCCCTCACCTTGATCCATCGCAAGCCAGCGCATCCCTGGGCGATTGCGGCGCTCGCGAACGATGTAGGAATTTCGCGTTCCGTACTGGCCGAGCGCTTCCGGCGTTATCTGTCGGAGACGCCCATTGCCTACCTGACCCGCTGGCGGCTTCAACTTGGGGCACAAATGCTCAAGTCCACAAGCAGTAGCGTTGCGCAGATCGCCGCTGAAGTTGGCTATGAGTCCGAACCCGCCTTTAACCGTGCCTTCAAACGTGAGTTTGGTCTCCCGCCAGCCCGATTCCGCAACCAAGCGAAATTAGCCCGCAGCAAGCCCGTCCGCCGCGTATCGACGAAGAATCGCCGCAGTGCAAAACGATGAGCGATGTATGCCACTCACGCTGGACGGCGGATGTCCTGCTCGCGGCCATTTGAATAGCCGGCCATCGGCTTTGCCTTCTATCAGCAAGTGGTAAACAATTACGTGTCCGGAGAATTCGTTGATGTAGGGCGCCAACTTGCACGAATTGGGCGAACAAAAACTCCACGGGGTGAAAAACTCCCCGTTGTAAAAGAACGCGCTATCCAACTTTGCGGCCTTCAGCACCTTCGAAAGTGCATCCATACCCCACCAGAGCAGCAAAAGACTCTTAGCGAACTCGACCGGACTCCCGGCAAAGCCATGTTCCTGTGATGGATTCCCAGACAAGAAAACAAGACTCACAATCAAAATCAAAATCAAAACGCCATCTGCCGAATCAGATCATGGCGACGAGGCTGTGATTCTATTCCATAGCCTTCGAGGAGGAAACTATGATTGAAGCTAATCGTGTCAGGTACTTGCGAGTGGCGCTGATGGCGGTGGGTGTAATCTTTATCGTAGGGATCTACAGCCTGATCATGATCTGGCCGTCCGGCTGGTCGTGGCACTCGGGACCATCGAACTCTCTGCCGCACTACCTGCAGATGATTCTGGGTGTTTACGCGACATTGGGTGTCTTTCTGTTGATCGCGAGCCGCAACCCGCTCGCAAACTTGAGTCTTATCTGGTTTACGGTGTGGTCCAGCGTTGTGCACGCTGGAATCATGGCAGCACAAGCTCTGGCAAACCCGGAGCATATGGGACACCTTTGGGGTGACGTCCCGGCGCTCCTCATTGTAGCGGCTGTGCTTGCGCTTCTCACGCCGCGAACTGCGGCAGAAGAGACCGCAGTGAGGGGCCTCGGCAAGACTGCAACTGCAACGACAGTTAGATGAGACGCAGCATTCGGACGGACTGCGAGGGGCCTGCCATTATCCTCTGCGTCGGGAAGGGTGAGGCGGGACCCCTCAATTCCGTTATGCGCTTGGCGTTCATTGCAGATGACGGGCCAACAGGAAGCAATGCCGCGACCGAACTCGCGTTGTGGGAAGTTTGAGATTCGCTCGATTCGCGGCGAATAGATCCTCCGTAACGTCGCTGGGTCTCCTGATTCTCAGGAAACTAGATTCTCAGTCACGTGCTCAGAGGCCAAAGGCTCTTCAGCCAGAAATCGGCTTTTGAAACCATGCGGTAGCCCGCCGAATGCTTTGCCGTTGTCCAAATGCTTGAGAAAGTTAAGGTTGCTCTTCAGCGGATACCGGCCCACAGTCTGTAATTCCATTCGAGTGTGGCGAATTCTAAACATTGTGTTTCGTGTTGTTTACGAGAGCATTGAATTTGAAATTTTGGTGCCAAGAATCGAAGTTGCACCCAACTGCACCCAAAGTGAGTTGTTATCAGCTTCAGTGTAAGGAACTGAAATTAAAGAGGAAGTTTGGCTCCCTTTCGTTGACTCGTATCGAACTTTGTGCCTCGCCCCGCCGCCCGATATGAAGAAGACTCTGGTTGTAATGCAGAATCCGAGTTCAATACTGTTCGACCGCTCCTTAGCCATGCTACCGTCAGTGACGGACCTCTAACCTACGACTCGAATTTCGAAGAGAGCGTCTGCCTTCTAAGTCTTGCCGCACGAAGAATCAACAACTTACACGGAGTGCGATGAAGTGCTACGGATTGTTACGAAGTGTAGCGATCCCAAGCAGTTAGCTCGTACAACCGACACTCTGTAGCACTCGGTAGGGTTTGGTGGTGGGCACAAAATTGGGCACGGTCGGCAGCGAGTGTCTGATGGAAGCATTCACGCAATAACGGTGCCGCTGTGCGGTACCCGCAGAACCAATCGGATATGGCACGCCGCGCATCTGATCGTCCTGCCGGTCGAAGTTCCGCGAAGACGGAAACCTTCAAAGCAAGACCGAGTATGAGGAGTAGCGGAAGTTGCCCATTTTATCTGATTGATGACTTATCCAGATTTCTGCTAGTCTCCGTAGCAATTCTCCGACCATTTTCAAGTTCCGATTGAGTTCTAAAGGAGTTCCCGCCATGAAACGTCTTTTACAACTGCTTACCATTTGCCTCCTGTGGGTTACTGCCGCTTCTGCTCAAACGGCAGTCGTCAAACGCAATGTCAACTTGCGTTCAGACTCATCGACCGACAGTGACATCATCGAGACGCTCAAACCTGGAGACCAACTCACGCTGGTGTCAGCGAGCAAGAGCAACGGCTTCTACCACATCACGACGGCTGACGGTAAGGAAGGCTGGGTTTGGGCGAGAAACATAAAGATTATTGAGGCGACGCCAACACCTGCCCCTCCACCGTCCCCAGCCGCCGACCTCTTTTCAAAGCTTATGGATGCGAGAAAAACCCCAATCCCGCAGCCGCTTATCGTGGATGGAACTCAGGTCTGCGGACCAACGGGTGACGCCACCAGCGGGACGGCCATCGCCCTCAATACTAATAAGAACCGCACTGACGTACCGGGAGACTCCGATTATGTAGACATAAGTTGGAACGATTTGGCGAATCTTCCGTCCGACCGCGTAAGCGATTTCGTCTCTGCCCCTGTAAGGGTGGTTGGATATTTATCTCATAAGATCAATGTCGAAAAGTCGGGCAACGGCGAGTCAACGAACTGCCATAAGACTGCCGACAATGAAGTCGATTGGCATATTTATCTGACCGAAGAGCCGAACCAGCCGATTAGCAAGGCAATCATCGTTGAGACCACGCCGCGAACCCGGCCTTTGCACAAGTGGACAACGGGCATGCTGAGCGCCCTCGTTAATTCGAATAATTCGGTTCGAGTCAGCGGTTGGTTGATGTACGACTCTGAGCATGTCGGGGTGATTGGAACGCAAAGAGCAACAGTTTGGGAAGTTCACCCCATTACAAAAATCGAGATTCAATCTAACGGGCAATGGGTCGATATTGAAAATCAACAGTAGAATTGAGTTCGAGGGTTGCTTCACCCGCAGTCTGTTCAGCGCCCGTGTTACTCTTCCCGAATGCCACGAATCCAACCATGCCGCTGCGGTCACGGAAAGACCATTCATTTCGCAACGCTCGTCGGTAAGAAGATACTGAATATCTGTTTGTTCCCTAATTGCAAATGCCGGGAGTACAAGCAGAAACGCCAGCGCTTTCCCACCGGGCATTCCAAATCCTTGGGAGGGCGTCACAGGCAATGATGCGTTTACGGCTTTGCTGGCCGTGGTATGGTCAATTCCGGTGCGTATGGACGTACTGATCGAACCGTTCCCGCAGTAGAAGATAGTTCACCAAGGCGAGACACTTGGAGCACTTGGTTGAGTGCAGGTGTACAAAGAACTTACTGCCGTTGGCTCTCCGTAGCGCACCACAATCTTTCGGTGCTTTCATCGCTTACCGAACCATCGAAATAACTAGACCTAACGCCAAGAGTCCTGCCAATCCGAGGACCGAGACGGCCAGCAGAGGTAATTGCGGAATGTAAACGGTGGACTTGGGCATGATGACTCCTTGGAAGGGCGTCCGGTGTGTGCGGTCATCGATCCTCGCTTCCCTCTCAGAGGCAGGCAAGAGATGAGGACACCCTCCCGAGGAGGTGGCTTATATATTTATCCAATAAGCTTGTCAAGTAAATAATTGCTTGTATTTACTGATATGTGTTAGGCCGCTGTCGCTATCCCCATACGACCTCCCGGACAAATGGTTTGAACTTGCAGCGTGCATTACCTGTCGTTGCCTCCGCTTAGGTATTGAGCTTCTTGTGCTATCCAGCCACTTCGGGAAAATCAATGGCATTCTCTGACATGAATTCCTGATGAGAGTTCGGACCAGCCTTCTTCGGCGGTCAAGTTCTTTCAATAGTTTAGATAACGCAGCACCATCGCCTTCGTACCATTCGGTGGGAATACCCTGGGCTGCCTGAGTTATGGTTTCAAAGGTGAATCCATTTTCAAGTTTGCCTAACCACGGCTCAAAACTATCCTCGCTCTCAACCTCTCGATAGATTGTCTTGTTTCCGTAGAGTCCGCGCAGCGGCGAATCTGGAAAATTCCATTCTCCCCCGTTAAAACAAAACCCTTCGTCGATTCCGACCATCGAATATTTGCCATCGTCTTTAAGCAGGAATAGACACTGCCGCGAATCACAGTTGCAGGTCCATTTGTCAAATACCATCATCCCGATCAAGTCACTAGGGTTTTCAATTCTGTAAATCTCGTCTCCGGGAATACAATCAGCGGTCCTCAGATTGCGAGGATTACCAAAGTAACGAGAGCCAAACTGCAATCCGTGTAAACACGGCACACGGTAGCGCGGTAGTTCGATGACCAATTCATCTGTAAGGCCGATGAGCTTTTCAGAGACCTTAACAATAACTCCCGGAGTGGTCGGCAGGCCCATCATTCCGGCCAACCGTGTTCCCAGATATTCGTTAACGAGAATTCGGCGATGTTGCGGATTGTTTTGAAATTTGACCACGTAATAGTTGCCGTCTGAGCATCTCATCAACTGCGACTGTGATCCTCCGTGCATTCGTCTGACTTGCTCAACCGCTTGCACCCTGACTAGAGCAGGAATAGTTACAGAAAGATTCTCTGACGCCTGGACTGGAATAGACGACATAGGCTGCCCCCCTGAACAGATTGCAAACGCTCACTGAGTATAATAGCGGAGTAGTGTAGGTAAAGTAGTAATACTACTTAATCGAGGGCCTGTGCACCGCATCGCACTCACGCTGCATGGTTCATAAGTGCACGATGACGGCATTTGTATTCTGATCTTCGGGGCCGAGAGGTATCGTTGACAAATGGAGTACCTCAACACCTTGACATACTTCTTTGGTATAATCCCGCCATGATCATCGGCGACCGCCTCCGCGAAATGCGCGAGGCAAAGAAACTCTCCCAAGGCGATATCGAGAAGCGCACGGGCTTACTTTGGTGCTACATATCCCGCGTAGAAAACGGCCACACTGTCCCAGCCATTGATACGCTGGAGAATATAGCTCGCGCTTTAGAGGTCCCACTCTATCGACTCTTTTATGACGGTGAGGAACCACCGGCATTGCCAAATCTTCTGAATCGGAAGTCCGCTGACGATCTCGCGCGAGGCAGTTTCGAGAAAGATGAGTGATTTCTAGAACAGTTCCGCCGAGCGTTGAGCAAAGCCCACGAACAAGACCGCACCTCGTTCTGCATATGGCACAGAAGCTAGCCATTCGCTCAGAAGGTTTGCTCTATCAGTCTTTGGTAGTTGGAATTCAAGGTAGACTGCGCACGCCGTCATGCATTCAGGATATCCACGCACGATTTGTGCGATACCGTTTCTTGTCGCCAGGGAATAGCATCCGGGAAAGAACATCCGGCGACCTCTGCCATAACTGGAGCCGTCGTTTGGATTATCGAAGTTAAGATAACGCTTTAGCAAACGTTGTCTTTACTATATCTTCTCACGATGCGGTCGTATCCACAAGCATACATCACAGACTGTTCACGTTGACGTCCTGAAGGCCTATTGCTTGAATATAAGCAAGACGAGGTCCCTGATGGATAACGCCGAGCTACCAGGTACCCCCCCTGTTACCACCCCTGCTACGCCCCCACCGGTCGCTCAGGTTCAGTCCACAATGCAGAGCGTTGCTCGGGTGCAGTGGTGGATATGGTCCTCTGGAATTCTAGTAACGTTGTTGTTGACGCTAGGAATCGCATCCTTCGCGTTCCCCGGTTTGCTCTCACAACAGAATGAGTTCTATTCATTTAACCTAAATTTGGCCATTCGTGGCTTGGTCGGGCTCGTCTTGCTCTTCAATGTCTACACAGTTTATCAGCAGTTGCAAATCCACCGACTCCGGTCCGACCTCAAAAAGCAAATCAGCTCATTTGACAGGTTAGAAGACCGGACTGAACAAGTGTACAAGATAGCGGCTCTCGATTGCCTTACGGGCCTTTACAATCGGCAATCCGGGGAGCTACGCCTCGCCGAAGAGATTTCGAGATCGCAGCGACATTCAAGACCTCTCACCGTTCTTATATTGGACTTAAACGGGCTGAAACAAATCAATGATACTTTCGGACACCCGGCAGGCGATCAGATGCTCAGGTATTTCGCGGAGCGATTGCAGAGCGCGGTACGCGGTTCGGACGTTCCGATCCGCATTGGCGGAGACGAGTTCTTCGTTTTGTTGCCCGAGTGCAAACTCAGCGAAGTACATTTCGTACTTGATCGATTAAATGGAATGATGGGTGACTTTGATGGACATCAAATCCCCCTAGAGTTTGCTGCCGGGTGGACCGATTATATTCCGGGAGAATCGTCTCAGACGTTGATGATGCGTGCAGATACCGCTCTATATGCGAATAAACGTATTGCCGCAGAAAAGCGCAGACAAGAGAAAGCGGTTGAAGCAACTCAGCCGGGCCAGTCGTCGAGCGGGGATTCGCCCAACAATCACCCCACGAGGACTCTTACGCGGAGAGAACTTCAAGTTCTCCAACTGCTGGCTCAGGCCAAGAGCAATAAAGAGGTGGCCGGAGCCCTGGGACTCAGTACTAGGACAGTTGAGACTTATAGAGCCACGATAATGGCCCACCTGAATGTACATTCCATAAGCGAGTTGGTTCTCTACGCGGTGCGTAATAATATTATTAAAGTAGAAGACTCCAGAAAGTAGTTTTGTGATTTTTGGGATTCTTCGGCAAACAACCAGGCCGATCCTTCTGCCTCGGCTTTCAGCTTAGAAACCCGGTTCACGCCGACTTAGGCACCCCCTAGTAGTCCACGGTAAGTAAAACACCTAGACAAACACGCGATTTATCGTAGAACTCGGTATTGACCCGCAGGGTTGTATGCCTTACAGGTACTTACACTGTTTCAGTATGGGACACGGGATGGTAACGGGGTGAATCGGAGTTGGCATCGCACTCTTGTCAACCCGGCCCTGTTCCCCCCTCGCAGCCCGAATACGCCATGGCCCCTACAGTCGATCGTGAGGAGGCTACATGATTCGAGTATTCCTCGTAAGCGATGATCCTGTTTTCAGCCAAAGTCTTTGTGAGTACCTAGCCGTTCAACCTGATATTCAAATCTGTGGGAAAGCCGTCATCAGCGTGGGAGCAGCTCGTGAAGCCAGCGAGCTTCTTGCTGATATAGCTATTCTCGAAATGCAGACCGTGGACGATCCAGAAGTCATCGATTGCTTCAAGAAGCTATCTCCGCATCTTCCACTTTTCCTGGTTGCTGGACATCCTAACTTTGAAGCCGAGAAACTAGCCTTATCGCACGGGGCGGATGCTGTCTTTCCAAAGGAAGATGACCCCAAGTCCCTCGTCTTAAACGCACGGTCGATTTATGATGCGATGACACCTTAACGTGTGTGGCGTCTAAGGGGGAACCGCTGCAAGCGTCCCCGCAAGGAGGTTACTGAGATGGACCGCTTCTCGATCTGTAAGAATCCGAGATGTCGCTTTGTTCTGGACCGCCGTGTAGTCGTGGAGTTGCAGGAAGACCCGCAATCCCTGAGTAACTGTCCGGCTTGTGGGGGTGCCTGGTCATCTTCATGCCCATTCTGCAATCGGGCCTTTAGTATCAAATTTGCTTGCGGACTACCTCATTCTGCGTGTTGCGGACAGAGGTTGCGTGTGAAAGCAAAGGCCGCTTAGCTTGCTTGTAGACAGCGTCGAACCGCTGCCGATTGCTGGTAATCTAGGTCTTACAAGCAGAGGCGGCTTTCTCAGTCGTTGGCCACTTCTTGTCGATCTTCTCCATCACAAACGCAGCCTCGTTGATGGCCCTTTCTACCCAATACCCTTTAGCAAAATTCGGCTTATCAGACTCGATGCTGTCCATCAGTTTCCGTGCGGACAAAATCGTAGCGGCAAATAAAATGGCGTGCTTGCGTTTTTCGGTCATGGGAACCCCGCTGTTGGATTTGGTGCGGGTAGAGTAGGGAAGAATATTCTATCTCAAGTTATTCCTAGCGAGTCACTGTATAGAAGCTTCCTTGTGGCTGCCATGTTGAAATGATAGTTTCTTACACAACCTCTAGACTCTTTACAGAAAGGATGTTCCGTGCGAAACCCAACCCTTCCGCTCGTCCTGTCATATCTTCTACTCTTCTCCCAAACTGAATCCTTAATTGCAGCATCAGACGCTCCGCAGCCCCAATCCTCTGACCAACAACAGAACCCCCCGGCTGCCACACCTCAAGCAGAACCGAATCAGCCAGCGCCAACTCCAAGTTCATCGGATACGGCCAAGACCTTGCTTCCCGGTCAGTTCATTCTCCAGGACGCAACCCCCATAAGATTGAGGCTCAACCGCAATGTATCATCTGCGGATGCTCACGTCGGCGACTCCGTTGATTTCGAAGTGCTGGAGGATGTGGCCGCGAGCGGAATCGTTGTGATTCCGAAAGGATCAGTCGCTATTGGCAGCGTCACGGAAGCGCAACCAAAGCGGAGGATGGGTCGAGCGGGTAAGTTGGAGATTGTTCTCGATTATGTCCGTTTGGCGGACACGGAGAAAGCCCCTGTTCGAGCCGTCAAGGACGCAAAGGGCGGTAGCCACACCGCAGGCATGACAGTAGGTATCGTTGCCACTGGACTTCTTTTCTTTCCAGCCGCCCCATTCTTCTTGTTCATGCATGGTAAAGACATTACCGTCCCCAAAGGTGCAGAGATCACCGCTTATGTAAACGGCGACGTGCGTTTGGAAACCAAGAACTTCCGTGCTAACTCCGGACAGAGTGCTCAATCACCGGCGGAAGCGCAACCGTCTCCGACTCAATCAGAACCCGGAACTTCAACGACGCCACCCGTTGCGGCCCCGACAACCGGAACAGTAGAAGTGACCTCGATTCCCGAAGGCGCAGAAGTCTATGCGGATGGGGCTTTCATTGGAAATGCTCCAGCCACGCTCAAACTTTCGCCGGGAGAGCATAAGATTCGAGTTAGTCAATCTGGTTTTAAGGAATGGTCCCGCGACGTTGCCGTACAAGCCGGGTCGGAAGCTCACTTGTCGGCAACGCTAGAGAAGCAAAACTGAGATCTGCAAAGAACGTTCGATTGACCGTTTGCCTGGCTGAGCACGCGCGGCAGCTATCCAGCAGGTCTCAAAAGTCCAAGGGGCAGTCTGGACAGTCTCCAGAGTGGGGCCAAAACAGCTATTAGTGGGCAGCGATATCTGTGAATCCTATCCGCTATAGAATCAGCTATTGGCGTTCTGCCGAGAGGCAGGGGTTTTTGGCAACCACCGACGCAGGGCCGCAGTCCCTGAAAGCTTTCACCAGGTAACTTCCCGGAACCCCGTTTCTGGCCAACCTCCGGATAGCCGACCGCCGGGAGTAGGTCCTAGTGTGGTTTGCGTTTCGGCGGCTTGCCAATCGCGAGCAGGAAGATGGCACTCTTGTCCTTTGCATGCGATGAAAAGAATCTAATTACATCATCGTCGAAGAAGGTCAGCCCGGTCGCACCCAGGTGCTGGGCATACGCAGCCAAGTAGATCTTGCCGCCGATGGCACCCGCCTCTAGCTGGATGGCCCGGTAGCCGCGGTTCCCGTATCGCTCCAGGATGCGGTTTAAATCGGCCAGAAAGAAGATGTCCACGCAGGCGTCCGCCGACAGCTCCTGCTCAAGTCCAAGACGGTAGGCCTCGGCGCGGAATTCCCCCTCCTTCAAAAGCTCCAGGGTGTTGTGCTCACGCCCGAAGAAGTATGCGCCGGGCTTGAGCCCCTCGACTGAATGCACGATCAGGTAAAGATCATTAAGCTGCGCACCGGGAGGTTTAAGGAAGTCAGTCGGAAGACCTCGCGTGGTGTAGTTGAAGATCGTAGAAAGTTGTGCCAGCGTAATGGAAGCCGCCTTATCAAACTTTCGGGTAGAGCCGCGGCGCAGGATTACCTGCTCGGTCGTGTCCTTCGGTTGTTCTTCTTCCGGCAAGCGCGGGAGGCGAACTACCTCGCCCGCCAGGGCGGGAAATGGAGGGACTGGTGGCTTGCCGCGCCACTGATTTACTTCCTCTACGGAGTCAAGCGAAGACGCGTCGTGCATCTCAAGCATGGCGGGATATTCGACCTCGTGCTGTGAAAGCGGGATCGTCT
The DNA here is from genome assembly GCA_963824515.1 of uncultured Acidobacteriota bacterium. Taxonomy (GTDB): domain Bacteria; phylum Acidobacteriota; class Terriglobia; order Acidiferrales; family UBA7541; genus Acidiferrum. The sequence goes on from CAWGPN010000009.1 coordinate 70,463, forward strand.
CCAGGCCTAGCGGTGAAACTTCTACCGATTCCGGCAGCGAACTCTCCGATGTGTGCCCGATCGGGACGAGGCACAAAGAAATCTCACGCCGCGTATCCAGATCGAGCAGGCGGTTCACATCGGCGTCCACGAATCCGAGCACGATCTCCGCCGGTAGCCCCGAAGCCGCAGAAACGGCCAGCATATTTGCCAGCAGGGTGCCGTTGTCCCAACCGAAATGGCGATAGGTGCGCGCCTGGTACTTCCAAGCGTTTCGCCAGTACGTTCCGGTGCAGATGATCGTGGCGGGGGCGTGAGCCACCGCAAGTTCCATCGCCGTCGCCTGAGCCAGGTTTCCGCGAAAATTACCCTTTCGCAGAAGCCGTAGCGATACATCCGCCGGATTGAAGTGATACACGCCAGCATCCAAGCCCGGGAGATCACCAGTCACGACATATAGTTCGATCTCGTAGAGGGCTCCGGTGCAAGCTGCGGCGCGAAAGTAGATTTCTCCACCCGGATATGCACGCTGTTTGGTAATCCCTGCCGAGAAATAGAGGAGGCGCGCCAGATCCTGAACGCCAGGGACCGAAACAGCCCGCGACGAAGGCACTGGTTCTGAGATTGCGGAGAGCGCGGCTACCCCTGTTTGCGGCACGTCCCGCGGTAGTGGAAGAGGCTCTATCTTTGGGTAGATTTTGAAAGGCAACGGACGATTCGCCCAGTCCAGGAAGGGAGGATGGTTACGAACACTCCAGTAGGAGTGCTTCGTGCCGTCGTGATACTTCCAAGCTGCCTGGATTTCACGGTTGTTCATCGGCTGCTACGCCAGACTAGCACCTGCCGGGACCATGGGTACAATGAGCTTGTGCCCGAAGATTGTGCCTGGATCCCAGACAAGCCCGAACTTTTCCAGAAGTCCGGTTCGAGGAAGCGTTGACGACAGCGACTCATGGGTGCGCCGGTTCTCCTCGAACCCCGTTTCTGGATTACTTCTGGTTTGCCGACAATGCGACCCGAACCCGCGATTTGGCTTTCCGTCCATTTGGATGAGTGCCTCAGGCCGTTGGCAACAGTTGGTGCTCCCTGGCAGCGCGGAGCCAGCCAATTAGGTAAATTGCATCCTTGAATGGCGAGATTACGATTTGACAGGCCTTTTGATGTAAGATCGAGGCCAAATTGCCTAACGATTTCGGACGAGTGTTCCCAAGCCTGAAGCGGATAGAGCGGGGAGAGTTCAATGCAGAAGAAGACCCTCAGTTTCCTTGCGTTAGCATTCCTCGTGCAGGCCGTCCTAGCCGGCTCAACCTGTCAGGCACGCGCGCAGGCCGAGAAGGCATCTTATCCCGGAATGGCTCCTTTCGATCAGTATTTGATGCCTGACGGGAATTCTGAAATCGCCCTGGCTCGCAGTGCTGCCCCTGCCTCCATTTCGGACGGAGCCGAAGTGATGGTGCTGGGACCGAAGGGATACAAGACAGCAGTAAAGGGCACGAATGGTTTCCTCTGCATAGTGGAACGATCTTGGGGCGCCGCCACAGATGAACCGGAATTCTGGAATCCCAAAGTGCGCGCCCCCATTTGCTTCAATCCTCCAGCCGCAAGAACCTTTGTGCCCATCTTCATGATGAAGACCAAACTGGTGGTGGCAGGAAAATCGAAAGCAGAGATCGTCGAGGCGACCGCATCGGCACTGGATAAGAAGGAACTGCCCGTGCTGGAGCCGGGAGCGATGTGCTACATGATGTCGAAGCAGCAGTACTTAAGCGACCGCGGCATGAACTGGCATCCACATCTAATGTTTTTTGTTCAGGGCGACGTGGGGAAAAGCTGGGGAGCCAATCTGCCGGGCTCGCCGGTTATCGCAGCGAATGACCCTGAAGAACGGGTGACTATTTTCCTGGTCTGGGTTGGCAAATGGTCCGATGGGACGCTGGCTCCGCCGATTGTGCATTGACTCCAATTTGATTGTTGAGGATGCAGCGGAGGACCAGTAATCCTGGCTTCCGCACTCCCATCACTGATCCCTACTCGCGTGATCCCGCCCGCAGTAAATCTCCGCATACGGGCTTCACCCAAAGGTTCCCACCAACTTTGGTCGACGAGTGACAAATCGCCAACGCACTCCATCATCGCGGACTACCGATCGTCCCCCGGTTTTCGGGGTTCTGGGCGGTTGACGGGCAAACCGGAAGTTACTCCGGGCCAGAAGTCCTAGGGTTGTATCGGAAGCGCGATGGGGCAAGGCAGCTCCACGAGCACGGTGTGTTGGCGCGCTTTCGATACAACGACTTGAAGGAAGCCGCCCGTGCGGCGGACGCGGGCCCTATGCAAATTGAATGGAGCGAAGGGCCGGTATTAAGCCGTGCCGAGACTGTTCTGCAAGGCAGGATACATGACACCATGCGCGCGGAAATTGGCTACGGCGAAAAAGTATCGCGAAGACTGTGGTCGAAGAAGCTAGAAGAAGGGATTGGTTTGACGGCGAGGCACAGAGATGCGAAGCGCCTGGAAGGACGCAGAGTTTTCGAGTTGGAGAGAGTAGTCTCATGCCGCAACGCTGATCCGTGGTGGAGATCGAAGTTGGATTTCGACAGCCGTTAGCCTCTCAACGGCCACCATCGGTCCGGCACACTTGGGGCAGAGCCAGAGATCGCTCGCGTTGCCGGCGCCTGACTTGTCTTGTTTGGCCGGCGGAGTTGCAGCTGCTCCGAGCAGCTGCAAACAAAGTGGCAAGTTGGTAGCCCGTTTGCGATTGGCCAGGAAGCCGAAGTTGCGGATGCGCACGAAACCTTCCGGGAGCAGGTGCAAGAGGAAGCGGCGCAAGAACTCATCGAGAGATAGGGTCATCAACTTCTGTTCGTTGTTGTGGGCGGAATCGCGCCAACGAAACGTGACCTTGCCATCAGCAAACGAGATCAGTCGATGGTTGGAGATGGCTACACGATGGGTGTAACGGCCAAGATAACGGAGTACCTGCTCCGGGCCTCCGAACGGTGGTTTCGCGTAGACCACCCAATCCTTTCGAAATAGTGGTCTCAACCAGGCAGCAAAGGTTTTCGGCTGAGTCAGGGGTTGCAAGTCTCCGTGAAAACTGAGGCTGCCGTCCTTAAAAGCGTGCCGGAGTGCCGCGACGAACTTGCCGCGAAAGACTCGGCTGAGCACCTTGACGGGAAGAAAGAATGCATAGCGGGGCTTGATCCAACGCGAGCGATCGGCAGAAAGTCCACCGGCCGGCACCACGCAATGCACATGTGGGTGAAAGTCGAGCTTCTGACTCCAGGAGTGCAGCACGCTGAAGAAGCCAATTTCTGCGCCAAGATGTTTGGGATCGCGGGCAACTTCGAGCAGTGTTTCTGCACTGGTTCGGAACAGGAGATCGTAGACGAGCTTCTTATTCTGAAGAGTCAGTGGGGCTAACTGGCGAGGAAGCGTGAAGACCACGTGCACGTACTGCGTCGGAAGAAGTTCGCTGCGACGCTTCTCAAGCCAACGTTCGCGAGCGCCCGCCTGACACTTGGGGCAGTGCCGATTTCTACACGAATTGTAGGAGATGGCGCGATGTCCGCAGCGCGTGCACTCATCGAGATGTCCGCCGAGCATGGCCGTGCGACACCGCGCAACGGCCAGCAACACTTTGACATGCTTCCAGGTGATCCACTTACGGCTTCGTTCGATGAAGGCGTCTCCCGCAGCGCGGACCAGATCGGCCACCTCGAAGGGTGGCCGGTCCATCTACTCGTTCTGTGGTGGCCGGCCTTTTAGCTCTAGCGAGTCCAGAGGGCTCCCGGTCGCACTGAGGTGACGTTCAGAGAGATGGAGGTAGATGGTGGTTTCTTCCAGATCGCGATGTCCTAGCAACATCTGGATGGTTCGCAGATCCGCGCCTGCTTCCAGTAGATGTGTGGCGAAGCAGTGCCTTAGCGTATGTGGGTGCACGTGTTTCTGAAGGCCCGCTTGCTGAGCGGCTTTCTTGCAAGCGGTCCAGACTACCTTGGTGGTGATCGGTGTATCACCGGTATGCCAGCGGTTGCCTGGAAACAGCCATGTGCTTGGCTTGTGCCGTAATCCGCGCCAGTGCTCACGCAGTACCTCGAGCAGTTTTGGGCTGAGCATTACATCCCGGTCTTTGCGTCCCTTGCCGCCCTGGACGTGAATCACCATGCGTTTGCTGTCGATGTCGCCGACTTTCAGGTGTGTCAATTCAGCGCGTCGTACTCCGGTGGCGTAGAGGGTCATCAACAGAGTGCGCTCAAAAGGAGTTAGAGCTGCGTTGATGAGTTGCGCGACTTCTTCCCGGCTGAGGATCGCAGGAAGGTGAAACCCTTTTTTCGGATAGGGCGTCTCGGCGATGCTCCAGGTTTTCTTGAGAGTCTTGACGTAGAAGAATCGCAGAGCTGCCAATCGCTGCGTAACCGTGCCCGGCGACAACTTGTGCTTCTTGAACAGCTCGGCCTGATATTCACGAATGTGCTCAGGACCCAGACCATCTGGAGAGCACTTGAATCGTTTTGAGAAATCTTCAACTGTGCGGATGTAACAGCGTGTGGTAGCCTCAGAATAATTACGACGCTCGAGTTCTTCGAGCATCATTTTGCGAAGTCGGGTCATAAGGACCTCCTTATGACCCGACAACTTACTTCAGCCGTTCGCCACAAACTGCTCCGTTCGCCTCACGCGTAGCGTCCGCCGCGCGGGCGGCTTCGTTCAAGTCCGGTTCTAGGAAGTTGCGCGAATGAGCTGCAGACGCCTTTGTCACAGACTGCCCAAAAACCCCAGTTCTGCGCCGCTCGCAAGTAACTGACTCCGTGCGCCCCGAATTCGCTATTTTGTACGCCCACAAAGAGTAGTTTTTCGAACTCCAACCTTCTCGCACGGGCTCAGTACGTGAAACGCTTGTACACGTTCCGCCACTATTGAAGTCAGGTGGTAGACTCCGGCTAAAAGCTATGGTAGTTTCCTGACCTCGCAGAATGTTGAGCACAGAGAAGGGGCGGCAATCGTGAAAGGTGCTGTTTATGAAGTAGGCGACCTGAAAGCCTCGGTCGGAAAATACGGCGCTGGCAAACGCCAATGCTACAACACGACTAGCGACCAGCAGATGGTGCAGGATCTACTGAACAAAATCCCCGAGACCAGCGGCGGCACAGGTGAGGGCCCCTGGACGTCGCTGACGGCGAAGTTGAAAACCGCCCCACGATGGGGGGTAGTTAGCGAGGAGCTCCACCAAGCGATCCTACGTTTTCAGCGGAAGCATGCCCAGGATGAGGGGTTGATCGGCGACGGGCACGTGGACCCGCACGCTCCCACGATCCGTGCTCTTATTAAGTATGCTTACCCGCTCATGCATATCGACACGGACGCTCTAGCAAGAGATTTCTCCTCGAGCATAGGTAAGCCCGATTTCGCCCGCGTTACCGCCCCCACCTATGTCTCGCCTGCTGTCACCACCCCGCTTGGACTTCTGTATCGCACTTCGTGGGAACTTACCGGCTCTGATAGCTACGGTTTTTCTCTTATTTGCGTGAGTGGGGGCGTGGGCTCATTCGCCCTCAAGCGAAAAGGCGTGCCGATGGGGTACGGCATTAAGTACAGCCTCGCAGGTGGCGGTGCGTCGGCAGTTGGCAAGTTGAAAATTCCCACGCCGTTCAAGAAAGCAACTGCTTCGTGGGGGCCGGGATGGGCGCCGCAGCTGGGGACGTCGGTATGGACGCTGGTGAAGAAGGACCTGGATTTTCAGGATCTGATCGGCCCGATGGTCGTACTCTCAGGAGCGGCGGCGTTGGGCATAGGCATCTCGGGGAACGTGGTTTGGTTTAATTCTGCTCTGGGTCTGGGCTTAGCGTTTCGGACCGCTGCCGCCGCCGGAGCTGATAAGTTGCTCGATCAACTGGGCGCGCTGAACAAGTCTGCTGGAGGCGTTGCGTTTCTTGGTGGACTCCAAGCCAGTACTCCCGATCTTTCATTCGCGGTGTTGACCGGTATGGGCTGGCCGGACAACTCGTAGCTGGACCGTTCGATGACGGCTTCCCTAAGATTCTCGCCGAGCGCGAAGAAAACGCTCGGCGTTGGAAGGCGGTGCAGGTGCTAGCGCCGTCCGCAAGTCGTTGCGAACAGGCAGCCGATTGAGATAGTTTCCATCCGCCAGAAGGAGTTGATTCTGGAAGAGACTATTCCGTTGCGGTCGATTGACCCCGGCACAAAATCGTCAGATTCGACCCCAGGACACGGTAGAATAGGCATCTGTGTCCAGCCTTCCTCGCGTCACAGTCAGAGCGGACGGGGAAAACCAATTGGCCTGGTCTGCAGCCAGTGCTCCCTTGAACAAGTCAACGAGTCTATCGATAGATGCCTTCATCGCTGCGAGATTCCATTTGCCCGGACTCCAGGGCAGCCGCTGCCACGTGAGATGCGCGAGTCTCTTGTCCAAAGGAATCTTCGTCTCACAAAAAATGTCGTCTGGCTTCGGATTCCAAGTCGGCACATAGTCCTTGGCGGATACGTCGTCAAGCTTGGGTTCATCAATGAAAAACCCTCGCAGAATCCTGAAATGCAGCAGTGAAGATTCCAACGTGCGATTCCAAGACTCGTCTGTCTTTTTGAGGCCGTCCATTGCGCAAACTGCTCGGCGGAACTCGCCAATTTCATAGAGGACGTGCTCAGCCATTTCCTTCAATTCTTCGTCTGTACGCTTTGTCCGCATGATGCCTCCCGCGAGAAGGCGATTCTGGTAGTCAACTTTACCAGAGAGCGTACTAGAATCCGTGCGAAAATGAGAAGGGCGACTTCCATGATAATTCTTTGTCAAGAGGGCAAAAGCTCTCCTGACGCGCTACGGAGGAGCGCGGGTCTAAATCCTTTGTGATTCTTCGCCGCGTGCGTTGGCCTCTCGGCCGTGGTTCCTATTTCCGATAGAACCAGACTTCCATTTGCTGTCTCAGAACAGCGAGTGGTCTTGATCAGAAGATTGAGTTTGTGATCTCCTGCCAGTCTCGAAACTTATCAACGGGAGCATCCAGAGCTTGCGCTCTTTCGCCCAGTCGGCTTAACGGCAAGACCTGGCAGGCGACGCGCCGAAGAAATCCTCCTGTATTTCTCGCCGCTCTGCTACGCGGCGGTGCGGTTTTCTCTTTCTACTGTAAGGAACTCTTTTTGACGACGATCCACGGCAACCAAGTACGCGACGAGCTTGCGCGCTACGGCGAGCGTGGCGCGATTGGCATTGCCTTTCTGCTTCTGCTTGTCGTAGAGCATGGCCAGTTCCGGGCTGTTGCGCGGTGCCATTTTGGCCGCCTCGATCAGCGTGGTCTGCAAATGCTTGTTGCGCTGTTTGGATAGCGGCGTGCGCTGCACGGTGGTGCCGGAACTCTTCTCCGCGCCGCACAGCCCGCAGTAGCTGATGGCTTTCTTGATCGAAGAAAATCGCTGCACGTCCCCGACCTCCAAAGCCCAGGTCAGTGCCGTGATTGGCCCCACCGCGGGGATGGTCATCAATCGCTCGATGAGATCCACCAACAACGAATCACGTTCGAGTGAGCGCACCAAAGCGCTCTCCGTCTTCGCCAGGCGCACTACGGTTTCACGACACAGGCGTAGCAGAGAACCCAGTCCCTCATCGATATCGGGGTTGGTGGCCAGCAGTTCGCGGAAATAGCCGGCTTTGTGCAAGCGCTGTTTGTTGTAGCTCACGCCGGCTTCCATCAGTAGCGCGCTGATCTTGATTTTCATCTGCACCATCTGCCGAACCAGCAGGTTGCGATAGCGCAGGGTGCGCCGCCGTTCGCGAATGGCGGTCGAGGCCATGTAGCACTCCGGCAGGAAATCGCAGCACAGACAGTCGCAAATCTTCCGGGCATCGATGCGATCGTTCTTCTTTTTCGCGGCGGCAATCGCTCGCAACATCAGTGGATGCGCTACCTTCAGGGCGGCCGCATGTGGTTTGAGATGGTCGTAGATCCAGCCCGTGAACATGGTCGCTTCCATCGCCGCCGTCCACGGCTGCGGCAGCGTTTTCATCCATAGGTCCAGATCAAGGCGTGTGGCGGGAATCGCGCCTTCGGCGTGCGTCGCGCCACTGTCGTCTTTCACGCAGTAGCTGACGATCCGCTTGTGAACATCCAGTCCGATGTAATATATAGGTTCCATGGGGGAGCCTCCTTGGTGTTTCTGAATCAGCGTCCGCTGAGTTCAGCTTTTTTACACCATGCGCTCCTCCTCTCACCTATGCATTCAAACTTCTCAGGAGCTGTCCACTCTAGACACTAGAAGCCATCTGGCTCTGTTGACATCCTTAGGAAAAGGCGACGATGTTTCAAGCGATACAGATTGAAACTCAATCCAAGCAGGAGGGCTTGACGCATCTGCGTGCGCAGGGATCGACCCGGTGCACGGGCCGAGAGTTTTCGTTTGACCGAAGAGAACAGGCTCTCGATCAGCGCGCGGCGACGGTAGATCCTTTGCGGAAATGCCCGCCGCATCTCGGCGCGCACTCCGTGCACGCGCCAGGTTTTCTTTCCGCGTTTGGCGGGAATCACGCTCTGCGCTCCGAGGCGTTGGCGGATGTAGGTGTGATTGCGCTCGCTGTCGAACTCGGCGTCGGCCAGCACCAGCCCGATGCGGGTTTGTTCGGAGGCGGCTTCGATGACGGCAGGCAAATTCGCGCAGTCGTTCCACGGGCCGCGCCGCGCGAGTTGCGACAACACGAACTGCTGATCCAAGTCCACAGCGACCACCCAATTCAGCCAGTGCCGCCAAGGCAGCGGTTTTTGCCCGTGATGATGCATGCGCCGCACAAAGAACGTGCTCACCGCGCCTTGTGCCAAACCGGTGGCGTCTACGGCGACGCGGGCCCGCTTCCGCTTTTGGCGCAGCGAACCGCGCAACCGGCGCACCGTTTCGCCGACGGCGCGGTCGATGGTCTGGTCGTCGAGACGCTGCAAAAAGCGATAAAGCGTCGTGAAATCGGGCGCGCTAACAAGCCCCAACATCTGGCGCAGTTCGCGATGCTCGCTCAGCCGCACCTCGGCTTCACGAAAAGTCCAGTCTTCGTAACGCATCAGGCAGAGAATGGCCAGCAACTGCGGCTGGGTGAATTGCCGCTTGCTAAAACGGCTTCGGTAACGAGGGAGCACCGCGCGGGAGACTTGCAGAGCGATGCGGGCAAAAGGCAGGAGTCCGACTTCGGCCATCGCACCTCCTGCTTCCATAGAAAACCATGGTCGCGCCCAATCGCCCTCTCGAATTTCAGTGAAGTTGCGAGGATGTCAACAGAGCCACGTGAGCTCTAACCAACATTATAGAAAAGACGAGCGATTTTACATCTTTTTATACGTTAGATACCATGTACTATGAGGGTACTAATACGGAACACCGTTCTTTCCAAAACGTGACATCCCCTATTCCAGTTCGGATACTAAAAGCATGCGAAACCCTTTCTCAGAGTCCGTAGGGTCTGACCATTTAACCGAGTCGTTAAATACGTCACAGTTACGGCTCACTCGCAGCACTTCTGTCGTTTCCCGCGATGTTGCTGGTGAAACGATAGTTGTCCCCATTTGCAGGGGTGTCGGAGATCTTGAGTCCGTCTACACGTTCAACGAGATCGGACGAAGCTTGTGGCGTTTGCTCGAAAGCGGCAATTCGGCAGAGGAATTGGCGAATTGGATTGCCGCGCATTACGAAGTGGATCCAAAGCGGGCCTTAATCGACGTTCAGAGCTATCTCTCTGAACTCCAGGAAATTGGCTTGATTTCTACGATTTAGAAAGTCGTTCTCCTTCTCGGCGTGCTTCGATTGGGACCCGAACTGTGGAGTGAGAGCTGTGCGAAACGCGGCTGGTGCGGGTAGTCCAAAATTCGATTTCTGAATGGAAAGAAACTAGGCATCGAATGCAAACGGCAACCTACGGCGATTTCACGCAGCTCATTCACCAGCGTTTCAATGGGAAACGCGCGCCCCTCGAAGTGTCGATTGAGCTGACGCGGCGTTGCCCACTCGAGTGCCTCCATTGCTACAACAATTTGCCGATGAGCGATCACGCCGCGCGGCTTCAGGAACTCACGCTTGAAGAGCATCGCCGTCTTCTGGATGAGCTGGTCGAGGCGGGATGCCTGTGGCTGCTTTATACCGGCGGCGAAATCTTCGCCCGCAAGGATTTTCTCGAGATTTACGCCGAAGCAAAAAAACGCGGATTCCTCATCACTCTTTTTACCAACGGCACCTTGGTCAACGAGCGCATCGCCGACTACCTTGCCGCTTATCGCCCCTTTGCCATCGAGATTACTCTCTACGGCGCGACCCGCGAAACGTACGAAGCCCTGACCCAAATTCCTGGCTCGTACGACCGTTGCATGCGCGGCATCCGCCTGCTTCTCGAGCGCAAACTTCCCCTCAAGCTTAAGACCGTGCCCACCACCATCAACCGGCACGAAGTTTTCGAGATGAAACGCCTTGCCGAGGATCACTTTGGCGTCGAATTCAAGTTTGATTCCGCCATCAACCCGCGTATCGATTGCTCGCAAAGCCCTCTAGCCGTCCGGTTGACTCCCGAGCAAGCCGTGGAACTCGATCTTGCCGATCCAAAGCGCACGGAAGATTATCGCCGGATCGCCCAGGAGGATTTGGGTGGCCCGGCCCGTCCGGTCCCGGCCACCGGGCAAAGGTATCAGTGCGGCGGCGGTCTTGGCGGGTGCGCGATCGACCCCTACGGAACGATGAGCATCTGCGTGATCTCCCATCAGCAGGGCTACAACATTCGAGAGGGAAGTTTCCGCGAAGGCTGGGATGGCCCGCTGCGCGAGATTCGTAGCCAGTCGCGGACCCGCCCGATGATCTGCGATCGCTGCCAGATCCAGTCTCTGTGCAGTATGTGCCCGGCCAACGGGGAACTGGAGAATGGAGATCCTGAATCTCCTGTCGAATTTCTATGCCAGGTCGCCCATCTCCGTGCCTATGCGCTGGGCTATCAGGTGCCCGAACATGGGAATTGTTCCTGCTGCGAAGGAGGCGCGTACCACGGGGGCCTTTTGGCGTCGGCTGAGCGATTGAAGAATTTCAAGCCAGATTTATCCGCTTGGCAGTCGAGAGGGCCCAAGATGGCTGTCTTGAACGTTCTGCAGCCTGCGTCGGGATGCAACAGTGGCGGGTGCATCTCCCGAATCACGGCGTCGGCTTGATCGAAAAGAGACCATGAAAGACGTAAACGACAAGAAACCACTCGAGCAGGACACAAAGAGCGCCTATGAAGCTCCCAAAGTTGTCCGCGTAAGCCTGCGTCCCGAAGAGGCCGTGCTCGGTCACTGTAAGATCACGGGTGCTACGGGTCCGGTCGCAACGTCCTGCCGCTACCCAGCTTCCTGCCCAACGATGGGTTCCTGAGCGAAGAAAGACGGAAGATGCGACTAGCTGCTGCAAACATCTCCAAAATGTCCGCGAGTCAGAGGAATACCTCTTCGCTCGAGCAACGGGTCTGCCTTCGCATCGGAGGAATCTCTTTCGGTCTCTGCGCCAGCCCCGATCTACGTCTCACTTTAGACTGCGATTTGTTTGCCTTTGTGTGCCCTCCGGAATCCTGTGAAGTGAATCTTCAAGTCTCTTTGGTCGATTCTCTTGCCGCGCCGTGCTCCCCTCTCTTGTTTCAGTCCGGCGGATTGTGGTCGCTCTTCGCCGAGCATGGTGGATATCGTTTCAGTTTTCTCTCCTCTGTCCTGGGCGGGACTCCTTACAAGGAGGCGTGGTTAGATTTCGAATTTCGTTCTGGACGCGTGCTGCTCTCGCGCCAGTATTTTGCGCCCGAATCCCCGGTCTATCCCTTGGAATATCCCCTCGACGAATTGCTCATGATTCACAGGCTCTCCCGCGGCGAGGGCGTCGAAGTTCACGCCGTCGGCATTTCAGATGAATCCGGCCGAGGCTATCTTTTCCTTGGCCATTCCGGCGCGGGCAAAAGCACGACTGCTCGCTTGTGGCTCGGCCGCCCCGGCGTGCGAATCCTCAGCGATGATCGCATCATCCTCCGCGTCCGAGAAGGCCGCGTCTGGATGTACGGCACTCCCTGGCACGGCGACGCGGGAATCGCCTCGCCGAATTGTGCGCCGCTCTCGGATATCTATTTCCTCGAGCACGGAACGCACAATGAACAGCTTCCTCTCTCACAAGGCTGCGCCGCCGCCGAGCTCTTTGCACGCAGCTTTGTGCCCCATCACTCCGAGGAAGGCATTCGCTTTACACTGGATTTTCTGGGCCAGGTAGCCCGCCAGGTTCCTTGTTCCATTTTTCGGTTTGTCCCCAATGCAACCGCCGTGGAGGCCATCTGCCGTGCGGGCGCGTAACGCCATCGTCAGAAGGAATTCCGCGCAGTTCGCCGAGGTGTGCAACGCCCTTGTGCAGCGCGGCGCCAAGCTGCGCTTTCGTGCGAACGGACTCAGCATGCAGCCGAATATTCTTAACAACGACGCTGTGATCATCACGCCGGCGGACCTTGAAGAATTGAAGGCCGGCGACATCGCGCTCACACATAACGAAGATGGATTCAGGGTACATCGCGTTTCAGTCGCGGACCCGGCAACACGCCGGGTCATCACCAGAGCTGACGCAGGTCAGGAAAACGATCCGGCAACCGAACGTGTCTACGGAAAAGTCGTTGCCATCGAACGAAATGGGCGCACACAAGCAGCTGGAACTCGGAGTACGATTCTATTGCACACTTGTCGCAGCCTGCTCTTTCAATGCAAGCAAGCCGTAGCTCTACGTTTCAGGACGATCGCGTCAGCTTCCGCTTTCTTCGCATTGGCGGTTCTATGTACATTGCTGCTCGCTGCATCGCCCGCCGCAGGACAGACCCCAGATCTCTCTGTTACGGAAACTGTGACGCCCAATCCTGTCGCCACCGGCGCAAACATCACCTACACAGAAACCGTGAGGAATAACGGCACGACCGCGGCTGTCGGTGCAACTCTCTCGCAAAACACGCCTGCGAGCACACTTTTTCAATCCGTCGCGCCGCCGGCTGGCTGGACCTGTGGAACGCAGCCTGCAGTCGGTGGCACTGGTGCAATCGTCTGTACTGCGATCGGCACCTTCGCCGCCTCGTCCTCAGCCAATTTTACCGTCGTCGTGTCAGTTAGCCCCGAGGCCGTCGTCGGCTCGACCATCTCGAACTCCGTCACCATCAGCGAGACTGGCACCGATCCGAACTTGGGCAACAACACAGCCACCGCTTCCGTCCAAGTCCAAGGCGCCGATCTCTCGATGACGCAAGTCGCCTCTGCCACCGCCACGGCTCCTGGAACTACGATCACCTACACGGAAACCGTAACCAACAGCGGCCCCAACGCCGCCACCGGAGCTGTCCTCTATCAGCAGACGCCTCCGAATACTACGTTTGTTTCGATGACACCGCCAACGGGCTGGACCTGCGGTACCACGCCCGCGGTCGGAGGCACTGGAACTGTTCCGTGTTCCGCGAGTGCGGACATGAATGGCAGTACGACCACCGGAAACTTCACCTACATCGTCATGGTCAACGGCGGCGCTGCTGCCGGCACCACCATTGTGAATTCTGCCGATGTCACCTCGCAGACGACCGATCCGGCGGCCTCGAACAATGCCACCTCGACCTCCGTTCTCGTGGAGATCATGGGAGATGCCGATCTCTCTCTCTCCATGACGGCATCTCCGACGCCTGTTTTCATCTCCTCCAATCTGACGTACACCATCCAGATACAGAATCTTGGCCTCACGAACACGACGACTGGAACGCTGACGGACACCATTCCTACGGGTGCCACATTCGTCTCGGCTTCCACCACACAAGGAACTTGTTCAGGTACGTCCACCGTGACGTGCGCGCTTGGTGCGGTCACCCGGGGAACAACCATCACCGTCGCGATTACCATCACGGCGCCTGCGAGCCCGACCACTCTGACAAATACGAGCAGCGTGAGCTCGTCCACGACCGATCCTGTTTCGGCCAACAACAGCGCTACCGTTCTCACCGTCGTCCAGCCTCTCGTTTGCGCTTCGCCCGGTCGCGACGGCGCTGGCGGGACCCTGACCGGCATTATCAATACTTATTATCCTCCGGCGAATGGTAAGTTGGCGGCCGGCTCTACTTCTGTGACTCTCGGTGTTGCCGCAGCGGCTGGCGCGCAGACGCCTATCGCCGCCGGCGACTTGCTCCTCTTCATTCAAGCCCAGGATGCCGCGATCAACGCAACAAACACGGGCGCTTATGGCGACGGCTTTCCTGGCAACCCTGGCTCCGGTTGGACTAACCGGAACAACTCCGGTAATTTTGAATTTGTGACCGCAACCGGTGCCGTCCCAGTGACGGGCGGTACTTTAAATTTTCAAGGTACGGGAGCCGGAGGCGGCCTCCTGAATACCTACACGGAGGCGGCCTACATCGCCGGAACGCAAGGTCAGAGGACCTATCAGGTCATCCGCGTTCCACAATATTCGTCCGCCGTCCTGAGTTCGGGATTGACGGCAATGATTTGGAACGGCTCGACAGGCGGTGTCCTCGCCATCGATGTGGCCTCGCAACTCACTCTCGGCGGAACCGTAAGTGTCGATGCGCTCGGCTTTCGCGGCGGTGCCGGGCGCATTCTCGGCGGAGGCACTGGCGCTGCCACGGACTACATTACTCTCGCGACGAACGCCACAAACGGCTCGAAAGGCGAAGGAATTGCCGGAACACCGCGATATGTCGTGAACGGATCCGTCACAAGTCCAGCTCAGACGGCAGCGGACACCGGAGTCGAAGGGCTGCCAAATGGCAGCTATGCGCGCGGAGCTCCCGGCAATGCGGGCGGCGGCGCAACGGATGCAAATCCCTCGGCGAACGATCAAAACAGCGGCGGTGGAGGCGGCGGAAACGGCGGGACTGGTGGGACCGGCGGATATGGATGGAATAGCGCCGGCATCGTTGGTGGTTTTGGCGGAGTCGCGTTCCCAGTATCAACGAGTGCTCTGGCGATGGGCGGTGGCGCCGGTGCGGGGACGACGAACAACGGGGCCTACTGGAATCCCAGCTCGGATACAGGAAATGCAAACTGCGGAGCTAACTGTAC
The DNA here is from genome assembly GCA_963824515.1 of uncultured Acidobacteriota bacterium. Taxonomy (GTDB): domain Bacteria; phylum Acidobacteriota; class Terriglobia; order Acidiferrales; family UBA7541; genus Acidiferrum. The sequence goes on from CAWGPN010000009.1 coordinate 85,513, forward strand.
GGGAATTTACAGCAGCGGCGGAGCGGGCGGCGGCATCGTCATGATCCACGCTGGTTCCGTAATCGGCACGGGAACCATTACTTCCAACGGCCAGTCGGCTCTCGCCGTGGAAAACGACGGAGGAGGAGGCGGGGGAGCGGGCGGAACAATTCTGATTTTTTCCAACACTGGAAATTTGAGCGGTCTGACGGCCAACGCAGTTGGCGGCAAAGGCGGAACCACTTGGCCGGAGCAAACGCCGGGTGCATTCCCGGGTAACCGTCATGGCCCAGGCGCAGGCGGCGGGGGAGGAGTCATCCTGTCCTCCGCTGCACTCGCAGGGACAAGCGTCACCGGTGGCAAACCCGGCGTCAGCACATTGGCTAACGACGCTTATGGTGCAACACCGGGACAACCCGGCGTGATTTTCTCTGGCCTTTCGATCACGCAGACCCCAGGCACTCAGTCCGGCGCATACTGCGCGGGTGCGGATCTTGCCGTTACAAACTCAGGGATGCCGAACCCCGTCCTCGCCGGCCCCGGTCCCGGTAACATCATCACTTACACGCAGAGCGTCACCAACAACGGCCCGCTCGATGCCCTGAATGCCGTCTTCAACGAAGCCATCCCAGCCAACACCACTTTCCAATCGTTGAGTTTTCCAGGCGGTTCCGGCTGGATCTGTGCCTCTCCTGCCGTCGGCGGCACGGGAACGATTTCATGCACCAATCCGGATTTCGCTCAAGCTGCTTCCACCATTTTCATGGTCGGTGTTGCCGTCAACACCGGCGTCGTTTCTGGCACCGTGATCACCGATACAGATAACGCCACCGCGGGCAACAACGATCCGAACCTCTCCAACAACTCCGCTACGGTCCAAACCACTGTTGGTCTTTCCACCACCGCGGACCTCTCCATCACCAACACCGCTACTCCGAACCCTGTGATTGCGGGCAATAACATCACCTACACGGTCGTCGTCAAAAACAACGGCGCGGTTCCCGCAACCACCGTGACCTTCAGCGAGGCCATCCCTGCCAACACCACCTTTGTCTCTGCGACGCCTTCCCCGGCGACGGGGTGGATGTGTGGCGTGGCAGGTGGCACTCTCACCTGCTCGAACCCTCTCGTCGCCTCCGGCGCTTCCACAACCTTCATCGTCGTCGTCAAGGTCAATGCAGGCACCTCGTCGGGTACCGTAATCACCGCCACGGCAAATCTCTCTTCAACAACCACGGATCCGAACCCCAACAACAACACGGCGACCGCAACCGTTGTCGTTGCGACAGCCGGACAATCCGATCTCAGCGTGACCAGTTCCGAATCTCCAAGTCCCGTGACCGGCGGCAATAACATCACGTACACGCAGTCCGTCACAAATAATGGTCCGGCCGCTTCGGGCGTCGCCACGTTCACTGATACGATTCCCGCCGGAACCACCTTCGTCTCTCTCGGTGTTCCCGCCGGCTGGAATTGCGGCGCCTCCATTCCTCCCGTCGGCGGCACAGGAACTATTTCCTGCACCATCGCCTCTCTTGCCGCCAACGCAACCGCCGGCTTCCCCCTCGTCGTCAAAGCCAGCTTTGGCGACGCTCCCGGATCCACCATTACGAATACCGCCAACATCAATATTCCGTGCTCTTCGGCGAGCGATCCCAATTGCGCCAATAATTCGGCTACCACCACCGTCTACGTTGCTTCGCCCACGCAAGCCGACGTCGCCATCACCAAAACCGCTTCTCCCGAACCCGTCGATCAGGGCACCAACCTGACCTACACGCTACAAGTCACCAACAACGGCCCCGCCGTCGCGCTCGGCGTGACCGTCACTGACCCGATTCCGGGCGAGGTTACCTTCTCTTCTGTTTCCACAACCCAAGGGACGTGCACTTACACGGCTTCCACCACCACGGTTAGCTGCTCGCTTGGCACGGTCAGCGTGGGCGGCCTCGTGGTCATCTCCATCAACGTCGCTGCCAATACCTTCAGCTCTTCGACCTTCTCGACAAATACGGCCACGGCTTCCTCCACAACCGGCGACCCGAATCATTCCAACAATACCGCGTCTTTCACTTCCACCATCGCGGCACCCACCGCCGTCCAGCTAGCTTCCTTCCGCGCATTTCCCAGGCAGGGAGGTGGTGTCCTTCTCGAATGGAAAACTCGCGAGGAAATCCGCAATCTTGGCTTCAATGTCTTCCGCGTGGATGGCTCAGGTCGCGAGCGCCTCAACCCTTCCATCATCGCCGGTTCCGCGCTCTTGATTCGTGGCGGACTTCCGCAGCACGCCGCCAAGACCTATCAATGGTTCGATCCGAACGGCACCCAGCAATCCTCCTATGAGCTGGAAGACGTGGACCTCAATGGCACTCGCACTTCTCACGGGCCCATTTCCGTCGACGTCTCCGCGGCTCCTCGGTCCGGCTCTGCTCCGAAGCCTCTTCTCTTGACACAACTCAATCGCGCAATCGTGCAGCCCACCAGGATCAGCCGCCGTCTGCTTTCAACCCCCGAGCCCATACTTCCGTCCCGGCCACATACCGAGATTCCCGTATCGCTCGACGGAGACCCAGCCGTGAAAATCTCCGTCCAAAGCGAAGGCTGGTACCAAGTTTCGAAAGCGCAACTCGTCGCCGCGGGCCTCAATCCCGGCGCCGACGCCCGCACTCTTCAGCTTTACGCCGAGGGCGTCGAACAGCCGCTGCTGATTTTAGGAAACCAATTCGGCCCCCTCGGTCCAAACGACAGCATCGAATTCTACGGCACGGGCATCGACACGCCGTACTCCGGCACGCGCGTCTACTGGCTCGTTAGCGGCTCACGGCCCGGCTTGCGCGTCCATTCCGTTGCCGCAAGCGCCGGAAGTGCCGATCCGCAACTGCAAAGCTTCCCCTTCACCGTCGTTCTGCAGCAGCGCACTTCCTACTTCGCCACTCTCCTCAATGGCGAAGACAACGATAATTTCTTCGGCGCCGTCGTCACCACCGCTCCGGTTGATCAGCAGCTAATCGTCGCTCACGCCGATCCCAATTCGCCCATGCCCGTCACTGTCGATATCACGCTGCAGGGCGCCACTGACCAGCAAGCGCATAGCGTTTCTGTCTCATTCAATGGCGCGTCCATCGGCGAAATGGATTTCGCCAACCTCGCCAACGTCACCAGCACTTTTTCGGTAGACCGCAGCTTGCTCCAGGATGGCGTCAACACCATCACGCTCACCGCTTTGCCAGGCGATAACGATGTCAGCCTCGTGCAGTCCATCGCTCTCCACTATCCGCATACTTACGCCGCCGACGGCAATTGGCTCAAAGCCACCGCGCCCGCCGGCAGCACCATTCATGTGATCGGCTTCTCCAGCCAGCAGATCCAGGTTCTTGACATAACCAATCCGCTCGCCATCTCGCAGCTCTCCGGCGCCGTCGCGCGGGATAACGCGGCATACGGCGTCACTATCGGCATTCCGCCCGCCTCTGGAGAAACCCGCACGCTCCTCGTTTTTTCCGGCGATCAAATTTCTTCGCCCTCGGCGCTTGCTTTCCACGAGCCCGCTGCTCTCGCTACTCGGAAGTCAGCCAGCCAGATGATTATCATCACCCATCCCGACTTCCAGTCCGCGCTCGCTCCGCTGGTCAGCTTGCACGAATCGCGCGGCCTAAGCGTCCGGGTCGTCACCACCGATGAAGTCTTTGACGCCTTCAATTTTGGCGAACGCAGCCCGTACGCCATTCGCGATTTTCTGCAGTCTCTCGAGTCCAATTCCATCCGCAAGCCACAGTATCTTTTGCTCGTCGGCGACGCTTCGCTCGACCCGCGCAACTATCTCGGCCTCGGCGATTTTGATTTCGTTCCCACTCGCATCATCGAAACCGGCGCTTTCAAGACCGCTTCCGACGATTGGTTCAGCGATTTCAAGCAAACCGGTTTCCCGACCATCGCTACCGGCCGCCTCCCCGTTCGCACCACTGCCGACGCGGCGCTCGTCGTCTCCAAAATCGTGAGTTATGAAAAGAGCCTAGGCGCAAATGCAGGCAATCGCCAGGCTCTTCTCATTGCCGATCAAAATATCGGCGCGGATTTCACCACCGCCACCAAATTCGCCGCCGCGAATCTGCCTGCGTCTCTTCAGCCCGTTGAAATTTTTGCCGATGGCCAGGATCCCGGCGTGGTTTCGCAGCAGATTATCGCCGCCCTCAATTCCGGCCCGCTTCTCGTCAACTATTCCGGCCACGGCGCCGAAGAGCAGTGGTCTTTCTCCGATTTGCTCGATGACTCTTCCGCCGCCGGCCTCTCCAATGGCGATCAACTTTCCGTCTATCTGCTCATGGATTGCCTCAACGGTTTCTTTCAAGACGTTTATGGCAGCAGCTTGGCCAAAGCCCTACTTCTCGCTCCCAATGGCGGTGCCGCCGCCGTCTGGGCCTCTTCCGGCTTCACCACCCAGCCGCCGCAAGCCGCCATGAATCAGGCCCTGCTCCAAATTCTGAAAACCAATCCGTCCATGTCCCTCGGCGCCGCCATCCTGCAAACCAAATCCGGTGTCACCGATCCCGATGTCCGCCGCACCTGGATCCTCTTCGGCGACCCCGCCCAGCCTCTCCAGTTCTCCGCTGGCTCCCCCGCCCCTGTTCGCATCCATCACCCGTCGGCTCCCGCACCGAAGCTTCACGACCGCCGCTATCGCTAGGTCCTGGCTCACTGCTTGCGCACGCAGGCATTGCCTCTTGACTCGCCTCACGACCATCGCCGCGTCTTGGGCCGGCACGCCGAAAACTTTCGCGACTGCGCAATTCCGAACCCAGTCTTCCTTCCGTACTCCAAATTGCTGCAAAATGTCATCATGCCTCCACAACTACGTTCTCTGACCTTCGCACTTCTGTTGAGTCTGTCCGCAGCCGTCCTTCCCGTCTCTGGCCAGTCGTCTCCTTCAGCGCAACACACAAAGCGCCCGACACCATCCGCATCATTTCCGCGATACCTTTGCCGTCGAATTGTTGCTCGCTGGGGTTCCCCTCGATAGGGTCTCAATTCTGCTAGGGCACAGTAGTATTCGCATAACTGAGCGCCACTATGCGCCGTGGACGCGTTCACGCCAAGAGAAAATCGAAGCCGATCTCAGGGCCGCTTGGAGGAACGATCGCGTGATTGGAGAGGTACACGCGGGGTACACGGAAAAACGCGCCGCCAGAACTCCTATGTTATCTAGCCCGGATTTCTCACTGGGATTGAGCAAAGCTGATGGATTTGAAGTAGAAAAAGGCCGCTAACTCAGGCATAACTGCGTTGTTGAGTCGTAGTCGATGCCAAGAGAAGGGCGGCCTTTCTAATGACAGAGTGTAACCAGTCGCAGTTCGAGTTTGAAGCGCATTTTTCGCGGCGGGTGGTGGCGAAGTTTTCTGGCGAGCGGCTAACCACCGAGGGTGGGGCGTTGCTGTTGCGAGCGGCGGATCGCAAGATTGGGCTGCTCCGGGGTGTGGTGCGTTGCTTCAACGACGCTCGCGACCCGCAGCGCATCGAGCATGAGCTAAGCGAGATGCTGGCGCAACGCATTTACGGGCTGGCGCTGGGCTACGAAGACCTGAACGATCACGAAGAACTGCGCAACGATCCGCTGTTGGGAGTGTTGGCCGGGAAGAAAGATTTGGGCGCGCCGCTAGCGGGCAAGAGCACGTTAAACCGCTTGGAACTGACGCCCGCCGGTTCCCCCGCAACCGAACGCTACAACAAAATCAGTTACTCCGCCGAAGCGCTGGACACCCTGCTGGTAGACCTCTTTCTGGAAGCGCACCCGAAAGCGCCGCGCGAGATCGTGCTGGACTTGGACGCCACCGACACGCCGCTGCACGGGCGGCAGGAAGCGCGTTTTTTCCACGGCTACTACGGGCACTACTGCTACCTGCCGCTGTACGTGTTCTGCGGGGATCATCTGCTGTGTGCGCGGCTGCGGCCCTCGAACCTCGACGCCAGCGCCGGGAGTCTCGAGGAAGTGCAGCGCATCGTGCGGCAGATCCGCGCCCGGTGGCCGAAGACGCGTATCATTCTGCGCGCGGATTCCGGCTTCTGCCGCGAAGAATTGCTGGCGTGGTGCGAAAGCAACGCGGTGGACTACGTATTCGGCTTTGCGCGCAACCAGCGCTTGCGACGGATCATCGGACGCGCCATGCAGCAAGCCAAGCAAGAGCACCGGCGTACGGGAAAACCGGCGCGGGTGTTCACGGAGTTCGCTTATCGCACCAAGAAGAGCTGGTCGCGGGCGCGGCGCGTGGTAGCCAAAGCGGAACAGATCGAGGGCAAGGAAAATCCGCGCTATCTGGTCACCTCGCTTGGCAAAGAGGCGTGGCCCGCGCGGAAACTCTATGAAGAGCTCTACTGTGCGCGGGGCGAGATGGAAAACCGCATCAAGGAGCAGTTGAGCCTGTTCAGTGATCGCCTGAGCACCGAGACGCTGCGGGCCAATCAGTTGCGGCTGTACTTTTCTTCGCTCGCATACGTGCTGCTGGAAGCGCTGCGGCGGCTGGGCCTGGCGGGTACAGAGTGGGCGGAAGCCCAAGCCGACACCCTCCGGCTGAAACTGCTGAAAATCGCCGCCGAGGTGCGCATCACCGCGCGCCGCATGTGGGTCCGTTATAGTAGCGCGTATCCCTGGCAGAACCTCTTCGCCGCAGCGTACACCGCGCTGCGCTGCTGAAAAAAACGGCGCTTACTAAAACAGCCCTGGCATCCCACGCTCACGGCGAAATGCGCTCAAAAACAACTCCCTCGTCAACTGGGCCCGCCATTCACGCTGAAAAAATCAACAGCGACACGCTGCCCCTGTCCCGCCCAGTAAAATCACGCTCCCATGACCCTCTCCAGAGCATCCATGCACATCTGGTGAGATATCCGGGCTAGAAGAAGGATTGGTAGGGGCGGTGGGGATCGAATTTGCATCCCCAAACTTCTAAGACTCACCGAATGAAGGTGTTACCGAATGCCCACAGCGTCAATTGTTAGAAATGTTAGCAGGAAGTCCCGATCTCTCTTATTCGCTATTTGTTTGACTTCAGCGGAAATGGGAGTGAGTTGAGGGCATTTGTAAGCTACAGGTTTTGAGCTTTTCGGTTCACCCAACAGGCGCTAGGATGCGCAGGAAGAAAGGTGAACCATGGAAGAGGAACTGAGGAAGAAGCAGGAGCAGGACGAAGAGCAACAGGAATATGGAAGTGAGGAGCGAAGGGCAGCCCTGCCCGAGGGCAGGGCTGGCGGGCGCCGGGGAGAGACGGCGCGGCAGTTGATCCGCCGAGCCAAGCAGGCCAGCCGCAGGAGATTTCCCGCCGAGGAGAAGATCCGCATCGTGATGGAAGGGATTCGCGCCGAAGTGTCGGTGGCCGATCTGTGCCGTCGCGAGGGCATTTATCCAGCGATTTAATACAAGTGGCTGAAGGATTTCATGGAAGCGGGTAAAGGACGCTTGCGGGGAGACGCGATTCGCGAAGCCACCAGCCACGATGTCCATGATCTGCGGCAGGAGAATGAGCGACTGAAGCTGCTTGTGGCGGACTTGAGTCTAGAAAATCTGACACTGAAAAAAAGCCAGTATTAGGGCTGCTGGACCGGAAGCGCTATAGCCGGATGAAGCCCGAGAGGAAACGCGAAGTGATCGAACTGGTGAGGCGGTCGCCAGTGACCAAAAAAGAGACGCTGATGGAGTTGGGAATGTCGCCCTCGACGTTCTATCGCTGGCAGCGTCGCTTTCGAAGTGAAGGCGAAGCGGGCCTGGTGGACCGGCGACCGCAACCAGGAACGATATGGAACCGGCTGCGGCCGGAGGAGACGGAAAGGATCCTGATGGCGGCACGAGCGGAACCGGACAAGAGTCCACGCGAAATCGCTTGCTGGATCAGCGATTATGCGGGGTTCAGCGTTTCGGAATCGAGCGTCTACCGGCTGCTGAAACTTCACGGGCTGGTGCGCGAAGTGAACGTCGTGGGATTTCCGGCGGGCCCGGAGTACACCGTGAAGACGACGAGGGTGAACGAGCAGTGGCAAAGTGATGCGAGTTATTATTTCGTGATGGGCTGGGGCTGGTATTACCTGATCTCGGTGCTGGATGATTTTTCACGGTAGATCCTGGCGTGGCAGTTGAAAGGCGACATGAAGACGGAGTCGATCAGCGAAGTGGTGGAGCAGGCCATCGGAGTGGACGGGCATGAAGCGGGTGCCAGTGAAGCTGCGTGCGCGAATGGTCACCGACAATGGACCGTCCTACATCGCCGGTGCGTTCGAGGAATATCTTCGGATGCACCAGATGCGGCACATTCGTTGCTGCGCCGCACCATCCGCAAACGAATGGCAAACTCGAACGCTTTCACGAGACGCTGAAGGGCCGGATGAATCTGCTGGTGTGGACGAGTCCAGAAGAGCTGCGCGCAGCCATTGCGGAGTTCATCGAGTTCTACAACCAACGGCGTTACCACGAAGGAATCGGGAACGTCGCTCCAGCGGATGTGTACTACGAGCGGCGGGAAAAAATCCTGAAACGTAGGGAGGAACAAAAGCGGCAGACACTTTATGAGCGGTTCGAGTACAATCGCGCTCAGCGCAGCCAAGTAACACGGTTGCTCGCTGCGCCCAACACCACCAAACCCAGCGTCGCGCTCAGCGCGACCACAACCACAGAAACCGGTGAACCGGATGCTTCAAACCATAGCTAAACTCGGCACCCACCCGCTCTCATTAGCGCTGAAGACGGACAGGCGCATGAGGTCTTACCGGAGAAATGTTACTTCAAATCTCCGGTAACGGGACTTTTGGCCCACTTCGCAGAACTGCAGCCAAGTGCCGAGAGAGCGCACCCAACTTACAGAATAACTTCAGGGTGGTCCGTCACCTGAAAAGGGTTTTCCCCCCACACAGGAGCGAACAACTCTGCGGCCAACACCAACAATCTGGGAAAGATAAGAAATCGACCCGGACGACCACCTTCTGGTCTCCAAAGTGTCCATGCCCTCTCAATGAAATTAACGCATTTAGGCCCTCCCTGCCGGGAACCGGGCTTTTTTGTCACGACTCAAAGTTTTGTCGTGAAGGGAGTTCCGCTAAATCCACAATGCTTTGCAACCCCCTCTGGTGTAAAATTAAAGGTGTTCGGTGAGGACTCTCATGCGCGCCACAACAGTCCCTCCTAAGGTTCGGGATGCTTCTTTGCGTGCCAAACGTGAAAAAAGTGTGCGCGAGGTGCTTGCGACACTGCGCTTGGAGGATTTGGCACCTAGCAAAGACGTAGTAGCGCTTGCGAACGAATACATCGAAGGCAGGCTCGAAGCGAAGCAACTGACAGCTGCGGTTAAGCGCCTCTACGGCCAGGATTGAGCCAGGAATCGAACATTCAGGGTGATCCCTATCTATACGAGGATACGTCTGTCCTCCGCAACCTTGCCGACATTCGAGATTCGAACCATCTGAGCCAATTTGAAAGTGACCATTTCTTCGCAAGACTCCTCGAGCTTCACGAAAACCCAATCCGTGGATGTTTTGACTCAGATCATTTGAGGCTTATCCATCATTTTCTGTTTCAGGATGTGTACGCCTGGGCTGGGGAATTCCGCACGGTTCCCATCGCCAAGGGCAACTCCTTTTTCGCTCGACCAGAACATATCGCTGCGGAACTGCAGAGGCTATTTGTTCACCTCGCTAGCGAACAATTTCTGCGAGGGAAGGACTCTGGGGCGTTCTGCCAACGCGCCGCTCACTACCTTGGGGAGATAAACGCTTTACATCCTTTTCGCGAGGGAAATGGGCGCGCGCAGCGTGAATTCCTCCGGGAACTAGCTGTGGAGGGTGGCTACGATATCGCGTGGGATCTCGTTACACAGGACGAAATGTTGACCGCCTCAGTGGCAAGTTTTCACGAAGGAAGTAGTGACGCGTTTGCAACAATCCTGAACAAGATCATCCACCCCGTTCGTTGATGCCGGCCGACTACAATTTGGCCCTCCCGATTTAGAGATCGCAAGGAATGCTAGTTCGGAACGAAGGCAGCGTGCCTCGACAGCGGTGCGACCTTCTCCCGCAATTGGCTCGAAAGGTATCAAATCCTTCCGGAAATGGCGTTTGTGCTCACAAAATATCCCTTTCAAGAGTGGTACCACAGCGGTACCAGAATCTGTTCACAGTGGTACCACTCAAAGTGTATGAAAGGTGAGCAGTTAAGACCGGAAAACACCACAAGGTGGTACCACTCCCTTTATGTTCCAATACGCATGTCTTTCGCCGATGATCCGCCCATGTCACTCCCAATGCCGCCAAAAAGTGTTGAACAGTGATGACAACTGTTGACTCTCGGTGAAGAAGGGTGATTTCCCGTGAACAAATGTTGACTATCGTTGACTTTTGTTCATTCCCGTGAATTTTTTGCGGATTCCGATGAAGGTAATCAGTGTTCCCGGCTGATCGTGATCAGCGTTCCGGGTTGGTGTGATCAGTCGTCGGAGCGAAGCGACGCTGGTTTTTGCATTTTGTAGAAAGTGATTACGATCGTCAAGCTTGTTGTTGCAGCTGTGGGAAAGTGGAAATCGCTCCTGCGATTTCCAAGGGCGCTTTTTGCCCGTCTTTTCCACAGCTTTTGGCCCGCCGATTCATTCACTTTTCCTCCTTCACTCCTTTCTGTTTTCGGATGGAATCCCCGCGCATCTCGATGCGATGCGCGTTGTGCACCAGCCGGTCGAGGATTCCATCGGCCAGTGTGGGATCTCCGATCTGTTCGTGCCAGCGAGACACCGGCAACTGCGAAGTCAGGATCATCGAGCGTGTCTGGTAGCGATCCTCGGCGATCTCCCAAAAGTCTCTTCTCTCCGCTTCCGCCATCGGCGCCATGACCCAGTCATCGATGACCAGAACATCGATGCGGTTCAGCCGTCTCAATAGTTGCCGTAGGCTGCCATCGGCGCGTGCCAGGCTCAGATCCCGGAACAGCACCGCGGCGCGTGTGTAGTACACCCGATAGCCATCCCGGCAAGCTTTCTGCGCCAGTGCCGAAGCCACATAACTCTTGCCCACACCGGTCGGACCCAGCACGAAGATGTGTTCGTGGTTGGCTACCCAGGTAGACTCTTGGGCCAAAGCACGCATCACGCTGCGGTTCAGTCCTCGTTCGGCACGATAATCGATGTTCTCGACGCAGGCGGTTCCCCGTAAGCGAGCCGCAAGGACTCGTCTCGTGAGGGCCTGGTTCTCACGCCAGTTCCACTGCTGATCGACGAGGAGCGCCAGACGGTCGAGGAAGGTTAACCCCCGCGTTGCTTCGTCCTGTTCCTGATGCTCCAGCGCTTGCGCCATCCCCTGAAGCTTGAGTGCATAGAGTTTTTCTTTCATTGGTTGTTGCAACATGATCGTCTCTCCTTTTTACTCGAAGTACTCAGCGCCACGAATGTTGTCATGCGATGGCGGAAGGGGTAGCGGTGGCGGTTCTGGGAGTGGTTGTTGATCGAGTGCGTTCTTCAGGATCGATTTCACGCTCTGGTAGCGGCAAGCACCCGTGCGTATGGCTCGATCGGCAGCTGCTTCCATCCTGGTCGGGGAATATTCCTCGGCCAGTCGAATGATCCCGAGGCAGGATCGATAGCCCATCTCCGGATGCGGTTTCTCGGCGAGGATCCGTTCAAACAGCTTGGCCGTGTGCGGTCCGATCTGTTCGGCCCAGTTCACCATCCGTGAGGGCGTCCACTCCAAATGTGCTTGGTGACTCTTCGGCCGGTGTTCTCTCTGCGTGAACACCTGTTCTCGTCCATGACCACGGACGATGCGAGGCTACCCGCTGTCCTTTGTGAAAGATCTCGATGGTCGTCGGTGTCGCTCGAACTTCCACGCGTTCTTGCACCAGCGAATAGGACACACTGTAGAAGTTGGCGTCGAAGGCGATGTGGTAGTCGATGTTGACTCGGGCGTAGAGACCACTGGCTCATGTCGAACGGTTCGGCGGGCAACGCTCGCAAAGCATTACGTTCGACCGCTGCAAACACACTGGCACGCGATCCTTCGCGCTTGCGGAATGGTCGCTGGTTCAGCCGCTCGAGCAGTTCGCGAATCGCATTGTTCAGATCTGCCAACCGAAAAAACTTCTGGTGGCGCAGGGCGGTGAGGATCCAGCGTTCGACAACTTGCACGCCGACTTCGACTTTGGCTTTGTCTTGCGGATTGATGAGGGCGTGCCGGCACGACGCCCACGTCGTAATGCATGGCAAACTCTTGATAGGTGGGGTTAAGGTCCGGATCATAGCGGCAGGCGCGGCTCACTCCGGTGCGCGGGTTATCTGGAACCAGGAGTCTGCTTAGGCACGCCGCCAAAATATTCAAAAGCATGGATGTGGCACTGAGCCAGGCCGCCATCTGCTGATCGTGCGTGGCTTCGGCGTAGGTGTAGGTACTGGCGCCTAGCACCATCACGAACAGCGAGCTGGCCTGTACTGCGCCGGTCTGGGGATCGTGGATCGGGATCGTTGCTCCGGCCCAATCGATGAAGCCCTTTTCGCCAGGCTCGATGCTACCTGCCGAAGAAACCACATCCTGCTTCTTACGCCAGCGTTGATAGAGTTCGCAGAATCGACTGTAACCGTAGCCTTCGGGATGCGTTTGCCGATACTCTTCCCAGACTAACTGTCGGGTGAGATGGCGATGCTGCTGCAACTGGAATGCATAGCGGAAAGTCGGGGAGGACTCTGTGCGTGGGTGCCGTTCCATAGGAACGCTGCTCTCCGAAAAGCGCATGTTCCAGACGTTTTTCGTCCCATCCCTCCGGCAATCGGCCAGCCGATCCCCGACAGCGCTGCTTTCTTCAAGTAGTTATGAACGGCACCCTGACTGATCGAACAAGCGCGAGCGATCGCCCGCTGCCCCAGCCCGAGTTCAAAGCGAAGGCGAAGGACTTCCTTGGTCTTGCGCATGGACAATCTCCTGGTGGGCACGCTGTCTCTCCTATAAGGCGAATTCGGAGAAACAGCTTGCCAACGGTGATGTCCAGCGTCGCTTCGCCCCTGTGGAAAACATTCCGGGGGCATCGTGATCACCATTCCCAATACCGCAATCAAGCCGATCACGACGGCCTGGAATGGGTGATCACCTTCCGTCGAAATATTGATCACGATCATCCAGGAATCGCGATCACGATCGTTCGGAATCCTTGATCACCAAGCCTAGGAATCCGCATTTTTCGAACTTTTGACACTTTACATCTGGTTCTCATGGTGCTATATGTACAGCAGTAGAGAGCTCCATGGCCACCCAGGAACAGTACCGCCGTTGTTTGGAGCGACTCGCCGCCGATCCCCCGAAGACTAGAGTCGCGCTTATTCGCTCTCTTCTCCCCGGAATAGAAAGGGCGCTGACCGCGGGACAGAATCTCAAAGATATTTGGGAAGCGCTCCAAAGCGAGGGTTTGCAGGTGTGCTACCACACGTTCTACATGGTTGTGTGGCGCGCCAAAAGAAAGCCAACCGCCCCAAGCAGTTGGGGAAAATACCCCAGATCTTTTGAACCGGAGGGGCTGCAGGGAGCAAAAATGGATACTGTTGCAGGAAGGGACCCGCTGGCAATGCTAAAGCGACTATAGGAAAACAGGCCTGGGTTTCATTGGCGGGGTACACAGAGCTTGAAAACGCTGGCGCATGGAACGGATGTTTCATCGGAGAAGAACAATCGATAGGGGAGCTTGAACAGTTCCTGTACGGACCGCAGCGTACCTCAAGATGCGGGAACCCAGTCTAAAGACCGTAGGAATTGTGGCCAAACGGCGAAGCGTTCATTTTGTAGTCTACAATGTCCGGCTCTTAAGTGCCCTCGACAAACTGCTGCGGGATAGACCGCGGTATTTAGGAGAGCTGTCGACTTCGATCAACGATGCCCTTCTAGCGGTCGACCTGAATACCGTTGAGCTTGTCAAACTGCAATCCAGGCAGAAACAAACCGGGAGAGAGACACAAGTCGTTATTTTGCGGCGTCTTCGCAAGCGCATTCATCAAGTGGCACAGAAGCGTAAATGTTCGATGAATGAACTCGTGAACAGCGCTCTTCTGGCTCATTACTCAAAGGCGGAGAAGCGTCAAACCTAAGAAATCAACAAAGCGACACGGCGTATCTAGGCGATTCCTACGACAAAATGTCGGATTTGGAACGTCGTGAACTTCATCAGATGCTCTCGGAGCTATTAGCCACGCAATCCGTCTCCGCCGATCGCGGAAGAGCCAGATGGAACGCATTACGAATACGATCGCAACCTTGAAAGCAACGGTAAGAGTCACGCCAGACGGAGAGAGGACACCCCGTTAAGAGGCTTGACACAAACTTTGAACACGCGCCGCAATAGAGCTGGCGCACGATTGAAGGAATGACACCCTGAGCCAGCGAAAGCCAGCACTGTTTATCATCGCGGGGCCATTAGGCGCCGGTAAGACAACTTTTTATGAAGCTTACTTGAAGGAGGCCTTCCCTACGCTGGTTCCGGCCGTAAGGGACCAACAGCAATCGTTTCTCAAGGATCGGGGGTCGTTTGCCGTCGAGGACATTCGCGTGGACACGAATCTACTGGACGAGGCTAAGACTGCAGGCTACACGACGAAGGTGCTTTTTATTTCCACGGAAGACGCGAATTTGAATGTCGGGCGGATCTTTGTGCGCATGAGCGAGGTGGAAAGCCTGAAACTGCCCAAAGTGTAATTGACTCCTATTGGGAATCAACCAGGAATCTGGCCGAAGTCTGTAAGCATGCGGATGAACTAATCGTGTACGACAACACCGCACACACCGGGGCTACCGCGTAGTGGCCCACTTCATCGGCGGCAAGTTAAGCAAAGCCGCACAGTCGATCCCGGACTGGGCTGCAAGAGTTTTTGGCAAGGAATTGGAGGCTGCAAAGCAACAGGCGAAGACGGGTCGCGGCCGATAGCCCCATTTCACAAAACGCGTGAGTTGCACCGCATAATTACGCCCGAAGACTCTCCCTTTCCAATAAAGAGGGGAAATGAGGGCGATCCTCGATTCCCAACGCCTCATCCACCCACCGGTCTGGTCGTTATGTCGATGACCTTCCTGCACGATTTCCATATGTCCTAGCCGACTTTTTCCCTCTACCTAGCTTGGAGAGCGGACGGCTTCGTTCAGAAAATCTTGATTGGCTCTGTTGACATCCTTGCGAACGGCTGGGGTGCCTCAAGCGATAGAGGTTGTAAGTGAGCCCGAGTAGCAAGGCTTGGCGAATTTGCGATGTTAACAACCGCCCCGGAGCGCGCGAGGAGAGTTTCCGTTTAACTACTGAGAAGATGGTTTCGTTCTTCGCGCGTGGCCCATACTGTTTCCGTGGAAAAGCCCGGTGCATTTGGCTACGGATCGCTCCTCGGGGGAGGCCGCGGCGAAGGTTCGCCGGGATGATGCTGCGCGCGCGCAGGCGTTGGCGAATGTGTTGATGGTTGGCTTCGGAATCGAACTCCGCATCGGCCAGCACCAAGCCGAGGGGCGCACGTGCTCCGGCCACATTCAGCAACCCGGGCAGCGCCGGGGCGTCGCAACGCGGTCCGGGATGGGCCTGCTGCGCCAGCAAAATCTGTTGCTGCAAATCCGCAACGACCAGCCATTTCAACCAGCGACGATGGGGCGCCCTTCCATGGGCCTGTTGTTCGATGCGGCGGAGAAAGAAGGTGCTGACGGCGTTCTGCGACAGCCCCGTGCCGTCCACGCCGGCCGTCACCCGTGCCGAGCGCCGGCCGCGGCGCAACTGGCGCACGGTTTCTTCCAGTCCACGGTCGATGGTGTCGTCGTCCAGCCGTTTCAGGAAACGATACAAAGTGGTGTAATCGGGCACGCTTTCCAACTGCAGCGCTGCGCGCAACTCGCCATGCTCGCGTAATCGCACTTCGGCTTCGCGAAAGGTCCAGTCTTCGTAGCGCATCAGACACAGCACCGCCAGCAACTGCGGCTGGGTGAACTGATGTTTGCTGAAGCGACTGCGGTAGGGCGGCAAGACCCGCGTGGCCACCTGCAAGGCCACGCGAGCAAAGGGCAAGAGTCCCACTTCGGCCATCGTCCCTCCTGCTTGATCAGAAAACACGCACGCCGCCCCCTTGTCGACCCCGCAAAATCGAGACTGTGCCGAGGATGTCAACAGAGCCATCTTGATTCGGGAGCCATCCGTCACTGGAAGAAGGTCACTTGGCCGGACCTTAAAAAAAAGCCCAAAAAGAGCGGCGAACGATGGTCTTCTCGACGAGAACTGACTGAGCCAGCGGCCGCACCGCTGCCGGACTGGTCGCGGCGGGGCCACACACGGTGCTGCAGTACCACTCAACTGGAAGACGCTTCCGTCATCGCGGGGATAACGCTGTGGAATCTACTCCGTTGTACGCGGAGCTACGCGCACCGCAGGTGGTGGCTTCTCAAACATCTGCTGCGGCACATCTGGAATCTGCTGCTGGTGGGACCGGCTGCCGCGCATCGCAGCCGGGTGGTGCAGGAATCGTGGCCGCACAGAACGGCCGCTCCACACCGCCTACCTGCCGCCTACGCCCCGGAGCTAAATCCCGGATACGTCTGGGGCACTGCAACACCACAACTAACGTGAAGGAGGATAAATAGAAATTCTTCTTGCATGGTGCTATATGTATAGTGGCATTAGATTATGGCGGTCAGGTATGGATATTTCAGCGGCCGCCCCCAGCATGGACTAGAAAATCGCTGGTCACTTGCCGGATGCTCTTGACCACGCCAAAGGGCATCGCTCGAGAGTAAGTCAGGAGTAGCGAATCAATGGGAACTACAACCTATCCTCACGGAAAAGCGGAAGACAGCCGGGAAGTTGGTAGAGGTTCTCTGCCGTCTGCCTACATTCTTGTAGTTCCCAACAACGAGGGTCCTCTCCTTGAAATGCTCCAACAATTGTTTGCCGCCGCGGCGGATCGTACTGCAGTTGTCCCTCCCGACTTCAGGAAGATTGCACAGGAGGGCGTCAATTCCTGGTTAGAACACGCAGCGGCAGCCGAATACCTAGGTGTGGGGCGTAGCACCCTTTATCGTTATGCGGAAGAGAAGCAAATTGAATCTAGAAAGTTCTGTGGAAGACTTGAATACCGCCTGTCGAGCCTCGACGAATTCAAGGCCCGTCATGTGCGTCCCGCGCGCCGCTCCCGACACGAGAGCGGTATAATCCAGTCGGCGCCCCGTTCCGGCAAGTGAGAGGAGCGCCGATGGGACTCTATCAGAGACATGCTTCACGCTTCTGGTGGATGACGTACTCAATGAACGAACAGCGGTACTTTGAATCGACCAAGACGACCAGCAAAGAGCTCGCCAAGAAGATTTGGAAGCGAAGGGAAGGCGAGATCGCGATGGGACTGTTCAAGGTCGGTTGGCCGGGTGAACGAATGAGGTTCGGACAGCTGTGCGAAGAGTTCGAACGTTCACACTTTGCCGGGCTTTCGGAAAATACCGTCAGGGGCCACCGTTCGTCCCTAACTAATCTGAAGTTGTTTTTTGGTGACCGGAAGCTGGACAACATCACGGTAGCAATTGTCGAAGCGTATCGCGATGAACGCCGGCAACAGCCATCAAAACGCAAACCCAACCAAACCGTGAAAGGAGCGACGGTCAATCGCGAACTCGAATGTCTGAAGTGCATGCTGGACTTTGCCACGAAGCGGCGATACATCGCAGAAAATCCTGCTTCCGAGGTGAAACACTTCAACGAACTCCGCGAAAGACCGACACGAAGAATGCTCACCCTCGAAGAGGAACGGCGAATTCTTGATGCCGCGCCAGTCTATCTTCGGGTCGCGATCATACTTCTCGCCCAGACCGGAGGAAGAACCTACAGCGAGGGTTTTTCACTACGTTGGTCTCAGGTGGATTTTGAGAGCAGGTTGATCCGCTTGAACAACAACGTGAAGACTCCCGCTTCCGCCGAGCCGATTCCTTTGTCCGAATATGCTTGCGACGTTTTGCGGGCATGGAGGAAGGAAGCAACTTTAACGAGCGAATATGTCTTCCCGAGCCCGGTCCTTCCGAACCGGCCTATCTCAACGGTAAAAACCGCTTGGAAAACAACTTTGAAACGAGCTGGCGTGACAGCGTTTCCGATTTACACTTTACGTCACGTCTTCTGCACTCGTCTCAGTGAAGTTGCGCCGGATGCCGTCGTGCAGCGCGCCATGCGCCACACAAGCCCCGAAACCAAGCGTCACTATCAATTGGGAATGGCCGATCAGGTTCGTAACGCGGTGGATATAGCGAACAAACGGCTTTACGGAAAGCGAGCAGCGTTACATTTTCGTGACAGTCGGACCCCAAAAAAGGAGGAGGCAAAAATTGCCATCTGTAACTAATTGAGGGAAAAGGAGAAGTTGGCTCCCCGGGCTAGATTCGAACTAGCAACCCTTCGGTTAACAGCCGAATGCTCTACCATTGAGCTACCGGGGAACGGGTAAGTTAGGTCCTTAGTTTACAGCAGGCTGCACTAGCGTGCCACTCTACTCTCTGCCGGTTGGGGTCAAACTGGGCCTCAGCTTCGACCCAGCGACGGCTTCACTTTTGCCATTTTGAGTTCGTGGTACTGGCGCAAGTAACTGTGTGCAGTGAATTGCGGTTTCTTGCGGGCTTGTGGAGTAGTTTTTCCATTCGCATTTTCCACTTCAATCTGACCAAGCAGCGCCACAATCTGCCTCGGCTTGTAGTTACTCATCGGCATGTCCAGCTGTCCTGGAAAGTGACTCTCTCTCACTCGTGCTGGACCCACAAATCCCGGTCACGTCATCTTTGACCTAGCCGGGCTTCTGTACCATCTTCATTGAAAGCGTCTGCACGGGCTCTTCAACAGTCTCACTGCTATGAAGGAGCAATCCGAGCACGCACGCTATACCGCCAGCCAACGCGAGCCCTTGGCCTCTCCTCGCCGCACGCTCAGCACAAAAGGGGGCATCCGCCCAATCCAGCCCGCAGTCGAGGCAGCTCTGAAAACGGGTTAATTTCTTTCGGGTGCCGCACGGATTTTAAGAGTTCCCGTTTTGAAAAGTGAGAGAATGATGCCGCGGCGTTCAAGGACCGTGCCCGATCGAACTGAGTCTTTCTTCGCGGCGCATCATCAGGAGAAACTGGGAAATGCCTTCATCCACTTTGCTTCGATTGGCGGCGGGATCTCTTATTTTTCTCGGCCTCGGCTTTGTAACCCCGGCGCAAACCAAGGAACATCCCACGGCGGATCTCCTTTCCGAACTCATCCGCGTGAATACCAGCAATCCGCCTGGAAACACGAAGCCATTGGACGAAGTGCTGGCGGCGAGGTTTCGTCCGCTGGGCTTCGAGGTAAATATCATCCCGACTCCCGAGCCGGGAAGAGCCGTCTTCATCGCACGAATCAAGGGCGACGGCACGAAGAAACCCGTGCTGCTCGCGGCCCACGCGGACGTGGTCGGTGTCGAGCGTGATAAGTGGACTGTGGATCCCTTCGCGGGCCTAGTAAAAGACGGCTACGTCTATGGTCGCGGCGCGATGGATTTCAAGGGTGGAATAGCCGTATTCGCCGAGGCCGTGATGATGCTCGTAAAGAATCATGTCCCCCTCCACCGCGACGTAATTCTTCTTTCTGAGGCGGACGAAGAAAGTGGCCCCTACAATACCAACTGGCTTGCGAAATCCCATTGGAACCAGATGGACTGCGAGTTTGCCCTGAATGAAGGCGGTTGGATCATCGAGGACGGCAAGGGCAAAGTGCAGTACGTGAGCATCTCCACCGCCGATAAAATGTCCATCCCCCTGATCCTCACCGCTACGGGCACCTCCACCCACTCCTCCATGCCGCGGCCGGACAATGCCATCTTCACTCTATCCAAAGCCATGGCAAAGATCGCCGGCTATGAAGCTCCGCCGGAGTTGATCCCCAGCACGCGGGAGTTTTTCGAAACACTCGCAAAGACGAGCCAGCCTCCGATGTCCACATATTTCAATAATCTTGTAAACAGTAAAGACCCGAACGTGGTCCAGCAAGCGGACCGGGAAATCAGCAAGAACGTGCTGTTGCACGCCATTATGCGCAACACCATTGCGCCGGTGTTTTTGAAAGCGGGGTTCCGCGGAAATGTCATTCCCGGGATCGGCGGAAGCAACCCTCAATTTGAGGATCATTCCAGGTACCGACGTGCAAAAGTTTATCGCGGGAATCCGTGAAGCCGTTGGTGACCCTCGCGTTGAGATTGCGCTGCCTTCCACCAGTACCCCGGAAGGTGCCCGGATCGCCGCTTTTATAAAGACAGCCGCAAGTCTGCAGCCTTCCACCAAGGACACGAGCTTATATCGTGCGCTGGCGCAAAGCGCAAAGTCCGTGTGGCCAGGTGTCCCGGTGACCACTTACCTGTTTCAAGCGGGAACGGATGCGAGCGCGTGGCGCAGCCGGGGCGTCCCCGTTTATGGGATCTATCCGTATCCGATCTCGGCGGATGATTTGACGCGCATGCATGGCAACGACGAACGCGTCTCCGTGAAATCCCTCGATCAAGGCACGGAGATGATTTACAAAACGCTCGTTCAGGTCGAATCGGAATAGGCCTTCGCGTGAACTTTTCGGATCTGCCCGACCGCAGGAACGGGAAAGGGCCGGGCTCGTAAAAACCTGCATAAATACTGGCGCCAAAACGTTTCGGCATTTTCCTGCAAACACTTTTCCCGCAGCGCCAACTCTGCTATGATGCGGAACGTGATGACATCCGCCTCCGCCCGATCCAGCCGGCGCCTGGTGGTCTTCGGCGAATTCTTCCTGGATCTGGTCTTCTACGATCTCCCGAGAGTTCCAAGGATGGGAGAAGAGGTCAAGACCGCCTGCTTCGCCACCTTTCCAGGAGGCGGCTTGGCGACGACCGCGCTGGTAGCCGCCGGGCTCGGGACTTCCACGAGCGTCGTCACCAGGATAGGGCAGGATGCGCAATCGAGTCCCGCGTGGCAGGCTCTCCTGAAACGTGGTGTGTCTACGGACTGCTGCGAGACCGATGCCCGTCTCCCCACAGCCATGACGGTCTGCGCAGCCTTCGGCGGCGACCGCATGATGATCACGCACGACGTGATCAATCAAAAGCTGGAGAAACTCTTGGCTCAAAGGGCCGTGCAAGAGAAGGTTCGGAAGGCGAAGCATCTGCATCTGGCTTGTGCGTTACGGCCGCCGAGTGGGTGGGCCCCTGCGATCCGCGCATTGCGGCGGCGTGGAGTAACCGTCTCCGCGGACATTGGATGGAACCCTGAAGTTTTGAAATCCCCGGGGCTCCCTACGTTGCTGCAAGAGCTCGAATTCATCTTTCCGAATGAACCTGAAGCGCAAGCGATGACAGGGGAAAAAACCGTGGAACGCGCAGCGAAGAAATTAGCTCGCTGGGCTCGCGTGCCGGTGATCAAGCTTGGCGAGGATGGCTCCCTCGCGGTTAAGGGCGGGAACCTCGTGCGGGTGAAATCCATTCGCGTGCGCACGGTGGATGCTACGGGCGCGGGTGACGCGTTCAACGGCGGCTTTCTTCATGGCTATTTGCGCGGGTGGTCCCTCGAAGATTGTTTGCGCGCCGGAAACGTGTGCGGCGCTCTGGCCACCACGCGTGCCGGGGGATCTTCCGCGATTCCCACGCAGAAAAAATTGCGCGAGCTGATGAAAAAGATATGAAGAAACGAATTCGAAGGAAACTACCCCAATCATGAAGATCACTCTCATCGGAGCAGGTGGAGTCAGGACTCCTCTTCTCGTTCACGGCTTGGCCAATGCCGGCGCCAACGTGCGGCTGGAAGAGTTGGCGTTTTGGGACACGGACTCGGAGCGCTTGAAGACTATGCGGAGAGTGGCGGAAGCGATGGCCAAGCGGAGCGGACTGGGCGCGCGCCTCACCGTATTTACCAGCCCGGAGGATGCCCTTGAAGGAGCGGACTATGTCATCACGAGCATTCGCGTGGGCGGCATTCCCGCGCGCGTAAGAGACGAAACGATTGCTCTCGCGCACGGGCTGGTGGGCCAGGAAACAGTGGGCGCGGGCGGATTCGCCTGCGCCATGCGCAATCTGGCGACGATGCTGGAATACGCGCGAATGATCGAAAACGTGGCTCCGCGTGCGACGGTGATCAACTTCACCAATCCCGTCGGAATTATTTCGCAGGGACTTCTGAATCATTCAGCCGTGAATTCGATCGGTGTCTGCGACACGCCCCTCGAAACATTCGAATCTATTGCTCACGCCCTGGGCCGAAATCCATTCCGGCTTCACTTCGATTATCTGGGGTTGAATCACCTGGGCTGGGTGCGCTCCATTCGGGACGAGCAGGGCGAGGAATTGCTGCCGAAAGTATTGTCTTCTCCGGAGATCATTCAGAAATGCTACCGGCACGGGCTTTTCCCCGTCGAATTTATTCAGCGTCTCGGGCTTCTGCCCACTGAATATCTCTATTTCTATTACTTCCCGCAAGTGGCGTACAAAAATACGCAACAGAGTGGACAATCGCGTGGGCAGGCGATCACAGAGATGAACGGGCGCCTGTTTCAAAAACTGGCCCAGGCTCCAGAGGCGGAATTAATCAACATTTACGAAGACTACTTGCGTGAGCGGAACGCGTCCTATTTCAGCATCGAGGCGACGGCAGGAGAGCGTCGCAAAGAAAGTCAGGAGCTCTATTCGGAGTTTTCCGGATACGAGCGCATTGCCTTGTTGGTGTTGCAGGCCCTCCATGCGGAGACGCCTTCCGTGATTCCCCTCACGGTTCGCAACGGAGGCGCCCTGAAGGATCTCAATCTTGATGATGCGGTCGAGCTTCCTTGTATGGTTTCCTCCCGCGGTGTCGAGGTGCTGCCCGTGGGACACGCCCCGGAAGCAGTGCTACCGCTGCTGTTGCAAGTGAAGGAGTATGAGCGGCTGACGGTGCGCGCATCTGTAGCGCACTCGCCGGAACTGGCGCTTGCGGCACTTGAGAAAAATCCCCTCGTGGCCCGTCCTGAAATCGCACGGCAGATTTTGGCAGAATACATTCAGGCATTTGGCCCGCAAATGAAACTGCAGGCGGCTTAGGCCAGTAGATTTCTCAGGAATGGCACTGCCGGATCAGGATTTCTTTGCCGCGAGTGCGCTAGCGGATTCCAGATCGGACACTACGTTTTTCAGATAATTCAAGCTGGCGCGCATTCTCTCGACCGGCGGAACGGCAGTCTTGCCGTAAATCACATCCTGCTCCACCACCATCCAGCCTGCGTATTGGCTTTCTGCCATGAAGTCGAAAGAAGCCCTCAAAGTCAATGCAGCCCTCTCCGATCTGTGAAAAGACGCCGGCATCTACGGCCTGCTCGAAATTGAGCTGCTTGCGGCGCGATTCCCCGAGGACGCGAGGATTAATGTCCTTGATATGAACGTAACGCAGGAGCGAGCGATACTTCTTCGCTTCGTCCGTAGGATCTCCGCCACCGTACACGCAATGTCCAGTGTCCAAGCACAAACCTACGTGGGTGGAAGCAAGCGCATCGAAGAGATGCTCGACCTCCATGGGAGTTTCCACGTAAGTGGCGACGTGAGGGTGAAAGACAAGGCTCAAGCCGAATTCGGCAGCAACCTTTTCGACTTCGCCGATGATGGCGGCCACCTGCTTCCATTGCTCGTTGGTCAAGGAATCTCGGCCGTCAACGGGCACGCGCCCGGCGAGCTGCTGTCTTTTCGGCGTTTGCGCATCGGAGAGCACGAGCAGCTTGGCGCCCAAAGCTGAGAGAAGGGTGCCAACCTTTCGAACGTGGTCCATCACTTTTTGTTTTTTCGAAGGATCAGCGAGAGGGACGGGAACGAACGAAGAGAGCAACGACATTCCGCGTTGTTTCAAGCTTGCAGAAAGAATCTTTGGATCGGTGGGGAAAAAACCGTAGGGGCCCAATTCCGTTCCCGTGTATCCGGCGGAAAGAATTTCGTCGAGGATTCGCTCGTAAGGCTGATTCCAAGCGGGCCCGGGATCATCCTGCACTCCCCAACTGACGGGCGCCGATGCGAAATGAATGCGCTGCGAAAGCCCGCCCATGTCAGACTTTCCTCACGGGCGCATCCAAGTGAACACGATCGCCGCCCTTCGCGCTCTGGTAGCAGGCTTCGATCAATTCGACGACTTGATAGCCATCCATGGCGGTTACGGGAGCGGGGGACTTGCTCTCGAGGGCGTCCACAAAGAGGCGATCCTCTTCGATGTAACCCCATTTTTCATACATGCTGGCAAGCGAGAAATCGTAGGTGGTGGTTCTGGTTTCCAGACCATTGGTGATGGAAATTTTCTCCATTTCAAACGTTTCATAGGTCGAGTGCATCCCATAAACCTCAAAGCGTTCGAACGGAAAATGCCAGCTGGCATGCGCGTAGGTTTTCATGGTGGCCTGCAAGCCGGACTGAAAATTCAGCAGGATAGAAAAATCATCCAGTTCGTCATGCTCGTGAGCGCGCGCAGCCACCTGAACCCACTCCACTTTCCCAAAGAAGAAGGTCATCAGATCAAACATGTGAACCGGGGTCTCATAGAGAAAACCGCCCGTGAGTCTGGCGTTCCACACCCAGGGAGGATTCACCAACTCTCCGCGGTTCATTTTGGCGTGGACGGAAAGAGGCCGAAGTTCGTTACTTTCGATGGCTGCCTTTAGAATCTTGTAGACGGGCGCAAAGCGGCGGTTATGACCCACCTGATAGATCACGCCGGAGCGGACGGCGCCGGTCGCGCAGCCGGGCGGCAGACTTCAGATTCAGTGCGAATGGTTTTTCGCAAAAAACATGTTTGCCAGCTTCCAGGACACGCATGGCGACTTCTTCATGCGTGGTATTCGGAGTGCAAACGAAGACGGCATCGCATCTGATCGAGAAGCTCCTCGAGCGACTTTGCGGCATGGCCACCAAACCGGCTTGCCATGGCCTGTGCGCGGGCGGCTTCCACATCAAAATAGCTCTGAATCTTGACCCGGGAATCTTTAGCCAGTATGGCGGCATGTATGCCGCCAACTCCTCCCGCTCCAACGATTCCAATCTTGTGTGGCATTCCCGATTTCTCCTTGTCTAGGTCCCAGCGGCGCGGTGAAACCGCATTATAAGATTTCTTCATGACACGCCGGATGATAAAAGTGTCCGCGATTTTCACCATCACGCGCCACGATGTGGCCGACGTTCGAACAACGAAGGACGTTCCGTCTACCCGGCGCGGACCAAAGGAACGCGTGGATCGCGCTCCAAAGAGGTTTTGCGCAGGTGCGCGTAGCGCGGATCATCGCTGGCAGCCATGGAGCGCGCGCTCCCCGCAAGAACATTGAGGTAGTAGACATCGTATCCGTGCGCCGCGACGACGGGATGGTAGCCGTCCTTGATCAGCACCAGATCTCCATCCCCAAGCGTCAGAGTGACGTCGCGCGTGCCGGCGGCGTCGTAGAGACGCTGAAACGCGTATCCTTCGGGCTTGCTGATCCGGTAGTAGTAGATTTCGTCGAGATCCACTTCGGCCGGGGGATTGTGGACGTCGTGCTTGTGCGGAGGATAGCTCGACCAGTTGCCGCTCGGCGTATAAACCTCGCAGATCAACAGCTTGTCGGCGGGGAATTCCGGGCGAATCACATCCACGATCTGGCGAGTGCAGTTTCCTCCGCCTCGAATCTCCTCACGGCAATCTGCAGGAGTGATCAGGCGTGGAGCGAGGTGAGCAGTGGAAAGAGTGCGGCAGTCCGCGAATTCGCAATCCGTGACGGCGGAAATTTCAAACGGCGTGCGGCTCGGAAGATAGACGGCATAGGGATATCCGCTGAAAACGTCTTTCCGGCCGCCGATCTCGCGAGGGCCTTCACCCCAGTCCACAATCGCTTTTCCGCCAAGGACGACAAGGGCGGCCTCTTCCTTTCCCGTGTTGTTTTGCCAGTATTGCCCTGCCCTTAAACGACGCACGGAAAAGTTGATGTTCTCCCAATTGGCTTCTTCCCGTGTGACGGAAACGAGGACGCCGGATTTGTCCCGAGCGACCCGAGGCGGGTGAACAAAACCTCCTGAACATAGGAATTGGTCTGCCATGGTTAACTCCCCGGGGGAACAAATGTCCCCAACAGCAATGCTCATCACTTCGTATCCGCGTACGCGCCGTCCCAGTACGTCAGAAAAAATGTCGCTCACGCTTCCGGCCTTTTTCATAAGCCTCGCGGGCGGCGCGAACGCTTTCCATCTCCGCGACTTCCGCAACGGGCACATCCCACCAAGATTCATAGCCGGGAACGCGAACGTTGCGATCCACTTCGATGACCGTCACGTTCGTTTTCGAGATGCCCGCGCGGCGACCAAGGCATCCTTCAATTCGCCGAGAGTGCGAACGCGGACGGCGTCGGCGCCGAGACTTGCCGCGCTGGCGACAAAATCCACCTCCACGGTGGCCCCGTCCAGGTTTCCGTTCCTGCGACGGCGATATTCGCGTTCCGAATCCGCCGCTGCCGCACGCTTCGCTTAGACGCCCCGATGCTCGCGAATCCATGGTTATCCAGCAGAACGATGTTCAGCTTGTATCCTTCCTGGATGGAAGTATGGATTTCCTGAGCCATCATCAAATAGGAGCCGTCGCCAACCATGACGAAGACTTCGCGGTCCGGCGCGGCCATTTTCACGCCGAGGCCGCCGGCAATTTCATATCCCATGCAGGAGTAACCGTATTCCATGTGATAGCCCTTGGGATCCCTGGTCCGCCATAGCTTGTGAAGGTCGCCGGGCAAACTGCCTGCGGCGCAGACAATCACGTCACGCAGGTCCGGAAACCGAATTGACTACGCCAATGATTTCGCTCTGGCTCACCGGCGGCCCATGCTGAAGATGGAACAAGTCGCTCGACTTCCTTCTCCCAATCCTCGCGAAATTTGCGGACGCGTTCCTGATATCCGTCGGGGACGCGGTAGATTTCCGCGACATTCGCCCGTAAGCTCTTCGAGCGCGACTCTCGCGTCAGCGACAACGGGCAAACGCCATGAATTTCCAGCGTCGAATTCCGCTACATTGATGTTGATGAATTTCACTCGCGGGATTCTGGAAGGCCGTCTTGGAGGCCGAAGTGAAATCCGTGTAGCGCGTGCCGACTCCGATGATCAGATCGGCATCACGCGCGAGCAAATTGGCTCCCGGAGTGCCCGTAACGCCCATGGCGCCCAGGTTCTGGGGATGATCGAAGGGAAGCGATCCTTTTCCCGCTTGCGTTTCAGCGACGGCGAATTCCGGTTTGTTCGACGAACTTAGCTAGGGCTCCCGAAGCTTCCGAATAGAGCACGCCTCCACCTGCAATGAGAAGAGGTTGCCTGGCAGCGGCGATCAGGCGGCAGCACGACGAATGGCGGCAGCGTCGCCGCGCGGACGCGGAACGCTCCAGATTCGCTTTTGGTAAAAAAGCGGACGGGTACTCCATTGCTTCCGTTTGAACGTCTTGAGGGAAGCCCAGCGTGACGGCGCCGGTTTCGGCGGGAGAAGTCAAGACGCGCATAGCCTCGGGCAGGGCGGTGAGGAGTTGTTCCGGCCGGGAGATACGGTCCCAATAACGGGAGACCGGTTTGAAGCAGTCGTTGACAGAAATGTCCTGCGTCTGGGGAGATTCCAGTTGCTGGAGAACGGGTGCGACGTTTCGGCGCGCGAAAATATCGCCAGGGATCAGAAGCACCGGAATACGGTTCATCGTGGCCGTGGCGGCTCCGGTTATCATGTTGGTCGCCCCCGGACCAATGGAAGAAGTACAGACGAACGTGCGAAGGCGATTATTCATTTTCGAAAAGGCTGCGGCAGTGTGAACCATGGCCTGTTCGTTGCGGCTGAAATAGTAGGGAAAATCCAGATTTTGCTGCAGGGCCTGTCCGATTCCCGCTATGTTGCCATGACCAAAAATCCCAAAACAGCCAGCGAAGAATTGACGCTCGATCCCGTCTCTCTCCACATATTGACTTTTCAGGAACTTGACAGTCGCTTGCGACGCCGTCACTCGACACCTTGGACCCCAAACCGCCTCCTCGAAGAGCGTCTGATCTCGTCCTGTGTCGGAGATCAGAAAGATCGAAAGAAGGGTGTGCTGGAGCGGTTGGCGCCGCTCCCGCACGGCCGACTAGAAGTACAGCTTCAGCGCCAACTGAATCTCACGAGGGTCGCCAGGCCCGCCGGAATTCGTTCCCAGGATCGGGTTGAGCGTATTGGTAACCTTTCCAAAGGAACCCGGGGAATTGATGTTCGCGCTCGGGTTGGCGAAGTTAGGATGGTTGAAGGCATTGAAGAACTCAGCCCGGAATTGCAGTCGGAAGCGTTCGGTGAACCGGAACTGCTTAAACAAGCTGAGGTCCGCATCTGAGATGCCCGGGCCGTGGAACATCCGCGGCGCGCAGGTGCCAAATGTGCCCGTAGCGGGATTCGAGAATGCGGCAGGGTTGATATAGAAGCCAGTGGTGGTATAGGAGTTATGGTCGGTTGTCGCACCACTAAATGGATTCCCGAGACAGTCTGCGTAGGCGGCGTGGCTTGATCCTGTGTAGCTATGGTCGGAGCCCGTCACGCTAAAGGGGCTGCCGGTCTGTACGGTCACGATGCCGTTTACCTGCCACCCACCCAGCACGCGACTTGCAAGATTGCCGTCGGAGAGGAATCGCTTTCCCGGACCAATTGGCAGGTCATAGATGAAATTGCCCACGAAACGCTGCCGTATGTCCAAAATGGAGTTGCTCATCTCGGCGGCATAGTTATATGCGTTTTGGGGCAAAGCGCCAGCGGTCAGGTTATCCCCGAAATTGGCAAGTCCGTGACTGTAAGTGTAATTCAGGGCAAACGACAATCCTTTGTATGTCTGTTGGCGAAGCGAAAGCTCCAAGCCGTTGTAGTCGGTATTGCCATCATTCGTAGCGTACTCGAGGAATGCATGCTGGCCCGTCAATGCACAGTTACCCGGTGTGGCGGTCGCCGTGTCCACGGTGCTGATCGTATTCAGATTGGCGTATGGGAACTGCACAATGGGGCAGCCGTTGTCCGTGCCCGTGATGAGTCCCTGATTGGCGTTGCGCAAGCGGTTCATTTTGCGGCCCCAGTTTCCAACGTAGGCCGCGGAAAGCACCATATGCTGGGACACTTGGAACTCTGGACCGAAGCTGGTCTGTTCCACGTAGCTCGAGCGTTGATTGGGATCCTGCGCGCGGAATTGAATCTTCGTCAGGTCGTAGCCCGTCCCGGTGATGGTGTTGAGCGGGAAGCCATTCTGCAGCTGGAAAAGAGGGGTCGAGCTTCCTAATCCCTGGTTTAGCTGAACGTCCAGAAGAAAGGGCGGATTGAGTTGAATCAAACTTTCCGATCCAATGCGGTTGTAGTGCTGGTAGAAGACTCCGTAACCACCCCTTAACACAAGCCGGTCGTTGAGTTGGTATGCAAACCCGAGGCGCGGTGCGAAGTCGTTCTTGTCCGGATTGATGAGCGCGCGGGCGCCCCAACCGGAGGCGTTACTTGCAGCGGTGACAAGAGAACCACCGTTCGCGGGAGAGAAATTGGAAGTGCGGTTCTCCCGGCTCATGATGGGAGCAAACAATTCGTAACGCAGTCCGTACGTGAGCGTGAGCTTGTGAGTGGCCCTCCAACTATCCATGGCATAGAAGGAGTGCCCCGGCTGAAAATAGTGCACGACCAGCGGGGTGGTGAAGTGCGTGGCATCCACGTTTCCGAGAAGGAAGTCAGGCAAGCCGAAATTTCCTCCTGCCGTGTACACGCCATTAATCTGGAGTTCGCCCTGGGGAGCCCGAAGATCTAGAAAATTATCGCTGCGGCGCAGGTACTGATAACCGAACTTGAAGCTATGAGTGCCCTTGAGCCAGCTCAAGTTCTCGATGAAATTCCACGCTTGAGAAATTTGATACTGCGGCCTCCAAGGGGAGGTTCCCAGACGAGTCAAGCCGTTGATTTCAATCGGTGGCAGTCCGGCGGTGTTGGCAGTGACAGGAATCCCATTTAATCCATACGTTGGTGCTAGGGATGAACCGAGTTGCACGCCGACGGGATCACTGTGAGCGAAATCGCGGTTGAAACCGAATCTGGCATCATTCACTAAAGTGTTCGAAAGGGTTCTGGTCCAACCGAGCGAGACCAGTTGGGTGTGTGTGCGATATTGGGTGGCGAAATTGCCATTTCCTACGGAGGCGTCGCTCGTCCAAGGCGGGTCCTGACGGTTGACGTGATAGTAGCTGTAACTTCCAAACAGGTGGTTCCTCTCGTTCAAGTTGTGATCCACGCGAGCGTCAAGCGAATAAACATCGTTCGGCACAACGGCCTGATAAATGTAGTTTGGCGCCCCGGTCCAACTGCCGGGAGTTCCCTGCAGCGCCACAAGAGAAGCGACGTTCGGGTCAGGAAACAGAGCGGCCAGGTTTGCGCCCACCGGGTCAATGCAGGTTTGGCCCGTGGTGCTGGTCGGCTGGATGATGTTGCCGACGATGCAGCCAGTCTGGCCCGCCACAGGGGAATCACTGAGCGCCCGGGTGTATTCCGTGAAATTGCCCTGTTTCATCAATGGTGTCGGAACGACGCTTTGGATCGTTGTGGACTGGCGGCTGCTGAATCGCTGGACGTCGCCGAAGAAAAAGGTCTTATCCTTGATGATTGGACCACCAAACGTGCCTCCAAACTGGTTCTGCACTAAGCGACCCTTTGGCCGGCCGTTTTTGTTGTTCAACCAAGAATTTGCATTGAGGACGTTATTGCGCAGGTACTCGAAGACGTTCCCGTGGTACTGGTTTGTGCCGGACTTGATGGTGGCGTTGATCACGGCGCCGGCGGAATTGCCAAATTCGGAGGAGTATGTGCGGGTCTGGACACGAAATTCCTGAACGGCATCGGGTGGAGGTTGCACGACCTGCACGGAGAACTCCTGCAGGTTTTCGGACCAGGAGTTGTTGTCAATTCCATTTAATAGAAAATTGTTCTGCAACTCGAGGTTCCCGTTGACGCTAAACCGGTCCGGAGCTGGGTTATTGGCCCCGTAAAATTTTTGCACGCCAGGTTCCAAAAGAGCGAGATCTGCGTAACGCCGTCCATTCAGAGGAAGATCGTTGATCCTCTGCGAATTCACCACGTTTCCGACGTCTGCCGTCTGAGTCTGGAGCAAGGGTTCGCCGGCGGTGACGGTCACCTCCTGTTTTATCGAGCCGACTTTCAAGGTGAAGTTGATCAACAGCCGATCCTGCACGTGCAGCTCGATCCCGTCGTGCAGAGCGCTGTCAAAGCCGGGTGCGCTTGCTTTTACTGAGTAAGTCCCCGGGTTTAGTGCGAGAACTTGATAATCCCCCACACTGTTCACCGTTGTTTGAATGGACACTCCTGTGTCCTTGTTCGTGATGGTCACAGTGGCGTTGGGGATGGCGGCACCGGAAGCGTCGCGCAAAGTCCCGACAATCGCCCCGCGATCCATTTGCCCAAAAGCTGGAATAACACTAAAGACAAGCAAAACCGCGAGCACTACTGCCCCGCCAAGAAAACCCCGAGTCCCCATCCCTCGCATCATTAGCAACCTCCACCTTTCAGATTCGAAGAGCGCTTCTCAAACTTTGACGCACATTGGCCAGAAATCGCTCAGGCAGCCGCGGCGCGCATGGGAGCCACGAAAGGATCCTCGCACTCCGAATCCATCTCCCACAGCTCAAGGCTCGCCGAGGAACCCCATCGCCGGCTACGGGCCGGCCTCTTCAGCGATTCATCCTTGCAAGCTCACGACACCTGCCGCGTATTCCAAATCACATCGTCACGAAAAGGGTGGGAAAAAACAAGCGGGATACAACAGCCTCCAAGCCCCCCCTGTAAACCCTCACCCCCAAAGCATGCCGAAACGATTCGGTACCGAGCGTGTTGAGATGTTACATCGGCAAAAAACGTTGTCAAGCCTATTTTTCGAAAATTAGCTCCGTTGCCGAGTTTATTGTGTTTTGCAAAGAAACAAAGGATCCGAATTGCCTCTTGTTTCCTTGATGCCAAAACGTTTTGGGATTTTTGTTGACAACGTCTTTCACGAACGTACAATGCCGTTGCGCCGAACAAAAATACGGAGGCTTTATGCCCCGTACCGCAGAACTCGGGAGAATTCGGATTGCTTCGTGCTCCGCGCGCGTGATGTTCAGCTTTCATTCTGCTTCATCCGCAGCGCACGCATCCCAGGTTCCTCCTGGATATCTGGCGGGCGGCTGTTGAAGATTTCGGAGTTGCGTGCCTTGGGGCTCTCACGGGGATGGATCTCTGAACCGTGCGATACCCACAACTGCGGCACGTTTCATTGAATAGCTTGGAACAAGTTGAAGGAGGGTGAATGGCATCACGGTCCAGCAAGTTGGTTTCCATAATTTCCCTTACGGTGGCGTGCGCGCTGCCCTTTCTATTCCAGTCGGCTTCGGTGAGAGCGCAATCTCCCGCGGCCGTAAGTGCGATGCCAAGCCCGGCAGCAGTGCCGCTGCCTCTTGACCGCGGCGCTGCCGCGCTTTGGCAGAGCCTGCAGAAACTCCACACTCGGGCGAGTCTCATCATGGTCACCGCGCATCCCGATGACGAAGATGGAGGAATGCTGACCTATGAGACGCGTGGCCAGGGTGTGCGCGCCACTTTGTTGACCCTCAACAGAGGCGAAGGCGGCGCCAACGTCATGTCTTCGGATTACTTTGACGCACTGGGGCTGGTGCGCACCGAGGAACTCCTTGCCGCTGACCGTTACTACGGCACGCAACAGTTCTGGACGCGCGTGGTCGACTACGGCTTTTCGAAAACAAAAGAGGAAGCTCTCGAAAAATGGGGGCACGATCGCGTGCTCGCGGATGTTGTGCGTGTTGTGCGCCTGACTCGTCCGCTCGTCATTACTTCCGTATTCGTCGGTGGCCGCACGGACGGCCACGGCAATCACCAGGTTGCCGGTCAAATGGCGCAAGAGGCATTTAATGCCGCCGGCGACCCGGCCATGTTTCCGGAACAGATCAAGGAAGGGTTGCGCCCCTGGAAGCCGCTCAAGGACTACGCGCGAGTTCCGTTTTCTCGCGTGACCAGCAAAGGTATCTACGATTATGCGGACGGACAATACTATCCTGCTGAATTCCACAACTACACCAACGGCACCGTCGTCAACGGCGAGCTCTCTGCTTCCGTCGAAATTCCAGAGGGGGAATACAATCCGCTCTTTGGATTAACGTACGCGCAGATTTCCAGAACGGGCCTCGGCTACCAAAAGTCGCAGAGCGGGGGCACCGGGTTGGCTCCCGCCGGCGCACAGATGAGCCCCTATCACCGGTTTGCTTCACGCTTGTCGGTCCCGGATAAAGAGTCCTCTTTCTTCGATGGCATTGACGTTTCGCTCATGGGCATCGCGAGCCTGGCGCCGGCTGCCGACGACTCTTTCCTCAAGGATGGCCTGTCCCAGATTAATTCTCTTGTCGAAAAGGCCATGAGCGACTTCTCGGCTCAGCACCCTGAAGCTATTGCGTCCACCCTGGCAGCAGGACTGAAGGCCACCAATGAGCTGATCGATAAAGTTGCCGGCAGCAGCCTTCCAGCCGATTCGAAATATGACGTGACCCACGAGTTGAAAGTCAAGCGCGCACAGTTCGACAATGCTCTCGCGGAATCGCTGGGCATTTCCGTGCTCGCCACGGTGGCACCCGAGAAAGAGCCGACAGGACCTTTCGCCCGCTTCTTCAGGAACCCGCCGACTTTTCAAGTGGCCATCCCCGGGCAAGAGTTCTGGGTAAATATTCACACCACAAATCCGACGGACCTTCCCGTGCAATTGGAAAGCGCAACATTGAAAGGGCCGGAGGGCGAGCAATGGACGTTCGATCCGGCCACGCAATCTGGCGGGACCCTAAAGGGCAACCAGTCCGCGGATTTGCGCTTTACTGTTCATGCGGCATCCGACGCGCATTACACACGTCCCTATTTCGCAAGACCAGATATTGAACAGCCGTATTACAACATTCTGAATCCGAAGTATCTCAACCTTCCGGTAGCTCCTTATCCGCTCTTCGCCACGGTGCGTTTTTCCTACGACGGAACGCCGTTCGAATTGTCTCAGGTTGTCCAGTCGGTGAAGCGCGTGACCGGACCCGGAACAATAGTCGAGCCGCTGATCGTTGGCCCGGCGATTTCCGTTTCGATCACGCCCCAGGCGGGAATTGTTCCCTTGGGCGCGAAATCGTTCGACCTGACGGTCTCCGTTCACAGCAACGTCAAGGGTCCCGCGAAGGGGACGGTTAAACTCGATCTGCCGCATGGCTGGAATGCCGCGCAGGAAGAATTTTCAACTGCGAAAGACGGCGACGATCAGACGTTGAACTTCCGCGTAACGCCGGAAGGGCTGGCGGAAAAACCATACTCCATTACCGCCGTCGCGACCTATGCCGGTCATGAATATAAAGAGGGTTATCACACCGTGGGCTACCCCGGACTCCGTCCTTACAATCTTTATCGACCCTCCACCTACCGCACTACGGGCGTAGACGTGAAAGTCGCTCCCGGACTGAACGTGGGGTACATCGTGGGCGCGGGAGATGACATGCCGCAATCCCTCGTGAACCTCGGCATCAACGTGCACTTCCTCACGGCGGAAGATTTGGCGAGCGGCAACCTCTCCAAGTTCGATGCCATCATTTTGGGCGTACGCACCTACGCGGTGCGTGAAGATCTCAAGACATACAACGGCCGCATTCTTGACTACGTCCAGAAGGGCGGTGTCGTCATCGTTCAATACAACACGCCGGAATTCGACCACGACTACGGCCCGTATCCGTACAAAATGGGATCGAATCCGCAAGAGGTCACCGATGAAGATTCCAAGGTTGAAATTCTGGATCCGAACAATCCGGTTTTCACCTGGCCGAACAAAATCACCGGCAAGGACTTCGAAAATTGGGTGGAGGAACGCGGTTCAAAGTTCCTGGAGAGCTGGGACGCAGCCTACAAACCGCTCCTGGAGACCCACGACCCGGGCCAAGCTCCGCAGAAGGGCGGATTGATGTACGCAAAATACGGGAAGGGCGTTTATATTTACAACGCCTACGCCTTTTACCGCCAAATGCCTGACGGCGTACCCGGAGCGTACCGCATCTTCGCGAACATGATCAGTCTGGCAAAAAATCCTCGGGTGGTTGGGCATCGCGCCGCCAACTCGCACATGCGAGCGAGGAAGACCACGCCGTAGAATCTTGTTGCGTATTGCGTAGTCGCATTGGCGTTCGTTCCGAACGAAGCGAGGAATCTCCTTTTCGTGGAGCTCCGCGGAAAGATCAGATTCCTCGTCACTCCGGGCTTCCCGGGATGACATTTGAACGGATTTTCCAACAAGCTCTGCATCCTTCTGTGGGCAGATTTAGCCTGATGGACAACAGGTCGAGTTTACTTCTGGTCCGGTGCCTGCTTCTGGATGGTATATAGAAAAGTCTTCATGGTTTCGTCGCGACGCGCGTTCTCATCCGCCACGACCTTTGCAGCGGCATCGTGAAGCTTGATCTCCTCTTGCGCGCGGTCCTTTTGTCCTAAGTGCTGATAAATTTGCGCCAGGCGATAATGCGCTTCCGCGGAATTCGGATCCAGGCGCGCGCATGTTTGCGATTCGCTAAGCGCCTCTTGCCACCGATCTATCCAGCGGTAAGCACTCCCAAGCTGACAGTGCGGCCCGGCATCCGATGGCTGCCGTCCGGCAGCGCTGCGCAGACGTCGCAGAATCTCTTCCACGTGCGTCTTGTCTCCAGAAGCGTAATCCCGGCGAAAAAGTAAGGCTCCACAGTAGTATTCCGCATCGCCATCCTTGGGATGACGGTCTGCATACCCGCACAGCTGCTCGATGGCCGCGGGATAGGGCGCGGAAGCCTGATCCATCTGAATGTCTCCCAGGTATTTGAGCGCAACTTTGGGTTCTGGAGCCAGAACCGCTGCATGCACAAGTATCCGGCTGGCTTCGTCGTCGCTTCCCGCGAAATGCTCGACCATTCCTCGCGCAAGTTCGATTCGCCACGACTGCGGATCGAGCTTTTCAGCCTCCTTAAGCACAATTCTGGCGGGTTCGAAGCTTTTGTGCCGAATGAGTTCCACCGCGAGCGAGAGACGATACTTTTCTTCGTCGGGAGCCAGAGCTACGGCCGCCTGATAACTCCGCACAGCGGCAAGATTGTCTCCGCGAGCTTCCTGAATGTCGCCTAGCAAATCCTCGATCTCAGCGCCGTCACTCAGCTCCTTGCACTTTTCCGCGCTTAGCAGCGCATCTTCCAGCCGGCCCGCCCGAAACTCTGCGAGAGCAAGATTAAAGCGCAAGTCGGCACGTTGCGGATCGAGTTCGGCTGCTCTCGTCAGATCGACAATGGACTCAGAATATTCCCCGTGAGCGATCAGAACTTCTGCCAGACGCTGCCGGAAAGCCAATTCCTCCCCGGGAGGGTGTTTTGGAGAACGAAGCAAGTCCAGAGTACCGTGGATGTCTGCGTGCATTCCCAATTGCGCTTCGAGAACAACGAGACCGGCTGTTGGGTCTTGCGTACGAGAAAAAACGGGCTCCGACAGATTCTCCGCGCGCTGCCAATTGCCCGCCTGGACCTGCGTCATTGCGGTCGCCATGACAATTCCGGGATCCTCAGGTTTCAGTGCCAAGGCCTTTTCCATCTCGGAGGCTGCCAGGGCTGTTTTGCCGAGGCCCAGTGCGACCGATGCCTTTAAGCGGTGGAAACCAACGCGCTGGTCCGCATCACTTGGTGGGGAGACGCCCGCCAGAGCGCTCTCCGCCTCTCTGTATTTGTGGAGCCGCGCGAGTGTCATGCCCCATTCGGTACGAATTTGCGGGTTGCCATGACTGAGTCTGGATGCGCGATCGAGCAGCGGCTCGGCCTTTTCAAGTTGTCCCGCCTGTGCATAGAGCTCGGCGAGCGCTGCCAGAGCGATGTAATTGCCGGGCGATATTTTCAGGACCGCTTGGAATTCCTCCTCCGCCTGGCTGCTCTTCCCTTCAATGGCGTAGGCTTGGCCGAGCGCAAACCGGGCGGAGGCGTCCTTCGGATGAGACTGAAGATAGTTTGAAAGAATCTGTATTGCCCCTTCCGGATTACCTCGCGAGAGAGCGGATTGTGCCTCAGCGAGTGGTCCGGACGATTGGGGCGAATTCGTTTGCCACGAAAAATGGCCGCCCTTGGCCCGCAGCGTTGGCGTAACACAGCTCAGCAAAACAGAGCCGGCACCCAGAGTCCAACGCCAAAGATTCCCACGCGGTCTCACAGTGATCGCTTTCCCCCTCACTTGATCCTAATCTCAGTTTTGGTTTGCGACAAACAGACGAACAAAGGTCTCGGCTTCCCCAACGGCTACCAGCTTCCTGGAACTTCGCTGTGAGCCAGCCAATTTTCGATCAGTTTCACGATTCGATCTTCACTGATTTGGACCAGTTTTCGGCCTTTTTCCGGAGAAGCCTCGCTGACGTGACCGGAGTAACCCGGCCAACCAGTCGCCTCGGATTTTTGCAGGAAATAGGGTGAGCCATCAGCGAGGTCGGGGGGCTCGGGTAGATCTCTCGCTTTGTCCAGATGAATCAGGTCTGGTCGAAACGCAGCGACCGCGGAAGTTTCCAATGGCCCACCGTGGCCGTGACCACCGTTGGCTTGGTGAAACATGCCCATTGCTTTCATCATTTCGCCGGATAGAAATTCCCACCAACTGGCAAATAGCAAGGCCGAGTCCTTTGTTTCATCCGCAACCTGGGCAACCGCACCGCGCCCGGGTCCGATGTTGCCGTCGTGCCCGTTGAGAATGAATATCTTCCGAATGCCGAGGTGCAGCATATTCCGAAGAATGTCCGCGAAGTACATGGTCATGACCTCGGGGCGGACGGAGATGGTGCCGCGAAAGTGGGCAGTGTGGGCGGGGCACTGCGTGAAGGTCACCGTGGGAAAAAGAAGACCTTTCGTTCGAACCGCAACCCGTTCGGCAATTCCCGAAATGATGATGGAGTCCACCCCCAGGGGATTGTGAGGTCCGTGGTACTCCAGGCTGCCGAGGGGGAGAATCGCAAGCGTTCGCGCGGAAAGAGCTTCCTCTACTTCAAAACCTGTGACTTCCTCGAATCGTTTCGGCTTTTCCGAGCTTTCGACGCTTGGCGCACTCGAGTAGGCAGCTTCGACGATCCCGGGCAATGCAATTCCGGCCTGCAATAGTTCTCTTCTGCTGAATGGTTTCATGGGCCTCCCGCCTCACTAACGCTGGCAGGTTAGCGCAAGCTTCTCAGCATTGTCCACGCCGATTTCCTTCAAAGAGCCGAAATGTGCGGCGCGTTCCAGCTTTCTCGCGCAATCGGCCGCCGATGCCGAAACGTTTCAGTATTTTCTTTTGTTCTTCCCTTGCCGGTTACCGGAGACGCTGTTATATTGCCGCCTCGTTCCTTTGGTCCCTACTTAACCTAGGATGCCTAACTTGCCCGATAACTCTGCCCCCTACCTTCCACCGGAGATCGCTCGTCCCTCCGAAAAACTGGTTCGAGGTATGGGCCTGGTTCAATCAACCGCTGTCAACATGCTGGAAATGATCGGAATCGGCCCCTTTATCACCATTGGCGTGATTCTCTCCGCCATGGGCGGGCCACAGGCCATTCTTGGATGGTTGCTCGGCGCGCTTTTTTCCGTTTGTGATGGAATGGTGTATGCGGAACTCGGAGCAGCCATGCCGGGAGCCGGCGGCTCGTACATCTACTTCCAGGAAGCCTTCAACCCTCGCACCTGGGGACGTCTTTTTTCCTTTTTATTCCTTTGGGAAACGATATTTGTAGCGCCACTGGCGATTTCCGCCGCCTGTGTAGGCTTCGCGGAGTACTCCCATTATGTTTTTCCAGGCTTGACTCACACCAGAGTCGGACTGATCGCCGCGGGCGCGTGCGTCTTGATTACTTTTCTCCTTTATCGCCCTATCAGAACTGTGGGGCGCCTTTCCGTCGTGATGCTGGGAGTGGTGTTGACGGCAATGTTTTGGGTCATCGGATCGGGCCTTATTCACATGAATACGAAGATGGCCTTCGATTTTCCGCCCGGCGCCTTTCATCTGTCGAAGGCATTTTTCTACGGGTTGGCGAGTGCCACCTTGATTGCGATGTACAACTACGGCGGGTACAACAACATCACTTACCTCGGCGGCGAGGTAAAAAATCCGACGAAGAACATTCCCCGGGCGATCGTTCTTTCCGTCTTGGCCGTCGCCGTTCTCTATCTCTTAATGAGCACCGTGATTATCGGCACCATTCCTTGGCAGGACGCTGCCACATCGCACGCCGTTGTTTCCGAATTCATCGGTAAACTCTATGGCTCGCGTGCCGCTTCCGTGATGACTGGCTTGATTTTAGCGGCAACCTTGGGCGGAATCTTCACCATGAGCTTGGGCTACTCGCGCATTCTCTACGCCGCCGGCGCCGAGGGCAATTTCTTCAAGGTCTTTGGGCGGGTTCATGCGAAAGGACACTTTCCTACGGTGTCGCTGTTGGCGATCAATGCTCTGGCAATTCCTCTCTGTTGGTTCTCCCTTGAGCGGCTCGTCTCCGCGCTTATGATCATTCAAATCGTCTTCCAGTTCATTCCGCAAGTGTTTGCCGTATTTGCCATGCGGCTGTTCCGGAAGGAAATTCATCGGCCTTATACAATGTGGTTCTATCCGGTCCCGGCTCTCGTCGCTCTGATCGGTTGGATTTATGTCGCCGCCACACCGGATCAACGCCAGTACCTTGGCACCGCGTTCGTTCTTCTGTTTCTTGGCCTGGGTGCCTATGTCTTGCGGGCCAAACTGATTAAATCATGGCCGTTTGGAGAAACCCCGGATAGCCGCACGACGTAAGCCGGCGACGCCGAATGAACGAAGGCGTTCTCCAGCAGGCCTGGCGCAGCTCATGAAGCCCATGCATCGCGTCAATGAGGTTGGGGTGGTTTCTTTGGAGGGCAGCAAGAGTCTCGCACGATGAGCTGTGTGGCCAGCAGCGCTGGAGTAGGAATGCTCGGGCGCCCCTCGATATGGTCAATCAACATTCGCGCGGCGATCATTCCTACCTCTCGCGCAGGCTGGCGAACCACCGTGAGTCTTGGGCGCAGCAGCGTCGCCCAATAAAAGTCGTCGAAACCAAGCAGGCTGATGTCTTCCGGGCACGGGAGCCCGATCTCTTGTATGGCTGCGAGCGCTCCCAGAGCCATCATGTTATTCGTGCAGAAAATGGCGGTGGGGCGCACGGTTCCCGTCAGAAGCTGCATCGCATGAAAATGCCCGCTCTCGATGTCATTGTGGCCCCGGTGAATCATCGAGCGGTCCGGACGAATCTTGGCGCTTTGAATCGCTCGCGTAAATCCCTCTAGCCTGTCAACTGATGTTCCGCTCGAGGGATCGCCAGTGATGACTCCGATATGCCGGTGGCCCAAACTGAGGAGATAACGGGTCGCAGTGTCCGCCGCGCGGCGGTTGTCCACACCGACTCGGCCCACATAGGTGTCACGCCCAAGCGGATAACGGTCCGCGTACACGACAGGCAAACTTCCAAGAACCGAATTTGCTTTTCCACCTGGCGCGTCAATCGCCGGAACTCGCACGACTCCGTCAACTCGGCGTCGGTGGAAGGAGTCCAGATAGTTGCGCTCCTCGTCCCAACTATCCCGTGAGTCGCCAATGAGGACCGTGTAATTCGCGGACGCCGAGTAGTCCTTGGCGCCTCGCACCACCTCGATGTAGAAATTGTTCGATAGATCGGGCACAACGATCGCAATTGAGTGGGTCGTCTGCAGGCGAAGTCCCCGGGCCAGATCGTTGGGGCGATACCCAAGATCCTTGATCGCTCCTTCAATGCGGCTCCGCATTTCCGTACTCACATAATCGGAATTGTTCAGAGCGGCCGAGATTGTTGAAACGGAAGCCCCCGCCGCCTTCGCCACTTCGCGAATCGTAACGTGGCGCCTCACCCGCTTCGCTTTTGACCTCAACTTACTCTCCCCGCTTTGCTCTTTGTCGTATGTCCACTGCCCCGGCGTTTGCTCTCAATCCGACCGCCACCTCTCGCCCTCGCTTCGCCTGTGGTGGGACCGCAAGCACACAATCCTGGAAAGGCGCTGTCCCTATAGGCCGCATTCACCGAAACATTTCGATATTCGATCGATGGATTCCCAACAACGGCATTTTATTACTTTATACCGGAATTGCCTAGCGTGCTGCGCGATCTTCGCGGCCTTACACTCATCAAAGACGAAGACAATTACGCCTCCATTTCAGCCTTTACTGGAATCCGTCGCGCGTGACCTTACCACGTCAGCTATGCACCAAACAACATCGTGCCTGCCGTTGTCTCGCTCTCTTCGTCAAAGTAACAGTTCAAGAACGGCAAAAAACCCAAAGAAAAACGTTTCGGGAAGGCGACTTTCTGGGAAGCGATGGATGTATACTAAGCCGCATCGAGTGGGAGGGTTCGGTCCGCTTCCCGGCCTTCCTTATCAATCGGTCAGCCGCCACGTCAGTCCCGTCGGTGGCGTGCGAACGGATGTAGTCACCCCCAAGAGGAGAATGCCATGACGCAGGTCGTAAAATTCAAGAGCCCGCTGCACGAGATGACGCAGACAACTCCCACCTGCCTCTGGAACGATTCGGCATCCGTTCAAGAATTGAGCTATTCACTGGAACATGGGGCCGTCGGGGCTACCTGCAATCCCGTTATCGTGGGGGACATGCTGAAAAAGGAGATGCCTGTCTGGAAAGGCCGCATCCAGGAACTCATCGCGGAGATGCCCTGCGCAACCGAAGACCAGATCGCCTGGAGGGTGGTGGAGGAAATATCAATCAAAGGCGCTGAACTTCTCAACCCCGTCTTTAAGCAGTTTCGGGGAATCAACGGGCGGCTTTCTATCCAGACGGATCCCCGCTTTTATCGGGACCCGCAGGCGATTCTCGCCCAAGCGGTGCGCTTCAACGATTTGGCGCCCAACATGATCGTTAAAATTCCCGTAACCAAATCCGGGATTCCCGCCATTGAAGAAGCCACTTATCAGGGAATCAGCATTAACGCGACCGTTTGCTTCACCCTTCCGCAGTGCATTGCCGTCGCGGAAGCTCTCGAGCGCGGCTTGCAACGCCGCGAAAGAGAAGGCAAAGATATCTCTTCCATGGGGCCCGTTTGCACCATCATGGTTGGAAGACTCGACGACTGGCTCAAAGTCCAAGTGGAACAAAACAATATCACCACTGACCCGGGATATCTCGAGTGGGCCGGCGTCGCCGTCTTCAAGAAAACCTACAAGATTTTCCGCGACCGTGGCTACCGCATCCGGCTGCTGTCAGCGGCCTTCCGCAATCACATGCATTGGAGCGAATTCATCGGCGGAGAAGTCGTGATCTCCCCGCCGCACAAGTGGCAAGTCCGTTTCAATGCGAGCGATGTCGAGGTTATCTCGCGAATCAACAAGCCTGTTGATCCTAAGATCGTGGATGAGCTGCTGCTGAAATTTCCGGATTTTCAGCGCGCGTACACTGAAAATGGCCTTTCCCTCGATGAGTTTGACACCTTCGGCCCAACCCGGCGGACCGTTCGCCAATTCAGTGCCGCTTGTCATGATCTGGCAAAAACCATTCGCGACCAGATGCTTCCCAACCCCGATCAGGTATAAAAACTCTCAAGGAAACAGCTTGCGCTGGCGTGTCACTCTCCCCACCGGTTGCGCTCAACTGAGCCCGAGCTTCGACCCACCAACCGCCTTGCTTTCGCCCGCGAATACGGCTGCGCGCAACTCGCCCGCATTTCAAGAGGAAGTCTTTCCACTCGCCTTTTATTTATCTTGGATTTAGGT
This sequence comes from uncultured Acidobacteriota bacterium, assembly GCA_963824515.1. Taxonomy (GTDB): domain Bacteria; phylum Acidobacteriota; class Terriglobia; order Acidiferrales; family UBA7541; genus Acidiferrum. The sequence continues at coordinate 128,294 of CAWGPN010000009.1, forward strand.
TGAGAGATGTATAGGTAGCTGCCCAGGCTCTTTTACGGGCCGTGCAGTTAAGGAGAGAAACACCATGCGCAAAAGCTTCGCTCTTTTTACAACACTCGGTTCCCTCTCCGCCGCTCTGCTTCTCTGCCTCACGCTCAAGCCACTCTTCGCCGCTCCTGCCCCCGGCCCTTCCGGCTATCACCTCATCAAAACGGTTCCCCTTCCCGGCGACGATTTCTGGGACTATCTCGCCGTCGACTCCGCCGCCCGCCGCGTATACATCTCTCATGGCTCCCACGTCGTGGTCATGAACGCCGACACCTACGCCATCGAAGGCGATATTCCTGATACTCCCGGCGTTCACGGCATCGCCCTCGCTCCCAGCCTCGATCGCGGCTTCGTCAGTGCGGGCCGCGCCAACAAGGCCGTCATCTTCGATCTCAAGACGTTAAAGAATCTCGGAACGGTGGACACTGACGCCAATCCGGACGCCATCATCTACGACTCCGTCACCAAACGCGTCTTCACCATGAACGGCCGTGGCCACAACACCACCGCTATCGACGCTGCCGACGTAAAGGTCGCTGGCACGCTCGCTCTCGGCGGCAAACCGGAATTTGCCGTTGCCGACGGCAAAGGCAACATCTTCGTCAACATTGAGGACAAATCCGAACTCGTTGAATTCGACGCGCAGAAACTCACCGAAACCCACCGCTGGCCGCTTGCGCCTTGCCAGTCTCCTTCCGGCCTTTCCATGGACCTCAAGACTCGCCGCATCTTTTCCGTCTGCGATGAAAAGGTCATGGCCGTCGTGAACGCTGACACCGGCAAAGTGATTGCCACCCCGCAAATCTGCCAGGGTCCGGACGCCTCCCGCTTCGAGCCATCCACCAACTACATCTTCGCGTCCTGCGGCGACGGTCATCTCACCGTCGTCCATGAAGATTCTCCCGATAAGTTCACCGTAGTCGATAATGTCCCCACCAAGCGCTCCGCCCGCACCATGGGCCTCGACTTGAAGACTCACAAAATCTTTCTTTCTTCCGCAGAGTTCGATCCGCCAGCTCCCGGCGAGCGCCGCGGCAAAATAAAGCCAGGCTCTTTTGCCATCTTGGTTGTCGGCAAATAGCAGCGTCGAAACGCCCAGGGGCGAGACCCCCGCATTCGCCTGTAAGCAAAATAAAAGCGTCCCGGTGAATCACTTCACCGGGACGCTTTTGATTCTCTCTGTTGTTTCGGCTCGTTAGTTCGCGGGCACCACGCCGACGTTGTGCACTCCTGCGAACAGCGACATTCCTGTCCCCGCCGCCTGCGGCAGCCACCATATCCGCCGCAATAGCGAGTGTCGGCTCGTCATCATCTTGCGCCCGACAAAATCCAGCACCAGCGGGCTGACCTGCGTCGCCACGTAGAGCGCCGGGGAATGCGCGAACGGCCTCAGCAGCGGATTGGATTCCGTCCCGTACCCTCTTGAGATCGCTCGCCGCGTCGACCACGCATCAAACCCTGCCGCGCCGGACGAGGCTATCGTCAGCGCATACCAAATCTTCTTCTGCCGTGCGGTCCCGTATTCGCCGTTCGTCGCCAGCCGGACTGGCCTAATGGCCAGGGGTGGCTTGGCTGCTGCAATCGGTGCGGCTCCCGCAGCCGGATTCAGTGGCGCGGGATTCGAAGCGTCGGCGATTTCCACGTCGCTCTTGATCTTTGGTTCCGGTGTTGACGGCAGCGTCTTCGAGGATGGGGTCTCTTTCGTCTCTTCGACGGTTACGCCTGCGGGGCGCTCCGTTACTGCCTTTACTGCGTCTGCGCTCTGCGGAAAGGGGCAAAACAAAAGGATCGTGGCCAGCAGCATTCTCCACCTCAGTAGTTGAAAGCTCTGCACATCAGTCCCCACTCTCAACTACGGAGAATATACTGCCCAAAAGAGCAGGTCGCACTGGCCCATTGGTCACATTCCAATTAGTACCCTCCTCTAGCCCCTCCGTTTTCCGCTTTCGGGACTCCCGTACCAGCCGCAATAGTGAACAATTTTTCACTTTTCCGGCATCACTTTGCCGCCTCTTCAATCAATTCTGCTGTCCGGGAGCACCGCTCTCGCTTTCTTCTGTCTCTTCTCCTCCCCATCAAAACGCCGTGTCCTGCCGTTTGCAGCCGTATCGACTCTGCTATAATCCCGTCCATTGACCCCGGCCCCGCCGTGGTCCTTCTTGAGGCTTCTCTAAATAATGGCGGTCAACGAATCCACCGCAGCCAAGCACGCTCTCAAACCGCAGCGCGGCCCGCAGTCTCCCCGCTTCATCGTCATTGAAGGTCCGCTGCGCGTCGGCAAAACCACTCTCGCCAAAATTCTTGCCGAGCGCCTCCACGCGCGCCGCGTTTACGATTGCGAGGACAACCCTTTCCTCGCCGATTTCTACAAGGAAAAAGCCGGCGCCGCTTTCCGCGCCCAGATGTATTTCCTCATCGAGCGCCAAAAACGCATCCGTGAAGCTCTCGCCGTCGAAGCTCCCGGCCCCGTCCTCTCCGATTTTCTCCTCGAAAAGGACCGCATCTTCGCCAACCTCAATCTGGATGACGAAGAGCTAAAACTGTACGAGCGCTACTACGAATCTCTTACCGCTGGCATTCCCGCTCCCGATCTCGTCATCTATCTTCAAGCCAAGCCCGAAGTCCTCCGCGCCCGTATTGCCAAAAAAGCTTCCCGCGACGAATCTCAAATCTCCCCCGAATACATTGAAGAAGTCGCCCACGCTTACGAACATTTTTTCTTCCGCTACGCGGCCTCCGACCTCCTCGTCATCAACACCTCCGACATCGATTTCGTCGAACGCAGCGAAGACCTTCAACAGCTCCTCCGCCGCCTCCAGGACCCCGTCAAAGGCACCCAATATTTTCTCCCCCTCGGCGCCTCCGAATAACACTCCGACCTTCTTGCGTGCTTGTGCTTTGTAGGCGCGGGGCTCGCCTCGCCCGCTCTGTGCATGTGCTCCTGTAGCTCAAGTCTTAAGACCTGCGGTTTTTGGCCACTCGACCACTGCCTCGAAGGCGCATCGCCAAAGCGCCTTTCGGAAATCTATGCCCGCCACGAGTCGGAATTCTTCCGGGACTGTACGGAAACGGAGAAGTCCGCATCCCGGTTGTCATTAATCAGCTCTGTTCTGTTTTGAACAGACGCTGAAATGAGGACTTGATATTAGTAGACAACTGTAGACAACTCTTGACCGCTTTCTAATGGGGTGAATGAGGAGAGGCTTATGCGCAAATGGAAATTTAGCAAAATCTGGTTCCCGGCGTTCCTGTTGGCCCTCGTCATATCCGGCTGCGGCGACCCGGACAAGAATGTGACCGCGTCCAACCCCGGCGGCCAATTCACCCCGCCTACAGTGCTCACCGTAACTCCGCCGGACGGCAATGTCGACGTTTGCCCCAACGCCAACCCCGTCATTATCACTGCGATATTCAGTAAGGCGATGAACCCTGCGACCATCAACACCACTACGTTTACGTTGACCGGGCCAGGCGGGACGAGCGTGGCTGGGGCAGTCACCTACGTCGTGTCGACAAATACCGCCACCTTCACGCCTTCGACCCCTCCTCTTTCCGCGAGCACCGTTTTTACCGCAACGATCACCACCGGGGCGACGGATATGTTCGGTAACAGTCTGGCGGCCAATTTTGTGTGGACGTTTACGACCTCCGCTGTGTGTGCGCCACCGCCACCGGGGATTGGATCGGCATGCGGCTTCGGAATTCTGGGTGCGACCCCCGTCGTTAGCAGTACCGGCAACACCATCGTGACGGGCGGAAATGTGGGGATTTGGCCGGCAAAGTCGATCACTGGATTTCCGCCGGCAATAATAAACGGCGGAACGATTGACCTGGGCACGGCGATTTCCCAGCAAGCTCAGAGTGACTTGACGGTAGCGTATAACAATGCCGCGGGAGCAGCAGGAGGAGCCGCGCTGACCGCTGATATAGGTGGGCAAACTCTGCCCGCTGGCGTCTACAAGGCAACGACCACCCTGGGAATAACCGGAGATCTCACTCTCACCGGCACTGCCAATGCTGTGTGGATTTTCCAGGTCGGGACTGCGCTGACCACGGCCGCAGGGACTACAGGCGGTGTTCCCAACAGCCGAGTCATCCTGATTGGCGGCGCTCAGGCTAAGAACGTTACCTGGCAGATTGGCAGTTCGGCAACCCTTGGGACCTTCTCAGTCTTCGTAGGAAACCTGATGGCTCAAGATTCCATCACGATGGGCACCAGCGCGACGCTAAACGGCAGAGCTCTGGCGCGAACGGGCGCAGTCACCATGGATACCAATGCGGTTACCGTGCCGTCCTGCCCATGAGGTACGCGGGAGTGAGACCAGCTTGAGGCTGGTCCACCACCGGTCAGGAAGGTAGTGCAGGAGTTCCCGTGAAAAAAGTTCGGAGGGATATTCGAATGTTATCTCATTTAAAGAGCCGTCTTGGCCGTGTCTCGGTAATGCTACCGGCAATGATTGCTGTGCTCTGTATCTTTAGCTCCCCCGCTACGGCTCAGGACCAGCCCGCCCCCAAGTGGGAGCTGTTCGGCGGATACTCTTTCTTCTACCCTGGCGGAGATGTCCACGGCGTTCTTCCGCAAGGATTGCTTCCTGTGAGCAGCCGCATGGAATCGAATCCGCGCGGAGCCGGCGTCAGCCTGACCTACAATTTTAATAATTGGATGGGGCTCACCCTCGATACCAGCACGCATTGGGGCAGCGGTGAACAGACGCTGGTCAAACGAATTGACGACGCTGCTTTTTCCAACCTTTCTATCGGCCCGAAGATTACCTTCCGTCACGAGCACGTTTCCCCGTTTCTTGAATTCCTGGTTGGCGACCATCGCCTCATGCCAGATTCCTTCCACGATGTAGATAAACTTGGGTTCATGGTCGGCGGCGGCCTCGATATCAACTTGTCCAGACACGTCGCGCTTCGGCTGATCAGGGCCGACTATGTATTCTCGAGCTATCGTTACGGTCCTTCCAATACCACACCCATTACGGAAATTCGCGGCGCAAGACTTCAGACCGGCATCAATTTTATGTTTGGCGGCGGACCGCCTCCGCTTCCGCCCTCTGCGGCTTGCTCAGTTCAGCCCACTGAAGTTTTCGCGGGCGAGCCTGTGACCGCCACGGCCACCGGCTCCAATTTCAATCCCAAACGCACCGTCTCTTACTCTTGGAGCGGAACTGGAGTGAAGGTTTCGGGCAGCGATTCCACTGTACAGATTGACACCACCGGTCTCGAACCGCGCGATTATGAAGTCACTGCCAACTTGAGCGACGGCCGCAAAAATGGTTCTGCGTCCTGCAGTGCCAGGTTCACCGTCAAGGCGCCCCGTCCGCCCGTAATTTCGTGTTCTGCCGATCCGGCCACTGTCCAAACGGGTGGATCTTCAACCATCACTTCGAATGCCAGCAGCCCTGATGGCCGCAGACTTATCTACAGCTACTCCGCAAGCGCGGGCGACATCTCCGGCACCGGCGCTACTGCCACCTTGAATACGCAAGGCGCGCAACCGGGTCACATCACCGTTACCTGCAACGTAAGCGATGATCGCAGTCCGGCGCTCACGGCCTCTTCCACGACCGCAGTCGAAGTGGAAGCTCCGCCTCCGCCGCCTCCCCCGGCTCCCGCCCCTGAGATCCAGCAGCTCGAAGCCAAGCTTGCTCTCCACAGCATTTATTTCCAGACCGCTCGTCCCACCGCCGCGCATCCGGAGGGTGGCCTGCTCGATAGCCAGGCGGAGATCCTGAAAACTCTGGCCGAGGACTTCCTCAATTATCTGAAGTACAAGCCTGACGCTCACCTGATCCTGAGTGGCCATGCCGACCCGCGTGGCTCCGTGGAATATAACAAGGCTCTTACCGAACGCCGCGTCGCTCGCACCAGGGATTTCCTGGTGGAACACGGCGTCCCTGCGGACCACTTTGAGCTGAAGGCTCTTGGCGAGGAGGAGCAGCTCACTGCCGCCGAAATTAAGGAACAGATGACCGACAATCCAGACTTGACTCCCGCCGATCGCCAAAAAATGTTGCGCAATCTTCGGGTCCTCGTTCTGGCCAACAATCGCCGCGTGGACGTCACCTTGAGCACCACCGGACAACAGTCCGTCCGCCACTACCCCTTTAACGCCAAAGATTTCTTGGCCCTGATCAGCACTAAGGGCGGGGAGAAAAAGCCACCAGTGAAGAAAAAGCACTGAAGGCCGAGGGCCAGGGCCCATCGTGGCTTTCAACCCATAACCCCACCGGGAACCCGCCGCATCACCGTCGCCCCATCCTTCGCCCCCAACGAAGGATGGGGCTTTGTGTTCCGCGCTCGTAGGTTAAAGGATAAGTCCGATAGGATGTCCCGACTCTAAGTCTAGCTGGCCGCGGAAAGAGTCCAGTATCTGCTCACTTCGCGCGAAGCGAGACCTCTGCACCTCCGCGCGTTTTTTGCGCGGAGAAATCTTTCTTCGTTGCATCGAGACGCAAAAGAGAAATTCCCCGCGGTCATTAGCTCCTCGAAACGAGGCTCCCAGTCATTTTTCCGCAACCTGCTCAAGAGAGTTGCCTCATGCTTCCCGGGCGGGGTAGTGGTGTTACTATCTGTTTTTCTTGCGGAGTCCGCGATAACCATCCTGGATAAAAACTACTGGCTCGGCAGCGCCTCCATTCCAGCGGGCGATCCCTCGCGGCCCTTGCCGGAGCGAGTAGATGTTGCGGTCATCGGAGCCGGATTCACCGGGCTGTCCGCCGCGCGCGCTCTGGCTCGGCGCGGCGTCAACGTGGCCGTCCTCGAATCGCAGACCTTCGGTTGGGGCGCGAGCTGTCGCAACGGCGGCATGGTCCTCACCGGGATGAAGCTCCCGGTACCCGCATTGATCTCGCGCTACGGGCGCGAACTCGTCCGCCGCATGTACGCGGCCTCGCTGGCTTCGATTGACTGCGTCGAGCAGATCGTCCGCGAGGAGAAAATTGACTGCTACTTCTCCCGCTGCGGCCACCTCGAAGTCGCCTCGAAACAAAAGCACTTCGATGAATACGAGGAATCGGCGGCGCTCATCCGGCGCGAATTCAACCACGAGCTGCGCATCATTCCCCGCAGCGAGCTGAAAAGCGAAATCGGCTCTGAGATCTATTTCGGCGGGATGGTGGACGAAATCAGCGCCGGGCTACACCCCGCGCGCTACGTCGCTGGCTTGGCGCAGGCCGCGCAGCGCGCAGGAGCCGCCCTCTTTGACCACGCTCGCGTCGAAAAAATTGAGCCGCAAACGAACCAAGGAACGCGCAGCTTCTCCGTGCGCACCTCCAAGGGCAGTCTGGCCGCGAAGGAAGTTATCCTGGCCACCGGCGCCTATACGACGGATGCCGCTCCGGCTCTGCGCAAGAAAGTCATCCCCATCGGCTCCTACATTCTCGTCACGGAAATTCTGCCCGAGACTCTGGCGCACGAATTGAGCCCGCGCAATCGAATGATCTACGACTCCAGACATTTCACGCACTACTACCGGCTCACGCCCGACCGCCGCCTCCTCTTCGGTGGCCGCGCCGCATTCTTCCCCGAAAACGAAAACACCGTGCGCCAGAGCGCCGACATCCTCTACCGCGACATGCTGGGCATCTATCCGCAATTGCGCGAGATCAAGCCGGAATGCGTCTGGGGCGGTTCGCTGGATTTTACGTTCGATAGGATGCCCCACGCGGGGCGCATGGAAGGCATGTATTACGGCATCGGCTATGCAGGCCACGGCGTGGCCGCCGCCACTTATTTCGGAACAAAGCTCGCCGGGCTCATCTGCGGTGAGCCGGATGATCTTCCCTTCGCGGGCATTCCGTTCCGCGGTGCACCGCTCGGCCTCCGCAGCGGGAACACTTGGGCTTTGCCGCTCGCCGGAGCGTGGTTCCGATTCCTCGATCTGATCGGCTGAGGTTGTCTTCGCTCATTCGGGAGCCCGCTCTCGCTAATCAAAGGTGCCAATCTAAAGTTTGTCCATCGTATTCACGCTTTCAACCTCCCTCCCGCGCGCGTCCAGCGCAGCACTACATACGCCACCGGGCCGAGCAGAAGCGCTGGCGGTCCCCAGCGCAACCCGAAGCTGTCGCTTCCCAGCAATGCCACGCAGCTCATCGCCAGCGGCGCCGCCACGACATAGAAAAGCCCGCTGCGCCCCCAGGGAATGCGGAACGGCCGCGGCATCTCCGGATGAGTCTTGCGCATGCGCCAGCCCGCCAGGACCGTCAGCACCGTCGTCGCAATCCGCAGCCACATGTAGACCGTGATGAGTTGCACCAGAGTCTGGAAAGCCAGCAGCGCGTAGACCACCGAGGAAATCACAATCGCGATCCACGGCGTACCAAAGCGCGGGTGCTTGCTGCCCAAGGCCGGCGGCAGGTAGCCGTCCTCGGACATGGCCGAGGGCATGCGCGTCGTCGTCAGCACCGTGGCGTTGAAAAGCGAGATGTTCGCGACCATGGCCGCCATAGTCATCCAGAAGCCCAGCCAGCGCCCGCCGATCAGGAAAGCGGCATCGGAAAAATAGCGCGTGTGCCACTCCTGCCAGTTGCCCAGGGCCGCCAGAGAGAGCAGCGTCGGTAGAAAATACGTGGCGATCGAGAGCGGCACCACCAGCGCCAGCGCGATGGGATAACTCCGCTGGGGATTCTCCACCTCTTCCGCAACCGTCGAGCACTGCTCGTATCCCGAGTACAGCCACAAGCCCAGCGCCAGTCCCACGCCAAACACCTGCAAATGCGGCACGTGCGGCGGAATAAACGGCGCGAAGGGATTGTGATGCCACTTCGGCAGCGCCATCACGCACAACGCCAGCACCGGCAGCAGGATGAAGATCTCCAGAACCGTCGCCACCAGTCCCACCATTTTGATGCCGCGCACGTTGACGTACCCGATGATGGCAATCAACGCCAGCGAAACCACGTAGTGCTTCCAGCCCACCAATTGCGGAAAATAAAATCCCAGGTAGTCGGTAAAGAGCACCGCGTAAGCCCCGCCCAAGATGAACGACGCCGACCAGTTCCACCACCCCGCCAGAAAGCCCCAGAAGTCGCCGTAGCCCGCGCGCACCCAACGGTAGAACCCTCCCTCCACCGGCAAGGCCGTCGTCAATTCCGCCGCCACCAGCGAAACCGGAATGCACCAGAAAAGCGGAATGAGCAGGTCAAAGAGCAGCGTCAGCCCGGGCCCGCTCGTGGTGATCTGGTCTTCCAGACCGAACGGCCCCGCCGTGACGTACGCATACATCACAAAAACAAAGTAGAAGAGCCCCGCCTTGCGAATCCTCGTTGCCGCTCCGGAACTCTTCCCGCCGTCAGTTCCCACCGTTAGTTCCCACCGTCATCTAACTAGCCCTCACCAAGCGAAAGAACCTCGCCGTTCATCCTGGACCCAGACCTCTTTGACCGAGATCGCTTGAACCCACATTCTGCTCGGCGCACCCTATCACACTCGTGGCCCAGCCCCGTCAACTTCTCCATCCCCCGCCGCATACGATTCCTCACCGCCCTTCACGAGTACGTCCGCCATCCCCGCCGTCACCAGCTTCCTCAGCCGCACCACCGGCGTATTCCCAATCGCCTGCAAAACCGACTCCCGTACTGGATTTTCCCCCGTCATTGTCCTTCCCCCCATCTTGTCGCAGACTTAGTCCACGCCATTGCAGGGGCACGGCATGCCGTGCCCGCTATCCGCTTTCAACCTCATCTTGAAATTCCTCGCAGCCCTGGCTCGTGCATTGGATTGCGCCACCTCGCGAATAGTCGCACCGACAAAGACCTGCAATTCCTCCAATATGGCCTTCAAGAATCCGTCCAAACCTCCCAATACGCCTTCCTCTCTACACATCCGGATAGCGAGCGCCTTTCCAGGAAATTCTCCGTACTCAGTAGTGTGTATCTGCAGTCACTCCTGCCCGTGACTACAGTCACCGCAACGATTTGCCGCATCCCGGTACACCGGTAAGCGGAGAACCTGATGTACGGAAGAAATTTGTCAATCCTCACAACTATCGCCATCGTAGGGTTGCTAGGCGCTTCCCTGGAAAGTGGATCGTTTGTCAACGCTTCCATCAAACAAGAGAGCCATTTTCCGGCTGCGCCCGCGGCAGTTGCTTTTGCTGACTTACCGGGACAACAAACGGATTCCCCCACTCCTGTAGTAATGAAAGACCAATACAAGGTTGTCCAGGTCGAGAAGTTCGACGTTCAGGACGGGATAGACTTTCCTCCGGAGTATAGCCAGCGTCTTCAGGACGAAATCGTAAAGCAGTTCGAAAAGTCCAGGGTGTTCTCGCAGGTACTCCTTCCGGGGCAAAGCCCGGCTGGCACCAGCGTTCCTGCGCTCAGCCTTACCGGCACAATCACCTATTTCGACAGCGGCAGCCGCGGCAAGCGATACGTTGGATTTGGCATGGGCGCAGGCAACATCGTCGCCCTCGTGGTTTTTCGCGATCTGGCCACCGGTGAGCCTCGGATCGTGGTACAGGTCCCCGCGACGCTTTCTAGTGGTGCCTTTGGCGGCAGCAGCGAAAACATTGCCCGCGAACTCGCCAAGCGTCTGGACACCGCTCTCAAATTGTATCTGGAAACGCCATTGCTCCCATCCGGCGAAACCGGCAGCTCGGTCGCCGTGAGTCCATCGCCACCTGGTCCGGATCAGAAGTCCGTGACCATCTCCGGGGGTGCGTTTGACCAAGCCCAGGCTGATCTGAATTCGCAAGCAGCCGCGGGATACCGCCTCGTCGCCTTCACACCGCACGGAACGAAGACCGCGGATGTCCGCATGGCGCCCTTAGCCGCGCCTCAGGGCGTCTACCAGTACCGTATTTTTCACGTGCAGCTGGTCACGAATTTGGCAAAGGATCTCAACAAGGCCGCGTTGGAGGGTTACCGCTATTGTCCCCGCACCCTTTCGCAGGTGGCTGGCGCGGTTGGTGTCGCTATCGCCGAGAAACCACCTCAGCCCTCGTCCGCTCGCTATACCTACCGCCTGCACGCCGCCATGCAGCTTTCAAACCTGCAGAAAGACGTCGCAAAAGATCAGCGCGACGATTTCCATCTCGTGGGCACACTCGAAATCGGAGGCGTGCACATAGCGCTCACAGAAAAAGCAGTCGAAAACCCGATGACGCAGCCCTAGTCCTGGTCCCTCAGGGACCGTCTGCCAACTCCCGTCCCCCACTCATGCAACTCCTCACCGCCCTCCGCAAAGCCTCCCTCGCCACCTGCGACCACGACTTCGCCAACGTCGAAAAAAGGATCGACATTCTCTGGACCAGTGCCTAGGGGACCCGGCGAACTTCTCCCCGCTCATAACCTTGGCCACCCGTACTGATCCTGCTGATTTAAACACCCAGTTGTTAACTCGCTATACGTCCTCAAGTAAATCCAAGTGAAGCTGGTTGCGATTGTAGTAGTGTGGCCAAGGGACGGCAGTCCGCGGCGGCGCAATCTGAAGGCTTGGGATATGGAAAATACCTCCTCACAAGCAACATCTGAGATTGTAGCTGTTGCCACGCGGACCTTACTCGCGGCTGGTTTCGAACTTTCATGCGTGCATAGGCAACCTGCCCATATCGAGTTCAGTTGCGAGAGGGCCAGTCGCCTTGGACCAAGCGTCCAATTTCTGATTGCCATTACCGATCAAAGTGAGTTCCCCGATGAGGCCGCAAACGATATCGCCCACGCCGCCGCCAACCAAAATCGCCTTGTGGTCTTGGTTTCAAATTCGGGCGGAACGGGCCAGCTTTGCTGGACGGAGTTTCTAGATGTAATGGGAGGCGCGGTTCCCTCGTGGAGGGCTCTCACGGACGAGTACCGAGAGCACCTGCTCACTGCCTCCAAAAATGAAGTGCCGCGAGGGCTGAAGGGCGAAGCTTGGTGGATTTTTGAGTCCCTTGTAGCTGACGGCCTGGAGTTCTGTTTCGCCCGCCGAGTAAATCGCATGGGCGGACAAAAGCGTGGCAAACGAGTAAGCGATATGATCGCACCACTGCCCGATTTCAGTGTGATCGTGGTGGACGCTAAGGCATCTAGCTCGGGTTTCGACGTGGGCGCTGGCTCTCTTCGGGCGCTAGCGGAATATGTAGAGAAGCAAAAGCAGCGTCAACTACGCGGTGGTGATGTTGTCGCGGCGTTGGTTGTTTCCTCTAGATTCGTCCAGGACGAGAAGGGACTAGCCGCCGCCGCGAGAGATTTTCTAGGGCAGACCCGCACTCCGCTGTGCTTCATGAAAGCCGAAGACCTTTGGCTCATGGTCAGGACCCTTCGCGGTAAACCGGACGTCCGCAGCTCCGTTAGGTGGAATGCGCTTTTCGCGGGCGGTTTGGTCCGAAATCAGCAGATCGAATCAGAGATCAACGCAGTGACCCAGGAACGCTGCGAGTCAAGGGAACTGTGAATGGGAACCTCTCGTAACGACCCCTCGCCCAGAACTCCGCCCTGGCGGATAGCTCTTGCAGTGGTGGGAACTCCGGACGTGAGTCCGTCCAGGCAAAGCCTCGAAATATGGAGGGCCGTGGCAGCTGATCGCGGCGAGAATCTGCTTAGGGATTTTGGTAATCCCGCGCTCGCTGCAGCATGCGGGTACGTTCAAGAGGGCGTGCCCGTACATGATGCACTTACGCTGTACGATCGATCGATTTTGCACGAGAGCGACGCTGGGCTAGCTCTCGAAATGGGTCGTCGTGCGCTAGCGAGGTGTACGGCCCAAAAGTCAGACGCGGTGAGTTTCATCGGAGAGCTTTTTGCAGAAGCCGTTTCGTATTATGCGTCAAGAGACTTACCCGGCTTCGTTGCCGCTGAAGGCAGAGTAGAGAATACGAGTAGCGCTATAAGGCTAAAAGATAGCCTGCGGCAGACGACAAGAGAACAGGTTAAGGTGTTGGGCAATCCGCGGCTGGCTCCAAAGGAGTGGAAAGCCTACATCGCCAAGGTTCTGAAGGCACTTCAGAGCGGAGGCAGGACAACATGAAGGCGCGCAGCGTCTTTGTGAGGAGAGGCGGGAAGCAGACCGGCGGAAGCCCCATCGTTCTCGAAGCGGGGGCGAATCTGCAGACGGGGGAGGCTAAGTTTCAAAGGACGTTCGGGGGCCTCACAACGCTGGAGGCTGACCTACTCTTGATAGCGTCCTCCATATTTGCAGTTGATCGATGCCTGTCCCGCGGAGAGAGGGAAGACTTTGCTAGGGGAATTGAGATTTCAGTCCCAGTTGTAAACGCTGGACGCCTTCAGCCCATAAAGCCATTACTCGAGGAACTGCTACGCACCCTTTCTAATGATAGTTGGCGGATTACCTTTCGACAGGAATCCGGTACACCGGAGACAGAGCCGGTTGCCCAACCATCCTCTGGCGCAACACTTCTGTTCTCCGGTGGATTGGATTCTCTTGCGGCCGCCATCGAGCTGGGAGCTACCGTTCCTTCACTGCAATTGGTAAGCCACACCACCAGGAATCAGCGAACGAGCGTCACACAAGACGAGCTTATCGTGCTCCTGCAATCGATAGGAATAACTCCGCCACATCGGAAGTTCCAAGTCACATCGAGTTCAACGCCCCCGGCAGCAAATGCCTCGTTTGACACCGAGAGTAGTCAGCGGACGCGATCTTTTCTATTTCTCACACTTGGGGTTCTGTGCGCGAGGCGTGCAGGGCATAAGGACGTCGTATACCTTGCGGAAAATGGGCAGATGGCCATCCATTTGCCTCTGACACCTGCGCGGATCGGGGCATTCTCGACCCACACAGCACATCCTGATGTCTTGGCGAAAGCCAAGACGTTCTTCAACGATGCCCTGCAGACCGCCTTTCATATAGCAAATCCGTACGTCCACAAAACTAAGGCGGAAGTGACGAAAATTGTGTGGGACAAGCTCCTTGCCGCAATTCCAAAAACGACAAGTTGTTGGAAGACGTCACGCCTGGTCGGAGAAGCAACTCATTGTGGCGCTTGTATCCCTTGTATCGTCAGGCGGATTGCCATTGAATCTCACGGGGCTGACCCTACCATCTACGAGAGAAATCTGTTTACAGAGACGTTTGCTAGCTTAAGTGATACTGATGACGGCCGACGAAACCTAGCTGATTTTGCAGAGTTTGTCCTGCGGGTTGAGAAATTCTCCGATATCGAGTTCATGACGGAGTGGCCCGATTTGTATTCTTCTCAAATCGCTCGCTCTGACGTGATCGCTATGTATCGACGTGCGTGTGCAAAGGCGCGTAAAGTCTTGAGCAAATACTCAAACTTAACTCCGGTTCTAACATGAGGATCTCCCACATCCAACTCGAAACCTGTCTGGCCAACCCACGAGCTTGGTACAGAGCCTCGGTCGTAGCCGAGTCCCACCCGTATCTCATGGGCTATGAGCGAGTACTTCGGCTACCGAACTTTCATTATCACAAGTCGTCTGGCCCAGCCGCCCGAAGTTACATGGCGGCCATGGTTCGCAGGCACAACTTAAAGAATGTCAGTCGGATCAATGAGATCGAAATCAGCCTCGAACGATACTTAAAGTGGGCCACCGTCGAGCACCTCAAGGTCGCCGACACTAAAACGAACATCGCATACCAGCTAGGATTCTTAGAGTTGCGTGGGGAGATCGGGCGGGTGGATGTGACAAGTACTGGCTATCGCGCCGTGCTCTTAAGCAAGCCCCCCACTGACTGGGAGAAGCAATTGAGGATGCCGTTGATCCAAGCCGCCGTCGCTTCAACGTATGGCCGACCACAAGAAAAGACCGAAGTCGGGTTCCAGGAGCTAGACGCGAGCAACTTATCTACGAAGTGTTACAGCCCCCGACAAATCCAGAAGGCCGAGCATGAATTCGTTGCCTTGGGTCGGATGTTGCGTAGGATCGAGAAGACGAGTCAATCGACGACATAGATGGAGGCGGGTGGCAGCGCCTTAACTCTTGGCGGGTAGGACATCCATATCGTCGCCAGAAAGATTTTGACTTTGTCTTTCTCCGTGGGGTGCCCCATCCTTGCAGGTTTGGGTTTTGCAAGGGTGGGTCTTTCCGTTTCCTTTTTTCGATCCCTTCGCTTCCACCGACGCGCGGCGAGTGGCCCGAGTCTTGCCATGAGGCCGCTACTCACTACCCACTATTCACTACCCACTTTCTTTTCCACACATTTCCACAGTCCCACCAAACCGTTTCAATCCCGCCAACTCCCTCAAATCCCTCGACTTTCGCCACTCCCCTTCCAATCCGCGCCCCTCCATTCGAATGACCTACTAAGTAAACAACAAAACTATTGACAACTGGTAACTAACCCTGCTACCATATCCCATGCTTGCCCTGAGTAAGTCCGAAGTTCTCACCCCGCGCCTAGAAGCCGCTCGTCCGCCAACCGCTCCTTCACCCTCCCCTTCGCGCCATCCTTCCTCCCTCCGCGCTCTCAGCATCTCTTTGTTCAGCTTCCCTACTTCGCCTTTCAACTTTAAATTTTCGGCTCGCAACTCTCTTGCTCCTGAGAGTCCACATCAATATCACTCCATGGGACTTACGTTTCCTTTGTTTTCATACTCTTACGCACTCTTTTGCACTGCCAAACCTGTCAACTCGTTTGCCTTCAATTACTTCCGCACTCTTTACAAAAAGCACCCGGGGTGGGGGTCCCCTGCTGTGATCTTCGAAGCCGCACTGATGGAACGCATGCCAGCCTTTGCCACATTCGCCTGTGGATTTTCACCCGCAGAAACACGCCGCCCTGACACGTTCGCTCCGCCGCCTCGCCCCGCGCTCCATCCAACACATTTATTTTCTTCCGATTACAAGCCCAGCTTCGGCTGCCTCGCGCGGCATGCCGCATGCACTCCTGTTCTTCGCGTATGCACCACCATCGAACGCAACGAAGGCTGCAGCCATGTCAGCCAAAAAACTCAACAGGAGTCTCTTCTATCCAGCCGCGGCGATTATTCTCTCTGCACTTGCGCTATCTTCTTGGGCTGCCTACCGCCTTTACCCGCGCCGCATGCCCATCTCTTTCGAGCAGCGCGTCCCTGCTCCCAAACTGGAAAACGGCCGCCTCGTCCTCCCATTCACCAGTCAAATTGCATGCGCCGAGATCGCTTCCTTCGACGATCAGCTCGAAGCCTTCCTTCGTTTCGAGTATCTCCGTGGCCGCGTTCCGGACGCCTCCTCGAATATTCTTCTGACGGCGGCCCGCACCGGCAAGCGCCCCAACTACAAGATTTTCCTCCTCGTCGAAAACGACCGGCTCACCGCGCTGCCTCGTCTCAATCAAATGAAAACGCGCGGCCTCATCACCAATTACGCAATCTTCGCCTGGACGCAGCAGGATCTCGCCATTGCCCGGCAGCAGAGCCGCATGTTCGAGACCGCTTACAATGTTCCCACCGAACAAAAACTCGAATCTCTTCCCTCCTTCCAGCTTCTTCCGGCTCTCGCCCATTTTCTTGTCTTCAAATCGCAGACCGACTGGCGCGTTGTTGGCCAGGGCGCCGGCGCGCCTCAGCCTCTCACGCATCATCAAGCGCTTCGCCTCGCTTCCGATATTCTGGACGTCGCTCATTTCTACGATCTTCCGCTCGACTATTTCCTCGGTGTCGGCGCCATGGAAAATAATTACATGAACGTTGATGGGGACCTTGCGCATGCCGTCTGGAAGAAGCGCGCCCAGCGTGGCGACATCATTCTCCGGCGCCGCCGCCGCCGCGTTTTGGTGAGCGACTATTCCATCGGCACCTGGCAAATCTCCCGCGAAACTCTTCGCGTCGCGCAGCAGCTCTACCTGAAAGACAAGCGGCGCTACAATCAGTTGCCACCGCGTCTCCGTCCACCGCGCTCGCTCAATTTGAATTCCATCAGCAGCGAAGTCCTCACCACCTACGCCGGGCTTCTGCTCCGCGATTTGCTGGACCGCTTCGGCGGCGACGTAGACCAGGCCATCGGCGCCTACAATGGCGGCGTGCGCAACCCCAATCCCGCCTATGCCGCCGGCGTCAAAAACGTCGCGCTCTACGCGCGCAAGATTCTCGAACACGCTCCGCAGGCGGCCGCTCAACCTCCAACTGCCGCTCTGTCTGCCGGAACGGTGCTCTAGTGGATTGCAACGTCTGCTCGCTGCCGCGGCCTGCGCTGGTGCGGCCTATCTCTCGCTCGCTCGAAGCCGCTCCTCGCCGCGCCTGCCCCGAGGGTCAGGTTCTTGAATCGCATGAACCTGTACTTTTTCAAGGTTGCTTCCGTTCCCGCCGCGCGCCTACAGTGTTTCGAGCCCCGTGCTTCCAGTTCGCAAAATGAAACTGGCCTTTGGAACGTCCGCAAATCAGCCGAAACCTTCGCCCCTCGAGGGCTCCGGCCAATTTCGCGTCCTGCCCGCCGAAGCAGACCCCCAGCAAATTTCGCGTCGCGAGTGGTGGCTCTGGTTCTCCGCTTTGCTCGTCACCACGCTCTCGAGCGTCGCTTTCCTTCTCTCTTCGATTCACACTTTCTTTCGTCACGCGGATCATTTTTATGAAATCCGTTCTGATCAAGCGCGCTGGGCCACTCTCTGTTTGCTTCTCGTTTTCAACGCCTGGCTCGTTTATCGCCAATGGTCGTTCCGCCGGATGCGAAAACAATTTACGGTTCAGCCGTCCGCTTCTCAGGCTCTCCCGCAACTATCTTCGGAAGCATCAGGACTCGATCCGGTTACGGGCTTGTACACCCGCGCCGCTCTCGAGCAGCAACTCGGAAAAGAGGTCGCCCGCGCGCGGCGCCTCAATACCGCGCTCAGTCTCGCCACGGTCCATGTGGAAGAATTTTCGCAGCTTGCCGCGCAGTGCGGCAGGTCCGCCGTGGACACCGCGCTCAAGGAGCTCGCCCGCCGCCTGAAAAAGGCCAGCCGCGGATCGGACGTCGCTGCTCGCCTGAACGACGACGATTTCCTTCTTTTGCTTCCCGAATGCGGTGTGAACGAGGTCAAACAAGTCTTGAACCGCCTCGGTTCCATCGAAATAAATTCTTCGGGCGAAAAAGTTTCGCTTGTCTTCACCACCGGCTGGGTCGATTACCAGCCCGGCGAACTCCCCGCCAATTTGCTCAAGCGTGCCGCCGATCTTCTTCATCTCTACGACACCGCCGCGCACGACATTTATTCGCAGACGCTCGCACCCCACTAGCTTCTTCTCATGCTTTGCCCCCTTGACTCCCGCGGCCGATACCGGCAGCTCGAATTTGCTTCGCGGCGCCGCCAGTTCCCTCTAGAATCCTCGGAGCCCGGCGCGGCGCTCGCACTGGGTCATCCCATCGAGGAGCGGCCATGAAATCAGCACGCGCACCACAATCTCCGAAAGTTCTTGTGATTGATGTCGGCGGCACAAACGTAAAAATGCTGGTGAAGGGACAGAAAGAGCCGCGCAAATATCCTTCCGGCCCGGCGTTGACGCCGCGCAAAATGGTGCAGGTGGTGAAAAAGTCCACATCCGACTGGAAATTCAACTGCATCTCGCTCGGCTATCCCGGGCCGATCATCAATGGCCATCCGCTTCGCGAGCCGCACAACCTCGGCAGAGGCTGGGTGGGATTCGATTTTCAAAAAGCGTTTGGCTGTCCTGTAAAAATTCTGAATGACGCGGCGATGCAAGCCCTTGGCAGCTATCAGGGGGGCCGGATGCTGTTTCTTGGATTGGGCACCGGCCTGGGATCGGCGATGATCGTCGACGGGGTTCTACAGCCGATGGAGCTGGCACACCTCGCTTACAAAAATGGCAAAACCTATGAGGATTATCTCGGTCTACGCGGCCTCGAACGCATGGGCAAGAAAAAATGGCGCCGCTATGTGCTTAAGATTACAAAAAAACTGAAAGCCGCGCTGGAAGCCGATTATGTGGTGCTCGGCGGCGGCAACAGCAAAAAACTAAAGAAGCTGCCCGCAAGCGCGCGGCTCGGCAGCAACGAAAATGCTTTCCTCGGCGGATTCCGCCTGTGGGAAAAGAAGCCGATCGCCAACCCTTTCTGAATACCACGCTCTTCATCTGATGAGAACAAGAGATCCGCCTCAGAAGGCGGCCCCTGCAACTTCCAATCTTGTGCTTGCGCCTGTATATTTTCCTCGCACATCAGGAGGCTTTTCATGGAACCGTGGACACGCCGGAAATTTTTTCTGAGTTCTCTTGCGAGCAGTATTGCCGCAGGCAGCGGCGCGCTTCTGGCGCGGGCACTGCCGTCGGACGCCGCTGCGCTGCCATCAGCACCGGCACCCGGCAAGCGCCCGATCATCATCTCGAGCGCGAACGGGCTGCATGCCTTGGATAAAGGCATGGACATTCTGAAAAAAGGCGGCGACACGCTGGACGCCGTGGTGGCGACGGTCAGCGTTGTCGAAGAGGATCCGAACGACGATTCCGTGGGATACGGCGGCCTGCCGAACGAGGACGGCCAGGTTGAGCTGGATGCCTGCGTGATGCATGGACCCACACACCGGGCCGGTTCCGTCGCCGCGCTGCCCCGCATCAAAAACGCGGCGCGGCTGGCGCAGACGGTGATGGAGAAAACGAACCACGTAATGATCGTCGGCGAAGGCGCGCACCGCTTTGCGGTGGATGAAGGCTTCGAGGATGTGAACATGCTCACAGACCATTCGCGGAAAATCTGGCTGGCGTGGAAGGCGTCGACTTCCGTGAATTGGCGGCCCGGGATCGACAGCCCGGAATGGAAAGAACAACTTGGCGCGATTTTCGATCACGACGAAGCGCAGATGGCTTATGCCGAGCGGGTCATCGCGCATCCGCCGACGGGAACGATTCCGTGCATGGCCGTGAATGAAAAGGGGGACATATCGGCCACGACCACGACGGCTGGGCTGGCGTGGAAAATTCCCGGGCGCGTCGGTGATTCGCCGATCATCGGCGCAGGCTGTTTTGTGGATAACGAGGTCGGCGCCGCAGGCTCGACAGGCAAAGGCGAGGAAAACATCAAGGTTTGCGGCGGGCACACGATCGTGGAAATGATGCGGCGCGGAAAGTCGCCCGAAGACGCCTGTCTCGAGGCGCTCACGCGCGTGGCACACAATTACAATAACGATAAGAAAAAGCTCGCGACGTTTCATCTTTTCTTCTACGCACTGAATAAAGTCGGCCAGCACGGCGCCGCTTCTCTCTGGCGCAACCATTACGAGGAAAGGAAGAACGCCGTCTACGCTGTCCACGATGGCACGCAGGCGCGGCTCGCGGAATGCAGGCCGTTCTTCGACGAAATCAACGTGCATGGATAACGTCCACGGATAAAATGGATTCATGGATCAGGCTAATATTCTAATTATTGGTGGTGGCGTCGTCGGCTGCGCCGTCGCGCGCGCGGTTTCCGCACGCTGGCAGGACGTTTTCCTCGTCGAGCAAAATCCCAAGCTGGGCATGGCGACGAGTACACGCAACAGCGGCGTCGTGCACTCCGGCATCTACTACCCGAAAAATTCGCTGAAGGCGCGGCATTGCATCGAAGGCAACCGACTGACCTACGAATTCTGCAAAAAACATAATGTCCCGTTTCGCCATACTGGAAAGCTGGTAGTTGCGGCTAATGCGCACGAAGAAGCGGACCTCGCGGCGCTGAAGAAAAAGGGCGAAGACAACGGCGTGGAAGGATTGCGGTTGATCGGACCGGCGGAGATTCGCAAGCGCGAGCCGCATATTGTAGGGACGGCGGCGATCGAGGTGCCCTCGACAGGGATTGTTTCCGCCGAGGAACTGGTGCATGCGTACGCGCGTGTGGCCACCGGGCAGGGCGCGAATATCGTGACGAGAGCGCGCGTTGTCGCGCTCGAGCCCGTCGCAGGGGCGGTCCGCGTGCGACTGCGAATTGGAGATGAAGAAGATGTGCAGGACGAAACGATTGAAGCGCGGTGCGTGATCAATGCGGCGGGGCTTTATTCGGACGAGATTGCCGCTTTGCTGGGGAATAAGTCCTGGAAGATTTATCCGGTGCGCGGGGAGTATTGCGAGGTGCGCGGGCCGCGGGCGTCGCTGATTAACGATCTGGTTTATCCGCTGCCGCACCACGACGGGTTGAGTCTCGGCGTGCATTTCACGAAAACGCTGTGGGGTACTTTTTTGCTCGGGCCGACGGCGACCTACGTGGACGCGAAAGACAATTACGAGCGAGGGCGGCTGCCGATTGCGGCTTTCGCGGAGAGCGCGAAGACGCTTTTGCCGGAAGTCGAGGAGAAGGATTTGCAGCTTGGATATTCGGGATTGCGGCCGAAGCTGGTGCCACCGACGGGGCAGGGGATTGCGGATTTTGTGATTACGCGGGATGCGAAAGTACCACAGGCAATTCAGTTGGTGGGGATTGAGTCGCCGGGGTTGACGGCGGCGCCAGCGATTGCAGAGCATGTCGCGCAGCTTGTGACGGAAACGTTCGATTAAACGCGTTTATTCGACGATGATGCGCACGAATTGCTTTTTGCCGAAGCGGACCACATAGCACCCATTTGTGCTCGTATCGAGCCGGGCGCTGGGATCCTTAATCACTTGACCGTCCACTTCAAACCCGCCTTGCTTGATCATTCGAGTGGCTTCCGAGACCGATTCTGCTTCGTCCAGATAGCTCATGAGTTGGGGCCACTTTGGGGACGGCTCTATATGCATGGGGAAAGGACTCGGGCCATCCGGACGCGAAACCACAGCATGCAGCTGTCCATTGGGGTCGCGAGTGAGCCTCATTTCCCTCATGCTCTCTGGGGCTTGGCGGTCGCGGAAGACGCGCTGGAAATTGTCGGCGGCTTTGCGGGCGGCTTCTTCGCCGTGGAAGCCGGCGATGACTTCCTGCGCCAGGCGCATCTTCACGTCCATGGGATGCGCGGCGCCGCTAGTGACTTGTTTTTTGAGCGCCGCAATCTCGTCGGGCGTGCGATCGGTGACGAGATCGTAATAGGTCCACATGAGATCGTCGGGGATGGACATGATTTTGCCGAAGATTTCGCCGGGCGGCTCGGTGATGCCGATGTAGTTGCCGAGGCTCTTGGACATTTTGCGCTGGCCATCGAGGCCGACGAGGATGGGCATAGTGAAGGCGACTTCGCCTTCGAGGCCGTACTCGCGCTGGATGTCACGGTGGACAAGGATGTTGAACTTCTGCTCGGTCGCGCCGATTTCGACGTCGGACTTGAGGGCGACGGCGTCGTAGGCGGTGAGGAGCGGGTAGAGGAGTTCGTGGACGGAGATGGGCTGGTGGTGTTCGAGGCGGGAGCGGAAGTCTTCGCGCTCGAGCATGCGAGCAAGGCTATAGTGGCCGCAGATGCGGACGATGTCGTAGCTGGAAAGCTTGTCGAGCCACTCAGAGTTGTAGCGGACTTCGGTTGTTTTCGGGTCGAGGAGCTTGAAGACCTGAGCGAGGTAAGTTTTGGCGTTGGCGTTTACTTCCTCGCGCGAGAGCGGCGGGCGAGTTTCCGAACGGCCCGTGGGATCGCCAATCATGGCGGAAAAATCGCCGATGAGAAAAATGGCAGTGTGGCCGAGATCCTGAAAATGTTTGAGCTTGCGCAGGACCACGGTGTGGCCGAGGTGAATGTCCGGCGCGGTGGGGTCCACGCCGAGATAGACGCGTAGCGGCTTGCCGGTCTTCAGTGACTTTTCGAGCTTGGCTTTCAGCTCCGGCTCGGGAATGATTTCGGCGGCGCCTTTTTTGAGGTAGGCGAGTTGTTCTTCGACGGGTTTGAATTTCGTTTCAGCCATATTTTCAAGCCGTTTGAATGACGCGGCGGCCTTCTATTTTATAGCGGCCTTCGAGCACGATGCGAACCGCCTGTGAATAAATTCGGTGCTCCTCCTGCAGGATTCGCGCGGAGAGCGATTCCTCCGTGTCTTCATCCTTTACGGGCACGACCGACTGCAGAACGATGGGGCCGGCATCGAGATTTTCGTCCACAAAATGCACGGTGCATCCGGCGAATTTGACTCCGTATTCGAGGGCCTGGCGTTGCGACTCGAGACCGGGAAACGAGGGCAGCAGCGACGGATGAATGTTCAGAATGCGATTTGGGAATGCGGCCACAAAATAGGGCGAGAGCAGGCGCATGTAGCCGGCGAGGCAGACGAGATCGACTTTTTGCGCGTTCAAGACGGCGACAACCTGGCGGTCATAGGCTTCGCGCTCGAGTCCTTTCGAAGGAATCACGCGCGTGGCGATGCCTCTCGCTTTGGCGCGCTCGATGCCGGGTGCGCCTTCGCGATTGCTGATCACCATCGCGATTTCCGCGTTGGGGATCCGGCCGGATGCAATGCTCTCCGCGATCGCCTCGAAATTCGAGCCGCGGCCGCTCAAGAGCACGCCTATGCGCTTGGTCATAAACAAAAAACGTTAACACAACCACGGGCAGCAGCAAAACGCACGCGTAACGAAACGAGGAGCAAATGCGTCGCAAAGTATGCGCGGCAGAGTTAGAATGCGTGCCGATGAAGTCCACTACCATTGGAAAGCGACCACGATGAACAAAATCTGGAAAAGAGCTGGGGAAGAATTGGGACGGGCGGCGATATTTGCCGGTCTAAGTGTTCTGTGCGCGGGGATGGCCGGGGCACAAACTACCGCGCCTAAGGCTGCAAAGAGTACCGCGTCAAAAGAGGGGTGGCGCGATCCGGCGGAGCCGCTGACTGGGAAGCCGCATCCGAAGATTCTGCCGCGACCGGCGGGGCGGGTGGCACGGACGTCGGTGGATGAAAAATCGATGCGCGCGCTGATCCATGAACTGGTGGGCTGCGGGACGCGGCTGACGCTTGCCTCTTGGAGCGATCCGAAGCGAGGACCCGGATGCGGGCGAGACCACATCGCGGCGCGATTCCACGAAATCGCGAAAGATTCCGGCGGAAGGCTGCAAGTGGTGGTGGACAAATTCGAATCCACGTCGTCGCGAACGGGAGAGAAGCCGATTCCGCTGGAAAATGTGTACGCGATTCTGCCGGGCAGCGACGAAAAACTTGCGAAAACGATTTTCATCGTTTCCGGGCATTTCGATTCGCGGCCTTCGAACGTGATGGATGCGGAAGCGGATGCGCCGGGGGCGGACGACGACGCTTCCGGCGTGGCGGTGAGCGTAGAGAGCGCGCGACTGCTCAGCAAAGCGGGCGCGAAGGGGCACGGAAAATATCGCGCGACAATCCTGTTCGCAGCGGTTTCCGGCGAAGAGCAGGGGCTGCTGGGCAGCACCCACCTGGTGGACTGGGTGAAGGAGCATGGCTACACGGTGGGCGGAATGTTTACGGACGATATCGTGGGCGCGGACACGGCGCCCGGCGGGCCGCACCGCGTGCGCGTCTTCTCGGGAAACGGAACAATCGAGGATTGCGATTCGCCTTCGCGCGAGCTGGCGCGCGCCATCGAGGAGATTGACGGGCGCCCGGCGATTCGCATGATTTTCCGCGTGGACCGCTATGGGCGCGGCGGAGACCACTATCCGTTTTACAAGGCGGGCGATCCTGCGGTGCGGTTTACGGAGCCGCTCGAGAATTACGATCATCAACACCAGACGCCACGGACGGAAAACGGAATCGAGTACGGCGATTTCGAAAAGTATCTGAACTTCACGTTTATGGGAAACGTCGCGCGGGACAATGCCGAAGCGTTGCGGGAGCTGGCGATGGCTCCAGCGGCACCTACCGACGCGAGGTTGCGGGGAGCAGTGACGCCGGATGCGAAAGTTTCCTTCTCGGCGGTAAATGATCCGGAGCGCGCTGGGTTTGAGATTTTGTGGAGAGAAACGACGGACCCGCGCTGGAGCGTTTACGACTTCGTGAAGACAGCGGGGCCGGTGGTGTTGAAGAGCGTTTCAACGGACAACCACTTTTTTGCGGTGCGCGCAGTAGGGAAGAATGGAGCGCGGTCGATTGCGGTGCCAACGGAAATCGAGCGAAGGCCGCCGCCGCTGCCAAGCGCGCCCAAGCAGTAGTCTGACATCGGGAAATTCGAAAAGCTGCCCAATCCAATGTTTCTGTTGACTGGAGCAGGCATTCGACGGCGGAGGGCTGCCTGGCTCAGGAGGGAACTGCGGCTTCTGAGGCGCGACAATTGTGAAGCGCGCCGACATCCTGCTGTGGCGACTTGTGAAAGCGCCGGCGAAGGCTGCACCCGAGTATTTCTGCTACGCCAAGAGAAAATTGCCGGAGAACGAGCCAGCGAACGCTTGACCAGTAAGCCGTGGCCGTTCATAATTTTTCTGGAGATAGTCTCGGTCCCCGCCCTCGATCTCCCTGCTGTAATTCCTAAGCTGATCCTGGAGATTCCTTATGCAGGACTTGCTAGTTTCCTTTGCGCGCGGGCGGCATTTTCAAACGATTATTCTGATTGTTTCGCTGGTAAGCGCAGTGACCTTGATGGTGACTTGCAGCGGGACAACGACGCCCCCGATGACCAACTCGATGGGCACAATTAACGTCAGCTTGAGCGACCCGCCAAGCTGCTCGGGAACATCCGGAGGCTACACACACGTATTCATCACCGTGCGATCGGTGCAGGCGCATATCAGCGCAACGGCGGATTCAAATACCCCCGGCTGGCAGGAACTGGCGCCGCAATTGGCGACACAGCCGATGCAGATCGATTTGTTTTCGGCGGCCCAGACGAACTGCGTGCTCGCTCAGCTCGGCTCCGCTGAGCTTCCCGCGGGGAATTACCAGCAAATCCGGCTGGTTTTGCTTTCGAACACGCCGAGCGCGGGCAGCGCCCTGCCCAGCACGAACGCGTGCGCGGGAAACGGTTTCAACTGCGTGGTGTTGAATGACGGCACGGGGACGATTCACGAACTAAACTTGAGCAGCCAGGATGAAACCGGGCTGAAGATTCCTCCGGGGCAGATTATGGGCGGGCCGATTCAAGTTACCGCCGGGCAAAGCGTCGACCTGAACATCGATTTCAACGCTTGTGCTTCGATCCTCCGGCAAGGGAATGGGAAATACCGCTTGAAGCCCACACTGACGGCTGGGCAAGTCAGCCCAAATAACTCCGGAATCAGCGGCCAGATCGTCGATTCACTGACCAATGCCCCAATCTCCGGCCCCGTGCTGGTGGCGATTGAAACGACGGACAGTACCGGAACCGACCACATCCTGATGGAGGCGTCCGCTGATGCCAATGGCAATTTCCGTTTTTGCCCGTTGCCGAGCGGCACTTTTGACATCGTGGCAGTCGCGCTGGGACCAAATAATCTGCCCTACAACGCGACGGCGGTAGTGGGCGTGCCTAACGGCCGAAGTCTTGGACCAATTCCTCTGGTTGCAGAAACGGGCGCCAGCGGACCAGCAGTATTGCAGGGCCTTGTGACGGCCACGGCAGGGAACGCTCCGGCACAGATTGATGCGGCGATGGCCGCTCTACAATCCATTTCCGTGCCCGGAGGGACAACGCGACTGTTGAGCATACCGCTAGAAAATGCTCCGGCTACGACGACTACTCCGGCACAAGCTTCGACGAACCCGCTCGCGGTAGCTTCCAACGCCGCGTGTCCTGCGGGAAGTCCTGCGAACTCGGACTGCGCGCAGTACACGCTTGTTGTACCGGCCAGCAACCCGAGCGTGGGGATATTCTCCGCTTCCGGGTTTACGTACAGCGTGCCTGCGGCGGGAACCGTGCTATTCAGCGTGGACGCCACTGCGACGAAACCAGGCAGCGGTGGGGCTTCCATCTGCACGCCCGCGGAACAAATGACGTCTTCAGACATGAACGGGCAGCCGCTAAAAGTGACGCCGGGAACGATTACAAACGTCGCGGAGCTGGACTTTTCCGCGTGCATGTGACGGGAGTGGAGTTGGCCTCGCGTCAATTCCATTCCACCAGTACGATTTTAATTCCCCCGCGATGAAACCAAGGGCTTCCGCGCGCCCGCTGCGTTGCACTAGTGTGCTGAGGCAGGTTGAGCGAACGTGATGAAGTGGCCGGCGGGATCCTGGACCGCGAATTCGCGCATGCCGTAGAAGGCGGTGCGTTCGGGCATGACTTTGGGGACGTCTTTCATAGCGGCGAGGACAGCGTCGAGATCGTCGACTTCTATGTACAGATAGGTGGGGCCTTTGCGGGCTGCTGCGGCCATGGCGGGCGGAGCGTCTTTTTCGACGCTGGCGTAGGTCTGGTACATCACTTCAGCAGAGCCCTTTTGGAAGGCGACGAAGCCGAGCTTATTGCCGTGCGGAACTTCGATAGTTTTGGCGAAGCCGAGGCGATCGATCCAGAAGGGAAGAATCGGCTCAATTTCGTTGACGAGCAGGACCGGGGTGATGCGCTTTACGTTCATGGATTTTCCCTCCCTTTGACCGGCACGATACTACAAATTCAGCGAGCCGGAGTGGGCGACGCGAGGCTTGCCGGCGTCGGCGCGCTCGATGCGGCCGATGCGGAAGAATTTTTCGCGGCGGCGCTTGAGGTCGGCTTCGACGGATTTTACGTAGGCCGGGGGGACGACGAGGATCATGCCGACGCCCATATTGAAGGATTGAAGGAGTTCGTTGGTTTCGATTTTTCCGAGCTCGGCGAGAAACTTGAAAATATGGGGAACAGGCCAGGAGGCGAGATCGATTTGTGCTTTCACGCCGCTGGGCAGGACGCGTGGCAAGTTGCCGGGGATGCCGCCGCCGGTGATATGAGCGAGAGCAGAAACCCAGCCGCGCGCGACGATATTTTTGAGCGCGGGCCCGTAGCAGAGGTGCGGTTTTAGGAGCTCCGCGCCGATTTTGTTGCCGACTTCGGCGACGTAAGTATCCGGCTTCAGTTCGGCCACTTCAAAAATCAGCTTGCGAGCGAGCGAGTAGCCGTTAGTGTGCAGTCCTGCGGAAGGAAGAGCGAGAAGCGCGTCGCCGGGCTTGACGGATTTTCCGGTGAGCAGTTTTTTGCGCTCGACGATGCCGACGATGAAGCCCGCGAGATCGTATTCTCCGGGAGGATAAAAGCCGGGCATTTCGGCGGTTTCGCCGCCGATCAGCGCGCATCCAGCTTTGCGGCAGGAACGGCCCATGCCTTCGACAAGCTGCTCGATGACGGCGGGATCGAGTTTTCCCATGGCGAGATAATCGAGGAAAAAAAGCGGCGAGGCGCCCTGGACGAGAATGTCGTTGACGCAATGATTGACGAGGTCGCCGCCGACCGTGGAGTGCACACCCATGGCCATGGCAATTTTCAGCTTGGTGCCGACGCCGTCGGCGCTGGAGACGAGCACCGGCTCCTTGTACTTTTTGGGGTCGAGGGCGAAGAGGGCGCCAAAGCCGCCGATACCTCCGAGGACGCCCGTGGTAAAGGTGCGGTTGGCGTGATGCCGGATGCGCTGCTTCACCTCGTCAGCGAGGGCGATGTTCACTCCGGCGTCGGCATATTTCATCGGCGATGAATTCGCTTTCGTTTCTTTCCAGGCGCAGGCTCACGCCCGACGTGCACTCTGCGGAATGAATTGCAAGCTGCCGCGGCGGGGCTCGCGGCGAAATCGTCAAATGCAAGCGGGCGGAGCGCACGCCGGGTACCTGGCTCCAGCGCGCGCGTCAAAACCGCCAGGTCAAAAAACGTGGAACAGGCGCCTCCAGCGCACGGTACTCGGATGGATGATGGCATCCGCGTAGGCCAAAAATCTTTCGCGTAATTCGCCGGGCTCCCAAGCCTCCCCGGGAGCGTTCAGCGACATGTAAATCATGACCGGCGTGCCGATCAAATCTTTTCGGGGAACGGGACCCCAGAAGCGACTGTCGTAGGAATTGGTGCGATTGTCGCCCATCACGAAATAACACTTCGGCGGAACTTTGTAGGGGCCTTTGAAATCATACGGCTCCGTAGGGCCGAGGGTGTAATTTTCGACGAGTCTTTTGCCATTAATCCAGACGGAGCCATCGTGAATTTCGATCGTATCGCCGGGAAGGCCGATGACGCGCTTGACGTAGTCGGGCTGATCGCGCGCGAAAGGCGGTTTGAAAATGATGATCTGCTGACGTTTCGGATTGCGCCAAAGAGAGACATGGAGGTTGGTGAAGGGGATGCCGGCGTCATAGCCGATGCGGCTCATGATGAGGTGGTCGCCGATGAGAAGCGTGTTTTCCATCGAGCCCGAAGGGATGACGCGAGCCTGTCCGATGGCGCCATTGATGAGCAGAAAGGCGAGGCCCACCCAGAACCAGGCGATGATTTCGCGCTGCACGCGCCTGCCCATGGGAAGCTTGGCTTCTTCGGCGGCTTTTTCGGATTCTTTGCCGTTCGATTTTTTCTTGGCGTCAGACTTCATGTTCCACCGTCACCGGCCTTTCCACAGGTGCGTTGTCCGGCGCATCGCCCGGCTTTGCATCGAACCTCGCATCGAATTTCGCATCCAACTTCGCATCGTGTTTAACTTCAGAGACATTCCCATTGCTTTCGCGGACTTCCAGTTGCACGAGATCGGTCGGATACACGCCGGTATAGCAGGAGGTACAAAACTTGCCTTCCGTGTCAGCCACGGCCTGGCGCAGCGCAGGTAACGAGACGTAGCCGAGCGAATCCGCGCCGAGAAACTTGCGAATTTCTTCGGGAGAGTTTGAGGAGGCAATCAGCTCTTCGCGCGTGGGGGTGTCCACTCCGTAGTAGCACGGAGAAATGGTGGGCGGACAACTGATGCGCACGTGGACTTCGCGGGCGCCGGCTTCGCGAACCATGCGGACGATTTTGCGGCTGGTCGTGCCGCGGACGATGGAATCGTCAACGAGAATCACGCGCTGGCCTTCGATGAGGCCGCGGATGGGATTGAGTTTCAGCTTCACGCCAAAATTGCGGATCGCTTGCGAAGGCTCGATGAACGTGCGGCCGATGTAATGATTGCGGATCAAACCCATGCGAAATGGAATTTTCGATTCGAGCGCGTAGCCCACAGCGGCGGGCACGCCGGAGTCTGGAACGGGCACGACGATATCGGCTTCGACGGGATGTTCGCGCGCGAGAAGGCGGCCCAGAGTTTCGCGGCTTTCGTTGACGCTACGTCCGAAAATGATGCTGTCCGGGCGCGCGAAGTAGACATGCTCGAAAATGCATTGCTGGCGCGGCTTCTGCGGCGCAAAGTGGATGGACTCGATGCCCGAGCGGGAGATGCGCACCATTTCACCCGGCTCGATTTCGCGGACGTATTGGGCGTTGAGGAGATCGAACGCGCATGTTTCCGAAGCGACGAGCCAGGTTTCGCCGGCGTTTGCGGTTGCAGCTAATTTGCCGAGAACAAGCGGGCGGAAGCCGCGCGGATCGCGTACCGCGTAAAGTTCGTCCTGCGTGAGGACGAGAAGAGAGTAGGCGCCTTCGACTTGATTGAGCGCGTCGCCGAGCGCGCCGGAAAGATTGCGGGCTTGCGAGCGCGCGATGAGATGGACGATCACTTCGGTGTCGCTGTTGGTCTGGAAGATGGAGCCACGATGCTCGAGTTTGCGGCGCCATTCTGCGGCATTGGTGAGATTGCCGTTGTGGCCAAGCGCGAGTTTGCCTTTGTTGCAGTCGATGGTGATGGGCTGGGCATTGAGGAGGGCTTTGTCGCCGGCGGTGGAATAGCGCGTGTGGCCGATGGCGAGGCTGCCCGGAAGTTCGGCAAGTACGCTGGGTTGAAAAATTTCTTCGACCTCGCCCATGGCACGGTGGAGATGGAGGTCGGTTCCGTCGCTCGAGACGATGCCGGCGGATTCCTGGCCGCGATGCTGAAGCGCGTAGAGGCCGAGATAAGCGAGATTGGCAGCTTCGGAATGGCCGAAAACGCCGAATACACCGCACTCGTCGTGAAAGTGATCGTCGGCGTAAGCGAGCTTGTGTGTCATCTTGAAGTCAGCGTGCGCTCGAGAGAATTGGCCCAAACATCGCGCAGAGAGTCGACAGGGGAATCGATCACTGCGCTCCCCTTATATTCGATGCGGAACGCGTTGCCAAGGTGCACTTTGCCGATTTCGCGCGCGCCGACACCATATTGTCTCGCAGTTGCGAGAACAGCGGCAAGTTTTGTTGGAGCGACGGATACTACACAGCGGGCGCCGCGTTCGCCAAAGAGAGCGTGTTCGGCAGGGGCGGAAGAATCATCGAGATTCAGGATCGCGCCGAGATGGGGCACCGCATGTTGCGCCCCTGCAGAAGCCGCAGCGAAGCAGGATTCGGCGACAGTGACGGCCAGGCCGCCGTCGGAGATGTCGTGGGCGGATTGGACCCTGGCTTCGCCGGCGAGCGCGACGAGGCAATCGATCAGGCGCTTTTCGGCAGCGAGATCGATGGCCGGCGGTTCGCCAGAGACAATGCCCATGATCGTTTTGGAATATTCGGAGGAAGAGAATTCGCGGGCGAGTTCGACAGGCTCGTTACCTTGCAGGGGCGCAGCATGCTGCGCTCCTGCAACTGAGTGCGAGCCATCGAGCAATAGAATGATGTCGCCTGCGTTGCGGAACGCGATTTTCAGGACGCGCGAGGCGTCCTCAACAATGCCGAGGACACCAATGACTGGAGTCGGATAGATCGAATGACCAAGCGTTTCGTTGTAAAAACTGACATTGCCGCCGGTGATGGGTGTGCCGAGTTCGTTGCAGGCGACCGTGAGGCCGTCAATGGCTTCGCTGAATTGCCACATGACATCCGGCTTTTCTGGGCTTCCAAAATTGAGGCAATTCGTTGCGGCGATGGGACGCGCGCCGGAAGCGGCGACGTTGCGGGCGGCTTCGGCGACGGCGTGCATCGTGCCCACGCGCGGATTGAGCTGGCACCAGCGGCCATTGCCGTCGGTAGCCAGCGCCAACGCGCGTTTCACGATTCCTGTTTGCGGATCCTTGATGCGAACTACAGCGGCGTCGCTTGCTCCTGGACCCGCCAGTGTGTTGGTGCGGACACTCGTGTCGTACTGCTCGGTGATCCAGCGTTTTGAGGCGATGGCGGGAGATGCGAGCAGCTTAGCGAAATTCAGGGTGAGATTTGTGCCTTCGGGTGCGAACTGCACCCAATCGGCAGTCGTCTCGTGGCGCAAAGGCGGTTGCGCGATGGAACGGCGGTAAACCGGGCCTTCTTCGGCGAGCGGATGCGCGGGAATTTCCGCGGCGATTTGACCATGATTCAAAACTTTCGCGATCCCGCCGTCCGTGACCGTGCCGACAACCACGGCATCGAGTCCCCATTTTTTGAACACGTCGAGGACTTCGCGCTCGCGGCCCTTTTCCGCAACCAGCAGCATACGCTCCTGCGATTCGCTGAGCATGATTTCGTAAGGCGTCATGCCGGTTTCGCGCTGGGGAACTTTGGCGAGATCGATTTCGATGCCGGTGCCGCCGCGCGAAGCCATTTCCATCGTCGAGCAGGTGAGGCCGGCTGCGCCCATGTCCTGGATGGCAACGACTGCGCCGGTTTGCATGGCTTCGAGGCAGGCCTCAAGCAGCAGCTTTTCCATGAAGGGGTCGCCGACCTGAACGTTCGGGCGTTTTTGCTTGGATTCTTCGGTGAATTCAGCGGAGGCGAGCAGCGAGGCGCCGTGAATGCCGTCGCGGCCGGTTTTTGCGCCGACATAAATGACGGGATTGCCGATGCCTTTGGCTTTCGCGAGGAAGATTTCTTCCTTGCGAGCAATGCCAAGAGCCAGCGCGTTGACCAGTGGATTTTGCGAATAGCATGGCTCAAAGCCCACTTCGCCGCCGATGGTCGGAACGCCAAAGCAATTCCCGTAATTCGCGATGCCACGAATTACGCCGTCGAGGATGCGGCGATTTTTTGCCGCGTCTTCGGCGCTTGTCCCTTTGCCCGGCGCGATTTCGCCAAAGCGGAGCGAATCCAGGACAGCGATGGGACGCGCGCCCATCGTGAAAATATCGCGGAGAATACCCCCGACGCCAGTGGTCGCGCCCTGAAACGGTTCGACGTAGCTCGGATGATTGTGCGATTCGATCTTGAAAGCGGCGACGAGGTCATCGCCGATGTCGACGACGCCCGCATTTTCGCCTGGCCCGTGCACGACAAGTTTGCCGCGCGTGGGCAGGCGCTTGAGATGCACTTTGCTCGATTTGTAGGAGCAGTGCTCGCTCCACATCACGCTGAAAATGCCGAGTTCCGTGATGTTCGGATCGCGGCCGAGGATTTGCTGGATGCGCGCGTACTCGTCGCGCGTGACGCCGTGCTCGGCGGCGATTTCAGGAGTGACTTTGATTTCGATGCCAGCGCTTGCCATTGGTACGCTTCGCGTTCCTTCAGTCGATCTTGTTTTCGAGATAGCGATCAAATCCCGCAGGCCATTCGCCGGCAGGGATGCCGCGTTCCTCGGAATCCATCACGGGCTTTCGAAGTTGCAGATCATTCGATACTCCGAGAAACGCCCGAAAATCCCCCCAAACAGCGAGACCGCAAGCAGAACCATCCACGGCCCAGCCAATATCCACTACATCCTCATCGACAGCGACCTTCGCGCGATCGTAGATGTGGGCGGCCTTCACGATTTTTCGTTGCTTCGCATCGTAGAGATAAAACCAGCCACTCTCATTGAAATCCTCGAACACCGCGTAAATTCCGTCTGGACCGTCCGAATACAGAACGAAGCTGCTGTCCTCGTCCACCAGCGCGTCTTTTTCCGACTCCGGCGGGGCCGCGTCCTTCGCGGCTTTCTTGGCTTCTTGCTGCCGGTGCAGCTTTCGAGCGAGTACGAAATCCTGGTAGCTTAGCTCAGAGAGTTCTTCATTCATCGAATCGCTCAAATGGAAGCCGCGCTCGGTGCCACCGCAGCTTCACAGGCAAAACGGCTGTTATTCTCACGCCGTGGCCTTCGCGGCGCCGACAAGGGCCTCGACCATGGATTTGAAAATGACCAAGCCGTCTTCGGAGCCCAAAGCGGATTCGACGGCGCGCTCGGGATGGGGCATGAGGCCGGCGACGTTGCGTTCGCGATTGCAGATGCCGGCGATGTTGTGCATCGAACCGTTGGGATTGCCGGCGGCGTCATCGGTTCCGTCCGGAGTCGTATAGCGAAAGACGACCTGACGGTTTTTCTCCAGCTCCGCGAGGGTGGCTTCGTCGCAAGTGTAGCTGCCATCGGAATGCGCGATGGGAATGCGGAGGATTTGCCCTTGCGTCGCGGCATTGGTAAACGGCGTGTCGGTTTGCTCGACGCGAATGTGGACGTGGCGGCAGATAAAGCGCAAGCCGCTATTGCGCATCATGGCGCCGGGAAGCAAGCCCGCTTCGAGTAGAATCTGGAAACCGTTGCAGATGCCGAGGACCAAGCCGCCGGAATTCGCGAATTTTTCGACAGACTTCATCACCGGAGAAAATCGCGCGATGGCGCCGGTACGCAGATAGTCGCCATAGGCAAAGCCGCCCGGCAAAATAATGGCGTCGCAATTCGTCAGGTCCTGCGATTGGTGCCAGATGAATTCGACGGGTTTGCGGAGGACGTTGCCGATGGCGTAAAAAGCGTCGTGGTCGCAATTCGAGCCGGGAAAAACGACGACTCCAAATTTCATTGCGTATTGGCTCCGTAAGTCATTCGGGGAAAGCCCATTTTAGCACAGGGCGGCGATTTCAGAGGGGAGACGAAAACTAAGCACAAGGATACCGGAGAGAGGCAGAAGAATCGTAAAGAAGAACAAAGACTAGCGGCGTCTTTTCGTGGCCCGGCGTGGTTTGGATTTCTTTCGCGGTCGTTTGGCTTTCTTCGGCTTTTCCGCAGCGGCCAATTCGCGGCGTTTTTTGGAGGCCCAGCCGGGTTTGTTGGTCTGGCGGCCGCGAGCAATACCCAGAGCATTTGGCGGAACACTCTCCGTAATCGTCGACCCGGCCGCGATGTACGCCCCATCGCCAATCCGCACGGGCGCCACCAGCGCGGTATCGCTTCCGATGAACACCTTGTTTCCGATGGTCGTCGGGAACTTGTGGAAGCCGTCGTAGTTACACGTAATCGTGCCCGCTCCGATGTTGCTCTTCGAGCCGATCCTTGCGTCGCCAAGATACGAAAGGTGATTCGCCTTGCTGCCCTCGCCGAGCGTGCTCTTCTTCAACTCGACGAAATTCCCGATGCGCACGCCGGCTTTGAGGTGATTGCCCGGGCGCAAGCGCGCGAACGGACCGATGTGCACCCGGTCATCGAGACGGCTTTCCGTGGTGACGCAGTGTGGCTCGACGATAACGTCGTCTCCGAGCACCGTGTCATGGAGGATGCTCCCCGCTCCGATGCTGCAGCGCGCCCCGAGCTTGGTCTTCCCGAGGAGTTGTACGCCGGCTTCGAGCATGGTGTCCTCGCCTGCGGTGACCTCGGGGTCGATGAGCACCGTTTCCGGCAATTGAATCGAGACGCCTGCATCCATCAGCGCGGCGCGCTTCCGTTCGCGAAAGATGCGGTCCACTTCCGCCAGGTCCGCGCGCGTGTTGCAGCCCAGAATTTCGCGTGGATCGGCAGCGACTTCCGCAAGGACCGTCTCGCCTCCGGCGGTCATCGTGGCGATGGTATCCGTCAGATAGAGTTCGCGATGCTTGTTGTTTGGCTTGACGCGGGCCAGAGCTGGCCAGAGCTTGTCCAGGGTGAAGCAGTAGATGGCGGAATTGATTTCGTTCAGCTCGCGCTGTTCCTCCGTGAGCTGCGATTCTTCGATAATCGCCGCCACTGCCGTTTCAGACTTTCGCAAAATGCGGCCGTAGCCAGAGGGATCGGCAAGCACGGCGGTCAGGATCGTGGCGGCGGCATTTCCGGCGCGATGCGCGGCGACGAGAGCCTTGAGCGTTTCGGTACGAACCAGGGGCGCGTCGCCAGGCATCACGATCACATACTTCGCTCTGCCAAGAGCGCGGCGCGCAACCTGCACGGCATGGCCGGTGCCATGCTGCGGCTGCTGCAAGACAGTCTCCGCGCCAAGCGGCTCAACGACCGGCGAAACTTGCTCCGCCTGGTGCCCCACGACAACAACCGTTTGTTTGGCACCCAGCGGGGCGCACGCACGGACGACGTGCTCGACGAGCGTCCGCCCACCAGCCCGGTGCAAGACCTTCGCCAGGCTGGATTTCAGCCTCGTGCCTTTTCCCGCGGCTAGGATGACGACGGCTAGATCGTGGTTGGACATGGTTTTCAGCTCATTCTGCGGGAGCGCAGAAGATTTCGCAATCCAGGGATGTTTGGACGGGGGCGAATTACTAATCAGTGGCGGGCACGGGGGAAAGAGTGGTCAGCCGGACTTCCGGTTCCGGGGATGCCGCTTCTTCCGTCGTGATGGTCCAGAGCGAAGGGTCGGCCAGGAGGCGGCTGACGAGCTGCGTATGGAGCGCGTGTCCCGCCTTGTGGGCTTCCACGCGGGCCAGCAAAGGTAAGCCTACCAGTGCCAGATCGCCGATCAGGTCCAAAGCCTTGTGGCGGCCGAATTCATCCGGAAAGCGCAACGGGCCATTCATCACGCCGTCATTGGTGAGGACGATAGCGTTTTCGAGAGACCCGCCGCGAACCAGGCCCATCGAGCGGAGCGGCTCGATATCGCGCTCGAAACAAAACGTGCGAGCGCGGGCGAGAAGCTGCCGGAAAGTGTCCGGGTTGACGACCATCTCGATTTCCTGCTGGCCTACCAGCGGGTGCGGGAAGTCCACATAGCAGCGCACGCGAAATTCATCGGCGGGGCAGATTCCGATGCGGCGGTCGCCTTCTTCCACTTCCAGCGGCTTCAGCACTTTAAGATAGCGGCGCTTGCGGCGCAGCTTGCGAACCCCGGCGTGCTCGAGCATTTGCATAAACGGCTCGGCCGAGCCGTCCAGAATGGGGATTTCGATCGAATCGATGTCAATGTAGACGTTGTCGATGCCGCACGAATAGATCGCTGCGAGGAGATGCTCC
The DNA here is from genome assembly GCA_963824515.1 of uncultured Acidobacteriota bacterium. Classification (GTDB taxonomy): domain Bacteria; phylum Acidobacteriota; class Terriglobia; order Acidiferrales; family UBA7541; genus Acidiferrum. The sequence goes on from CAWGPN010000009.1 coordinate 165,038, forward strand.
GTGGTCGAGAGCAGCACACCCTGCTTCATCAAGCTGGTGGCGTAGCTGACGCGGGCAACGTTGCGACCGTGCGCCTCTATCGGGAAATTGTCCAAATCGATGCGCCGAAAAACAATGCCGGTGTCTGCCGGAGCGGGGAGCAGGCGAACGTGCCCCGAGACCCCGGTGTGCAGACCCACACCCTCGGCGCATGCCTCTCTTGCTATGGTGGATTGAAACATTGCCCCTGACTAAGATAGCATTTTGCTGGCCAGGGTTTCCTCTCTTTGTCCATATTTTTCAGTAACTTATAAGACATCTGAGTGCAAATCTTAGCTTGGTGTGTCAATCAAGCAACATTTTCCCCGTCCGACGTGTCTTTCTCCCTACCCGCAACAGTCCGCCTCAAACACTCGTTTGCACTTTGCAGGCTTCCTTTCTCATTCGGGCCGCGTCCCAACATCTGATAATGCTATAATTCAAAGTCTATGTTTGCGAAAGGCGTCGCATTCGGCGCAGTCGAAGGGGACAGGTGAGGCATGAATCGAGCGGCTCGCATCGGAGTTCTTTGCGTTTCTGTGATTATCTTCTGTTACGCGGGGCTGGGCCACGTTCTGGGCCGGACGGCGGACGACAAAGCATACAAATCGCTCACGGTGTACAGCGAAGTGATGCAAAAAATCCAGCAGGATTACGTCGACGAGCCTAACCTTCACCTGGTAACCACAGGATCTCTGCACGGACTGCTCGAGTCTCTCGACCCGCAGTCCAGTTACTTGACTCCGCTCGAATACACTGAATACAAGGAAAAATTGGCCGCCCATGCAGTCGGCGACGCCGGCCTCACCTTGAGCAAGCGCTTCGGCTACATCATCGTAGTTTCCGTTTTGCCGGATAGTCCTGCCGACAAAGCGGGCATTCACAGCGGCGATATTTTGGAATCCGTGGCGGGCTTTACCACGCGCGACATGTCGGTTGGCCAAGCCATGAATTTTCTGCACGGCGCGCCCGGCACGGGAGTAAAGGTCGGTGTCATCCGCCGCGGCAAGGCAGACCCGGACCAAGTAGACATTGTGCGCCAGAAGCTCAGCATGGAAAAAGTCGTCAGCGAAAAGGTCGATCCCGACATTCTCGCCCTTCGCTTGCCTTCCCTCAATCCGGGGCGCGCCGATGAAATTCGCACTCACCTGCTGGAAGCTGAAAAACAAGGCGTGCACAAAGTGATTCTGGATCTTCGCGAATGCGGGCGCGGGCCTGTTTCGGAAGCGATTTCCGTGGCCAGGTTGTTTATCCCGTCCGGGACGTTGGCAACCCTAAAGGGTCAAACGGTTTCCACCCAGGTCTTCTCCGCTGAACCGGGCAAAGTGGTCTGGAAGGGGCCAGTTTCCGTGCTGATTGACTCCACGACCTCCGGCGCCGCCGAGGTTCTGGCCTCTGCGATGGAAGCCAACCATCGCGGCGATGTGGTCGGAGAGCGGACGTTTGGACTTGCTTCCGAGCAAAAACTGATCACCCTGGATGATGGCGCGGCGCTTTTTCTGACCGTCGCCAATTATTACAATGCCGACGGAAAGTCCATTCTCGAGGAAGGTGTCGTGCCGTCCGAGGTCGTCAGTGCTTCGGCGGATGACGGCTCGGATGCCGCCGATGATGGCAGCGGTTCGACCGACGCTCAGAAAGAACCCACACCCCCTCGTCCGTTGTCACCGGAAGATCCGATTTTTCACAAGGCCCTCGAACTCTTGAAGGCGCCGCAGAAAAAAGCCGCCTGACGTTCCGTGCAGGCTCGGCGCAGGGCAACATCTCGGGCTTCGAAGTTCCAGCGCGGACGCCACCGGGCATTCGCTCCCCTGATTATTTTCCTGGCGTTGACCCTCCTTTCCTGGGGCTGCAAGAGTAAGCAGGAGAAGCCCCTCTCGCCGGCCCGCGTCCACGCTATCACCCGCCAAATGCTGCATGCCGCTGGGAGCTTCGGCAAACAACCCGGGGACGTGACCGCGCACCTGCAGTTTGACGGCACTCATGCGGGCCGCGCCGACCAACTTTTTGTCTCGCTGCCGTCTGGCCTCTCCGAACATACACGACGCGAATCGCTGGCCAGCCTCATTCAGTCTCTGGATCGCATCGCCACCATGCACCATCTCACGCGGGACTCGCCGGCAAAGTCCGGAGCGCTTCTGCGCCTGGATTATCGCAGCGCAGACGTAATTACCCATTCCATCCATATCATCGCTCCGGTGCCGGCGCCCTCGGCTTCTTCGCCCGCTCTGGAGCGTGGCGAGCCGCGGCTGGCCATTATCCTCGACGACTTGGGCAGTGATCGCGCCGCTGCCCAGGCGATTTTCGCTTTGCCCTATCCTCTGACCATATCGGTCCTTCCCGGCCATGCGCACTCGTTCGAAATTGCCGAGGAGGCGCACCGCCGCGGCTTCGAGGTCATGCTGCACCTCCCCATGGAATCCGTCGGGAACGAAACGCCCGAAGCCCGGGAATTACATCCCGGCATGCCCGCGGACGGCATCCCCATGCTCTTGGAACAAATGATGGAAAGCGTTCCCTATGCGGCCGGCGTGAATAATCATCAGGGCTCCCAAGCGACCGCGGACCCCGAGCTCATGCAAGAGCTTATGCCCGTCCTTCAAAAATGGAATCTTTTCTACGTGGACAGCCGAACCACCGCCGCGACCGTCGCCTACGAGACTGCGCAGCGCGCTGGCGTACGCTCCGCATTCCGGAACGTGCCCTTCCTTGACGATGTCGCTGAAGTTTCCGCGGTTCGCAAGCAACTCGAGATGGCTTTTCGGGGCGCGAAAGAAAAAGGAGGAGCCATCGCCATCGGGCATCCTCACCCGGCCACCTTGCGGGCGCTGGTAGAAGTTCTGCCGCAGGCCAAAGCCCGCGGCGTTCGCTTAGTTTACGCTTCCGATCTGGTCCACTGAAAACTTCAGCTGTTTTGAAAACTTCAGCTCGTTGCTGCCCCACTTTGCTGCGTTTGTTTCGCCGGATACAGAAGATGAACGATGAAGAATAGGATAACCACGATCACGAAATCGAATAAGCTGGCTTCGGGTCCCGCCGAGCCTCCCGTCAACCACTGCGGACCTTGCAGCGTTGCGCTCGAAAGATGGCCAGGGAAAATGATGCCGCTATCCGGAACCGAGAAAAGAAAGGTCTCTCCAAAATCGAATGCCGCGTGCATGCCTAGCGCTAACCAAAGGCTTCCCGTCCGTTTCAGCGTGAAACTCCAGAAGATGCCGATGAAAACGACGCTGGCGATGCCTGCCCATCCCTCGCCGGAATTTCGAATATGGAAAGCTCCAAAAGCTAACGAGAGAAGGACAGCTGCCGGCCAGAATCCAATGCCCTCGGCCAAAGTGTACAAGGTATAGCCACGAAAAAAGAATTCCTCGAACAGGCCGACCACCACAAAGAAAATACTCCAGTACAACGCCCATTTCGCCATGGCCGCGCCGTGTTCCACGAGTCCGCCAAAGGAATAACCGCCAAAGACAGCAATCACGCCGACCAACGCGGAAAGTTGGCATAAGCCGAGTAAGCAGCCCTGCGTGAATAGCTTGCCGAAAGCGCCCCGCACGGGCAGCCCATACGCTCCCAAGGAACGCTCTTCAAGATGCGCCATGATCCACGCCGAGAAGAACGCCGCGAGGAAGCCCACCAATTCCCCGTACAGTTCATAGCTGGGAGAAAAAACGCCCCGAACCGGCCGTAAAAGCTGGCCAAGAATGAAAAGAGAGACGCTCCAAAGGACGAAAAAAATGGCAAAGTACGTCAGCAGCCGCCAGGCGGCGCCGGGCAAAGTCTTGTTCGGGAACGCTCTCGGTGTAAATCCGCCGGCCGAAAATTGGATTTCCCCGCGCGCCTCAGGCGGCGTGCCGAAGGGATCGCCATCCATTGTTTGCTCCCAAAAAGCTCTCGCGTCCCCTTCGGTTTCTGACGTCCAGGTGAATCAGCCCGCCGCGGTGAACACGACGGAATCGATTGCCTTCAGCGGTTTGAATGGAGCCTGGCCCTCTAAATGAGGATTCAAAGTAACATACTGTTGCGAGGCAGTTCGAGCCACTCTCCCGGATCACTGCTTGTTTCTCTTCCGCGCTTGGCGCTCGCTTAGGGCTTCAGGCTAATTTCCGCCGCTCCCAGAATCTGCCGGCTCTTTCTTGCCTGCACGAAGCCCACCGCTCGTAAATTCTCCAGCTTCCATTTCGAATCCAGTTTCACGTTGCGCTGCGCGGTAAATGTCTCTTCGCCATTCTTCCCCATGGCGCCGACCATTTTCAGCTCCCGGAGAATCAGCGAGTGGTGCAATTCCTTACCGCTGTTTTCTCCGGCGCTGACGGCCGAGTGCAATCCGCTTTCCGTGATGGCGAGCATCACTTCCGGAGTATCTTTGGGGCCGGAGCCAGCGAATTTCTCAACGCTTATCATTAGAACTGCCAACTTGCCCTGCACGCGCGAAACCTCGCTGATCTCGACTTTCACTTTGCGCGTGCTTGCTGCTTTTTCGATCTCCTGAATCGCGGCTCTTCCCCGGCTGCCCACGAATCCCACGTTTCCATCCACCACCATTTCCGGAGTGTAGGGGTTTCCCGTTCGCAGGACCCCGGTATATTCCCTCTGCCGGGCGGTCCAGGCTGCGGAGGAATACGGATCCAACCATCCATCCTGGTCCCAGTAGTCCACATGTTCCTCGATGGGAATAATCTCCGCGGAACGCACGGGCTGCCGGCTATCCAGTTCCGCAAGGAGGGCGTCGGCTGGGGGACAGCTTGAACATCCCTCCGAGGTGAAGAGCTCCACGACCACAGGTTCGCGCGTATTCTCCGGCCGGGAATTCTGCGCCTGGGCCGCTTCGTGGCTTCCTAACCCCCAGCCTAAAATCCCCAAGGTTAGTCCGCCGAGGACGATGTGATGTAATTTCATAAAGTAATTTTCCCACCTAAGTAAAATCCGACGCTGAAATCTACCTCCAGGGTGCGCCGGCTAGCAAAGAAGTTGGGTGACAACGTTTAACCGCTTTGATATATTTAACCGGTTTTAGAGGGGGCTGGATCAGTTCACTCCTTTCTAACCGGTTTTTGGAGGTTAACCGCGTGCCTGCCACCCCCCACTCCTCTTCTCTTATCGCTGGCCGCCTTTCCCTCGATTTCGTCAATGAACTGGGCCCCTCCTCCGATTTCGTTTGGGAGGAGCTGCTGCGCTTTCTCTTGCTTACGCGCATCATTTCCTCGGAGCGCAGCTCCCGATTGCAAGCTCTCCCCCAAATCGATCCACAAAGCGCCGGGGATCTCCTTCTCAAGGCTCGGAGGCTGCATGCATGCCTGCGCGAAATCTTCGGCGTCATGCTTGCCAAAGAGTCCATTCCCCTGGACTGGGTCGAGCCCATTAACGAAGTCCTGCGCGTCACAGAAGGGCACGACGAGATCTTACACCAGCAGGACGCATGGCGGCTGGAATTTGTTGCTCGCGAAGGCGGTCTGGACTGGCTGCTTGCCGCTGTTGCTCGTTCGGGCGCTGAGATCATCGCCGAGGGCGCCAAGGCGCGACTTCGCGTCTGCTCCAACCCCTCCTGCGGCCTCCTCTTTTATGATACCTCGCGCACAGGCCGCCGTCGCTGGTGTTCGATGGCCCGCTGCGGCAATCGCCATAAGGTTGCCATCTTTTCCCGCCGGCATTCCCAAACGAGTCACGGCCGCTGATATTCGGACGTCCGCCGTCTCTGCCCGGCTACTTCACATACCGGGGCGATTTTCCCGCGGCCCACGGGTCATAGCTATAAGCAAACACCAGGCGGTCCGCGAGCGGGGGATGCGAGTACAGCCAAAAAGTGATGAAGCCCGGCGGATTGGGGTCCGCCAAATCAACTTCTCCCAACACCTGAAAGGATTGCGCCGCGACCTTGGAAGAATCTGGCACTATGCCGTGGATGACCTCCAGCCCGTACACATCGGCGGCATGTTCCTGCATCCGGGAGAATCCGTTTATTACCGGCGACGCCAGGAACAGGGCAATCTCCAGAAGCAGCAAGAGCACGGCGAGCGAAGCCCAATCCTCTGGCCCGTAGATTCTCCAATCAGCGCTCCAGCGGCCCAGCGCCCAGTGCAGTGCGCGATAAAGCGCATAAAACCCGATCAAAAGAAGGGCGGCAAAAAACAAAAATCCTTTCCAAACGTGCCCCAGAACGTAGTGCCCCAGTTCGTGGCCAACGACGAAAAGTGTTTCATTCGTGGTCATCTTCTGAATCGTGGTATCCCAGACCACCACGCGCTTGGAAGCTCCCAATCCGGTGACGTACGCATTGATCGCGTTCGTTTTTTCACTGGCCTTCATCAGGAAAATGCGGTTCTCCGGGATCGGCACGCCCGCGTGTTTGGTCAGTTGTTCGATGGCCGCAACCAACTCCGGATGAGTCGTTTCGAGCGGCTCGAAGTGATTGAAAAGCGGATCGATGAACCATGGGCTGATAAAAACAAAAAACAGCAAAACCGGCAGAGCCGCAAACCAGAAATGCAGCCACCATCGGCGCGCGCTTCTGCGCATGACGGCGGATAGGATGAGCACGAGGATCAGCGCAAATCCAACGGTCAACAATTCTTCCTTGGTCCAATCCGAGAACCACGAGGCCCAGCCTTGCACCGACACTTCATAGCGTTTGGACAGCACGTGTCCGTACATCCGGAGCGGCAGGGCGATGACGTCCAGGCTCAGCACCAGGAGGGGCACGAAGACCAGCGCCTGCAACCACCGCTTATCGCTCACGCTTTCCGCCCAATCGCGAAATCTCGCGGCAATACCCAGCCTCAAAAGAATCAGCAGCGCGAGTACGGAAAGAGCGACCGAAATGAAATACAGCGTGTACGAGGCGCGGGAGTAGGTGACTGCTTCTTCGTAACGGCTTTGCGAGAGCTTATACCCCTCCGTTTTCTCTTGCTCCGGAGTCGGGGATTGCGCAGACCGCGTTTCCGTGGGAACCGGCGGCGAAGGCAATGCTTGCTCGGGAAGCGGCTGCCCGGCCGACGGCTCAGCGGCCAGCATCGATCCGCAAACGCCCCCGGCGACGTACAGACACAAAGGCAGCAGCAAGCCAAAACGGCGGAAGCGAGCGCAGCGCTCCATCCAGACCTCCTCGCATAACTTCGAAAGTACCGTGCGCGGCTCCCCTCCCTACCCGCACGCCGCGGGAGTATGCCGCACGAGGCGCTGGCGCGCAAGACTCGATCTCAGACACTCCAGATGTGAAGGGAACGCCGAACCACGGTCTCAAATCCTGAAAACCGGGCCGAGCGTTCTAAGGCAAACCGGGATTGACCTCGGCATGCGCGGTCTTCAGGCAATAATTTCGCACCGATCCCGTCGTGGCCAGCCCGATATGCACGAACGACGTCCACCGCTCCAGCTTGTGATGCCCGTACCGGTGAAACAAATACGCCGCTCCGATCGAAATTCCCGTCGCCGCCGCTTCAATCGCCACGAAGGCCACATGATTGTCAACGGCGTCGTTGGTCAGAAAAATTTCCTGCCTCCCGCGTCGCCGCATGTTCAGCGTGGAAAAATAATCGAGCGTCCGCGCCGCTCCGACGCCGGTAAACAACCAGACGTTTTCCTTATCCCAGAACCGATGCGGCTTCCCCGGCGGAGTATTTTTCGCCTTCTCTGATTGAGCGGGAGCCGCCGCGACGGGCGCGTCCGGTTTTGGCGGAGCCTGCGCGAGCAACGCGGGCGCATGGCACAACAAACAACTCGCAGCGAATAGGTCCCGCACCAGCCTGCAATATCTTCCACTTCTTCTCATCGGCTGCCTTGCGGCGCTTCGTCTCGCTTCGTTCCTTAAGCAAGTATAATCACCCGCTTACTATCTTTGGCAAACTCAACAAAGGGGCGCTGCGATGAATCAGCGCCTGCTTACGTTCTTCTGCATCTGGCGGCTGATGGCTTCGCTGTGCCCGTTGTTCGATCGGCCCGTGCCAAAGCCGCCGTCTCCTCACGGCGGGTTGCCGTTGTCCGATTCGCGGCATTCCGCACCTGCCCAATTGTCGGTCGCCGATGGCAGAGGTATGCTTGTTTTTGACCCGGCCAGTAACCCAAGAGGTCTAAAACCATGTCACACGCCATCTCTTTGCGCCTGGCTCTCGCCGTATTGATTGCTGGTATCGCCCTGCCCCTGGCAGTCGTCGCACATCCCCAGGACTCGCAAGCTCAATCTGTGGCCGAGGCCGCACGCCGCGCGCGCGAGCGAAAGAAAGCCTACCCGAAGCCCGCGCGGGTCATCACCACCGACGATTTGAAGCCAGCCCCGGCGCAATCTTCCGAAGCCCCTGCGGCGCCCGCGTCGCAACCCGCTGCAAATTCTTCCAGCGCGCCGGCTGCGGATAACGCTTCAGCTCCTGCCGCCGCTGCCGCATCCACCCCCGCCTCGGCCGAAGACGCCACAAAGAAGAAAGAGGAAAATGCCGAACTGGCTGCTTTGAAGAAGCAGCTCGCCGAAGCGCAGAAAGACTTGGACTTGCAGCAACGCGAGCTTGCCCTGGATCAGGACACCGTCTACTCCAATCCGAATTACACCGACAATCCTTCTGGAAAAGCCAAGCTGGATAACGTCAAGCAACAAATCGCGGTCAAGCAGCAGGCCGTCGACGCCCTCAAGGCTCGTGTCGCCGCTCTTGAGAGTTCGCTGGGCACTTCTGCTCCGGCAACGCCTGCTGTTCCTCCCTCCCCTCCGCAGCTCTAGTTCTACGCAACCCGGATTATCCCGCGCGCGCTCTCTGGTTTATCGCGCTTTCACGAATCCGCGCCTTTCAAAGACTTCTTCCCCTCGTCACTTCGCTTCCCCGCCAAAAATTTTCTCCAGTGTCGCTGGCTCAACCAGATTTTCGAGTTTCACATCACCTGCTCGTGCTTTGACGTCGCTCCACAACATTTCGCGGTACTCCAATTTCGCCTCATCGTTCACATACCGGTACACGTAAACGACCTCCGAAGGACCGCCCGGCTTGTCCTCGCTTTGGCCATAACCCTGTATGTCATAAGAAACAACGAATGCCAGCGCATGTTCGCGGTCGTCCGTCACAATATTTCCCTTGATATCGCTGTCAAAGTATTCCGGGTCGCAAGGGTCGTTCGCTTTCCTGCAATACTCCTGATGCGTTTTGAAAAACTCGCGAAGTTCCTCAATCTCTTGCAGCCGGACTGCCTGAAATGGCTTGTGGGGAAAGATTGTGATGTCTTTTCCAGTGGCCGGGTCATACATGGCGATCTCCGCCGGATGCACCGTGGCAAAATGCACTTCGCTGCGTTGGTAGAGGATTCCGCCGTCCCCAAAGTGTCCGACGATCCAGCCGTACAGGCTGGCCTTCAATTTCAAGTCATGGGAGAGGATGAGTTCGCAGCCGGCGGAGGGATTGATGTGCGTTTCGAGAGCGAGGAAATCAGAAATAGCCGTGATTGCCAGAACCGATCCAAAACAATCGACGTCCGCTCCTTGCCATTTTGCCACGGCAGTTTCGATTCTCCCGCTCTTCCATCGCTCTGCATGGCGATCGTAAACGTCGATGAAGATGGGCGGCTTTAGCAGGCCGGTGGAATCGTTCACATAATAAGCGATGGCGAACTGCGCGGGGTCATTCAGCTCCGCCCCGCTGGTGATTACTTGGTCCAGATTGTGTAGCGTATCGGCATCCAGCGGCAGATGTTCCGCAACCAGCAACACGCGCAGTGTCTTCCCTTCGCCTTGCGCCCATGCGAACGTCGCGGTGAACGCCATAGCCGTCGCAAGCGACAGAACCCATTTGCTGATGCGCATCATCGCGCGTACGGCTCCTCGAGCGCATGCGTTCTCGAAAGCCTGCCCATCGGGGCCGTAGAGCTTTTCTTCATACTACTCACTATCCACTATCTTCCGTCCCGCAACCATACCACAAGCCCTTGTAGTCTTTTCTCTTGACACCACAGGCTTACGGCAGCACAATCCCCGCCAGCAAATCTGTTCGGGCCGCCCATGGGAGCTTTTGCCACGCGCGCCGTTCTCTTTCCGTGCGTCCGCAAGGCTGGCTGGCCACTGAGGGAGCGCGTATGCAGTATCTGCCCGGTTTCACCGTGCAATGTATCAATCCGCTCTGCGAAGCTCGCGGCCACTGGCTCCGCGCCGACGCCACCGCTCCCATCTCCGACGACGGCCGCTGCCCCTGCTGCGGTGATTTTCTCCGCAACGTCCCTCCGCCGCTCAGCCCGCGCTTCCGCATGCGCCCCCGCCCGCTCAGCGCGCGCCCGCCCCTCCGCCCACGCCCCCGCTGACGGCACCATGCCGCGATTTTGCTTGACTCGACTAAATTCATTTTAGTAATCTTTATTTGAGCAATCTTGCGACTGCGGCAGCCGAGCTGCCGCTTTTTTATTTTCTGGGGTATCCCCCACAATTTACTAACTTCTTTGGAATGAACACCTACAGGAACACCGCGTTTTGCCGTGTTTTACCAGGTTTCCTATACGCGCAAATCCTTTAGAATGAACACTTCCAAGATTTTTCAGAAGTGTTCATTCTAAAAGACTTATAGAAATGTTAAGTCCTTTAGAATCCGCACTTCCAAAAAAAAGGGGGGAGGGGATACCCGTTTTTCCAAGAAAACAAAAGCCGGAAGGCTGAATCACCCTCCGGCTTCTGCTTGTTCTTCTAGCTGACCGTCTAGCTCTCGACGAGTCCTTTTTCCAGCATCTCCTCGTCGCTGAGCCACAGGTCGGGGATATTGGCTGAGCCGAGCCGAAGAATGTCTTCCAGAGCGCCTCGGACTTCCTTGAGGTGGAAGTCGACGCCAATGCGCTCGAGCAGTTCGATCAGCGCCTGCGCCCCCTCTGCCAGCGCCGGCTTGGGCTGGGCCCCAGCCATTTCGAGCCGCTGGTAAGTCACCACATAGATGGAGTTGGGCCCTGCTCCGTGACGCACGATGTGCAGAAATCCGCGCGTCTTCGGCTTTTCTGGAGCCAGTCTGGCAGCTACACCGGAAGCGGAGGAGAGGGCGCTCATCGGGTTATGTCCCTTAATTGCTTCTGCTACCTTAACTGCAACCGCTCGTGCTGCCGCAATTCTCGCACTTGTAGCATGCGCCGTTCGGCACCATGAGCATGCCGCACTCGGAACAAGTCGGTGCACCCTCGTGCGCGTCTCGCAGTTTTGACGAAGAGCTTGCCGCCGGCTGCGGCGCGAGATCGGCCTGAGCCAACGGCGCAGGCGTCATCGCCGAGGGGGGCGCTTGCGCCGCGGCCGCATCGCCGTTCAGCTTCAGGTAGTCAGACGAGATGAAGCGTCCGCCCAGCCACCGCGCCAGATAATCCAGCACGGAAGAAACAAAACGGATGTTCGGATTTGCCGTGATCCCCGACGGCTCAAACCGGGTATTCACGAGCTTGTCCACGAACACTTTCAGGGGAACGCCATATTGCAAGCCCAGCGATATCGTGAGCGCCAGGCCGTCCATTACGCCGGAAAGCGTCGAGCCTTCCTTGGACATCTTGATGAAAATTTCGCCGGGCCGCCCGTCCGGATACATGCCCACGGTGATGTAGCCTTCGTTCACTCCCACGCTGAACTTGTGCGTCACGGACGCGCGCTCGACCGGCATCTTCTCCCGCACCGCGCGCGCGAAAAGTTCGCGCTGCATCGGCTCCACTGCCGCTGCCGCAGACTCCGCTTTCTTCTCTTCTTTCGCTCCGCCCGCGTTGAGCGGCTGCGAACGCTTCGAGTTGTCCCGGTAAATGGCCACGGACTTCAGCCCCAGCTTCCAGGATTCGATGTAGGCATTGCTGATGTCTTCGACAGTGGATTCCTCAGGCATGTTGATGGTCTTCGAGATGGCGCCGGAAAGGAACGGCTGCGCCGCCGCCATCATCTTCACGTGCCCGGTCCAGTTAATCGAGCGCCCGCCGCCCAGCGGCGCCAGCGAGCAATCAAATACCGGCAAATCTTCCGCTCTCAGATACGGAGCGCCCTCGATCTTTCCGTTCTTGTCGATGTAGGAAACGATTTCGCTGGTCTGCTCCGGAGAATAGTGCAGCCTCATCAGCGCCTGCGGCACGGTGTTGTTGACGATCTTGATCAATCCGCCGCCGACCAGTTTCTTGTGCTTCACCAGCGCCAGATCCGGCTCGATTCCCGTGGTGTCGCAATCCATCATGAAGCCGATCGTCCCCGTCGGCGCCAGCACGGTGACCTGCGAATTCTTGTAGCCGAACTTTTCGCCATGTTGCAGCGCGGTATCCCACGATTCCTGCGCCGCCATGAATAGTTCCGTCTGCACGTGCTCCGGCTGGATGCCTCGCATCGCGTCGCGGTGCATGCGAATCACGTCCAGCATCGGCTCGCGATTCACTTCGTAGCCGGGAAACGCGCCCATTCTTTCCGCAATCCGCGAGGACTGCGCGTACGCTTCGCCGCACATCAATGCGGTGATGGCTCCGGCCATGTCGCGCCCCTCGTCGGAATCGTACGGCAGCGCCAGCGACATCAGCAGCGCGCCAAGATTGGCGTAACCCAGCCCGAGCGGCCGGAAGTTGTGAGAATTCTCCGCAATCTTCGCCGTCGGGTAGCTGGCATAGTCCACCAGAATTTCCTGCGCGGTGATGGTCACGTCCACGGCGTGCTTGAATGCCGTCACGTCGAACTGCCCGTTCGAGCCGAGAAACTTCATCAGGTTCAGCGAAGCGAGATTGCACGCCGTGTCGTCCAGGAACATATATTCCGAGCAGGGATTCGAGGCGTTGATGCGCGCCGTGTTTTTCGACGTGTGCCAGCGGTTGATGGTCGTGTCGTACTGCATCCCCGGATCGCCGCAGTGCCACGTTGAATCGGCGATCTTCAACATCAAGTCGCGCGCGCGCATTTTTTCCGCGGGTTGCCCGTCGGCGACGTTCTTCGTCCACCAATCCTTGTCTTCGACCACCGCTCGCATGAAATCGTCCGTCACGCGCACAGAATGGTTGGCGTTCTGGAAGAAAATCGAACTGTATGCGTCGCCATCGATTCCGGCGTCATACCCCTGCTCGATCAGCACCTGCGCTTTGCGCTCTTCCCTCATCTTGCATTCGATGAAATCGACGATGTCCGGATGATCGATGTTGAGGATCACCATTTTCGCCGCGCGCCGCGTCTTGCCGCCGCTCTTGATCACGCCCGCGAACGCGTCAAAGCCCTTCATGAAGCTCACCGGCCCCGAAGCGATGCCTCCGCCGGAGAGCGTCTCCTTGCTTCCGCGCAGCGACGAGAAATTGGTGCCCGTTCCGGAGCCCCACTTGAAGAGCATCCCTTCGGTCCGCGTCAGGCCCATGATCGATTCCATGTTGTCTTGCACGGAATTGATGAAGCACGCCGAGCATTGCGGCTTGGGCTGCACGCCCACGTTGAACCACACCGGAGAATTGAAGGCCATCTTTTGTTCGACGAGCAAATGCGCCAGCTCGTCCTTGAACGCATCGCGCGACGCCTCGGAGTCGAAGTAGCAGCCTTCCTGGCCCCAGCGCACAATTGTGTTCACCACGCGGCTGATCAATTGCCGCACCGAGCCTTCGCGCTCTTTCGTGCCTGGCTTGCCGTGGAAATACTTGCTGGTCACGATGTTCGTCGCCGTCTGCGACCAGCTTTTCGGCACCTCGACGTCTTCCTGGCGGAAGATCGTCACGCCCTTTTCGTTTCCGATCAGGGCGGTGCGCTTCTCCCATTCCACCGCGTCGAACGGAGAGATCTTGCCGTTCGTGAAATATCTATCGTACGGGAGGCCTTTGGGCGCACCCGCCTTCTCCGGACCTCTGTCCGTGGTCGAGGCATTCCCAGTCAACGCTTGTTTCACCGTAGCCATCCCGTTCCTCCGCAACCTCGGGCTCCCAATCTTCGCGGGGAACCCTGTAATTTTACTCCTCTGCGTCCCGCAAGGTACTGGGCGGACCCTGAAGGTCACCGCAGATTAAATCCATGTATCCATTCGCCGAAGCAAAAGCCGAACCAGTCGCCCGACCAGAGAAAAGATCAGCCGCCCGGCAGCCGATCTTCCCATCAACGGCCTTGCGGTCACGCGCCAAAAAAAGTACGAAACGCCAATGCTCTGCCGCTGGCCGGTGCGTCTCACTCAGCCTCACAGCAGGTGCCGCGCCACAAATGCGGGCGCGGAGCCAATACTTCGCGCTCGATTTTTTTGTTTAGTACCCGGGCTGGCTTCGTGGAGCCTCTACGGACCTATCGCACTTCCTCGACTGGGCCCGCCTGGCGCTACCACGTCCCCCGAATCTGGAATCGCAGTATCAACGTGTGCGAAATCCCTGTCAAGGGAAAAACGCAAAATGTGGTTGACGTTTTCGTACCACGTCTATTTGTAGTGGTACGCTTTCTGAGCAACTTGCCTGCTTGCAACGGCTTTGGCGCTCTTTCATCCAACGCCTCACGCGCAGCATCTAATCGCACATGAAGCGCGCGCTCCTCATTCTTTCGCTGGTTCCCTTCTTCCTGCTTCCCGCGCATCTCTTTGCGCAGACGCAGGTGCAACCTTCCACCTCCTCCGTCATGCACTCCGCCTACGGCGAAAAGTTGCGCATCGCCGGCGTCCCCAACGCCGGCAAAATCAGCGATCATTTGTATCGCGGTGCGCAACCGCGAGCTACGGGGTTGCGCGCGCTTAAAAAACTGGGCATCACCACGATTGTCGATCTCCGCAAGGAGGATCCGGAAAAAATCGCGTGGGAAGAAAAAACGTCGGAATCATTGGGAATTCAGTTCGTTCGCATCCCGGTGAACGGATGGTCTCCTCCGACAAACGATCAGGTGGCGCAGTTTCTTTCCCTCTTCCGGGAAAACCTGCAGGCCAAAGTTTTCGTGCATTGCCACTTCGGGGAAGACCGCACCGGCGTTTTTATCGCCAGCTACCGTATGGCCTTCGAGAAATTGCCGCCGAATCAGGCTCTAAGGGAAATGTATTTTTTCGGATTTAACGGCTTCTGGCATCCCTCGATGGCTGCTTTCGTCCGAAGTTTTCCCGCACGCCTGGCCGCCGCGCCGGATCTGGCGGCGTTCAAAAACGCTCACTGATTCCCGCCCTCCGGGCTCTCTGGCGTCCGCCGAAAGTCCTGGGTACTCCTGAAAGTCTGTCCGAACGAAAATTTCCACGTCGCTGCTCGCGAAGGAGCTTGGCCGCCGCTTGAATTTGCGGCTCCCGGCGCGCAGAGGAGCGCCTGGCGGGTTAGAAGACTCTTAACCAAATCTCTTGTTCTAGTACTTTCGTACTCTTCACACCGGGACGCTTGCTTCATTTAATGGAACAACCCCCTTCGATACTCTCCCTATATCTTTGCAAGGTCATTCTGAGGGAAAGACCACCATGCAAATAGGCCGCTATCAAGTTATCGATGTAATCGGCGCCGGTGCAAACAGCAAGGTCGTGCGCGCCCACGATCCCATGATCGGGAGGATCGTCGCCATCAAGCTCTTTTCTCCCGCGCTTGCCCAGGGCGCGGGCCGCGACCGCTTCCTGCAAGAAGCGCGCGTTGTCGGCCAGCTTTCGCATCCATGCATCGTCACGCTGCATGACATGGGCATCGACGAACCGTCGCAAACCCCCTATCTCGTAATGGAATTCATGGAGGGGCAGCCGCTCGACAAAATTCTCGCCAAGGGAAGCGTTCCGCTCCCGCGCTCTTGCGCATGGACCGGAGAGATTGCCTCGGCCCTATACGTGGCTCACCGCAAAGGCGTGATTCACGGCGACATCAAGCCCGCCAATATTTTGATCCTCGATGACGGCCGCGTGAAACTGACCGACTTCGGCATGGCGCGGCTGGCCAGCCACGACAAGAAGGACACGCCGCTGCTGGGCACCCCGGCTTACTGGTGCCCGGAACAGATTCTGGGACGCCCGCAGGACGCTCGTTCAGACATATTCTCGCTCGGAGTGGTGCTCTACGAGCTCATCACCGGAAAGCGGCCTTTCGATTCAGATTCGCTGCAGGGGATCTGCACGAGGGTGCTCTCTTCCAAACCATTACCCGTTTCGCAGGCCAATCCCTCCGTGCCATCGGCATTCGATGCGATTCTCGCCAAAACCCTTGAAAAAGAACCCGCTCACCGCTATCAGTCCTTGGACCTTCTGGCGGCGGAATTGTATCCATTTGCGCGCCGCAAAGACGAAAGGCCGGTGCAGACGACGCACGCGAGTTTTCGTGAACGCGCCACTCGATTGTTGCGATCCGCATGAGTCCTACCCTCCAGACTGGCCGCTACGAAATCCTCGAGACCCTGGGATGCGGCGCGACGAGCCACGTGGACAAGGCGCGAGACACCATCATTGGCCGCACTGTCGCTCTAAAATCATTTCTCCAGGGCTTCGGCAAAAATAGCGAGCAGCAATTTCTTCACGAAGCGCAAACCATAGGGCGCCTGTCGCATGGCTCCATCGCCCAGCTCTATGACGTCAGTACCGACGCAGGCGGCATGGCTTTTCTGGTGATGGAATTTGTTTCGGGAAGAAATCTCGAGCAAATGCTGGCAGAATCTCCGATCCCGATTGCCGACGCGGCAGTGTGGGCCGCCGATCTGGGCTCCGCGCTTTCGCATGCACACCGCGCGGGGATCATTCACGGCGACGTCAAACCGAGCAACATTCGCGTCACCGAAGACGGAAAGGTAAAGCTGGTGGATTTCGGCGTGGCCCGCTTTGCCTCGCAAGTTTCCGGCTCGGACCGCGTGCTGGGTACGCCCGCTTATCTCTCGCCGGAGCAAATTGAAGGTAAGAAGCAGGACGGCCGTTCCGATCTTTTTTCGCTGGGGATCGTCCTGTACGAGATGATCACGGGCGTCCGGCCGTTCGCCGGAAATTCGCTCGGAGACGTGTGCGCGCAGATTCTTACGGCAAATCCAGTTCCGCCATCGAAGCTGAATCCAGCGATTCCGGAGGCATTCGATCGAATCATCGCACGGTGCCTGGCCAAGAATCCGGACGACCGCTACCAATCGGGGAACGACCTGGCACGCGCTCTCTACCTGGTGGCGCGCTCCGGAAGCAGTCTTTCTCCGCAGCCGAAGCGCCCGTACTGGTTCGTGCGTCCGGCTCATCCGCGCGATCTCCTGGCCATCGCGTCGTTGGTCCTTCTAGTGGCCAGCGCGGTGATCGCCACTGGCTCTCTGCGCGAATGGCTTCAGAACCGGTCCACGCCAGCCGTTGCTTCCGTCCGCGAGAAATCTCGGGAAGCAGTGACAATTGCAAAGCCCGGGCGCCGATCCGCAGCGCCGCAGCTTGCTGCGCCGGTGGAAAGGGATCCGCAAAAAACCGCCGGCAAAACGCGCGTGTCCCCAGCACGGACGCGGCAAGAACGCGAAGTTTCTGCTACGGTTCCGCTGCCGGACCGCTCTCCGCTACAATAATAATTCTGTTTTTTTCTGGAACCAGAAGACGATTATTCTTTCGAGGGAAAAACCGCGCCCGGCGCTATTCGTAACGGAGCGCTTCGACGGGATCGAGTTTCGCGGCTTTCATCGCCGGCCAGACGCCGAAGATCAAGCCGATGCCGACGCTAACAATGATTCCGGTTGCCGCAGCCCAGAGCGGCACGCTTCCCGGCCATTTCAATCCCAGGCGCACGAGGATCACCAAGCCATTCACCAGCACGAGCGCGATCACGCCACCAGCGCCGGTCAGAGTCATCGCCTCAAGCAGAAATTGCCAAGTGATATCGGCGCTCTTGGCTCCGATAGCTTTGCGGATGCCGATCTCGCGCGTTCGCTCCGTGACGCTCACCAGCATGATGTTCATCACGCCCACGCCGCCAATCAGCAGACCGATACCGCTCAGGACGATAGTGGCGAGAGCCACCATGCCCAGGATGCTATGGAACTGCTCGATTTCCTGCTCCGAAGTCTGGATCGAAAAATTGTTTTTCCCGTTGTAGGGAACGTTGCGGCGGCGGCGCAGCACTTCGGTGGCCTGATCCACGGCTTGATTCAACTCGTTGGGATAGGCCTGGAAGCGGATCTGGTTTTCATAAGCGGCGGGATAGATTTTGCGGAAGGTGTTGTACGGAATGAGCACGCGGCGGTCTTCATCGTCCATTCCAAACATACCCTTCGGTTTTTCCACAACGCCAATCACGCGAAAGGGAGAGCCATCAATCATCACGTCTTTTCCGAGCGGCGAAACATTAGGAAAGAGAACCGGCGCGGCGTTTTCTCCGAGCATCACGACCTTTTCCCGATGCAGGTCATCCCCTTCACTGATAAACCGGCCCTCGAGCGTCGAAGCATTGGCATACACCTGGCCGAAATTCGGCTGCACGCCGCGGAAGTCGATGGAAGTGACTTCACCGTACTTCGTCCTCACGGTGTGAGGCTGCTCCCACCAAGTAAGGAAAACGGTGATGTCCTTCACGGCGGGGCAGCGTTCCTTGATGGCCTGCCCGTCTTCGAGAGTGAGCGGCTTGCGCAGGCGCTCTTCCTTGGGGCGGCGGCCGCCGTGCGGGCCCTGGTCGAAGCGGGAGATGAAGGCGGTATCCGCGCCATACTGCTTGATATTATCCTGGACCTGGGCATCGAAACCGGTGATCAAAGCAGCGACAAGCATGATCACGCTGACGCCCAGGACCACGCCAAAGACAGTCAGAGTGCTGCGCAGTTTGTGGGCGCGGAGCGTGTCCATCGCCTGCTTCAGGTTTTCGCCGTGTTGTTGAGCCATGTGTGGTTTAGTTGACCCGGGCAAGCCCAGGTCAACGTTCCTCAGCCATCTGCCCGCAGAGCTTCGATTGGATCCAAATTTGCCGCGCGCATCGCCGGGTAAATTCCAAAAAAGAGGCCGACTCCGGTGGAAACGGCCAGCGAGAGAATTACGGCGCTCATGGGCGTGCGCATGGGGATGGCCACCAGCGCCCGCACAAGCGCCACCAGTGCATAGGCCAGGCTGATCCCAATGAGTCCGCCTACCGCGGCGAGCACTGCGGACTCGGTGACGAATTGCAGCAAGATGTGTTTCTTCCTGGCACCGAGCGAACGGCGCAATCCAATCTCCCTAGTGCGTTCCGTCACGCTTGCCAGCATGATATTCATGATGACGATTCCGCCTACGACAAGAAATACAGAAGTCAGGCCGACGGCGACCATGAAAATGTTGCCCGTCAGCGACTTCCAAAGACCCATGATGGAATCGGACCCGATGATTCCGAAATTGTCCGGAGCGTCCCAAGGTTCGTGGCGCCAGGCGCGCAGAAGCATGCGCGCTTCATCTTCCGAGGCTGACATCATTTCCATGTTGCCCGCTTGCAGAAAAAGCGTTAGAGAATCGCGCTGCGTGCCCCATTCCTTGACG
Organism: uncultured Acidobacteriota bacterium; assembly: GCA_963824515.1. GTDB lineage: Bacteria > Acidobacteriota > Terriglobia > Acidiferrales > UBA7541 > Acidiferrum. The sequence goes on from CAWGPN010000009.1 coordinate 184,351, forward strand.
TAGGTGCCGAGAGGAATGAATACGAAAAGGTCTTGAGACCGCCCGAACGCGCTTCCGATGACTTCCGATACTCCGACGACTTGGTAGCTGTGCGTGCCTGCGCGGATGGTTTTCCCGATGGGGTCCACATTGTAGAAGAACTTTTTTGCCACGTCCGCGCCGATGTAGCATACCGGCGAGTGATGCGCTTCATCCGCTTCGGTGAGGAACCGGCCCGAAGCCACGTTAAAACTGCGGAGTTCTGAATAGTTCGGGGTAACTCCAAGGATATTCACGTCTTCCAAAAGCTGGTTTCCGGAGCGCACATCGGAAGTGGTGCCGAGCACGGCGGCGATCTGGCTCGTCGTACTCATGTTTTGCTTGAGACGTGTGAACTCCTCCATGGTGATGAGCGGGCGCTTTTGAGCTTTCTGCCAGGCGTCGTCGCTGGTGATGATGCCGAAGCGATTCAAAACGTAGACGTTGGCGCCGAGGTTGGCGATCTTGTCCGCGACGTAGAAGTTGAGGCCGGCCACGACGCTCATAACGCCGACTAGTGTGGTAACGGCCAGGATAACGCCGAGCAACGTCAAGAAACTGCGCAACTTATGAGCGCGTAGGGCGTCGAGAGACAGCTTTAGCGTCTCCACCAAGGTGACCGCGCCGCGGCGGAATCTGCTCAAGGTCGAAGTGGCCTTGGCGGCCTGCTGGATAGACCGGCCGAGGCCGGTCCATCTTTCAATAGGAGCTACGCCCAAACCAGCCTCCGCATCCTGACTGTAATACGGGGAAAAGGGTGGTTTCGTTCCCGCTTATATATAGACGTTGGAGAGGACCCTTTGCTTTCAACGATTTTAGGTCCAATGTGCGTCCAGCTCCATTTTACCGGATTTCGGTGGCGTGCGCCCGCCTAACGGGAATGGTGGCGCATTGTGGGCTGGGATAGCCCTTTTCAAACGAGCTACCCCAACCTTTCTTTTCTGCAAGTTACAGGCCTGCCCGGTCACGGGATGTGGTTCAATGGGAAAGCAACAATTCGCCCAGCAAGAGAATCAGAATTAGGATATATGCTGACGGATGTCTTGCCGTCGCTTGCCAAGCTCGTGCGATCCCTCATTCTCATTGCAGGACTGGTCCCCGCCTTTGCAACGACCTGCCTGGCTCAAACGCCCGCGCCGCTTTTGCCGCCCCAGACGGAAGCCGCAAGGGCCGCCCTTCTCGATCGAGTGATCGACAACGAGAAAAAGAGCGACGAAGCCTTGAATCTCTACGAGCGGGTGGAACGCGTGGAAATCCGCAAAATCGCGAGCGATCCCACGTCCAAAGAGGTGAAGGTTTCCCGGGTGGTGCCCGCCGGTACGGGGGTGGACCATATTCCTATGGGGCTCGACGGCAAGCCGGCGAATTTGAAGGCTTACCATGAGGAATTGCTGAAGCTGGAACAAGCGTTATCCTGGGCATCGAACGATGGCGACGCGCAGCGGGACGCCTACGAAAAGGTAGAGAAGAGACAGAAGGATCGCGACGCGCTCATTGACGCGACGCGCACTGCTTTTCTCTATAGATTTCTTTCGGCGGAAAAACGAGACGGCCGCGTAGTTTACAAATACAGCATGGCGCCAAATCCGGCCTACAAGCCGACATCTCGCGCCACGTCCATGTTTGCGAAGGTTCACGGCCTTGTGTGGATCGATCCGGCGGCGGGCCAGCTTTTCCGCGTCGAGGGGGAAGTAACGGAAGACATCAGCTTCGGCTTCATTCTCGCCAAGATATATAAGGGCAGCCGGTTCATGCAGGAACGCCGGGAAGTGGGACCGGGCCTGTGGATGCCCTGCGTTACCGAATATGACTTCGACGGACGAAAATTCTTTAGTTCCATATCGCTTCACGAGCGGACGTTCTACAGCCAGTTCCATCGCATCGGACCTCCCAAGGAGGCCATCGCGGAGATTCGGGCCGAACTGGGTAAGACCGTTTCCGCCGTGCCGGATCCATAATGCCAGGAGCTGCCTGCTGCCTCGCGGCTTCAGAGGATAATCAGGAGCCCGCGAGTTTCCGGCGGGTCTGAGCACCAATTCGTGCCGGCCCATGGCCTATTGTCCGTCCGGCCAGTACACAAGAGAACAGAGGTCAGCGATCGGGAGGCCTGCTGCGGGGAACTGCTTCTATACTGCAGAGACTGGAGGTCTCATGCTTCGCCACCTCTCCCCGGCATTCTTATTGTTGGTTTCCGCTCCGCTCGTGTGCGCCAGGCAATCGCAGCCGGCAGCTTCGCCGCCAGCGGCGGCGGCCGCGGCAAAATCCGCTGCTGCCAAAACTCAACCTGCTGGGAAGAATTCCGAAAAACCCAAACGGAAGACGAAAAAAGTCTGGACCGATGACGACATCACGAAAATCGGCGGCGGAATTTCCGTGGTAGGCGATTCGTCCTCCTCGAGCGCCGAAAGAACCTCCACGGCGTTCGACCAGGAAGGACCGCGGCGTTCCGGACAAAAGCATCAAATCGAGCGCTACCGTAGCGAGATTCGCCAACTGCAGGCGCAACTGGACGCGACAGACAAGAAGATCGACGACCTGCGCAACTTCAAGGGCGAGAACGCGTCGGCTTCAGGCGGCATCAATCCCAGCCACGGCTATTCCATGACGCCCGTGGCGGACCAGATCAAGCAGCTCGAAGCCAAAAAGAAACAAATTCAGGACAAGATAGACGCGGTTACCGATGAGGCTCGCAAGCAAGGCATCGAGCCCGGCCAGCTTCGCTAATCCCTTCGGCACAATTTGCGTAGGCCGTACGTATAGACCCCGGCGACGCCACGGCCAACAATGCGCTGGGCGGGATGCTTCTGGCAAGTGGCCGCGTCGACGAAGCCATCGCACATCTAAAGAAGGCGCTGAATGGCCGCCCCGATTATTTCGATGCTCACTACAATCTGGGAAACGCGCTGGCCGCCAAGGGCGATTTCATCGGAGCGCTCTCGCAATTTCGCGCCGCGGTTCGCTTGAATCCCCAAGATGCGGGCGCGGAGGCAAATCTTGGAAGCGCGCTGGCCGAAATTGGAAACTTGAAGGAGGCTCGTGCGCATTTCGAGCGCGCGTTGCAGCTCGATCCAAATAACGAAATTGCGCGCGAGAACCTCGAACAATTGAACCGCGATCGACACGGACGTCCGAACTAGCCTGCGCTTGAGGGCCAGCGAACTCCCCAGGCGCTCGATTCGATGGGCCAGCCAACTCTTTCGTACACTCTCGCCGTCCAAGCATCCACACTGGTATTATTCCCCGGCACTTGAGGCGTATGCCATGCGAGGCGAGCAACATTAGGCCTGCAAGGGTGTTTCGTGAAGGCATACCTCGAGGAGATCATGAAACGCGCCGGCCACAGCCAAACGCGCCGTTCGATTTTCGCCGCAGTGGCACTCTGTCTAGCCTTCTCCCTGGCTGTGGGCGGGGCTTCCCGCGGCCTTTCGCCCAAAGACCGGGTGCACGTCTTCGAAAAAGTGTGGAAAGACATCGACGAGCATTACTACGACCCCGAATTCGGCGGAGTAAACTGGCAGGAGATCCATCAACGTTACCTGCCGCTGGTGGAAGCGGCAAAGGATGACAAAGACTTTTATTCCATCGTGGACCGCATGACCGCGGAACTTCACGACGCGCACACCCGTTTTAGCTCACCCGAACAATGGAAAGATCACGAAAAACACCTGGGCGTGAGCATTGGTTTCCGGCCCGGCTACGTGCAGGGCAAAATCGTTGTGCTGGCCGTGATTCCGGAAAGCAATGCGGCTCGCGCGGGAGTCGAGGCGGGCATGATTGTGGCCGCTTTGAATGGCCGGCCGATTGCCGAGAGCCTCGCCGCCGCCGCGAAAAATGTTTTGCCTTCATCCACTGAGCGGGTAACGAAGCTACGCGTTCTCGGCAATGCCTTCGCGGGCCCGATTCAAACTCCTTTCGTAGCAAGCCTGGAGCGCTCGGATGGCTCCGCGTTCGACGTGAAATATGCGCGACAAATACTTTCCGACGCCCCGCGCGTCCTCTCCGCAAAGCTGAACTCAGGCTACGGATACATCCGCTTCGACGAATTCCAACCCGCACTGGTGAAAGGTTTCAAGACTGCGCTTGAAGATCTGCGCGGCACGCCTGGGCTGATCCTGGATCTTCGCTGGAATCGCGGAGGCGTAGGCGCAACTCTGGAAGCGATGGCGGGCTTCTTTTTCGACAGCAAAACTCTATTCGAGAGGAGGATGACCCGAAAAGAGGTTTCGGCTTCGGAACGCAACAGCCACCACGTGGAAGAGATGCAGCACTTCGTGGGCAAAAGAGGAGCCCAAATTTATTCAGCACCAGTCGTTATTCTTGTGAGCGAATATTCGGCGAGCGCGACGGAGGTCTTTGCCGCGGGCATGCAGGATGCTGGGCGGGCGACGGTCGTGGGCAGCCCATCCTGCGGCTGCGTGCTGGGCATCACGCACGAGAGAGTGATGAAGGGCGGCGGAGTGCTGGAGATCAGCGAGATTCTCTGGTTTTCCCCGAAGGGCCGCAAGCTCGAAGGCGAGGGCGTAATCCCCGATAGGGTTGTCGTCCCGACGATTGTTTCGTTGCAAAGAAAGCAGGATGTGATTCTCGAGGAAGCCGAAAAAACTCTGCAAGAATTGGAGGCCGCGAAGCAAGTTGTACCTGCACCTTGACGGCCCTATTCCGCTGCTCGGAACGACTATTCCCTACTCCACGCGCAATGCCCGCATGGGGTCGATGGAAGCCGCGCGCCACGCCGGCAAGAGGCATGCCGCTCCCGCGACAAAAACAAGGATTAGAGCCGCAACGGCTAAAGTGAAGGGATCGCGCGAGCTGCCCCCAGCCCAGGAAGTGACGACCCGGTTTAGGATCACGCTCAGAACCAGCCCCACGGCCACACCCGCGCCAAGCATCGCCGCGGTAGAGCCAAGCACGAGCTGCACGACATTGCCACGACGCGCACCCAGCGCCATGCGGATGCCCATCTCCTGAGTGCGCTGCGTGACAGCAAAGGACACCACGCTGTAGAGTCCCGTGGCCGCCAGAACGAGCGCCAAAGCCGCGAAGAGTCCGAAGATTGCAGCGATAAAGCGTTCGCGTCCCCAGCCCTGCGTATCGAGCCACCAATTGAGAGTGTGATCCTGCCCAACGACATATTCGGCATTAACTTCTCGCAGCCGCTCTTTGACAGAACGAATAGCTATCTGAGGATCGCCGTCGGCGCGCACGATGAGTGCTTCGTCCGTGGGCAGGACGAAACTGTAGGGAACAAAAATGGCCGGCTTCACGGGGTGGTCCAGCCCATCGTTTTTCGCATCGCCTACGACGCCGATGACTTGCAGCCAATTGTCAGGAGCTTGCGCAGAAAGCAGATTGGGCTGATCGACCTTGAGCTGCGGGCTTCGCACGCTCTGCCCAATGGGGTCGACGCCTCCAAGATACTGTTTCACGAAGGCTTGATTGACCATGGCGAGATGAGCCGCTCGGCGAGATTCGGCGTCGTCGAAAACTCTCCCTCTCAGTAGAGGGACATGCAGGGTCGAAAGCAGTTGCGGACTGATGAGCGACAGCACAGCCTGAGCATCCGTCAACGTGGGCTTGCTCTGGATTTCGATCTTGGCGCTGAATCCACCGAAGCCGGGAAACCAGGTCGTCGAAACGCCCGCCTCCGCCACTCCTGGGGCCTGCGCCACAGCCTGCCGCACCAACTCGTTCTGGTTGAGGCGGTCCTGCCAGGTGGAGGTAGCGCCTTTCGGCATGTCGATGTTGAGTGCGAAAACATGATCCGGATCGAAACCCAGAGGCGTGTGCACCTTCTCTTCAAACGCCTTCACCGCCCCGCCGGCTCCGGCGAGAAGCAAGAGCGTCAAAGCCACCTGCCCTGCAATCAGAAGCCGATGCGTGTTGCGGCTGCGCGTGCTGCCCGTGAGCTTTGCGCTGCTCGACTGGATGAGCGCGCCAAGTTGAGGTCTTGAGAGTTGATAGGCGGGCGATATTCCGAAGAGAATCCCTGTCAGCAGCGCAATCGCGGCGCTGAAGATCAAGACCATGCCGTTCACGTGAATTGCCGCCTCATGCGGAAAGGAATAGTACGGGAGCATGATTGAGAGTGCTTTTACTCCCCAAAAGGCGGCGAGGACCCCTAGCGCTGCGCCCGTCATCGAGAGGAGAAGCGACTCCGTCAGAAGCTGCCGGATCAGCCGTCCGCGCCCAGCACCAACGGAGGAGCGCACCGCAAATTCGTGCTGCCGCGCCGTGCCGCGCGCAAGCAAAAGGATGGAGACGTTGGCGCAACCGATGATCAGCAAAATCACGACCGCGCCAAACAAAAATACCAAGGTACCCGCGAAGTGGCCGAGCACTTCTTCATTGAGGGAAACAATCTTGGCGCGCATGTTTTGCGGATAGCCCTTGGGATCTTCCTTGGCAAAGCGGTCTACCAAAACTTGCATCTCCGCCTGGGCCGCCGGATATTTCGTTCCCGGCTTCAGCTTGATGAACGCCAGCCAGTAATGGTGCGGATCGGCGGTGGGCACGGCGGGCAAGTAGACGTCGTCGTCTCCCCAAGTGAAACGCTGAGGCACCACACCGATGACCGTGTAGGGCGTGCGGTCCAACTGAATCGTTTTCCCGATCACGTCGCGGCTCGCTCCGTACTGCCGCTGCCAAAAGAGATAGCTGAGGACCGCGACCGGCGCGGGGTTTCCGCCAGGGGCATCGGCAGATGTGAATTCCCGGCCGAGGAGCGGCGGAACGCCCATGTAATCAAACAGGTTGGGGGAATAGAGTCCCACAAGCACGGAAACGGGGAATTTTTCGCCGGTGAGGTTTTCTCGTTTTTCATCTTGCAGGAAGACGTCGTCCACCGAAGAGGCCTTGCGAAGCTCTTGCGCCTCGCTACCATTGACGATCAATAGTGGGCCGCGGCCGTTTTTGTCGCGGAGCTGGACGTGCACCATTCGATTGGCATCTTTGTAAGGATAGGGGTCGAGGAGAATGCCATAAACCACGCTAAAGATGGCAGTAGTGGCGCCGATTCCCAGCATCAGGGAAAAAATGGCGCTGACGGCGAATCCGGGCGATTTGAGGAATTGCCGGAAGGCGTAGTGCACATCCTGCAGCAAGGTTCGCATACCAAACCTCCGCCCAGAGCTATACATGTAAAGACGCGGGAGTGGGCGTTTAGTTCCCTGGATTGGGGCAAATTGAGGAAAGCTTGCGATCGTTTTAAGCCGTTTGGGCGACCAGCCAGACTTTCGTCATCGGCAGGGGGCTGTGCTCTGCCCCCTTGGCCGGGCCTGCCCACAGCACTAGTCGTTGATGCGCTCGATGGTACATCCACTTCCTATGTTTCCTTCTAGCCAAATGCCGGCTCCGTGCGAGGAGCCGTTCGAGCGCATTTTGATTCAAGCGGGCGATTTCGTTGACTGTTCCGTGGCTTCCGGCAGCCACAGCCGCAAGACTTCTTCGAATTTTGCTTGCACTTCCCGAAACTTTACCCCCATGCCAAGGTGCGTGTGGGAATAGACCACGGTCGCCGGCGCCTCGAACGAATGAGTCTCGGTAAAAATCCTTAAATGCAGTGGCGTCCCGTCAGGAAATGGATTAATCGTGTCAACGTAGCACCCGCTGAGACTCAGGTCGCTGATTCGCGTGTTCATGCGCGAGCCTGAGTTCTCCTCTAAAAGCTCTGCGGAGGCGATGAAGGGAAATCTCGGTTCGCGCCTTTGTTCCTGTTGCACAGTTCGTTATCTCCACAAGCAGGAGCGTATTCTATCTCCAATCATGCAGGGTTGCGTAACATCAATTTTCGGGCGAGAGGCAAAGAAAAACGGGACGCGATGGATCGCGCCCCGTTCTGTTTTTTCGATTTTTATCGAGCTTACCCCTGAGGAAAGCGTGCTATTTCGCGGCCGCGGCCGAGACTCCCTTCTCGATTGGCGCGCCGATCAAGTTTCCCCATTCGGTCCAGGAGCCATCGTAGTTGCGCACGTCCTTGACGCCCATGAGGTACTTGAGGACAAACCAGGTGTGCGAGCTGCGCTCACCGATGCGGCAATAGGCGATGACTTGGCGGTCGCCGGCGATGCCCTTCGCGCCGTAAAGCTGTTTCAGCGCGTCGAGGCTCTTGAACGTGCCGTCTTCATTGACCGCTTGCGACCACGGAATATTCGCGGCGCCGGGAATGTGGCCAGCGCGTTGCGCCGTCTCGCTCATGCCAGGAGGCGCGATGATTTTTCCAGTGAATTCGTCCACGGAACGTACATCGACGAGTTGCGTGCCGGACTTTTTTTCGACGGCGGCAAAAACATCGTCGCGCTTCGCGCGGATCGCGGCGTTTGCCGCCTTCACTTTATACGTTGCTGGAGTGGCCGACGGCTTGGCGGTGCTGAGCGGGCGCTTTTCTTCGAGCCATTTCTTGCGGCCGCCGTTCATGAGGAGAGCTTTTTCGTGGCCATAATATTTCAGTTGCCAGAAGGCCCACGCCGCGAACCAATTGTTGTTGTCGCCGTAGAGGACGATAGTCGTTTCCGGAGAGATGCCCGCCTTGCCGAGCAATTCCTCGAAAGCGGTCGGCTGCGCGAGGTCGCGGCGAATGGCGTCCTGCAGTTCGGTTTGCCAGTTCCAGGCGATGGCGCCTTCGACGTGGCCTTGATCGTAAGCCGTGGTGTCGACGTCAACTTCGACGACGCGAATGCCTGGATCTTTCGCATGGGCGGCTACCCATTCGGTAGTAACGAGGACTTCTGGATGTGCATAGTCAGACATGTTGTTTTCCTTTCGTGTTGGAGGTAGGTAGAAAAGAGTAGCGCAGGTCGGCGGCTAAATCACCCTCTTTTTTATCGGGATTCTTGTGGTCCCGCCGCTGATTCCCGATAGTACAGTAAGTTGCTTTTTTGCAACATGTTATGCGAGACACTACTCCGCGATTTGCAACTTGCCATCGCGCGTTTCCCACTCGATGCGAACGACCCAATCGTAGTGCATACCTTCCGCTTTGAGCCAGGCTTCGAGCGTCTCCCGCGAATCTGCACGAAACTCGGCGAACATTTTGCCTTCGACCATATTGACCAGGACGCGCTCCGCGCTGGCCGGGCCGCCGCCCTGCATGCGTTGCGCAAGAGTTTCCGCGCCTTGGCGCGTGAGGCAAGCAAGCGTGTGTTGCGAGAGGTAGCGTGGCATGGGAACTCCTGGGAGTGGTATGGAGTCCAAGTATTTCACAGAAGGCGAGAGTGTTGCACGCGCGAACAAAGCGAAGAAGATTTCGCGGTTTGAAAGCGCTTGGCGCGAAGATGATGCAACTCGCATTATATAACTAGCATCTGGATTGGTAATTGTGTAAATCGCTCGGGGCAGGGGTGAGCCATGAAGCGAGTTCTACCAGTACTATGTCTTTCTTTCCTTTGTTGCTTTTCAAATCCAAGCCAGGAAAAAGTGAAAAGTGGGGTGACGCCGCGGAGCGCTGTGGCCACGAATGAGGCGCGCGACGCTTCGCTAAGCAATGCAAATGAACCGGCAGCGAAACTGCCGGTGCGGCGCGTGGTGCTCTACAAGAACGGAATAGGTTATTTCGAGCATCTCGGGCGCGTGCGCGGCAGCCAGGACGTACATATTGATTTTACGAGCGCGCAACTGAACGACGTTTTGAAGTCGCTGACCGTGCTCGATCTCGCGGGCGGGCGAATCACTGGCGTGGATTACAACTCGGAAGCACCGCTGGCGCGAAGGCTGGCGACGCTGCGACTGGCGCTGGGGGAGAGGCCAACCCTCTCCGAATTTCTCGGAGCGTTGCGCGGAGCGAAGTTAGAGGTTCGCGGTGCAACTCGGCCTGCTGTGACGGGGCGATTGCTCAGCGTGGAAAGAAAAACGCGGTCGAGCACCACTTGGACGGTGGAGACGGATGAAATTTCGTTGATTACCGACAGCGGCGAAGTGCGCAGCGTGGACTTGAACCCGACCACGAGCGTACGTATCGTCGAGAAGGACTTGCGGTTGGAAGTGGGGCGGTATTTGAATCTGATCGCATCCTCGCGCGACCAAGACGTCCGCCGAATGACCATTTCGACGACAGGAAATGGCGAGCGAAATCTGTATGTAAGCTATATCAGCGAAGTGCCAATCTGGAAGACGACTTACCGTATCGTTCTGCCGACAAAGCCCGACAAGAAACCGTTGCTGCAGGGCTGGGCGATCATAGACAACACAGTTGGCGAGGACTGGAACGACGTGGAATTGTCCTTGGTGGCCGGCGCGCCGCATTCCTTTATCCAACAGCTATCAGAACCATATTACGGTAGGCGCCCGGTGGTGCCGCTGCCGGAGAGCGTGCAGCTTTCGCCGCAGACGCACGCGGCGACGCTCTCTGGAGGGAATGGCCGGCTGAGCGGAATCGTCACGGATGCCAGTGGAGCGGCGATCGCGGGCGCCACCGTGAAATTGATGGACGAGAACAATACAGTCGTCGCGCAAACCGCCAGCGACAGCGTTGGGAATTATTCCTTCTCGTCTCTCGCGCCGGGGAGCTATCGCGTTCAAACAGAAAGCCAGGGATTCAAAACAAATTTGATCACGGGACTCAATATCGCGCCAGGAGAAAATCAGGCGGACGCAAGATTGGATGTGGGGTCGACCGCGGAAACGGTGATGGTAACCGCGACATCTCCTGCGCTCAACACAGAGACGGCACAAGTTGCCGCGGGAGTCGGGTTAAGCGGCGTTGCGAACCGACCGCATGTGGGAATAGGCGGCGGGAGAGGGGGCGGGGTCATGAGAGGCGTGGCCGGGCGCGTTCAGGGCGGATCCATGGGCGGAGTGGTCGGAGGAATGGGAGGGGCTCCGCCGCCACCACCGCCTTCCGCCGCCAGCCTTGAGGAAGCGCGCGCGATGGGAGAAGCCGCGGCGAGCGGGCAAGAACTTGGAGATTTGTTCGAGTACAAGCTGAAAGACAAGGTGACACTGAAGAAAAACCAATCGGCGCTGGTGCCCATCGCGCAAACGGAAATCGAAGCAGAGAAAGTTTCGCTATGGAATGGAACAACGGGTTCGGGCCGGCCTTTGAGAGCGCTATGGCTGAAAAACACCAGCCCTCTGACCTTCGACGGCGGCAGCTTCAGCGTTCTGGAAAACGAAGTGTTTGCCGGCGAAGGCTTGATGGACCCGATCAAGCCGGGCGAGCGGCGGCTACTCTCGTATGCCACGGACCTAGGCCTGCTGGTCGAGGCGCAAAAAGATAGCCGGCCCCAACATGTGACGCTCGCCAGGATTTCCAAAGGGGTTCTCACGCAAGTAACTCGCTTGGAGGAGCGCACGCTGTACACCGTGCACAATCAGGACTCCGCAGGGCGCACACTCGTCATCGAACATCCGGCGCGCACGGGTTGGTCGCTGGCCAAGGGCGCACAGGAGCCGGACGAGCGCGCTCCGGGAATGTACCGCTTCCGGATGGAAGTTCCGGCGAAGGCCGCGGCTTCCCTGCCCGTCGAGGAAATCCGCACGCTCGATTTGACCTACGCGATCTCCAATCTCGATACCGATCAGATCGGCGTATTCCTGAAAGCCAAAACCATTACGCCGGAAATGGCGCAAGCCTTGCAGAAAATCATGGACCAGAAAGCAGTGGTGGCCAAGCTCGAGGCAGTGATGGAAGACCGGCAGAAGGATATCGACCGTATCGTGGAGGACCAGGGGCGCCTGCGGGAGAACATGAAAGCGCTGCGCGGAAGCCCCGAGGAAAAAGCGCTTCTGCAGCGCTATACCAAACAGCTTGATGATCAAGAAACGCAGCTTGAAGTGTTGCGGAAAACAATCCGGGATACGGAAGTACAGCGGGACACTGCGAACGATCAACTCGAGAAAATGATCGATCGGCTACAGCTTGAGGCGTCTCTATAGTCGGTCACGACTCGTGAGTCGCGAACACTGCTCGTTCGATCGATGCGGAGTGCGGGAGATCGGACCGGCGCCGGTTCTTGACCATCGAGTGCTTCCAACTCGATGCGAACGACCCAATCGTAGTGCATACCTTCTGCTTGGACCCAGGCTTCCAGACTTTCTCGCGAATCGGAACGAAACTCGGCGAACATTTTGCCTTCGACCATATTGACCAGGACGCGTTCCGCGCTGGCCGGGCCGCCGCCCTGCATGCGTTGGGCAAGCGTCTCCGCTCCTTGGCGCGTGAGGCAAGCGAGCGTGTGCTGCGAGAGGTAGCGTGGCATGGGAACTCCGTTCGGTGAGTTGGAGTCCAAGTATTTCACAAAATGAAGACAAGGTGTGTGCGCGCTGCTGACTGAGTAGATGAGGGGCCAAGGAATTGGTGACAATATACTGCGTGTTATACTTCCCGGTACACGGACATGAGGAAAACACAGGATTCTACGTGGAACCGCCATGCCGATGTCTCCGGGAAACCCTCAGCCGAGTTATCGCACAAGGGCAAGGTCACAGGAGTGCTAATCGGGATTCTCGCTGGTTGTGCATGGTCTTGGGAAGGCTGATGTTGCACACCACTACAAACGGCGGGCTTCACGAGTTCGTCGGTGAACGCGTCCTTGCCCGTTATGTCTGCAAAGGCATGCGGGTGGCGGATCTCGGAACAGGCCCCGGCGCCATGGCTGCACGCCTGCGCTCACTGGGGTGCGACGTTGTGGCTGTCGATCGCGACGCAATCGGTTTCGAAGCCGACGTTCCCCACCAGTCGCTGGATTTCAACGAGCCGGATTTCGCTTCGCAGCTTGGCCTGGGCGGATTCAGCCTAGTCACGGCCATCGAAGTCATCGAACACGTTGAAAGCCCAATCGGATTCTTGCGAAATGTGGGCCGGCTACTGGCCCCAGGCGGTGTTGCAGTGCTGACAACGCCCAATGTAGATTCCCTTCCTGCCCGGTTGAGATTTCTACTCGCCGGGAAAATCCGCATGATGGACGAACACTCTGAGCCTACCCACATCTCCCCGATTTTTTTTGACCTCCTTCAGCGGCAATTTCTTCCCTTAGCCGGATTGAGTCTTCGGGAGCACCTGGTGTTTCCACCGATTGGTTTTCAATTGACCAGGATACCTCTAGCATGGGGGTTACGCGTGGCTTCCCTGGCATTTTCCGATCGATCCATCGTGGGCGATAATCACGTCTTGGTCATTGAGGCCATGGCGTGAGGCTCGCTCCCCCTTTATCTTCAGGTGAGTTCGGAAGACGCTCGCTGATCGGTTTCGGAACGCTGGTCGCAGGTGCCGTTGCCGCTTATGAGTTGGCCCAGATTGTGATCCGCGGCGACATGTCCGGATTGGCGTATGCCACCATGTTTTTCGCGGGAGCGGTGGCCGTCGTCGCGATCCTCAATAACTGGCGCTACGGCGTTTATTTTTTCTTGAGCTGGCTGGCCATCGAAGACTTTGCACGAAAATTCCTAGGCAACAACATGGCGATTTATTTTGCCAAGGATTTTCTGCTCCTGGTGGTCCTGATTTCTTTCTTTGCGGCTCTCCGGCGGAAGCAAGTGACGATCTTCCGGTCGCGCTTTCTGATACCGCTACTGATATTCGTCTAGTTCGGAGCTCTCCACATTAATATAGGGCGGGTGGCAAAAGGCGAACAACAAAGCATTATTGCAAGGCAGCGCATATGAGATCTAGATTCCCTCTCTCCGGACAACGGCATCTTGCCATCCTGGTAGGTCATCACTTAAGCCGAGAGGCCGTTTCTTCTAACCCATCAGTCGGGCACTTACGCACCTGAAGTATACTTAGCCTGTTTATTTGCGTTGAGTATCCGATATGACCGACATTCCGCACACAAGTCGTTCTTGGCCGGAAAGCGAGAAATGAATGCCCCAGGCCAATCATCTTACGCGTCTCAATCTGGGTTGCGGGCTGCAGACATCGGATGACTGGATCAATATCGATGGCTCCTGGAATGCCAGACTTGCCAAACACCCGTCGTTTCGCCGCCTGCTCTCTTCCCTGCAAATCATCGCGAAGGATAAGTCCGAGATTCCCTGGAGCCCGAAAATATTTATACACGATATTCGGAAGCCCTTGCCTTTCCCGGACGAGTCGGCCAGCGCGGTTTATGCGTCACATGTTCTTGAACACTTGTACTTCGAGCAAGCAAGGAATCTGATTCGCGAAGCCTTTCGAGTGCTTGCAGGCGGTGGAGTCTTGCGGATAGTGGTCCCGGACTTGCGAGCGATCGTGCAGGAGTACTTGGGAGAACGCCCGTTCGGACCCTTATCGGCAGAGTTTGCCTCCCTAAGTCCGGCGGATCGTCTCAACCATAGGCTGCTTATGCACTGGCCCACTCCCCCCTCCGGCCGTTTGCTTTACCGGATCTATAACTCATGGCAGGATTTCCATTCCCACAAATGGATGTATGATTCAGATTCGCTCATTGGTCTATTTGAAGGGCAGGGACTCGTGGAGGTTCAGCCCATGGACAGCCATCAGAGCCGAATTGAGGATATCGCAAAAGTTGAGGATCCGAGCCGGATTCTCAATGGCGGAGGAATTTGCATCGAAGGGGTAAAGCCGCAATTCCCGTGAGGCCGGAGCGCGCCACACAAGCGACTAAGGATGATGAGCCAAGGACATGAACTGGCCTGGTCGCACCTTTGCCTCCCTCTCCAGCACCGTGGAGAGGCTAGATGAGGCTTGCTGCGATTCTTGCTAGCGGGCACTCTCGCAGAAACCAGCGAGTGCTTCTCGCCACCCTTGCTGTGGGCGCCTTTGCTGCGTACGAATTAGCCGAGTATGTGATCCGCGGAGACATGACCGGTTTGGCGTATGCCACCATGTTTTTCGCCGGAGCAGTAGTCGTTGTCGCCATCCTGAACAATTGGCGAAACGGCGTTTACTTTTTCCTGAGCTGGCTACTGTTCGAGGACTTTGTCCGAAAATTCCTCGGCAATAACATGGCGATATATTTTGCCAAGGATTTCCTGCTTCTCGTGGTTTTTATTTCGTTCTTCGCTGCCGTACGCCGGAAAGAAGTGACGATCTTTCGCCCTCCTTTCCTCATGCCGCTGCTGATATTCATCTGGTTCGGCGCGCTTCAAATATTCAACCCGGCTTCCACAAGCATCTGGTATGGCCTGCTGGGCTTCAAGATATTCTTCTATTACGTTCCGCTGATTTTCATTGGCTACGCGCTGCTGAATTCCGAAGCCGAACTGCGGCGTTTTTTCACTGTGAATTTGGTTCTAGTCCTCATCATCATTTCGTTGGGGATCGCTCAATCCATTCTGGGTGCGAGTTTTCTGAACCCCGCCGTTCAAGCGCCGGATATTCGGGAACTGAGCGGTCTATACCGCGTTTCCCCCATCAGCGGGGAAATTGCTTACCGGCCCACTTCGGTATTCGTCAGCGCCGGCCGTTACGCGGATTTCATCATGGTGGCCTGGATTCTGGTCCTGGGATTCAGCGGGTACCTTCTTCTGCGCCATAAGAAGGGGAGGGCTCTGGCATTTATCGCGATTCCTGTTACAGCGGCGGGAGCGTTCCTGACGGCTTCCCGAGGCTCGTTCATGTGGGGAATGATAAACGCACTGGCAACCAGCGTGGCATTTATCTGGGGCGCTCCGTGGCAACGCGGAGAAGCGCGGCATGTGTTCCGATCCATTCAGCGAGTTGCCATCGGGATTGCGCTGGGAATCATTTTGCTCTTCTATGCTTACCCGGACGCACTATTGTCGCGGCTGGACATTTATAAAGAAACGCTACTGCCAAGTAGCCCGGATAGCGAACTGGTCTTTCGGGGCTGGACCTATCCGCTCGAGAACTTTCTCGGGGCCTTCAATTACGAGCGCTGGCCGTACGGCTATGGAATCGGCACCACCTCCAATGGCGGTCAATATGTCGCCCGCTTTTTTAAGGTGAAACCGCCGGTCGCCGGCGTCGAGAGTGGTTTCGGAGCATTGGTCGTCGAAATGGGCATCGGAGGGCTGATCCTTTGGTTCGTCATGAGCGGGGCAATTCTGTTTTCGGCGTGGAAAGTTGTCAAAAAGCTGAAGGGATCGCCCTGGTTTCCGGTGGGCTTCGTGATTTTCTGGTACGCGTTCTTTTTGCTTGGCCCTGCCACTTTTGGCGGAATGGCCGCGTACGAAGATTTCCTGCTCAATGCATATTTTTGGCTGCTGCTCGGTTTGCTCTTCCGGCTTCCCAGTATGGCGCTCTCGGCGCAGTTCGCGGCTAACGCTCCGGCAACTCCACCTGCGCGCCGCTGGATTCGCTGACTTGCGGCTCGCCGTCGTTTCTCCGTTTGTTGACCGCCGGCATGGCACGGAGCGCGCTGTTGCCGAGTTGCTGGAGAGGCTTGCACGCGACTACGGCTGCGAGGTTCACCTCTATGCGCAACGCGTCGAGGGTCTGCAACTAAGCGATCCGCGATCCCCGCGCCCTTCCAAGTCAGGCGTCATTTCCTGGCGGAAGGTTCCATCTTTCCCCGGGCCGCACCTGGTGCAATTCCTTGCTTGGATGTTTCTCAACGGATCCTTGCGAAGGTGGCACAAATTAGTCGGTGGCGTTTCTTTCGATCTGGTCCTTTCCCCGGGGATCAATTGCCTTCATCCCGATGTCGTAATCGTTCATGCGCTCTTTCGCCGATTGCAGGAACTCGCGCGGGCAGAAAAGGAGGCCCCGGCGGCACAGGCCACATTCCTTAAGCGGCTGCACCGGCGCGTTTATTATTCGCTGCTGGCTGCATTGGAGCGCAAAATCTACTCCAACAAAAAGATCTCTCTCGCGGCAGTTTCGCAGCGAACGGCAGGCCTCCTGAAAGCGTATTTTCACCGGGACGATGTACGCGTCATCCCGAATGGCGTGGACACAGAGCATTTCGCGGCGGCGCCAAGGCTAGCAAAGCGTGCAGAAGCACGGCGACGACGAGGTTTTCGCGACGAGGATTTCGTCCTCCTCCTGATCGGCAACGATTGGCGCGTCAAAGGCCTGCCCACCGTTTTGGAGGCGATGGCGGCTCTTCCCACACGGGCAATAAAATTGCTGGTTGTGGGGAACGACGCCGCGGAGCCTTTCCGCGTGCGCGCGACGCAACTTGGAGTGCAGGACCGGTGCCAGTGGGAGCTTCCGGCTCCCGACGTAATCGACTTCTATGCCGCGGCAGACCTTTACATCAGCCCCAGCCTCGAAGATTCCTTCGCGCTCCCCGCGGCGGAGGCCATGGCGTGCGGTCTGCCTGTGATTACTTCCACTTTTGCCGGGGTCGCCGATTTCGTGCAAGACGGTGTCGACGCGTGGGTTCTGCGCGAACCGCGAGACGCGCGTGTGGTGGCGGAAATAATTCAGCAACTCCAGGACGATGCAAAACTGCGTCGTGCCATGGGCGAAGCCGCAGCGCGAAAGGCTCTGGATTGGAGTTGGGATCGCCACGCAGAGGCAGTCTGGGAACTCCTAAGAAGCGCGGGCGCCAGAAGTCGTCACCATCATGATATCTGAACATCTGACATTGCCAGGAAGGCTGTAATGCGGCAGGTCGGTGAAGTAAGATGCTTCCCTGTAAAGGATGGAATGGAACCAAAACCCGATCGCGGATCAGAAATACAGCGCCGCTACTACACGGAAACCGCTGCGCGTTATGAGCAGATGCACGAACACGAGGGCTCGGGCGATCTTATGGCCAACCGGTTCGTTCACTCGATCCTTCGAATGATCGATGCGCGATCCGTCCTGGACGTCGGGACCGCAACGGGCCGGAGTTTGCGAGAGTTGAGAGGGGCGCTACCGCATGGCTTAGTTTGTGGCATCGAGCCTGTTGCCGCGCTTGTCGAGCAGGCGGTACGCAATGGCAACGCTGCGAGCGGTGCAGTAGTTTTGGGGAGTGGTGCGGCCTTGCCCTTCGCAGATGGAAGTTTCGACGCTGTGTGCGAATTCGCTGTGCTGCATCACGTCGCTGAGCCCAACGCCGTCGTCAAGGAAATGCTTCGCGTGGCGCGAAAAGCGGTTTTAATTTCGGATAGCAACCGCTTTGGACAAGGATCGCGCGCCGCGAGGCTGATTAAACTGGGCCTCTACAAGAGCAGGCTCTGGGGCGCGTACAACTACGTGAGAACCTCTGGCAAGCGCTACCGAATCACAGAGGGCGATGGTCTCGCGTACTCCTACAGCATCTACGATTCCTTTGAGTTACTCTCGCAGTGGGCCGATCACATTATTTTCTGTTCCGGCGTGGACAAAGGCAAAGTTAGCTGGGCCCATCCTCTGCTCAATACCGGGGCGGCACTCATCTGCGCGATAAAAAACTCCGTATAGCTCTAACGCTCTAGCCCTCTCATTCGGCCGGCGCAGCCTTTGTCTTACCCTCGACGGCATTCCGGGTGGCTTCCAGCGTGAAGACAAGCGTATCCTTCGGGATGCTGGTGACAAACGGCCCGATTAGCCAGCCGAGACCGGTAGGAATATCGCGCGTCAGCGAGGCGACCTCGCTCTGCACGTAAACGCCGCCGTCGCGTTCTTCCATTCGCCACCACGTTTCCATGCCCCACAAGAATCCGCCGTCATCGCCGGGCTGCTTTTCGCGTTCATCGCGCGCGCCCGGATTTTCGACTTCGGCGATGCGCACCGCCGAGCTGCGGCTGTGGGCGCGCCCCGGCGCATCACGAAAATAGTGAACGTCGTGCACGGTATCGAGAACCACCGTGATGACCTTGTGGCGCCGGAAGCGAAGGAACACGCGGAAGTGGTCGCCGTCACGCGATTCGATCTTCGAGCGCTCAACCTCCGGCGCGTAGTACGTGGACTGGTGAGCGTAATCCTGGAGCACGCCGAGGACATTCGTCAGTTCTGCGCCGGGGATGAATACCACGCCCACCCAGTGATGGATCATGCCGCCGGGGCAGTCGATGGACCTGCCGTTGTCCAGCGTTGCAAGTTGACGGATCTGCATCTTTCCTCGCTTCAGAGCGGCATAAGCGTCCTCACGCTCTATCTCAGGAAGCGAATCGATCCAAAGAAGTGCGCTGCCGCGTTTCAGTTCCGATTCATTGCGTTCGTCAGTCAATCGCACGTAGCGGTCGAACGCGGCCACCGTTTCGGAGCGCAATTTCTCAGGAACAGGATTCGCGCCCGCGGCGAGTTGGCCAGAGAGAAGGGGCGCCACAAACAGAGCCGCCACGAGCAAACGGATGGCAAGCAGCCTGTCCGCCGATTGTTGCACCTGTCGCCTGAATCCTTCAGTCATCGCCGCTCGCCCTTTGCAAGTCTATGACGACACAACCTTTCCGGAACGGACGCGAAGAATACGAGGGTTGGATTGCAGGAAGGCTGCCCATTCTTGCGGCAAGATTTTCGGAGAATAGTTGGGAGGTCAAACTCCGGCTCGTCGTGAGTCGGCCACTGGCAAATCGTGGAATTTAATGGCGGGTTGGGTAGCTCGCACACGGCCCCTTGCGGGACCGTTGTCCCCGCGCGGCCCCCAACCCGTTCTTAGAAGCCTACGCGGCGGATGTGCGGCCCTCAATGGGTCGGCAGAGCCAGCGGGAGGGGTACCGGAGTCGTGGTACTAGTCCGTCAGGCAGTGCCGTACAGCAATCCACATATATGCTACTTGTTTTCTTTTACTTACAGGACTTCTAAGGGGGCTGTCGAACTCCAAAAAGTACTACCCGAGCGTCGTCCTTACCTCTGCATTCCTGCTTTCGAGCACGAACTTACGGTCTTGGCTTTCTGGCAGAAGTAGACTTCGGCATTTTCTTCGCATAGATCAATCGTAGCTCGATCGTCCGCGTCTGCCCCTTGCGAAGCGGAATGTTCCTTTCCCAATCGGAAAAAACACCCCTCGCCGAGGCCCGGATATCGTAGCTGTTGGCCGGTAGATGCGAAATCGTGAACCGCCCGTGCGCGTCGGCGCGCGCCGCGTGTGGGCCGCTCCCATCGGAGTATTGATACGAGATTGTGGCATGCGCCGCGGGCTTGTCATCAGGTCCGATGACCACTCCGCTGAGCCTGGAAGTTCCCTTTCGGTGCTGAGCCGCCAGAACGTGCCGGGCTGAGACGAGTGCCAGCGAAACTATCGCGACGAAAATGATTGCGCGTTTCATACTCTCCACCTCCTGCCACGAGTGATCTTGTTCCGGGTGCTTTGAAAAGTGAACAGTTCCTTCCACATGCTGTTCCGTAAAGCAAGTGTAGTCCCGGACGCTCCCGGCTTCGACTGCGTTTCTTCCTCTGTGACCCACGCCGTACCTGCCTTCTCGGACAGGTCAGGAACGGGCGTCTTCGTAAGCTCGTGCGTGGGCTTGCAGCATTCGCTGGAAATCGCAGTATTCGAGAGCGCGCTGCCGGCCGAGCTGGGCGAGCCGAATTGCAAGTGCGGGATCGTCCAGGATTCGAGCGAGTTCTCGCGCAAGTGCCGCTGCATCTCCGGTGCGAAAAGTCAGTCCCGCTTCGCCGAGAACCTCCACGAAAGCTCCCAAGTCGGAGGTGATGACAGGCAATCCTCTCAGCATGTTTTCTGCGACGACGAGGCCGAAGACTTCTCCGCCGAGAGAGGGAACAACGACGACACAAGCCTTCGCGAGAGCGGCTTCGAGCTGCTCTCCCCCGAGGCGGCCCGCGAAGTGAACTCGCCCGGCGAGCGGACTTTCTTGCGAGGTCTGTTCAAGCGCCGTGCGCTCGGGCCCGCCGCCGATGATGAGCAGTTCGAATGCGCGCTTCTCCGCGAGCAGCAAGCTCGCAGCTTGCAACAAAATGCCGATGCCTTTGGTCCCCACCAATCGGCCCTGAAAGGCGATAACAGGCGGATGCGAAGACCGCCGGGGCTGTTCCGGCGGCGCGGTAGCAAATTCCAGGCCGTGAGGGATCGCGATGCATCGCGGAAGATGGAGCAGCCCGCCGAGCCATGCTGTCGGCGTGACATTCATCGAAACGCGACGGCACAAAAAGCGTCGAACGAAAGTCAGCAACCAAAGTCTGCGCGATGCAAACCAGCCCAGGCCGCCGTTGCAGCGAAAGCATTCGCCAGGGTGGCCCGCCATGAAGTGTCCTGGGCACGGCGTTCCCGAGGTCTCGATGAGAAGTTGGCCGTTCGGGCAAATCGCTTGGAAGCCGTGATGCTCGACGACGACCGGCTTGTGTGCAAGGAGCCCGAAGACAAGCGGCGCAAGCGCGGGGCCTGCCACGTGCACAGTATCGGAAGCCCAAATCAAATCCCACAAATGAATCAGACTCGGCCGGCGCACGATACGAAATGGGAGCCCGCCGTCGTCGAACTTGTCCGCGGGAGTTTGCGTGATAACGGTGACCTCGAATTTCGGTTCTCCCCCAGGCGCACGAAGCCCTGCGAGGCCCCGAGCCAGAGACAGGACGATAGTCTCAACGCCGCCGACGCTAGGTGCAAAAAAGTGGGAATAGATCAGCAGCTTCATCCGCGGAATTTCCCCGGAGCCTCTGGAGCAGCATGAGCACCGGGCGGATCGGGAACTGCCTCGCCTGCCCGGCGGCCGTTGCGCGCGACGGCGATCTCAATCGCTTCGAGCGTCGC
This sequence comes from uncultured Acidobacteriota bacterium, assembly GCA_963824515.1. Taxonomy (GTDB): domain Bacteria; phylum Acidobacteriota; class Terriglobia; order Acidiferrales; family UBA7541; genus Acidiferrum. The sequence continues at coordinate 205,827 of CAWGPN010000009.1, forward strand.
CGCTATATTCCCCTCCGGCGACCAGGTGCGCATGTGCGCGACGGCGGCGCCGCCCAAAGAGGCGAGAAGCGCACGATCGGCCAAAGCATTTTTCAAAAGAGCGGCAAGCGCGGCGACGTCGCCGCACGGAAAGACAAATTCCCGATGTACCGGTGCGACCAGATCGCGCGCCGCCCCCACATGGTCGCTGGCAGCCACGGGACATCCACAGCACATCGCTTCATTCACAACCACGGCGAATGGCTCGTATTCCGAGGGAAGCACCATGAGATCGGCGGATGTATACACGGCGGGAAGCTGCGACTGATTCACGAAGCCGAGAAAGCGGACTCGATTTGCAACGCCGAGAGCCGCGGCCTGTTCCTCGAGTTCTGATCGAAGTGGACCTTCTCCGGCAAGGACCAGCAGCGCATTCGCAATCCGGGCTTTGGCAAAGGCACGGAGCAGATCTCCAGGCCGCTTCCAGAGTTGCAGCTTGGCGCAAAAAAGAATAACGGCGTCGCCAGGCGAAGCTTCCCAGGACGCCCGCACGGCGGCTCTGTCCACGGCAGCGGATTGCTGCATCCACCAATCGTTGTCCACACTATAAGGCGTGAGTGTGACGCGCTCTTCCGCTATTCCGAGAGACATCATGAGGTCGCGCGCGCCGGAAGACGGGACGATTACCTGGTCAGCTCTGCGAAACAGCCTCGGCCACAAGATTTTCTTGACGGCACTTTTCCACTTCTTTCCATCACGCGAAGCCAGGGTGTGCGCATCTGTGCCAAAAAGAAATGCCGTCTTCGAAAACTTGGCGGCAAAGTATGCGGTCCAGAACGTAGCCCGCACATACCCCACAAAACACAGCACGGCGTCGTACTTGCCCTCGCGAATGAGTTTCGAGAGTCCGGGATTGCGCAGTCCGAAAAACGATTCGGTTCCCGAGCCGCGGTTAGGAACATGCGACCAGGAATAACCCTCGAGCAAAGGAATGTCCCACTGGACCGTGGCTGCAAACTCCGGATCGTGCCCAGCTTCCGCGCCGCGAAGACTGCAGTACGCCACGTGCAGATCAAACCCCGGATGGGCGGCCATTCGGCGAAAGATCGGCGCCATATATTGGACAGGGTGGGAGGCAACGGCCAGCACGCGGTAGCGGCGGTCAGGCATGGCAGGACCGCACGATTTGAACGCGAAGAGCGGCGAAAATAGAGAAGCGTAGCAAACGCGAAGAGGCGCCCCGGCACCGAGTATACCCGGTTTCGCACGCGCGGCGGCTGTGCTAAACTAGCCCAGTTCCGCAGGGGTTTGCGGTTTACCCAAAGTCTCCGCTCAGATAGGCCCCGCCTTGCGGGGTAGAATAGCCTAACCGCCACGCAGGTGGCGCGCGGCTGCACGAAATTTCATCCAATCTGCGTCCCGCCAGGCCGGGAGCACGCAAAAAAGAGGTTCTGTCATGTCCGGGCATTCAAAATGGGCCACCATCAAACACAAGAAGGCGGCCACCGACGCCAAGCGCGGCCGCGTCTTCACGCGTGTGATCCGCGAAATCACTATCGCTGCCAGAATCGGCGGCGGCGATCCGAATTCCAATCCTCGTTTGCGCACGGCTATTCTGGCGGGCAAAAACGAAAACATGCCGAACGAAAATATCGAACGCGCCATCATGCGCGGCACCGGGCAACTCGAAGGCGAACAGTACGAAGAAGTGACCTTCGAGGGCTATGGCCCCGGCGGCGTGGGAGTTCTGATTGAAGCTGTCACCACAAACCGTAACCGCGTGGTCGGCGAATTTCGCCATCTGATGAGCAAAAACGGCGGAAACCTTGCCGAAGTTGGCGCCGTGGGCTGGATGTTTCACCGCAAGGGCGAAATCGTCGTACCCAAGGAAGCCGCCAGCGAAGACAAGCTGATGGAAATCGTGCTGGAAGCGGGCGCGGAAGATTTGAAGGACGATGGCTCTGGTTGGTATATCTTGATGCCGCCGGAAGCCCTCGAAAAAGTCAAGGAAGCTTTAGCCAAGGCAGGCATAACTCCCGAATCGGCGGAGATCGGCATGGTGCCGCAAAACTACATCAAGCTTACAGGACCGCAAGCTACGCAAATGGTTCGTCTCATCGAGGCCCTCGAAGAACACGACGACGTGCAGCACGTCTATGCCAATTTCGATATCGATGAATCGGAGATTCAAGAAGCAGTCGGAGCGAATTGAGCCGCTACTAAAAACACAAGGACAGCATTTCTTGTCCCACTTCCAGCGGCCATCCCGGCGTAAGCGGATGGCCGTTTTCTTTTGTAAAAACACCCGGAGACAAAGCTCTGGTAGCCACGCCGCGAACGCCGTAAACTTACGTCGATGAAAACGGCAATGGCAGAAGGTGCGCCGCTCGCCCGGAATCGCTGCTTCCGCGTGCTGGGTGTGGACCCCGCGGCAGCCGGGCCCACCGGCTACGGGATCATCGAAAGCAACGGCCCGCGCTGCCGTATGCTGCATTATGGTGCATTGAAAGTGGCGCCAAGGCGGCAGAAGGAATGCCAAGGCGCGGTTCTGCAGGATGTCCATGACCTGCTTTGCCGCCTGATGGACGAGTTTTCTCCGGATGTGCTTGCCGTCGAATCGGTGTTTACCGCGCTGAATATGCGCACCGCGTTGCGCCTCGCCGAGGTGCGCGGCGTGGTTCTTCTGGCTGCGGCGCAGCGCGGAGTCACCGTGCACAGCTACTCACCGCGCGAAGTGAAAGCTTCCGTCGCCGGTTATGGCCACGCGGACAAGAGGCAAATGCAATTGATGGTCCGCGCCCTTTTGCAGATGAACCAAACACCGGAGCCTTCCGATGCCGCGGATGCTCTGGCCGTGGCGCTCTGCCATTTGCAGGCGGAACGGGCCCGGCAGCGCTTCGGAGTCCCGTACAAGACTGCGGCATTGAAGTTGCGTTCCCCTTCCCTGGCTGCAACCGCGGCCGCGGCAGGTGGCGGCGCAACTCACGGCGTACGCCGCGCATCGTAACAAGGCAATGAAGACTATTTTCTTGAGATTTCTTCTGCTCGCTTCGATCGCGAGCGGCTTCTTTTGCTCTCCCGCGGATTTCGCCGCGCCTGCGCCGGATTCTTCTCCGGCTCCCGCCTACGCAAAACTTACCTATCGCCGCATCTTCAAATCCAGCTCGCCGGAATTCATCGAGATCGTCGTTCGCGACGATACCAATGCCGCGACCTTCGAAATCCGCCAGCTCGATGAGACGCCCGGCGCTTTGCCGTTCGAAGTGGGCACGCCTTTGCGTGAAAAAATGTTTGAACTGGCGGCAAAGCTGAATCATTTCGAAGGCCAGGACCTGGACGTTCATCGCCGCCTCGCCAATCTCGGCGAGAAAACATTCCGATGGGAACAAGGCACCGAAAGCCACGAAACAAAATTCAACTACACACTGAATTCAGCGGCGGTTCAGCTCATGCAAATCTTCGAAGGCCTGGCTCGCCAGCAGGAATTGGTCACCATGCTCGAACGCCGTATGAAATACGACCGCTTGGGGATTAACGACGCTCTCCTTCAATTTGAAACGGACCTGGATCACAAATTACTCCCCGAACCCAAGCGCGCCTTGCCGACGCTGGATCAAATCGCCGGCGACCCGCGCTTCGTCCAGATTGGCCGCCAGCGTGCCCGCGCGCTCGCCGAACGCATTCGCCACTCCAGCTAACCCCGTTGCTTTAGCCGACAAGGTTCCACTGCCGCGGCTTGCGAGCTGAATCCAGCTCTGGTGATTCTGCAAGCAGCTTCAGCGGGAACAATGCCGTTTTGCCGTAATGCTCCCCTTCCAAAATTCGCGCCTGGCAGCGCTCCCCACCATGGTCCACTTCGAGAACTCTCACCGGCGTCCCGTGCGGCACCAACAAGAGTCTCTGCGAAGCAATCAAAAGTGACAATCCCACGTCGTCATTCGCCGCATCCAGTTTTTGTCTTTCCAAAGCGGCGGCTTCATCGATGGCCATCAACGCAAACGAAAGTCCGTTCTCGCAGGTAAGCTTTGCGACGCGGCCCACCCAGGAAGAGGCTGCCTGGCGCATGGGAGCTTTCGTCCCTCCCACCGTGGATGCGGGCGCCACAATCGGCCGCTTCACCGCCACTAGAAACCTGTAACCGCGCTTGGGCAGCGTCTCGACAAATCGCGGCTTCTTCTTGTTATCCCCCAGGGCTTGCCGCAGCTTTTTTATCGCCGTGTTCAGGCTATGGTCGAAATCCACGAAGGTATCCGCAGGCCAAAGTCTTTTTTGCAACTCTTCCCGCTTGACTACTTCTCCCGGCCTCTCCAGGAGCATCGCCAGCACTTGAAACGGCTGCTCCTGCAGTTTGATTTTCCGCCCAGCCTTATACACTTCGCCCGCTCGCAGATCCACTTCGAAGGCATCAAAGCGCGCCACATTCGCGGATCTCGCAGCCCTCGCCATCTTCAGCCCCCGTGACCACGAGACTATATCACTCCGCCCGAAAATTTCGGTCTCTCCACTTTATGGTCTCCATCCCGTTCTTTCCACGCAGTTAGATGTTCACCTGCAATCGCTTCATGGTTCCGCTTCAGTGCATTGTGCTTCCAGAAGGAATGAGCGAAATTGCGCACCATGTTGAAGCGCTAAGCAGACAGCCCAGGCAAACCAGTCGAACGATAGTTCCGCTAGGCTGCCACCGGCGCGTAAAAGGGCATCAACTTCCTCTCTTTTTTTTGCTGCCCTTGCGCTGCTCCTCGCCTCTGTCGGCCTGTACGGATTAATGTCCTATGCCGTCATGCTCCGCTCGGAGTGAACCTCGGCACGCCTGGCGCCGGCATCTGCCATCCAACGACTTTCCCAGACTCCGCACTCCGAGAAGGTTTGCTTAGCGGGCAATCGTGCTCAGGAAAGGATAGTGGCTGGCGGCGGCCATGAAGAACAGCATGGGAAAGGAGAGCCAGAAGGAAACCCGCGCAGTCAGAAAGCCCCAGCGCATCATGCGCTCGGCATCGGAAGGCATCGGCGTTCCCTGTTCCGCGCTTGTGCGCGCCCACACAATCAATCTTTTCTGCACGCGCCACACCACGGCCCAGGTATTCAGCAGCATGACGAGGCCGAGCCCTCCACCCACGCTGATGGCCAGGTGCGCGCTCGAGGCCGTTGGCCCGCCGTTCAACGCCAGCACCAGCCAGGACGCGGCGGCCACGACGATGCCGATTCCAACACCGCGTACCCAGGGGCTATCCAGGATTCCTTTTGCGGGAAGTTGCAACGCGTAGACAAAAAGGTAAGCGACACCCCACACCAGAAGCCACCAACCGAACCACTCAATGGCAAGCGCTGAGTGTCCGGCTGCTCGCGCGTCAGAAACGAGATACAACTGAAAATAGCGAAGTCCCACAAACACGGTGATTAGCGCCGACCAGCGAAACCACGCCATCGCTTTGGACATCAGCGCCGGATAAATTTTCACGCGCGACGCTGGATCGACTTGCTTCATCGCCGGCGTGAGCACCAGATTGAAGAAGTACAGCATCCCGATCCAAATGATGCCGAAGATGATATGCAGCCAGCGCAAGGCGATCATTTCGTTGGCCAACGGGCTCCCCAGAAAACTAAATTGGGGCGTCCAGGTGGGAAAAGCGGGCGCCAAAAAAAGGAAGAACATATTGGACCTCCGGCCTCAGTCGCCTCGAGTGCAGTGCGTCAGCAGAAGCACCGTAGCGGATTGTGCCGTAGTCCGTCAATTTGCCGTGAGTCTGCAATCAGAAACTACGTGAGGCGCCGCTCTGCAATCGCAAGCACCGAAGCCAGACTCGCAAACTGCGGAAAACGCAACGAGGGATCCGTGGAGAATCTATTGGTTGGTTGTCGCGTTTGCTGCGGCCGCGTTTCCGATGGCGTCGCCGTTCAACACAAGTTCCACGCGGCGGTTACGCTGGCGGCCCTCAGGTGTGTCGTTCGATGCCACTGGCTGCGTTTTTCCAAAGCCGCGCGCGGTGATGGTTGAAACGGGTACTCCCTGCTCCGCGAGGAAATCGCGCACGGAACCGGCGCGCTGCTCGGAAAGCAGTTGGTTGAATTCATCGCTGCCCACGCTGTCCGTGTGGCCTTCGATTTGCAAATTCAATCCCGGATGGGCGAGCAGGATTCCCGAGATTTTCGCCAGTTTTTCGCGCGCCCCGGACTTCAAAGTATAGCTGCCGGTATCAAACAACACGTCGGACATATTGACAATGAGCCCGCGTGCGGAATCGCGTGTCTGCAGAATCGTATTGAGCTGGCTCAAAAGTTGCGCCCGAAGTTGCGCCTTTTCGGCTTCGGCTTTCGCGGCGGCCTGGCGCGCTTTTTCAGCTTCGGCTTCCGCGGCGCGCTGTTGATCCACGGCGGCGGCTTTATCCCGCGCGGCTTGCGCGGCGGCGGCTTGCGCTGCTTGCTGTTGGGCGACGGCGGCGGCGGTAGCTTGCTCAGCTTCTTGTTTTTGCTGTTCGGCTTCCTGCTTCTGGCGCGCGGCTTCGGCGGCGGCTTTTTCCGCCTCCTGCTTCATTCGAATGGCATCGGCTTTGGCGGCTTCGGCCTGCTGTCGAGCCAGTTCCGCATCCTGTCGGCGCTTGATTTCCGCCGCTGCTTGTTCTTCCGCGGCTTTCTTTTCGGCGGCGGCTTTCGCCTGTGCATCTTCTTCGGCTTTTTGTTTCACGGCCATCACGCGCGCTTCTTCGGCCGTTTGCACCACTTCTCTTGCCTCGGCCGAAACCGTTTTCTTATCGCTCTTGTGGCTATAGGCTTCTTCCACATTTCTGAGCTGCTGTTCGGCTTTAGCGAGCGAAGAGGCCGCGTACTTGTCCGCCTGAGCGATGTGCGCGATGCGAACAGCATTGCGTGCTTCAAAAAGTTCGCGCGGTGTTTTCCGGTCGATGCCGAAGATGGCGTTTTCTATCTTGGTGTTCGAGGAGGAGTAGATGCCGCGCCCGAGCAATTCATACTGCGCATCGATGTTTTCGACTTTGCCTTGCGTGGCCGGACCGAGAACATTCTCGAGAACGACCATGTTGCCCGGCTGCGTAACGGCGAAATAAGGTTCGGCGGTCACGATCATGCCAAACGTCTGCATGTCGGTGCCTGCTTTCACTTGTCCGCTGCCGTTCTTAAGAACGACTTCCCCGAGATTTACGGCGCGGCCTTGCGACGAGACGGCCCACAGCACGTAGGTAAGATATTCGAGGCCGAATTTGGTGGCGTCATCTAAGCCCTGGAATTTGGCTTCAATTTCGGTGTGATAGGTCTTGTTCTCTACTTTGGCTTCGCCTGTGGCACCCTGCATGAGTTCGGTGCCTCGAAAATCGATCTTGGTGGCGCCGCCGCCGCGTCGGTAGGTCAGCGCTTTGGTCGTGCGAAAGACGGAGGAGGGGGCGGAAGCGGCGGCGCCGCCGGAGGCTGGAGAAGCGGAAGCCTGGTTTTGCGGCTTGGCGGTTGCAGAGGCTTGGCCGAACGCTGGCGCGGCAAGAGTGCCGAGCATACCCGTCATTGCGAGATAGAGAGTTGCCTTCTTCACGTCAGGCTCCTTGGCCGCCGTCGGTGGCGACATGTTTTAACCAGAGCGCTTTCGCTCTGATTAAGCGATTGATTCGAACCCCAAAATGGAGTGATGTCCTACGGTCTTTTTATCGTAGCAAGAAAGAAGCGCAGGCAACGGGGCGGGTAGGCTCGTTTGTACAAGTGATTACGAGGAGGCCCGCCCCTAGCGGAGCGGAATTTCAGGGCGTGGCGTTGCCAGGCTTCCACAGCCGTGGGTGGCTCAACACGGAACCATTTGCGGCCGCGCTCTCCGGCTCAAACCAAGTGACTGATTGATTGGCACTTAGGATGTCTTCTTCCGGCTATGCGCCGTGGCGCGCCTCTTGCACTCCGACACGTGCGGCAAGTCGTGTGGAGGAGGCAACAATGCAACGGTTCGCGGGGAACTCATGCAACTGGTGGGCGTGCCAGCGCTTCGTACTGACGCTTTTGGCAGTCACAACGCTTTTCGCAGGTGGGGCTCTCGCTGGGCAGTCAGACAGCGCTTTGCCTTGCCCGGGCGAGGGATCGCTGCTCTACCGTTCGCCCATTTCAGGCGCTTACGAGACGATTCCGCTGGCCCACACGGACGTTGCGCTGGACGTACGCGGTTTGGTGGAAGCCGCGACGGTGACGCAGCAGTACGTCAACAATAGCTCCGAGCCCGTCGAGGCCGTCTACGTTTTCCCGCTGCCACATGATGCCGCCGTGTATGACATGGAAATTCGTATTGGGAATCGGGTCATCCACAGCGTGATCCGCGAGCGCCAGGAAGCGAAGCGCATCTACGAGGCAGCAAAATCTCATGGCAAGCGCGCCGCGCTAGTGGAAGAGGAGCGGCCCAACATTTTCACCGCTTCCGTGGCCAACATCATGCCCGGCGATCACATTGATGTCCGCTTGCGCTATGTGGAGCCGCTGAAATGGGAGGACTCGCGCATGCGGCTGGACTTTCCCATGGTGGTTGGGCCGCGCTACATCCCCGGCACACAGGCTGTCGGGCATCAGGGCACCGGTTGGGCTATGGATACGAATGAGGTGGCGGATGCCTCGCGAATCACTCCACCGGTAAGAAATCCGGAGAGCCGGCCGGGCCACGACATTTCCATCACCGTCAACCTGGATCCGGGGTTTGAGTTCGGCTCGGTGAAGTCCGTGTCGCACGCGATCAACGTGCAACATCTGGCGGACGGACGACAGCAGATCGAATTAGCAGGCGGGGCCACCATTCCCAACAAGGATTTCGTCCTGGAAATCCAGCAAGCCGAAAGCACGCAACCAAAGACCGCGCTGTTTCTTTCTCCCGAGAGCAATTCCGGCCAAACGGAATTTCTGCTCACCGCTTTTCCTCCCACCGTGCAGCCCACCAAACGCGTGCCCGTGGAAATGCTCTACCTGATTGACATTTCCGGATCGATGGAGGGCACTTCCATCGAGCAAGCCCGTGGAGCCTTGCTCCAGGCGCTCGACCGGCTGAACCCAGGCGATCGCTTCGCCATCGAAGCTTTCAACAACAGTTTTTATGAGTTCGCGTCCGAGCCCCTCTCCGCCACGCCGGATAATGTCGCCGCGGCGCGCCAGTATGTGCAAGGGCTGCAGGCAGGCGGCGGCACGGAAATGCTCCCTGCATTGCTGCATCTCATGCAAAAGCCGGAAATCCCGGGATACGTCCGAAACATCATCCTTTTGACCGACGGCGACCTCGGCAATGAGGAAGAAGTCTTCGCGGCGCTGCGACGGAATTTGGGCGCGGCGCGCCTCTTCACCGTGGCCATCGGCAGCGCTCCCAATTTTTTCCTCGCCACGAAGATGGCGCAATTCGGGCGCGGGACCTTCACGCATATCGCGAATAACAGCGAAATTACCGAGCAGATGGGCCGGTTGCTTGAAACCATAGAAAGCCCGGTCCTGACCGATGTGAAACTTTCCTTTGAGGGCGTCCAGGTATCCAACTTGTACCCGCAGCAAACTCCCGATCTTTTCCTGCGGCAACCTCTCGTCGTATACGGACGAATCACGCAAGGCACGAAAGGCATCGTGCACCTCACCGCTCGTGCGGGCGACCAAACGTATGCAGCGAGCTTCGCTTTCGATACCTCGAAGTCCACTTTCCATCCCGGCATCACCACTCTTTGGGCGCGGCAGCGTGTGGAAGACCTGATGGACAAGTGGCGGCTGGCGGATGAGGACGCGCGGGCTGGAATTCGCTCGGAACTGATTACGCATGCCATTCAGTACCACCTCGTCACACGATTCACGTCGCTCGTCGCCGTCGAGGAAATCGTTGCCAATGCTGGTGGAGAACTCAAAACGGTTCCCGTGCCCACGGAATTGCCGGCGGGCATGCAAATGGACAAGGTCTTCGGCGCCCCCGCGACGGGCACAGCCGACGCTTTTTTCGAAGCGTTAGGCGTAGTGCTCCTGCTCATGAGCATGATTCTGTGGCTGGTCACGCGCCGCAAAGCCGAGGTCACGTTGTGAAGTTCCTGCGGCTTTTGTTTGTTGTCACATTGATTGCAGGCGGGTGCCTCACAAGCCGCGCTGTGTACATGAGAGCCAAAGCCAAGCTGGCAGGCGTACTGATTGAGCAGGCTTGGGAGAGAAGGGTAAAGTTCGGCACGGAGAGTCCGCCGTGGCCGTGGGCCGATACGCATCCCGTCGCCCGGCTGCGGATCCCGCGCCTGGGTTTCGACGAGATTGTTCTGGAAGGCGCGACGCCACGCACTCTTGCCTTTGGCCCCGCTCGCCTGCTCAGTGGAGCGGACTTCGGTGAACCCGGAAATCTGGAATTGGCAGGGCACCGCACGAGCTGGTTTCTGCCCCTTAAAGGTCTGGCCCTGGGCGACAGAATCGAAGTCCAGTGGTTTGACAGTCGTCATCACGAACTCCGCAAGCGCACCTACACAGTGGATCTCATACGCGTCGTGTTTCCCTATGATGTGACTCTTCTGGCGCCGACGCCCAACGACGAGCTGACGCTCGTAACCTGTTATCCCTTCGGGCATAGCCCTCATTCTCCACAGCGTTTCTTCGTGCGTGCGTCGCCGAGCGGCCCGAGCCGATGGATTGCCCTCTCCGGCATCGCATATTTGCGCTCGCCCTCGACAGAACCAGTGACAAACTGACTTGTTCGGGAAACGGAAAGTGCCGGAGCCAGTCGCCTCGCAAACGTGAGCTGGTTCCATACGATTAATGGAAGAGGAGCGTCGAGGATGAAACGGCCAACTGTGGAAAAAATCGGAAGTGACTGTGCCGATTGGCGGAAGAGAAGGGTACCCCACCCCCGATTTTTCGTAAGTGCGGATTCTAAAGGGTTTTAAGTGCTGTGTTTTGGAAGTGCGCATTCTAAAGGGGTTACGGGTGAGTTCTTCGGATGTGCGGATTGTAAAGGATCTAGTGGCGAGTGGTGAGTGACGAGTGGCGAGAGGGGCACGGAAAAGAGCTGATCCTTCGCGACGCTCAGGTTGACAACGCTCGGAATTCGGCGGATGGAAGGGTGGGAGGAAAGATGAGTGTGGGGGTGCGGACGGGTTGGGCGGGCGAAACATAAGAAATGATAGCAGAGAAAGTTCTTACTGTCAAGGTACAGTACTTTATGCGTATCATTCGAATTGAGACGCGGGAAGTGGAATGGATGGAAGGGGTTGGAGGGAATTTGTGAGTTTGGTGAGACAGAGAGGAGCAGAAGTTGAAAGTAAGAGGTTCGAGGTTAGACGGAGGGCGAGCGAAAAACCTGCAAGTCAAAACCCGCACCCTGAAAACCACAGGGTGCGGCACCCCTAAGAAAGAATCAAAATCGACTGCACAGATTCTGACGTCGAGTCTGTTCGCCATCCGCCACTATGCAAAAAGGGAACGCGGACTGATTGCCATCGATTCATTCACAGAAGGAACAAACCCAAGAGAAAATCCGCACCCTGAAAACCGTAGGGTGCGGCACCCAAATCTCACTTCGCTATTTTAAGGGTCTGCCACCCGCCGGGCCAGATTCGGTGTAGCCTTTTTCGAGCTCGTCGAAGGGACGCCCCATTGCTTCATTTCGACCCGACGGTGCGTAATCCCAATTCACTTCGTCGGCGGCGACGTAGTAGGTACGCGTCTTACCCCCGGGATCTGCCGCGGCCGATTGTCCCCGAACAGCGGGCCCGAGGGAGAGCATTCCAACCAGCCAGACGAGGGCAACAAAAACGCCTGTGGCGTTTCGATGGTTCATTTTTCCTCCGGAGCATCCGGGATTCAATTTCAAGCCGGGATATCCTTTGTGATAGCAAAGGGGAGTCCATTGTACGGGCATTTCGCCTTCTCGCGGCCTTAAATGACTTTCATTCAGAGCGGGCAAGAAACGAGGAGGTTCCGAACCAGGTCTAACAAGCTGCTGCGCGAGGCGATGGAAGAGAAGAGGCGGCGTAGTGCAGGAGTGCGAGGTTGAGGCATCGCTGAAGTGCCGAGTACTGAAAACGTCAAAAAACCGCGCGCTTCGCAAAAACCGCGAAGCACGCGGTTTCCCCACTTGGGAGGGGCAGTAAAGACCGACCGCTTTCCCGGCAGTGGCCAGCGCACTGAGAGTGTTCTACCTGGTCGCTAATTCGTGCTACCTTCCTGACTAACTATTGCCTTTAAGGAAGGTCCCCCCATGCGAAAGACCAAATTAACTTTCCCCGTGCTAATCGCTTTCTTTGTCCAGTGCACATTCGCCGCGACAGGCACAGTCACCTGGTACAAATTCAGCAAGAAATTCGTCACGGACCATTACGCAAGTAATAGCGCGTTCGGGAACGTGACTGCTGCGGACTGGACAGCGGCACAGTCAGTCCACACGATCAGTTGCGGCGGCAATGATGGCGAACTGCACATCGGGGTTCCGGATGCCGATATCCAGACGGATGGTTCCCATCCTATTTCGGCTCTGGCCGGGAGTGATACCGAAGACCCGAAGTGGGGCATCGTCGCGGAACTCCCCAATGCAAAGGAAGATGGGCCTCATGAAATCGCTGCCCTGAAAGGCGATCAGGTGACTTTCGCAGGTTACTTCAGGCTATGGGATGAAGGGCATGCCCACGGTTCAGCGACCAACAGCAATCCGCATCATGTGCTGGAGCTGCATCCTGCCTGGGCATTCGGGACGGACGCCTCCACGACGGCATTTAACAGACCAGAACTCATTGAGGCCATAGCGGGGTATAGCGGATATGGCGCGAGCAAGTTCAAGCCGATTTTCAAAACGCTGGATGCCGGAAATTGGCTCAAGGTATGGCAGGACAGCGATTTTGTATACGTGCAGCTCCGTGAGTCACCAAACTTTCATCAACTGCCGGTGGTACTCAGGGAAGTGCGGAGCATCCCTGGAGGCCATGAGGTGCTGATGGATCTTTTCTCGGATAAGAACTTCTCCAGATTGGTCCACGAAAAACTGAGAGTGATCACTGCATCGGGCTCGCCCATTGACGACGAGCTCTCCAGCGCAGGCCAAGGAGCACAGATGTTTTTGTTGGGATTCTTCAGCGTCAATCTGCAAAAAGCAGTGGAACTGTCTTCGAGCGCGCACTCCGAAGCCGAGGCGGTGGCCGCGCCTGATGCACTTGAATTTTTCGCATTCGGACGAGCCAAGAAAAGCGCGGTAAGCACCTGCGGATGAACTATCCCCGAGATAACAGCGTAGCTAGTGTGTTCCACCCGTCCCCGGCTTTGCCGGGACGGTAAGGGCTGCCACCGGCCAACATCCATGAGAGGACGTAATGAAAGAGTTTAAAGGCAAGGTAGCGGTGATTACTGGTGCGGCGAGCGGTATTGGACGTGGAATAGCCGAACGGTGTGTCCGTGAGGGTTTGAAAGTAGTCCTTGCCGACATCGAGGAACCTCAACTCGCCAAGGCAGAAACTGAACTGAAAACCCTGGGTGGAACTGTGCTTGGTGTGAGGACGGACGTCTCGAAACGGGGTGACGTCGAACGGCTGTCTCGCCAAGCGCTCGATGCATTTGGCCAGGTGCATTTGCTCTTCAACAACGCCGGGGTAGCTGCCGGAGGGGCACCCTGGGAGGCAACATGGAACGACTGGGAGTGGGTCATCGGCGTCAATTTATGGGGCGTGATCCATGGAGTCAAGGTGTTCACGCCGCTGATGCTTGCACAGAATACGGAGTGCCATATCATCAATACGTCCTCAGCCGCCGGACTCATCGTTGGTGGCGCCTCCGCTCCTTACTCGGTGACGAAGCATGCGGTGGTAGCCCTTTCCGAAAGCCTGTACCTAACGCTTCAGCAACGGGACTCGCTCATCAGGGTATCGGTTCTCTGCCCCGGGCTGGTGCGGACAAACATCATCAACGCCGAGCGTAACAGGCCCGCGGAGCTGAGTAACGAAGCGGTCACGATGACCCCGGAAAGGCAAGTCGGTCTGGCCGCGTTTGCGGCCGCCATCGAGCGAAGCATGCCTCCTCACCAAGTTGCTGACGTGGTCTTCGACGCAATCGAGAAGGAGCAGTTCTATATTCTTCCCCATCCCGAATGGACCGAAGCAATCCAACTCCGAACGGACAAACTGCTCCGAATGGAAAATCCGCAAAACCCCGCAGCAATGCTTGCGAAACTTATTAATTACAGCGGGTGAAGGACGCGCGGATCGATTTGAGGGACGCGCCAGAAGTTTGGGATCTGGAGATACGCGGTGGTGCGTTAGTGCGAGGTTGGGACATCGCGGAATTGTGGAGCTGGGAGAAGTCAAAACCGGCACGCTTAGCAAATGGCACGAAGCATGCGGCATCGCCAGCTCGCCGGAACCGAGGAGGACTGCCGCTGGCCCAGATCACCTTCTTCCTTGTTCAGTCGCCGAACAGCGCCTCATGGTCACGGCGGCCATGCATCACGCGAAGAATCCACACCTGCCCATTTTCCATGCGGTAGATCTCGAGGCTGGCCAGTAAGTCTGCGCGCTTGCGTTCGCGAACTTCCCACAAGGAAGGAGCTTCCTTCACCGCGTCTTCTGGATGGTGGAATCGGCCGGACTCGATAGCCTGGCGAACAAACCTTTCCTAGTCCGAGGTAAAGCGCACTTCCATAGGGGTAGGTCATAGTTTCGCCAATTTCGCGTCATTAGGCTGGGTGGGTGCTGCGCAATGACGGAGATTAGCCGAGCCACTGGGGGTTTTGGGTTGTGCCATCGAATTGGGTGGTGGTTTTGTAGAGTTCGAAGTTGCCGTTGCGGGCGGCGACGTCGGTTTTGGCGAGGAGTGCGGCGACCTGCTGTTGGCTGAGCGGACGAAACGTTTTTGCGGCTGTGAGGGCCTGGTCGAGGTCGGCCATGGATTCGCAGCCGGTGATGACGACGCTGGTGGGCAGGTTCATGGCGTAATGCAGGCAGTCGATGGGCTCGACGGTTTTGCTCTGGAGAATGAGGCCCGAGCCCATGGGCTTCATGCCGAGAACGCCGATTCCATCGCGAACAGCGACGGGAATCACTTTTTTCTCGAAGCTGTGGAAATGCGCGTCCATGACATTGAGGGGCATTTGCACGGAATCGAAATGAAAATGATGGGCGGCGGCGACTTGCAGCATTTTTAGATGGATGTCGGGATCCTTGTGGCCGGTGAAGCCGATGAAGCGGGTTTTGCCGGCTTTTTGCGCTTCGAGGACGGCTTCGATGGCGCCGCCGGGCGCGAAAATTTTGTCGGAATCGTCCATGCGGATATTTTCGTGGAACTGGAGAAGATCGAGGTGATCGGTCTGGAGGCGGCGGAGGGATTCGTCGAGTTGCTGGGCGGCGGCCTGCTTGGTGTGGCCGTCGATTTTGGTCATGAGAAAAGCGCGCTGGCGGTAACCGTCGCGAAGGGCTTTGCCCATGCGAACTTCGCTGTCGCCGTCGTGGTAGTCCCAGCAGTTGTCGAGGAAATTGATGCCGTTATCGATGGCGGTGCGAATGATGCGGATGCCGGCCTGTTCGCTGGGATTGCCGATGTGATAGCCGCCGAGGCCGATGGCGGAAACTTTTGCGCCGGTGCGGCCGAGGGTGCGGTAAGGAACTTCGCCCTGGGTGCCGGCGGCCCAGGATAATTTTTCGGCGCCAGCGACACAGGTGGCGGCGACGGCTAGTTCCAGGAATTCGCGGCGCGTGACGACGGAATCTTTTGCGGCAGGCTTGTCGCGCGGATTTGTGCTCTCAAGCGAGTGCTTGGGATGGGACATGTGCGGTCCTCCCTGGGGTTGGGCTGAGGGGATTAGTTTACACCCGCGGCGGGGTGGCGGTAGGAGAGCCGGTCGAAAGAAAAAAAGAGGAGGCGGACCAGGTCGTTCCGCCTCCTTATGTCCCCTTTCGGGGATGGTCCGGCCAGCCTGACGGAGGGCGGCTAGCCGGTCGTGTGTTGGCCTACGTAATATAATCCCGGAAGAAAGAAAAAAGTTTCGGTGGGGATGCAAAAAAAGTGACAAGATCAGCAACGCGAGTGCAGGATACCTCTTGGGGAAAAAGCCCCGGGCCAGCGGCTTGCGAGCTGAAACCGAGAAACGCTCTGGGTTGGCGCCTTGCGCTATAGAGGAAGAGCCTTCGATTTATGCCACGCACTTCACACTTAAGTCCAGATAATATATTGCGTTTTCTGCAAGTTACGCGCGGAGCGGCGTCGGCAAACGAGATTGCGGCAGCTTTGCATTTGGGGAAGCGCGAGCGGCGGTACCTGTTTCAGATGCTGGTGTCGTTGAGGAAGCGCGGGGCGATTGAGGAGTTGCCGGGGGGACGGTACCAGTTGGCGGGACGGAAAGGTAAGGAGGTGTCGGAGGGGAAGGCTGGGCCGACTGGGAACGTTCCGGGGAAGACTGCTGTGCCGGCGATGGCGCGGGATGAGGTGCGCGGGAGGCTGGTGCTGCATCACGACGGGTACGGGTTCGTGGTGCCGGATGTGCCGATGCCGCAGCTGGATGGGGATGTGTTTATTCCGCGGGATGCGGTTGAGGATGCGATGCATGGGGATCGCGTGGTGGCGCGGCTGCAGCGTGTGAGCGGGTTGCACGGTGGGCAGAGAGCCGAAGGGCGGATCGTGCGAGTGATTGGAAGGGCGCATCCGTCGGTGGTGGGGCTGTTTCGGTACGGGCCGAGAGGGAATGTGGTGTTGCCGTACGATGTGCGGCTGCAGGTGGAGGTGGAGATCCCAGCGGGGGAGGAGTTGACGGCGGGGCTGAGGGAAAAGTTGGGTGAGGGCGAGGCGCGAGGCCGGCGGCTGGGGCGGTTGGCGGAGCTGGACGGAGCGGTCGTGAATGTGGAGCTGACGCGGTATCCGAAGGGCGGAGCGGCGCCGACGGGGCGCGTAATCGAGATTCTCGGGCGGCCCGGCGATCTTGGAGTGGATACCGAGATCATGATTCGAAAACACCATTTGCCGCACGAGTTTTCGGCGGCGGTTATGGAGGAGGCGGAAGAGCGCGCGGCGGCGGTGAGCGAGAGCGAGCACGCGGGCCGCGACGATTTCCGGCATTTGCCGATCGTGACGATCGACGGAGAAACGGCGCGGGATTTTGACGACGCGGTGTATGTGGAGCGTCGTTCGAATGGCGGATGGCATTTACAAGTGCACATCGCGGACGTGGCGCACTACGTGCGAACGGGGGCGGCGCTGGACCAGGAAGCGCGGCTGCGCGGAACGTCAGTTTATTTTCCGAGCCGGGCGGTGCCCATGCTGCCGGAGGCGCTTTCGAACGGGATGTGCTCGCTGAAACCGCGCGAAGAGCGATTGGTGATGAGCGCGCTGATGGAATTCGATGGGGCCGGGAAGATGCTGAGCGCGCATATGACGCCGGGAGTGATTCGCTCGGCGGAGCGGATGACGTACACGGATGTGAACAAAGTGATTGAAGGCGACGCGGATGCGACGATGAGGTACGCGGGGCTGGCCGGACATTTTCGCGATATGAAAGAACTGGCTTTGCTGCTGAACGCACGGCGAAATGAAAACGGGTCGATCGATTTCGATTTGCCGGAGCCGGTGATCGAGTTCGATGAGCAGCAGCGCATGACCAATATCGTGCGGAGCGAGCGGAACATCGCGCACCGGCTGATTGAAGAGTTCATGCTGGCGGCGAACCGGGCGGTGGCGGGATATTTGCTGAGGCGCGGGATTGCGGCGCTGCATCGCGTACATGAGAAGCCGGATGCGCGCAAAGTGCTGGAGTTCGAAGAGCTGGCGCGGGCGTTTGGATATTCGCTGGGCGTGGCGGATTTGCATCAGCGGGAGATTGCGGTGCGGCATGGGCGCGTGCCTGCTCCGGCAAAAGCGGGGAGGCCGGATTCGTATGGACACGGGCGCGAACGCGGCATGCGCGTGGCGCTGCCGGGCTCCGCGGAACTGAAGCTTACGCCGCAGCATTATCAAAAACTTCTGAGAAAGCTAGCAGGGAAAACGGAGGAAAGGATTGTTTCGTATTTGATGCTGCGGTCGTTGAAGCAGGCGCGCTACGCGGCGGAATCGCTCGGGCATTTCGCGCTGGGATTTGATGAGTACACGCATTTTACATCGCCGATTCGAAGATATCCGGACCTGATTGTGCATCGCGAGCTGAAGTGGGCTCTCGAACATCCGCATGCTGCGCCACCAGCGGCGAGTCATGCGGCTCGCGGTGTGGAGGCGACGCTTTACTCGCAGACGCAGCTTGAAGAGATTGCTTCGGAAACTTCTGAAGCGGAGCGGCGCGCGAACGGAGCGGAACGCGAGTTGATGGACTGGAAGACGGCGCAGTTCATGGAACAGCATCTTGGCGAGGAATACGAAGGGTTGATCATTTCGGTGCAGAAATTCGGGTGCTTTGTGGAGTTGTTTGAAGTATTTGTCGAAGGATTGCTGCCCATCAATGCGCTCGAAGACTTTGCGGGCACGCGCTGCGTATTTCGCGAACGCGATCACGCGATTGTGGCTTTGTCCGGAGGCGATGGCCGGCGAGGGGGGGCTGGCTCGCGTCGTGGGCGCGGGGCGAAGCCTAAGGAACTGGCGTGGCATCTTGGCGATCGCGTGCACGTTCGTGCCGAGAGGATAGATCCAATGCGGCGGCGCGTGGAATTCGCCATTGCAGAAATTTAGTAGACGACCCAGACAGCCTGCAGAGTCGCAAATTCAGAAGCTCCGCGAAAATCTGCTATTCTGAAAGGCCAAACAAACAGCGGCCATCCCGCCTTGCGGCTGCACAATACTTTATGGAAAGGAATCATCCATCGTGAGTACGACCACAGCGACAGAACGCGACGTGAAGCGCGTGCACAATTTCAATGCGGGGCCGGGGGCTTTGCCTCTGCCGGTGCTCGAGCGAATACGAGAGGAGTTGCTGGATTGGCGCGGGAGCGGGATGTCCGTGATGGAGATGAGCCACCGCTCACCGGAATTCGAAAGCATCATTGCGGCGGCGGAAGCGGGTCTGAGGAAGCACCTGCAAATTCCAGAAGAGTACGCGGTGCTCTTTTTGCAGGGTGGCGGAAGCATGCAGTTCACGATGGCGCCGATGAATCTGTGCTTGCCTGGGAAGCCAGTGGATTTGATTCACACGGGAACTTGGACGGCGAAGGCGCTGGGGGAATTGAAGAAGGGCATTTTGCACAACATCGCGGCGTCGACCGAAGCGGACAAGTTTTCACGGTTGCCGCGCAAGGATGAGATCAAGCTTTCGGCGGACGCTTCGTACGTGCATATCTGTACGAATAATACGATTGAAGGGACGCAGTGGACGGAAATGCCGGAGACGGGCGGCGTGCCGCTGGTCGCGGATATGTCCTCGGATATCGCATCGCGTCCCATCGACGTGAAGAAATTCGGGCTGATCTTTGCGGGTGCGCAGAAGAATCTCGGGCCAAGCGGCGTGACGGTGGTGATTATCCGCAAGGACCTGGCGGAGCGAGCGGACAAGAATTTGCCGACGCTGCTGCAATACCGGACGCACATCAAGGAAAAGTCGCTTTATCACACGCCGCCGACGTTTGCGGTCTACATCGTCGGGCTGGTGATGGAGTGGATTGACGCCGAGGGCGGCATCGCTGGGATTGAAAAGCGGAACAATGCCAAGGCAAAGCTGCTCTACGATACGCTCGAAGCGAGCAATGGATTCTATCGTTGCCCGGTTGAGAATGCCTCGCGGTCGAAAATGAACGTGGTTTTCCGCGTGGCGGGCGGCGATCAAGCGGTCGAGAAAACATTCGCCAAGGAGGCCGCCGCCGCGGGCCTCGTTGGCACGCCGGGTCATCGCTCCGTCGGCGGGATGAGGGTTTCGCTCTACAATGCCGTGACGCTCGAGGCCGTGGAAGCCCTTATGAGTTTCATGCGTGAATTCCAACGCACCCGCGGCTGAGAAACGTCGGAAAATTGGGTAAATCAGCCGGCTGGAAGCAAAGACTACAGCGGAACCGCGCTCTCCGTGGAGACGGACGCTTCCGCGGCACTCGGCGCACTTTAAGCCGGGACGATTAACAGGCACAAATTGCTAAGGCAGGAATGCCTTTGCTACCCGACGACAGCGTCGAACTGCAAATTCGCTCTGCGTGTAAATCCATCTTTCCCCTTGTGCTTCGACAAGAGTAGGCGTAGTCTCTTGTCGAAGTGACAGGGGAATGAATTGATGGCGCAAAAGAGGATTGAACTTCCACAGGGCACGCTGGACCTGCTTATTCTTCGCACGCTTGCGCTTGAACCGCAGCATGGCTGGGCGATTTCGGAGCGCATTCATCAGATATCGAGCGACGTGCTGCTGATTCAACAGGGCTCGCTTTATCCGGCGCTGCACCGGCTGGAGCGCCGTGGGTGGATCAAAGCGAAGTGGGGAACGTCGGAGAACAACCGGCGGGCAAAATACTACGAGCTCACCAAGACTGGGCGCAAGCAACTCGAACTCGAAAAAGATTCCTGGAAAAAGCTGGCGGCGGCGGTCGCCCAGATTTTAGAGACGGCGTAGGAGGGCTTCCATGTTCAGCGATCTGTTTTTCCGGCTACGTTCGCTATTCCGGCGCGATACCGTTGAATCCGAAGCGGATGCCGAGCTGCGGTTTCATTTCGAGCAGCAAGTCGAAAAGAATCTCAAGACCGGCTTGACTCGCGAAGAGGCCCTGCGGCGTGCGCGGCTGGATTTTGGTGGACATGAACAGCTCAAAGAAGAAATACGGGATGCCCGTGGCGTAAGTTTCCTTGAAACACTGTTTCAGGACATTCGCTATGGATTGCGAATCCTTGGCCGCACGCCGGTTATCACCAGCGTGGCCATATTGTCGCTGGCGCTTGGCATCGGCGCGAACACCGCCATCTTCAGTCTGATTGATGCGGTCATGTTGCGACTTTTGCCCGTGCAAAAGCCTGAGGAATTGGTGCAAGTGCTGCGCGCCAACTTCTCTGGCGAGGGCGACGGCACTCCGAGCTTTACGAATCCGCTTTGGGAAGAGATACGAGACCACCAGGACGTATTCTCCGGTGCTTTTGCCTGGGGTGATGAGCGGTTTGACCTCGCGCAGGGCGGCGCGGTACAGAGCGCCAGCGGAATCTTTGCCAGCGGTGATTATTTCAGCTCTTTAGGTGTACATCCGGTGGCCGGGCGCCTATTTTCCAGAGCCGATGATACACGAGGTTGCCCAGCCATCGCGGACCTCAGCTACGGCTTCTGGCAAGACCATTTCGGAGCTTCTCCAAGCGCCATCGGGAGCACAATCTCTCTCAACAACCATCTCTTTCAAATTATTGGCGTCAGCTCTCCGGGCTTTTACGGCCTTGTGGTCGGCAGTAAATTCGACGTAGCGATTCCGATTTGCACCGCGGATATCTTCGATGGAAAAGATCGCAGGCTGGACCACAGGTCCTGGTGGTGGCTGAGTATCATGGGGCGCCTGAAGCCAGGCATCAGCCGGGATCAAGTGAAAGCCCGGCTCGGTGTACTGTCGCCGGAAATCTTTGCCGCGGCTTTGCCCAAGACGTGGGATGAGAAAGGGCAGGCGAGATTCCTAAAGCTCAGGCTGGTCCCAGCACCGGCGGCGACCGGAATGTCCTGGATACGCCGGGAATTCGAAGAGCCGCTGAATATCCTGATGGGTGTGGTGGGACTCGTTCTGCTGATTGCGTGCGCCAACATTGCCAGCTTGATGCTGGCTCGTGCGGCGGCGCGACACCGGGAAATCGCAGTCAGAAAGGCACTAGGGGCTTCGAGAGCACGGTTGATCCGGCAATTGCTGACAGAATGCGTACTGCTCTCGACGGCGGGCGCCGTGCTTGGCCTCCTCTTTGCTCGGTGGGGAAGCACTCTGCTGGTTCGCTACATTTCCACGAAGAGCGACAAGATCTTCCTCGATCTCACGCTCGATTGGCGAGTCTTGAGCTTTACGGCGGCGGCGGCCCTTTTCACGGGCCTTTTGTTTGGCGTCCTGCCCGCGATTCGTTCGACGCGCGTTTCGTTGACCTCTGCGATGAAAGGGCGCCAGGCGGTTGAAGCGGAAAGCCGGGCGAAGTTTCGTCCAGGGAAATGGATAGTCGCGTTGCAGGTTGCGCTGTCATTGGTGCTGGTGGTAGCGAGCGGACTCTTTCTGCGTAGCCTCGTCAAGCTGGTCACGATGAACCCAGGGTTCGATCGAAATAATGTGCTGATGGTGAACACCAATCTGCATACGGCGAAGATAGCGCCAGAGCAGCAGCCCGCGGTGTTTGACGAGATCGAGAGCCGCTTACGTACTCTCCCTGGCGTCGTGTCCGCGAGTCGGTCCGTCATCACGCCTGTCAGCAACCGGATGTGGAACAATGAACTGGAAGTGGACACTGCGAATCCGCCGACGGGGGAAAATGCGGTGGTCTTTTTCAACTTTATCTCGCCCGGATATTTTGAAACGATGCGAACGCCGCTTCTCGCGGGGCGCGGTTTCGGCGAGGGCGACACGAAGACGTCGGCGAAAGTGGCCATCGTGGATGAGGCACTGGCGCGAAAGTTCTTTCCCAACTCCAATCCGGTAGGGAAGTACTTTCGGGTCAAGCAGGACCCAGGCAAGAGCGCCCCACCGATTCAAATCGTGGGGATGGTAAAGGAATCCAAATACGAATCGCTCCGCGAAGACAATTCCGCGACAGCGTATTTCCCTGTCGCGCAAGTTCCGGAACACGCGCAAGAGCAGGCATTTGAAATACGCACAGCGGTGCGTCCATTTGCACTTATTCCTGCGGTTCAGGAGGCCGTGGCAAGCGTGAGCAAAGCGATCCCGCTCGACTTCACCACACTGGCGCAGCAGGTGGATGACTCGCTGGTGCAGGAACGGCTCCTCGCCACGCTCTCCACCTTCTTCGGCGGATTGGCGCTGCTTCTGGCAATGATCGGTCTCTACGGTGCGCTGAGTTATCTGGTGACACAGCGGCAAGCGGAGTTTGGGATCCGCATGGCGCTGGGGGCGCCGCAGAAATCGATTCTCGGGCTGATGATGCGCGATGTTGTGCTCGTCCTGGTTGGCGGCTTGGCGGCGGGAACTTGCATTTCGCTGGCGGTAGTCGGCGTGCTTCAGAAAATGCTGTTCGGCCTTGCCGCGCGAGACACAGTTACTTTGCTGGCGTCGATAGGCGTGCTTTCTACAGTGGCTTTTTTGGCGGGGTACCTGCCGGCACGACGCGCGATGCGCGTCGATCCGATGGTGGCCTTGAGATATGAATAGAGGGTGCGGGCTAAATGAATGTTAGAGCGAATTTAGGGGTGCGCGATGTTGAGTGATCTGAGGTTTCGACTTCGAGCTCTGTTTCGACGTGATGCGGTCGAGTCGGAAGCGGACGCGGAGCTGCGATTTCATTTCGAGCAACAAGTCGAGAAGAATCTCAAATCTGGAATGACGCGCGAAGAAGCGCTGCGGCGCGCGCGGCTTGATTTTGGCGGACCCGAACAGCTGAAGGAAGAGATTCGCGACGCGCGCGGCGTCAATGTGATCGAGACGCTTCTACAAGATGTGCGTTACGCCCTGCGGATGCTGCGCAACAGTCCCGGTTTCGCCGCGGTCGCTATTTTGACGCTTGCTCTAGGAATAGGCGCGAACACGGCGATTTTTTCGGTCATCGATTCCGTACTGCTGCGTCCGCTGCCGTATAAGGACCCGGCAGGGCTGGTGATGGTCTGGGAAAATAATTCGCAGCACCCGAACCCGCACAATACGGTCTCCCCTCCCGACTTTCTAGATTGGCAGAGCCGGAATAGTGCCTTCGAGGAGATGGCCTCGCTCTTCGATGAGCGGGACAACCTCACGGGAAACGGCCTGCCGCAAGAAGTTGTTGTGCAGGATGTATCCGCAAATTTCTTTTCCGTCCTAGGCGTGAATCCCATCATGGGCCACGGCTTCACCGCCGAGAACGGCCAGGCGGGGCATGACAACGTCGTGGTTCTTAGTTACGGCTTTTGGAAAGAGCAGTTCGGCGGCGATGCCGGAATCATCGGGAAGACACTCGTATTGGATGGCAAGCCGCAAACCGTTGTCGGCGTCGCTCCTCGAGATTTCACGTGGTTCATCAAGGACGGGTCATTCACTGGCGCGAAGCCGCAGATTTGGACGCCGTTTGTATTTCCGGCGTCTTTCAGCGATCGGAGGAAGGTCGGCCGCTTCCTGAGCGTCGTAGCCCGCTTAAAACCTGGGGTAAGTGTCGGACAAGCTCAATCGCAGATGAACAGCATCGCCGCGCAAATCGCCGAGGAATACCCCGATTTCAACGGCTACTGGGGCGCGAATGTGGTATCGGTGCGCAATCAGATCTCGGGCGAATTACGTCCGGCACTCTTGATCTTGTTCGGCGCCGTTGCTTTTGTGCTGCTGATTGCTTGCGCGAACGTATCGAGCCTCTTGCTGGCGCGGGCCTCCGCTCGCGAGAAAGAAATCGCAGTTCGCACGGCCATCGGAGCCAGCCCCTGGCGGATCGCGAGCCAACTTCTCACTGAAAGCTTTGTTTTGGCACTCATCGGGGGCGCGATTGGAGTGGCGCTTGCGGTTTGGGGCGCGGATCTTCTGCTTGCGGCGAGTCCCGGCAATCTTCTCGACTTACGCTCGATTCCCATCGACTGGCGAGTTTTGTCTTTTGCGGCGGCGGCCACATTGATGGCCGGTTTGCTCTTTGGCCTCTTGCCCTCTTACATCTCCGCGCATTCGGGAATTTCAGAGACGCTCAAGGAAGGCGGGCGCGGCACTTCGGCAGGAAAACAGAGCCGTTTCGCTCGCAATACGTTCGTGGTGGCACAGATGTGCCTCGCGCTAGTCTTGCTGGCTGGTTCTGGATTGCTCGTTCGCAGTTTCATTCGGTTGGTTGGCGTGGATCCGGGTTTTGAGGCGAGCCATCTGCTCACCTTCAAAGTGTCGCTTCCTTCCTCTAAATATGGGACAGATCCGGCGAGGCTGGCGTTTTTCCGGCAGCTCGTCGCCAAGATTTCGCGGCTTCCCGGTGTGCAATCCGCGAGCATGAACAGCTTTCCGCCTTTTTCGGGGCTCGGAGCCGCAACCGGCGTCCATGTACTAAGTCAGCCGGAACGCTCGCTTAAGGACCTTCCGGTGGCGGCGGTTCGAATTGTCGGCGCGAATTATTTTTCCACCATGCAAATTCCATTGCATGCCGGGCGCACGTTCAGCGAACAAGAACTAACTGAACAGAGACACGTGGTCATTATCAATCAGGCGTTTGCGGACCAATATCTCAAAGGCGTGAATCCGCTCGGGCAAAAAGCTGTCATTTATATGAAGAGCCTGGAGGAAAGCAAGAATTCACCGTCGGAAATCATCGGAGTAGTGGGCGACGTCCGCCAAATGGGGCTCGACACGCCCGCCGAACCGACGGTTTATTGGCCGCATCCCGAGCTGGTGATGTCCGGGATGACGATACTTGTCCGTACTGAGAAAGATCCTCCCGGGCTTGTCTCCGCTGTGCGGACCGAGCTTCGGCAGATGGACCCTGAGCAACCGATGGCCGCGATAGCCACAATGGATCAATTGCTATCGGGTTCCATTTCACGCTCGCGCTTTACCATGCTGGTGCTCGGCGTATTCGCGGGGCTCGCGCTGGTTCTTGCTTCTGTGGGCATATACGGCGTCATCGCCTATAGCGTCACGCAGCGCACTCAGGAATTCGGAATCCGCATTGCTCTCGGCGCGAGCCGCCGCGACGTCTTGCGGCTCGTGCTTAGCCAGGGAACTCGGCTCACTTTGGTTGGTATTGGTCTGGGAATTTTGAGCGCCCTCGTAGTAACACGGCTCATGGCCTCACTACTATTTGGAATCAGCTCGACGGATCCGCTCACCTTCAGTGCTGTCGCATTGCTGCTGGCGCTCGTCGCGCTGGCGGCCTGCTACATCCCAGCGCGGCGCGCAACTCAAGTCGACCCCATCGTGGCTTTGCGTTACGAGTAACCAGCGGGTGCAAAAAGATCGTGGGAACTGCTCTCACGAGCAGTTCCCGCAGGGTTTGTTTTAGAGGATGCGGCTTACACCAAATCGAAGAGAAGCACTTCGGCTTTGTCGACTCCGGCGAGCTCGACAAATCTTTCCGCGGAAATGGCCGCGCCGTCGCCCTCTTCGAGTTGCTTGCCATTCAGCTTTACGCTGCCGCGCGCGACTTGGACGTACGCGTGGCGCTCAGGTTTGAGTTCGTGCTTTACGGCTTCGCCTTTGTTCAGCAGCGTTGCGTAAAGTTGGTTGTCCTGGCGGATTTTCACAGAACCGTCACGCCCGTCCGGCGAGGCGACCAACCGCAGCTTCCCCCGCTTTTCATCTTCGCTGAAGGTCTTCTGGCCATAGACGGGCTTCAGGCCTTTTTCTTCCGGAAACATCCAGATTTGCAGCAGGTGAACGGGATCGGTCTTGGAGGCGTTGAATTCGCTGTGCGTGACGCCGGATCCGGCGCTCATGTACTGCACATCGCCGGGGCGTATCACGGAGCCGCTGCCCATGCTGTCGCGGTGCTCAAGCGCGCCCTCGAGAACGTAGGTGACGATTTCCATGTCGCGATGAGGGTGCGTGGGGAAGCCCTCGCCGGGTGCGACGCGGTCGTCGTTCAGAACGCGCAGAGTGCGGAAATGGACGTGCTTGGGGTCGTAATAGTCGGCAAAAGAAAACGTGAAATAGGTATCGAGCCAGCCGTGGTTGAAATGGCCGCGGTCGTGGCTTTTGCGGATGTCGATCATGGTGTACCTCCCGATTTGACAAAGAGATAATACTCGTTATAACGACTATTGTCAAGAGGCGCAGTGCCGGCGGCGGCACCGGTCTCCCCGGGCTGGGCGGCCATCGTGCAAAACGAACGTCTGCTTGCGATTGTGCGCAGCAAGTCCCATTCCCGGCAGGCTCGCTTTGGTGTAAAGTGGAGTAGTAAGAGCTGTTCACCGTTTCTGCTTCCAAGGATCGTCTTATGGATTCCCTGCCAACCGCAACGAAAACGAAAAAGACCGATGGAGCTTCCGCATCACGCGAATCTCTGACTATCACGGACAACCGCACCGGCAAGAGCTACGAAATCCCTATTAAAAACGGCGCCATTCGCGCGATGGATCTCCGACAGATCAAAGTAGATCCTAATGAATTCGGGATGCTTAGCTACGATCCGGCGTTCAACAACACGGCGTCCTGCGTGAGCAAAATAACGTTCATCGATGGAGACGCGGGGATTTTGCGCTACCGCGGTTACCCGATCGAAGACCTGGCCGAAAAAAGCACCTATCTCGAGACCGCGTATTTGCTGCTTCATGGAGAGCTTCCCACGGCATCGCAGCTCAAGACCTGGACGTACAACGTCACGCATCACACATTCATTCACGAAAGCATCAAGAAGTTTTTGGACGGTTTTCACTACGACGCCCACCCGATGGGCATGCTGCTGTCGACGATTGCCGCGCTTTCGACGTTCTATCACGACGCCAAGGACATTTTTAATGCGGAGTCTCGCCGTAAGCAGACGTACCGGCTCGTTGGCAAAATGCCCACGATCGCGGCGTTCTCTTACCGGCACACGCTAGGGATGCCGTACGTATACCCAGATAACGAGCTCAGCTATCCGGGTAATTTTCTGAACATGCTCTTCCGGACGACCGAAGCGAAGTACAGGCCGAATCCCACACTCGAACATGCACTAGATGTCCTTTTCATTCTGCATGCGGATCACGAACAGAACTGTTCTGCAAATACAATTCGCGGAGTCGGAAGCTCGCACGTCGATCCCTACTCGGCTACGGGGGCGGCGATCGCGGCGCTTTACGGGCCGTTGCATGGCGGAGCGAACGAAGAAGTGCTGCACATGCTGCTGGAGATTGGCTCGGTGCAGAAAGTTCCGGAGTTTATCAAGCGAGTGAAAGCGGGCGAAGTAAAGCTTATGGGCTTTGGCCACCGCGTTTATAAGCACTACGATCCACGCGCCCGTATTATCAAGGACGTTGCTTATCAGGTTTTCGATTTGATGGGCAAGAATCCCCTCCTGGAGATTGCGCTGGAATGCGAACGGATTGCTCTGGAAGACGAATACTTCGTCAAGCGTAAGCTTTATCCGAATGTGGATTTTTACACCGGGCTGATCTACCAATCCATGGGTTTTCCGATTTCCATGTTTCCCGTGCTCTTTGCGATTCCGCGCACTTCAGGCTGGGTTGCACAGTGGGAAGAGATGCTACTCGATCCCGAGCAGAAGATTGCCCGGCCGCGACAAATCTACCTCGGCCACGATACACGCCACTATGTCCCTATCGATCAAAGAGCGTAACTGGGCATCCCGTTCCAATAATTCGATGGCCTTGAGAAGTGAATTTTGCGGTAGCACGATCTAGTACCCTTTCCGGGATTGCGGCTCGATAGTGCAGCCTGGCTGGGTATAGTTGACCTTGAGAGGCGCTATGGCAGAAGCAGATTCAAATATCAGTTCCCGAAATCCTGTGGCACGCCGACGGAGCCAACGAGTTTTGATGAAAGTCGCCGTGGGCGTTCGTGGCACAGATGCGCAGGGGAAGGAATTCCAGGAAGAGACCGAGACCCGGTCGATCAACGCACATGGCGCCTTGATCCTGGTGAGCGCTCGCGTAGCAAGTGGGAGTAAAGTCTACCTAAAGAACAATCGGACCCAGGAAGAGCAGGAGTGTAGTGTGGTATTTCTCGGTCCGGTGCGCGGAGGCAAAACCGAGATTGGATTGGAATTCTGCGATCCCCGACCTACATTTTGGTGCGTGGCTTTTCCCCCGGAAGATTGGTCACCGAAACATCCGGAGGCTCGACCGCTGATAGCTCCGCGCCCCCTCAAATAGCTGCATTCCGCCAGCCTATCTCAACCAAGCGGACCCGCACCAGGAAGGTTCAAAACAAGTTGTAGCGGAGTCGCTTATTCAGAACGCAGGCATAGAATCGGATCGACACGCGCAGCGCGCCTCGCGGGAATATATGCAGCACACAAGGCGACAAGGGCCAGCAGCAGCGCAATCGCACCGAATGTGACGGGGTCGGCGGCGTTGATGCCGAAGAGCAGGCTGCGCATCAGGCGAGTAAGGATCAGGGCCACGGCCAAACCGGAGGCCACCCCGGAGACGGCAAGGGTCATTCCCTGAAATACCACGAGCTTCACGATTTCACACGGCGTGGCGCCTAGAGCCATGCGGATCCCGATTTCGCGCGTTCCCTGATTCACAAGATAGGCCATGACGCCGTAAATTCCGATGGCCGCGAGGACCAGCGCCAGTCCCGCGAAAATCCCCAGCAAGAGCACCGAGAATTTTCGCCGCGCCAGCGATTCCGCAACGCGCTCGGCCATCGTTCGCACCGAATACATCGGGAGGTCCGGGTCGATACCGCGCAATTCATTTTTTACCGCCGGTATAAGCGAGGCAGGATCACGCTCGCTGCGCAGGACCACCGTCATGGCCCGCGCCGGATACTGCGTTTGCGGCAAATAAAACGCGATGCGTGGTTCGGTGTCCAGTGATTCATGCTTCACGCGGCCAACAACGCCAACCACGGTTAGCCAAGGGACCTCGGATTCCACGAGATGAATGCGCTTGCCAACGGCATCTTGTCCGGGCCAAAATTGATCCGCCATGAATTCGTCAATGATCACCACGGGCGTTTTTCCGGCGACGTCCTCTTCGTTAAAAAAACGCCCGCTTCGCAGAGGAATTTGCATCGCTTGAAAATAGCGTCCGCCGGAAATCCGGGCGTCGGCGTTTATAAACTTCTCACCCGGCAGAGGCGTCCGACCCTCGATGGTGATTGGCGTCCACGCGAAAGATTGGCTGAGGGGAAGAGAAGTAATGCCTCCGGAAGCCGAGACGCCTGGAATTTGATCGAGCGCGCTCCAGAGTTGGCGGTAAGTATTCAGCCTGAGCTGTCCATCGCCGTATCTGCTGCCGTTCAACGCCAACTCGAAGGTCAGTACATTCTTCGGATTGAAACCGGGCGCCACATCCTGAAGCCGGGCGAAGCTTCGTATCAACAATCCAGCTCCAATCAGTAGCACGACGGATAGCGCGAGTTCGGAAACAACAAGTAACCGCCGCATATTGTTCCCGCGGCCCCACACCGCGCTTGTTCCAGCCGAACTTCGACCCGCATCCTTCAGCGTGGTGTTCAGATCGATTCGTGAAACTCGCAGCGCCGGAGCGAGTCCGAAAAGAATCCCCGAAAGAATGGAAAGCAGAAGGGTGAAGAGCAGCACGCGACCATCAATTCCAATACCCGCCAGCCGGGGAATACTCTTGGTCCCCAGAAGGTGGATCCAGGTCACGCTCCACCCGCACAGGATTATTCCCAACGCGCCTCCGCTAAGACTCAGCAGCAGGCTCTCCGTGAGCAGTTGACGAATGATCCTGCCGCGGCTCGCCCCCAGCGCGCCGCGCACTGCTATTTCCTGCTGCCGCGCCACTGCGCGGGAAAGAAGCAGATTCGCCACGTTTGCACAGGCAATTAGCAGCACGAATCCCACCGCGCTCAGGAGCACCAACAAAGACCGCCGGACGTCGCCCACCACCTGTTCGAGTAGCGGGACAATCCCAAAGGTCAGTCCCCCATTCGGCGGGTACGATTCCGGATAAGCACGCCGCAGTCGCGCCGTGATGGTGTCCATTTCCGCTTGTGCCTGCGCCACTGAAACACCCGGCTTGAGCTTCCCTAAAATGTTGTAATCTTCGTGCGTCCGGATTCCCGCCGCCTTTGGCCCCAACGGAAAGGGAAGAAATACATCGGGCTGATCCGCCCCATAAAGTGTCGGCAGCACCTCTTTCGGCAAAGTAAAGCTTTTCGGCAGGATTCCGACCACTTCGTAGTTTTGGCCGTTTATGGTGATCGATTTTCCCAGGATGCGCGGATCGCTCCCGTAACGTCTCGCCCACATTCCGTATGTCAGTACAGCAGTACTCGGCCGGCCGGGAACATCCTCGTCCGGCAGAAAAAGCCGGCCCGAAGCTGCCTTCACGCCGAGCATGAGGAGAAGATTCGAGGAAACGTGGATTGTCCCGATGCGCTCTGGTCCGCCTGTTCCAGTCAGAGTGTCATTCCCCCCCGAGGCGATCGCCACTTCCTCAAAACCGTGGTACCCATTCTTGATGTCGAGATACTGCGCTGTGGAGAACCAATCCTGCAGGATGCCCAGTCCGGGCGAACGATTCCAGAGAATCACCAACCGGTCCGCATCTTTATAGGGCAGAGGCCGCAACAGCAACGCATTCGCAACGCTAAATATCGATGTGTTCGCTCCAATACCGATAGCCAGCGACAAAATGGCAACAAGGGTGAAACCGGGATTCCTTGCGAACGACCGGAGAGCGAGACGAATATCCTGAGCCAGCATGTTCATGAGAAAGCCGGGACATCCTAGCACGAAGGGCCGTTTCCGATGACTTAGACGGAGAAATCGGAATCTACTCACTCCATTGTCGTAACATCGGAAGAGCACAATTCGTCGAAGACAGGTGGCTGGATGGCCGGGAGAAATACCAGCTTATGAAAAGCGCTGTGCGAAGAGCCGCGACATCTCTCTTGCTGATTGTTATTGTCGCCCTTGGAGTGCGTTTGACGTTCGCCTGGCATCAGGAGCGGCAATTCCCGGCGCGAGTTCTGAGGATAGTCCCGTTTCAGACGGAGACCGGCCACATCGCGTATTCGATTGCCAGTGGAAAGGGATTCTCCTCCCCATTTCAGAGGGATAGCGGCCCGACCGCATGGCTCCCGCCAGTTTATCCCTTTCTTCTGGCGGGGATTTTCAAACTATTTGGCATTTACACTCTGCCTTCCTTTTTCGCCGCTGTTTTTCTGAACATTCTCTTTTCTGCGAGCACTTGCGTACCGATCTTCTGCGCGGGCAAGCGGATTGCGGGAGTTGGCGTCGCTAGCGGCGCAGCATGGCTGTGGGCGCTCTATCCTAATGCGATCCTAATTCCCTTTGAATGGATTTGGGACACTTCCTTGTCCGCGCTGTTAGTCGCGGCGTTGCTTTGGGCAACGCTGGAGTTGGCGGAGACGCGGCGCGCGCGCGATTGGTGCTTCTATGGGATTTTGTGGGGCTTTGCGCTGCTCACCAATCCCGCCGTCGCTCTCCTCTTTCCAGTGTTTCTGGCATGGGCAGCGTACAAGGCTGGCAACCGCGACCGCTCGCGGGCGTGGCTCGCGAGGCCCGCCCTGGCCGCCGCAGCCGCAGTTCTCTGTTGCGTACCCTGGACCATCCGCAACTACGTCGTCTTCCACAAGGCCGTTCCGATTCGTTCGAATTTTGCGTTCGAGTTATACGTCGGCAACAACGAAAATTACAGCGACGAGTACAGGTTTAAGCCCGGCCCAGTTACGCAGGACCGGGAGATTCTGCGATACCTGCGCATGGGCGAGATCCCGTTCATGGAGGAAGAGAAGAAGAAAGCCATCGCCTTCATCGTCGGGCATCCGCGCATCGAGTTGTGGCTTATTTCGCAGCGTATTGTGGATTTCTGGACAGGAACGGCGTCTCCTATTGCTGCGATTCAGCAAGCGAATTCCTGGTGGCTCCGCTTGATACTGCTGTGCAATGATGCCGCGCCGCTGTTCTCGGTGTGCGGCATCGTGTTGCTCATCGCAAAGAAGAATCCATTTGCGGTTCTGCTTGCCGCTGTTCCGGTAGTCTTCCCCTTGCTGTATTACGTGACGCACACGTCGCTGCGCTACCGTCATCCCATCGATCCTGTCGTGCTTATCTTGACGGCGATTGTCGTGCAGGGACTGTGGAACTGGATCAGGCGCAAGCGCGACAGAACCAGTGCCGCGCAACCTTCGAATGCCTGATCCCTGCTAATACAAATGAAAATAGCCGTCCTGCTGCATCAGGCGGACGGGAACGCCGAAGAGAGAAGAGAGCCGGTCGGGGGTAAGAATTTCCTGTTTGGAACCGTCGGCAAGAATGTGGCCCTCTCGCAGGAGCACGACACGTTCGATTTCGGGAATGATTTCGGAGACATGATGGGTCACCAGCAAAATGCCGAGGCCGCTGCGGGCGAGCTGCCGCATGGTTTCGCGCAGTTGGAACTGCGCGGCAATGTCCAGCGCGTTGCTAGGCTCATCGAAAAGCAGAGTTTGCGGATCGTGAACAAGCGCCCGGGCGATCAGTGTCCGTTTAGCCTCGCCCGAGGACATCCGGGAAACGGCGCGGTCGGCGAGATGGGCGATTCCGAGACGTTCAAGCGTGGCGTGCGCCCGCGCCAGATGCAATGGATCGGGGTGATGATGCGGAAAGATGCGCGTGCTGCTGAAAAAGCCGGATAGAACTACGTCTCGTCCGGTGGCGTCCGTGGTGCACGAAGTCAGGAGGTCGGGAGAGACGATACCAAGCAGCGAACGCAGCTCAAAAATATTCCAGAGCTCTCGCCCAAGAATCGAAATGGCGGAGCCTTCGCGCGCCACGGGATAACACTCGCGGGTAATGGTCTTGATGAGAGTCGATTTGCCGCAGCCGTTGGGGCCGAGGATGCAAACGTGTTCGCCGGATGCGATGCGAAGGGAGATGCCGTCGAGTGCCGGCCGATCCGCGGACTCCCCGCGCAGAACGGTGACGTGATGGAGAGCCAAGAGCGGGGGCGGCATGGGCATCGAGGATTCACACAAGGTGAGAACTATCTTAACCGAGAGTCATGCGCAGGCAAGGGTGCAAACAGAAAGGGACAGGGGATGTACGGAGGGGAAAGACGCCAGAGGAGAGACAACCGAGAACGAAATAAAAAGGAGGTGAAAACCGCAGGGTTCTCACCTCCCGGGGTGGGGTGGGGTATTACGGGACAAGACTCTCGGCGGCCCTGCAGTCCTGCCCTGCCAGGCAGGTCTGCGGCCTCACTCGCTGATTTAAATGCGGTAAGAGACTCACCACCAAAGAGCTTGCCGTTGGGGTTTTGTAGCACCGCGACAGGCTGGTGTCAATCGCAAAACGACTTGGCCAGACCACTGCCGCGAAGTTCCATCAGCGCAGGTCATTTTGATTTGTCGGAGAAAATCGGCCGGGCGGGAGCAAAGATTTCTGCGATCTTTTCCGCAAGGACGAAATCATAGTCGCTGATGCCGTTGACGCTGTGCGTCGTGAGGTCGATGACCACCCGATTCCAGACATTGAACCACTCTGGATGGTGGTTCATCGATTCGGCGACCAGAGCGACACGAGTCATGTTTCCAAAAGCCGCGACGAAATCCTTACAAACGTATTCCTGATGCAACTTGCCTTCCACGATTTTCCAACCCGATAATTTGGGAAGGAGTGCTTGCACCTCGACCTGGGACAATTTTTTTGCCGGCATCGCGTAGTGCTCCAAAAACGGCGTCAGCGCCGGACCCATTATGGGCCGCGCGCTAGAAATCGGCAAGATTGAGTTGTTTCATGCGGCTCGGTAGAAGAAATTTGCCATCAACTTGACACTCCGTAGGGGCGCGTCTACACTATGTAGTTTTTAGATGGCCCCGAAAGCGTACTGAGGGGCGGGACTTCCATGGACAAGAAAAGGCTCGAGTACTACAAGAAGAAGCTGATGGTGCGGCGCGAGGAACTCATGAAGACGATCGCCCGCACCCAGGAAGAGGGACGAACCGCGGATGAAGATCCGACGGTGGACCTCGCAGACAAAGCAGCGAACTCCTACACGAAGGAGTTTCTCTTTGGCATGACCAATACGGACCGCACGATCCTGAACATGATCGATGCGGCCCTGAGGCGCATCAACACGGATGAGTACGGCGTGTGCGCGAACTGCCAGGAAGAGATGCAGCAGAAGCGGCTCGAAGCAGTACCCTGGGCCAAACACTGCATCTCCTGCCAGGAAAAGATGGATCAGGGATTGTTGTAGCGACGGCTGCCGAGCGCAGAAAGGGCGGCTTGCCTTAAAAGGCCTGCTCCAATCGCTCGGAGTTCCTTTTCTCCTGACATTACCCTAACGTACCTTCTCTCTTTCAATATACAGACGGGAGGAGTAGATTTCCCTTTGCGTGAACGGGGAAGGCTCTTCCGTGCAAAAGACAAGGGGTGTGGGCAGGGGTGTGCGAGGATGGCTTGCGGATGCCAGCGACGCGGTGGTCAGCGTGTTCTTTCCGGCGGGGTGCCGGATCTGCGATAAGTTGCTGGCGGGGTCGACGTGGGTCCCCATTTGCGTGGAATGCCGGGCCTCTTTCGAGGCGCCTCCCGGAAAAAAGTGCGAGGTATGCGGTCAGGCGCCTGCAGAGACGGCCGCAGCCGAGGATCCCGTCTGCCACGCCTGCCAGCAGAAGACCTACGCGTTTGAGCGGGCGAGAAGCTACGGAATATACGAGGGTCCGCTGGCGCGGGCGATTCTCTTGCTGAAATGGGAGCGTATGGCGCCGTTAGGCACGTGGTTCGCGCAAAGACTGGCGGAAATGGCCAGGAGTGAGGGCGCCCGGCTGGCCGCAGACGTTGTTGTGCCAGTTCCACTGCACCGCGAGCGGGAGCGGCAGAGGGGATACAACCAAGCGTGGCTCATTTCAAAGCCCCTGGCGCGAGAGTTGAGGCTGCCGCATCGGGCCATGCTGCTGATGAGGACGAGGCCGCGACCGAACAAACAAGTGCTCAGTTTCGAGGAGCGTTGGGAGTCTGTGCGTGGCGCTTTTGCTACACGGCCTGGCAGCCAAGTTGACGGTAAGCGCGTCCTACTGGTAGATGATGTAATGACTACTGGGGCGACGCTTGATGCATGTGCAAGGGCGCTGCTGGAATCAGGAGCGAAGTCGGTCCTTGGACTGACAGTAGCCAGAGCCACAAGAAATCCCCTGCCGGGCCCAGAGAGTGGTAAAGTAAAACCTTAGGTGGCGCGATGAGCGCAAACCGGCCAAAGTCGGTTGATTTCCGAGGGCGCTATGCCCACGAAGTAGACGGCGATGTTGCGCCCTGCTCCGCGGACCCCACAGGCAGTAGAACCCACAACCCATTATTCCCGAGGCGGGCCTCGTTGATGCAGGAGCCGGTGCTCGTGCTGAATGCGACCTACGAGCCGATCAATGTGACCGCCGTCCGGCGAGCCATGGTGCTGCTGTTGAAAGGCGTGGCCCAGGCGGAGGAGATGCACAATTCGGAAGTGCACTCTGCGGCGCATGCCCAC
Organism: uncultured Acidobacteriota bacterium; assembly: GCA_963824515.1. Lineage (GTDB taxonomy): Bacteria > Acidobacteriota > Terriglobia > Acidiferrales > UBA7541 > Acidiferrum. Next base: position 241,858 of record CAWGPN010000009.1, read on the forward strand.
AAGGTGCCCTCTGTGATTCGCTTGCTGGCCTACCGGCACATACCGCAGCAGAGCCGGGCGCTCTCGAGGAAGAATATATTGCTGCGTGACCGCAATACGTGCCAATTCTGCGGAAGAATCTTTCCCGGTTCGGAACTGACGCTCGACCACGTGGTACCAAGGTCGCGCGGCGGGCGCTCTTCCTGGGAAAACCTGGTTGCGTGCTGCTATCGCTGCAACAACAGCAAGGGTGACCGCACGCCGGAAGAGGCGGGTTTGAAGCTGGCACGGAGGCCTCGGCCCTTCACGCTGCATACCTCCCGGCAATTGATGCGCCTCATCGGACACCGCGACGAGCGGTGGCGTAAGTATCTGTTTTATTAAAAGGTTTCGGCCAAAGGGGCTTCGGCAAGATTTCTTTGAGGCCCTGGAAACCTTTTTCGCTGCCATGCATCTAAAGATATAACTAACCACTTCGAGGACACACCCCGGGAAGCAGCTAAGGCGCACGCCTTAGCTGCTTCTCTCCTTTTGGGGCGTCTTCTTTTCTAATATCTTGCTACTAGGTGCTTCCAGAGGATTTATCAGATCGAGGCGTAGGAAAACTTTGCAGCGCGGCTTCTTCATCGGGAAATTCGGGAAAGACTTGATACAGGTGCGTGATTTTTAGAACTTCTTCCACGTTTTGCGATAGGCCGACAACTTTCATTTCCCCTCCGCGCTTCAGCACCATCACGTATATGCGGGCCAGTTCGCCGATGCCGGAGCTGTCGAGATATTGCAGGGCGCTCAGGTTAAGGACGATGTGTTTGCGTCCTTCGCCGAGAAGGCGGGCGACATTTTCGCGGAGAACGCCGACTTCAAAGGAGGTGAGACGTCCCCGAAGGTCGATGAGAGAAGCCTGTGGTGTATGCCGGATGGTCGCGGAAAAGTTCAATAGGAGCTCCCGATGGTGATACCGGCAATTCTACTTTGCGGGGGGCGGTTGGAACAGGACATTTCTTGGCCAGCAATACTTGCCGAAAATCCAGGCAAGGAATAGGGAATAGAGCTGTTCCGCGAAGGTCTTGGACCGGCGATGCGGGCGAAGGATCCGCGCCGGCTTCAGGTCATTGCCGCATCACGACGCGCAGACCGCGGCGCCAGCTTTCCGCCAGGCCCACCCGCGTGCTCTCCATCTCGGGCGAAAGAAAGCGCAGCAGCGTGTCCGTGGATGGATGGAAGCGAAGCGCCGGGGCAACCAGGTAGACGAGCGGAGGGGCGGTTTGCAGCTGAATACCCGGAAAATATCCATAGCGGGCAAAATCCTGCAGTTCCAAGTGACGGCGGATGCGAAGCCAGTAGCCAGCGGCTTGCAGAGGCAGATGAATGTGCTCGCTGGCTTTGAGCTCCAGTATGGCAAGGCGGCCGGTGCGCGCGACGGTGAGCAAATCGAGGATCCCGTGTTCGCCGCCAGCATGCGCGAAGACCTGCGAATAGACATAGCGCGAATCGAGGGTGGCATCGACGCGAGTAACGTCTTCGCGTACGAGTGCTTCAAGCCAGCGCTCCGGTTGCGCGCGGTAGAAAGCGTGGCGGGATTCGGTGGCGAGCGGATGCCGATAGCTCTCGAGCTGCTCGAGAAGTTTTTTAAGAGCGGGCCGGGTACCGGGAGAGAGTTCCACGCTGGCCTCCGGACATCCGAAAAAGACGCGTCCGTCGTCCCAGCGAGCGAAAGCGAGACCGCGATAACGCAGCAGGACTTCGCGGGATTGCGCAACGGGATGAAGGGTGACGGCCCGAGGCGAGAGAGCGACGATGGGTCCCAGTGCGGAACGCGAACGATCGAGGAGCGCTTGCGATTCGCGGTGTGGGACCAGCCAGGTTTCCTGATTCCCGGCGAGGCGTGGATCGATCCGCTCGAGCGTCTCGCGGATGGGATCGCGTTCGAAGAGTTCGATTGGCAAATCCGGAGCCAGAGCGGAAGCGCGTTGAGCGACATGGCGCGCGGCGCCTTTGGAAAGAATCAACCGCAGGGCCACGACGGCGCCGCGCCGGCAGGAATCCCGCGCGCGATCCAGCCACAGCAGCGCGAAAGTGAGACTGCTCTCCGCGGTGTCGAGGGACTCTCCGTCAGGAACGGCAAGCACGGCGATATGGGAGGAACCACGGCGAAGCAACCCGCGGACGTAATTGCCCGATATCGAGTGCTCCAGGTCCGGCGAGATGGTCAGAGACTCGATCGTTTCGTCGGGAAACTTTTCGGCAAGAAGCGTACGCAGGAAATCGCAAAAGGCTTGGCGCGAGAGATCGCGCTGGGCTCGCTCGAATTCCAGCCGAATAAACTCCAGGCGGTCCGGCTTGGCACGGCCGAATCGTTCCACGGCGAGCGTGAGCCGCTGGTCGGAATGGTCGGTGATCGCCAAAACGCGGCGCGTGAGATTGTAATTTTCCGACCAGAGATGCAACAATGGCTTCTCTCCGGTGCCTCGAATTTCCCATGAGAGTCCGGAAAAGGGGGCGACGCGCCCTCCATTCTCACGAATCTCGATGGCGCCGTCGGAAGTGAATTCCTTCAGGCAAGCGTCCAGTTCAGCAGAGAGGTCCACACCGAGAAGTATAAATGAAACAATTAGCTTGTGAACTATTCTTTATTGGAAGTAAACAGGATTCCCGAGACTCGCACGGCGGGCTGGTGGATATTCCACGAAGAAGGTATGTGCTCGAAAGACACTTCGAAATCGCGGCGGCCGCCGGGAGCGAGTTTTGGCACGCCGGTGTTGAAAACAGCCCGGGATTCGCGCAAGACGACTTGGCCAAGTTCATCAGAGAATTCAACAGTGAGTTCGATATTGGAAATCGGCAGGTTGCCCGAGTTGGTTAGGCGCCCCGCTAGCGTTGTGATTTCCTGATTCAGGAAGTTCTCGGCACGGCTCAGGCCCAGGTTTTCAATCTGAATCTTCGGCGCGTAGGCTTGTTCCGCGGGGCCAAAAGGAAGATGAGCTTCACGTGTACCCGAACCCGGGGGCCTCTCCCCGCCGGGCCACATCGCGATAGCCAGTGCGATCGCGATTGTGGCGGCTCCCATCCACACAATCTTGAAGCGGCCACGATCTGGCTGCCGCGGCGCTGGCTGATCGATCGGCAATGTGTCAGGCATGGAGTCCACTCAGGGACAATGCTGACGCGGTTGCCCTCGGGCGTCAAGGCTCCTCAAGAGGTGACGGCCCGAGAATCGGGTAGGCAGGAGTACTGCTGCTTCCTGCCTTCGTTTTCTGGCCGTTCTTTAGCGGCCAACAATAAGCCGATGGATCAGCGGTTCCGGGAGTCGCGCGGCACGCATGCGTTCCTGCACGGCGCCTATGTCATACGGAACGCGCCAGAATTCGACCGTTTGATGCTCTAGGTCCGCGATGGCAAAGCCAGCACGAGGATCTCCGTCGCGCGGCTGGCCAATGGAGCCGGGATTCAGTAGATAGCGGCGCGGTTGCTCGATGCGGAGCGCGGCAAACGATTCCGAAGCACGCGGTCGAATCTGCAGCACTTCGAGATTGGAATCCTGGTAAGAGAAGCCGCCTTGATGATGGGTATGGCCGAAGAAAGTCACCTGGGTGGAGGAATCAAGAAGCCCATCGAGAGCTTGCGCGGGAGTGAAAACGTATTCATCCTCATCTTGAAACGCGCCATGAACAAGGACAATTCCGTCGGTCGTCAAAGGCCCTTGAGGCAGCGCGGAAAGCCAGGCAAGATCCTCCGCGCTCAACTGGCCGCGCGTCCAATCCACGGCGGCTTTCGCAACCGGATTGAAATCGGTGGTGTCCATCAGGCCGGAAACGGCCTTGTCGTGATTGCCGCGAATCGTTTTCGTGCCGAGTTCTCGAAGCCGCGAGAGAACTTCATGGGGATCGGGCCCGTAACCGACGACATCGCCAAGGCAGACGGAGACATCCCACCGGCCAGCAGCGGAATCGAGCGCGGCGTCGAAGGCCGTAACGTTCGCGTGAAGATCACTGAGAACAAGAATTCGCATTTATGTCATCCGCAAAATTCCATTGAGTATAGATGAAGCGGGGAGCCGATGCATCATGCACTGGAGGCCAAAGTGAAAAATTCCAGGAGGAGCACGAAACGGGAATAAGTTTCGCGGAAACTTCCTCTAATTTACAAGTGATTAAGAAATTCCGGCAGAAAGCTGCCGGCGGCGCGGTAGCGGCATCGAATTATGCGCAGAGCAAAACGAATAATTTCGATGCGCCACGAAACATTCACCGCGGCCACCTCGTCTATACAAGTGCAGCCAGAGAGGCTGCGCAGGCAAGACAGAGTATCCAAAGAAAAACCCCGCGGTGGCAGCCGCGGGGCGATGACACGCAGTCTTTCCGGCCGTTAGTCCAGGAAGAACGAGGTGTCTTGCGGGTGAGACTACTCGCCCACAGCACTCGTGTCAACACTCTGTTCAGTCTGCGGCAGCTGGAACCAAGGCTGACTCGAATCTGATGGAAAGGAAGTTGACACGAATGAAATTCAATTTGATTCTTCGCAGTGCAGCACTGGTCGCGGCGCTCGCTTGCGCCGTACCTCTTCTCGCAAAACCAATCAGCAAGAAAATCAGCCTCACGATGTCCGCAAAGATCGGCAAAGCGGATCTGCAAGCAGGCGAATACCGTCTGTTGATCGACGGCGACAAAGCCACCGTCCAGAAGGGAAATCAGGTTCTGGCGGAAACCGAAGGACGCTGGGAAAGCCGGGCCACCAAGTCCTCGAACGATTCCGTGCTCATCGGAGAGGACGGCCAACTGAGGGAAGTCCGATTCGCGGGGAAGAGTCGCGTTTTTGTCTTTAGTGAATAGGCGAGAAGCCGTGGAGACTCTTCCTGCAGTGTAGAGAGGGAGGCTGTAAGCTTTAGCAGTCTCCCTCTTTCAATATTTGCCGCGCAGATCGCGATCTCGATGGACTTACCTGCCGGCGCGTTGCAGACATCTTCAAGCAGTTTTCCTGCTTTCTGAAATATCTTTCCGGCATTTCTCAGCGAATCAACATGCAATCGCCATAGCTATAAAAGCGGTAGCCGGCCTGAACCGCGTGGCGGTAGGCCATGAGAACGTTCTCTCGTCCGCCGAACGCGCAGACCAGTGCGAGCAAAGTCGAACGCGGGAGGTGAAAATTCGTGAGCAAGGCATCCACAACGCGGAACTGAAATCCCGGAACAATGAACAAGCGAGCCTCAGCTCTGCCGGCAAGCAGGAATTGCGCGGAGTGAGATTGAGCCGCGCGAAGGGCGGAGTCCTCGAGGGCGCGCACTACGGTAGTGCCAATGGCAAGAACGGGACGGCCCGCGGCCCGGGCCTGCTCAATTCGCTGCGCGGTTTGCGCCGGAATTTCATACGACTCCGCGTGCATCACGTGGTCTTCAAGCGTTTCACCGTGTATCGGCTGAAATGTACCGAGACCGACCTCAAGTGTCAGTTCGCAGACTTCCGCGCCGCGCGCGCCGATCTTCTCTAGAATCTCCGGAGTGAAATGCAGACCCGCAGTGGGAGCTGCAACCGCCCCCGGTTGTTTTGCGAACACAGTCTGATAGCGCTGGCGGTCGGAATCCTCATCGGTGCGATGGATATAAGGGGGGAGAGGGACATGGCCGAGGCGCTCGAGATGCTCCGAGACGGGTCGTGTGTCACGTGAAACAAAGTCTAAAGTGCGCATCCCCAGGTTCCCTCGCTGCGTCACCTCGGCTTCCAGTTCCCCTTCCCCAAACAGAACGCGTTCCCCGGTTTGCATCTTCCGGCCGGGCCGAACGAGAGCTTCCCAAGTGTGCGCATCCAGGTGCCTGACGAGAAAGACCTCCACCGTGCCGGTGAGATGTTCGCGGAGCGTGGCGCGCGCGGGACGCTGTGCGTGGACGCCCGCACGGCGGCCGAAAAGGCGCGCGGGAATCACGCGAGTGTTGTTCAAGACAATAAGCTCGTTGCCGCGGAGCAAATCCGGCAGTTCTTTGAAATTTCGGTCTTCGAAAGCTGCTTCTGCGCGAGGCAGCAGTAGCAGTCGAGAAGAATCGCGGCGATCCAAAGGACGTTGAGCTATCTGCGCCGCAGGGAGGTCGTAATCGAGGTCTTGAAGTCGCATTAGGAGCAAGTCTAGCAGCATCTGAAGTCGCAAGTTTAAGGGAAAGCTAGCGAAGAATTTGGTGCGAAATCAGAGAATCCAAGGGCTAATTCAACGGCAGCCAAGCGAACATGCTTTTTCGTAAGCATAAGAAAAAGAATAAGATACATGAATTGCAGAGATTTTAAATTATACTTGACAAGATGACGCTCATATAATATTATCCAGATGCAGTAAATTAATCAGGAGCTGGAGATTGACCATGAAAACTAATTTAAGCCGTTGGGAGCCATTTCGCGGGGCTGCTACCCTGCAAGACCAGGTGAACCGCCTGTTTGGTAACGTGTTGGAGCAAGGAGGTCAGGAATCGAACCTTACGAGCTGGGCGCCGGCCGTCGACATCTACGAGACGGAACAGGAGTTGGTCGTCAAGGCCGACCTGCCTGACGTCGATCCGAAGGATTTGGACATTCGGGTGGAGAATAATATTCTGACGATTCGCGGTGAGCGCAAGTTCGAGAAGAAGGTGAACGAAGACAATTACCTTCGTATCGAGCGCGCCTATGGCTCGTTCAGCCGCAGCTTCTCGCTGGCCAACACCGTGAACTCGGAAGCCATCAAAGCCGATTACCTGAATGGTGTGCTGACGCTCACGATTCCGAAGCGCGAGGAAGCGAAGCCCAAGCTGATCAAGGTGAACGTGGGAACCCCCGCAGTCGCGGCTGCCGCCGCCGGGGCGAGGTAAGCCAGCAAAAAAGTTGACGTAAGCGAGGGGCTGGCGAGTTTGCCAGCCCCATTTTTTCGAAAAGCGAACTAGAAGAGGAAGAAGATGCTGCGATTTGACAAGATGACGGTGAAAGCACAGGAAGCGCTGCAACAAGCCAACGATGTGGCGGCTCGCCATGAGAATCAACAGATTGAGCCCGTGCATTTGCTGGAGGCGTTGGTGTTGCAGACGGACGGCGTGGTGCCTCCGCTTTTGGCTCGCCTGGGAATTCGAACTGACGCATTGAAGCAGGAGATCGATCGCGAGATCGCGCAGCTTGCCAAAAGTGCAGGGCTTTGCGCAGCAGCACATGGGAAAGCCCCTGAACAATGTTTTGGAGCGGGCGTTCGATGAAGCGGAGAGATTCAAGGACGAATACGTTTCGACCGAACACCTTTTTCTAGCGCTGACGGGAGAAGAGCGCGATCCCGCAGGACAGTTGTTGAAGCGGCTGGGCGCCTCGCATGAGGCGATTCTCCTGGCTCTCACGGGAGTGCGTGGTTCGCAGCGTGTCACCTCGCAGAACCCTGAAGCAACCTACGCATCGCTCGAAAAGTACGCGCGAGACCTGACGGACCTGGCGCGGCGCGGCAAGCTCGATCCAGTGATCGGGCGCGACGAAGAAATTCGGCGGGTGATGCAAATTCTGGCGCGTCGGACCAAGAACAATCCGGTGCTGATCGGCGAGCCTGGCGTGGGCAAGACGGCGATCGTCGAGGGTCTGGCCCAACGCATCGTGTCCGGTGACGTGCCGGACGTGCTGAAGACCAAGCGATTGGTGGCGCTGGATTTGGCGGCGCTGGTAGCCGGCGCAAAATTCCGCGGCGAATTTGAAGAGCGTCTCAAGGCCGTCCTGAAGGAAATTACGGAAGCAGAAGGCCAGATCATTCTGTTCATCGACGAACTCCACACCTTGGTGGGTGCTGGTGCGGCGGAAGGATCGATGGACGCGTCGAACATTTTGAAGCCGGCGCTGGCTCGCGGAGAACTGCGCGCGATTGGCGCGACCACCCTGAACGAATACAAAAAGTACATCGAGAAGGATCCCGCTCTCGAGCGGCGATTCCAGCCGGTCCTGGTCAGTGAACCGACCGTCGAAGATACCATTGCCATCCTGCGCGGCCTGAAGGAACGCTACGAGGTTCATCACGGCGTGCGCATCAAGGACGCGGCGATTTTGGCGGCGGCGACGCTGTCGCACCGCTATATTTCCGACCGTTTTCTGCCGGACAAGGCTATTGACTTGATCGATGAAGCCGCGGCAAGCCTGCGCATGCAAATCGATTCCCTGCCTGTCGAAATTGACGAAATCGAGAGGCGCATCCTGCAACTCGAAATCGAACGGCAGTCCTTGCTGAAAGAGACCGACGCACATTCCAAGGAGCGGCGCAATCAAATCGACAAAGAGCTGGCGAAATTGAAAGAGGATTCGAGCGGCAGGAAAGCGCGCTGGCAGGCCGAGAAAGCAGCCATCGGGGCAATCCGCAAGCTCAAGGAGCAAATCGACCAATTGAAAACGGAGGAACAGAAACACGAACGCGCCGGCGAACTGGCGAAGGTCGCGGAGATACGCTACGGCAAAATCGCCGCTGCCGAGCAGGAACTGAAAAAGGCAGAAGAACGGTTCACTTCAGTGCAAAAAGACGCGCCGATGTTGAAGGAAGAAGTCGACGAGGAAGACATCGCTAAGCTGGTGAGCAAATGGACGGGAATTCCGGCGGGACGTCTGCTTGAAGGCGAAGCGCAGAAACTCGTACACATGGAAGAGCGGCTCCGGCAGCGCGTTGTTGGGCAGGATGAAGCGCTGGGGCGCGTGGCCAACGCTGTGCGGCGGAGCCGCGCCGGATTGTCGGATGCCAAGCGGCCGATCGGCTCGTTTATTTTTCTCGGTCCAACGGGCGTGGGAAAAACCGAGCTGGCACGGGCGCTAGCCGAATTTCTCTTTGATGACGAAAAGCTGATGATTCGCATCGACATGAGCGAATACATGGAGAAGCACAGCGTGTCGCGGCTGATCGGCGCGCCTCCCGGCTATGTTGGCTACGAAGAAGGCGGGCAGCTTACGGAGCAAGTGCGCCGGCACCCGTATTCGGTTATCTTGTTCGACGAAATTGAAAAGGCCCATCCGGACGTATTCAATATTCTCTTGCAAATTCTCGAGGACGGCCGGCTGACGGACGGCAAGGGCCGTACCGTGGATTTTCGCAACACCGTGATGGTCATGACGAGCAACGTGGGATCGACGGCGATCTTCGAGCTCTCTCACAAGGATCCGGAACTCGCACGAAAAGAAGCAATGGAAGCTTTGCGTGCGGCGTTCCGTCCGGAGTTCATCAACCGGATCGACGATATCGTGATTTTCAATCCTTTGGGCAAGGAACAGCTCAGCCGCATCGTGGGACTTCTGCTGAAGAGCGTCGAGAAGCTGCTCGCGGAACGCCAAATCACTCTGGAACTCACTCCGGCAGCTACAGAGTTACTTCTGCGGGAAGGCTACGACCCTGCGTATGGTGCGCGGCCGCTGCGGCGAACGATCCAGCGTCTCATCCAGGATCCGCTGGCGTTGCAGATTCTGGAAGGCAAGGTGCTCCCGGGCGATCATGTCCGAGTCGATCGCGACGGCAAGAAGGACTCGATGCGCTTCGAACGCTCGAAGGCCAAATCACCGGCAGTAGCGGCTGGAATCTAATTCAACGAGAGAATGGGCGGAGAGGATCTTTCCGCTCTGGGTACCGGACTTGGTACTTTTCGCTAATTTTGAACGTATGGAGTATTGAGGAAACACCATGAGAGTTCTTCGAACGACATTCCTGCTGGTTGTCCTGACGCTTTTCCTGATGATGGTTGGCGATTACTTTGGCGGGCGAAACGGCATGACCATTGCGCTTGGGATCGCGATTTGCACCAATGCGTTCGCTTATTTCTTTTCCGACAAGATCGCGCTGAAATCCAGCGGGGCCCAGCCGGTTACGCGGGAACAGTTACCACGGTTGTATGCCGTAATGGAACGGCTTGCGGCCAAAGCGAATATTCCCGTGCCAAAGTTGTACGTAGTTCCGGAACAAGCTCCCAATGCTTTCGCAACCGGAAGAAATCCCCGGCATGCGTCTGTGGCCGTGACGCAAGGCTTGCTGGACCTCATGAATGATGACGAACTGGAAGGCGTCATCGCCCACGAGCTCTCCCATGTGCGCAACTACGATATCTTGATCAGTTCTGTGGCGGCCACGCTTGCGGGGGCCATCACCTGGATCGCACATTGGGGGCTGTGGTTTGGCGGCGACAGCGAAGACCGGCAGGGAGGCGGCATCATTGTCGAACTCGCGCTTATGATCCTCGCGCCGCTGGCTGCGATGCTGTTGCAGTTGGCCCTCTCGCGCCAAAGGGAGTATGCGGCTGACGCGACCGGCGCCCGGATGGTGGGAAATCAGTTCGGCCTCATGAGCGCCTTGCAAAAGCTGGGTGCCTACAACAATCGAATCCCCACAACCGCTATTTCGCAGTCCACCTCTTCCTTGTGCATCGTAAAACCACGATTCGGCAGAGGCACAATTTCCTCGCTCTTCAGCACCCACCCGCCGCTTGAGGAGAGGATCGAGGCTCTGCGGGAGATGTCCGTAGTTCCGCGGCGCTGAGCGCCTGATACAGCGCCTTTCCGCACATTTGTTGTAATGGCTGAGTAATCTTTCCCTTCGAGGTCCGACCAGTTTCCAACTCTGCGCTCCGCCGAAGCTCCAAGTCATTGATTTTGTGGCAATTAGAATTTCAATGGCGGCTCCCGGTTTGGTGAATCAAATGCACTATAGATGCGCGTGCCGAACATCGGCGCAGGGCCACGGGGGGTCCGCAGTCATGAGCTGTCGAGACACTATCCATTTGATTTGTTGGTACTTAGAAGGCAGGCTATCGCCATCCGTCGCGAGTGAGATCAAGCGGCACGTCGAATCTTGTCCCGATTGCCACATGGTTTTGGACGCCGCGACGAGCACGCTGGACCGTTATTTTACTCCTGTAAAGCGCTCCGATGAGGAACCTGCCCCCCAGGCTGCCTGATTCTCTTCCTATAAACTATTATTCGTCATTAACTTCCGGCAAGCCCATGTGCATTCGGGGTGGGGAGTCTCTCGTTCTGCTTCCTCCGCCTTCCCTTCTTCGCGTTCCGATCCGACAACAGCAAAATTTACAGTGCACCAAGCAATTGCGTAATCTTTACGAGTACTAGTACTTTTACTGTTATTCCTTTCCGGCGCTTTTTCTCAGTGATAAATCCATGTATCCACTCGGGTTAACAATCGTTGTTTGCCGGGACGGCATTTGGCGCGAAGGGTGCACCTTTCCTATAACGCAGGGGAAAACCCCAAAGGAGAAGAAGTTTATGAGCGAGTTTCAGGAACCCTTGAACCACACCACAACCGGGACACCGCGTTGGGTTGGATTGGCGGTCGCCGTGTTGGGCGCAGTTTCACTGGTCGGTTTGGGAGTCGGCTGGAGCGCGCTGAATCACGCGAACAGCGTCGAGCAATCGACACAAGCCTCGGTGAAGCAAACGAATGAGGTGCTGAGCCAGCGGCTCGCCAAAGAAGATGAGATCAATCAGGCCTTGCAGAGCGACTTGAGAGTGGTGACAGACAAACTGAACCTGACGCAAGGCGAACTGGCAAAGGCTCGGAGGCAGAACAAGGCCGCCACTGTTGCCGTCGACAAAAAAGTCACCGGGCTGGCGAATTCCGTCAAGGCCGATCTCGCCGCCAAGGCCAACGCGGAAGATGTAAACAAGCTGAACGGCGACGTCACCGGTGTGAAGGGTGATTTGGACGCCACGAAGAACAATCTGCAGATGGCCCGCAGCGAGATGGGAACGCTCATCGCGCGCAACCATGACCAGATCGATCAGCTTCGCCGCATGGGCCAGCGCGACTATTTTGAGTTTACCGTGAAGCGCAAGGGCGGAGCCCAGAAGGTAGGCACCATCCAGGTCGCTCTCAAGGACACCAATACTCGGAAGAACCAATTCACGATCAATGTGCTGGCGGATGACAAGAACTTCGAAAAGAAGAACCGGTCCGTCAACGAACCCATATTCTTCTACACCGGTGGAACGCGCGCAGCGCTCGAGCTGGTGGTGAACAAAGTCACCAAATCGACGGCTTCGGGCTACCTCAGTATCCCGAAAACGCCGGAGACGACCGCCGCCAGCACTTCTGGCTCTGGCGCGGCCCAATAAATCACTAATCATATCCCTGAGAGTGCATTCCGAAGGAGGGTTCCAGAGAGCCCTCCTTTTTTGTTTTGTCGGAAGTAACTGACGCGGCTATCAGCAATCCAAATCCTCCAAAATTCCATTACGGCGGGAAGAACTCCTCCTGTTTTGTCCATTGAAAGATCGCCGTATTCCGCTACGATACAACCAGACCGATGCCAACAATTCTATTGCATGCCGGACGGGCGCTGACTCCAACCATGGAGATTTCCGGAGCGGGAATTCTTATCCGCGATGGAGTGATCGAGGAAGTCGGTCCGCGAGAGGGAATGCGCGTCCCATCCGGAGCCCAGGAGATCACCGCAACGGACAAGCTCGCGATTCCTGGATTCCTGGACGTGCACATCCACGGCGCGGGCGGGCGCGACGTAATGGAGGGCAGCGCCGACGCTCTTAGGGGAGTGACCAGGACGGTAGCCCGGCACGGAACAACTTCGCTGGTGGCAACGACGGTGACGGCAAGTCCCGAAGACACATTTAAAAGTGTGGAAGGAATTTCAAAATACATCTCGCAACAGCGCGAAACAGACGATGCGCTGGCGGAAGTGCTTGGAATCCATTTCGAAGGCCCCTTCCTCAGTCCCGTCAGGCGCGGCGTGCATCCGCAAGAATGGCTGCGGCTGCCATCCGCCGAACTTCTCGATAAATTTCTGCAAGCGGCGGCAGGGAAAGCCCAGATATTGACGATTGCGCCCGAGTTGCTGGGAGCCATTCCGTGCATCGACGCCGCTCGGAACGCCGGCATGGTCGTCGCCGTGGGCCATACGGACGCGACCTACGAACAGACGCGCGCGGCCATAGCCCATGGCGTCCGCCATGCGGTGCACGTCTACAATGCCATGCGTCCATTCACTCACCGCGACAGCGGCGTGATTGGCGCCGTGCTCACCTCGCAGGAAGTGACCGCCGAACTAATCGCCGATGGCGTGCACGTCGAGGAGATCGCCATGAGAGTGCTCCTGCAGGCCAAGGGACCGGAGCGCATGATCCTGGTCAGCGACGGCATTTCCGCGACGGGAATGCCGGACGGAAATTACACGCTCGGAAAATTGCAGGTCACCGTCAGCGGGGGAATTTGCCGCAACGCAGAAGGAAGACTCGCGGGCAGCACGCTGACGCTGGACAGAGCACTGCGAAATATCGTGGGACTCGGGATTCCTCTGCAAGATGCCGTGCGTATGCTGACGTTGAATCCCGCCGCCCTTCTGGGAATTGAATTCAAGAAAGGTGCGCTGCGGACGGGGGCCGATGGGGATATCATCCTGCTCGATCAATCGTTGCAACTGACGAATGTTTGGGTCCGGGGCGTTGCTGTGGCGTAGATTTCGGCGAATGCGGACAAACGCGATCCTCGCTCCGGGCGAACGGGCAGCGGTCAGGGATTTAGCGGGATGCGCAGCTCTTCAGCAAGTTCTTCAGCGTCGAAGGGGCTGCACGCAAAGTATCGTCCTTCAATTTCCAGCGTCGGGACTACGCGTTTACCGTTATTTGCTTTGAGGACGATTTCCTCCGCGGACGCATCCCGTTCGATATTCACTTCGCGGTATTCCACGCCTCGCGCTTTGAGGAACGATTTTGCGCGCCAGCAGTCTGGGCACCAGGTGGTGGTGTACATGGTCAGGATTTTCATTGGATGCTCCGACCGGATTGCCTACGGGGGGCGGGACAGGGTCGCACGCGCCGCGCAACGGCCACAAAGGGTCAGCGAGCTTCGGGAGGCGCGCCCCGGTATTTGCGCACAACCTGAATTCGCAGGAGAGCGCGCTGGAGCGCGATGGAAGCTCGGTCCCAATCTATATTCGGGTCGCCGGAAGCCAGGTGTCTTTCCGCACGAGCTTTAGCGGCTTCCGCGCGGGCTAGGTCGATTTCTGCCGCGCGCTCTGCAGTCTCCGCAAGAACAGTGACGCGATCACCCAAAACTTCGGCGAAGCCTTGAATGATCGCTAGAAATCCACTGGGGTTTGTGCCCGCCCCTCGATAGGTCAGCTCACCGATGCCGAGCTCAGTGATCAGCGGCGCGTGGCCCGGCAAAATGCCGAGAGCGCCCTCCGAACCGGGCAGGACGGCTTCGACAACGCTTTCGCGCAGGAATTGCTTTTCCGGCGTGACGATGACGAGTTCGATGGAATCAGGAAGCATTTTCGTATCTAGGCGCTCGCCTTCATTTTTTCGGCCTTCGCAAGGGCTTCCTCAATCGTCCCGACCATGTAGAAAGCCTGCTCCGGAATGTCGTCATACTTACCTTCCACGATTTCCTTGAAGCTGCGCACGGTATCCGCAATCTTGACGTACTTGCCTTCGAGGCCGGTGAATTGCGCGGCCACGAACATTGGTTGCGAGAGGAACTTTTCGATTTTGCGCGCGCGAGCCACGGTGCGCTTGTCTTCGTCGGAAAGCTCTTCGATACCGAGAATAGCGATGATGTCCTGGAGATCTTTGTAGCGCTGGAGGATGGACTTCACGCCGCGAGCGACGGCGTAGTGCTCCGCGCCCACGATGCGGGGATCGAGAATCCGCGAGTAACTGGCCAGCGGATCGACAGCGGGATAAATTCCGCGCTCAACGATCTGCCGGCTGAGGTTGGTCGTGGCGTCCAGGTGCGTAAACGTTGCGGCAGGAGCGGGGTCCGTGTAGTCGTCCGCGGGAACGTAAATGGCCTGCACGGAAGTGATCGAGCCGGATTTCGTGGAGGTAATGCGCTCCTGCAATTCGCCGATTTCGGTGTTGAGGTTCGGCTGGTAACCGACGGCGGAGGGCATGCGGCCGAGAAGTGCGGAGACTTCGGAGCCGGCTTGGACGAAACGGAAAATATTGTCGATGAAGAGGAGCACGTCGAGATGCTCTTCATCGCGGAAATATTCGGCGACTGTCAAACCTGTGAGACCGACGCGCAGACGCGCGCCGGGCGGTTCTGTCATCTGGCCGTAAATCAATGCCGCGCGGGACTTCTCGGAATTTCCCGGAACGACCACGCCGGCTTCCTGAAATTCGATCCAAAGGTCGTTGCCTTCGCGGGTGCGTTCGCCGACACCGGCGAACACGGAAACGCCTCCGTGCTGCATGGCCACGTTGTTGATCAATTCCTGAATGAGAACCGTTTTGCCGACGCCAGCGCCGCCGAACAAACCAATTTTTCCGCCCTTCAAGAAGGGCTGGATGAGATCGATAACCTTGATGCCGGTCTCGAACATTTCGAGAGTGGTGGACTGGTCCAGCAGAAGAGGCGCGGGGCGGTGAATCGGGTAGTTGTGTGGGCTCGTCAAAGGACCGAGCTGGTCGACGGGCTTGCCAAGGACGTTCATCACGCGGCCAAGCGTCGCCCGTCCCACCGGAACGGTGATTCCCGCACCGGTGTCGTAAGCCTTCATGCCGCGGACGAGACCTTCCGTCGGCTCCATCGCGACGCAGCGCACCCGGCCTTCGCCAAGGTGCTGCTCCACTTCGACGGTGACCTCGAGCGGTTCCGGAACGTTGAAGCCCTCGGTGGTGATACGCACCGCATTGTAAATTGCGGGCAAGTGACCCGCTTCAAATTGGAGATCGAGCACCGGTCCAATGATCTGGACGATGTGCCCGACCGCTGCGTATTTTTCTGCCATGCCTTCTCCTAAGCGCCGTATGCAGCGCCGCTGACGATCTCAATAATCTCTTTGGTGATGGCCGCCTGGCGCACTTTGTTCATGTGGAGTGTCAGGGCCTCGATAACGTCGCCGGCATTCTTCGTGGCGGCTTCCATGGCCGTCATGCGCGCGGCGTATTCCGCGGCGGAGGATTCCAGCATGGCGCGGAGAATCTGCGTCTCGATGTAGCGCGGCAGCAGCCTATCCAGAATTTGTTCCTTGGGCTGTTCGTAGATGTAATCGACTTGCGCAGTGGCCTGTTCGGCGGCGGTTTCTTCGCTGGCGCTTAGCGCTTCAACTGGCAAAAGCTTTTGGAGCACGAGCTCCGAGGTCATGACCGTCTTGAATTCACTAAAGACGATGTAAACCGAATCCGCCTCTTCCTTGGTGTACAGGTCGGTGACGACGGACGCGAGGTCGCGGGCGGTTCCAAAATTGACTTTCGCGAGCACGTTTATATACTCCGCGGAAAAATGAAATCCGGCCCTTTTCAGGGAATCACGCCCTTTTTTGCCCACCGGGATCACGGATAGTTTTTTGCCCTTGTGGGCGCGGAAGAAATCATTGGCCTTGCGCAAAATATTGGAATTGAACGCTCCCGCGAGGCCACGCTCCCCACTTAGAACGACCACGAGAATTTTCTCTTCCGGGCGACTCGCCAGCAAAGGATGCTCGGGCCGATCGATGCGTGACATGATCGAGCGCAACACACGTGCCAGCTCCTTCGCGTAAGGTCGGGCGGCGAGCGCCGCCTCCTGCGCTCGTCGAAGCCGGGCAGCGGCGACAAACTTCATCGCGCGGGTAATCTGCTGGGTGTTCTTCACCGAGCGGATGCGGCGCCGGAAATCGAGTAGTGTGGCCATCGTAGTGTGTTAGTTGAGCAAACTCAGTTCGCCGCGGCGGCAACGGCAGCGGTGAATCGTTCTTTGAATGCGTCTACCGCAGTCTTGATTTCGGCCCTCATGGCATCGTCCAGCGCTTTTTTCTCTGCGATATTCTTCAACAGCGCCGGATAGCTGGCCTCGGCAAATTGCAGGAATTCCCGCTCGAAGCGGCGCACGTCCGCGACGGCTACAGTGTCCATCGCGCCGCTGGTCGCCACGAAAATGCTGAGAACCTGCTTTTCGATAGAGAGCGGCACGTACTGATCCTGCTTCAGGATTTCCGTGAGGCGCTGGCCGCGCGCAAGCTGCGCTTGCGTAACCTTATCGAGCTGATCGGAGCCAAACTGGGCGAAAGCCGCGAGTTCGCGGTATTGCGCCATGTCCAGGCGCAAAGTGCCGGCCACCTGCCGCATGGCCTTGATCTGCGCGTTGCCGCCGACGCGGCTGACGCTGATGCCCACGTTGATGGCCGGGCGAATGCCGGCGTTGAAAAGGTCAGCCTCCAAATAGATTTGTCCGTCGGTGATGGAAATCACGTTCGTTGGAATGTAGGCCGAGACGTCGCCGGCCTGCGTTTCAATCACAGGCAGTGACGTCAAAGAGCCGGCTCCCAGTTTGTCGTTGAGCTTGGCGGCGCGCTCGAGTAACCGCGAGTGAAGATAGAAGACGTCTCCAGGGAAGGCTTCGCGGCCCGGCGGCCGGCGCAACAGCAGCGAGATTTCGCGGTAGGCCTGCGCGTGTTTCGAAAGGTCGTCATAAAACGTGACGGCGTGGCGTTTGTTGTCGCGAAAGTATTCGCCCATGGCGCAGGCGGCATAGGGAGCGATGTACTGCAATGAAGCAGGTTCCGCGGCGCTGGATGCCACGATGATGGTGTACTCCATCGCGCCCGCGTCCGTCAGTGTCTTCACCACCTGTGCAATCGTCGAGCGCTTTTGCCCGATGCCGCAGTAGATGCAAATAACGTCGCCGCCCTTTTGATTGATGATGGTGTCCAGGATGACGGCGGTCTTGCCGGTCTGGCGGTCACCGATGATCAGTTCGCGCTGGCCGCGGCCGATGGGGATCATGGCGTCGATCGCTTTGATACCGGTCTGGAGCGGCTCGCGAACAGGCTGGCGATCGAGCACGCCCGGGGCGATGCGTTCGAGCGGGTTGCGCTGTTTCGAGGCAATGGAACCTTTTCCGTCGAGCGGTTCGCCGAGCGGATTCACGACGCGGCCGATTAAAGCATCTCCGACCGGCACGGACATAATCGTATTCGTTCGCTTTACGACGTCGCCTTCCTTTAGCTCGGAAGACTCGCCAAGAAGCACGACGCCGACTTCTTCCTCTTCAAGGTTGAGCGCGATGCCGAAGATATTGTGCGGGAAGGAGAGCATTTCACCAGCCATGACCTTTTCAAGGCCGTGGACACGCGCGATGCCGTCGCCGACGCTTATGATCGCGCCGACTTCATCCACCGAAACGGTCTGCTCGTAATTCTCGATCTGCTCGCGCAGGATCTTGCTGATTTCGTCTGCTTTGATATTCGCCATGCCTGCTCCTGAAGTCTGCTTCGCTATTCCGCTGTCAGTCGCGCGCGCAGTTCGTTCAAGCTGTTGCGCACCGAGCCGTCATAGACGGTGTCACCTACGCGTACCACCGCGCCGCCCAAAAGCGCGGGGTCCAGCGAATACTTGGCCTGAATTTTCTTGCCCGTAAGGCGTTCGAGCGTCTGCGCAAATTTCTTTTTTTGCGCCGCGCTTAGCTCGACGGCCGAGGAAATCTCCGCCTCGGCGATGCCCTGCCTTCGCCGCACAACTTCCTGAAACGTGGCTATAATTTCGGGCAGCATGTGCGTGCGGTGATGGTCCGCGATAACAAATAGAAAGTTGCGAATAATCTTCCCCGCGCCCGTGCGCGCCGCGATTTGTTCGATCACGCCATGCTTGGCGCTGCGAGGCACGCCGGGGCTGCTTAGAAAGTTTCGTAATTCCGCGGAGAGGTCAAAAGCCGCGCCAAATTCGGCCAGTTGCTTCAGGGTGGAATCGGCCGCGCCTTGCGCCATCGCAACGTCCGCGAGCGCATTGGCGTATTGGAGGCTGGCGGATTTCAATTCGGCCTCCCCTCGAGACTTTTCACAAATCTGTCCACCATCGATTCCTGCGCGGCGGGCGTGAGCTGCTTGGCAAGCAGCGACTCGGCGCCGGCGATCGCTAGCGAAGCCGCAAGAGCCTTCAGTTCGAGGCGCGCGGAGCGCTCCGCCGCTTCGATTTCCGCCTGTGCCGCAATGCCCACTTTCTTCGCGTCAGTTTGCGTGAGCGCGCGAATGTGTTCCCCTTCCACGGCAGCTTCGCGCTGCGCCACGGCGTGCAATGTGGCGATTTCCTCTTGAAGGTGCGCCAATTTGGCCTCGGCTTCTCGCACCTGCCGTTCCGCTTCTTCCCGGGCGGCCGTCGCTTTGGTGATTGCAGAGCTGATGCTTTCCGCGTTGCCGCGAAACCATGCGGGCAGTTTTTTCGTGAACAGCCAGACCATGATGCCGATCACGATTACGAAATTGACCCATCGGAAAATGCTGGTGGCGTTCTCGGCCGCTGCCTTGCCGCCTTCTTCGGCCGCGTGCGCGCTGATCGCGACCAAGAAGAGCAGCAGCAACAAACTCGACATCACTTGCCACCGCTTTTGCCCCATCAAACCTTCCCTCATCGGGCCTCTCTCGCGGAGCCGCCGGGCCGCCGCGGCGTCGACGGCAGAATGCGGCCCGCAATTTCCTCAGAAAGTTGCACGACGCTAGTCTCGATCTCCCGCCGGGCGGCGGTAAACTCGCCTGCGATGCGCTCTTTCGCTGTGGCGACTTGCGCAGCAGCAGCGCTTCGGGCTTCTTTGATCCGCTCGGCCCGCTCATCCAGCATCTTCTTTCTCGCAGCTTCCTGTCCGGCATAAACCTGTGCGCGGGCTTGTTTCAGAGCCTCCTGGTACTGCTTATTCTTCTCCGCAGCGGCAGCCTGAGCTGTTTCGGCGGCTTTCTGCGCGCCTACGGTCCGGGCGTCGCGCTCCGCCATTACCTTGAGCAACGGCTTAAAGAACAACGCCCGGAAGATGAAATAAAAAACGAGGATAATCAGGACTGTAGGCACAGCCTGAAGGAAGAGTTCTCCCAGTTGGTGAACCATCTCTTGCATTGAGTTGTGTAACCTAACACTCGTTCCGGGGCCATGGAACGGCCACCGAGTTGGCAGCCGCGCCGCGCCCCTCTATCTGGAAAGGGACAATACGGTGGGCCTGACGCTGCCTGTTTGAACAGTATTTTATAACATCCAGCGCGGGTTTGCGTCAACGCGAGCCAAATGCCGATCCTATCCTAACTTGAAGTTTCCGCAACGCAATCGCGCATAACGCCTGCGGTTCGAACCTGCTACTCCGGCCGCTGGTTCTTCCATCCCAGCATAATTCCTTTCCACGGAAATCACTCGCATTTCAACGGTATCGTGAAGCCGCCTTCGCTGCCGGAGCTAACAGACTCACTCGCTTACTACAACTGGCCGAATCTCGAAATTCCTTTGAGGCGCATCAAACAACTCGCGAATTCTTTTTGCGAGGCGTTCGTTTTGCTCCCTGTGGATCTTGCCAATTCAGGCCGCGGAAAGCCATTCGTTGAGGACCGTAATGCGGGGCAGCAGCGCAAGCGCGCCGAGTTCGCGAAAGCCTTCGGCACGTTTGCGGTATTCATACGCCCGCGGCGGCAAAATAGCCGCAAAGGGCACTTGCGCGTCCCGGGCCGCAAGGGCGTCGTCGATGTTGTCGCCGACATACAGAGCCGTTGCCGGATCGCGTTTTCCGAGAATCTTCAGCAAACCATCGGGATGCGGCTTCTTCCGTTTTACGTCGTCCATGGTGATGACCGTACGAAAACGCGTTGTGGCGGGCCAGCGGTCAAACGTGTACGAAAATTCCTGGCGCGTGCGGCCGGTAAAGAGATTGAGCTCAAAACGCCGCGCCCAGCGCTCGATTTGCCCCGCCGTCACCACCAGCTTTTCCTTCCGCACGTTGCCTGGCTTGCCGTTCGTACCCCAATAAAATCGCTGGAACGCGGCACGGGCTTCTTCGTAACTTGTGGGCCGCCCTAGCGCGGTGGCCCAGTTCGAGACCAGCTTCCAATCGTCGTTATTGCCCGGTTTGTTTTTCCATTCTTGCAATTCGGTCCACGTCACCCGCTTGCCGGTGATGTCCCGCATGGTTTCGAGCGCCGAAAGCCAGTACGAGCTGCGCACATCCACGAGCACGCCGTCGACGTCAAAAATCAAAATTTGTGGAAGAGTGCGGAAAGTCTTGCGCCTGCTTGTCAACGCTCTTTTCTCCGTGATCGAGTGGCCTGTGCAGCTCGCTTGTAGAAACAGCAGCGCCAAACTGCATGGCCGGGAAGGAAGCTCAAGCTGCACAAGAAGTGTCTCTGCTCTGCTCTTCACCGTCAACCCAGCGAGATCCTGGTTCGCCGTATGTTCTTGTGTTCTGCAAATGGAAAGGAGTGGGTCGCCACGAAGCGCCCGCGCAAGACTTGCGAGGCAACGTAGCTCAAGTTTACGGGCCTATCTCTGAGGGGCCACCGTTTCAGCGATGTTCTGGGCTTCGGCGCGCCGAGACACATAAATTTCGAGCATCTGGTCCAGTTCCTGCGGCCGAATCGGCTTGGTCAGATAGCCATCCATCCCGCCCGCCAGGCACCTTTCTCGATCGCCTTTCATTGCGTGCGCGGTCAGCGCGACTACAGGTTGATGGAGTCCGGTGCCCCTTTCCTTTTGCCGGATGGCCAGCGTTGCCTCATAACCGTCCATCTCGGGCATCTGCACGTCCATGAGCACCAGGTCAAATTTTTCTTTCTCCAACGCCCTCAGTGCCTCCAACCCCGTGGCCGCCACCACAACCTGGTGTCCCCTCTTCTCCAGCAAGCGCACGGCAAGCCGCTGGTTCACGAGATTGTCCTCCGCCAGCAGCACTCGCAGGCACGCTTTGGGTTCGCGCGCGTCTTGCAGCGAGAAGCGTGTGATCAGGGGAATCGCGCCTTCCTGTTCGCGCGCTCCCAGCACTCGTGCCACCGCCTCGCGCAATTCGGATTGCCGGATGGGTTTCAGCAAATACGCCGCCACGCCCAATTCCTGGCAGCGCGCCGCATCCCCGCGGTGGCCCGCCGAAGTCAGCATCATGATCGTCGCCGTGGTCAATTCCGGTTTTTTGCGGATTTCTTCGATCATTGCGAAGCCGTCCATGTCCGGCATGTGCATGTCCGTCAAGATCAGCCCATAGGGATTGCCCGCTTCGCGTGCTTCCGCTAGTTGCGCCAGCGCCGCCCTGCCGCCTTCTGCTGAAGTCGGCTTCATGTGCCAGCGAGCCAGCATTCCCTCCAAAATCCGCCGGTTGGTGCGGTTATCGTCCACCACCAAAACCTTTACGCCGCGGAGAAGCTCCGGCGGCGCGGTCGTCCCCAATTTAATTTCTTTGGCATCCGCCGACCCCAGCCGCGCGGTGAAGTGAAACTGACTCCCGCGCCCTACTTCGCTCTCTACCCAAATTTTTCCGCCCATCATTTGCACGAGGCGCGTCGAAATGGTCAGCCCCAGCCCCGTGCCTCCGTATTTGCGCGTGGTGGAAGTGTCGGCTTGCGAAAACGCCTCAAAGATCAGTTTGCGCTTGTCCTCAGGAATCCCGACGCCGGTGTCTGCCACTGTAAACCGGAAAAGATAATCCGCTCCTTCTTTCGCTTCCACTTGCACCTTTACCGCTATCTCCCCCTTGTCCGTGAACTTGATGGCATTCCCCACAAGGTTCACCACGATTTGCCGCAGCCGGGTGGAATCGCCCCGTACCAACTCCGGCACCTCAGGCGCCACTTCACACATTAGCTCCAGTCCCTTTTCGTCCGTCCGCATGGCCAAAGTCTTCAGAGCCGATTCCAAACTATCGCGCAGATTGAAATCGATGGCCTCCAGGTCGATCTTTCCCGCCTCAATTTTGGAGAAGTCCAGTATGTCGTTGATCACCGTGAGCAGGGTATCTCCGGACATTTTCACCGTCTCCAGATATTCTCGCTGCTCTGGCGTGAGCTCCGTCTCCAGCGCCAGATCCGTCATTCCCATAACGCCGTTCAACGGCGTGCGAATCTCGTGGCTCATGTTCGCCAGAAACTCGCTCTTCGCCCGGCTGGCGGCTTCCGCAGCTTCCCGGGCACTTTGCATTTCCGCTTGCGCCTTCTTGAGGTAAGTAATGTCCCGGCCGATGCCGGCGAGTCCCGTGATTCGCCCGTTCTTATCCCGCAAGGGTACCTGTGTCGTCAGAACCTGCATTGCATTCCCTTTCGCATCCAGGCCCGCTTCTTCCCGGTTGACCTCCGCCTTTCCCGACTGAATCACTCGCTGTTCATCTTCGTAGAACGTTGTGGCGAGCTCGCGAGGATAGAAGTCAAAATCGCTCTTTCCGAGCAGTTCCTCGGGATTGTTCGCGCCCATCTGCCGCGCTACCGACAGGTTGGCCACCACGAACCGGCAGTCAACGTCTTTCACGTAAATGAAATCGGGCAAGTTGTCGATCAAGGCGCGCAGCACTTTTCGTTCTTCCGAAAGTGTCTCTTGGGCCTGGAGCCGCTCATTGACCTCCGACTGCAACTCTTGCGTGCGGGCCTGGACGCGGATTTCGAGATCGCCTTTCGCGCGTTGCAGTGCCGCGTCGCGTTCCTGTATTCGTTCTAGCATCTGGTTGAAGGAACCGATCAGCGTTCCTACTTCATCGTTGCCGCGCGGTAGAGCCCGCAGTGTGTAGTCCTCTTTTGCAGTCACTCGGGCGGCGATCTGTGAAAGATGCAAAATGGGCTCCGTAATGAGCCGCAGCAGCCGCGTGGAAACGAAATAAGTCGCCAGTACGGCGATGAGGATGACCAGGATTGAAATCTCCTCATAGTTCCGTATCCTGGCACGCAGAGCCCCGAGGCCTGAAATGATCGCTATGGAGCCGGTTTTCTCCCCTCCCAGCGAGATGCTTCGATGAAAAGTGAGGGAGTCGTTAAGAAAATACCCTCCGTCTGGGTAGCGCGAGGTCGTGGCGCACTCATGGCCAGTACGATCCCGGTTGTATTCCGCGAAGAGAGCTCCATGGTTGCCGTAAAGGCATGCCGCCACGATATAGCGCTCGGCGCGCAGCGCCTCGAGCATATGCTGCGCAGACTCTGGATCGTTAAATGCAAGCGATGCTGCGGAATTGGCTCCCAAGGTGTCCGCCAGAGCAGAAAGCTCGCTGGCCATCGCAGCGCGTATGCTTGCTCTTTCGTAGAAGTCAAAGCTCAGGAACGCCAGGCTAAGACCCACTAGACTCGTGCACACGATCACCAGGGTCAGTTTTGTTTGAATGGAGGAACTCTTCATGAGAGACATTTCAAGTTCCCTTTGGGCCTCCAATGACTGTTTTTGCGAGCGACAGCAGCCTCGCGCTGATTCTCAATTTGGCCCGATTCGCCGCGCCCAGGTTGATTTCGAAACGGACCTTGTTGTCCTCCAGACGGAAACCAATCATCCCGCCCTGCTCCGCAAAATGTTCGGACTCTCCCACCGTCAGCACCGGATTACCGTTCAGGCTCGCCAGCACCTTGGGGATGTGCTCCTTCTGCAGTATCCCTATGAACAAAACCTGACAACCTTGCGCTTCCTGCACCTGCCTTAGGTGCAGCACTCGAACTGGCCGCCCATCTACTGTTTTTTCGTTCAAGCTGGCCTCCAACGCTCCGTGGAAGGGGTCCGCTCCTAGCGTGCAATAAGTAAGCTGGCTGCCCGCGTCTTTGTACGTTCCGGCCGGCCATTCGACGAATTGCGCGAAATGAAAAAGAAATGCGGCCTTAACCTGATACTCGCTCGGTGGAATCGTCTGCGCCCAAACACCGTGCACGCCGCCGAACCACACCAAACCTGCGAACGCCGCGACTGCGAGCCGTGCGCGATGACCTCGCGTCTTGATCGCTGGACTCAAGGACTCTTAACCCTCAATTAGAATTTCCATGTAATTTTTGCGTACGCGCTCCGCTTTACTTCGGAGGAATTCACGCTTTGGAATTGATTGTTGAATTCCAAATGATGATCTTTCAGCAGGTTTTGGCCCGTAACACTCACGGTCAGACCCTTTGCAACTCGCCACGTCAACTTCGAATCGAGCCTCGTATAGGAAGGAATGGATGGCGCCGTCAAGGCGCTGACAAAGTAGGCGCTCGTATCCCATGCCAATTTCGTTGAGATTTCCACGTGCGATCTGAGCTGTGCCTGGTGGCGAGAACTGGGGCTAGCCGCCAATTTTCCCGGTTTTTGGAGGCACGGCCATTTGGTCGGCGATGCTGAGAGCAATCGCCGATACTCGCTTTTTCCATGGCGCGATATGGACCCTTCACCTAAAACCTCCACGTAAACTTTATATAGGCGCTCCGTTTGATCAGGCTGGATTCCTCAGTGTGATCGGGACCGAGGTATTCCAGATGGTGATCGCGCAACAGGTTTTGGCCGGCCACGCTGATGGAAAATCGCTCTAGCGGCTGCCACATCAGATTGCTATCGAGACGCGTGTAGGATGGAACTCCCACAGCCGGAAGACGTCCCACGAAATAGCAGGATGTGTTCCACTGCCAATGACCAGGAAGATCCACGTGCGAACTCAATTGCGCTTGATGACTCGGAAATTGTCCTTGTGCCCCCGCGATCGTGGTGAAATCCTGGCCGCTGGGATCCCGGTGCAAATGCATGGTCAGAAACGAATAACTGGAGCTCAGTGTCCAGTGGCTGCTCAATTTCAAGTTCGCCGAAACTTCGGTTCCGTGCGTCTCTCCATGCAACAGATTCCCGAGGATGCTCGGAGCAACTAGGTGTAAAGGCGGCGGATCGCCCTCCAGAAATGGGGCCCCGGGTTCAACGGAGGTGAGCACCGGATAGTCGTTAAAAAATGCCGTCCAATCGAACGAAATGCGCTTGCCAAGTTCTGTCCGATAGCCGGCCTCAAAAGCGTTCATCACCTCGTTCTGGCGTTCCGGACTCCCAAAGATACTGACCAGGAGAGGCAGGCCACTCGGGCCTGGAAATGCAAACTCGTTTATGCGAATGCCGCGGTCGCTTTGCGATGGAGTTCGCAGTGCATGCGACATGCTCGCCCAAAACATGTTTCGATCGTTGGCGAGCCACGCGATGCGGGCACTAGGTTGTAATCCGTACCCGGTAAAATCATTGTGTTCGAGCTTGGCCCCGAGCGTCGCATAAAGCCGGTTGGGGAGAATAGTGATCTCGTCCTGCACGAAAGCGCTAAAGAGTTGCTGCGTTTGGTCGGGCGGCTGGAACATGATCCGCGGCGTTGTCGTGATTTCGTCGGAAAGCCATCGGTAGCCCAGCCCCCAGACGAAATCTTGCCGAGTGCCCCAGCCGATGTGGTGCTGGAAATCGATGTCGAAGGTGTCCAGTCCGGTTCCATACGTCGTGTCGCCGCGATTGCTGCGGTCGAAATAAACCTGAAGAGACGTATTCGAATGCGCCGAGGCTGTGTGATCCCAGCGCGATACAATGTCCCAGCCGGAAAACCTGTCGCGAAGAGGCATGATCCCGTTCACCGGAGGAGCGATCGACAAAATGGTGTCGGCCATCTCGCCCGCGTTGCCGCTGTAGACGTCGCCTTCCAGCGTCACCGTGTCCTTCGCGGAAATTTTTGTATCCGCGCGAAATCCTCCTCGGTAACTATTCCAGTCGTCTCCGCCTTTTTGGCCGGTGGGGCTGGCGTACTGACCGCGGTTGAAGCCGCTGCCAGTAATGCGATAGGCGGTTGCGCCACCGATTTTTCCTCCAAAACGCGCGGTCCCAAAACCCTGTTCGTAAGTCCCCCCGCCCCCTGTCAGCATTCCACCCTGGGTGTCGCTCGCTTTTTTTGTGGTGATATTGATCACGCCGTTCACCGCATTGGCGCCCCACACCGTCGCGCCCGGACCCCGAATCACCTCGATGCGGTCGATATCTTCCAGCGGTACGGTTTGCGCATCCCAGTACACCCCCGAGAAAATCGGAGAATAGACGGTGCGGCCGTCAACCAGCACGAGGAGCTTGTTCGAGTATTGTCCGTCGAATCCGCGCGCGGTGATGGCCCACGTGTCGCCGTTGATCTGTGCAACTTGCAACCCTGGCACCATCCGCAGGAGATCGGGAATGTTGGTCGCGCCTGAGCGGCGAATGTCTTCCTGCGTGATTACGAAGATGGCCGCCGCGACCCGCGAAAGTTTCTGTTCTTTCTTCGAGGCTGACGTCACCGCCATGTTCATCAGGTCTTCGATGCTGACTTTGGTGAGGTCCCCTTGAGGAGCACTGGGAGTCTTGGACGCTGCTCCACGCTCCATCGGTTGGTGAGTCTGTGGCTCCTGTTCAGTCTGCCGTGCCTCCGGCAGTTGGGACATTTGCGGCGCCCAATGCGTTGATGGCGCTGCTGGTATTGGTGGTGTTGCGTCCACGGGAGTTGTTGATTGCGACTCTTGCCTTGATGCCGCTTGTTGCCGCGGTGAAGTTTCCGTGGCTCTGCTCGCCTCGGCCGATCGAACCGCTTCCAAGGCCTGCGCCCACGTCTCCTGCCCAGCGCAGAGAAGCAAGCCGGGGACTCCGAGATATCCAAGCATTGCTCTCCGCAATCTGGATGCAGTGGTACCTCTGCCGGCAGACACATCTTCCCCCTCAACAAGAGGCGTGCACATCAGGTGCCAAATTTCGACTCCTTCCTCTGAGACATCCTGTTTACTTCCAGTGGGTTACTGGAATTGAGGAGCTGCGGCGGTTCCTAAATTGAATATCCAGCTTCTACTTGTGCCATAGTGGGGCACGGTGCCTGCGACACCCTGCCGGGGAACTCTTCTTCGGCAGACGCCTCATCATGCAAGCTGCCTCTTCGAACTCCGGTATGATTGCTGCAGCTGGAAAGCACTTGTTACAATCACGCGCACAGGCGCAATGTTTCAGAAAGAGGAATGAATGGTTGGATTTGCTGGCGTCGATTTTATTGATTTTGATTCGCAACTGAACGACGAGGAAAAACTAGCCCGGCAAGCTTCGCGGCAATTCGTCGAAGCGGAAGTCATCCCCATCATTGAGAAACACAGCCGCGAGGCGACATTCCCGATGCATCTCGTTCCGCAACTCGGAGAGCTGGGATTTTTTGGCGCGAACCTGCAAGGATACGGCTGCGCGGGAATGTCCAACGTGGCCTACGGCTTGGTGACGCAGGAACTCGAGCGCGGCGATTCGGGGTTGCGCAGCTTCGTCTCGGTGCAGAGCGCGCTCGTGATGTATCCGATCTACGCGTACGGCAACGACAAGCAAAAAGAAAAGTGGCTGCCGTTACTCCAGCAAGGCAAGGCTATCGGCTGCTTTGGATTGACGGAGCCGCAGTTCGGCTCGAATCCCGGCGGGATGCTTACGCGCGCCGTGAAGAAGGGCCCCAAGTATGTCTTGAATGGCGAGAAAATGTGGATCACCAACGGGTCGATCGCGGACGTCGCCGTGGTCTGGGCCAAGTGCGAAGACGAAAAAATCCACGGATTTTTGGTTGAGAAAGGAACTCCGGGATTCAAGACCTGGGACGTTCACGGAAAATGGTCGCTGCGCGCCTCCGTAACTTCCGGCCTGGCGTTTACCGACTGCGAAATTCCGGAAGACAATCTGCTGCCAAATGTCATGGGCCTGAAAGGTCCTCTGGGCTGCCTGAATCAGGCGCGCTACGGCATCGGCTGGGGAGCGCTCGGCGCGGCGATGGCGTGCTACGACACGGCGCTGCAGTACGCAAAAACGCGCAAGCAGTTTGCCAACAAGCCCATCGCTTCGCACCAGCTCGTGCAGGAAAAGCTGGCGTGGATGATCACGGAAATTGTGAAAGGCCAATTGCTGGCGTTGCACGTCGGACGGCTGAAGGATAAAGGCAAAGTCGATTTTTCGCACATCTCGATGCTGAAAATGAACAACGTGGCCATCGCGCTCGAAACGGCGCGCAAGGCGCGCGATATTCTCGGCGCGAACGGCATCGTCGACGATTACTGCATCATGCGGCACATGAACAACCTCGAGAGCGTCTACACTTACGAAGGCACGAACGACATTCACAAGCTGGTGATCGGAGAGAAGATCACTGGAATCTCCGCGTTCGTGTAGTCGCAGAGGAAGACTTACGAGAGTCCCTCCAAAACTCCAGCCAACCAATCTTGCGGGACTTTGAATCTTGTATGCTGTAGAGGCACTCTGCGGCTTATCATGTTGTTTGATCCCGGCTTGGCCGCAGCGGGCACGGCATGGCGTGCCCTTACAGGAGACGACTTCATGAAGGTTTCTGCGATCGGTTCGCCGCGCTACTTCCTTCGTCGGTTCTCGGCGTTTTTCCTGCTGCTGGCATTGACGGGCGGGATGACGATGGCGCAGCAGCGGAAAGCGCCGCCCGAGCAGAAACAAAAGATTCGCGCCATCACCGCGTTCGTCAACCTGGACCGTTCGCGGTATCTCCTGCAGATTGCGGACGCCGTAAAAATGCTGAAGTACGCGCGCACGGTCTTTGAATCGCGCGGCTTTGAAGTGCAAACGATCCGCATCGCCACGCAGCCTTTCCCCGAATACATACGGGGACTGACGACCGATCAGGCGATTTCGTTCTTCAAGGACTACGACGCGCTCGCGCAGAAGGACGGTTTTGCCGCATCCATTGGTCCGGCGATGCTCAACCCCACGGATAGCCCGGCGCAGGCCGATCTGCTAGCGGAGATCCTTCTCAACACGAAAGCACTCAACGGCAGCCTCGTCGTCGGCGGTGCGGACGGCGTGCGCTGGCCCGCGGTAGGCGCCGCGGCGCGCGTAATGAAAAAACTGGAAGCCACGGAGCACAGCCAGGGCAATTTCCGGTTCGCGGCCATTGCCATGGTCCCGCCGCTGACGCCGTTCTTTCCCGCTGCGTATCACACCGGCTTCGGCCAGCAGTTCGCGATCGCCTTTGAATCCGCCGGCATCGTGGCCGCAGCCTTCAAGGGTGCGCCGGACCTGGCGACAGCGCGGCAACGGCTGATCGATTCGCTGGGCCAGGTGGCCTTTGATGCGCAAGCGCAAGCGGGGCGAATCGACCGGGACACCGGCTGGACGTACATGGGCATTGATCTGTCGCCGGCTCCGATGAAAGACGATTCCATCGGCGCGGCGATCGAAGATTTGACGACGCTGCCGCTCGGCTCGAGCGGTACGCTGACGGCTGCTGCAACCATAACTTCGGCGCTGAAAGACATCAAGGTCAAACAAACCGGTTATTCCGGGCTGATGCTGCCAATCCTCGAAGATTCGCGGCTCGCGCAGCGTTGGAGCGAAGGGCGCATTTCGATCGATTCGCTGCTGAGCTACAGCGCCGTGTGCGGGACGGGTCTCGATACCGTGCCGTTGCCGGGCGACACCAGCGCGGAGCAACTGTCGCTCATCATCGGAGATATGGCCAGCCTGGCGGTGAAATGGCACAAGCCGCTCTCGGCGCGTTTGCTTCCCATCGAAGGCAAAAGCGCCGGCGACACGACGGATCTGGACAGCCAATACTTGGTGAACGCGACGATCCAGCCGCTCGAGAAGAAGTGACGAAGTAACGAAATAACGAAGCGCGTCCGACCGCTGCGATGACGAGCGAATCAGAATTAGAAGCGCCCTCTGAATAGCATGAGAGATCTCTCGTCGTGTTGCTCCTTGGGACAGGCACGCTTCTTCGCGTGCTTGGTTAGCAATAACCGGTACCCGCCCCCGTGCTTTCCAACAAGTGTTCATTCTAAACATGATTAAAGTTCTTTGTTTTGCTGCACTTTCACAAGTGTTGCCTCTAAAGGGACTTGATCGGCATAGGGGCGGCGGTCACCCGCCGACCCCTGCCACACCACCGTGCGTACGGGTCCGTACACGGCGGTTCGAGATGGTTACGCTACTTCACATCCTCCAAATTCGGAAGTCCGAGCGATTTGAAATAGGCTGTGGGAAGCGCGACGGATATGGCCTTGGCGTGGGCGAGGTACCAGGGACCGCGACTGCTACAGGCTGTGTTGCGAGCCAGTTTTGGATGGACCCCCAGTGCCAAGAGAGCTGCCCGACGACGACGGATTGTTTTCCATTGTCGCCAGAGTGCCACACGAAGTCGCGCACGGACCCAGCTGGTAAGTGATCCGAGAATGCGAGGAGTTTCGCAGAAGCCGAAATAACTGCGCCAGCCCCGCATGTATGGGGCTAGTTCCTCCATCGTCGTTTCCAGGCTGACGCCCTTTGCACGTCGTGTAATCTCCCGGACTCGCCGCTTAAAACGGACCAAGGACTTTGGCGCGATTGCGCGCTTGACCTCAGGTCCATCTGTAAAGGTGAACCCGAGGAACTTCCGCTCCTGCGGTCTCGCCACCGCACTCTTGGACTCGTTCACTTTGAGTTTGAGCTTCTGCGTGATGAATCGCGTAATGCTCTTCATCACTCGTTGACCTGCTCGCTCACTTCGCACGTAGATATTGCAATCATCTGCGTAACGAACATAGCGATGTCCACGGTGCTCCAACTCTCGATCGAGTTCATCGAGTACGAGGTTACTCAACAGCGGCGAAAGTGGACCCCCTTGGGGAGTTCCTTCCACGCTTGGACTGACTAACCCGTTCTCCATCACCCCAGCGTTCAGGAATGCTCGAATGAGTTTTAACAGCCGCTTGTCCTCGACGCGTTTGGCGACCTGCCCCATCAATTTGTCGTGATTGACTCGATCGAAAAATTTCTCCAAGTCGAGATCGATCACCCAGCCGTAACCTTCCGCAAGGTACAGCTGTGCTTGGGTTACTGCTTGATGCGCGGATCGCCCCGGTCGAAAACCGTAGCTGTGATCGGAAAACGTTGGGTTCCACCGCCGCTGCAGAACCTGCATCACCGCTTGCTGGAGAAATCGATCGAGCATAGTTGGGATACCAAGCTTTCGCATCCCTCCTCCGTCCGGCTTCTCGATTTCCACGCGCCTTACCGGCTGCGGTTTATAGGTCCCGTTCAGCAGTTGTTCCCGGATGGTGAGCCAGTGCTCCTTCAGGTAGCCACTGAGTTGGCCGACGGTCATCCCGTCGATCCCAGCGCTACCTTTGTTGCCCTTTACCTGCCGTAATGCCTCCAACAGATTTTCTCGCTCACATACTTCCTCCATGAGTCGGATGGTGTTCGCTGGGTTTTCGGGTTCATGCATCGCCTGACGCGATTCGGTCTCTTCCCTTCCGGCTTGGCGGGCTTCACCCTTCCATTCGGCTGAGAAGTCCAATTTCTTTTGGATGTTCTGCCGCTTGTCGCGCTTGAGATCCATGTCCTACTCGCCTCTCCTCTCGTTCGGGTCTTCGTTCACCGTTCCCGGCTCGGCCTATCTGTTGGCTCCACCTTTCGGTATTGGAGTGCCTCACTAGCCTCGCCGACGTCGTGATCTACTACACCCTCTGCTGACTTCTGCCCTGCGGTCAGATTGCCTCTCGGCTCTCTCAGTCGCCGAAGCGACACAGGACAGATCTCCCGGGGTAATTCCAGCTGCTTTCTGTGCATCGTCGCCGAATCTACGCTTCGCATCCTTGATGGAATATGGACTTCGCAGTACGTTGCCCGCTCGTCCGACGCTCACGCCTTATATTCGGTTCTTGTTCATCGACTCGCACATTTGCTTGACGCTTCCTTCAGACCTCGCCTCGCGGCGATAGCCCTTGCGTCATCGCTAACCCTTCACCTCCATCAGGTTGGGTAGAGGATTTGCACCTCCTAGCTGCTGAACATGCCCGGCATACAACGAAGCCGCCCGCGCGGCGGACGCTACGCGTGAGGCGAACGGAGCAGTTTGTGGCGAACGGCTGAAGTAAGTTGTCGGGTCATAAGGAGGTCCTTATGACCCGACTTCGCAAAATGATGCTCGAAGAACTCGAGCGTCGTAATTATTCTGAGGCTACCACACGCTGTTACATCCGCACAGTTGAAGATTTCTCAAAACGATTCAAGTGCTCTCCAGATGGTCTGGGTCCTGAGCACATTCGTGAATATCAGGCCGAGCTGTTCAAGAAGCGCAAGTTGTCGCCGGGCACGGTTACGCAGCGATTGGCAGCTCTGCGATTCTTCTACGTCAAAACTCTCAAGAAAACCTGGAGCATCGCCGAGACGCCCTATCCGAAAAAAGGGTTTCACCTTCCTGCGATCCTCAGCCGGGAAGAAGTCGCACAACTCATCAACGCAGCTCTAACTCCTTTTGAGCGCACTCTGTTGATGACCCTCTACGCCACCGGAGTACGACGCGCTGAATTGACACACCTGAAAGTCGGCGACATCGACAGCAAACGCATGGTGATTCACGTCCAGGGCGGCAAGGGACGCAAAGACCGGGATGTGATGCTCAGCCCAAAACTGCTCGAGGTACTGCGTGAGCACTGGCGCGGATTACGGCACAAGCCAAGCACATGGCTGTTTCCAGGCAACCGCTGGCATACCGGTGATACACCGATCACCACCAAGGTGGTCTGGAACGCTTGCAAGAAAGCCGCTCAGCAAGCGGGCCTTCAGAAACACGTGCACCCACATACGCTAAGGCACTGCTTCGCCACACATCTACTGGAAGCAGGCGCGGATCTGCGAACCATCCAGATGTTGCTAGGACATCGCGATCTGGAAGAAACCACCATCTACCTCCATCTCTCTGAACGTCACCTCAGTGCGACAGGGAGTCCTCTGGACTCGCTAGAGCTAAAAGGCCGGCCACCACAGAACGAGTAGATGGACCGGCCACCCTTCGAGGTGGCCGATCTGGTCCGCGCTGCGGGAGACGCCTTCATCGAACGAAGCCGTAAGTGGATCACCTGGTTTGCCTCAGTTGGAATGGAGAGGCGTTCTTCGTTAAGATAACGGAGAGGCGCATGAGAAAGAGCGAAAGCACTACACGAGAAGAGAAGTTTGAGAGTTTGGATAAGTGTTTATTTTGAGGAGATGGGCAGTTTTAGTGAGAAGATTTTGAGATGGGGGTTAGGGTAGGGTAGATAAAGGTGATAAGTATGATTTGGAAGAAGATCAAGATGAGGTTTGGTGATGGGAGCATATGCTAGTTGGAGTTGATAAGTGTGGTGTGCTGATGTGTGTATGGTGTGGATTGTGTACTGTGGAAGATGAATGTGGGATGATTCATTGGTGGGTTGGAGTAGTAGTTTACGATGGGAGAGGCTATGGGTGTAATGAGCATAGTTGGTTGTGATTTTGCTACAGTGGGAGAAGTAGTATATGGCTTAGGGATATTTGGAAGGTTATGGGATTGATGTTATGATGCTGATGTGATGTTTGTGTAGCTTAGGTTTGGGGTGCTTAACAAGGTATTGCTTGATGGAAGGGTAGTTGCGTAGGGGAGGTTTTGAGTAACACGCATGCGCTAGCATTGGCATATGATGCTTCTACATCAAGTGAGCGGCATGTTTATTACTGTGCATCGTTTGGATGTCTATAGCGTTTATGTTTATTGGGATTTGGGATGATGACGGAACGGAGATGAAGTATTTTGCAACGAGGTGTGAGATATATGGAGCGAACGCGTATCATCTCGACAACGGATACATTTCATGGCAGGGATTTCAAGGTATTCATTGCATCACGGGATGACACGTACGCACTTCGCGTTTATCAGATTGAACGGGAAACTTGAACGCTGCACATATCGCTAATATCGGAGTGCATCAGGTTATGTACATGTTGACGAGAGAAGACGCGGTGTGTTTGATTCAAGCCTACGTGGATCACTACAACACGTACGTTTGCACATTGCTATCGGCTACGTGACGCGCACGATATGCTCGGCGGGCTACAGGCGGAGATCCACGCGGCACGCGATCGCAGCTTGAGGAAGCGCGACACCAACGGCATCTCCGACGTGAGGCCAGATCGCTGCTTGCACATTCTTCGAACACGACTACAATGACCTCGCCAGGTGAAACAGAAGCGGGCTCTGCAGGGATGCAACTATGCTGAGGGATAACCTGGTAGGACTCATCGAGCCGATGCGAATCAGCGCGGGATTTGATCCTCTCGCGCTGAGCATCCAGAAACAGGCATCGGACGATATATCCTCATGCCTTTAAAATCCCCGCCCCGACGGGGCGTAATCTTCACTAACGGAAAACGTCACCTCTCCATTTCATTCTGAGCCAGCACAGTAAGCATGTCAAAGTGTTGCTGGCCGTTGCGCGGTGTCGCACCGCCGCGCTCGGCGGACATCTCGATGAGTGCACGCGCTGCGGACATCGCGCCATCTCCTACAACTCGTGTAGAAATCGGCACTGCCCCAAGTGTCAGGCGGGCGCTCGCGAACGTTGGCTTGAGAAGCGTCGCAGCGAACTTCTTCCGACGCAGTACGTGCACGTGGTCTTCACGCTTCCTCGCCAGTTAGCCCCACTGACTCTTCAGAATAAGAAGCTCGTCTACGATCTCCTGTTCCGAACCAGTGCAGAAACACTGCTCGAAGTTGCCCGCGATCCCAAACATCTTGGCGCAGAAATTGGCTTCTTCAGCGTGCTGCACTCCTGGAGTCAGAAGCTCGACTTTCACCCACATGTGCATTGCGTGGTGCCGGCCGGTGGACTTTCTGCCGATCGCTCGCGTTGGATCAAGCCCCGCTATGCATTCTTTCTTCCCGTCAAGGTGCTCAGCCGAGTCTTTCGCGGCAAGTTCGTCGCGGCACTCCGGCACGCTTTTAAGGACGGCAGCCTCAGTTTTCACGGAGACTTGCAACCCCTGACTCAGCCGAAAACCTTTGCTGCCTGGTTGAGACCACTATTTCGAAAGGATTGGGTGGTCTACGCGAAACCACCGTTCGGAGGCCCGGAGCAGGTACTCCGTTATCTTGGCCGTTACACCCATCGTGTAGCCATCTCCAACCATCGACTGATCTCGTTTGCTGATGGCAAGGTCACGTTTCGTTGGCGCGATTCCGCCCACAACAACGAACAGAAGTTGATGACCCTATCTCTCGATGAGTTCTTGCGCCGCTTCCTCTTGCACCTGCTCCCGAAAGGTTTCGTGCGCATCCGCAACTTCGGCTTCCTGGCCAACCGCAAACGTGCCACCAACTTGCCACTTTGCTTCCAACTGCTCGCTGCGGGCACCGCAAACCAAGCAACAGGCCTCCACCGCCGGAACGAGCGATCCTTGGTCTTGTCCCAAGTGTGGTGGACCGATGATGCTCGTCGAAAGACTCACCGCTGCTGAAATCCAGCTTCGCTCCCCACCGGTGGTCACGGCTGCGGCATGAAGCGACTCTCTCCAATTCGAAAGTGTTTTTCCCACCGCTCCCTACCCCTGTGCCTTGCCTCGCAACGGACCTCCATTTCCAGTTGGTCAACCACGCTCTTCACGATCCTTTTTCGCATTCAGCTAGCTTCCGAGCTCATTCTGTCACGTGTCGCACTCTGCGGCACAGCCTCGGCACAGCTCGACGACGCTCCTTCCCATCATTGAATTTGCATAGGGCCCGCGTCCGCCGCGCGGGCGGCTTCCTTCAAGTCGTTGTATCGAAAGCGCGCCAACACACCGTGCTCGTGCAGACACCTTGCCCCATCGCGCTTCCGATACAACACTAGGACTTAGGGGCCACGATTCCCGTAAAATTTGCGCCGCTTGTGGTTCGCAAAATTCGGCGTCAAGGGGTGTACCCCGTGTGTGACGGAAAGGATGCGCAAGCGCATGAAAGCACAATGCTTGCGAGCGATCCCGTGTGTACTGCGGTGTGCGGCGAGAGCTGCAAATTGGGAATGGAGAGGGGAAAACTTTGGGTCGAGGGAAATGCGGGGTGGTGATGGTGTCGTCAGATGGGCTCGGTCAGCAGTCGATTCTGGCACAAGTGCTGCCACTGCCGTCAATTACACCGCGCACCATGCGGGTGAGAGACTCCCTCGTGAAGGGCTTTTGGAGCAGGACCATGGCGGGATTGAAATCTTTCTGCTCAAACACAGTGTACTGGCTATAGCCAGACATATAGACAACTTTTGTTTCCGGCCGTACCGATGCCATCTGCACTGCCAATTCCGAGCCACTAATTCCGGGCATCACCATGTCTGTGAGCAGGACATGAATGCGATTAGGATGTTTCCTGGCGATCGCAAGTGCCTCTTCGCCATTCTTAGCTTCTAGGACCGTGAAACCACTCGCAATAAGGAAATCACGAGTCACCGCTCGAACGTCGTGCTCGTCCTCAGTGAGAAGGATTGTCTCAGTGCCCAGCGACGGATGAGAAGAAACCTCGACAGGGTCCAGCGAGTCAGCAGGCTCCTCGATCAAAGGCAGATGAACAGTAAACCGCGTTTCCTGTCCAGGTTTGCTGTCTGCCCAGATATATCCGTTGCTCTGTTTCACGATGCCGTAAACAGTGGCGAGACCCAGCCCCGTCCCTTTGCCCTTCGCCTTTGTTGTAAAAAATGGCTCGAATATGCGCGCCTGTGTTTCCTCATCCATTCCCATGCCCGTGTCACTCACCGTTAGCATGACGTAACGACCGGCGATTAGCGGCGAGTGAAGACGTGCAAACGTTGCATCTAATTCGGCATTTCTAGTCTCAATCACGAGCTTGCCGCCGGTGGGCATAGCATCGCGCGCGTTAAGCGCCAAGTTCAGGAGCACCTGTTCCAATTGAACAGGATCTGCTTTCACGGATCCGAGATTGGGGTCAGTCTGAACGGCAAGTTCGATGTTTGCGCCAAGTAAAGTGGGAAGCAACTTCGCGATACCCGTGACCACGTCGTTCAAGCTGATAATCCGGGGTTGAAGAACTTGCATCCTACTGAAAGCCAGCAACTGTCGGGTCAGGGCGGCTGCGCGGTCGGCGGCCTTTTGCGCCTGTTCGATTTTATTGGTGCGCGAATCGCCTGCGGCGGACTGCTCGTGAAGTAGTTCCAGCTGGCCGTTGATTACCATCAACAGATTATTGAAGTCGTGGGCAATCCCTCCCGCCAGCCGCCCCACTGCTTCCATCTTTTGGGCCTGCAGCAGTTGCAGTTCTAGTTTTTGTTTTTCTGTGATGTCGCGGGTCACCGCCAAGAGATGCTCTACCTTGCCTTCGGTGTTCAGCAGGGGCACGGCGTGAGTTTGCAGCGAACGGCGACTTCCTTTCAGTCCGACGATTTGAAATTCCAAGGTGCCAGATTCCCCACGGAATACACTCCTGGTG
This sequence comes from uncultured Acidobacteriota bacterium, assembly GCA_963824515.1. Classification (GTDB taxonomy): domain Bacteria; phylum Acidobacteriota; class Terriglobia; order Acidiferrales; family UBA7541; genus Acidiferrum. The sequence continues at coordinate 279,661 of CAWGPN010000009.1, forward strand.
AGATCACTGAATTGGGATCGATATTGCGGAGCAATGATCCGAAGCAGGGATTGTCCCTTCACCTGCTCGAGCGAATCGGCCTCGATCATCGCGAGGCCAGCTTTGTTCATCTCGACCAGGGTGCAGTCAGATGCGATGAGCTTGACACACTCCGGCTCGGTATCAAGGATCGTGCGAACCTGAATCTCGCTCTGTCGGAGCTTGTCTTCCGCAAGCTTGCGTTCGGCGATGTCATGGCTGATGTTGGCAAACGAGGAGATCTCGCCAGTCGCAGGGTTCACAATAGGAAACGCATACTGGTATACGGGGATGGTTTGGCCACTTTTCAGATGTTTGAAGCGGAACTCCCCTTCCCAGTGCTTCTTCTGCAGTAGCGTGGCAACAATTTCGGCTACCTTAACGTGATCTTCGGGGCGCGTAAAATCGTTAATTTTCAACTGAGTTATGTCTTCGCTGGCGCCAAGCCCCATCAGCTTTCGACCGGCACTGTTGACGTAGATTACTTGCCCTTCCGGTGAGGCCAATCCGATGAACTCCGAGCTGCTCTCGATGATCTTCGCCTGCCTCTCGAGGGTTTCCTCGGCCTTTTTGCGCTCGGAAATATCGGTCGCCACGCCGATGACACCCACAAGCTTGCCGCTGCTATCCTTCTCCGGGGTCCACTTTAATTCGTAGGTAAGCTCTAGTTCTGGCAATTCAGCAATAGAAGTGAACTCCTCCCCCGCTAAGGCGCGCCGCACGTTTTCGAGTATAGAAGGGTAGTCGCGATACAAATCGAAGACAGAGCGGCCCACGACTTCACCCGGCTTCAGCCCCAGTGCCTGCAAGCCTCTACCTTCCGAGAGTGTGAATACACCCGCCAGGTCCAATGCAAAGAAAACCAGCGGGACATTGTTCACGATTACGCCGAGGCGGTATTGCACATCCTGTAGTGCTTTTCGTGCGGTCTTACTCTCCGTGATGTCGAGCATCACTCCTTGCATGAGTAGGGGTGCACCAGACTCGCCCAGCAAAATCGTTCCTTCATCCCGGACCCATACCACCTCGCCGGTGCGAGTCAACATTCGGTATTCCGAAACAAAGCTCTCTGCTTTTGCCGCACTTGCCATCTCGAGGGCTACAACTCGCTCCCTGTCTTCGGGATGCAAGTGGTTTGCCCATGCAGCCTGGTCAGCAATCCACTCTTCGGGGGAGAAACCCAAAAGATCCTGGATTTGCGGGCTGACGTAGGACCACCGGCCGTGTCGCCCGAATTCCGCGACGTAGATAACGGCCGGGAGGTGTTCAACCAGCGACCGGTATCGGCCTTCGGCCTTGCGCCGTTCCATGTCCGCGACTTGTTGCTCGGTCACGTCGCGGTCGAAGACAATTACTCCGATGACATCGCCGTCAGAATCTCGATAAGGAAATCGGTCGGTCAGGACATGGCGCGTGTCGCCCGACTTTGACTGGTAGGGCTCGTAGGTCCCCAGCATGGGTTTGCCGGAATGGATGACTTCAAGATCGCGTCGATGATACTCCGCCGCTTCGGCCGGGTCGACTTCGTGAGTGTAGCGGCCTTCCAGTTCACTCTTTTGCAAGCCGCGAGATTCGGCTGCCGCGCGATTGCCCAGCAGAATTCTATTTTCCTTGTCCTTGTACCAAATCATCGCCGGAGCAGCATCGAGAATGGTTTGAAGTTGCTCGCGCTGATGACGCAAGGAATCATTCGCATGCTTCCGTTCAATGGAGATTGCCGCTAAGGGCGCCGCCCATTTAATGAGCTGCCGTTCGCGATCGGTGGGCAGGCGGGCTGTCTGGTAGTAGGCCGCGAAAGTGCCCAGGACTTCCTCTTTGCTTGACGTAATGGGGGTCGACCAACAGGCTCGCAGCCCGTGGTCCAAAGCCAAGTTCCGGCACTCGGTCCAGAGTGGATCATTCGCAATATCCGAGACAATAACGGGTTCTCGACGGTAAGCGGCCGTCCCGCAGGAACCGACATTGGGGCCGATAGCAACTCCATTTATGGCTTGGATATAACTTTCAGGAAGGCTGGGTGCAGCAGCGTGGAACAAACGAATGCGGTCCTGCTTGAAAATCAGAATGGAGCAGAGCATTCCCGGAGACTGTTGTTCCACGGCCTGACAAAGCACAGCCAAAGCATCTTCGACCCTGACGCCCGCACAGACTTCGGCGAACACGGCCCTATCGATGGCAAGGCGGAAATCGGGGATCTCCGCAAAAGGACTTACGGGTTGAGTGGGGTCTTTCATGGTACTGGGCGGGAGCCCAGACTGTGCATACTGTCCATCTTACGCACGTTCCGTCAAGACAGTCGAGATAATAGATGCTATTTATACCAAATCGCTATTGGCGGCGAATTGGAATCAGCTTAGCGCCAAAATGTCTGTCCCGGATTTCGGGGCACTCACGAGCGAGCTATGCGTTCGCAAATGAGCGGTTCGGCTATGGCAACACAAAGAAATTTGACGCAAAGATCGCAGCGATTCGATCCTCGGTGGGCCGTCCCCATGCAATCCATGGGTGAATTCAGACTTCAGCCGAGCCGCCAGACTAACCGCGTTAGGCGGAGCGTGCGTTTCGCGCGCCGCGAGTCTATTGATTAACTGTATGCTCCTTGGACAACCACGAAAAGCCATAGGCTACGAGTCTCAGATAGAACCATGTTGGCATTTTGCAACCGTACTGCTTGTCCGCGTCAGAAGCCGAAGGCGTCGTCGCACCGCGGACATGAATCTGCGAAAGAGGGAAACGCAAAGAGCCTCGCTCCATCACATGGGCTGGATGACGAGACGAAATTCCTCACTCCTTCCAGTCGTGGGCGAAGTATATTTCTTGACATCCTCTTTTATAGAACGCAGTTAGCGAACAAGTAGAGCTTACTCAGAGTCCGAGGTCAGAATGGGAACCAATGCGGTTGGTGAAGTCGAGGGATTAGCCTTTGAGAGTTATCTCGTGTCCTTTGGAGTATTTTGATGCCATTGGCTTCGGGGCGCGCCGAGTTGAGGACTTCGCTGTGGCTTCTGCCCTCTAGAGTGGCTCACATCAGCCGGGTTCGCAACGCGCCTCGGGTAGGGTTTATGCGACTTTTCTGCATACGAGTTCTGAGAATTACTGCTGGTGCTGGCTGATCTAACAGCCATCGTCAAATTTTGCAGTTCTTCCCGAATCAGGCGCAATTCGCTGGCAATCTCTTGGGCGATCTCGTCTTTCAAGTTTTCACTCCTCTTCCAGAATACTATAACCTTTCGGATGCTGGGGACATAGTCTCAGCTAAATTGCTCGTGCCTGCGGAGATCACAGGGGCCGGGGATCAACACAGCGCCTGCTTAACGCTAGTGATTTATCGGACGCGCGTTCGCCGAAACCTACAATTGGGCAGGATGTTCGGCGCGCGTTCGATAAATCCGTTTGAAGGTGGCCGCCCGGCGGCGGACGCGGGCCCTATGCAAATTGAATGTAGGGAGGGGTTGGCGTTGATATGCGCCGAAACCGTGCGGCGGAGCACAGCGGATCACACGGCGCGTCCGGAAACTGTCTTCTTCGAGAAAATATCGTTAAGCGAGCCACTGAGGAAGCCGCAAGCACAGATTTGTTCGGCGATGAGGCGAACCACAACGGACCGTGGCGAAGCACGCAGAATTTTGTTGATGGAAAGAGTTGTTTCATGCGGCAGCGGTGACCAGCGGTGGGGAACGAAGTTGGATTTCATCAGCCGTAGACCTTTCGATGACCCTCATCGGTCCACCGCATTTGGGGCAGCGCGGGAGAGGACCTGCGTCATCGGTGGAGGAGACCTCTTGTTCGGTTGGCGGTTCCGCGCCCAGTAGCTGGAAACAAAGTGGCAAGGTGGTGGCACGTCGTCGGTTGGCCAGAAAGCCGAAGTGACGGATGCGCACGAAACCTTTGGGGAGCACGTGCAACAGGAAGCGGCGCAAGAACTCATCGAGAGGAAGAGGCAGCAACTTCTGTTCGTTGTTGTGAGCGGAATCGCGCCAACGAAAGGTGACCTGCCCGTCGGCGAAGGAGACCAGGCGATGGTTGGAAATGGCCACGCGATGGGTGTAACGGCCCAGATATTGGAGTACAAACTGTGGGCCACCGAAGGGTGGTTTCAAATAGACGATCCAGTCCTTTCGGTACAGGGGTCGCAGCCAGGCGGCAAAGATTTTCCGCTGAGCGAGGAGTTTGAGATCTCCCTCGAAGCGCAGCTGGCCGTCACGGAAAGCCTGCTTGAGTGCAGCGACGAACTTGCCGCGAAAGACTTCCCGCAGCACTGGTTTGGGAAGAAAGTAACGCTCTGATGAGCGAACCCAGTGCGTGTGATCGAGTGCAAGACCGCCGGCGGGGACGACACAATGGACATGCGGGTGAGTTTCGAGTTTTTGACTCCAGGTGTGCAGCACGCTGAAGAAGCCGATTTCTGCACCGAGATGCTGGGGATTGCGAGCGATTTCCAGAAGAGTTTGCGCACTGCTGCGAAACAGGAGATCGTAGATGACCTTTTTGTTCTGCAAGACCAATGGCGCCAAATGACGGGGAAGGGTGAAGACCACATGGACGTAGGGTGTCGGTAGCAGTTCCTTGCGACGCGCTGCGATCCAACGGTCGCGGGCCGCCGTCTGACACTTTGGACAATGCCGATCGCGGCAGCTGTTGTAGGAGATGGTGGTCTGATGCCCGCACTCGGTGCACTCGTCGCAGTGACCGCCGAGTGCGGCGGTGCGACACCGCGCAATGGCCAGCAGCACTTTGACATGCTTCCAGCGGATCCACTTACGGCTTCGTTCAATAAAGGCCTCTCCCGCAGCACGGACGAGATCGGCAACTTCGAGGACTGGCCGGTTCATCTACTCGTCCTGCAGCATCAACCTGCGGAGATGGGTCACGGGAATCTCGCTGTGACCCACACTTATATCTCAACCGAGAGGCAATTACTGCTCCGAGCGCCTCACGCGTAGCGTCCGCCGCCGGGCGGCTACGTTCTAACGAGCTTTCCGGACAAGTGGGTACGGAGAAGGACTTGTCCGAACTCGGGCAAACTTTCTTCTGGAAAATCTTGCAGGAATTGAGATTAGTTTGCGTTAGGGGCAGGACACGAAGTAGGTGTCACGGGATAATTCGCTGGGCTAGTAGTCCATCGTTCAGATCCAATTGGCAAATCATTGCCAGCAGGAACCGTAAATTCCGCTATGAGCGGCAGATGATCGGAAGCGAGAAGCGCAGTTCGACTACGGTGGAGAACCAAGTTTTCCAGCTTCAAAGATCGGTCGAAGTAAATGTGGTCCAGATGCATTAACGGCATGAAACCAGGGTAGGTGCGAGTGCGCCCAAGATGCTCAAGGACATCTGGATTCTGGAAATATGAAGAAAATAGACGCGAAGTAAGGCCGCGAGTCCATTCATTGAAGTCTCCAAGAATGATGCGGCTTCCCGTCAAGTTCTGATCGCTCAGGATCTCGGAGTGGAAAAGCTTGCGGGCTTGCTTCCGGCGCTCGAAGAACGACGTTCCCAGATGAAGATTGAAGACGTGCAGCACACGGCCTTTCCCCATCTTGACGTCTGCCCTTAGGCATCCCCGGCGTTCGCGCCCTCGAGTGCTGATGTCATGGTTTTGTGTGCTAAGGACAGGAAGACGCGAAAGCAAAAGGTTTCCGTACGCAGCGCCTTTGTGACGCCGGTTTTCGCCAAGCTCTCCGTGGTACCCCAGCGCTTCAGCAAAGTAACGTGCCTGATCGTGTTTTCGGCCGTGGCCATCCCACCCCACGACTTCTTGCAGCGCGACAATGTCCGCGTCCAATTCCTCCAAGACTTGCGCGATGCGCTCGGGTCGAACTCTACCGTCCAATCCGCGGCACTTATGAATATTATATGTAGCGACACGGAGCCTGAACTGATCCCGGGATTGTTTATTATGGTGATGCATCTGTTTCCATTGGAATACTGAAGTCCAGTATCCTCCTTGTGATTAGATGTGCCCAAACCGCCCTTCGATTCCGCTAAAATGCAAGCTTTTCGCCGAGCCGTCTTGCAGGTCGAGCAAATCATACTGACTTAATCGTTTATTCTTTGCGGCTAAAGCGCAAGCGCAATGCCTGGGTGATCAAAGCCAATGCTCCCCAGGCGCTCACTGCAGCAATCACGATGCCGAAGGCAACCGGCCAGAGACAGGCCAGTACCGCCACTAATGCAAGTGCGAGCGCCGCGATCAGCATGATCGAAGCTTCTGCGGGACCAAGCAGGCGGTGCTTGGTGATGGCGGCACCGACGGTGCTTCCGATGGTGAGCACTCCGGTGGCGGCCCGCCCGGCGCTTCCACGGGCGGAACTGCGGTGACGTATGGAGTGGTCACGCTTTTCCCTGGGCTGCACCTTGTGATTTGCACTGAGAATAATCTCGGTCGAGTGCGCCAGATCCTCGATGTACATCTCTTCCATCTGCTTTGCGAATTTCTCGTCCTCGGCGACGACGTCCAGTTCGTAATTTCCCATCCAGCTCGAGAGGTTCAGATTTGTCGATCCAACACGGGCCCAGCGGCCATCAGCAACACCTGTTTTCGCATGTAGCATCGAGCCGTTCCACTCAAAGATCCTGACTCCCGCCTCCAAGAGAGTTCTATAACCCACGCGCGAAAAAGTACGCACCACAGGAATATCACTGGTCCTAGGTACCAGCAGGCGCACGTCCACACCATCAAGAGCGGCTGCGCACAGTGACTGGACATAGGAAGGCGTTCCGAGAAAGTAAGCATCGGTTAACCACATCGAGTTGCGGGCAATGGCGGCAACAAGCATGTCCAGCCGATATAAACCGGCCATGGTGGGCTCGCTCGCCACTACGCGCAGCGCCGTATCACCCGGGAAAATATCAGAGGGACTTTCAGAAAGTACGTCTTCCGCCGGGACGGGCGATCCCATCAAGGCCCACATCCTTACAAACGCCTGTTCGATATCGAAAACGGCAGGGCCAACGATCGCCACGCCTGTATCCCGCCAGGGTTCGATGCCGCGTTTCGGCTCGCCCACCCACCTCTTGCCGACACAGAGCCCCGTGACAAAAGCAACTTGGCCATCAACGGTGATCATTTTGCGATGGTCGCGGCTTAGCCAGTCTAAGGGGCTAGCCAGCTTGGGAGGGTTGAAACATCTTACTTCCACGCCGGATTTGCGGAGTCGCCGCCAGAAAAGCCAAGATGCCGCACCGCGCGCCCCGAACCAGTCGTACACTAATCTGACTCGAACGCCTTCGCGGGCTTTTGCGCCGAGCAATTTCGCGAACTCTCTGCCGATCTCGTCGTCGTGAATGATGTAACTTTCGAAATGGATCGTCCGCTTGGCGGACTGAATCGCCTCGATCCATGCAGGGTAGTTTTCCGCCGCACCCTTGAGGAGCCGAATCTGGTTCCCGGGTACGAGCGGCGCGCCTGCGGCTCTTGAAAATGCTTGGTCGGCGAGCAAACGCAACGGAACAACCGTTGCCTGCACAGGCGATTTCGAAGCCGAATCCGTCATCATTATTTCTCATTATATGCTGGCCGAGGCCCGGGGAAACCGCAGGCAACTAGAGGCATCACCGCAGTGCCTGATTGACGCTAGTGATTTATCGGACGCGCGTTCGCCGAAACCTACAATTGGGCAGGATGTTCGGCGCGCGTTCGATAAATCCGTTTGAAGGTGGCCGCCCGGCGGCGGACGCGGGCCCTATGCAAATTGAATGTAGGGAGGGGTTGGCGTTGATATGCGCCGAAACCGTGCGGCGGAGCACAGCGGATCACACGGCGCGTCCGGAAACTGTCTTCTTCGAGAAAATATCGTTAAGCGAGCCACTGAGGAAGCCGCAAGCACAGATTTGTTCGGCGATGAGGCGAACCACAACGGACCGTGGCGAAGCACGCAGAATTTTGTTGATGGAAAGAGTTGTTTCATGCGGCAGCGGTGACCAGCGGTGGGGAACGAAGTTGGATTTCATCAGCCGTAGACCTTTCGATGACCCTCATCGGTCCACCGCATTTGGGGCAGCGCGGGAGAGGACCTGCGTCATCGGTGGAGGAGACCTCTTGTTCGGTTGGCGGTTCCGCGCCCAGTAGCTGGAAACAAAGTGGCAAGGTGGTGGCACGTCGTCGGTTGGCCAGAAAGCCGAAGTGACGGATGCGCACGAAACCTTTGGGGAGCACGTGCAACAGGAAGCGGCGCAAGAACTCATCGAGAGGAAGAGGCAGCAACTTCTGTTCGTTGTTGTGAGCGGAATCGCGCCAACGAAAGGTGACCTGCCCGTCGGCGAAGGAGACCAGGCGATGGTTGGAAATGGCCACGCGATGGGTGTAACGGCCCAGATATTGGAGTACAAACTGTGGGCCACCGAAGGGTGGTTTCAAATAGACGATCCAGTCCTTTCGGTACAGGGGTCGCAGCCAGGCGGCAAAGATTTTCCGCTGAGCGAGGAGTTTGAGATCTCCCTCGAAGCGCAGCTGGCCGTCACGGAAAGCCTGCTTGAGTGCAGCGACGAACTTGCCGCGAAAGACTTCCCGCAGCACTGGTTTGGGAAGAAAGTAACGCTCTGATGAGCGAACCCAGTGCGTGTGATCGAGTGCAAGACCGCCGGCGGGGACGACACAATGGACATGCGGGTGAGTTTCGAGTTTTTGACTCCAGGTGTGCAGCACGCTGAAGAAGCCGATTTCTGCACCGAGATGCTGGGGATTGCGAGCGATTTCCAGAAGAGTTTGCGCACTGCTGCGAAACAGGAGATCGTAGATGACCTTTTTGTTCTGCAAGACCAATGGCGCCAAATGACGGGGAAGGGTGAAGACCACATGGACGTAGGGTGTCGGTAGCAGTTCCTTGCGACGCGCTGCGATCCAACGGTCGCGGGCCGCCGTCTGACACTTTGGACAATGCCGATCGCGGCAGCTGTTGTAGGAGATGGTGGTCTGATGCCCGCACTCGGTGCACTCGTCGCAGTGACCGCCGAGTGCGGCGGTGCGACACCGCGCAATGGCCAGCAGCACTTTGACATGCTTCCAGCGGATCCACTTACGGCTTCGTTCAATAAAGGCCTCTCCCGCAGCACGGACGAGATCGGCAACTTCGAGGACTGGCCGGTTCATCTACTCGTCCTGCAGCATCAACCTGCGGAGATGGGTCACGGGAATCTCGCTGTGACCCACACTTATATCTCAACCGAGAGGCAATTACTGCTCCGAGCGCCTCACGCGTAGCGTCCGCCGCCGGGCGGCTACGTTCTAACGCGGTAATCGGAAACTTGAAGTCCTAGTACGCAGCTTGTTGGAAATTGACCACCCCTGGAGTATTCCGCCTGTCACCTCTCCAATGCCAAAGACCGGATTAGACTGACATCCAACTTCCCCTTGGCTCCCCAGCCCATCACGCCCTCTGGAATCGAGGGTCGGCTTTAGTAGACATAGACATCCGGGTCATATCTTATGTCGATTCGTATTTCGTCTTGTTTCGCCGCAGTACGCCGTCAAATGCTTCAGAACAGTCGCAAGGCCCTCCAATCGACAATAACTCGATAGATTACATAGAACCACGAAAGCAGGCTATGGATGACGAGCCATCCGAGGGCGTGACTTTTATCCCAAGAGAGTATTCCTGCTATCAGTGACCCTAGCCCAAAACCAGAAACCGCCGCATTGTTGCCCCACCCACGCGAGTTCTCTAAGTCTTCGATCCGGTTTTCCAAGTCTCTATGACCGAGATGGTGGTCGTCGAAATTTGATTCAACTTCCTCGAATTCGTCATCCATTTGAGGGGCATCCTATCCCATCTGACTGGCACGTACCATAGTCAGCCAGTATTCGAGGCGAAGTGTGTCCGCTATGGGCGTTCCACCAACAAGAGTTTCCTAAGCTCACCAGGCCCGTTTTGCCTTCTGTTGTTCGCGCTCTCCATTGAAGGGAGGTTGTATCCACTGCACACACAAACAAAAAAGCATCCCCCGACTAACTGTAACCGGCTACCATGCCTCGTAGGTGTGGAAGAGGTAGAACGGAATGGGCGGATCGCGGATGGCCTGGTGCTCGAATCCCTCCTGTACGAGCGCAGGCGTAGAGATGCGCGTGCCCCTGCCGACAGCTTCATTGATCTCCGATTATCGCTGCCAGAAATGCGGCCAGCCGCTCGGCTGGGAACCCCGCACGAAAACATCTGATTCCGAGACAACTTTCGGGTGCCGCTAACTGGCTGAGTTTGCAACACTGCCAGACTCCGCATTCGCTAGGGATTTGTGGACAAGGCTGCGGGAGTAGCCTAGCTGGTCCGCGATCTCTCGTATGGTGCGGCCCTGTTCGCGCAGGCGGGCAATCCTGACCGCATCAACGACAACTCGCGGCCTGCCTAGCCTCTTTCCCTTGGCGCGAGCGTTCCGAAGTCCAGCCCTCACACGTTCCACGATTAGACTTCGCTCTAGCTCTGCCACCGCACCCAAGACGGTGAAGACCATCTTTCCGGCAGGCGTGGAAGTGTCCATCTGCTCTGAGTAGGAAACGAAGTCGATTCCTAATGCTTTGAACGTTTCGAGCGCGCGCAGCAGGTGAGAGACGGAACGGGCGAACCTATCGAAACGCCAGACGCACACGACATCGAATCGCCTCTTATGCGCGTCGGCCATCAATCGGTTCAATTCGGGCCGGGAATCTTTCGCGCCGCTCACTCCCGCGTCGATGTATTCACCGGCGACCGCCCAGCCTCGCGCTTCGGCGAATTGCCGTAGCTCGCGTGTCTGTAGGCCCACGTCCTGCCCGTGGTTGGTTGTACTGACTCTGGCGTAGATGGCTACTCTGGTAGTCATAGCGCCATCAACTCCACTTCCAGACGCATGAGGCAATCTCGGACGTTGTTTCGCGCATCCTTCGCCAAGCGTACCAAGTCTGGCGCGTTGCCGTTTCCGCCCTCCGCGTGCCACACCATGTCGAGATACGTAGCGATATGATCGGCCAAACCGTAGCTAGAAAACTCCAGCATCTTGCAGCGGGAGAGGAATCGACGCTCCAAGCGTTCGGTATCGTTCGCGGTGAATATCCAGATCGTGTTAGGTGCGGGATCGGTAGCGTCGAGTTTGGACAGCAACGCCAATTGAGCCGCGTTCGTCATCTGGTCGGCTTCATCCGCGAGCACAACATGGAATCCACCGGGAGTTAGAGGCGCGTACCAGCATTGACGGACGGTATCTTCAATGCTCGCCGCGTTACACTTCTGGGAGGGAATCTTATGCAATTCGGCCTGTAGCTCTGCGGCAAGTGCGAGGGCCATCGTGCTCTTGCCTACCCCGGACGGCCCGACAAAGAGCCACGCGCCAGAGGCGGGACGTTTGCAGAAAGCGGACAGCACTTTCTTTGGACGGTCCAGGCCGATGAATTCTGCGATTCGAACAGGCCGATACTTCTCCGCGAGAGACTGAGGGAACGCGAGATCAGTTTGCATGGGATTCCCCCTCGCTCAGAGGGGAGTCGATTGCAGACTCCCCCCGAATGTAATCGGCTGCCTTTTGCGCGGCAGACGCGGCGGACACTAGCAAGCGAGAATCAGACTTGAGGCGTTCAATCCAAGTCTTGAGATACGCGGCAGAATTTTGGATTGTGGCAGGCGCAATGCCGGTAACTCCGCAAAGCATGGCCGCACCCATCTCTGCTACTAACTCCTCTTTGCTGTAGGATTCGCTTCCAAACGTGTTGAGTATCTCGATTCCTTCGCGTCCGATGCGGGAGGCATGGCCCGTGCTGTGAGTTAGCTCGTGGAATAGCGTGCTGTAATACTCTTCGACGGAAGAGAATAGGCCGCGTGCTGGCATTCCTACCGTGTCGGTGGATGGCCGATACCATGCCGCGTTCGATTGCTCCATGCGGGGAGCGTTCGGCATGGCCGCGACGATTGCTTCGCATTGTTCAATTGAGGGTACAGGCCGGGGAGACTCGCCTAGTCCTAACTTCTCGGCAATTCCTTCCGTCTGGCAGAGATTGAATACGCGGTAGTAGCGAAGCAAGAATGGGCGCGTCTTCTTGCCGTCGGCGTCTGTTCTCTCTTCCCCGATATGCCAGAACGTGACAAGGGAAGAGTGTTCGCCTTGCCTGATCTTGCCGCCTAGTTTGTTGGCCTGATTGAACGTGACCCAGTAGCGCGAGGCGTATCCCTGAGAAGCAAGTAGGAACACGTTCAGGCCGCGATACGGTTTCTGCGAGACGAGATTGCAGGGCATCTCCGTGCGCCACGGTTTGCGCCACGGCGCTACGCCAGACTCCAATTGCTTGATGACTTGCTCCGTGACGATCTCATAGACGGATGCGCGAGATCGGGAAGCATCTACGGCAGTTTGAACGGGAGACGGTACAGAATTACGGACGGACTGATTTACAATCGATGTAGCCATCGTTTCCTCCAATACAGGTAGCGTTGGTTAGGGCTTGTCGGCTGCTGATAACAGTCGGCAGGCCCGCACTATTTTCAGACTCTCTTCAACCCCTCATCAATGAAACGCCGAACCAGTTCCGACATCTTGATTCCCGTTCGCTTCGCCAGTTTCTTTAGCGCGGCGATCTGGGAATCAGAGAGGAACATGGAAATGCGTTTCATGCCATGTATATACGTCGGGCATATATTGGTGTCAAGAGAAAAACGCAAATAGATTGAAAATAAATCCGTGAGACTGGAATGCGCATTGCTTGCGAATCGCCGCTAAAAATGCGGGTAATTTGCACTTCACTTTCATGCAATTTTCAGCGGACTTTCGACGCGAAGTTTTTGCCGTGCGTGCTCTCAACGTTCATCGTGACCGCGAGAGACATGGGGTAGGCAAGGGAGCCACCGGGGGCAACATGAATCAGTATAGGTGCAGGAATTTTTTGGGAATTTGGAAATTTCTAAGACCTCGAAATAAAGCTACCTATTTTGCCTCTGCCCGCGCGGACACTTCTTCGCTATCAATCTCGAACCTGAGGGCACCGCCCGAGAGTTCGCCGAAGAAAATGTATATTCCACTAAAGTTATCGGTGCGAATTGTTTCAGCGGCAATGCAGGTTCAACCGGACCGGATTCATTGGATTTGAGCCACGCGATCTCAGGACTTTTCTAAGTGCACAACTCCAATGTTTGCCGCTGCTACGCCGCCGTACTCTCTCCGTCTTACCAGGGACAGCGTCTCTTCGGCAATCCGGAAGAGTTGGTCTTGAGTCGTGACGTCATTCGGAAAGGACACGACACCAATACACGCGGGCAACCTGACGGTCGTCCCTCCATACCGCAACCAATCCGCATCATGAAATTGTTTGCTCAAGTAAACTGCGACTCTACACGCAGCATCTTTGGAGGTGTTTGGAAGAAGAATTGCAAACCGCGTATCATATCGGACCGCGGTGTAATAATATTCGCAAGACGCTCTGACCGCCTCGCCGATTTCTGCCAAACAGGACGACCAAACGCCTACAGGAACCTCTTGGAAATCCACGTTCGGGTCGATGACGATGACTGAAAGCTCGTGCCCAAATCGCTCGCAGCGGTGAATCTCTGATACAAGTTGGATGCGGAGAAATCTACCATTACGGAGGCCGGTCTCTGCGTCGGTAAGCGCAATCTCTTCAAGGGCTGTCATATCACGCGCGTTTTCGATGGCGATTGCAGCAAAGGCGGCGAGCGCTTCGAGGAGTACAAGTTTGCGCTTGCTGAATCCCTCCGGGCCTACGCAGTTAATCAGCTCGATTACACCCAAGCAGCGCTCTTTCGACCGCACAGGCACAGCCACAATCGAGCGCGCCTCGGTTGTGCCCTTGCCATCCACCTCAACGACAAACCGCGAATCCTTGCTTGTATCCGCCACAACAACTACCTGCCCCGTTTGTGCGACTGTCCCGACAAGACCCACGCCCGTCCGTTTGTGCGCGTGGCCCACCTCGGCCACGCCGTCCCCAATCTTGATGAGTGTAGGCTCGCGCATATAATCCGCAAAGGATGGTGACCACTTAAGCTCACCCTTTCTGGAGTCCATGACGAAGAGAGAATAGGTTTCTGCCAGGAGGATCTCCTTCGCATTCTCGAACATCTCCCCGACCACATCCTCTAGCGAACGATCCACACGAAGGGCCTTACCCATTTCAATCAAGATGGAATCGAGGGAGCCTGTCAGATCACGCAGTCCCCGGCTAATGAGGGTAGGAGACCCGGCGGCCAGACCCTGCTTGTCTTCGGGAATAATTGCCTTCGCGTTGGCAGTCTTCTCTTCGCTGTTCATCTGTTGACTTCACCTAGCACACTGAGTTGCTTTTTCGCATTGCGAATCTCGTCGCGCAAGGAGTCGGCCATTTCTTGGAGCAGATCGCCGCCTTGTTTACTTGCCTCGTCTGCCTTGGATTTCAGTTGAGCAAGGTCGGACGCTACAATTCTTTCCCTGTCCTCATCAATTTCGCGCAAACGCCTTTTGACCTGAGCTATCTTACGGATCACTCGAATCAAGTCCTGAGCAGTTCCCTCTCCTTGAACTGTTTCTGGGCTGCTTTCATACTCTTCCAAAATTGCTCTCAAGCGGGCTTCATCGCCCATCTCGTATGCCTGATTCGCCTGAGCCATAAATCGTTGGCGGCGCGCTCTGTCAGCATCGTCTAAGGCGAGATCGGGATGGATTCGCCGCGCAACTTCTCGATACAAACTCTTTAGGCTTGGAAGGGCGGAAAAGCTGAGGGACTCGCTCAGACTAACTTCCGCGGCGCTGGCTCGCGTTTCTTCAGCCCGCGCCCGTGCCCCGCGTGCGACATTTTGGGCCTCCTGACTACTCGGCTCCCGGCGCGCCTTTGCTTCCGCAATTTGGGCCTCGATCTCGTCGAGTTCAACGTATAAGACCCCTACGATCTTTAGGTAAAGTCTCTCGAATGCGGCAAGCTCGGCTCGCAAGCCCACCAGTCGCAATTCTTGCTCTACGAGTTGGCTTTCCAATGTCCGCAGCTCTTCGCGCTTCAGGCTGAGTTCTTCTTCTTCAGGCTTGGGGCGGGTTTTGAACTTCTCGCTCATTTGTTCAGATTCTCGGGCGGGAATCTTACCGCACTGATCCCTTTCGGGGAGTATATATTCTTTTAACGCAGAACTTAGCGGGATCCATAACTTTGACGGCTCGTGCTTCGCAACTCTTCCTCAAAGTTTGCCGAAACCTTAGTTTGAATCCAGCAAATACCCGACATCCCAAATTTCTTGCGTCACTTTAGGGTACCCGCCCCGATCAACTGCATCTACAGGGGAGGCAAGACTCCAGAATTGGCCGCAGCAACGCCGGCGGGTGATTATCTCTTTAGAAAGTACATGGTCTCATCCAGCGCGTGAAGCAAATCGGTTTTTGTCTTCGCATCCTGAGGGAATGCAGCTACCGCTACTCTCGCAGGAAGCCGCACATTCTGGGCCTCTGCTCGCAGCCACGAAGTATCTCTGAAGAACTTATGAAGGCGGCGCGCGATGAGCCGTCCGTCATCTTTGGCTGTCTGAGGAAGGAGGATCATGAATTCCCCGTCCCCGTAATAAAATCCAAAGTCAATCAATCTCAATGCTTGTTTGAACTCCTGCCCTAATTCATTCATAAGCTGGGTGAAAAGCGTGTAACTCAAAGATTTCTTCAATTCTTGAAGACTATCGAGATCTATGCTCAGAAGTGAGAACTCGTAGCCGTATCTTTGCGAACGGTATACTTCCGTGTCAAGAATGAAGCCCAGGTGCCGGGCATTGTAGAGGCCCGTAGCCTCATCGGTAATCGTCAGTTCGTGAATCCGCTTTACGTGGCTCGCATTTTCCAGAGCGATAGCGGCAAAATCGGCTAGAGCTTCGAGCACAGCAACATCTTTTTGCTCGAATCCGTCAGGGCTAGCAGAGTTAAACAACTCAATTACACCGAGACAGTTTTCGCGGAAGCGCACAGGTACGGCCACAATCGAGCGCGCGTCCGTATTTGCCCCTATATCCAGCGCCGAAGAGAAACGCATGTCTTGGCTGACATCAGACACAATCAGCGTTTCGCCGCGCTCCGCCACCCATCCGGCGATGCCCTGTCCGAATTTGAGGCGTACATGCTTCAATTGCTCTGAGCCTTGTCCCACAGCCAGCTCGACGTGCAACTCTTCCTTTGAATCATCGAGCAGCAGTAGGGACCATGCATCCGGCCGCAGGAGTTCATCAATTTTGTCCATGATTGTGCGGAGAACTTGGTCCAACTGCAACGAGGATGTCAGCGCTTTGCCAAGCTCACGGAATATATCTTCTTCGCTAGCCTTGGTGGGTCGCGACGAATCCCGACCCGACAGAGCACGCAGGCCGCGACTGACAAGCGCAGAGGACCTCTGGCGAGTGCTTGACTACCACCAGTGACGATCCCCGCTTGGTCACCGCTCTTTTGCTCGTTGTTCATAGTTTCGTTCGTAACCGATTTGTACTTTCAATCCATAGACGAGTTGTGGGGCAAATCCATCCTACTGTTTCCAGTATCTCTAGATACTGTGCTGCGAGATTGAGATGAAGAATGCGTTCATGGTGAGCAATTCTGTTTCTAAAATCACGAATATCCCTGAGTCTGTTATGTAGCCTCGCCCGGTTGGTCGTTATTGAAGGAAAGGCTTTGTGAACATAAGGCACCCAAAGTGTCTTCTCGTATTTGTGAGAGGTAAGGCTCACCCAGAAACCAAACGTCAGTTCTGCAATCATACGTCCTGCCGTAGGAGTTCGATTTCGACGAACTATCTTATCCCTCGCTTTGTCTAGAGCATCTTGTTCAGGCACGGCCCATGAAACATATGCGAACCAATCAGCCCGACTCATACCAGTGGAAATGGAATTGTGGATTGAATTTCGGAGCGCGATTTCCGTTCCCTGGAGTATTCCATAGAATCCTTCCGACATGATTGTGTTGTGCTCGTA
This sequence comes from uncultured Acidobacteriota bacterium, assembly GCA_963824515.1. Lineage (GTDB taxonomy): Bacteria > Acidobacteriota > Terriglobia > Acidiferrales > UBA7541 > Acidiferrum. The sequence goes on from CAWGPN010000009.1 coordinate 296,556, forward strand.
TACGCCGACCGTTTGCCTGGCGGTCGCTTGTGTGTAAGTGGCCTGACCCCGTTTTATGTACCAGTGCTTATGAGAGTTCGTTGTGGTGTTGATCGAACTTGGGGCGGACGGAGCGTAGCGGAGTCCGGCACAAGTTCGGCGGCGAATTCGGCCGGCGCTTGTACCCGATCCCGCTGTGTAACCGCTCCTGATTCCAGTACCGCTTGTACTCCGCTCCCAAAACCTTGGCCTCCACGAGCGAACCGAAAACTTCGCGGTCCGCAAACTCTGCCTTCATCCGGCTGTTGAACGATTCACTGTACCCGTTCTCCCACGGACTGCCCGGGGCAATATACAACGGCGCAACTTTCCGTGTCGCCAGCCAGCGCTGGATGGCTCGCGCGATGAACTCTGGCCCGTTGTCCGAGCGAATTGCTCCTGGCGCGCCGTGCTTGGCTTCCAACCACGTCAGGATCGCCACTACATCTTTCGCTTTCATCCGCCGCTCCACTTCCAGTGCCAAACACTCTCGCGTGAATTCATCCACCACCGAAAACCACTTCAATCGCCTGCCATCCGCCGTTTCATCCATCGTGAAATCCCAGCACCATACGTGATTCTTGTACTCCGCCTTTTTCACGGCACAGCTATTCTCGCTGTGCCCACGGGCGCGTTTTCGCCGCTTCCGCAGCGGGTTTCGCAAGCCTTCCTCCCGCCACAGCCGCTGCACGCGCTTGCGATTGACGCACAGCCCTTCTCGCGCAGCAGCCGCGTCATCCGCCGATACCCCGATCCCGGATGCTTCTTGGCCAACTCGTGCAACCGCTTGCGGATCCGCCGCTCTTCATAATCGATCCTCGCCTGGTACCGCTGCGTCGAGCGCGGCTGCTGCACCAGCCGGCAAGCATTTCGTTCCCCACAACTGTGCTCTTCGCAAAGATAGTTCACCGCCCGTCGCTTGCCCGCCGGGCTTACCAGTTTTTTCGGTTCATGTCCTTCAGCGCGTCGATGTCCATGGCTTGCTGCGCCACGATCTTCTTCAACCGCGCATTTTCTTTTTCCAGCTCCTTCATCCGCGCCATCTCCGGCCCCTCCATCCCGCCGTACAGATGCCGCCAGCGATGAAATGTCTGTTCGCTGATTTCCAACTTCCGAGAAACCGCTTCGATCGTGGCCCCCTGGTTGAGGTCCGCTTCCGCTTCGCGCAATTTCGCAATGATCTCCTGCGGCGTGTGTCGCTTCCTTTTCATCGAGTCCTCCCGCCCTCCCGGGCGTTAGACTCTCATATCAGCTGGTACAACTGGAGGGGGTCAGGCCTTAGGAGCCAAAGCTTATGATGCAACCTAATCTCCAAAACCGGCGGCGGAGACAGCGGGTTATGCTGCAAGTTGCAGTTCCTATTAAGGCAAAGATGCCCGAAGGAAATCGTGTGCCGGCACAGGCATCCGCCCTCGTGATGAATGCCCACGGTGGTCTGCTGGACGCACCTTTCAGAATGATTCCGAGCCAAAGAATTACGTTCGTCAAACCTCATTCTGCAAAGGAAGCGGCTTGCCGGGTGGTCCTGGTTGAAGAGCCATCAGGGGGATGCTTTGCAACAGCTTTCGAGTTTGATAAACGCAGTCCGCAATTTTGGCCTATTAGTTTCCCGCCTCTAGATTGGTGCTTGGCCTGGGAAGTCGCGTACGAGGATTGATGAGCACTCCGGAAAAAGCTTTCAAAATATTGATAGCCGATAATTATGCGGTCTACCGGAAACTTGTCGAGCAAACTCTCACCGAGAACCAGTATGCGATCCTCTTCGCAAAAAGTGGTCGTGAAGCGATTGATGTCTTCGCCGAACATCAACCCTCGTTGGTGATCACTGACTGGATGATGCCGGATTTTTCGGGAATTGAGCTGTGCGAAAACATCCGGCGAAATTATCAAAAAACTTACACGTACATTATTATCTTGACCGGCATGACCGAAAAGAGTGAAGTTGTGAAGGGATTAGCGGCCGGAGCCGATGATTATCTGACAAAGCCATTCGACCGCGAAGAGCTCTTAGCGCGTGTGGGAGTTGGCCGGAGGATAATCGATCTCCACCGTCAGATTGAAGCAAAGAATCGCCTCCTGGAACAGCTAGCCCTTACGGACTCTCTAACGAACCTGCCCAACCGTCGGGCGATTGACGAGTGGGCAACAAGGCAACTTAGCGGAGCCGTCCGGTATGGATTCTCATTTTGGATTGTGATGGCTGACTTGGACCACTTCAAGAACGTAAACGATACCTATGGCCATGAAGCCGGGGATGCCGTTCTCAAGAGATTTGCGGAGATTCTGAAAGCTAATTCTCGTAAGAGTGATATTTGTGGCCGTGTCGGGGGTGAGGAATTCCTCCTTGCCCTAACGCACACAACGAAAGAAAACGCAAGGCTCGCGATCGACCGGATTCGTACAGAGATCGGGGCAACTAAGTTCTACTTCGACCGAAACAGCATGAGGATAACGGCGAGCTTTGGAGTAGCCGGGTTTGAGGGCGGGCAGTTCCAGACCTTAGTCAACTTGTATCGCAAGCGGACGCTGCTCTCTACTCTGCTAAGCGACTCGGCCGGAACCGGATAGAATTCGCGGCCCTCGCTGATTGGTCACAAAGAAAGCAGTAAGATATGAGCTTAGAGCGCCGCCGTGCCACACGGTATCAATTCATCGCAGACGCACAAGTGACTGAGATCGCTTCGGAGATGAAGTTCAATGCCAAGACCGGCGATCTGAGTATCGGTGGTTGTTACCTGGACATGCTGAATCCTTGCCCGCAAGGCGCAGAAATCCGGGTCACGATCTCTCAAGAGAGCGCCAAATTCACAGCAACTGGTCGAGTAGTGTTTGTCTTCCCCAACATGGGAATGGGGGTCGAATTCACGAGCGTGGGGACGGACCAGCTGGCAGTGCTGCAAGATTGGCTCTCAAGGCTAGGCGGTGGGACCGGAGATTGCAATGTTTTACTTATCCTACCTTTGTGAACCTGAGGCTTAATATTGCTTTTGGCGGCGGCAGCTTCTGATCTTATCTTATTTAATAAAATATATTGTTAACTAATATATATTATTATATATAATATAAGTAAACAGTTTAACGATCCGAAGATCGGAGGAAGCCTGTAGTAATACAGCACCTTGCTCATCGGGGCCGGGGTGGTTTTCATGAATAAAGTTCGACACTTTTGGATTGGACTGTCAATCTTCTTCTGTTTGCTCGGCACGTACGTCTTGCTCGATTCCATTCATCATCCGGGGCTATAAGCGGACGAATATATTTTGCTCGGTGGAACACTCACGGCTCTGGGGCTGGCTGCCATGCTCCTCGCATTCGAGAAGTCATCCCAAATTAGAGCATAGAGAATTATAAATGACGTAGCGTACTTGGCGCTAAAAAAGAAGCCTCGGCAATCGGCGGACGAAATGGATTGAAAGGCAGCTTTGGCGGCAGGAGCAGTTGCTCGTCACTGCGCGGGGCGTGGCTGCGAAGCGCCTGCTTGATCTTGCTCCACATCGGTTCGATGGGATTGAAATCCGGAGAGTAGGGCGGCAAGTACCGCAGCCCGGCACCCGCGCTTCAATCGCTTCGCGCACGCCCCGGATTTTGTGGGTGGCGAGATTGTCGAGGATCACCAGCTCACCCGCCCGCAAAACGGGTGCCAGGCCTTGCTCCACCCAGGCCAAAAACATTTCGCCGTTCATAGGTCCCTCGAACAGCCAAGGAGCGCAAGGGCCGTCCCAGCGGATGCCGGAGATCAACGTGCTGGTCTGATAGTTCCCGCAGGGAATGCGGCCCACGAATCTTCGTCCTCCCAGGGCCCGGCCGCGCAACCGCGTCATCTTCGTGTTGGCCCCGCTTTCATCGACAAAAACCAAGCGCTGCACGGGGTGTGCGACGAACTGTTCATGCCACTGCGCTCTTTTTCGGCCACGTCGGGCCGTTCTTGTTCGGAGGCGGCTAGAGTTTTTTGATACCTCCAGCCCAGTTTCCGCAGCCACAGATCGATCGTGGAAGTCCGGAACCGCCGGTCAAGACCCGCCCCCAACTCGGCCAGCGTGGCGTCGGGCTGCTCCGACAGCAACTCTTCGAGCCGCTGCCGGCGGTCGGCGGTGAGTAATGTACGGCGTCCGCTGCGGCGGGTTCGCGGCTGCAGCGTGCCGCGCTGGCGAAACTGCTGGCGCACGCGGCGCACCGCCGCCACGCAAAAACCGCAAAATTGCGCGATCTCGCGAGTGCTCTTGCCTCGATCGTACAGCTGCAGAATGCGTTGCCGGACCGGCACAGGAATGGGTGTCATAGCCCCTACTGTGCCACAGGAATGGTCCGTTGTTAAGCTACATCATTTATGGAAGTGCTCTAGCAACGCATATGAGACGTGGCTCACATCTCTCCAGATAATCAATAACCTCGAGAAAGGAAAACAACTCCTAGCTAACTTCGAAGCTGCCCGGGTTGCAATGCACACGGTAGCTGCAAACGGCAAGGAAGCGCTAGCGATGGCGTCGGAATTGAACCTTAGCCTGTTGGAACTTTTGCATTGCTTTGCCTCTCCCTGCCACTTCTTGGGGAAACCGCGGACTTCCTACCCAATGGGGAGCTGCTTCGTGGAAGTGCGCAAGAGAACTCGGCCTATGATTGTGTTCACCAATATCGGGAACTTGGATCTGATTTTCTGTACCATTTTCAAACGTCTCAACGAGGGCTGGAAAAGCCTAACTCTCCAGCCATTTACTCAAGCAGCTTCACGCTGCCTACCAGCTTCCGATTCGGCGACGGTTGCTCTTCCTCGCCAGCCGATTGTCTTCGAGCGGCAGACACGCTATAAGTTCCCTCGTGCCTGAAACCGCGATTAGCGTTGAAGCCATCGAAAAATCGTTTCCTCCTGCGCGCAGCGGCTGGCGCTCGCTCATGCAGCCCTTTGAAAAGCCCACCGTCCTGGCTCTCCGCGGGATCTCCTTTGAAGTGCGGCCGGGCGAAGCGCTGGCGCTGCTCGGCGCGAATGGCGCCGGCAAATCCACCCTGATCCGGATTCTCGCCACGCTGATTCTCCCCACGAAAGGCCGCGCCCAAATCGCCGGCCACGATGCCGTCCGCGACCCCAGCGCCGTCCGCCGCGAGCTAGGCTATCACGCGGGCAGCGACGTGGGCTTCTACTCGCGACTTACTTGCCGCGAGAATCTGCGATTTTTCGGCAGCCTCAACCAGCTTTCGAACGCCGCCGCCGCGAAGCGCATCCCTCGGCTAGCGGAACAATTTCATCTCTCGGAAGCACTCGACCGCCAGGTGCGCACGCTATCTTCCGGCACGGTGCAGCGCTTGAGCCTCGCCCGCGCGCTCCTCCACCAGCCTCGCGTTCTCCTGTTGGATGAACCCACCCGCAGCCTGGATGCCATTGGCGCCGCGGAGTTTCGCCGTTTCTTGAAAACCGAAATTCTCCGCCGTGGCGAGACTACTCTGCTTTTCGCTTCCCACGCCCTTTCAGAAATCGAGCTCCTCGCGGATCGCATCGTCGTGATCGACGCGGGACGCGTGCTGGCCTGCGACTCGCTGGCTGCCTTGAAGCAGCGCACCGGCGCGGCTTCCCTCGAGGACGCTTTTCTGCACCTGACGGGGCACGGCTCAGGCTGGGCCGCCGAGGATACCCGGGAATGACCACCATGCTTCGCGAGATATGGCTTTTCTTCCGGCGCGACCTCTCCATCGCCCGCACCTACCGCACCGCTTTCTTGTTCGAGGCCATCGAGGCGCTCTTCGGCGTAGCCATGTTCTATTACGTCGCGCTCTTCGTCGACAGTCCCCAGCTTCGGCACGCGCTCCCGCATAGCGAAACGTACTTTGCCTTTTCGCTGATCGGTTTCGTCTTTCTCGATTATCTGAACGCGGCGATGGACTCTTTCGACCGCAGTCTGATGGAAGCGCGCGATTCCGGTACGCTCGAACACCTTCTCGTCACGCAGACAGCGCTCCCCGTAATTCTTGCTGGCTCGGCGATCTACCCCTTCGTCGCATCCACCCTTCGAATCGCGGTTTACGTCGCCTGGGGCGCGGTGCTCTTCGGCTTTCCGTTGCGCGGAGCGAACTGGCCGGCCGTTGCCGCGGTTCTTATTGCCACGCTGCTGGCCTTTTCCGGGCTCGGCATTCTTTCCGCGAGCTATCTCGTGCTATTCAAACGCGGCAATCCCGCCAAGTGGTTTTTCCTCGGTATATCCAGTCTGGTAGGCGGCATGCTCTTTCCGATCAGTGTCCTACCGGATTGGCTGCAAGTTGTGGCGCGGCTGAATCCGGTCACTTATGCGCTCGACGCCATGCGCGCCGCTCTGCTTGCCGGAACCGGCTTCCACGCCGTCTGGCGGCCCCTTCTGGTCTTGCTGCTCTTCGCCGCTTTCCTCCTGCCCTTCTCGATGGCTGTCTTCGCCTGGGCTCTTCGACGCACCAAAACCACTGGAACGTTGATGCACCGGTAATCGCTCAGCGGAATTAGGCATTTTGCTGGTCGGTCTCAAGTTTTCAGGGATCCTCTCGCACATGCCAAATCCAATCGCAGGCCCATTTCAAAAAAAGGCCGGTCCCGCTTGGGGGACCGGCCTTCATTCAAAGCAGCGAGCTAGCTCAGGACTTCTTTTTCTTCTTGACGTTGACTTTGATGTCGATGCCCGGTGACATCAGTTGCAGTTGTTCGAGGCCCTTTTTGGCGTCCTGTCCGTAGGGCCCGTTGGGATCGAGCTCTATCGCCTTCTGATAAGCCTCGATCGTACCCGGCGCAAATACGGGAACATCCTTGTCGCCCTCTTTTTTTACCGTCATCTTATACACCAACGAAGCGCCCAGGAGATACCACGTCTGTGCATTCTTCGGATCGAGTTCCGCCGATTTTTGCAGTGGCTCGACGGCGTCGCCCAACCGGTTGGCGTTGTACAGGCTGATTCCAAAGTTCCGCCAGGCCGTCGCCGCATGCGTCGGATCCAGCTCCGCGCTCTTCGTGTACGATGCTTTCGCCTCGTCGATTTTCCCCTCGCGCGCCAACACGTTCCCCAAATTGTTGTAATACCCTGGATCATCCGGCTTCGCGTTGATAGCCTGCTGGTACGCTTCGGCCGCTTCCTCGTTGCGGCCCGCGATGTCATATGCTTGGCCCAACATCGCCCACAGCAGGTGCTTGTTGGCGTCGTTTTCCGGTTCCGCCTTTTGCGCCGCCTGGAATTCAGCCGCAGCCTTGTCCGAAAGACCCTTCAGGTTTTGCTTCAGCGCGTCGCGCTGATCGGGCGTCGCCTTCAGCAAGTCCTCTTTCGCTTTGCGCTCCTGGTCGAGAATGGCGCTCCCGGCGCTGAAGTGCGCCTTCATGCTCTCGAACTTTTCCTTCTCCTCCGTCTGCTTCTTGACCTGTTCCTCCGCGGCGGCACCTTGCTTGGCCACAACATCCTTGAAATTTAGATCCGCCTTGCTCGCGGTGTCGCTCGCTACCTGGACTTGCATGTCATAGGGTTTATTCGGCGCCGGCAAAATGATGTAGACGTGATATATGCCCGGGCGCAGGTTAAGGAAGTGATACTTTCCATCTGCATCTGTTTTGGTCTCTTGCTTCGCGCCCTGATCGCTCACACACTGCATGGGGATGTTGTACCAGGGCTTGCCGACGACATCCAGAATCGTCCCGGAGATCGATCCACCGCCTTGCGCTTCCGCTCCCGGCGCGCTCACGCAAATCAGCGCGGCGGCGATTACCGCGGCCACCGCCCACATCTTCACAAATTTCCTCATGCTCCATTCTCCTTTTGCCGAGGCATTCCCTGCCTGGCCTGGCTGGCGGGATGGCCCTATTATCCTTAATCTTAGCTCTTTTCCAAGTCCTAGGGGCGCGCAGATACCGCCAGCCGGTAGGCTATGGGATCCGGCACTCCGGCTTCCTCAAACGCCTTCAATCGCAGCAGGCAACTGTCGCACACTCCGCATGCCTTGTCTTCATTCTGGTAACAAGACCACGTCAAGTGCAGCGGCGCGCCCAACTCCATCGCTCGCCGGATGATCTCGCTTTTCTTCATCGCAATTACCGGCGTCACGATCTCAATCTGCGTCTCCGGCCTCGTCCCTACACGCACCAACTCCTGAAAGACTTTGTAATACTCCGCCCGGCAATCCGGGTACCCTGAGCTGTCTTCCGCAACCGCTCCGATGTAAACCGCCCTCGCCCCAATCGCTTCCGCCCAGCTCACCGCCACGGAAAGAAAATGTGCGTTGCGAAACGGCACGTACGTCACTGGAATCGTGCTGCCATGTGCTCCCGCCGCTCCCAGTTCATTTTCCGGCACCGCGATGTTCTGATCCGTCAGCGCCGAACCCCCAATTGCCCGGAAATGATCGAGCTGCACGATCAATCGCTTCCCCACCCCATAAAAGTCGGCAATCGCGTCAAACGCCTGCCTTTCGCGCTCCTGCGTGCGTTGCCCATAACCGGCGTGCAATAGCGAGATATTCCCCGCCCCGTGTCGCTCCCGCGCAATCGCTGCGCATACGCACGAATCCATTCCTCCGCTCAGCAGCACCACGGCCTTCGAAGCTTGCGATTTTTCTTTCATTGTTTCTTATTATAACGCTAGTCGGAAACTGTGGAGTCGAGGTGTGACGCGGTGGTTTAGGTGCAGCCTATCCGTGGCCGACTCTTTCGTCTGTCGGTGCCTCACTAGCTGTACCATGCTTCCGTCTTCACACCGCGCTCATCGAACCGGATATGCGGATTTCCCGCGTCCGGCTCTCGGAGAAAGTGTCACGAGGTCGCCCACGGGAGATTGCGCGTCCGTCTGGTAAGGCGGACAAGGCCCCGCACGTCGTGCAGGGAGGCCTCCGAAAACCGCTTGGTCCCCGACATGACCTTGTGCTTGGCACACAACCACTGACGTAGCCTCTTGCAAGCGTGGTTGTCCACCGCTCGATAGGCCTTGCTGACTGGCCCTAGACAAAAGTAGTTGGCCCATCCAATCATCGTGCGATTGAGCTTCGCTACCACCGTCTCCTGGTCCAGCAGGGTTTGATCCCGTCCGGTCATCTCGCTAATCGTCTCGCAGATGCGGATCACCCGCTTCTTCGAGGGAACCGTGCCAATGTACGCACGCCCTGTCTTCAACGAGTAGCACCGACCAAACGTGTAACCCAGAAAGTCGAATTTCTCTTCCGGCAGTTTACACACCCGCGTCTTCGTTTCATTCACCGTCAACTTCAGCTTCGCCATGATGTCTCGCATCCTAGCCAGCGCCTCTTCCGCTCGGCCTCGGCAGCAGATCACCAGGTCATCGGCGTAGTTAACGATGTATGCAGCAAGACGCTTCTCGTGTCCGAGCTTTTTCCATCCCAGCACGAAACGGCGCATGTACAAGTTGCTGAGCAACGGGCTGATCGGGGCTCCCTGCGGAGTTCCCCTTCCTTCATCCCGATTGCGCGTGCTCCGATGCGCATCCCCTTTCTCGTCGGTCTCTTCTACAGGAGCTTCTAACCACATTTTGATCAAATGCAGCATCGCTCCGTCGACGACCCGTCGAGCCACCGACTTTAGAAGGTCGGCGTGGGGAATGCTATGGTGGGTAGGGACGGATCTTGAGGCGAACCCTCTTGTGCCCGTCCCCCCTCGCAGAACCCGTCGAGCGGATTGCCCGCAACGGGCTCCCCAGGTCGCTCTCGTGAAAAGGCCGTCAGACCGTCGCATGGCGAGTTGACACGGCATAAGGTAATTCGAACCAGGTTTGATGCAGGAGATAGGACCAGTAAAGGCGGTGCCGCTGACTCCGTCGTCTCAAGGTACGGGCCCATTGTCGTTGTACCTCACGCCGGATCCCGTCGAGCTTCGGTTTACAGTGGTGTAGCCCGAAATACTGGTAGAAGCCGCGCAGCATCATCACGAGTTGCTTTTGCTGATCCCGCCGCTTCCAATGCCTATGCTTGCTGAGCCATTCCTTGGATTTGGCCAAGAACTTTCGGCGGCTTTTGTCGCATGGGACCCGCACCAAGGCAAACTTGCCGCCTCGGTCGGTGCCGCAGACATGCTTGAATCCTAGGAAGTCAAACGTATCCGGTTTCTCTCCGGTCTTCTCTAGGTCCGTCCGGACAAAGCGTCCGAAGCGCATCACCCGCGTCTTTTCCTCCGCCAACTCCAATCCGAATTTCCCGAATCGATCCGTCAGGTTCTTGTGGAACTCTTCCGCATCGCGCCGGTATTGGAAGTTCACCACGAAATCGTCAGCAAACCTCGTCAGGTACGCCTCCCCCTGACACGCCGGTCTGATCTTCTTCTCGAACCAGAGATCAAGAGCGAAATGCAGGTAGATATTGGATAAGATCGGGCTGATCGGCCCGCCTTGTGGCGATCCTTCTTCCGTTCGCGTAACGACTCCTCCCACCATGAAACCTGCGTTCAGCCATTTGCCGATTAGGCGCAGGATGAGCGGGTCTGCAATCCGATGTGCAACCATCTTCTGCAGCCAATCATGCTGGATGTGGTTAAAGTAGCCTCGGATGTCCGCCTCGAATAAGTGTCCAACCTTCTTCGTGACGATGATCCCGCGTAGCGCC